>NZ_CBDAQN010000003.1:1087500-2191162 GCF_965199065.1 Acidisoma sp. | reverse complement strand
GTCGAAATGGCTGCCCTCCTTGACCTGATCGGCGGGGGCGAGGTTGATCAGCAGCCGCTTGGCAGGCAGGGACAGGCCCATGGCGGAGAGCGCCGCCCGCACCCGTTCCCGCGCCTCCGCCACCGCCTTGTCGGGCAGGCCCACCACCTGGAAGGCCGGCAGGCCGCTGGCAGCCTGAGCCTGCACCTCGACCGGCACGGCCTGGATGCCCGAAAAGGCAAAGCTGCGAATGCGGACAACGCCCATGAAAACCCTACTCGTGTCGAACTTGCAACGATAAGCGTCGAACGGCGGCTTTGTCCACCTCCTGTCGGGAGGCTGCCCGGCTCAAGCTTCGCTTGTCGCGAGAGGTACAAGTCGCTAACCGGCGAGATCGCCCCGGGTCCGGGGTCGTGAAGCGGGAGCAAGGATGATGGGGTATCGGGTCGCGGTCGTAGGCGCCACAGGGGCTGTGGGACGCGAGATGCTCAAAACGCTCGCCGAACGGAATTTCCCCATCAGCGACATCGCGGCGGTGGCCTCCGGCCGCTCCTCAGGGGTCGAGATTTCTTTCGGCGAAGACCGCGTCCTCAAGACGCACAACCTGGAGAAGTTCGACTTCCGAGGCTGGGACATCGCCCTCTTCAGCCCAGGTGCATCGGTCTCGGCTGTCCATGCACCGCGCGCCGCCGCCGCCGGCTGCCTGGTCATCGACAACACGAGCCAGTTCCGCATGGACCCGGACGTGCCGCTGGTCGTGCCGGAGGTCAACCCCGGCGCACTTGCCGGCTGGCGGAAGAAAGGCATCATCGCCAATCCGAACTGCTCGACCATTCAGATGGTCCTCGCCCTGAAGCCGCTCCACGACGAGTTCAGGATCAAGCGCGTTTCCGTCGCGACCTATCAGTCGGTTTCGGGTGCGGGCAAGGAAGGCATGGACGAGCTGTTCAGCAACAGCCGGGCGCTGTTCGTGAACGACCCCGTCACGCCACAGCAGTTCACCAAGAACATCGCCTACAACGTCATCCCCCACATCGACGTGTTCATGGACGACGGCTCCACCAAAGAGGAGTGGAAGATGGTCGTGGAGACGAAGAAAATCCTCGACCCGTCGATCGCCGTCATCGCCACCTGCGTGCGCGTGCCGGTCTTCATCGGCCATGCGCTGGCGCTTCACGTCGAGTTCGAGAACGCGCTGACGGCCGGCGAGGCGCGGGCGACGCTCCGCGATGCGCCGGGCATCACCGTCCTGGATGTGCGCGAGGATGGCGGCTACGCCACGCCCGCCGAGATCGCCGGCGAGGACGATGTCTTCGTCAGCCGCGTCCGGAAGGACCCGACGGTGCCGAACGGCATCGCCTTCTGGTGCGTGGCGGACAACCTGCGCAAAGGCGCGGCGCTCAATGCGGTGCAGATCGCGGAGACGCTCGTGGCGCAGAACCTGCTGGCGGAGCCTCAGGCCGCCTGACGACCTACCGAAGCGCGAGGCCCCCGAGCTTCGCCTTCGGAATGTTCCGCCAGACGAGCGCGGCCACCACGACGGCCAAGCCATCCAGCGTGACCCAGAAGGACGGCCGCGGACCCTGCGGTCCCCAATGCCAGTTCGCCGCCAGCACCCGGGACGCGGGAACAAAGGTCGCGAGATCGTACCAGGCGTATTCCAGCGCGATCGTCCCGGCGCCTGCCACCAGTGCGAGAACCAGCAGCCCCGCGACCGTCCGCTCCGCGGCAGGAGGCAGTCCGCGCCAGAGCATCAGCCACAGGAACAGCCCTGTCGGCAGAACCGCCAGCGTCACGTCGATCTTCTGCGTCAGGAAGAAATGCCACAGCGACAACACCGCGATCGGATAGATGAGCTGGTGCAGCAGCTTCCAGCGCTTCCCGAGACTGCGGATCGAGGCATCGGTCGAGGTAATGGCGAGCACCACGAAACCCGCCACCGCGATGAAGCCGATGGTCAGGTAGAAGCGATGGATGATCTCTCCGACGACGAAGGGCAGGTTGAAACCCTCCATGGCGCCGTAGAAGATGAGATGCGCGACGGTGTAGGCGGCGGCGGTGAGGCCGAGCATCCGCCGCACCTGGATGAGTTTGGGCAGCGCGAATATGGAGCGGGCCGGGCTCACCGCGAGCGAAAGCAGCAGGAACCACACCGCCCAGACGCCGGTCATCAGCATCGCCTGATTGAGCGGGCGGCTGGTGAAGTCGCCCAGGCACCACTGGCCGGTCATATAGACGCCGGGCAGGACGCAGCCGCCGAGCACCAGGGTCTTCCAGGCCGAGAACCTGCCCGAACGATCCCTCCAGGGGGCGGTGAACCATCCAGCCGGTCCTGTCCGCCGGACAACCGACGCGCCGGGGGAACGCCGCGCGGCCGAAGGTGTCGCAGGCACGCTCGGGAGGCTCATGGGTTCGCTACTCCTGCAAGTCCGGGGATCAGGGCCCGGAACAGACTAGGCGGCAGATCGACCTCCTGCAGGCCGGCCGGCGGTCGGAACAGGGAGGGCGGCAGCGGCGCGTAGCTCACGGCGGTGGCCTGCAGATGACCCGAAGGGATCTGGCCGTGATCGTCGGGCCGGTCGCCCTGCCCCGCGCCCTCCAGAACAACGCCGTCACGGGTCACGCAGGCGTCTCCGCTTCCCGACGGCCCGACGACGTTCCAGACGGTACAGCCCTCGCCCGCTATCATGCGGTGCCCGGCGCGGGTGAACCGCAGCCCCGAATCAGGACCCAGCCGGCGATGCAGCATCCCCGCCGAAGAGACGACGAAGATCAGCCCTTTACCCGGCGAGACGAGCATCACCTGCTCGGTGGCCCGGTTCAGCAACAGATAATCCGATCCCTGGCCGAGTTGCAGGCGCGCGACCTGCTGGGCGGGATCGGCAAATGCCTGGATTTGCATCGGACCCGTCGCCGTGGACGAGAGATCATAGGTTATGGCAACCGGCCGCTGAGGCTCGATCGTCGGGAAGTCCTGCGCCCGGGCGCCTGACGAGACACCCAGCGGGGCAAGCACCGCCAGCGCCAGACCCGCCCAGATTTTGCTCGCGATCGTCATCCGCTCTCCTCGCGCATCTCTTCGACAGTATCCCGCCAATCGTTACCGACCTCGTCTCCGATCCAGACCGCCGGGGCATCGATGGCGTCCGCGAGGCTCCGGCGGTAGACCGCGCGCGGGACCTCCCGCGTGCCGAACTGAGCCAGATGCGTGGTGACGAACTGCGTATCGAGCAGCGTGAACCCGCCCATCCGCAGCCGCGCCACGAGATGCACGAGCGCCACCTTGGAGGCGTCCCTTGCCCGGGAGAACATGCTTTCCCCGAAGAACGCGCCGCCGATGGCGAGCCCATACAGGCCGCCTACAAGCTCCGTGCCGTTCCAGCACTCGATACTATGAGCATGCCCAAGCTCATGCAGCTCGACGAAAAGACGTTCGATGGTCGGGTTGATCCAGGTTTCCGCACGGCGTGGTCCGGACTCGGCGCAGGCGGCTATCACTACTTCGAAGGCCGCGTCCGAGGTGACACGGTAACGGTCCGAAAGCACCGTCCGCGCGAGCCGGCGCGGCAGGTGGAATGTGTCCAGCGGCAGCACGCCCCGCAATTCCGGGTCGAGCCAGTAGAGGCGAAAACCCTCCCGCGTTTCCGCCATCGGGAACAGGCCGGCGCGGTAGGCCCGGAGGAGAAGTTCAGGCGTGATATCCATCTGCTGACGCGGCATGCGGCGCATGTAGGGCTGGTCTCTCCCGGGTAAACAGTGCGGCGCGCCAGCATTCGGCCTTGTGTAGCGGCAGATCGTCATTGGCTGATCCCGACGATGCATCGCTACTGGCTGACCCAGACGATGCGGTGCATCCAGACGATCGCCTCCGTCCCTAGCCTTATATCGCCGCGTGCCGGGTTAAGCGACCGCGCATCGACGCCGCGCGGCGACCGGCGCACGACCTGGCGCACCATGACGCGCCCCTTCCGGTCCTTCAGAACGACGCGGTCGCCGCGCCTGACCGGCGCCAGCGGCGAGACGATCAGCATGTCCCCGTCCCGGTAGACGGGTTCGAGCGCGTCGCCGCTGACCTCGATCGCGAAGGCGTGGGGGTCGGACACCTCGGGCAGGCCGGCCTCGTCCCAATCCTTGCCGGAGGGATAACCCGAGTCGTCGAAAAAGCCGGGCAGCGCCGCCTGCGTCATCGCGATCATCGGCAGTCGCCGCGTCGTCGGCCGGCCGCCGGCGGGCAAGGCGCGGGCGCCGCTTACCAGGCTCGCGAACTCCTCCAGCGTCGCGTCCGCGGCCCCCAGAACCTTGGACACGCTCTCCGTGCTCGGCCACCTTGCGCGGCCATCCGGCGTCGATCGTTTCGATATATTAAAGGTTGTCGCGTTGAGGCCCGCCCGGCGCGCAAGGCCGGAGGCCGAGAGACCACGCTCCGCCGCGAGTGTGTCGATCGCGCGCCAAATATCTTCGTGCCGCATCAGGTTTCCATCGAATTCAAGGCCAAGGCGGGAGCAACAACCAAAAATGGGAATCTATCCCTATTTTTATTGCTAATTTGAATCTATTGCGTTAATGGAATTGATACCGAAATGGAAGTTGCGCGCCATTTCGCGGGATCACCTTGATCTCTGCGGAGCAGCCGACGACGACCGTCGGCACCCTTCGGGACCCCCAGACACGGATGTTTTCATGATCCAGAAAGAGAGAACGACAGGCCCTGCCAGCGGGCGGCAGCCCGTCGCCGGGCCCATCCCGCCGAGCCCGCGCGGCGTCTTCCGCGCACCCGGGCGCGGTGCGGCGCCAGCCCTTCGCGGCAGCGCGTCCGGCGGCCCGCACAGGCGCGGCCGGCCGTTCGCAGACGCCGAAGCCTGCATTATCTGGATGGTCCAGGCCCTGACGGCAGAGGCCGAGGACGCGCCGCGAAAGGCCGGGACGCGTCAGACAGCCGCTGCGATCTGCTCGCCGGCGGAAGTCGTGAAGTGCCTCGACACGCTCTATCGCCGGCGGCGAATCGACCTTCATCACGTCCGCATCCTGCGCCTCTGGGGCCACCGTGGCCGCGCCCCCGATGCCGCCAATCCGATGGAAAAGGCCGAAGGGCGCGTATGGAGAGAGGCGCTGGACCGGCTCGACTGGCCGCTTCGGTCGCTAGGCATAATTTCCTGATGCACACCACAGAGGACTTTAGTCCTCTACCACAAGGTGAGAGAACGACGATGTCTTTTGCACTCCGCAATCTATGCGTTCTGGCCTATGCGAACGGCTTCACGCTGTGGCACTATAAAGCAGGGGCCGACGCGTTGGATAATGTCTCGGAACAGGGCTTTTTCGCCGACGCGGCCGACATGCTCTCGGCCGGAGACATGATCATGATCTCCGCCCAGGACGGCGGCCGTATCGCCGGCGTCGCGGTGGCACAGGGAAAGCCCACGCTTACCGACATACATCTTTGAACGGGCATCTTTTCAGGTTGACGAGGCCTCGCGCGAGCAGACAACGCAATAGCGCGAGGCCGGGTGCCGCAAACGAACGCATCACGCTCTAACGATTGATGAAGAACCCGGAGGCATGACGAGCGGCGTCAGCCGGCCGGTCAGAGAACGACCACACCGGTGTGCTTCGCTTTCCGTTCGGGTTCCACATGGATGGTGACGATCAACCCCTCCATCTCCCGCATCAGCGCCGTCTCGATGCGATCGCAGATGTCATGCGCCTCATCCACGCGCATCGCGCTCGGCACGACGAGGTGGAATTGCAGAAACGTCAGCCGCCCCGCCTGCCGCGTGCGCAGGTCGTGCGCCTCGAGAGCGCCGTCGGCATGCAGGCTGACGGTCCGGCGGATGCGATCCAATGTTTCGTCATCCGGCGCGGCGTCCATCAGGCCGCTCAGCGATGAGCGCAGCATGCGGAGGCCGGTCCAGAGGATGTAGGCCGCCGTCGCCACTGCGAGCGCCGAGTCGAGCCACAGCGTGCCGGTCAGCAGCACGAGGACGAGGCCGAGCAGAATGCCCACCGAGGTCACCACGTCGGTGCCGAGATGGCGCGCATCCGCGAGCAATGCAGGAGACCGGAGGCGACGCCCCTGGCTCAGCAGGAGCCACGCCCAGCCGCCGTTCAGGATGGTCGCCGAGACGTTGAGCGCCATGCCACGGACCGGCGCGTCGAGCTGATGACCCAGCCGGAAGTTGAGCCAGACGTGGTGCAGGATCGACCCGGCCGCGAGGATGATGAGCACTGCCTCGACCACGGCCGAGAAAAACTCTGCCTTGTCATGGCCGTAGGGATGGTCGTGGTCCGCGGGCTTGGCCGCGATGCGGAGTGTCCAGAACGCAACGGCCGCGGTCGCGACGTTGACGACCGTCTCCAACGCATCCGAGTAGAGCGCGGCACTGCCCGTGATCCACCAGCCGCCCGCCTTGAGCGCCAGCACGATCAGGCCGACCACGATGCTGCCCGCCGCAAGGCTGAGTGCCGGCGGGCGCAGGCCGGCCGAAAGGTTGGACGGGACGTCTTCGTCGATCATCCTGAGGGCCGTTGCCGTTTCGGGTTCGTGCGGACGCCTGGGGGAGCCATTCTGGCGCCGCACCGACCCTTTATTCGCGCCGGAGCACGCGATCAACCATGAAGGCCGACAACCCACCCGCCACGAAATCCCGCTTTAACGCGGCTTCATCATATTCCGTGCTGACCCACTCCAGAAATGGGATGCGCCCTTCGGCCTGTTCGGCGTAGCGGTGAAAGAACGCGTCGAGAATGCCGGTGCGGGCCCGGCGCCAATGGCCGAACCGCCAGGAGAGCTGGCGCAAGGCGTCCTGGCTCGTGCCGCCGTTGAACATGAGGAACAGCCCTGCCGCGAGGCCAGCCCGATCTGCCCCAGACTTGCAGTGCATGACCGCCGGCTCATCCAGGTTCTGGCAAATATCGGCGAAACGCAGGATGCGGTCCCGGTGCGGAGCACCACGGCTCTCGAACGCCATGTCGATGTGGCGCAACCCGAGGCGATCCGCCGCCTCGCGCGACAGAGCGTCGGACCCGCAGAACCGCCGCCCGCGGAGATTGATGATGGTTCTGATCCCGAGCCGGCGCTTCGCTGCCGCCAGCCGCCAGGCCTGCGGATGGTTGCAGCGATACATGCGCCCCGGCACGACCTCCGCCCAGTTCGACCAGACGAGGCGGAACACGCCGTGGTCGACAAGAAGCGAGTCGGACCATGCGGCCGCCCGCCCCTTCGCGGTGCCGAGGCTACCCCTGAACATGATGAGCGGCCAGGGCGGTCAGCCCTGGCGCTGCACCATCAGCTTCTTGATCTCGCCGATGGCCTGCGCCGGATTGAGCCCCTTCGGGCAGGTCTCGGCGCAATTCATGATCGTGTGGCACCGGTAGAGCTTGAACGGGTCCTGCAACGCGTCCAGCCGCTCGCCCGTATGCTCGTCGCGGCTGTCGGCGATCCAGCGGTAGGCGGCCAGCAGCACGGCCGGGCCAAGGTATTTGTCGCCATTCCACCAGTAGCTCGGGCAGCTCGTGGTGCAGCAGAAGCACAGGATGCACTCCCACATGCCGTCGAGCTTCGACCGCTCCTCGACGCTCTGAAGGCGCTCGCCATCGGGGGGCGGCGGCGTCTCCGACTGCAGCCAGGGCTCGATGCTGCGATACTGCGCGTAAGCCTGACTGAGATCCGGCACCAGATCCTTGATGACGGCCATATGCGGCAGCGGGTTGATCCGCACCGCGGCCTTCACCTCCTCGATGGGCTTGAGGCAGGCGAGCGTGTTGGTGCCGTCGATGTTCATCGAGCAGCTGCCGCAGATGCCTTCGCGGCAGGAGCGGCGGAAGGTCAGCGTGCCGTCGACCTCGTTCTTGATCTTGATGAGAGCGTCCAGAACCATCGGTCCGCAGGCGTCGAGATCGATCTCGTAGATATCGGTGTGCGGGTTGAGTTCGTCGTCCGGGTTCCAGCGGTAGATGTGGAACTCGCGCACGCGTTTCGCGCCGGCCGGCGCCCGGTAGCGCTTGCCGGCGACGACCTTGCTGTTCTTTGGCAGGGTAAAGGTTGCCATATCAGGCTCCGATATTCGGGAGGCGTCTTAGTGAACGCGCTCAGTAAACGCGCTTCTGGGGCGGAAAGACCGAGACCTCGTTGGTCAGGGTCTGCATCTTCACCGGGCGGTAGCCGAGCTTGACGTTGCCGTTGGCGTCGCACCACGCGAGCGTGTGCTTCATCCACTCGGCGTCGTCCCGGTTCGGGTAGTCGTCATGCGCGTGGGCGCCACGGCTTTCCAGCCGCGCCTCGGCGCCGACCATCGTCGTCATGGCGTTACCCATCAGGTTCTGCAGCTCCAGAGCCTCGACGAGATCCGAGTTCCAGATCAGGCTGCGGTCGGCGACGCCCATATCCGACATTCCGTCCCAGGCGCGCCGCACCTTGGCGACGCCCTCCTTGAGGCTCGCCGAGCTGCGGAACACGGCGGCGTGCGACTGCATGGCCCGCTGCAGATCGACCCGCAGCTCGGAGACGCGCGTGTCGCCCTTGGCGTGACGCGTCGCATCGAAGCGGTCGAGCGAGGCCTCGCCGGCCTTCGGCGGCAGCGGCGCCTGGGAGGCTCCGGGCTGAATGATCTCGGCGGCGCGCTGGGCGGCGGCGCGACCGAAGACCACGAGGTCGAGCAGCGAATTCGTCCCAAGGCGGTTGGCGCCATGCACGGACACGCTGGCGCATTCGCCGACGGCCATCAGCCCACGCACGACGCGATCGGGGTCCGCCGCGGTCGGCGAGAGCACCTCGCCGTGGTAGTTCGTCGGGATGCCGCCCATGTTGTAGTGCACGGTCGGCAGCACCGGGATCGGCTCCTTGGTCACATCGACGCCCGAGAAGACGCGGGCGGTCTCGGAGATGCCGGGTAGCCGCTCATGGAGAAGCTCGGCGCCGAGATGCTCGAGGTGCAGCATGATGTGGTCCTTGTTCGGACCGCAGCCGCGCCCTTCGTTGATCTCGATGGTCATGGAGCGGGAAACGACATCGCGGCTCGCCAGATCCTTGGCGGTCGGCGCATAGCGCTCCATGAAACGTTCGCCAGCGGCATTGGTAAGATAGCCGCCCTCGCCGCGCGCGCCTTCGGTGATGAGGCAGCCGGCGCTGAAAATCCCCGTCGGATGGAACTGCACGAACTCCATGTCCTGCATGGGCAGGCCGGCGCGGATCGCCATGCCGTTGCCATCGCCGGTGCAGGTATGGGCGGAGGTGCAGCTCTGATAGGCGCGCCCGTAGCCGCCGGTGGCGAGCACCACGCTCTGGGCACGGAAGCGGTGGATGAGGCCGTCCTCGAGGCTCCAGGCGGTCACGCCGCGGCAGGTGCCGTCCTCGTCCATGATAAGGTCGAGGGCGATGAACTCGACGAAGAACTCGACCTCATGCTTGAGGCTCTGCTGGTAGAGCGTGTGCAGGATGGCGTGGCCGGTGCGATCGGCGGCGGCGCAGGCTCGCATGGCGGGGCGCTTGCCGTATTCCTGCATGTGGCCGCCGAAGGGCCGCTGGTAGATGCGGCCATCTTCCGTGCGGCTGAAGGGCACGCCGAAATGCTCGAGTTCGTAAATTGCCGGGATGGCGTTGCGGCACATGTATTCGATGGCGTCCTGGTCGCCGAGCCAGTCCGACCCCTTCACGGTGTCGTACATATGCCAGCGCCAGTCGTCCTCGCCCATGTTGCCGAGCGCGGCGCCGATGCCTCCCTGGGCCGCGACCGTGTGGCTGCGGGTGGGGAAGACCTTGGTGATGCAGGCGGTTTTGAGGCCGGCGGCGCCCATGCCGAGCGTCGCGCGCAGGCCGGCGCCGCCGGCGCCCACCACGACCACGTCATAGGTGTGGTCGACGACGTTGTAGGCACCGAGCGACGGCTTGGAGATCGCGTTCATCGTGGCGCCCTTTTCAGATGGCGAGTTTCAGCACGGCGAGCAGTGCCGCGAGGCCCAGCAGGTATAGAACTGCCTTCATTGTCAGGATGGCAGCGAGCCGCGGCATCTCCTCATGGATATAGTCGTCCATGATCACCTGCAGCCCGAGGATCGTGTGATGGAAGGAGGCGAGGATCAGAGCGATGAGCAGCACCGCCACCAGGGGATGGGAAATCCAGTGCGCGATCGCAGGCTGCGGATGCCCGGCGAGCGAGAGCACCGAGAAGACAAACCATAGCGTCAGGGGGATGAGCGCCACCGAGGTGACGCGCTCGGCCCACCAGTGGTGGACGCCGGTCTTGGCGGCACCAAGGCCCTTGACGCGGCCGAGTTGCGTCTGCCGCATCGTGACGGAGAGCTTTTCGTTCTGTGCCATGACGGAGATCCTCAGAGCCAGACGGCCAGGCCGATGATCCAGCTGATCACGGTCAGGACTACCGTCGCCGCGACGGTGATGAGCGCGGTCTGGTGCGAGGTCTTGACCCCGTAGCCGTAGCCGGCGTCCCAGACGAGATGGCGGATGCCGGCGCAGAAATGATACCAGAGCGCCACCGTCCAGCCGAACATCATGATGAGGCCGATGGGCGAGCCGATGAAGCCCTGGGCCGAGGCGAAAGCTTTCGGGCCGGTGGCGGCGGCGACGAGCCACCACACCATCAGGATCAGCCCGACCGAGATCGCGATGCCGGTGGCGCGGTTCAGGATCGACGTGACGGTGCTGACCTGCGGCTTGTAGATCTGCAGATGCGGCGAGAGAGGGCGGCGGACGAGCGAGCCGTCGCTACGCTTGCCGATAATCAATGCATCGCGCACGTCTGGCATAAGCGGTTCCAGTGGATTGTCAGGACTAATTAACCGGATGCGCGGGAGCGAAACAGAATCGCGGTTACGGCTCCGGAGGCGGTTTTGTCTCTCTTGGAGCTTCTGTAATCTGGCGATGGCGGACGGTCAACGCAGGTGCAGCATCAAGAATGCGAGGTCAGCCCAGCCCAGAGAACGCGGCAAACCTGCATCCGTTTCGCGATCGGGAAGTCCGCGCGGCTAGCCCGCGACTTGGGCCAGCCAATCCTGCAGGTTGTAGTAGTTGCTGATGCGCGCCACGCGGCCGTCTCGCAACGTGAAGAAGGCGCCCGCCGGCAGAACGTAGGTCTGGCCGCGGGCTTCGGGCAGGCCCTCGTCCGTCGCGAGATACTCGCCGACAACGGTGAACTCCGCCGCGCCCCGGTCGGGTGCCGGGCCGGTCAGGATCACGATATCCTCCAGCCGCTCCCGGTAGCAGCGCGTCATGTGGTCGACGAAACGTCCGAACGCTGCTTTGCCTGTCTGGCGCTCGCCCTGGTTGATGTCATGCGCCACATCCTCGGTCAGGAGATCGAGGAAGGCTGCCTTATCTCCCGCGTTGAAGGCTGCGTAATAGGCCGCGATCACCGCCGCCGCGTCGCTCATACCGCTGTCTCCGCTCTCTGCCTTGCAGCCTTGCTAAGCCGGCCGCGCCTTGCCCGAAGCCGGCGGGCACCGTAATGGAAGGCCCCCTTTGGCGAGCCCTCGGAAGCGCATGAACCTGACTTCGACAAGCCAGCGCAAGCCCCTGAGCTTTCAGGGGATCATTCTGCGGCTGCATGAGTATTGGGCCGCGCAAGGCTGCGTCATCCTCCAGCCCTACGACGTGGAGATGGGCGCCGGCACCTTTCACCCTGCCACGACCCTGCGCGCGCTGGGTAACAAGGCGTGGAAGACCGCCTATGTGCAGCCGAGCCGCCGCCCGACCGACGGCCGCTACGGCGAGAACCCCAACCGGCTGCAGCACTATTACCAGTATCAGGTGCTCATCAAACCGAGCCCGGCCGACGCCCAGGCGCTGCTGCTCGGCAGCTACGCCGCCATCGGGATCGATGTGAACGCGCACGACATCCGCTTCGTCGAGGACGATTGGGAGAGCCCGACGCTCGGCGCCTGGGGCCTCGGCTGGGAAGTCTGGTGCGATGGCATGGAGGTGACGCAGTTCACCTACTTCCAGCAGGTCGGCGGCATCACCTGCGCCCTGCCGAGCATGGAACTCACCTACGGGCTGGAGCGGCTGGCGATGTACGTGCAAGGGGTCGAAAACGTCTACGACCTCGACTTCAACGGCCAGGGCGTGAGCTACGGCGATGTGTTCCTCCGCGCCGAGCGCGACTACAGCGCCCATAACTTCGAGGTCGCGGATACCGGGATGCTGGCGCGGCACTTCGCCGATGCCGAGCACGAGTGCGGCCGGCTACTGGATGCGAAGCTGGCCCAGCCGGCCTATGACCAGTGCATCAAGGCGAGCCATCTGTTCAACCTGCTCGATGCGCGGGGCGTCATCAGCGTGACCGAACGCGCCGCCTATATCGGCCGGGTGCGGGTGCTGGCGCGCGGCTGCTGCGAGGCGTGGCTCGCCGGGGAGCAGGCGTGATGGCCGACCTTCTGCTAGAACTCTTCTCCGAGGAAATCCCCGCCCGCATGCAGGCACAGGCGGCAGACAACCTCGCCCGCCTTCTCGCCGAGGCGCTGGCGCCGCTGAAGCCTGACAACGCCCGCACGCTGTACGGGCCTCGCCGCATAGCCTGGATGGGCGAGGTTGCAGCCGAAGTGCCGGCCTCCACCGTCAGCGAGCGCGGACCTAAACTCGCCGCGCCCGAACAGGCGCTCGCGGGGTTCCTGCGCAAGCACGGCGCGACGCGGGACGATCTGCGGGAGGATGCCGGCTACTGGCTGCTGGAAAAGACGGTCGCCGGCCGCCCGGCCGGTGCGCTGATCGCCGAGGCGATCCCCGCACTCCTGCGGCGCTTTCCCTGGCCGAAGTCGATGCGCTGGGGCGGCACCAGCGCCTTTACCTGGGTGCGCCCGCTGCGCCGCATCCTCTGTGTGCTCGACGGCGCGGTCGTGCCATTCACCCTGGCGAGCGGCGACGATGACGGGCACGGGCTCGTCAGCGGCGACCTCACCGAAGGCCACCGCTTCATGGCGCCGGGCGAGATCCGCATTACGTCCTCGGCCCAATATGAGGGATCCTTGAGGGATCGCTGCGTGATCGCTGATGCGTCCGAGCGTCGCGCGCTGATCGCCGAGGGCATTGGCGCGCGAGCGGCCTCCGCAGGTTACTCGGTCGTGCCGGACGACGGGCTGCTCGACGAGGTGGCGGGTCTGGTCGAATGGCCGGTGGCGCTGCTCGGGCGGATCGACGACCGTTTCATGGATTTGCCGCCGGAAGTCCGGCAGGTCTCCATGCGCATCAACCAGCGCTACTTCGCGCTCACGGACGCCGCGGGGAAACCCGCGCCCGCCTTCGTCTTCGCGGCCAACATCGCGGCGGCGGATAAGGGCGCGGCGATTGTCGCCGGCAATGAGCGGGTGCTGCGGGCGCGGCTATCGGATGCGCGGCATTTTTGGGATCTCGACCGGCGCGAGACCTTGGAGAGCCGCGTGGAGGCGCTGAAGAAGGTCACCTTCCACGCCAAACTCGGCACACAACACGACCGCGTTGGAAGGCTGGCGCGCCTTGCCGATCATGTCGCGAAGTCGCTGGACGCCGATTGGCGGCTTGCCTTCCATGCCGCGACCCTCGCCAAGGCCGACCTCACGACCGGCATGGTCGGCGAGTTTCCCGAGATTCAGGGCGTCATGGGCGGCTACTACGCACTGCATGACGGCGAGCATCCGGAGGTCGCGGCGGCCATCCGCGATCACTACGCGCCCAAAGGCCCGAGCGACGCAGTACCGGCCGCCCCGGTCTCGATCGCAGTCGCCCTTGCCGACAAGATCGACCTGCTCGCGCAGTTCTTCGCGATCGACGAGAAGCCGACGGGCTCGGGCGACCCCTACGCCTTGCGGCGGGCGGCCCTCGGCATCATCCGCATTATTCGTGAGAACGGCCTTCGCCTGCCCCTGCGCCCGGAAATTCACTCCGCCCTCAGCGACACGAACGCGGACGAAGGCCGCAAGATCGCCGTGCGGGACGACGTTCTCGCCTTCATCGTCGAGCGTCTGCGCGTCCAGCTCCGTACCGAGGGCCGCCGGCATGACGTGCTCGCAGCCGCCTTCGCCGCCGCCAACGACGACGACCTCACCCGCCTCCTCCACCGCGCCGATGCCGTCGAGGCGTTGCTTGGAACCGCCGAAGGCGCGGACCTGCTCGCCGCCTACCGCCGCGCCACCAACATCCTGCGCATCGAGGAACGCAAAGGCCCGCCCGACACTGGCGAGGTCGATGCCGCGCTGTTGGAGGAACCCGCCGAGAAAACCCTCAACACAGTTCTCGCAGACGCCGATACTGCCGTCACAAAAGCACTCGCGGACGAAGATTATGCCGCCGCCATGACAAGACTTGCTGCCATACGGCCCGCGGTCGACAGTTTCTTCGATGACGTGACCGTTAATTCCGAGACGGCAGCTTTAAGAATTAATCGCCTGAGACTGCTGAAGCGGCTACGGTCGTTGACGGATCGCGCCGCCGACTTCTCGCGGCTAGAAACAACGGGAACCGCCTGATGAACGAAGTAACGACCAAGTGGGTTTATAACTTCGGCGCCGGCCACAACGAAGGCAGGTCCGAGATGCGCAATCTTCTCGGCGGCAAGGGCGCCAACCTCGCGGAGATGGCGACCATCGGCCTGCCCGTGCCGCCCGGCTTCACCATCACCACCGATCTCTGCACCGCCTTCTACAAGAACGGCAGCCGCTATCCGGACGACCTCGACGCGCAGGTCCGCGAGGCCCTCACCCGGGTCGAGGAAGCCGTCGGCCTGAAGTTCGGCGATGCCGAGAAGCCGCTGCTCGTCTCCGTGCGCTCCGGCGCCCGCGTCTCGATGCCCGGCATGATGGACACCGTCCTCAACCTCGGCCTGAACGACGAGACGGTCATCGGACTGGTTGCCGCCTCCGGTGACGAGCGCTTCGCCTGGGACAGCTATCGCCGCTTCATCCAGATGTTCGGCAGCGTCGTGCTCGGCGTCGACCACCATCGCTTCGAGGAAATCATCGAGCAGGCCAAGATCGACAGCGGCGTCATCGAGGATACGGAGCTTACCGCCCATCAGTGGCAGGAGGTCGTCGAGGCCTACCAGTCGCTGGTGCTCAACGAGACCGGCAAGCCGTTCCCGCAGTCGCCGACCGAGCAGCTGTGGAGCGCCATCGGCGCCGTCTTCGGCAGCTGGATGAACACCCGCGCCATCACCTATCGCCGCCTGCACGACATCCCCTCCGAGTGGGGCACGGCGGTCAACGTCCAGGCGATGGTCTTCGGCAACATGGGAACCGACTGCGCGACGGGCGTGTGCTTCACCCGCGACCCTTCGACCGGCGAGAACGTCTTCTACGGCGAGTTCCTGGTCAACGCGCAGGGCGAGGATGTCGTCGCCGGCATCCGCACGCCGCAACCGCTGTCCCGCGCCCGCGCCAAGCCCGGCGAGGTCAGCATGGAGGAGGCGCTGCCCGAGGCCTATGCCGAGCTGCTGACAGTCCGCGAGACCTTGGAGAACCACTACAAGGACATGCAGGACATCGAGTTCACCGTGCAGAGCAACAAGCTCTACATGCTGCAGACCCGAAGCGGGAAACGCACCGCGCCCGCGTCGCTTCGCATTGCCGTCGAGATGGCCGAGGCCGGGCTCATCACCCGCGAGGAAGCGATCACGCGCATCAACCCGGCCTCGCTCGACCAGCTGCTCCACCCGATGCTCGACCCGACCGCCAAGCGCACCCTGATCTCGCGCGGCCTGCCGGCGAGCCCCGGCGCCGCCTCCGGCCTCGTCGTCTTCTCCGCAGACGAGGCGGAGATGCGGTCGCAGAAGGGCGAGGCGGTCATCCTCGTGCGCGTCGAAACGAGCCCGGAGGATATCCATGGCATGCACGCGGCGCGCGGCATTCTCACCACGCGCGGGGGCATGACGAGCCACGCGGCGGTGGTGGCGCGCGGCATGGGCCGTCCCTGCGTCTCCGGCGCCGGCGGGGTTGGGGTCGATTACGGCGCGCAGACGCTCTCGGCCGGCGGAAAGACCATCCAGGCCGGCGAGGTCATCACCATCGACGGCGCGACCGGCGAGATTTTCGCCGGCTACGTGGCAATGATCGAGCCCAAGGTGTCCGGCCACTTCGGCGTCATGATGAGCTGGGCTGACGACGTGCGGACGCTCGCGGTACGCTCCAATGCCGAGACGCCGCTCGACGCCGAGACGGCCAAGCGCTTCGGCGCCGAAGGCATCGGCCTCTGCCGCACCGAGCACATGTTCTTCGACCCGACCCGTATCGGCGCCGTGCGCCAGATGATCATGGCGTCGGACGAGGAAGGACGGCGTTCGGCGCTCGAGAAGCTGCTCCCGTTCCAGCGTGAGGACTTCGTCGCGCTATTCCGGATCATGGCGGGCTTGCCCGTGACGATCCGCCTGCTCGACCCGCCGCTGCACGAGTTCCTGCCGCATGGCGAGCATGAGCTGGCGGAGGTCGCCTCGGCGCTCGGCGTCGACATGGCGACGATGCACCGCCGCGCGGCGGATCTCTCCGAAGCCAACCCGATGCTCGGCCATCGCGGCTGCCGCCTCGGCATAACCTACCCGGAAATCTACGAGATGCAGGCGCAGGCGATCTTCGAGGCGGCGATCCTCGTCGCCGAGGAGACCGGGGCCGCGCCGGTACCCGAAATCATGATCCCGCTGGTGGCGTCCAAGCGCGAGCTGGAGATCACCCGGGCTCAGGTCGACCGCATTGCGAAACAGGTGTTCGAGGCGAAGGGTCGCCGGGTCGAGTATCAGGTCGGCACCATGATCGAACTGCCGCGCGCCGCCCTGCTCGCGGACAAGATCGCCGAGGTGGGCGACTTCTTCAGCTTCGGCACCAACGACCTGACGCAGACCACCTACGGCCTCTCGCGGGACGATGCGGGCAAGTTCCTGCCCAAATACATCGAGAGCGGGATCTTTGAGAAAGACCCGTTCATCTCGCTCGACCGCGACGGCGTTGGCCTGCTGGTGCAGATCGCCGCCGAGAAGGGCCGGCAGACCAAGCCGAAGCTCAAGCTCGGCATCTGCGGCGAGCATGGCGGCGATCCCTCGAGCATCGCCTTCTGCCAGAGCATCGGGCTCGACTACGTGTCCTGCAGCCCGTACCGGGTGCCGGTCGCAAGGCTGGCGGCGGCTCAGGCGGCAATCGGTTCGCGTGCGGACCGAACTGCCTGAACTAAGGCGTCAATCATGGCGGCGAGGGCCATTTTCTGAGCATTTTTAAGGTGCTTCCTAGCATGATCGAGAGGGTGGCTGGCCGTTCTGGCTTGTCCACCCAATCTCCCGATCGCCGCGAAGGAGCCGCCGTTTCATGAGCCAGGCACTTAACCAGGGTTCTCTGTTGTCTCCGCACGGCGGGCAGCCGTTGATCTCGGTCGTCGTGCCGGTGCGGAACGAGGCTCCCAACATTCTCCCACTCATCGGGGAGATCCGCGCGGCACTCACCGACATCTCCTTTGAAATCGTCTATGTCGACGACGGCAGCACGGACGAGACGCCGCAACGGCTGCGTCAGGCGCTCGCCGAAGGCGCGCCTCTGCGCATCATCCGCCACAAGGCGAGCTGCGGCCAAAGCGCTGGCGTCATCACCGGCGTGAAGCATGCTCGCGGCACCTGGATCGCGACACTCGACGGCGACGGCCAGAACGATCCTGCCTCGATCCCCGGGATGCTCGCTCGTGGCCAGGCTGAGGAGCGCGTCGGTCCCCAGCCGATCCTCATGGCCGGTTGGCGGCAGAAGCGTCGCGACACCTCCGCCAAGCGTTGGGGCTCGCGCATCGCGAACAAGGTGCGCGCGTCGATCCTGAAGGATGCGACGCCAGATACCGGCTGCGGCCTTAAAGTCTTCCGGCGCGATGCCTTCCAGGACATTCCGCACTTCGATCACATGCACCGGTTCCTGCCGGCGCTGTTCATCCGCCAGGGCGGCCGCGTCATCTCCATGCCGGTGAATCACCGGCCGCGCATGGAGGGCCAGTCGAACTACAACAACTGGCAGAGACTGCGGGTTGGAATAGTTGACCTCGCGGGCATGTATTGGCTTCAGCGCCGCTGGCGCGGGCCGGAAATCGATGGTCAGATCATCGAGCCGCCGGTCGCCGCGATCGAGCGTCGCCTCTCCGAGGGGCTGGTGATTGAAGGCGATGTCGTGACTGCAGGAGGCAAGCCGTGAGCGCTGTTTCAACCCAATCCGCTGCCCGGCCCCGGGCTCAGGAGCCTTGGCGCCTGTTCGTCAAGCCTCTCGGCCTGCTGCTCGGCCTCGTTATCGCGGGCGTCGTGCTCAAGACGCTGGCAGGCGGCGTTCAGGGCGGGCTTCTCGCACAATACGTGATGGGTCACGGCATCGAAGGCGAGGCCTTCTTCGTCGCTGCCGGGGCGTTGCTGTGCGCCGCGGGTCTGCCGCGGCAGGCGGTCGCCTTCGCCGGCGGCTATGCCTTCGGCTTGAAGCTCGGCATCACCCTGGCGATGGTGGCGCAGATCCTCGGCTGCGTGACGGACTTCTTCTGGGCGCGAGCCTTTGCACGGGATTGGGTGCAGGGACGCATCGGCGCCCGGCTGGCCCGAATGGACGCCCAGTTGAGCGCGCAGCCTTTTATGGCGTCTCTCACGCTGCGTCTGCTGCCGGTGGGCAACAACGTGTTGCTAAGCCTGCTCGCCGGTCTGTCCTCGGTGAGCGCGCCGGCCTTCCTGGTGGCGTCGGCCATCGGTTACGTGCCGCAGACATTGGTCTTCGCGCTGCTCGGCAGTGGCGTGCAGGTCTCCCACACGGAGCAGATTGTGCTCGGTGGGGTGCTGTTCGTGGCCTCCGCCCTGTTGGGCGTCGTCCTCATGCGGCGCTGGAAACCAGCCGGGCAGTCTTCAGAGATCAAGACGGCGTAGTACATCCTCGACGGGCATGCCCTCCGCTCGCAGTTGACGCAGGCTGAGGGCGCCGTCCCGCTTCGAGAGCTTGGCGCCGGAGGCGTCCGTCAGCAGCGCATGATGCGCGTAGCGGGGCGCGCTCCACTTCATCATTGTCTGCAACAGACGATGAATGTGGGTAGCGGCCCGAAGCTCTTCTCCTCGCGTCACCAGCGTGACCCCCTGCACCCAGTCGTCATGCGTCACGCAGAGGTGGTAGCTGCCTCGACAGTCCTTGCGGGCTAGCACCACATCCCCGAATGCCTCCGGGTCGCAGCCTATCAGCCCCCGTCCCTCTTCCTCGTAATCCAGCGGCCCGGCGATCTCTGCCGCATGCGCCATGCGTAGCCTCCAGCAATGCGGTTCGCCCGCCGCTATGCGGGACAGCGCGTGGTCCCTCGATAAAAGGGAGCAGGTGCCGGGATAGACCGGACCGTCGGGACCATGGGGGGCGATGCCGGACCGGGCGATCTCCGACCGGGTGCAGAAGCACGGGTAGAGCAGATCACGCGCGCGCAGCTTGTCCAGGACCGCGGCATAATCGGCCAGATGGTCGCTTTGGCGGCGGACCGGCCCGTCCCCGACAATGCCGAGCCAAGCCATGTCCGCCATGATGGCGGCTTCGAACTCAGGACGGCACCGGGTAGCGTCGATGTTCTCGATCCGCAGGAGGAAGCGCCCGCCAGCCTCGGCGGCGCGGCGGGAGGCGATCAGGGCAGCGCGGGCGTGGCCCAGGTGGAGATAGCCGGTGGGGCTCGGCGCGAATCGCGTCACGATGGTGTGGGCTTGGGTCACGGCGGAACTGCTGTAGCATCGGCGCCTTGATGAAGCACGAGGCCAACGCATGCAGACTTTGAACGGACCGCGTTTTGGCCCGACAGCGCCCGGAGCGCCAAAACAGCTCGTGATCATCTGCCACGGCGTGGGCGCCAACGGCCAGGACCTCATCGCCGTGGGGCCGATGCTGGCGGCCGCCTTGCCGCATGCGGTGTTCGCGGCGCCGGACGGACCCGAGTCCTACGACATGATCCCTCCCGGCGATCCCACTGCAGGCCGGCAATGGTTCAGCCTGAAGGATTGGCGGCCCGAGGCGATGGCGGCCGGGGTCCGCGCCGCCTGCGCCGCGCTCGATCATTATATCGATGCGACGCTGACGGAGCTCGGCATTCCCCCGACCGAGTATGTGCTGGCGGGCTTCAGCCAGGGGGCGATGATGGCGCTGTTCACGGGGCTTCGCCGCCCTGTGCCACCGCGCGCCATCCTCGCCTATTCGGGCATGCTACTGGCACCTGCCGAGTTGCGGGACGAGATCGCCAACCGGGCGCGGGTTCTGCTCGTCCATGGCGCGAAGGATGAGGTGGTTCCGGCCGAGGCGTCGAGCGTCGCCGCCGATCTGTTGCGGTCCCTGGACGTGCCGGTGGAACTGCTGATGCGGCCGCAACTGGGGCACAGCATCGATCCAGAGGGGCTTACAGCGGGCGCGCGCGTGCTGCGGGAGGCCTTCGCGGCGACATGACGAGCGATGACCGAAGCGGCGGCCTGCATGAATCCCCGATGACACCGTCGCCGGGATGCTTGCCGAGCCGCGCGGGCTTTGCAATAGTCAAGACAGGAATTCAGCGGCGCTCCATATCTGGTTGAGTCAGTGGCGTTTCCTAACCTGATATGGTCGCTCGTTAAGGAGCGGCGATTGGCTTATGGCTCCCAGCCTGTTCACGCCACCAGCCCGGGATGGCAACCCGGCGCCGGTTCGGCAAATGCTCGGCCCGCGAGGGTAGTCCGGTGAGCCATATCTCAGCCGGCCTTCAAACTCTCGTGCTGAATGCGGATATGCAGCCGCTGAGCTGGGGTCCGCTATCGGTCTGGCCGTGGCAGGATGCGCTGGTGGCGGTTCTGCAGGACCGGGTGAGCCCGGTCATCAACTACGAGGCCGAAGTACACTCCGCCAACCAGTCCTTCCCCATCCCCTCGGTCGTCGCGCTGAAGCGCTACCATAAGCGCAAGCATGTCGCCTTCACGCGCTACCACGTATTTCTGCGCGACGGCTTCCGGTGCCAATACTGCGGCGAGACGCTGACGGCGAAGGAGCTGACCTTCGACCATGTGGTTCCGCGCTGCCGCGGGGGCACCACGGTGTGGCACAACGTCGTCACCTGCTGCCAGCGGGACAACCTGTTCAAGGGCAGCAAGTCATTGCGGGAGAGCGGGCTGCGGCTGCTGCGCTCGCCTTACGAGCCTAGCCCGCACCAGATCGACGAGTTCGCCAAGCGCCACTCGACGCGGGACAACCTGCACAAGACCTGGCTCGACTTCCTCTATTGGGATGCCGATCTGGAAGCCTAGCCGAGGCTCCGCAACAGGGCGGTCACGTCGCCCAGCCTCTCGACGAAATCGGACGGCGTCAGCGCGAGCGCGCCCTGGAAGGGGTAATTCAACAGGGCGACCAGGGCCAGGATGGCGCTGACGCAGATGGCGAAGGTCGTCACGAAAAGGGTCAGCCAGGAATAGCGCTCGATGCTGGAGAAGGCGACGAAGACCATCAGGACGAGGCTGAAGCCGATGAGCACGACCCACAGGATCGCCGGCAGGCCGTTCCGGGCCTGATACAGGCGCACTTCCCGCTCGGCATGGGCGGTGGACAGCAACTCCAGCAACTGGCCCTTCACGGGCGTGTCCGCTTCACTCGCGATCGGCAGCCGGGCCGCGGTCTGCATGAGTTCCGTGAGGGTGAGGATGGCTTTCCGGCTGCCGCGATGGTGGTCGCGCATCTCCGGCCAGTCGTTCGCGATGACATCGCGAAGGTAGGTACCCTCCAGATCCAGCATCGCGCGGGCCTCGGCCGTAGGCAGCGTGCTCTCGATCATCGAGGCCGCGTGCAGGGCGCCGCATTCGAGGTCGATCGCCTGCTGGGCCTCGCCATACTCGCTATATGCCTCGCTGAAGACGAAGGCGAGCAGCACTGCGAACAGCACGCCAAGCTGGAGAAAGACCGTCGTGCCGACCTCCTGATGGCGGCGGCGGGTATCGATATGGATGAGGTGGTGAACGAGATAGCTAAGGACAATCGCGCCCGCCGCGCTGAGGACGACGCTGAGGATGAAGGCGATGTAGCTCACGAGGGGCGGGGGACAGGGCGGGAGGTCACCCGGCCCAGCCCGGATCGAGACTGATCCATTGGGTGTCGTCCGAGCCCTGCACCAGCAGCAGCACCTGATTGCGGCGGGCCGCGCGCAGTGCCGCGATCCGCGAGAGGACATCGCCGATGCGCCCGACCGGAGCGCCGCCCAGCTCCAGGATCACGTCGCCGGCGGCCAGGCCCTGCCGAGCGGCGACGCTGTTGGGAGCAACCGCGGTAATCACGACGCCCTGCGTGCCGGAAGGGAGATCGAACTTGCTCTGCAGGCCGGGCGTGACGTTGGAGAGCGTCAGGCCTAGCCCGGCGACCGAGGCCGGCGCGGGTGGCGCCGGCGCCGCCGCGGGTTTGGGCGCCGGGGCGGCTGCAGGTTCGGCGGGCTCGTCGGCAATCGTCAGGGTCGCGCGGCCGGGGTGTCCGGAGCGCCAGTAATCGACCACGGCCGCATCGCCGACTCCGCTATCCTCGACCATGCGAGGGAACGCCTTCATGTCGGGCACGAGGCGGCCGTTGAAGCCCAGGATGATGTCCCCGGGCTGCAGATGCGCCTGCGCCGCCGGGCCGCCGGGAGCGACGGTGCCGACCATCGCACCGACGGCATCCGGCATGCCAAGCGCCGAGGCGATGTCCGGCGTCACGTTCTGCACCTGCACGCCCATCCACCCGCGGCGCGGCTTGCCGTAGAGGCGCAGCTGATCGACGACCGCCTCGACCTCGTCCGAGGGGATCGCGAAGCCGATGCCGACCGAACCGCCGGACGGCGAGTAGATGGCGGTGTTGACGCCGACGACCTCGCCGCTCATGTCGAACAGCGGGCCGCCGGAATTCCCGCGGTTGATGGCGGCGTCCGTCTGGATGTAGTCGCTCGCCCCGTCCTCATCGAGATCCCGCCCGCGGGCGCTGACGATGCCCGCGGTCACCGTGCCGCCCAGGCCGTAGGGATTGCCGATGGCGATCACCCAGTCGCCGATCCGCGCCGAGCGCGACGCGCCGAAATGCACCGCCGTCAGGGGATGCGCGGGATGGACGCGCAGCAGCGCGATGTCGTTCACCGTGTCGCGGCCGACGAGCGTCGCCGGCAGCGAGGTGCCATCCGCCAGGATCACGCTCATGGTCTCGGCGCCGTCGATGACGTGGTTGTTGGTGACGACGAGGCCCGAGGCGTCGATGATGAAGCCGGACCCGAGGCTTTGCATCTGGGTGCCGCCGCCGCTGGCATCGGGTGAGCCGGGCCCCTCGGCGCTGCTGAGGAAGGACTGGAAGTTCCGGTCGACCGGCGGCAGCGAGCCTGAGACGCCAGTCGACGCCGTCTGCCCGCCGGGCGCTGCGCCGGTTTGGGCGCCGGGTGTCGCTCCGCCGCCGGTGGTGTTGCCTTCGTTGTCGGCGCTGGCGCTCGCGGCGCTCTCGGTGCTGGCGATATTGACGACGGATGGCAGCAGCTGCGCCGCCAGATCGGCGAAGCCCGCCGGCGCGTCATGCGCCACCGCGGCAGCGGTCGGCGCCATGAGAGCGAAAGCAGAGGCGAGCAGAAGTAAACGCATGGGTTCTAGCTGGCTCTTCCAATGGACATTGGCAGCATGAAAAGGGATTGTGCCCATGCGAGCGCTCGATCACAAGCACGACGAGCAGCAGAACGCGGCGGACGTTTTCCCTCGTCCTGTTCAACCGGCGGAAGCATCCAGCATGTCCCAGTCAGACGACACGATAGCGCTTGCGGTGCGCCGCCTGCTGGCCGGCTTCCAGGCCGAGGATGCCGCCGGCGAAACCTTGGGCAGCGCGACCCTTGAGGGCGTGCTGGTGCGGGACGGGCTGGTGCAGGTGACGCTCGGCGTCGACCGCGCCCGGGCGGATGCGCTCGAACCCGCCCGCCGCGCGGCCGAGGGCGCCATTGCCCGCCTGCCCGGCGTCGCCAACGCGACGATCGTGCTGACCGCCCATCGCGCCTCCGCTGCTCCGGTGGCCACTCCCCAGCCGGCGCCTCCTCAGCCGGCCTCTCATCAAGCGGCTGCGCGGCCTCCGGCGCCGAAGCCGATGCCGATCCCGGGCGTTGCGCATGTCATGGCGGTCGCCTCCGGCAAGGGCGGCGTCGGCAAATCCACGGTCTCGGTCAATCTTGCGGTGGCGCTGGCCCGTCTGGGGCTCCGGGTCGGACTGATGGACGCCGACATCTATGGGCCGAGCCTGCCCCGCATGCTGGGCGAGCACCGACGGCCGGAGGTGCGCGGCGACCGGATGATCCCGGTCGAGGCCTGGGGGCTCCGGGCGATGTCCATGGGTCTGCTGGTGGAGGAGGACAGCGCGATGATCTGGCGCGGCCCGATGATCATGGGCGCCGTGCAGCAGTTCCTTGGCCAGGTGAATTGGGGCGAACTCGACGTGCTGGTGGTCGATCTGCCCCCCGGCACGGGCGACATTCAGCTGACGCTGTCCCAGCGGGTCCAGGTATCGGGCGCCGTCATCGTCTCGACGCCTCAGGATATCGCCCTCATCGACGCGCGCCGCGCCGTCCGGATGTTCGAGAAGGTGGAGATTCCCGTCTTCGGCGTCATCGAGAATATGAGCGTCTTCTGCTGTCCGAACTGCGGGCACCGCTCTGAGATCTTCGGTCACGGGGGCGCCCGCGCCGAAGCGCAGCGCCTCGGCCATGTGTTCCTCGGCGAAATTCCATTGTTGCTCGATGTCCGGTCGACTTCGGATGCCGGAACGCCGATCGTGGCCGCGGCCCCAATGAGCGAAGGCGCGCGCGCCTTCATGGCCATCGCCGAAACCTTGGCGAAACAGCTGAAGAAAAAGCATTGACCTGCCTGCGGTAAGGCTAAATGGGCCGCTTCGGCGCCGACGCGGCTTCATATCTTGCCCGAAGAACAGAGCGATCCCGGCGCTTGCTGTTCCCGGCGATCGAGTAAGTCATGGCTACAGCGTTACTGTTAAAGAAAGCATAACGTAACGCTTGTATTATAGACGGATGATGTCGGAGGCGTCTTTTGTTCCATGGCAGGAGGCCTCGCGGCAGCTGCAGACGGCTCGTTGCATCTCATACCGAGGCGCGGGAACAGCGATTGCGTAAAATCACCGAACAGACCCTTGCATTTTAAGCCGTTTCACTTCAAGTAATAGTTCAGCGAATCGACCAATTGCCTCGCGTTACATGTTTGTAATTTGCAGGGCACCAATTGTGTTTTTCCGGTTCCTTTTGATAGAGTACAGATGTCTTCCCAAAACCCAAATCTCGACCAGCCTCTAGAGCCCACGGACACCGCGGAAGCGCGTATGCGTCTTGCGCTGGGCCTTGGCACGCGTCCGGCCGGTTCCGGGCAACCCTCCTCCGCCGCGTCCGGCGCGGCGCCGGCATCCCATGACAGCGTCCGGCAACGCCGTCGTTTCGCGCAGGACGGCGATGTGCCCGTCGTCATGCTCCACCGTGGGCGGGACAATGATGCGGGCGGCGAAAACAAGGTCGCCGCCTTGACCGCGGATTTGCGGGAGGAACGTTCGGCGCGGCAGAAATCCGAACGGGCGCTGGACGAGGCGAACGTTTTGATCAGTTCCCTCAAGACCAAACTTAAACATGCCGAAATGTCTCTCGAGGAGAAGTCGCTGCACGAGGGCGAAGCGCGCGCCCAGTGGGACGCACTTCTGGCCGCGGAGCGCGAGGCTCGCCAGCAGGCCGAAACGCGAGCCGCGGAAGCGACGCTTGCTCTATCCATGCTGGAGAGGAAGGTCGAGGCCGCGGCTGCCCCGAAGCCTGTTCCGGCTGTCGCCGCTGAGCCCGCAGCGGCTCCGGCGGCTGATCTTTTCGGCGATACGGAGGTCTCGGCTGCCGCGCCGGTGCCGCAGAAACGACGGATGACCAGGAAGCCTGTCCCCGAGCCTGAGGTCGAGGTCGTCGCGGCAACCGTGAAGCCTCAGCAGGGACGGCGCCAGGTCGCTGAGCAGCCGGCTGTGGAGCCGGTAGTTCCGGCGGATGACGACGAGGACAAGCCGATCGAGTGGTGGCTGCCGAGTTTCCGTGCGGCTCGCAAGACGCCTGTCCGCCGGAAGCGCACGCCGAACTGAACAGCCGACGGCGCTGGCAACAAAGATTGGCGGCTCAAGCATCCGTTAAGTTATACTGACGAATGCCTCCGGCCTCATTCACACCCGATACCGAGCGCTTGCTTGATCAGGCCGAAGCCTTCTGTGAGCGGCGGCAGTTGCGGCTGACGGACCAGCGGCGTCTCGTTCTCGGCCTCATTCTGGATAACCCGCGTCCGTCGGGCGCCTATGACCTTCTCGACCGGCTGCGGGTAGATGGCCGTCCGGCTGCCCCGCCGACCGTCTACCGGGCGCTCGAATTCCTCACCGCACAGGGTCTGGTGCATAAGATCGAGCGCCTCTCGGCTTTCGTCGGCTGCTCCCACATGCTCGACCGCTGCGGACCCGATCATGCGCATCATGGCCTCGACGCCACCCAATTCCTCATCTGCACGTCCTGCAGCCGTGTCTTCGAGATGGGCGACAGCCGCATTCGCGTGGCAATCGACCAGGCGGCCGCAGCGAGGGGTTTCAGGCCCAAAGCCGCCACGGTCGAGGTGGAAGGCGTCTGCGCCGATTGCGTGGCAGATGCCGCACGGGCTCACCCCGCCGCCGCCGTTTCCTGATTCGCATTCGCGCGGAAATTCGGCCATAGACCGGCCATGAACGACACTGTGATACCGGCAGACGCCGCCCCGGATTACCGCAATACCGTCTTCCTGCCGCGCACCGCCTTCCCCATGAAAGGCGATCTGCCGAAGCGGGAACCGGCGACGCTGGCCGGCTGGGAGAAGCGGGACCTCTGGGACCACGTGCGGAAAAGCTCCGCCGGGCGCACGCCTTTCGTGCTGCATGACGGGCCTCCGTATGCGAACGGCAACCTCCATCTTGGCCATGCGCTGAACAAGGTGCTCAAGGACGCGATCAACCGCGCGCACCAGATGGCTGGGTTCGACGCTCATTTCATCCCCGGCTGGGACTGCCACGGCCTGCCGATCGAATGGAAGATCGAGGAGGAATATCGCAAGTCCGGCCGTAACAAGGACGAGGTGCCGGTCCTCCAGTTTCGTGCCGAGTGCCGCGCCTATGCCGAGAAGTGGCTCGCCATCCAGCGCGACGAGTTCATCCGCCTCGGCGTCATGGGCGACTGGGCCAACCGCTACGCGACCATGGACTTCACCTCCGAGGCCGCCATCGCCGGCGAGATCGGGCGGTTCCTGATGAACGGCGCGCTCTATCGCGGCCTCAGGCCGGTGCTGTGGAGCCCGGTCGAGAAGACGGCGCTCGCCGAGGCCGAGGTCGAGTATCACGACCTCAAGAGCGTCACCATCTGGGTGCGCTTCCCGGTCGTCTCAGGCGGCCCGGCTGAAATCGCCGATGCTTCGATCGTCATCTGGACGACGACGCCCTGGACGATGCCGGCCAACCGCGCCATCGCCTACGGTCCGGACATCGACTACCTTCTGATCGAGGTGAACGGCGCCGGCGAAGGCTCGCGGGCCCGCGCGGGCGAACGTGTCATGGTGGCGGAGGCGCTGCTCGCGCCCTTCGTGGCCGAGACCGGGATCACCGGCCATCGCGTGGTGGGGCGTTTCACGGGCACAGAACTGGCCGGAACCATCACGGCGCATCCGCTGCGCGGCCAGGGCTACGACTACGACGTGCCGCTGCTGCCCGGTGAGTTCGTGACGACGGAGGCCGGCACCGGCTTCGTCCATACCGCGCCGAGCCACGGCGAGGACGACTTCATTCTCGGCCGCGCGCATGGGCTGGAAGTGCCGGAGACGGTCGGCGACGATGGCACCTACAATTCCTGGGTGCCGCTGTTCGCCGGACTCCACGTCTTCAAAGCCGCGGAGCCCGTCTGCGCCGCGCTGGAAGCGGCCGGCGGGTTGTTGCACCGGAACGTGCTCGTGCACTCCTACCCGCACTCGTGGCGGTCCAAGGCACCGCTGATCTTCCGCGCGACGCCGCAATGGTTCATCCGCATGGACGGGCCGGAGGATATCCGCGGCCGCGCTCTGCAAGCGATCGCCGAGACGCGGTTCATCCCGGAGCAAGGCCGCAACCGCATCGCGAGCATGGTCGCCGCGCGGCCCGACTGGTGCGTGAGCCGCCAGCGCGCCTGGGGCGTGCCGATCCCCATCTTCGTCGACCGCCGCACCGGCGAGCCGCTGCGTGATCCGGCGGTGATGGAGCGCGTTGTGGCGCTCTTCAAGGCCGAGGGCGCCGATGCCTGGTACTCCCGTCCGGCTTCCGACTTCCTCGGCAACGGCTACGACCCCGCGCAGTACGAGCAGGTGCGCGACATCATCGACGTGTGGTTCGAAAGCGGCTCGACCCATGCCTTCGTGCTCGAGGCGCGCGGCATGCCCTGGCCTGCCGACCTCTACCTGGAAGGTTCCGACCAGCATCGCGGCTGGTTCCACTCCTCGCTGCTGGAAGCCGTCGGCACACGCGGGCGGGCGCCCTTCAAGGCCGTGCTCACCCATGGTTTCCTGGTCGACGAGCAGGGCCGGAAGATGTCGAAGTCGCTCGGCAATGGTGTCGAGCCACAGGACGTCATCGCCAAGCTCGGCGCCGATATCCTTCGCCTCTGGGTGATGTCGTCCGACGCGCGGGACGATCTCGGCATCGGGCCGGAAATCCTGCGCCAGCAGGGTGAGCTGTATCGCCGGTTACGCAATACGCTGCGTTGGATTCTGGGCAGCCTCGATGGATTTTCCGAGGCCGAGGTGCTGCCGGTAGCCGAACTGCCCGAACTGGATCGCTGGGTGCTGCATCGCCTGTCGGAACTCGACGAGCAGTTGCGCGTCGCGGTCGAGAGCCACGATTGGAACGGCGTCTATCCGGCGATCCACCATTTCTGCTCGACGGATCTCTCCGCCTTCTACTTCGACATTCGCAAGGACGCGCTCTACTGCGACCGGCCTGACAGCCTGCGCCGCCGCGGGGCGCGCACGGTGCTCGACCAGCTGCATCGCTGCCTGACGACCTGGCTGGCGCCCGTTCTGGTCTTCACCGCCGAGGAGGCCTGGGCTGCCCGCTTCGGTGCCGAGACCAGCGTCCATGAGCAGCAGTTCCCCGCCATTCCGTCCGAGTGGCGGGACGAGGCTCTGGCCGAGAAATGGGCGCGGGTCCGCGAAATTCGCCGTCTCGGCACGACGAAGCTCGAAGCCATGCGGCAGGCCGGCCAGATCGGCTCGTCGCTCCAGGCCGAGGTGACGCTGTTCTTCCGCGAGGGCGAGGACCGGCTGCTGTCGCCGGCTGACTGGGCCGACAACCTCATCGTCTCGAGCGTTGACTTCGGCACCTCCGATGCCGCGTTGACGGCGGACGCCGCCGTGGCTGGGGGCGAGAAATGCGCCCGCTGCTGGCGCGTGCTGCCCGAGGTCGATCCTGGCACGAAACTCTGTCTCCGCTGCACCGACGCCATAGACTCCGGGCTCGTCGGCCAGCCGGCGGCACGCGGGTGATGGTCGTCCGGAAGCCGCTGGCCCTCGCCGGCCTGCTCACCGCCGTCCTCGTGCTGGTGGCCGATCAGGCGAGCAAGTGGTGGATCCTGCACGGCCTGCACCTCGAGGAGGTCGGGCAGATCGTGCTGCTGCCCGTGCTTAACTTCACCATGGTCTGGAATCGCGGCGTGACCTTCGGGCTGCTGACCGGAGATAGCCCCGCCGCGCATCTGGCCCTCGCCGTATTCGCGGTCGCCGTGGTGGTTGTGCTGGCCGTCTGGCTCGCGCGGACCACGCGGCTCGCAATCGCCATCCCGGTGGGTGCGATTGCCGGCGGTGCTCTTGGCAATGTCGCCGACCGGCTGCATTACGGCGCCGTCGTCGATTTCATCCAGGCGCACGCCTTTGGCTATTCGTGGTATGTGTTCAATGTGGCCGATGCCGCCATCGTGTGCGGCGTCGCCGCGCTGGTCATCGACAATCTGTTGCCCGGGCGGTCCGAACAGGCCGCGCTCCGGGCCAAGCATCGCGGCTGAGGGACGAATGTCGAGGATGATGACGATGCGGCGGGCGCTTCTCGTGGCGCCGCTGGTGCTGGCCCCGCTGGGACTGTCGGCTTGCAGCAATGGCACGATGCAGACGCTCGGGCTCCAGCGCGACCCGCCGGACGAGTTCCGGGTCACCACCCAGCCGGCGCTTGCGATGCCGCCAGACCTCAATGCGGCTGCGTCCGCGTTGCCCGCGCCTGTTCCCGGCGCTCCAAGGCCGCAGGATGTCGCCGTGCCGCAGCAGGCCGAGGACGCCATGCTCGGCGGTGCGGCGCTGGAAGGGGGCACGCCGTCGACCGTCGGCGACCAGGCATTCCTGCAACAGGCAGGTCCGCCGCCGCCGCCCAGCATCCGCCAGGAGGTCAACACGCTCGCCGCGCGCGATGCCCGCAGCCAGACCCTCGGCAACCGGATGAACCCCTTCGGCGTGTCGGTGGCGAAACCCGCCTTGGTCGATGCCAGCCTGGAGCGTCAGCGGCTGCAGAAGAACGCGGCGCTCGGCATAAGCCCGGCCGCCGGCAGCACGCCCATCGTCAAACCGAAGAGCAACGGGCCGCTCGGCAACCTGCTCGACAGCATCTTCTGACGGATCTTCACATGTCGAACTTCGCGATCTACCCAAGCCTCGCCGGGCGCCGTGTGCTGGTGACCGGAGGCGCCTCCGGCATCGGCGCCGGTATCGTCGAGCACTTCATCGCCCAGGGCAGTCACGTCGGCTTTCTGGACCTGGACGGAGCCGCCGCCGACAGCCTGCTCGCGCGTCAGCCGGCGGACGCCGTGGTGCAGTTCGAGCGTGTCGATCTGCGCGACATCCCGGCGCTGCGCGCGGCGATCCAGTCCCTGCGCGAGAAACTTGGCGGCGGCTTCGATGTCCTTGTCAACAACGCCGCCCGCGACGACCGGCACGCGATCGATGACGTGACGCCCGAATACTGGGACGACCGGATGAACACCAATCTCCGTCACCAGTTCTTCTGCGCGCAGGCTGTGAAGCCCGACATGGTTGCGGCCGGCGGCGGCTCGATCATCAACATGAGTTCGAACAGCTTTCTGCTGGCGACCGGAAACATGCCGGCCTACACCGCGGCGAAATCCGCCGTCATCGGTCTCACCCGCGGCCTTGCGCGTGATCTCGGACCGCACCACATCCGCGCCAACGTGGTTTATCCCGGTTGGATCATCACCCAGCGCCAGCTCGACCTGTGGATGACGCCGGAAGCCGAGGCCAAACGCGCCGCGGGACAGTGCATTCCTGATCGGCTCTACGAAGCCGACGTGGCGCGCATGGTGCTTTGGCTGGCGGCCGATGACAGCCGCCTCGTCACGGCACGTGAGTTTATCGTGGATGGAGGCTGGTACTAGCCTCCATCTCTCCAGAGGAGGTTAGCATGGAACATCGACGTCTCGGCCGGTCCGGCTTCACAGTGCCGGTCCTCAGCCTCGGAACCGGTACGTTCGGAGGCAGCAACGAGTTCTTCAAGGCCTGGGGCAGCACGGACGTCGCCGAGGCCTCGCGCCTCGTGGACATCTGCCTGGAGGCGGGCCTCACCATGTTCGACAGTGCCGATGTCTACTCGGCCGGCGCCGCCGAAGAAATCTTGGGTCAGGCCATCAAGGGCCGCCGCGACAAGGTGATTATCTCCACCAAGGCGACGTTCCGCGCCGGCGATGAGCCGAACAACGTCGGCTCCTCGCGCTACCACCTTATCCAGGCCTGCGAAGGCTCGCTGAAGCGGCTCGGCACCGATTACATCGACCTCTTCCAGCTCCATGGCTATGACGCCGTCACGCCGGTTGAGGAGACGCTCTCGGCGCTCGACGACCTCGTGCGCGCCGGTAAGATCCGCTACGTCGGCGTCTCCAATTTCTCCGGCTGGCACCTGATGAAGTCGCTGGCGGTGGCCGAGAAATACAACCTGCCGCGCTATGTTGCGAACCAGACCTACTATTCGCTGATCGGTCGCGACTACGAATGGGAGCTGATGCCGCTCGGGGTCGAGCAGGGCGTGGGCGCCGTCGTCTGGAGCCCGCTCGGCTGGGGGCGGCTGACCGGCAAGATCCGGCGCGGGCAACCGCTGCCTGAGGGTTCGCGCCTCCACAAGACCGCCGAAATGGGGCCGCCGGTGCCGGATGAGCACGTCTATACCGTGGTCGAGGCGATCGATGAGGTTGCCGAGGAGACCGGCAAGACCGTGCCGCAGGTCGCCCTCAACTGGCTGCTGCAGCGCCCGACCGTCGCCAACGTCATTGTCGGCGCGCGGAACGAGGAGCAACTCCGGGCGAACCTCGGCGCGGTCGGCTGGAACCTGACGCCCGAGCAGGTGGCGAAACTTGATAAGGCAAGCGCCGTCACCCTGCCCTATCCCTACTGGCACCAGCGCGGTTTCACGGAGCGTAATCCGGCGCCGGTCTGATCATGCGTCAGGCACTGCATCGCCTGACGATTGCGACGCGCGGCCGCGGGCTGGTGGAGTTCACTGGCCCCGTGCTCGCGTGGGTCGCCGATCAGGGCATCGGCACCGGGCTGTTGACGCTGTGGTGCGCGCACACCTCGGCCTCACTGGCGGTAACGGAAAACGCGAGCCCCGAAGTTCTCGACGACATTCTTGCCGGCTTCGAGCGGCTGGTACCCGAGGGCGCCGGTTACGCGCATTCGCTCGAGGGACCGGACGACATGCCCTCGCATATCCGCACACTGCTCACCGGCCCCCAACTCACCATCCCAGTCGCGGATGGTCGCCCGACGCTCGGGACCTGGCAGGGGATTTTCCTCTTCGAGCACCGCAGCCGCCCGCATCGGCGGGAGGTCGTGCTGCACCTTCTCGGCGAAGACGGCTAACTCAGGCAGGTCAAGCCAAGACGTTGCGGTCCGCTGACTGCAACCGCATCATCTGCCGTTCCGTTTCGGTTATGTAATCACGAGCGAGCGGAGCAGCCGTTTGCTCCCTCGTGATCTGAATCTGGAAGTTCACGTGATCCTGATGACGAAAGGCAAGTTCCGACGCTGCAAGGTAGAACTCGAACATCCGGCAAAAGCGCTCGTCGTAAAGTGCGGCGATCGCGTCACGATTTGCAGCAAAACGTCGCCGCCAATGCCGAAGAGTCTCCGCATAGTGCAGGCGGAGAACTTCGATATCCGTAACAACGAGCCCGGAGCGCTCGATCGGCGTCATCATTTCGGAAAGTGCCGGCGAGTAGCCGCCCGGAAAGATATACTTCGCGATCCAGGGGTTGGTGGTGCCCGGTCCGTCGGTGCGGCCGATCGTGTGTATCAGCGCCAGGCCGTCCGGTTTCAATGCCTGCTTCACCACCTTGAAGAAGGTTCCATAATGATTGATCCCGACGTGCTCGAACATGCCGACGGACACCACGCGATCGAAAGTTTCGCGCACCGCACGGTAATCCAGCAGTTCGAATTTGACACGGTCCGAGAGGCCCTCCGCCTCGGCCCGGGCGCGCGCCTCCGCCAGTTGCTCGGTCGAAAGCGTGATGCCCGTGACCCGCGCGCCGTAATCCCGCGCCAGCGTCAGCGCCATCCCGCCCCAGCCGCAGCCGATGTCGAGCACGGTGAGATCGGGCCGGTCGAGCTTCAGCTTCGCCGCGATATGGTGCTTCTTGGCGATCTGGGCCTCTTCCAGCGTCTCGTCCCCGCGCGGGAAGTAGGCGCAGGAGTACTGGCGGTCGCGGTCGAGGAAAAGACTGTAGAGCCTGCCACTCAGATCGTAATGGTGGGCGACATTGCGACGCGCCCGAACCGCGGAGTTGATCTGGCGGAGGCGCCTGATCATCGTGCCCGCCACGATGCGCCCTTGCATCGTCGGCAACGCAGCCATGCCAACGGCTTTTAGATTTGATAAGAGAACGTCGAGCGCCTGGTAGATGCTGCAATCCTGCGGAACGAGCGTCTCGGCCATATAGGCTTCCCCGACGGCCAGCCCCGGATTGAGCACGATTGCGCGGACCGTCTTGTCATCGGTCAGCCTGATCGTCGGAACCTCGGCATTCGCACGCTGCGCGTCAGGACCGTAAACAGTTGTCTCGCCATTCGGCCAGATCACGCCCAGGGCACCGCTCTGGATCATGCGTTTCAGAAGACGATCAAGGATCTGTCGCATTGTCATTCTCTCGTCCGACGACGCGGGCCGCCGCAAAGCCACGCCCGCAGCTTACATTACCGACTCGATAATATGCTGGGACGAACTGTGCAAGCCGCGGGCCTGTGGACCGCTTTGCATGAAACATCAAAAAGCCGGTAGAAACAGAGTTCTACCGGCTTCTGCAACGATCTTGAACGGTCGGATCGCGTCGTGGGATCAGGCGGTATCGCCCGCCTCATCGGTGCCGAACAACTCGGCGGCTGTCGGTTCCGGCTCCTCGCCGGCAGCGCGGCCGACGGCCTCGCCACGGAGCTGCTTCTCGGCTTCCTCGGTGCTGCGCGCCACGTTGACCGAGACGAGCATGACGACCTCGGGGTGCAGAACCACACGCACCTGGCGGACACCGAGCGTCTTGATCGGGTGATCGAGCTCGACCTGCCCGCGGTCGATCTGCAGGCCGCCGGCGGTGGCGCCGTCCGCGATGTCGCGGCTGGACACCGAGCCGTAGAGGCTGCCTGAGTCACCGGCCTGGCGAATGAGCGTGACCGTAAGGCCATGCACGCGCTCGGCGATGCGCTCGGCTTCCTCCCGACGCTTGAGGTTCTGGGCTTCCAGGACCACGCGCTCCTGCTCGAACCGCGCGGCATTGTCTTTCGTCGCGCGCAGAGCCTTCTTCTGCGGCAGAAGGAAGTTGCGGGCGTAACCCGGCTTCACGCGCACGCGGTCGCCCATCTGGCCGAGCTTCGGAACCCGCTGCAGCAGGATCAGTTCAATGGCTGCCATGATCGGTCTCCCTCAGCTCAGAACGTAGGGGAGCAGCGCCAGGAAGCGGGCGCGCTTGATGGCCCGCGCCAGCTCGCGCTGCTTGCGGGCGGATACCGCCGTGATGCGCGACGGCACGATCTTGCCGCGCTCGCTCAGGAAGCGGGAGAGCAGGCGCACGTCCTTGTAGTCGATCTTGGGCGCGTTCGGGCCCGAGAAGGGGCAGGACTTCTTGCGCCGGTAGAACGGGCGGCGCGCGCCGACGGCGGCGCGGCGGGCAGCGGGGTTGACGTCCGTGCTGTCAGACATGATCAGATTTCCTCCTGCAGACCGCGCAGGCGGTCATCGTCATCGTCCCGGCCACCACGGAACTCCTCGCGGGCGCGGAACTCCTCCCGGTCGTCGTAGCGGCGGCGGCCGCTGTCGAAGCGCCCGGCGGGCTTCGGCCCGCGGAAGCCGCGATCATCGGATTTGCGCGCCAGAACGGCCGAGGGAACCTCGTCGATCTCGTCGACGCGGATGGTGAGGAAGCGGAGCACGTCCTCGTTCAAACGGAGCTGGCGCTCCATCTCGGTCAGCGCCGGCGCCTCGATATCGAGGCCGAGGAGCAGGTAGTGGCCCTTCCGGTTCTTTTTGATGCGGTAGGCCAGGCTGCGCAGGCCCCAGTACTCGCGCTTGCGCACGGTGGCGCCATCGGCTTCGACCTGGGCGACCACCGTGTCCGTCAGGGTGTCGACCTGCTGCTGGGTGATCTCGCTGCGTCCTATGACGACGCACTCATATAATGGCATGCTGTTCCCTCCGGATGTATCGGCCCGGAACTGCGGGGCCGGACACTCCGGGCGCAGGCGGGCACAGCCGGGGGAATGCCGCCCCCCGGCAGGGAGCGCGCAAAAGCGCAGATCCTGGGTGGTTTCGCAAGGCAAACCTGACCTGCAACGAACGGATCGGGCGTCATCCGGTTTTCGCAGGTGCAGCGTGCGGTGCTTGCGCTGGAACCTCGTCCGGGCGTAAGGCTCCGTATCGCCGGGTTACAGGCTGACACGCGTGACCGTTCCGCGCCGCATGAACGCGGCGAGGCCCGTCCGCCTTCTTGGGATGCCGATGGTCGAAGCTCACGCAAACTGCATTTGCCGCTGTGCTTCCATGTCGACCGCCGGCTCCCCGATCCCAACGGGCCTCGGCCGATAGAACGCATCTCATGAACAGCAGTACGGCAACGCCCGCACCCACCCCCGCAGATGCGACGACCCCGAACGCGACGACGACAACGACGGCTGGGGCCGCCGCCGCGCCCGCGCGTCACCGGGACCATGTGACGCTCCCACTTCTCCTTGGGGTGCTCGGCGTCGTCTACGGCGATATCGGCACAAGTCCGCTCTACGCGCTGAGCACCTGCCTCACCTTCTTCGGCCGGGCCGGAATGACCGAGACGACGGTCCTCGGCCTTCTGTCGATGATCTTCTGGTCGCTCGTCTCGGTGGTCACCTTCAAATACGTGGCCTTCGTCATGCGGGCGGATAATCACGGCGAGGGCGGCATCCTGACCATGATGGTGCTGGCCCAGCGGGTATGCCGCCGCCCGCAGGTGGCCTCGGCCGTCGTGCTCGTGGCCATCGTCGGTGCTTGCCTCTTCTTCGGCGACGGCATGATAACGCCGGCCATTTCCGTGCTTTCGGCCGTCGAGGGGCTGGAGGTCATCTCACCGGTCTTGAAGCCGGCTGTGCTGCCGTTTTCTGTGGTCGTGATCGGTCTGCTCTTCGCCTTCCAGTATCGGGGGACGGCCACGATCGGCCGTGTCTTCGGCCCGATCATGGCGTTGTGGTTCAGCTCGATCGGCATTCTCGGCGTGATCCAGATCATCCTCAACCCGATCGTTCTGCGTGCGCTGTCGCCAAGCTACATCGTCATATTCGCGATCCAGCACCGGTTCACGACCTTCATCATCCTGGGTTCGGTCGTGCTCGCGGTCACCGGGGCCGAGGCGCTTTACGCCGACATGGGCCACTTCGGGCGCAAGCCCATCCAGCGCTCCTGGACCTTCTTCGTGCTCCCGGCGCTCGCTCTGAACTATTTCGGCCAGGGCGCGTTGGTGCTGCGGGACCCGAATACGCTCGACAACCCGTTCTTTCTGGTCTGCCCGCCCTGGCTGCGGCTGCCGATGGTGTTTCTGGCGACCGCCTCCACGGTCATCGCCAGCCAGGCCATGATATCAGGCGCGTATTCGGTGGCCCGGCAGTGCGTGCAGCTGGGCTTCATCCCCCGCATGATCGTCCGCCACACGAGCGAGACCGAGGAAGGGCAGATTTACCTGCCACAGATCAACACGCTGCTGTTGATCGGCGTGCTGATCCTGGTGCTGGCCTTTAAAAGCAGCGCCTCACTCGCCTCGGCCTACGGTGTCGCCGTGACCGGCACCTTCACCTGCACCTCGATACTCGCGGCCCTCGTCTACCGGCGGCAGTTCAAGTGGTCCCGCCCCGCCACGATCTGCGTCTTCGGCCTGTTCTTCCTGGTCGATCTGGCGTTCTTCACCTCCAACCTTCTGAAGGTGCCTGATGGCGGCTGGGTGCCGCTCGCGGTCGGCCTCGTGCTGATGGCGGTGATGACCTCCTGGAAGCGTGGGCGCGAGCTTATGTTCCAACGCTGGAAGCAGGACAGCCTGCCGCTGAACTCCTTCCTGGCGCGGCTGCCCGCCTCGCGCATCATCCGCGTGCCCGGAACAGCGGTGTTCCTCACCGGCAACGGCGCCTACGTGCCGAACGCGTTGCTTCACAACCTCAAGCACAACAAGGTGCTGCACGAGCGGGTGTTCCTCGTCACCGTGCAGACGGCGGACGTGCCGGAGGTGGCGGCGGGGCAGCGCGTCGAGGTGGAGGAGCTGGCGCCTCAGGTGAACCGTGTCACGGTCAAGTACGGTTTCAAGGAAAGCCCCAATATTCCGCGCGCGCTGGAAGAGATGCGGGTGCTGGGCGTGCCGTTCGAGCCGATGCAGACGAGCTACTTCCTCGGCCGCGAGGTCATCGTGCCGGCCTTGGTGCCAAAGCTGTCGTTCTGGCGCCTCTGGTTGTTCCTGGTGCTGTCGCGCAACTCGGTGGCGGCGACGGAGTTCTTCCGCATCCCGAGCGACCGTGTGGTCGAGCTGGGCGTGCGCATCGCGATCTAGACGAATCTCGCGTCTAGTCCACCAGAACCGGCGCCTCGGGCTCATCCAGTTCGGTCGCCGTGGCCCGGCCCTCGAACGCCGCCGCAATCAGCGCCCGCGTGTAATCCTGCTGCGGGTCCGAGAAGATCTGCTCGGTGGTGCCCTGCTCCACGACCCGCCCCCGCCGCAGCACGATGATGCGATGTGCCAACGCCCGCACGATCCGCAGATCGTGGCTGATGAAGAGATACGCCAATCCATGATCCGCCTGCAGCCGCCGCAGCAGATCCACGATCTGCGTCTGCACTGAGCGGTCGAGCGCGCTCGTGGGCTCGTCCAGCACCACGAAGCGCGGCTCGAGCACCATGGCGCGCGCGATCGCGATGCGCTGCCGCTGGCCGCCGCTGAACTCGTGCGGATAGCGCTCGAGCGCGTTCTGCGGCAGGCCGACCTCGTCCAGCGCCGCAACGACCCGCGCATGCCGCTGCTCGCGCGACAGCTGCCGGAAATGCACGCGCAAGCCTTCGGCCACGATTTCCGCCACCGTCATCCGGGGCGACAGGCTCCCATAAGGGTCCTGGAACACGATCTGCATGTCGGCACGGAGCGCCCGCAGCTTGCGCTCGGTCATCCGCGCGATGTTCTGGCCCTTGAAGTGGATCTCGCCCTGAGCCTGCTCCAGCCCCAGCATGGCGAACCCCATGCTGGTCTTGCCCGAGCCGCTCTCGCCGACAAGGCCGACGGTCTCGCCTTCCCGCACGGTCACCGACACCCCATCGACGGCCGCGACATGCCCCACCGACCGACGCATGACCCCGCGGCGGATGGCGAAGTGCACGCGAAGATTGTCCGCGGCGATGACCGGCTTTGCCCCCGCGGGCACCGGCGACGGTCCGCCCTTGGGTTCCGAGGCCAGCAGCATCCGCGTGTAGGGATGCGCCGGACGGGCGAAGATCTGGGCCGCCGGGCCGGTCTCGACGATCCGCCCGTTCTTCATCACGGCGACCCGGTCGGCGTGCTGACGAACGACCCCCAGGTCATGGGTGATGAGCAGCAGCCCCAGCCCATGCGCTGCCTTCTGCGCATCGAGGAGCGCCAGGATCTGGGCCTCGATGGTCACGTCGAGCGCCGTCGTCGGTTCGTCCGCGATCAGCAGCGGCGGGTCGTTCGCGAGCGCCATCGCGATCATCACCCGCTGGCGTTGTCCGCCCGAGAGCTGGTGCGGGAAGGCGTCCATCCGATGCTCGACATCGGCGAAGCCCGCCTGCTCCAGCAGCATCACCGCGCGTCCCCGCAAAGCATCGCGGCTGAGGCCGGCCTTGGTGTGCAGCCGCACGGCCTCGGCCACCTGCCGCCCGATGCGGTGCAGCGGGTTGAGGCTCGTCATCGGCTCCTGGAAGATCATGCCCGCCTTGCCGCCGCGCAGCAGCCGAAGCTCCGGCTCGCGCATCGCCGTCACCTCCTCGCCGTCGATCTCGATCCGGCCGGAGGTGATCTTCGCATCCGGAGAGAGCAGCCGGAGGAGTGCCAGGGCGACCGTCGACTTGCCGGAGCCGCTCTCGCCCACCAGCGCCAGGGTCTCGCGGCGCTCCAGGGTGAAGGAGACATCCTGCACGACCGGCCGGCCACCGAAAGATACGGTCAGGCCCTCAACGACAACCAGGCTCATCGGAATCCTGTCTTCCGTGGATTGAAGGCATCCCGCACCGCCTCGCCGATAAAGATGAGCAGGATGAGCAACCCTCCCAGCACGACGAAGGCGGTGATGGCAAGCCACGGCGCCTGCAGATTGTCGCGTCCCTGAGAGACGAGTTCGCCGAGCGATGGCGAGCCCGGCGGCAGGCCGAAGCCGAGGAAGTCGAGGCTCGCCAGGATCGTCACCGACCCTGAGAGCGTGAACGGCAGGAAGGTGAGCGTCGCCACCATCGCGTTGGGCAGAATGTGCCGCCGCATGACCGAGAAGTCGGAGACGCCGAGCGCCTTGGCGGCTCGAACATAATCGAGCGTGCGGCCGCGCAGGAACTCGGCGCGCACGACGCCCGTCAGGTTGATCCAGTTGAACAGCAGCAGGAACAGCAGCAGGACCCAGAAGGACGGTGCGATGATCGAGGACAGGATGATGAGCATGAACAGGTCGGGCAGGCCGGACCAGATCTCGATGAAGCGCTGGAACAGCAGGTCGGTCAGCCCGCCGTAATAGCCCTGCACCGCGCCGGCGAGGATGCCGATGGCGGAGGCGAGCGCCGTCAGCGTGAAGCCGAAGAGCACCGATATCCGGAAACCGTAGATGACACGCGCCAGCACGTCCCGCGCCTGATCGTCGGTGCCCAGCCAGTTGCGCCAGCTTGGCGGCGAGGGCGCCGGGCCGCCGAGATTGTCGACCGTCGTGTCATAGCTGAAGGGGATGAGCGGCCAGATCATCCAGCCGTGGGCGCGGATGGCGGCGGCGACATCGGGGTCCGAATAGTCGGCCTCGGTCGGCATGAAGTCCGGCCCGAAGCGGTCCTCGCTGTAATCGTGCAGGATGGGGAACAGGTAATGGCCGTCGAAGCGGATGACGAGGGGCCGGTCATTGGCGACGAGGCCTGCGAACAGGCTCGCGCCGAACAGCACCAGAAAGATCCAGAGCGCATAGAAGCCGCGCCGGTGCGAACGGAAGGCCGCGAGCCGCCGGCGGTTGAGCGGCGATATCCATGGCCGCCGCTGGGTGGGCTCAGCGTCCACGCCGCTATCGCCGGGCGCTGAAGTCGATGCGCGGATCGACGACCGTGTAGAGGATGTCGCCCACGATCTGCATGATCAGGCCGAGCAGCGAGAACACGTACAACGTCCCGAACATGACCGGATAGTCGCGTTGCAGAGCCGCCTGGAAGCCGAGCTGCCCCATGCCGTTGAGCGAGAAGATGATCTCGATCAGCAGGGCCGAGGTAAAGAGGATGCTGATGAAGGCGGCCGGAAAGCCGGCTACGATCAGCAGCATGGCATTGCGGAAAACGTGGCCGTACAGCACCCGCTGGTTGCTGGCGCCCTTGGCGCGCGCCGTGAGCACGTATTGCTTGCCGATCTCCTCCAGAAAGCAGTTCTTCGTCAGCATCGTAAGGCTCGCGAAGCCGCCCACCACCATCGCGACCGTCGGCAGCACCATGTGCCACGCGTAGTCCAGCGCGCGGTCGGGCCAGGGCCAGGAGGCCGAGCCTACCGTCGTCAACCCCCGCAGCGGGAACCATTGGACGACGGTGCCGCCAGCAAAGAGCACGATGAGCATGATGGCGAAGAGGAAGCCGGGGATGGCGTAGCCGATCAGCACGACGAGGCTCGTCGCCAGGTCGAAACGGGTGCCGTCCTTCGTGGCCTTGGCGATCCCGAGCGGGATGGACACCATATAGATGAGCAGCGTCGACCATAGGCCGAGCGAGACGCTGACGGGCACGCGCTGGATGATGAGGGTCCAGACCGGCTGGCCGAGGAAGAAGCTCTTTCCAAGGTTGAGGGTCAGGTAACCCTTGAGCATCAGCCAGAAGCGGGTCAGCGGCGGCTTGTCGAAGCCGAACATGTGGCGCATTTCGGCCACCATGTGCGGATCGATGCCCTGCTCGCCGCGGTAGAGGCCTGCCGAGGGCATCGCCGCTTCGTTGCCTCCGCCGCCGAGGCCCATGGAGCCGCCATGGCCCTTCAGCTGGGCGATTTCCTCCTCCACCGGGCCGCCGGGGGCGAGTTGCACCACGATGAAGTTGATCGCGATGATGCCGAACAGCGTCGGGATGATGAGCAGCAGCCGGCGCAGGAGGTAAGCGGCCAAGGTCTAGCGGCTCATGAAGGCGGTTTTCGTCTCAAACCTCATTCGAGTGATGCCGCTGAGTGTCCGTCGCCCGCGCCAGCGTCTCGTCGACCCACCAGCTATCGATGTCGAAGCCTGCCCGCATCGGCGTCGCCGGGTAGCCGAACACGTTCCAGAAGGCGAGGCGATAGGCGCCAAGGTACCATTGCGGCACGACATACCAGCCCCAGAGCAGCACGCGGTCGAGCGCATGAACCGCGGCGTAAAGCTGATCCCGGTCGGTTGCCGCCACGACTTTCGCGATCAGCGCATCGACGACCGGGCTCGACACGCCCATGAGGTTGTTGCTGCCGGTGAGCTTGGCGGCGGCGGAGCCCCAGTAATCCCGCTGCTCGCTGCCCGGAACGTCCGATTCCGGAAACAGCACCACCGTCATGTCGAAGTCGAAATCGTCCATCCGCTGCTGATATTCCGATGGATCGATAACGCGGACGGTGACATTGACGCCGAGGCGCTTGAGGTCCTGCGCGTAGGGCAGCGTCACACGCTCGAAGGACGGGTCATTCAACAGGATCTCGAACGTCAGCGGCTGGCCCGCGGCGTTCTTCAGCTGGCGGTCCTTCACCGTCCAGCCGGCCTGTTCCAGGATGTGCAGCGCCGCGATCAGGGCGGGGCGGTTGTTGCCCGAGCCGTCATTCACCGGCAGGGCGAAAGGCTTGGTGAACAGCTCTGCGGGGAGCTGGGCGCGATAGGGTTCGAGCAGCGCGAGTTCGGCCCCGGTGGGCACGCCCGAACTCGCAAGATCACTGTTGCTGAAGTAGCTCGTGGTGCGCTGGTAGCTGCCGTAGAACAGCACCTTGTTCGCCCACTCGAAGTCGAAGGCCCAGGCCATGGCCTGACGGACCCGGGGGTCCGAGAACACCGGCCGCCGGCTGTTCATGCCGAAGCCCTGCATCCCGACCGGCAGCCGGTCCTTGAAGACCTGCTTGCGGACGAGCCCCTTCTGCACCGCCGGGAAGTCATAGCCGGTCGCCCAGTTCTTCGAGATGTTCTCGTTCCGGAAGTCGATGTCGCCGGCCTTGAAGGCTTCCATGGCGACCGAGGGATCGCCGAAGTACTCGTAGGTGATGCGGTCGAAATTGTAGAAGCCGCGGCATACCGGCAGGTCGGCCGCCCAGTAATCCGGCCGGCGACGGTAGGAGACCGAGCGGTTGAGCGCCGAGCTTTCCACCTTGTAGGGGCCGGAACCGATCGGCGCTTCGATCAACGGGGCGGTGAAGTCGCGACCCTTCCACCAGGCCTGCGGCAGCACCGCGAGCTGGCCGAGGATGAGCGGCATCTCTCGCGGAGCACCGGCATGAAGCTTGAAGACGACCTGGCGGTCACTCACCGCAGCAGGCGCCGCGACCGCCGCATAATACTGCTGAAAATACGGCTGACCCTTGGTGCAGAAGGTCTGGAAGCTCCAGACCACGTCGCTCGCCAGCACTGGCGAGCCATCGGAGAACTTCGCCTCCGGATGCAGGGTGAAGGTCACGCTGCCGTGGTCGGGCGCCACCTCGACGCTCTCGGCGAGCAGACCGTAGGCGACCGCAGCCTCATTATCGGACTGCCGCATGAGCGTGTCCCAGAGGTAGTTCGCGCCGGCCGCCGGGCTTCCGCGGATGATGAAGGGGTTGAAGCTGTCGAAGCCGCCGATCTCGCTGAAGGTCACCGCGCCGCCTTTAGGCGCATTCGCGTTAACGTAGGGGAAGGACTGGAACCCCGCCGGAAGTGCCGGCAGACCGGTGACACCGACGCCGTAGCCTCCCTTCGGCACTGCCTGAGCGCGCGCAGTTAAAGGCGAGGTCAACAGCCCAGCCGTCGCGCCGAGGAAGATCCGTCGCTTCATCCATACTCCCTTGCAACGTTCGACGTTACATGGGGCGCATTAATGCGGGTTTCCGGCGCGGACCGAAAGCCCCCCTGGATGGCCGTGGCCTGACGGTTTATTCAGGCCAGAAGGCGGACGGCTTCGTCGAGGAGGTTGGGGTCCCCCAGCGCGAGGATGTCGCCTGGTCCCTCGAGCCGCAACGGATTGCCCGCCCAATCGGTGACGCTGCCGCCAGCGCCCTCGATCACGGGCACGAGCGCCGCCCAGTCCCATGGCTTGAGCCCGCTCTCGACGATCACGTCGATCTGCCCCAGGGCCAGCAGGCCGAAGCCGTAGCAATCTCCGCCCCAGCTCGTCCGGCGGACAGCCGCGCGCAGCCTGTCGAAGCCGGGCCGCGTCTCCGCGGTGAAGATGTCGGGGCTGGTGCAGGAAAGCTCCGCCTGCCCGAGCGATCCGCAAGGCCGGCAGCCCGCCTTTCCGCCCAACGGCCCGGTGAACACCGTCGGGCGGCCAGCGACGCCCACCCAACGCTCGCGCGTGATCGGCTGGTCGATGACGCCGATAAGCGGCGTCTCATCCTCGACAAGCGCGATCAGCGTGCCGAAGGTGGTGCGCCCGGTGATGAAGGCGCGCGTGCCGTCGATCGGGTCGAGCACCCAGCGAAGGCCCTCGCCCGCGCCGGTCGCACCGAATTCCTCGCCGATGATGCCATGGCCGGGGCAACGCTCGCCGAGCACTGCCCGCATCGCCTGTTCGGCGGCGCGATCGGCGAGCGTCACCGGGCTGTCGTCGGATTTGTCGTCTGCCGTCAGACCCGTGCGGAAATAAGGGCGGACGGCTTCTGCCGCCGCATCGGCAGCGGCCAGCGCGACATCGAGGTAGTCCGTCGGGGCGCTCATGATGCGGGCTCTATTCAGGGATTGGCAGCGGCCGGCAGCGGCACAGGCTTGTCCGAGAGGGTGCGGAGGTAGGCTATCACATCGGCCCGCGTTGGGGTGTCCTGGATGCCGGCATAGGACATCAGGGTGCCGGGCGCGAATGCCGCCGGATCGAAAAGCCAATGGTTGAGACGCTCGTAGGTCCAGATGCCCCCGGCTTTCCTGAGCGCGGCCGAGTAGTCATAGCCGGGGCTCTCGGCCACGCGGGCCCCGACCACGCCGTAAAGGCTGGGCCCCACCATCGCAGGCGCGCCGGCTTCGAAGGCGTGGCAGGCCCCGCACTCCTGCGCGACCGTCGATTGGCCAAGGGCCACGTTGGCGCCCGCGAGCAACGGCAGGATGCTCGGGACGCCGGTCGCGGGTGCGGGTGCGCCGTTGGTCGCGTCCTGATCGGCGGCGGCGTTTCTTTTCACTTCAATGGGGTGGATCAGCACGTCCACCGCGAAACCAGCGATCATGACCACCACGCCGGCAGCCAGTGTCGCGACGAAGGCCTTGTTGCCTGCGATGCTCGCCATGCGCCTTCCCAGGGTCTTCACCTTAATGGTGGGATGATCACCGCAAAGGTGCCGAAGTGGCCGCCGCGCGCCGCGGTCGGCTCGCCGGAACTTGCCCGCACCATAGGGAATGGCTACCCCTGCATCAACCCGCCGCCACGGCGGCGCTATTCGCGACACGCAGGGGCAAGCTTCGATGAGCATGGGCACGATCGCGTTCCAAGGCGTGCCGGGCGCCTACTCGCACCTCGCCTGCCGCTCCGCATTCCCTGATATGACGCCGCTGCCCTGCGAGACCTTTGAAGCCGCCATCGAGGCGGTGCGGGATGATCGCGCCGCGCTTGCCATGCTGGCCTGCGAGAACAGCCTCGCCGGACGGGTGCCGGACATCCACGCGCTGCTGCCGGATAGCGGCCTCTCCATCGTCGGCGAGCATTTCGAGCGGATCGAGCATTGCCTGCTGGCGGTTCCGGGCGCCCGCCTCGGCGGCATCCGGCGCGTCCACAGCCATGCCGTGGCGCTCGGCCAGGTGCGGCGCCTGCTCCGCGAACACAACATGACGCCAGTGGTCGAGGCCGACACCGCCGGCAGCGCCGCCCTCGTCGCCCAATGGGGCCGGAGCGAGGATGCGGCCATCGCCTCATCCCTGGCTGCGGAACTCTACGGGCTCGACATCCTGCTGCGGAACGTGGAGGACGCGGCGCATAACACGACGCGGTTCTATATCGCTGCCCGCGAGCCCCGGCTGCCGCCACCGGACACCGCCGGCCTGATGACGACCTTCGTGTTCCGGGTTCGCAACGTGCCGGCGGCGCTCTACAAGGCCCTGGGCGGCTTCGCCACCAACGGCATCAACATGACGAAGCTGGAGAGCTACATGGTCGGCGGGCAGTTCACCGCCACCCAGTTCCTTTGCGATGTCGAGGGCCACCCCGAACACCCCGACCTCCGCCGGGCGCTGGAGGAACTGGCGTTCTTCTCCCGCGAGATCAGAATCTTGGGCGTCTATCCGGCGGCGCGGTTCCGGCTGGCGCAGAACATGGCGGAGTAGGCACGATGCGCGTGGTGCAGCTGCTGGCGGCGGACCCGGCGGATTTTGAAACTCACCCGGTCGAGGAGCTCGACCTCTCGCTGACGGGCATCGCCGGCGACCGCCATGCCGGCGCGAGCCACCCCGCCAATGCGCGAACGCCCTGGCATCCTCGCGGCACGCCGATCGCCAATACCCGGCAGCTCTCCTTCGTCTCCGTCGAGGAATGCGCCGACGTGGCCGTGCTGCTCGGTGTGCCCGAGGTCGATCCCGGCTTGCTTGGCGCCAACCTGGTGCTGGAAGGCTTCCCCAAGCTGAGCTTTCTGCCGCCGGCGACCCGGCTGCAGTTTCCCTCAGGTGCCACGATCTTCGTGACCGAGCAGAACGCCCCCTGCATCCATCCGGCGCGCAAGCTCGCCGAAGCATTCGGACAGCCTCGGCTGGCGGCACTGTTTCCGAAAGCCGCCATCGGACGGCGCGGCCTGGTAGGACTGGTCGAGCGGGATGGCCTGGTGCGGAGGGGCGATGCTGTGCGGGTCATCGCGCCCCCCGGAGCGGTCAGCCAGCGGCAGCCCCTGCCCGCAGCGGCGCTGCTGTAGCCGCCTCTGGCCGCCTCGCCTCGTTGGGCGCCTGCGTGGGCTCGTAGCGCTCCACACGCCGCGCCACCAAGGAACCGAGGCGACGGAACGGCTCCTCGATGCAGAACCAGGTCACCGTTCCCATCGCGAGCACGATGACAAGCACCATCAGCGTCCAGACAATGCCGTTGAGGTGGTGGCCGAAGGGGAGCCGGCTCGCCGGGAAGTGCGGCCAGACGAGGCCGATGACTTCCTCATGGAGAAGATAGACCGAGAACGAGATCCTGCCGAGCCAGAGGCACCAGCGGGCATTGAGACCCCACGCCACGATGCCGCGTTCGTAGGACAGGCCGAGGATGAGCACCGCCGCGAACAGCGGGATGAAGGTGCCGTCCCCGATGCTGGCAGAGAGCACGACGCCGGCAACCCCGGCGATCTCGAGCAGGCTGGCGAGCGCGGCCGAGGGGACTGGGCAGCGCTCGCTTGCCAGCCGCAGCGCCATGCCGAGGGCGAACCCGACGACGCCTCGGGCAATGGCGCCGTCTCCCCAGACATAGAGATCGTACGTCTGCAGGTGCCGCTCGATACCGGCACAGACGAGGATGATGGCGATGAGGATCGGGAGCGCCGCGTGCCGCACGCGCATGATGACGATCGGGAACAACAGGTAGCAGACCAGCTCCATGGAGATGGACCAGCTCACGGCGTTCCACATCAGACGGTGATAGACGAAGGGCTGCAGGAGCAGAGCGCAGACCGGCAGCCATCGCAGCTGCTGCGCCTCGTTATGGACCCCGAAGCGGAGGTAGGCGTCGATCCAGACCACGAGCATTCCCGCCAGCACGGCCAGATGCATCGGGTAGACCCGGAAGACCCGGCGGATCAGGAAGGCCCCAACCCCTCGCCATTCGATGCCGCGATAGACGGCGGTGAGGATGAACCCGCTGAGGATGAAGAAGATGTCGACGCCTGCGTAGCCGTAATGGGCGAGCCCGGGCCATAGGCTATAGCCGACATCCGCCATGCCAAGCTGGAAATGCATGGCGACGACCCAGAGGGCGGCGAAGCCACGGATGGAGGTGAGCGCAACACTTTCCTGCCGCATGGCGCGGTTTGACGCCTAGCCGCCGGTGCCGTCAATGGAGTATGAGGCGCAACGAAAAAAGGCGGCGCACCCTATGGCGCGCCGCCTTTTCTTACACCCGGAACCCAGGGTTACGCGGCGGCAGGCGCGGCGCCGATCAGTTCCACACGACCGCCAGCCTTCTCGATTGCGGCCACTGCCGCCACCGAGGCGCCGGACACGGAAACCGTCAGCGCCCGGGTGACTTCGCCGCGAGCCAGCAGCCGCACGCCGTCGACCTTGCCGGTGCCGATCAGGCCCGCGGCCTTCAGGCTCGCCTCCGTGATCGTCTGCGCCGCATCGAGCTTGCCCGCTTCGACAGCCTTCTCAAGCACGTCGAGGTTCAACGGCGCGTAGACCTTGCGGAAAATGTTGCGGAAGCCGCGCTTCGGCAGACGACGATAGATCGGCAGCTGGCCGCCTTCGAAGCCGTTCAGCGACACGCCCTCACGCGCCTTCTGGCCCTTCACGCCCTTACCGGACGTCTTGCCCTTGCCGGAGCCGATGCCGCGGCCGAGACGCTTGGACTTGGGCCGCGCACCCGCGTTGTCGCGCAGTTCATTGAGCTTCATGGTTCAATCCTCAAGCGCTGACCTGCGTCAGGCTTTCTCCTCAACCTTGATCAGATGAGCGACCTTCCGGATCATGCCGCGCACCGAAGGCGTGTCCTCGAGCGTCCGCACGCGGCCGATCTTGTTCAGGCCGAGCCCGACCAACGTCGCCTGCTGGCCGGGCTTCTGCCCGTTTCCGGAGGCGATCTGCGTTACGGTGACGGTGTTTTCAGCCGGCATCTGCCAGTTCCCCCCCAACCACTTCGCCGGGCGCTTCGCCCACGGCGTCGCGCTTGCCCAGGATGTCCGACACCTTCTTGCCCCTGCGGGCGGCGACGGAGCGCGGGCTCGCGCAGTTCTGCAGAGCGTCGAATGTCGCCTTGATCATGTTGTGCGGGTTGCGGCTGCCCATGGACTTCGCCACGACATCGCCGATCCCGAGCGTCTCGAGCACGGCGCGCATCGGGCCGCCGGCGATGATGCCGGTGCCGGCCGGCGCCGCGCGCAGGATGACCGAACCCGCGCCGTAATGGCCGAGACTGTCATGATGCAGCGTGCGGCCTTCCTTCATCGGCACCCGGATCAGGCCGCGCTTGGCCCGCTCGGTCGCCTTGCGGATCGCCTCGGGCACTTCGCGCGCCTTGCCGGCGCCGAAGCCGACCCGGCCCTTCTGGTCGCCCACCACCACCAGGGCTGCGAAGGCGAAGCGCCGGCCGCCCTTCACCACCTTGGCGACGCGGTTGATGGTCACCAGCTTGTCGATGAACTCGTCATTGTGTTCGCGCTCGCGCTCACGCCCGCCGCGGCCACCCTCTCTCGGTTCCCGTGCCATTGCCTGGTTCCCCTTAGAAGGCCAGACCGCCCTCTCGGGCGGCCTCGGCCAAGGCTTTCACGCGACCGTGGTAAAGATAGGAGCCACGGTCGAACACAACTTCTTTGATGCCCGCCGCCAGCGCCCGCTCGGCAACCAGCTTGCCCACCGCGGATGCGGCATCCTTGTCGGCGCCGGTCTTAAGGTCGGTCTTGAGCGACTTGTCGAGGCTCGACGCCGCGGCGACCGTGCGGCCAGCCGCATCGTCGATGACCTGAGCGTAGATATGCTTGCTCGACCGGAACACCGACAGCCGCACCCGGCCACCGGACTTCTGGCGCAGCTGGTAGCGCAGACGCGCTTGCCGGCGCTCCCGGAGATCCTGGTTCCCGCTCATCACTTCTTCTTACCTTCTTTCCGACGGATGGTCTCGTCGGTGTATTTCACGCCCTTGCCCTTGTAGGGCTCGGGGGGACGCTTCGACCGGATCTCAGCGGCGACCTGGCCGACCAGACGCTTGTCGACACCCTCGACCTTGATCAGGGTCGGCCGCTCGCAGGTGATCTTGATCCCCTCGGGGATCGGGTAGATCACATCGTGCGAATAGCCGAGGTTGATGACGAGGTTCTTGCCCTGCACCGCAGCGCGATAACCCGTGCCCGTCACTTCCATCGACCGCGAGAAGCCGATCGACACACCCTGGACCATCGACGCGACGAGGGCGCGCGTGGTGCCCCACATCTGACGGCTCGGCGTCGCCTTCGACTTCGGGATGACCGTAACGCGGCCATCGGCGACCGTCGTGTCGACGAGGTCGGTCAACGCGAGCGTCAGCTGCCCTAACTTGCCGCGAGCGGTGAGGATGTTGTTGGCGATGGCGACCTCGACCCCGGCGGGGATCGTGACCGGATACTTGCCTACACGTGACATTGCCCCAGCCTCCTCAGAACACGCGGCAGAGGACTTCGCCGCCAACATTGGCAGCGCGAGCCTCCTGATCGCTCATCACGCCGCGCGGCGTGGACAGGATCGAGACGCCGAGGCCGCTATAGACCCGCGGCAGCTCCTTGATCTTCGAATAGACGCGCCGGCCGGGGCGGGAGATGCGCGTGATCTCCTTGATGACCGGCTGGCCCTCGTTGTACTTCAGCTCGATGCGGAGCTGCGAGACGCCCGGCCGCAATTCCTCGGACGAGAAACCGCGGATGTAGCCCTCACGCTTCAGCACATCGAGCACGTTGGCGCGCAGGCGCGAGCCGGGTGCGACGCAAGACGTATGGTTGGACCGCTGCGCATTCCGGATGCGGGTCAGCATATCCCCCAAGGGATCGGACATGGACATGGAAGATCCCCTTTCCTACCAGCTCGCCTTGACCATGCCCGGGATCTGCCCGGAGCTGGCGAGGTCGCGCAACGCGATGCGGCTCAACCGGAACTTCCGGTAGTTCGCGCGTGCCCGGCCGGAAATCTCACAACGCAGCTTCACCCGCGTCGGCGAACCGTTCCGCGGGAGCTGAGCCAGTTTCACCGAAGCCTCGAACCGATCTTCCACCGGAAGCTCGCGGTCCTTGATGATCGACTTCAGCGCCGTCCGCTTGGCCTTGTCGCGCACCACCATTTGCATGCGCCTGGCGTTGCGGTTGACCTGGGAAGTTTTGGCCATCCTGTTTTACCCTCCGGAACCTATCGGCCGTCCACAGAGTGGATGCCGCGGTTTTCCAAATCTCGACGAGTTAAGCTCAGTTCGCGAACGGAATGTAGAAGCCCTTGAGAAGGGCCTTCGCTTCCGCATCGGTCTTGGCGGTGGTCACGAACACAATGTCCATGCCCCGGATCGCGTCGACCTTGTCGTAGATGATTTCCGGGAAAATGATCTGCTCCTTGACGCCCATGGCGAAATTGCCACGACCATCGAAGCCTTTGCCCGTCACGCCGCGGAAGTCCCGCACGCGCGGCAGCGCGATCGTCACCAGCCGGTCGAGAAACTCATACATCCGCGCCGAGCGCAGCGTGACCTTGCAACCGATCGGCAGACCCTTGCGGATCTTGAAGCCCGCGATCGCCTTCTTGGCGACGGTCTTCACCGGCTTCTGGCCGCTGATCAGCATCATTTCGGCAACCGCCGAATCGAGCTTCTTCTGGTCCGCGGCGGCTTCGCCGACGCCCATGTTCAGCACGATTTTCTCGAGGCGCGGCACCTGCATGGTGTTCGTGTAGCTGAACTCCTTCTGCAGCGTGGCGCGCACAACCTCGTTGTAATGCGCCTGTAGCCGTGGCCTAGCCGTCACGTCGTCGCTCACCCCTGCCTCCTCAGCTTTCGATGACAGCGCCGGTCTTCCGGACAACGCGGACTTTCGTCCCGTTCTCCAGAATCCGGAACGCCACCCGGGTCGGCTGATCGCTTTTCGGGTCGATCAGCATAAGATTGGACAGGTCGATCGCGCGCTCTTGCCGGATCAAACCGCCCTGCTGGCCCATGCCCGACGGCTTCTGGTGCTTCACGGCAATCCCGACGCCCTCGACCACGGCCCGGTTCAGCTTCGGCATAACCTGGCGAACCTCGCCCCGCTTGCCCTTGTCCGAACCCGCGATGACGACAACGCGGTCGCCCTTACGAATACGCGCAGCCATGATCAGATGACCTCCGGCGCGAGGCTGATGATCTTCATGAACTTGCGGGCGCGCAACTCGCGCACGACGGGCCCGAAGATGCGTGTGCCGATCGGCTCGTTCTGCTTGTTGATCAGAACGGCGGCGTTGCGGTCGAAGCGGATGGCGCTGCCGTCGGACCGGCGCACCGGGAACGAGGTGCGCACGATGACCGCCTGATGCACATCGCCCTTCTTGACCTTCCCACGGGGAATGGCGTCCTTCACGGCGACCACGATGACATCGCCGACCGAGGCGGTCTTCCGCTTCGAGCCGCCGATCACCTTGATGCACTGAACGCGACGAGCACCGGAATTGTCGGCCACGTCGAGATTGCTCTCTGCACTAATCATTGGACGCTCCTAGACCTGAGCCGAAGATGAAGCCGGCTCGGCAACGGGCGTTTCGACCGGCGAGCCAGTCTCGGCGCCAGTTGTCGCATCAAGCTCCGGGAACAGGTTCTGGCCGTTCCGCTCGATCACCATCCACGCCTTGCGCTTGCTGATCGGGGGGCATTCCTCGATCCGCACCACGTCGCCCGTCTTGCAGATGTTGTCGCCATCGTGCGCGGCATACTTCTTCGAACGCCGGATGAACTTCTTGTAGAGGGGGTGCATCACGCGACGTTCGACCAAAACCGTGCAGGTCTTGTCCATCTTGTCGCTGACCACTCGCCCTGACAGGACGCGCCTTGACATCGCCCTTATCTCCTCAGGACTTGGCGGAAGCGCGTGCGCGCTCCGCAATAATCGTCTTCACGCGGGCGATCTCGCGACGCACCACGCGCACACGGCCGACGCTCTCGTTCTGGCCTGTCGCCCGCTGGAACCGCAGGTTGAACTGCTCACGCCGCAGATCGACCAGCGAGGCCTCCAGCTCGTCCGGGCTCTTCGCCCGCACATCCGCCGCCTTGTTCACAGCCATGATCACGCCTCCCCGATTCGGGTGACGAACTTGGTCTTGATCGGCAGCTTGGCGGCGCCGAGCGTCAGCGCTTCCTGCGCGATCTCGGTCGAGACGCCATCGATCTCGAACATGATGCGGCCTGGCTTCACCCGAGCCACCCAGAACTCGGGGCTGCCCTTGCCGGAGCCCATGCGGACTTCGGCCGGCTTCACCGACACCGGAACATCCGGGAAAATGCGGATCCACACGCGGCCGGCGCGCTTCATGTGGCGCGTGATGGCCCGGCGAGCGGACTCGATCTGACGCGCGGTGATGCGCTCCGGCTCCATGGCCTTGAGGCCGAAGGCGCCGAAGTTCAGCTGCGTGTTACCCTTGGCAAGGCCGTGGATACGGCCCTTATGCGCCTTGCGGTATTTGGTGCGCTTGGGTGAAAGCATTGTCTCTGTCCAATCCTTACCGCTGCGGCGCCTGTTCGGCGGCCTTGCGGTCCTGCGCCATCGGGTCGTGAGCCAGGATCTCGCCCTTGAAGATCCAGACCTTCACGCCGCAGGTGCCATAGGTCGTTTTCGCCGTTGCGACCCCGTAATCGATATCCGCGCGCAGCGTGTGCAACGGCACCCGGCCCTCGCGATACCACTCCATCCGCGCGATTTCCGCGCCGCCCAGACGGCCGCCGCAATTGATGCGGATGCCCTGTGCGCCGAGACGCATCGCGGACTGCACGGCGCGCTTCATGGCGCGACGGAAAGCCACCCGACGCTCGAGCTGCTGAGCGATGTTCTCGGCGACGAGCGTCGCGTCGATTTCCGGCTTGCGGATCTCCATGATGTTCAGCGAGACCTCGGCCTTCGCCATGGCCGTCAGATCCTTGCGCAGAACCTCGATGTCCTGGCCCTTCTTGCCGATCACCACGCCAGGGCGGGCGGCATAGATCGTCACGCGCGGCTTCTTCGCAGGACGCTCGATCACCACGCGGGAAACGCCCGCACCGGAGAGCTTCTTGCGTAGATGCGTGCGCAGCTTGAGATCCTCATGCAGCAGCTTCGCGTAGTCCTTCCCGGCGAACCAGCGGCTCTCCCAGGTGCGGTTGATCCCGAGGCGAAGGCCGATCGGATTGACTTTGTGACCCATGATTACACGGCCTCCTGCTCGGCGTTCGGCGTTTCCTGCGCGTGCTCGGCGACGATGTCCTGAGCGCGCTCCGCCACGACGATCTTGAGGTGGCTGAACCACTTCTCGATGCGGGACGCGCGGCCCCGGCCACGCGCATGGAAGCGGCGCATGACGATGGAACGCCCGACTTCGGCCCGCGTCACCACCAGCCGATCGACATCGAGCTGATGGTTGTTCTCGGCATTCGCAATCGCGCTCTGCAGCGCCTTACGAACGTCCTGCGCGATGCGCTTCTTGCTGAACGTCAGCTGAGCGACCGCGAGCGACGCCGGCTTGTTGCGGATCAGGCCCGCCACGAGGTTCAGCTTGCGCGGGCTGACGCGGATGTTGCTGACCATGGCCTGCGCCTCGGTCTCGGCCAGCTTGCGCGGATGTTTCGGCTTGCTCATCGGATCAGCCCCGCTTCGCCTTCTTGTCGGCCGAGTGGCCGGTGAAGGTCCGTGTCGGCGAGAATTCGCCGAACTTGTGACCAACCATGTTCTCGTTCACCTGAACGGGCAGGAACTTGTGCCCGTTGTAAACACCGAAGGTGAGGCCGATGAACTGCGGCAAAATCGTCGACCTGCGCGACCAGATCTTGATGATCTCGTTGCGGCCCGAGGCCCGTGCGGCCTCGGCCTTGTTCAGGAGGTACCCGTCTACAAACGGGCCTTTCCAAACGGAGCGTGACATGATCTCAGCCCTTGCTCTTATTGCGCCGGCGGATGATGAGCTTGTCCGTCCGCTTGTTGACGCGAGTCTTGTAGCCCTTGGTCGGCTTGCCCCACGGCGTGACCGGATGACGGCCACCTGAAGTCCGGCCCTCGCCGCCACCATGCGGGTGATCGACCGGGTTCATGACGACGCCGCGGTTATGCGGGCGACGGCCGAGCCAGCGTGAACGACCGGCCTTGCCGATGTGAATGTTCGAGTTGTCGGGGTTCGAAACCGCCCCGATCGTCGCCATGCACTCGGCGCGCACGACGCGCAACTCGCCAGACATCAGCTTGACCTGAGCATAGCCCGAGTCTTTGCCGACCAGCTGCGCGAAGGTGCCGGCGGACCGGGCAACCTTGGCGCCCGCGCCCGGCTTCATCTCGATGTTGTGGATGATGGTGCCGACGGGGATCCCCGCCAGCGTCATCGCGTTGCCCGGCTTGATGTCCACGCGCACGCCCGACACCACCGTATCGCCAACCGCGAGGCGCTGCGGCGCGATGATGTACGAGAGCTCACCGTCCTGATACTTGATCAGCGCGATGAACGCCGTGCGGTTCGGGTCGTATTCGAGCCGCTCGACCTTCGCCAGCACATCGAACTTCCGGCGCTTGAAGTCCACCACGCGATACGTCTGCTTGTGTCCGCCGCCCCGGAACCGCACCGTGGTGCGGCCGTGGTTGTTGCGGCCACCGGAAGACGACTTGCCCTCGGTGAGGCCCTTGACCGGCTTGCCCTTCCACAACCCGTCACGCGACACCAGAACGGTGCCGCGGAGGCTCGGGGTAACGGGATTGAATTGCTTAAGCGCCATAATCTATCCCCACAGCCTCAGGAGAGGCTCGTCGTGAAGTCGATCGACTGGCCGTCCGCCAGTTGCACGATCGCCTTCTTGACATCAGCACGCACGCCGGGCCGGCCACGGAAACGCTTGGTCTTGCCCTTCGTGATCATCGTGTTCACGCCCAGAACCGTCACGCCGAACAGCTTCTCGACCGCTACCTTGATCTCCGGCTTCGTCGCGCCGATGGCGACCCGGAAGGAGAACTGACTGCGCTCGCTGAGCGCGGTCGCCTTCTCGGTGATGACCGGGCTGCGAATGACTTCGTAGAGCGACTCTTGAGACATCTTCTCGGCGCGCTTCCGCGCGTTGAAACCGGGGGTGCTCATGCCGCGTTCTCCACAGCCGGGCCGCTCTTGACCGAAGAGGTAGCCGAAAGCCGCGTCTTGAGGCCTTCCAAACCGGCCGAGGTGATGACCAGCAAGTCATGGCGCAAAATGTCGTAGACGTTGGCGCCGATCGTCGGCAGCACGTCCACACCGTGAATGTTCCGGCTCGCCCGCAGGAACATCGGGTCGACCGCCGAATCGACGATCAGCGCCGAGGTCCAGCCGAGCACGCGCAGCTTGGCGTTGAGGTCCTTCGTCTTCTCGACGCCGCCGGCGCTGTCGATGACGACGAGCTTGCCTTCTGCCCGCTTCTGCGAGAGCGCCGAGATCAGACCCAGGCGACGCACCTTCTTGGGCAGGTCGTAGCCATGGTCGCGCACGACCGGGCCATGCACCACACCACCCGTGCGATACTGCGGCGCGCGCAGGCTGCCCTGACGAGCGTTACCCGTGCCCTTCTGGCGATACGGCTTCTTCGTCGTGCCGGAAACCTCGGACAGACCCTTGGTCTTGTGCGTGCCGGCGCGGCTGCGAGCCTGCTGCCAATGCACCACACGAGCCATGATGTCCGCCCGCGGCTCGGCGCCGAAGATCTCATCCGCGAGTTCGACCGAGCCGGCCGAACCATTGTCGAGGGTTCTGATATCAATCTGCATCGTAGCGATCCTCAGCCGGCCAGCGCGGCGGGATAGGCGGCATCCGCCGGGCGCGTCTTCTTGATGGCGTCGCGCACCAGGACGAAACCACCGACGGCCCCGGGCACCGAGCCCTTCACCATGATGATCCCGCGCTCGGCATCCACGCCCGCGACCTCGAGGTTGAGGGTCGTGATGCGCTCCTGCCCGAGATGACCGGCCATCTTCTTGTTCTTGAATGTCTTGCCCGGATCCTGACGGTTACCCGTCGACCCCAGGCTGCGATGGCTTACGGAGACGCCGTGGCTCGCTTCGAGACCGGAGAAGTTCCAGCGCTTCATGCCGCCGGCGAAGCCCTTGCCCTTGGACGTGCCGCAAACGTCGATCTTCTGCCCGACCAGGAAATGCTCGGCGGAGATCACCGCGCCCGGCTCCAGCAGGGCGTCGGCGGCGACGCGGAACTCCACGGTCTTCTTCGGCGGCTCGACCTTGGTCTTGGCGAAGTGGCCGCGGTTAGGCTGGGTCACGTTCTTCACCTTGGCGAGGCCCCAGCCGAGCTGAACCGCCGTATAACCATCGGTCTCCTGCGTACGGGTGGACACCACCCGCACCTGGTCGAGGTGCAGAACAGTGACGGGAACATGGCTCCCGTCGTCCTTGAAAAGCCGGGACATGCCCAGCTTCTTGGCGATCACTCCGGTGCGCATAGACACGGTCTTTCCAGCCTCAGATCTTGATCTCGACATCGACGCCCGACGCAAGGTCGAGCTTCATCAGAGCGTCCACCGTCTGCGGTGTCGGCTCGACGATGTCGAGAAGGCGGCGATGGGTCCGGATTTCGAACTGCTCGCGGCTCTTCTTGTCGACGTGGGGCGAACGGTTCACGGTGAACCGCTCGATATGGGTCGGCAGCGGAATCGGGCCGCGAACCCGGGCACCTGTACGCTTCGCCGTGTTTACGATCTCCTTGGTGCTGGCATCCAGCACGCGGTGATCATACGCCTTCAGGCGAATGCGGATGTTTTGATTGTCCATCGTCAGGCTTCCAGTTTCGCGGCTTCAATCTCGTTCGTCGGTGTTTACGCGACGACCTGTGCCACCACGCCGGCGCCGACGGTGCGGCCACCTTCGCGAATGGCGAAGCGCAGGCCGTCATCCATGGCGATCGGCGCGATCAGCTCCACATCCATCGACACGTTGTCGCCCGGCATCACCATCTCGGTGCCGGCCGGCAGCGTCACCACGCCCGTCACGTCCGTCGTGCGGAAGTAGAACTGCGGGCGGTAGTTGGTGAAGAACGGCGTGTGACGGCCGCCCTCTTCCTTCGTCAGGATGTAGGACTCGGCCTTGAACTTCGTGTGCGGCGTGATCGAGCCGGGAGCCGCCAGAACCTGGCCGCGCTCGACATCCTCACGCTTCGTGCCACGCAGCAGCGCACCGATGTTGTCGCCGGCCTGACCCTGGTCGAGCAGCTTGCGGAACATCTCGACGCCCGTGCAGATCGTCTTCACGGTGTTCTTGATGCCCACGATCTCGACTTCGTCGCCGACCTTCAGAATGCCGCGCTCGATACGGCCGGTCACGACCGTGCCACGACCCGAGATCGAGAACACGTCTTCGATCGGCATCAGGAACGGACGGTCGATCGGACGATCCGGCTGCGGGATGTAGGTGTCGACCGTCTCCATCAGCTTCAGGATCGCCTGCTCGCCGATCTCGGGGGTCTTGTCCTCGAGTGCGGCCAGAGCGGAACCCTGGGTGATGGGGATATCGTCGCCGGGGAACTGGTAGGACTTCAGAAGCTCACGAACCTCGAGTTCGACAAGCTCCAGCAGCTCCGGATCGTCGACCATGTCGACCTTGTTCATGAAGACCACCAGGGCCGGCACACCAACCTGGCGGGCGAGCAGGATGTGCTCGCGCGTCTGCGGCATCGGGCCGTCGGCGGCCGACACGACCAGGATCGCGCCGTCCATCTGGGCGGCGCCCGTGATCATGTTCTTCACGTAGTCGGCGTGGCCGGGGCAATCGACGTGCGCGTAATGGCGCGCCTTGGTTTCGTACTCGACATGCGCGGTCGAGATCGTGATGCCACGGGCCCGTTCCTCGGGTGCCTTGTCGATCTGGTCATAGGCCGTGAAGGTCGCGCCACCGGACTTCGCCAGCACCTTCGTGATGGCCGCCGTTAGCGAGGTCTTCCCATGGTCGACGTGACCGATGGTGCCGATGTTGCAGTGAGGTTTGTTACGCTCAAATTTGGCCTTGGCCATCGTCTTCTCTCCGTGAGCCGACTTGCTACCGACGTGTTAAAGTCTGACCCGATCCCAGGTCAGGCTCGGTGTTACCAGCGGTAATGGCTGAAAGCCTTGTTGGCTTCGGCCATCCGATGAGTATCTTCGCGCTTCTTCACGGCGGCGCCGCGATTGTTCACGGCATCCAACAACTCGTTGGACAGCCGGTCTTCCAAAGTGTGCTCGCCGCGCTTGCGCGCCGAGTCGATGATCCAGCGGATCGCCAGAGCCTGGCGCCGCTCCGTGCGTACTTCGACAGGCACCTGGTAGGTGGCACCACCGACGCGACGCGACCGCACCTCGACGGTGGGTTTCACATTGTCCAGCGCTTCGTGGAACATCCGCACCGGATCGGCGCCGGACCCGCCACGCCGCTTCAGCGTGTCGAGGGCACCGTAGACGATGCTTTCCGCGATGGACTTCTTACCATCATACATCAAAACGTTCATAAAACGAGTGATGACGATGTCGCCGAACTTTGCGTCCGGCAGGATTTCGCGTTTAACCGCGCGGTGACGACGACTCATTGCCCAGCCCCTTACTTCGGACGCTTCGCGCCGTAGAGCGACCGGCGCTGACGGCGCTTGGCAATGCCCTGGGTATCGAGCACGCCGCGCAGAATGTGATAGCGCACGCCGGGAAGATCCTTCACTCGCCCGCCGCGGATCAGCACGACGCTGTGCTCCTGCAGGTTGTGGCCTTCACCCGGAATGTAGCTCACGACTTCATAGCCGTTGGTCAGGCGCACCTTCGCCACCTTGCGAAGCGCCGAGTTCGGCTTCTTTGGCGTGGTGGTGTAGACGCGCGTGCAGACGCCGCGCTTCTGCGGGCAGCCCTGCAACGCGGGCACCTTGTTGCGAGCCTTGTTGGGTTCGCGCCCTTTAGCAATCAACTGGTTGATCGTCGGCATAGACCTCGTTTCCGATCTTCACATCCCGCCAAGGCCGACCAGCATTCGCACCAAAGGCCGCAAGACGGAGGCTTGTCCCCGCGAGCGGTCTTCTTCCTTGCAGCGGTCTGAGCCACGGGCGAAACTTTGCCCAGGCGGCACCGCAGCAGCGGATGATACGAATACGGGCCTGAACCCAGACAAGCAGTCCGGGGTCCGGCCGAGGGCGCGATACCTACGGGCGGGGTCCGCCTGAGTCAAGCGCGGAGCCAGCATTCCCGGCAGCCAAAGCCTCCATGCGCCGGGCAGGTGATATGCAGGACGTGATATGCATCGGTCCATGATGCTGGGAAGGCTCGGCGCGCTTGCGTTCGGCCCCGGAGGTGCGCCTCGCGGTAAGCTGCGCTATGGCAGGGTTGGGCGAAGAACGGCCTTTGAAGGAGATGGAGCGCATGGACCTGCCCCAGCCGGACGACCAGGCGTCCACGGCCGCCGGGGCGGCTGAGCCCCCCGCGGCAGCGCCAGCCCCGGCCGCCCCGCAGGAGCAGCCCGACGGCAACATGCTTGCTCATATAAGTATGCGCGGCAACGTCATGGGCCGCGCCGGTGCCTGGGTGGGGGAACCCGGCAGCGGGCTCGCCATCGAGGCGCTCCTGCTCGCCCCGGCCGCGCCAGGGCCGCCGCAACTGTCGCCCGCGCCCGAGTGCCAGCTGATCTATCAGCACGGGCTCAAGACGCCCTGGATGGCCGGCGGCGCGCCTGCCGGCAGTTCCGGCTTCGCCCTTGCCTGCCGGGGCATCCGCTTCCGCCTCAGCCCGGAGACCGCCGCGTTCTTCGACTGCCGCTACGACATCGCCTTCACCGACGGCACCCGGCAAGACGACGTGCCCGGCGCCACCGTCGCGCTGTCGCCCTCGGGCGCGGCCGTCGAGGCAATCCGGCTGCACATCATCCAGCGCGCGCCCACGCCCCTGGTCGTGCTGAACGACCTTTCCGCCGAGCCGGCTCCGGGGGAGAGCGACACCCTGGGACCGGACCCGACCGTGCGGCTCCGCCTTCTGTCGCCGGCCTTCGCCACCCGCAAGCCGGACATCCGGAACGCCGCCTCGATCCCGGCCGGCTCGTGGGAGTCGATGGCGGTTTCCTTCAACCGCCGCGTCTTCGGGGGGCGGAACGTCACCTTCCGCGTGATCGACGACGCGATCGTCGCCGGAGAGGGCATCGTCTTCGACCACGACCTGAACCTCGTGAGCGGGACGAGCCGTCTGATGGACGACGATGCCGTGCAGCGCTTCCGGGAGATGGCTCAGGCAACTCCCCTGCGCCGGATTGCCGGCCTGAGCGTGCTCTGCAAGACGGCCAACCCGAACAATTACGGCCACTTCCTGATGGAGATGTTTCCGAAGGCCTGGCTCACGTCACAGCTGCTGAGCGACCGGCCAGCCACCTACATCGTCCACCAGACCAACATCCTGAAGGTAACCCAGGACGCCCTCACCGGCATTGGCATCAATCCCTTCGCCATCTCCGTCACCGACCACGTGCCGGTGCGGTGCGCGCAGCTCATCGTCATCGACGGCCTCACCTCGCACGGGATCTATCAGTCGCCGATCTGCGCCCAGGCGCTGACGGAGCTGGCGGCGAGCGTTCCCCCCGCCCCCTACCCGAAGGTGTTCGTCAGCCGCCACTCGCGGGACCGCCCCCTGCTCAACCAGGAGGCTGCCGAGACCGCCCTCAGGGACAGGGGCTTCGCCATCGTCGACCCCGCGGTGATGACCTTGACGGAGCAGATCTCGCTGTTCAAGGGCGCCAGCACGGTGGTCGGGCCGCTCGGCGCGGCGCTCACCAACATCGCCTTCTGCCCCAGGGGCAGCAAGATCGTGGCCCTCACCTCCCAAAGCTTCCCGGATACCTTTTTCTGGTTTCTCAGCCAGCATCGCGACCACGATTACAGCGAGGTGCGCTGCCAGAACGCCGCGGGCAACCCGGACGAGGTTGGCTCCTGGCACGCCGGCTTCACGCTGGCCGACGAAGACCTCGCCTTCCTCGCCACACTCTGAACCCAGTCCCGAGAGAACCAGTCCCGAGAGAACCATGTCCGCAGGGAGATAGGCAGGCGGGACACTAGGTCCGGGGGAGTTCCTGTTCCACCAGCGCCGCCCAGACCGACGCGCCGATCGGCAGGATCTCGTCGTTGAAGTCGTAGCGCGGATGATGCACAGGCACCGCGCCGCGATCCTGACCTGCCTGGCCGATGCGGACGAAACAACCCGGCACCGCGAGCGCCATGTAGCTGAAATCCTCTGCGCCCATCACCGGCGGCCGCTCGCGGATGATCTTCGCCTCGCCCAGAACGCGCGCCGCGGCCGTCGCCGCCCGCTCGGCGGCCAGTCCGTCATTGACCACGCATGGGTAGCCGCGTTCGTATTCCACCACCGCTTCCGCGCCGTGGGCGCGGGCAGTGACGGTCGCGATCTCGGTCAGCAGGCGCTGCATCTCCTCCCGCACATGCGGCTGCAGCGTACGCACGGTGCCATTGAGGGACGCCCGCTCGGGGATCACGTTATCGGTTGTGCCGGCATGGAACTGGCAGATCGAGAGCACGGCCGCTTCGAGCGGATTGGTGCGGCGCGAGACGACGCTCTGCAGCGCGAGCACGATATGGGAGCCGATGACGACGGGGTCGATGGCGCCCTGCGGCCGGGCGGCATGTCCGCCCGTGCCATGTATGTGGATCCAGAACTGGTCGGCCGCGGCATTAACCGGCCCCGCGACGGCGGCTAGCTGGCCCACCGGCAGGGTCGTGTCGTTGTGCGCGCCGAAGACCATGTCGCAGGGAAAGCGCTCGAACAGCCCTTCCTCCACCATGACCCGGCCGCCGCCCGGGCCTTCCTCAGCCGGCTGGAAGATGAAGTGGACGGTGCCGTCGAAGTTGCGCGTCTCGGCGAGGTAGCGCGCCGCCCCCAGCAGCATCGTCGTATGCCCGTCATGGCCGCAGGCGTGCATCCGGCCTGGGTTTTGTGATGCGTAGGGCAGACCCGTCGCCTCCTCGATCGGAAGCGCATCCATGTCCGCGCGGATGCCGATGGCACGTTGGCTGCTGCCGCAGCGCAGCGTGCCGACGATCCCGGTCTTGGCGATGCCGCGCGTGACCTCGATACCCCATTCCGCGAGCTTCGCGGCGACCACGTCGCTCGTCCGATTCTCCTGGAATCCAAGTTCAGGATGCGCGTGGAGGTCGCGGCGCCATTCCGTCAGATCATCCGCGTAGCCGGCGATACGGTTGTGGACAGGCATCGGTCGCTCCCTGAAAGTGTGTTGTCAACGTTATGCCGGCTCCGACGCTATGTCAGCCCACACCGCGCGAACCGGAGTGCAATTAGATGTAAACTCGAACCGAATCGGATAGTTGTTTCGGCTAATTATCGGAAATGGTAACGACTGCGTGTGATTGAGAATACTGAGGTATATCAACCATGATTGCAAACGCGTTTATGTGATAAGTTTGCCACAGAGGACAGTGTTTATGTGATCTTCTTGTTGCAGTAGAAGCGCAACGCTATTAATCGAAAGGTCGTTGAGGAGCGTTGCAGCCACAAGACAGGCGGCGCGGGAAACATAAAACTCGGCTAAGAGGAGATCGATATGAAAAGACTGCTGTTGGGCTGCGCGGCAACGCTCACGGGCATGATCGGCTATGCCGCCATCGATGCCGCCATGGCGCAGACAGCGCCGGAATCACCCGGCTCGATCACCGTCCGGTTGAACGGTCGCGTGAACTGGTACGCCGGTGTTGAGGCGTCCTCGGTCGATAGCAATAGTTCGACCGGCAACAAAACCAGCACTGACAACTTCCTCGGCTACCTCCGCCTCTATCCGGGCTTTGACGGTGTCGCCTCCAACGGCCTGCACTACGGCGCCGCCGCCGAAATCCGCATCAACGGCGGCCAGAGCGCCGGTAACGAGACGCTCTATGTCTTCCAGGCCTACGGCTACTTCGGGCTGCCGCAGATCGGCCAGATCAGCTTCGGCCAGGAAAACGGCCCCTCGGTCATCTTTGAAACCGGCACCTTCGAAGGCTTCAACGACGGCGGCTGGAACGGCGACATCGAGGGTATGATCCCGACGGTTGCGAACCCGGTCTATCCGTTCCCGGACAGCGGCTCGCAGTACGATCAGGCGACCAGCAAGATCGTCTACCTCTCGCCGACGCTCGCCGGCTTCCAGTTCGCCTTCGGCTTCACGCCGAACCAGACCGCCGAGAACTACACCGACGCACCCACCTCGGTCACGACGCCCATCATCGGCGGCCAGCCGCGCAACCTGCTCGACATCGGCGGCCAGTACACCAAGACCTTCGGACCCCTCGGCGTGCAGATCGGCGCCGACTACACCAACGCCGGCCAGGTTGCCTACAACGGCGGCCCGACCACCTCCGTGACCGCCTACAAGGATCTGAGCATCCTCTCCGGCGGCGCCACGGTGACGGTCGCGGGCTTCACCTTCGGCGGCAACTCCTCCTACGGCGCGTTCAACATGGCCGACGGCGACACCTTCACCCTCGAGCCCGATGCCGGCACCAAAGCCCTCGGCTGGCTGGTCGGCGGTCAGTACACCGCAGGACCGTTGGTCTTCGGCGCGAGCTTCTTCCGCTTCACCGACACCGGCGATCTGCCGGGCGGCGTCGATGCTGGAAGCGGCGCCACCATTACCCCAGCCGGCCTCAGCACCGGTCAGCAGCAGAACGACGGCGTGGCGGCAGGCGCCACCTACACCCTCGTGCCGGGCGTGAGCCTCTTCGCCGACTACCTGTACGGCCTGCGCCAGCAGGGCGGCTACGACTTCGAGACCGGCGACGCCGGCACCGCCCACAACTACGTGCAGTCGCAGCTCTTCGGCGTCGGCACGCAGATCCAGTGGTAAGCGCTTAACGACGACCGGCTACACATCGGGGGGAGAAGCCACACGGCTTCTCCCCCTTTGCTTTTGCGCCGCGCCGCGCCGTGCGGCCTCGGCGCGCTAAAGCTTGTAGGCCTTCTTCGCCAGGTTGTAGGCGAGGTCGATGGCAAGCTCATGCGCCTCGTCCTCGTCGAGCCGGTGCTCGGCCACGAGATTGCCGAGGAAGCCGCAATCGATCCGGCGCGCCATGTCGTGCCGCGCGGGGATCGAGAGATAGGCCCGCGTATCGTCGTTGAAACCGACGGTGTTGGCGAAGCCGGCCGTCTCGGTCGTGAGTTCGCGGAAGCGCCTCATCCCATCCGGGCTATCGAAGAACCACCACGGCGGCCCCAGGCGCAGGCACGGATAATGCCCGGCCAGCGGCGCCAGTTCGCGGCCATAGCTCGTCTCGTCCAGCGTGAACAACACCAGCGTGAGGCGCGGATCGTTGCCGAGCGCATCCAGCAGCGGCTTGAGGGCGTGGACGTAATCCGTCGCGGTCGGGATGTCGGCGCCCATATCGGGACCGAAGCGCCGGAAAAGGGCCGGGTTGTGGTTGCGGAAGGAGCCGGGATGGAGCTGCATCACCAGCCCGTCCTCGATGCTCATGCGGGCCATCTCGGTGAGCATCTGGGCGCGGAACATCTCGCATTGGGCCGGCGTCGCCTCGCCGCCGATCACCGCCTCGAACAGCGTGCTCGCATCTGCCTCGGCAAGATCGGCCGTGCGCGCGCTCGGGTGGCCATGATCGGTCGCGGTGGCGCCCATCGCCTTGAAGAAGTTCCGGCGGATGCGGTGCGCCCCCAGATAGCCTTGCCAGGTCATGGGCGAGCCGGTGAGCGCCGCGAGACGGGCGACGTTGTCGCGAAAGCCGGCGCGTTCGGGATCGACCGTGAAATCCGGCCGGTAGCAGGGTAGAACGCGGCCCCGCCACCCCGAGCCCACGATCGCCGCGTGGGCGGCCAGATCGCTCAACGCGCTGTCGGTCGTCGCGATCGCCTCCAGGTTGAAGCGCTCGTAGAGAGCGCGCGGCCGGAACTCGGGACGCGGCAGGGCCTCGGCGATCCGGTCATAGAGGCGGTCGGCATTGGCCTCGCACAGGCGCTCCTCGATGCCGAACAGGTCCTCGAGCGACTGCTCGAACCAGATCCGGGTCGGGGTGCCCCGGAACAGGCCGAAGTGCCGGGCGAACAGGCGCCAGATCGCCCGGGTGTCGGCCTCCGCCGCGGCGCCGCCGGGCACGCCGTCCCGCGCCGGTATGCCGAGCGTCTCCAACGCCACGCCCTGCGAGTAGAGCATGCGGAAGATGTAGTGGTCGGGCTGGACGAAGAGCGTCGCCGGGTCCGGGAAGGCGGCATCGTCGGCATACCAGGCCGGATCGGTATGACCGTGCGGCGAGATCAGGGGCAGGTTCGCCACCGCCTCGTACAGGCGGCGGGCGATGGCGCGCGCGCCGGGGTCGATCGGCAGCAGCCTGTCCGGGTGAAGAGCCATGATCGTCGTCTCCTTCGTCATGCTGCCGGGACGATCGGCGCGGACGCCCGGCCGGCAGTTCGCCAGCGGTCAGCCGTCACGCCCCACCGCCGACCTGTCAAGGCGGCAGGCGGCGAAGACCGTCCGAAGGCGTAGAACGCCACCTCAAAGGGATAAGGCACGGGCCTCTTCGCATAAGGCGACAGCCTCAAGGCGACAACGGTACATTCACGACAGTTGAGCCACACCCTGTGGCGAACGAGCACCGATCCAAATTGAAGGACGCCCGCGGTGACAGATTGCCTCATTATCGGAGCCGGACCATACGGCTTGTCTTTGGCAGCGCATCTTTCCGGGCGCGGCCTCGACTTCAGGATCGCCGGCACGCCGATGGGCGCCTGGATCTCGACGATGCCGGATGGAATGTACCTCAAATCCGAGGGCTTCGCCACCACACTGTTCGAGCCGCGTGGCGAGTTCACGCTCGGGGCCTACTGCGCCGCGGAAGGCATTCCCTACGCGGATACCGGCGTGCCGGTAAAGAAATCCACCTTCGTGGCCTACGGCCTCGCATTCCAGCGCCAGTTCGTGCCGTCGCTGGAAGAACGCACGGCCGTCGCGGTCACCCGTCGCGGTGATGGCTTCATCACGGAGTTCGCCGACGGTGGACGCATCACCTCGCGCCGCGTCATCTCGGCGGTCGGCGTCGAGCGCTACGCGCAGCTCCCCGCTCCCGTGCAGACGCTGCCATCGACGTTGTGCAGCCACAGCTCGAAGCACAGCAGCTTCGCGCAGTTCGCCGGGCAGAATGTCGTTGTCATCGGCGGCGGTTCTTCGGCCATGGATGCCGCCGCGGCGCTCCGCCGGCGTGGAGCCCATGTTTCGGTCGTCGCACGGCGCAGCTCGGTTCGTTTCCAGAGCCCACTTGGAAAGCGCACGCTGCGCGACAAGATCCGCGCGCCGATGACGGTGCTCGGGCCGGGATGGAAGTCGGTTCTCTGCACCCGCGCACCGCTGTTGTTTCATCATATGCCGGACAACTTCCGGACCCAGGTGGTGACGCGCTACCTCGGCCCGGCGCCGGCCTGGTTCGTCCGTGACGAAGTCGAGGGGCAGGTGCCGATCATCACCGACACCACCGTCGTCGGCGCGGAGGCCCAGGAGGGCCGCGCTCTGCTGACGTTGCGCCGCCATGACGGCACGATGAGCACGATGGTCGCCGATCACGTGATCTGCGCCACCGGCTTCAAGATCGCCGTGGACCGCACCCCCTTCCTCGACCGTCAGCTGGCAGCCGAGATCGCGCATGTCGATGGCGCGCCGAAGCTGTCGCGCAACTTCGAGAGCTCGGTGCCCGGGCTGCACTTCGTCGGCCCCGCCGCCGCCAACAGCTTCGGGCCCATGCTGCGCTTCATGGCGGGCGCCGGTTTCGCCTCGCGCCGTCTGTCGCGGCACCTTGCGGCGACGCAGGCTTCCCGGTCGAGCCGCCGTCCCGCCGCCGTTCCGGCAGATGCCCGCGTTGTGGACGCCTGAGGAATGAACGGGATGCCCAGCCTCGACGACACCGCGCCGCGGAAGCGCGAGCCTCGCATTCTGTTCGTGGCTCTGGTCAACGACATCGGAACGGATCGCTTGCCCGCGGCGCTCGCCCGCGCGGGTGCTGCCTGCGGCGTGCTCGCGCCGCCGGAGTTCTACTGCGCGGCGCCCCGTGGGGTGCGTCGCTGGTTCCCCTTGCCTGCGAACCGCAGTCTGTGGCTCGCGGTGCCCTTCCTCCGTCCGCGGCTGGAGAGCGCGAGCCGCGAGTGGAACGCCGACCTCATCGTGCCTCTCGACAACATCGCGGCGCAGTGCCTGCGCGTTCTCGCCGTGTCCTCGTCGGTCACGCCACAGCTGCGGCTATTGCTGGAGCGGTCGTTCGGCTCGCCGACCGGTTACGACGCGGTGGTGAGCCGTTCGGGCCTGATGCAGGTTGCCAGCCAGCTCGGCGTGCACCTGCCCCACTTCTGCGTCTCCTGGGATACGCCGGAGCTGCTCGCGCGTGCTCAAGCATGGGGCTTTCCGGTCGTTCTGAAATGCGAGAACACCTGCGGCGGCCACGGCGTCACCATTGCCAGGACGGCCGACGAGTTGCGTTCGGCAGTGGCCAGCCTCCAGTCCGGCTCCGTCGTCCGCCGGGCGCGCCGCGGGATGGGGCGCGCCTTGTGGCGCGTGTCCGGCTTCGGCGGAACCAATGGCGCGCCGCCCCTGCTGCAGAGCTTCATGCCGGGCGTCCCGGCGATGCGGACGGTTGCCACCTGGCAAGGGCAGGTGCTCGACGGCGTCAGCTTCGTGGCCGAGCAGACGCATCCCGGTCCGACCGGACCCAGCACGATGGTGCGCTACGTCGAGAACCCCGAGATGGCGGATACGGCGCGGCGCCTCGTCGCGGCCCTCGGATGTTCGGGCTTCATGAGCTTCGACTTCATGCTCGATGAGTCGACCGGACGTGCGGCGCTCATCGAGGCCAATCCGCGGCCCATCGGCACGAGCTATCTCGGGCGCCTCTTTGGACACGATCCCTGTGCACCGCTCATCGCCTGCCTCACCGGCGAGCCCGCGGCTCCGGTGCAGCCCCCTGCGCGAAAGCCCGAGGTCATCGCGCTGTTTCCGAAGGAGATCGAACGCGACCCGAAGAACCTCCGCCGGCTCCGCCGGGATGGCATGCATCATGACGTGCCGTTGGACGAACCGGCGGTCATCGCGATGTATCTCGCGCGGCTGGGCCGCATCCACCCGAAGGACCTGCCCGCAATCAAAGAGGCGGTGGAAGCGATGACGTCGGAGACCCGCATGAACACGGAGGTCGCCGACAAGGGGCGCGCACCGCGACGCTCCCTGATTGGGACGTTCGTGCGCCAGTAAGCCAGTTCCGGGGGGCGCCAGGAACGATCAGCCGAGGGCGCGGGCGCGCGTCCCCGAAGCTTCACTTGCCTAGCTTCGGTTGCATCCTCCATGTTTCGATGGCGGATGTCGACAAGGGGCTGGCCATCGATGAGCAACGAACAGACCGTCCTCGGCCATGCAACCGTGGCCAGCATCCGCGAGGAGCTTCTCGACAGCTACGACGAAGAGCTTGAGATGGAGATGGATGAGGCGCGGCTTGACCGGCTGGCGCGCTCATCGTCCGAGGATGCTCCCGTTGGCGCCGGCATGGACCGCAGGCTCTACTTCCGGGAGCTGTTCCGGCTTCAGACCGAACTTGTCAAGCTGCAGGATTGGGTCTCCCACAACAAGCTCAAGGTCGTCGTCATCTTCGAGGGCCGGGATTCCGCCGGCAAGGGCGGTGTCATCAAGCGCATCACGCAGCGGCTCAATCCGCGCGTCTGCCGCGTCGTCGCCCTGCCCGCGCCCAACGAGCGCGAACGGACCCAATGGTATTTCCAACGCTACGTCGCGAACCTGCCCGCCGGCGGCGAAATGGTTCTGTTCGACCGCAGCTGGTACAACCGCGCCGGCGTCGAGCGCGTCATGGGGTTCTGCACCGAGCAGGATGTCGAGGAGTTCTTCCGCAGTGTGCCCGAGTTCGAACGCATGCTGGTCCGGTCGGGCATCATCCTGATCAAGTACTGGTTCTCGATCACGGATGACGAGCAGCAGTTGCGGTTCGAGATGCGCATCCATGATCCGATGAAGCAGTGGAAGCTCAGCCCGATGGATCTGGAATCGCGCCGCCGGTGGGAGCAGTACACCAAGGCGAAGGAGGCGATGCTGGACGCGACCCACATCCCGGAAGCGCCGTGGTGGGTTGTCGAGGCCGTGGACAAGAAGCGCGCCCGGCTCAACTGCATCCATCACCTGCTCAACCAGATCCCCTACGGAGAGGTGCAGCACGACACGATCATCCTACCCGATCGCGTGCGCAACCCGACTACATCCGCGGGCCGATCCCGCCGGAGATGTTCGTCCCGGCGATCTATTGATCTGTCACTGGCTTACGGCAGAAACGGGTCCTCGTCGCGCGGCCAGTATGGCCCGGACCGTTTCGTATAAACAATTTCCGTGTAGTTCTGCGAGAGCGCCCCAGGCGAGGACGCATACAGGATCTCGCTCGCAATCGGGGCGAAGCCCGCATGGAAATGCTGGATCGACTTCACCACGATGATGCGCAGGGTCGTGGGGTCGAGGCCCAGCGCCGCCATGCCCTCGGGGTGAAAGGTCTGCGTGCGCAGGCTGATGAGCACGAGGTCGATCCCGCCAGCCCGCACCCAGGCCGAAGGGCCCATCGCGACAGGCGCCGTGCCGAAACGCTGCGTCACCTGCTCCGCGAGCCCCATCACGGTGACGCGCAGATCCACGGGCTCGCCCGAGGCCACGCCGCATTTGCCGCCGATGCGAAGGTCGAGCGTCGCCCCAAGCCCCGCCTCGAAACAGAAGCGCACCGCGATCGGGTCCCAGAAATAGCCCAGCATGATGCCGGCGATCCCACGCTCGCAGACCGCTCGCAGAAAGAATGTCGCGTCGCCCGGCGCGCCGCCGCCCGGATTGTCGGCGACATCGGCAATCACCACCGGACCGGCACCCGCCTCCACCGTCAGGTCCAGCGCGACCTCCAAGGCAGCGTCGACGGTGAGAAAAACCGGCGCCGCCTCCTTCCGCAGCGCGAACAGGGCCTCGCCGTAATGCCGCGCCACGGCGGCCGCGCGATCATGGTCGCCATCGGCGACGGCCAGCATCTTCACGCCGACATCCGCCACGTCGCCCCAGGGGAAGCCGTGCGCCAGCGACAGCGACAGGATGCCGTCCCGCCCTTCATGGGCGATCATGTGGTCGACGAAGCCGCGCATCGGCTGGGCCGTCGGCCGGAACGACCCGATCATCCGGCAGTCGAAGGCGGCCATCACCGGCTTCGTCCGCCCCATCACCGCGTCCGCGATCAACGTGAACAGATGCTCGGCGCGCTCGGGGATGTCGATATGCGGATATTCCTTGTAGGCGACGAGCACGGTCGCCGCCCGCATCATGGCATCGGTGAGGTGGCAGTGGAGATCGAGTTCCGCGCCGACCGGCACATCGGGCCCGACGATGGCGCGGACGGCGGCGAGCAGGTCGCCTTCGCAGTCGTCGTAGCCGTCGGCGACCATCGCGCCATGGAGCCCGAGCAGCACGGTATCGACCGGCATGGCATGGGTGAGGTCGCGGAGGATTTCGTCGCGAAACGCCTCGTAGACGGTCCGCGCGGTAATCCCGCCGGGCTCGGCATAGGCGCAGAGGCTTTCCGCCACATCCCAATCCAGGGCCTCGGCGCGGCGGCGCCAGACATAGAGCTGGGCCGAACAGTAGTTTTCCGGCAGGGAGGTGGCGTTGCCGTGGGCGACGAACCCTTCCGCGAAGGCGAGGGCGCCGGTCGGCAGCGGGGCGAAGGTATTGGTTTCGGTGTCGAGGGCGGCCATGAAGATCTTCATGACCGTTTCCCTACCCGGCCCCTACTTGCCGTAGAAGACCGTGAAGCTCGTTTTCTCGATCGTCGCGAAGTGCAGATAGTAGCCCACCTGGGCGCTCGGTGCATCCGCGGTTAGGGGCAGAGACGGTTCCTTCAGCGCGTGCAGCGTGAAGATGTAGCGATGCGGCTTGTCGCCTTCCGGCGGACAGGGGCCGCCGTAGCCCGCGGTCCCGAAATCCGTGCGCGCCTCCACGGCGCCCGAGGGCAACCCGGATTTGATCGGATGGCTTGCGCCCTCGGGGATGGAGGAGGCCGTGGGCGGGATGTTCACCACGGTCCAGTGCCACCAGCCGCTGCCCGTCGGTGCATCGGGGTCATAGACCGTCAGGGCGAAGCTCTTCGTCTCGCTCGGTGCGCCAGACCAGTGCAGCTCCGGCGAGAGGTTACCGCCCGTGCAGCCGAAGCTCGAGAAGACGTGCTTTTCCGGAACGGTTCCACCATCCTGTAGGCTGCTGCTGGAGAGCGTAAAGGCCATGAACGACTAATCCTTCTTCGCAGGTGCACAAGAAGGTGATGTCATGCGGGAGCATAGGCAGCGTCAAGGGAAGGTAGCGGCAGCTGGGTCTGGCTCTCGCCTTTTTCATGGGCCAGCAGCCATGCTTTCCGGGCCAGTCCCCCACCATACCCGGTGAGCGCCGAGTTCGCGCCGATCACCCGGTGACAGGGCACCACGATCGCGACCGGATTGGCGCCATTGGCCAGCCCGACGGCGCGGCTCGCTCCCGGCCGGCCGATTGCGGCGGCAAGCGCCCCATAGCTTTGGGTCGCGCCGGGACGGATACGCCGCACCGAGGACCAGACCTGACGTTGGAAGGGGGTGCCGCCGGTCGCGACGGCGACCCGGTCCAACGCTGCCCAGTCGCCCGCGAAAAACGCGTCGAGAGGAGCCCGGATGGCGGTCGGTGCCGGCGCTTCGGTCAGGACGACCGACCCGTAATGCAGCCGCAGCAGCCGGTGCATGCGCGGCTCGTAATCCCAGAAATCGAGCGCGCGGAGCGTGTCGCCCTCGAAGACGAGCAGGATCTCGCCGAGCGGCGAGGCGAAGCGGTCAAGCGACAGGGTCATCTGCAATACTTTCGATCTTCTGGGCGGAGTTGCCGGCGAGACCGAGCGCCACCATCCAGAGATGCATGACGGCGTAGGCGCGCCAGGGGCGCCAGTGTTCGGCACGGGCCATCAACTGCCGGTCGGTCAGGCCGAGCGCGCGCTGCAGGCCGACATCGCGCGGCGGGAAGGCGTCCGGCTCGCGCAGCGCGAACAGCGCGATGCACTGCGCGGTCCAGGGTCCGATGCCCGGCACGGCGCAGAGACGGCGCACGGACGCCTCCAGCCCTTCGCCGCGCTCCAGCAGATCGGGCGCATCGGCCACGGCGCGGGCAAGGTTGACGATCGCGGCCGCCCGCGCCCGCGGCATGTTGAGGTGGAGGCTCAACTCATCCGCCTCCGCCACCAGCCGTGCGGGCGACGGAAACAGGCCGGTCAGCCCAGGAATTGCTGTCTCCACCGGTGTGCCGAACAGCGCCACCAGCTTGCCTGCGAGGCGGCTGCCTGCAGCCACGCTCACCTGTTGCCCGAGGATCACCCGCACGGCCAATTCAAAGCCGTTCCAGGCGCCGGGCACGCGCAGGCCGGGGCGCGCGGCGATCAGCGGCGCGAGGCCGGGGTCGGCCGCCAGCACATCGTCGACCGGGCCAGGATCGGCGGCGAGATCGAAGATGCGCCGGAGGTTGGCGACGATCCGCGGCAGGAAGCGGAGTGCGGGAAAGTCTATCTGCGCCGCGAGGCTATCGCCGCCTCCGGGTGACACCACGACGGTGCCGCGATGGCCGCCGAGGGTGATGATCCGCGCATAGGCCTCGTCCGTCACCACTTCCACGCCTGGAATGGCATGGGCTTTGAGAACGGCGACGATCCCCGGCCAGTCGTACGGCGGACGGTAAGGCAGGCTGAGGGTGAGTCCGCGCTGATCTCGCGGCCGCGCGGCAGAACGACGCATCCCGCTTGGCGGCTTGCCGTAGAGCGTCAGGAAGACGTGGTTGAAGCGCCTCAGGCTGTCGAAGCCAGCCGCGAGCGCCACCTCGGTCAGCGGCAGTTCGGTTTCCACCACCAACTGCCGGGCGAGCAGATGGCGACGCGTCTGCATCACGGCCTTCGGGCTGGCGCCCAGATGAGCGGCGAAGAGGCGTCGGAGCTGACGCTCGCCGACACCCAGCCGTTCAGCGAGGCCCGATCCATCGAGACTGGGTCCGTCGGGGTCCTGGCCCTCGGCGATGATGGCCATCGCCCGCTCGACAAGGGGATGGCCCACCGTGGAAGAGGGCGCCCGTTCTGGCCGGCAGCGGAGGCAGGAGCGGAATCCGGCCACCTCGGCGGCGGCGGCGCTGGGGTAGAAGGTGACGTTGCCCGGCTTCGGGGTCTGCGCCGGGCAGACCGGCCGGCAATAGATGCCGGTGGTGCGGACGCCGGTAAAGAAGCGCCCATCGAAACGCACGTCGCGCGTCAGCAGCGCGCGATAGCAAATCTCCGGGTCGAGCGGGCCTGACAACGGGTGCATGGCGGCATCATGCCATCACCGGCACCGCCCCGCTCGCCGTTTTCGGACATCGCTGCCCCGGCCGGCTACAGCAGACGGCCGACCGCCGTTCCAGGCTCCACCACAGTATTCTGTTCCGCGAGAATGGTGAGAACCCCAACGCCAGGGGACATGATCTCATGCAGCGAGCTTTCGATCCGCACCTCGGCGATGCGCTCGCCGACGGTGACTGTCGTGCCGTCATCCACCAGCCAGCGTTCCAGGATGCCCTCGGGAAGCATGCTGTTCTGCCAAAGGTCCTCGTCGAGATGGATCATGGTCATGGCGCTCTCCTTCAGGAAGCCGAGAGGAAGCTAGATCGTTCCGGCTGGGAATACTTTGATCAGGATCAACCGCCTGCCTCCACGCTTTTGACCGCTGCCGCGAGGCGGCCGACGGCCTCCACGATTTCCGCCTCGTTCATGCTGGCGAAACCGAGCCGGGCGCCGTTGGTCGGCGCATGCCCGCCGGAGAAGAACGCCGCCCCCGGCAGGAAGCCGACCCCACGCGCTTCGCTCGCCGCCGCGATCGCCACCGGATCGAGACCTTCGGCAAAACGCACCCAGATCGCGAGGCCGCCCTCCGGCCGCGAGAACTCGACGGCCGAACCGAGCTGGGTCCGCAGGGCCTCGGACAGACAATCCCGTCGCGCCGCATAGACCCGCAGCACCTTGCGCGTGTGGCTTTTGACCGCGCCGCTCACCATGAGGTCGGCGGCCGCCATTTCCGTCACCGGATCGCCTTGCCGGTCGATCATCATGATTTCGCCGGCAGCACGCAGGGTTACGGCTTCGGCCGCCACGAGGTAGCCGATCCGCAGGCTGGGCGAGAGCAGCTTCGACAGCGAGCCGATGTAGAGCAGCTTGCCCCAGCCGCTGAGGCTGGCGATCGGCAGCATCGGGCGATGGGCGAAGTGGAACTCGTGGTCGTAGTCGTCCTCGACCACCGCGAAACCGAACTGCTCGGCGAGCGCCAGCAGCCGGATGCGCCGCTCCGGGGGCAGCAGAACGGTTGTCGGGAACTGATGATGCGGCGTCACATAGACGGCGCGCACCCGCTGGCGGCGGCACAACGCCTCCAGCTCATCGACGCGCATGCCCTGGTCGTCCATGCCGACGCTGATGATCCTGGCGCCTGCCGCGCGGAACGCCTCCCGCGCCGGCGGATAGGTCAGGCTCTCCACCACCACCGCGTCACCGGGCTCCGCCACCAGACGCGCCGACAGGTAAATGCCCATCTGGCTGCCGCGGGTCAGGCAGATATTCTCGGGTCCGCATTCCAGGCCACGGTCGAGCTTCAGCATTTCGGCCACAGCCTGGCGCAGGCCGAGGCTGCCGCGAGGATCGCCGTAGCCGAGCCGGTTGTGGCGTGACGCGTCGAGCAGAACGCGCCGGTATGTTCGCGCGAGAAGCTCCGCCGGCATCAGCCGCGTATCGGGCGCGCCGTCATCGAAGATCAGCTGGCCCGGACGCGGCAGCATCAGCGGCAGATCGGGCAGCGTGCGGCGCAGGGTGAACTCCGGCGCTTGGCCGGCAGGCACCGGCATGTTCGGCGGCGGCACCGCGTCGATCACCGGCAAGCGCGCCGAAACGAAGGTTCCCCGCGTCGGCTCGGCCGTCAGCCAGCCTTGGGCGACCATTTCATCATAGGCCTGCTCAACCGTCTTTCGATTGACGTTGAGGCGGGTCGCAAGGTTGCGGGTGCCGGGTAAAGCGCTTCCCGAAGCGAGCCGTCCCTTTCGGATCGCTTCAATCACCGCATGGGTGATCTGGAGATAGGCCGGCGTCGGACCGTCGCGGTCGATGGAGATTTGCAGATGCCAGGGCCGTAACATGGAGACCTTCTGCTGGACCAGCCAGCTTCCGAAAACTGGATGTTCCTTACCATCCACTAGCACAATAAGTTGTTCATCAGAATTTAAGGGGCAAAGATCCCGCTTCTACCAGGGCAGGCTTCGCTAGCGTCACCCGGCGTCATCTTCACAAGCAAGGTCCGCGTTCACGCGGCCGGCCAGGTAAGGGATGTCGCCCATGGTATCGCCAATACCCGCAATGCGGGCGCTGAAGGCCAACTGTCTCGGTCCCTACGAGCTGCTCGCGCAGAACATCGCCCTGATCTCCCCGACCATGACCGCCGCGCTGATCATTCCGGTCATGTTTTCAAACACCGGGAACTGGAGCTGGCTGTCCTACGCGCTCGGCACCGTCATGCTGTTGTTCGTGGCCTTCAGCCTCAACCAGTTCGCATCGCGCTCGGCCAGTTCCGGCTCGATGTACGGCTATATCCGCAAGGGTCTCGGGAACAGCGCGGGCGGCCTCGGCGGCTGGTCGCTGATCTGGGCCTACATCGGCATTTCCATCGCCGGCGCCACCGGCTTCGCGATCTTCGCCGGCACGCTGCTCACGATGATGGGCATGCACGTATCGCCCATCGTCCTCTTTGCCCTCTGCGTCTTGATCTCCGGCTATTGCGCCTGGAAGAACGTTGCCCTGTCGGCGAAGGTCATGCTTATCTTCGAGGGCGTCTCGATGACGCTCATCACGCTGCTCTGCCTCGTGGCGCTCGCCCGGCACGGCTTCACCCTCGATCCGGCGCAGGTCGACACCAAGCATCTGCCGTTTTCGAGCCTCGGCCTCGGCGTCGTCGTCGCCATCTTCAGCCTTGTCGGGTTTGAGTCTGCAACGGCTTTCGGCGACGAAGCGCGCGATCCGCTGAAATCCATTCCGCGTGCCGTCTGGCTAAGCCTCGTCCTCGCCGGCATCTTCTTCGTGTTCGTCACCTACGTGATGGTGCAGACGACACACGGCTACAAGACGACGCTCGACCAGATCGACGCGCCGCTCAACGTCATGGCGCAGCTCGTTCATCTGCCGTTCCTGCAGGCGCCGCTGTCAGCCTGTGCGATGATCAGCTTCTTCGCGCTCAACCTCTCCTGCCTCAATGCTGGTGGACGGGTCATCTACAGCATGGGCCGTCAGGGGCTGTTCCATCGTTCGACCGCCGAAAGCCACCACCGGAACGAAACACCGCACGTCGCGGTGCTCATCATGGGTGGCTTGTCGTTCCTCCTGCCGACGATCTGCGTGTTGCGCGGCATGGCGCCGCTCGATGTCTTCAACGACGCCGGAACGATGGCCGCCTTCGGCTTCCTCGTGCCCTATATCCTCGTGTCCATCGCTGCTCCGGTCTATCTGAAGGCGATCGGCGAGATGAAGCCCTGGCACCTCGGCCTCGCCGCCGTCTCGCTGCTGCTGCTCGCCGTGCCCACCATCGGCAGCGTCTATCCGGTGCCGCCCGCGCCGGTGAAATACTTCCCCTATCTCTTCCTCGCCTACCTCATCGTCGGCGGCGTCTGGATCAGATTCCGTCACAGCCGCCTGCCCGAGACCGCTGGCTTCGCGTCGATGGGGCCCCAAGATGCCTGACGGCGTCCTTACCATCCGTCTCGGCGAGGCGGAGGGCGCCAGCGTCAAGGCCGAGTGTGGGGAGACGCTGCTCGCCGCCCTCATGCGGGCTGAGACCGGCATCCGCCACATCTGCGGCGGACGCTGCGCCTGCGGCACCTGCCGCATCGCCATCGCACCGGACTGGATCGGTCGCCTGCCCGCGCCCTCCCGCAACGAGGCGCGCCTGCTGGGGGTGCTGCCGGGCGGGACACCCGCCCACCGGCTCGCCTGCCAGATCACGCTCGACGAGCAAACCGACGGCCTCGCCTTCCGTCTCGATACGCCGGTCAACCGGCGGACGGCTGCTTCGCCTTCAACCAAAGCAATGGAGACCAATCCATGAACGACCTGATCGACAACCAAGCGGCGCTGGAGGCGGTGGGTCCCGCCTTCGCCCGCGAGACGATGCTCAAGGTTCGCGGCATGACGCGCGCGACGATCCACGCCATCGCCTCCCGCGTTCGGCCCGGCATGGTCGAGGAAGATGCCGTCGAGATGGCGCGCGACATCCTCGCCGAGCAGGACATGGTGCGCGGCTGGCACGACATCTACGTCCGCTTCGGCACCAACACGCTGAAGACTTTTGGCGCGGCGTCGGACCCCGGCATCGTGCTGAAGGACACCGACATTTTCCTGATCGACATCGGCCCGGTCTGGGGCGAGTGGGAGGGCGATGGCGGCGACACCTTCACCGTCGGCGACAATCCCGACATGGCCCGTTGCGCGCGCGACGCGAAGACGTTGTTCCACATCGTCCGCCGCAAGTGGGAGAGCGACAAGTCGAGCGGCAAGGTGCTGTATGACTTTGCAACCGCCGAGGCGCGCGCGCTGGGCTGGGAGCTCAACCTCGATCTTTCCGGCCACCGGCTCTCGGACTTTCCGCACGCGGCGGTCTATGACGGGCCGATGATGGATGTCGAGTTCACGCCCTCGCCGCTGCTGTGGGTGCTGGAAATCCACATCCGCCACCCGACCGATGGCTACGGCGCCTTCTATGAGGACATGCTGCTCGACGACAGCTACTTCCCCGATCTCGCCGCCGCCGCTTGATATAGGGCCGGAAAGCGACGAGTTGCCGGCCGGCAACTCGTTCGCAGGTACTGTCGTTCCGGCCGGAACCTCCTGCTATCGTTATCTAACAAGAATGACTTCGCGAATCAGTGGTGATGCGCGTGTGTTGTGGCCGCGGCAGGTTGAGCCGCCGCGCCGGATTTGGCTCCATGATGAGCGCAGCAATGGGCGTGTTGCATCTGCATCGGGTTCCGCTTCGCCAGGATGACCAGCCCGACCGCTATCAGCCCGAAGATGAGGTTGAGCCAGAAGGTATAATTGATCGAAAAATGAACCATCGTGGCCTGCATGTTCGGGTGGTGGCGCGGTATCCAGCCGAGCGCGCCCCAGGCGAGTTCCATGATGAGCGCTGACACAACCATCGTCGCGTAGAAGACGCCGCCGATATAGGCGGCCATTTTCCAGCCGTAGGTGCGCCGGTAGACGTCCAGCAGCGGCAGCACGATGAGGTCGGCGAACAGGAAGGCGAGCACGCCGCCGAAGCTCACGCCCGAGCCCCAGAGCACCGCCGCCATCGGCACATTCCCGATCGAGCAGACGAAGGACAGCATCGCGACGATCGGCCCGAGCAGCGCGTTCGCCGGCACCTGGATCCATGGGCTGGCCCCTTTGACGAACAGCGCCTGCCAGACGCCGTCCGGCACGAAGGCACCGAGCGCCCCGGCGATCACGAAGCCCAGCACGACATCTTTCCACAGCATCGACCAGTCCATGACGAAGCCGTGCGCTACCTGCACCCAGGTCTCCTGCCGGGCGAGTTTCTGCCAGACTGTGCCTGACGCCTCGGCCATGTCGCCGTGGTCGTGCCCGCCGCCGCCCGCCTCGGGGAAGTGGCGCGCCTCCTCGACGAGCCGGCGCGGATAGGTCGCCCGGACGATCAGGCTCATGACGAGGATGAGCACGATGCCCCCGACCCATTCGCCGGCCATGAACTGCCAGCCCATGAGCAGCAACAGGACGATCCCGAGTTCGACGACCAGATTGGTGGAAGCGAGCAGGAAGGCGAGGCTCGGGACGAGCGCCGCGCCCTTCTTGAACAGGGTGCGGCTGACCGAGGCCGAGGCGTAGGAGCAGCTTGAACTGGCGGCGCCCGCTAGCGTGGCGATGACGACCTCTCGGAGGCCGTTGCGTCCCAGCGCCGCGCCCATCGCCTTTTTCGAGACGACGGCCTGGAGGATGGCGGAGATGGCGAAGCCGAGCACGAGGCTCCACCCCACCTGCCAGGCCATGCCGAAGGCGAGGAGCAGCGCATGCCAGATATGGGTCACAGCGTCGGTCATGGTCGCGATCCCTATCGAGATACCCACAACCTAAACCTTCCCATACTGGCAAGGTCCAGGCGCAACATGGGGATGACGACGCTCAGCCGCTATGTCATTCCTGAGGCCGCAGCACGACCCGTCCGGAGGCGCCCGCGGCGACCTTGGCATAGGCCGCCCGCGCGTCCCCCAGCCCGCAGGTCTCGCAGATCGGCGCCGCGCAATAATCCCCCGCCAGGAACCCCGGCGTTAGTTCATCCAGCACCTCGGCAGACGCGGTGAGATCGCGCTTCAGTGTATCGACGCCGAACAGCCGGCTCTCGTTGTGGTAGAAATCGGCGAGGTCGAAGCTCACCTCGCGCTGGCCGGTCGCGGAGATCGCCACCAACCTGCCACGCAAAGCGAGGCTGTTGACCGCGCTGCGAAACATCATCCCGCCGACCAGATCGAACACGACATCGGCGCCGCGCCCATTGGTCGCCGCCCGAACCGCAGCAGGCAGGTCGTCCGCGCCGATGATGAGCGTTTCGGCGATCGCGTGGATCGGCGCGTCGGGCGATGGCATTTTCCGGTTGACGCCGACGACACGCGCTCCGCGCCGCCGGGCGATCTGCGCCGCCGCGCTGCCGACACCACCGCCGGCGCCGATCAGCAGCACCGTTTCACCGGCGGTCAGGCTCGCCGCCTCCAGACCGCACCAGGCCGCCAGGTAGTTGACGCCGACGGATGCCGCTTCGTCGAAACCGAGGGTCTCGGGCTTCCGCCGGAGGCTCGCCACCGGAACCGCGATGAGTTCGGCATGGCTGCCGTCGCGGGTGAAGCCGGTATCGCCGCCGGTGCCCCAGACCTCGGCGCCGATCCAGCCGGCGGGCCCCGCCTCCACCACGCCGGCGAAATCCCGGCCCGGGATGCGCGGCAACGTCGTCTGGTGCATGGCGCCGGCGACGTTCTTCACGTCGCTCGGGTTGATCGACGCCGCCATTACCCGCACCAGAGCCGCATCGGGGTCGCTGACCGGCGCCGGAACCTCGACGAGGTTCAGCAATGAGGGACCGCCGAAAGCCTCAAACTGAATTGCCCGCACGTTCGTCTCCACCGCCTCGTTCATGTCCATCGCGGCTGGCCGGCGGCTCAGCCCATCAAGAGGTCAGACCTTGAGCGGCGCCACCCCCACCAGGGACGCAAGGCCCGGAAAAACCTCGGGCGCGCCGGCCGCCAACGCGTGCCCGCGCCACATGCCGTCATTGGCCAGGAAGTCGCTGACGACGCCGCCAGCCGCCTCAATCATCGCCAGCGCGGCGAGGCAGTCCCAGCTGTTGATGTACTGCTCGATGTAACCGATGAGCCGCCCGCAAGCGACATCGCACAGCATCAGCGCGCCGGAGCCGCTGCGGACGAACATGCCGCCTTGATCCAGCAGGGTGGCCAGCAAAGGCAGGAACTCGCCCGGAGGTGTGCGGCTGGAGTAGCCGAGCCCGACCAGCCCATCTGTCATCCGTGCGGCAGGGCGCACCGCGATGGGCGCGCCGTTAAGGGTTGCGCCATGACCACGGCGGGCGATGAAAAGCTCTCGCCTCGCCGGTGCCGCGACGAAGCCCAGCTCCGTCCGCCCGTCCAGCACGAAGGCGATCGACACGCACCAGTTGTGCATGTTGCTCACGAAGGGCTGAGTGCCGTCGATCGGGTCCACCACCCAGATGCCGCGCGCGCCAGCCACCGCGTCCGTCCGCCCGGTTTCCTCGCCGAGGAAGGCATCCTCCGGGAACGCCGCCGCGAGACGGTCGCGGATGAGGATCTCGGTGTTCAGGTCCGCCTCGCTGGCCATGTCCTGCGGACCCTTGCTCTTGATCGTGAGGCTGCCGAGCCGCTGGAAGTAGCTCATCGCCAACTCGCCAGCCTCGGAGACGAGGCGGGTGCCGAGGTCGAAGCGCGCATCGAGATCGAAGGAGGCCATGAGGGTCCGCTTTCCATCGTTGAAAATGCCGTGGTGCCCTATGCCGCCCCTGCGGCTCTTTGTCACCTGACCCCATGGCGTCGCAGCTTGAGCGGCCGCTGGCCATCGGCTAGGCACAGGCATGGCCGACATCACGCAATTCCTGCCGCACGCCACCATTCATCTACACCGCCACGACCTGCCGCCGGACCTCGACCTCGGACCCGTCATCGCCGTCGATACCGAAACCATGGGGCTCGATCCGCGCCGGGACCGCCTCTGCCTGATCCAGCTTTCCGCCGGGGACGCGACCGCGCATCTGGTGCAACTCATCCCGCCCTCGCTCGGCGGCCAGGGCTATGACTGCCCCAACCTCAAGGCGCTGCTGGCCGACACCGCGCGCCTCAAGCTCATGCACTACGCCCGCTTCGATGTCGCGATGCTGTTCCACGCGCTGGGCATCCGCGCGACCCCCGTCGTCTGCACCAAGATCGCCGCCAAGCTCGTGCGGACCTTCACCGAGCGCCACGGGCTGCGCGATCTATGCCGCGAACTCCTCGGCGTCGAGATCTCCAAGCAGCAGCAGACCAGCGACTGGGGCGCGCCGGAGCTTTCCGCCGACCAGCTTGCCTACGCGGCCTCGGACGTGCTGCATCTCCATGCCTTATGGGCGCGGCTGGAGGCCCTGCTGATCCGGGAAAACCGTCTCGCCATCGCCCAGGCGTGCTTCGACTTCCTGCCTGCCCGCTGCGAACTCGACCTGCTCGGCTATGATGCACCCGACATCTTCGCCCACCAGGGCTAACATCTCTGAGGACTGTGTTCAGTCATGACCCTAGCGGATTACGAGGCTTTCGACGCCGCGCCGGTAGCGAGCGACCCCTTCACCCACATCGTGGTGGAGAACTTCATCCCGCCGGCGGCCCTCGCCGAGGTCGTCCGGGGTCTGCCCAAGCTGGATAAAGGCGGCTCCTTCCCCATCGGCTCGCTGCGGCTCGGGACCGAGGCTCAGGCGCTCATGAAGGAGCTCGAGGGGCCGAGGTTTCGCGAGGCCGTCGCCCGCAAGTTCGATCTCGACCTCGAGGGTGCGCCGACGATGGTGACGCTGCGCGGCGCCTCCCGCGAGAAGGATGGGCGCATCCATTGCGACAGCCACACCAAGCGGGTGACGATCCTGCTCTACCTGAATCCTGAGACCGAGGCCTGGGCGCGGCGCGAGGGCTGCCTGCGCCTGTTGCGCGGGCCGGACGACATCGAGGACTTTGCCGTGGAGGTGCCGCCCGTGAACGGCACGTTGCTGGTGTTCCCCAACGGTCCCACCACCTGGCATGGCCACAAGCAGTTCGTCGGCGCGCGCTACGTGATCCAGCTCAACTACATGACGACCGACGGGACTGCCCGCTCCGAGATGCGCCGCCACAAGGTCTCGGCCTTCGTGAAGCGCCTCACCATGGCATCCTGACCGATGGCGGACGAAAGCCCGATCCGGAACCTGCGCGAGACGGTTCTCTCGGACGAGAAGTACCTGCTGCGCCGGCTCGAGTTCGAGCAGCGCCGCCGCGACGGCGGCTGGCAGCCCCTGCGGCGCGAGCTCTACGACCACGGCAACGCCGCGGCGATCCTGCCCTATGATCCGGCTCGTGGCACGGTGCTCCTGGTCCGGCAGATCCGGTTCGTGACCTACCTCAACGGCTATCCGCATCCGTTGCTGGAAGTCTGCGCCGGCATGCTGGACCAGGACGACCCCAAGACGGCCATCATCCGCGAGGCCGAGGAGGAGATGGGCTACCGCATTTCCAACCCGCGCCACGTCTTCGACGCCTTCATGAGCCCGGGCTGCTTCAGCGAGCGGCTGTCCTTCTTCGTCGCGACCTACAGCGCCGAGGACCACATCGGCCGCGGCGGCGGCTTGGCTGACGAAGGCGAGGATATCGAGGTCGTCGAGCTGACGCTGGACGAGGCCGTCGCCATGATCGGGGAGGGTCGCATCGTCGACGCCAAGACCATGCTGCTGCTGCAATGGGCCAAGCTACACGGCATCTCGGCCTGAGCCTTACTCTCCGGCGATGCGGACGGCGCGGGCGGTGCCTTCGTCTCCGGCGAAGATGGCCGCAAGGCTGGCGAGCATCGGCTCGGCCTCTTCCATGAAGCGCCAGGGCGGGTTGACCACCAGCAGGCCGCAGCCGTTCAGCCGGTCGGCGTCGGTCGGCTCGCGCAGCAGCAGTTCCACCGCCACCACGTCGCGGATGCCGGCCTCGGCCACCGCCGCGTGAAAGGCGCGAGCCGGCGCGCGGTGCTTGATGGGATACCAGACGACCAAAATTCCTGAGGGGAACCTGATGCATCCCTGACGAAGCGCCTCCGTCAGGCGGGCAAACTCGTCGGGCGCTTCATAGGGTGGATCGATGAGCACAAGCGCCCGGCGTTCGCGCGGCGGCAGGAAGGCCCGGATCGCCTCATAGCCGTCGCGAAGATGAACCGAGACCTGGGGATGGCCACGCATGAGAGCGCGCAGCCCGGCCTGATCCTCGGGATGCAGTTCGCAGCAGACGAGCCGGTCCTCTGGGCGCAACAGCGCCTCGATCAGTGCGGGCGAACCGGGGTAGAGCCCACTGCCGAACAGATCCGGGCGGTCAACCAGTCCGAGGTAGTCGCCGATCCCCTCCGGCATCGAGAGACCCGCATCGCGCGCCGCCAGCAACCGGCCGATGCCGCCGCGCCACTCGCCCGTGCGCGAGGCTTGGTCGCCGCCGAGGTCGTAGCGGCCGAGGCCGGCATGGGTGTCGAGCGCCATGAACCCCGCCGGCTTCCGGGCGAGCGCCCGCAGCATCCAGACCAGCAGCACATGCTTCATGCAGTCGGCGAAGTTGCCGGCATGGAAGGCGTGGCGGTAGTTCAACGGGCCTACAGTCGGGAGACGGCGGTCGCTTCCTCGATCGCCGGAAGTTCGCTCAGGCGGGCGACCACCGCCTCGGCGCTGCCCAGCACCTCATAGAGACCACGGGCATGATCAGGCGCGAAACCCTGGGCGATCAAGGCCTCGATCAAGGCCAGGAACGGCCCGGCCCAGCCGCCCGCGTCGCAGATGATGATGGGCTTGGAATGCAGGTCGAGCTGCCGCCAGGTGATCATCTCGAAGGTCTCGTCCAGCGTGCCGAGGCCGCCCGGCAGCGTCACGAAGGCATCCGAGAGCTCGAACATCCGGCGCTTGCGGCTATGCATGCTGTCCGTCACAATCATTTCGGAGACGGAAGTATGAGCGATTTCCCTCCGCGCAAGGAAATCCGGGATGATGCCGATGACTTCACCGCCTTCGCCGAGCGCGCCATCGGCGACGGCGCCCATCATGCCGATGCTGCCGCCGCCGAAGATCACCGTGATCCCGGCTCGCGCCAGCCCCCGGCCGAGCGCGAGTGCGGTTTCGCGGCAGACGGGGTCAAGGCCAGATGCCGCACCCCCGAAAACAGTGACCGCTTTGATCGCCGGCATCGCACTTGTCCTTTGCATGATTGAGGTCCGACAGGCGGCTGCCCATCAAGACGAGAATGCCGCCTCTGCGAAGGGGGTTTCTATGGCCTTGGTGGCAGGGCCACCCTCGGGATGCAACCCTCGCACACCGGAAGAGAGACATCCGATAACGTAAAGACCGAGCAAGCCTCACAGGATCGTGGTATTTAGATTCTCTTAAGTTATGGCTTCGCAAGAAAGTCGGGATGCAGAACTAATGACCCAGGCTACTCAGCCAAATCCGGCTCCTGCGGCGCGCGGCGGACGATCCTTCGCCGTGCTGGCGCTCGTGGTGGTCTGTGCGGCAGCGGCAGGCGCCGGCTACTTCTTCGAGGCCGACCATGCGGAGCCCGTTGTCGGGCACCCGGCGCAAACTCCGGCCGCCAGTGCCGTTCAGGCGCCGCCCGCGCATCCCGTGGCGGTCGCGGCCAAACCTCCACCGTCCGCCCCGGCTGTTCAGAAAGTCCAGGAAGCGGCCTTGCATCCGGCACAGGCGGTTCCGGCAGCGCCCGTCAAGCTGGCGGCGACCCAGGCCGCCGCGCCTCCCAAGCCAGCCCCCAAGCCGGCCCCCAAGCCGGCGGTCTCCCACACGGCCGCGCCGAACGTCGATGTTGTGCGCGTCGACAAGGACGGCGCGCTGGTGATGGCCGGCCAGGCCCAGCCGGGCGAAACGCTCACCATCCACAGCGGCGTGACGATCCTCGGCACCACGACGACCGACACCAACGGGCAGTGGGTGTTCCTGCCCAACGCCGGGTTGCCCTCCGGCGTCCATCAGCTTTCGGTCGGCGACGCGAAGGCGGCGGCCGGCGACAAGGCCGCGCAGACGACGGTTCTTCTCAGCCTGCCAGGCCAGCCGGCGAAAGCTGCGGCGGTCGCAGGCGTTCCCGGCGCGCAGCTCAAGTCGGGCCCGATGGTGGTTCTGACCCAGGGCGATGGGCCGCCTCGCCTGCTTCTGGCGCCGCCCGGCAGCCACCCCGGGCCGGTCGGGCTCGACATCGTCCAGTATGACGATCAGGGCCGCATCCGCTTCACCGGCCATGCGGCCTCGGCCCGGACGGTTCGGCTCTATGTGAACAACCACGCGGTCGGCGACGCGGTGGCGGACGCCCAAGGCGTCTGGACGCTGGCGCCCCCCTCGGACATGCCTCCGGGCATCTACAAGCTGCGCACGGATGAGCTGGCGGCCAGCGGTGCGGTGGTGGCGCGCAGCGAGGTGCCCTTCGCCCGCGCCAGCCTCACCAGCGCCCTGGCGCCGGGGCAGGCTGTGGTGCAGCCGGGCGATTGCCTCTGGACCATCGCCCGTCACAGCTACGGTCGGGGCGTTACCTACACGGCAATCTTCGCGGCGAACCGGAGCCAGATCCGCGACCCGCGCCGCATCTACCCGGGCCAGGTGTTCCATATGCCGACGGCGGCCGAAGCCTCCCAGGCGCCGCTCCCTCCCGCGCTGGCGCGGCTTTATCGCCACCCGTACAAAAGCCGGCTGCGGCACGGCGAGAGGCACATGAGCGGGGCGTAAGCCTTCCAGAGGGGCCGGGCGCCAATGGGTGAGACGAGCCCGCCGGATCGGAGCGCGCCCGTGCAGGGGAGACAAGCCGGGGGTAGACCTGATAACACCCCGCCATCATGGCTCATGGCAGTGCTTTCCGTTACGTCCTCTCTCCGCCGCATCCGGCGGCAAGGCCTTTTCTGGTCATCGGCGCGATCCTGGTCCTGGCCGGGCTCATCTTCGCCAGCTGGATCGCCTGGATCGGCGTCGTCTTCATCCTGTTCTGTCTCTACTTCTTCCGCGACCCCGAGCGCTTCCCGCCGCCGCGCCCCGGGGCGCTCCTCGCCCCGGCCGACGGACATATCGTCAGCATCGCCCTTGCCGCCCCGCCGCCTGAACTCGGCCTCGGCATCATGCCGCGCTGGCGCGTCGCGATCTTCCTCTCGGTGCTCGACGTGCACGTGAACCGCATGCCGGCGGACGGCACGGTGACGCGCATCGCCTACCGGCACGGCAAGTTCCTGAGCGCGAACCTCGACAAGGCCTCCGACGAGAACGAGCGCAACGCGCTCGCCATCCGGCTGCCGGATGGGCGGGAGATCGCCGTCGTGCAGATCGCCGGCCTCATCGCGCGCCGCATCCTCTGCGACGTGAAGGAAGGCGACCATGTTCAGGCGGGAAGCCGCTTCGGCATCATCCGCTTCGGCAGCCGCACCGACATCTACCTGCCCGCCGGCGTTCTGCCCCTGGTCACCGAAGGACAGACCATGATCGGCGGCGAGAGCGTGATCGCCGAACTCTCGGGCGAGCCGGAGCCGGAGCCGCCCGTCAGGCCGGAGCCCCCGACCGTCGCCGATCCCACGCCCTCGCCCCTGGCCGAGCCCGATGCCGACGTGAAGCCGCCGTCGGCGCTGGATCCGACGATGGGGGCGGAGCCCGACCCCGGGATGATATGAGCGAGCCGCGCGCCGCCGGTGCGCCGGATGGCCGCATCTGGCCGGCCCGGCGCCGACGCCGCCTCAAGCGCCCAGCCCACCGCCCGCGCTTCAAGGGCCCGTCCTTCAACCGGGTCCTGCCCAATCTGCTCACCATGCTGGGGCTCTGCGCCGGGCTGACCGGCATGCGCTTCGGGCTCGACGGCCGCTTCGACGCCGCCGTCATCGCGATCGCGGTCGCCGCCGTCATCGACGGGCTCGACGGGCGGATCGCGCGCCTGCTGAAAGCGACCTCGCGTTTCGGCGCCGAGTTCGACAGCCTCGCGGACTTCCTATGCTTCGGCGTCGCGCCCGCCTTTCTGCTCTACCTGTGGTCGCTGCGGCTCTATGGCGGCGTCGGTTTCATCCCGTCGCTCATGTTCGCCGTCTGCATGGCGCTGCGCCTCGCGCGCTTCAACGCGGCGCTGGATGCGACGCCCGTCGCCACCTATACGGCAGGCTTCTTTACCGGCGTTCCAGCCCCCGCCGGGGCGCTGCTCGCGCTGTTTCCCATCTTCGTCGGGCTGGAGGCGCGGTCGCTCGCCCTGCCCTGGCTCGAGACGCTCTCGCATTCGCCGGCCATCGTGGCGCTGGTGGTGATCGGCACCGCCATCCTGCTCGTCTCCACCGTGCCGGTCTGGAGTTTCAAGAACTTCAAGGTCCCGGCCGAGGTCGTGCTGCCCCTGCTGCTCGGCACCGGCGCCTTCGCCGCGATCCTGCTGGCCGAGCCCTGGGCCGCTCTGGCGGCGGCCGGCATTCTCTACGTCGCCATGCTGCCTTTCAGCACCCGCAGCTTCCGCCGGCTGCGGCAGGAGGCCGAGGTCATGCGCGGCGAAGACGTGGCCGACGGCCCGTAACGTCAGCCGTCGAACGTCGGCGGCAGGTTGAAGGGCGTGATGACCTGAACGGCGGAGAGCGTGGCCTCGACCTCTCGCAGCGCGCCATGGGCGTGCATGATGTGGCGGCAGGCGATACGCATATCCTGCCGCAGGTCGTGGTGCAGCACGGCGCGGATGCGGCCTTCCTTCAGCAGCAGGGCGTTATCCGCGTCAAGGTCGTGCGCGATGAAGACCATGCACACGCGGCCGGCCTCCGCGAAGGCGGCCAGCACCGCCGTGTTGCCGCCGCCGATCGAATACGCGCCCACGATCATGCGGTCCTCCATGAGCGCCTGACGAGCGAGCGCGACGGTCTCCCGGTCCATGCCGTGGCCCTCGCTGATCTCGACGATGCCGATATTCGGGTGCCGCCGCCGCAGCGCCTGCCGGAACCCCGCCTCGCGTTCCTCCTCGCCCCGGAACCGGCTGCTGCTGATCGTGACGAGGACACGGCAGCGCAACGTCCCGAGCCAGGCTCCGATGAGATAGGCGGCGGTCTCACCGGCTGCCCGGTTGTCGATCCCGACATAGGCCCGCCTGCCGGAATGCGGCAGGTCGGTCGCGATCGTCACGACGGGAATGCCCGCCTCGACCAGGCGGCCCACGGCCGCCACCACCTCGGGCACGTCGGGTGCCTTGAGGATGACGCCGTGGCTGCCCGTCTCCCGGATCTGGTCGAGCGCCTGCGCCATCGCCTGAGCGGGCAGCGTCTCCCAAAGGTGGAAACGAGACCGGAAAACCGCCGGCTCGAGCGTCGGCAACTCGGCTTCCAGGGCGGCGCGCACCTCGTTGGTAAAGCGCACCGGCGCCTCCATCACCAGGTCGATGATGAACTTGCGCCCGGTCAGCGCGCGCTGACGGTTCTGCGTCTCCAGTTCGCGGATGGCTTCGGCGACGCGCTGCTGCGTGAGCGTCCGCACGCCGGGACGGCCATTCATCACCCGATCAACGGTTGCCACGCTGAGGCCGGCCTGGAGAGCGATCTCCTTAATCAGGAAGTCTCGGGACATGAGAGATCGTTACGGGAGTCGCTGCATCATGGCGAGGGGGACCGCGCGCGAATCAGGAAGAAAGCACTTCTTTTTTGAAGGAGGAGGGAAGATCTTCATTCCAAGGGCGGCGCGGAACGGCCCGGCGGCTTGATGTATTTCTGATGGGTTTCTGATCTTCCAGCGTCCCTCGGCCGCTCTATGCTGAGCCCACAATCAAAATCGGGAGCAACGATCATGAAGACCGACAACATCACCCAGCGGCGCGGGGATCGGGTTTATCTCGCAGCCGACCGCGTCTGGCTCGACGACCTCAGAGCCTGCACCTACACCGAGACGGTGCTGGGGGACTACCCGTTTGCCGCCGAGGTCGTCTCCCGCGTCCTCATCTACGATTGCGACGCCGTGCGCCTCGCCATCGCGACCCCAGACGGCCGCCGAGCATTGCTGGCGGAATGGGCCGAGGCCCTGATGACGGGCCCGGGCATCATCGTGCTCCGCCGCGCATTCGCCGATCTCGCCCCCGTCGATGCCGCGAGCGAGGTGTTTCGCACCATCATCGACGAACAGCACGCGACGAACACCGGCGGCGGCGATCATTTTGCCAAGGCGGGGGCCAACGACCGGATTTGGAACGCGCTCGAGAAACTGTGCCTGCGCGCCCCGGAGGTCTTTGCCGCATACTACAGCAACGAGATCCTGGCGGCGGTCAGCGAGGCTTGGCTCGGTCCGGCCTACCAGTTCACCTCACAGGTGAATGTCGTGAACCCCGGCGGCGACGCGCAATCGCCGCACCGCGACTACCACCTCGGCTTCATGACCCCGACGGAGATGGCACGGTATCCGGCCCATGTTCACAGGCTGTCGCCGGTTCTGACATTGCAGGGGGCGGTCGCCCACTGCGACATGCCGGTGGAAACCGGCCCGACCCTCTATCTGCCCTACTCCCAGGCCTACGAGCCCGGTTATCTGGCTGTCACCACCCCTGAATTCCGCGACTATTTCCAGACGCACCATGTGCAGCTGCCGCTGGCCAAAGGCGACGCCGCCTTCTTCAACCCGGCGCTGTTCCACGCGGCCGGCACCAACCGTTCGGCCGATGTGCGGCGCATGGCAAACCTGCTCCAGGTTTCGTCCGCTTTCGGACGCGCCATGGAGAGCGTCGACCGCACCCGGATGAGCACAGCGCTCTATCCTGTGCTCAAGGCGATGCTGGCAGACGGACGGATGACGATGGAACGCGCGGCCGATGCGGTGGCTGCTTGTGCGGAGGGGTATGCGTTCCCGACCAATCTCGATCTCGACCCGCCCATCGGGGGCCTCGCCCCGCCAAGCCAACAAGCACTGATGCTCGGCGCGTTACGAGATGGCATCCGGGACGAAAATTTCGGTTTCGCGCTGGCGGCGCAACATAAAAAGCGCCTGACGTAGGATCGGCAAACGAACCGGCGGCGAGCTTGCGCTCGTCACCGGCTGGTTTAACTTTAGGTCAGCGGCTCTTCTTGTAGAGCTTTGTCGCGATGTCGAAGATTTCCTCGGGCGCGTAGTCGGGTGCGAAGGCACCGTAATTACCGAGAAGCTCCGGAATCTTGCCGCCTTCAGGATGACCGTCGACGACCTCGAGCTTGCCCGGCGGATCGCCCGGCAGCGCCACCTCGTCGTTGGACCAGATGCCTGCCATCTCCGAGTAATCGTGTGGGCTGAACTTGTACAGGCGGCGATGGCTGCCTTCGTTCAGATACTTCTGGCACTCGGGAACGCGGTCGAGATTAATGTTCGGCGTCGGCAGCATCTTCTCGATCTCGACGCCCGTCAGCTTCTTGAGGGCGAGCGCATAGGCATGGGCATGCACGGAACCGCGCACGAGCAGGTAGCCGCAAACCTCGCGACCGGTGGGCTCCGTCATCGTCTCGTACACGCGCAGCTTGTGAATCCGGGCGCCGCATTCAAGGTGGAAATTGTGCAGAAGGTCGATGATCAGGTTACCGGTCGTGGTGACCATGTCCATGTTCCAGGACGCGGCATTGCTGTTCATCGGCATCGAGCCGCCGCCGTTGCTCAGGAAACTGCCCGCGAGACGGACATCCTGCATATCCTCGAAGGGAGCCTTGGATATGTCAACGTCAGGCGTCGGGTCGCCGGGGCCATTGTTCAGCATGGAGATGCCGGTGCTGACCAGTTCGACATGCCCAAGTTCTTCGGCAAAGATGCTCGACACAAGGCTGTAGAACGGCTTCAGCTTGGTCTTGTTGCGAAAGTTGAAGCTCTGGAACATGTAGTTGCCGAGCGTCGACATCTCACCGTATTTGCCGCCAAGCAGCTCCTGAAGTGCCGCGGCCGCGTTGGGCTCCGGCTTCTTCGGTTCCGGAAGTTCCGCCTGTAGCTTATCGATGCGCATGAACATTAGCGATCTGCCTTGTTGTTGTTGAGCACCGGTGATGCAGCTTCGGCGCGAAGAAAGGCGGTAGCCGGGCTGCTGCCGTGACGCTCAGCCGGGAAGCTAGTCCAAACGCGTTCAAAATAATCGCGATGGCGTCATCACGTCTTGATGAGGGTGAACACGGAACTGAGTACATCTCAACCGGGCGCGGATCCCATCACGCAGACTGAAGTGCGACCTCACCATCGTCCATTCCGTTCCAATAGTGTACGCGGGTCGCGTGAACATGGATCATGACGATGCCGGTCGTGTCGATCCCGTCCTTGAACCATACATCGAGATCTTTAACCCAATGTTCTTTGAACGCCTGCTTGTCGCGAACGAGTTCCGCACGGCCTTCGACGGAGATGAACACCGGCGGCTTGCCGAGAAGTCCCTTGCTGCCAACGAAAGACAAGCCGACCCGCGCATCGCGCTCGATATCCGCAACGGTATGCGCGTGCTCCCAGGTGAAGAAATACGAATCGCCCTTGAATTCCACGTCGCCGTTGTTGCTCATCGGACGCGCGGCTATATCCCCGCTCTCGGCCCGCGTGGAGAGCATCGCAAAATCGATTTCGCCCATCGCCTTCGAGACGTCAGCCAAGGTCATCTCACTCATGCACGCTGCTCCTGATAATTCTGGTCACGCCATTGCGAGCGTTTGTCTTTCCACATCTGGTATGTGTTGCGGCATGAGCAGCGGCGCCTATCCGATTGTTGACCCCGGCCGATGATGGCGCGCCGGTCCGGCAACCGTTAGGCAGCCATATAACTAGAGGACGCCTCATGAAGAGCTTCACGAAAATTCTCCGCAGCGCCCTCGTCTCCGGGACCGTCGCCAGCCTCACGTCGACCGTGGCCCTGGCGGTTGTGGCCCGGATGGAGGGCCGCAGCGCGCTTCAGCCGATCAATGCGACCAGCCACTGGCTCCACGGCCCGCAGGCCGCCGCCTTCCAGGGTGCCGACCTGAAGCGGACGGGGACCGGCTACGCGACGCATCACGCCGCGACCATCTTCTGGGCGCTGTTCTTCGCACGCTGGGTCGCGCTGGACGGGACGGTGAAAGTGTTGCCGCTGGCGAGGGACGCTGTCCTCATGGCGGCGATCGCCGCCGCCGTCGATTACGGCGCGACGCCCAAGCGCTTCACGCCCGGCTGGGAACTTGTCCTGTCCAAGCAGGCGATGGCGGCCGTCTATCTCGCGATGGCCGCCGGGTTCGCCGCCGGAACGCTACTCGACCAGAAACTGGCCGATAACGAAGCTTAGGCGAGCGTCTCGGAGAACAGCTCCTGCAAAGACGCCCAGGAGCGCGCATCGGCCTCCGCGCTGTAGCGGATGGCGTCCGGCATGTTGCGCTTCGCCGCCATCTGGTTGGTGAAGCTATGGACGGTCTTGCCGTAGAGATGCATCTGCCAATCGACGCCGGCGTCGCGCATCTCGGCTTCGAACTCCGCGCGCTGCTCAGGCGGGATCAGCGGGTCATCGGCGCCGATGCACACCAGCACACGCGCCTTGATGTTGCGCGCGTCCGTCTTCGGCGCCGTGGTGGCGAGGCCGCTATGGAAGCCGACGACCGCCGCCAAGCCGGCCCCCGAGCGTGCCAGCTCAAGCGACATGGTGCCGCCGAAGCAGAAGCCGATGGCCGCGATCCGCGACGCGTCGACCTCGGCGCGCGCCGTCAGCGCCTGCAACGCGCCGGCCGCGCGGGCGCGCGTCTTGGACGGGTCCGCGTACATGGGCTGGAGAAGACCGATCGCCTGTTGCAGGTCATCGACCAACTCGCGGTTGCCGTGCAGATCGCAGGCCAGGGCCACATAGCCGAGAGCCGCCAGACGTTCGGCCCGCGAAATCGCATGCTCGCCGAGGCCGAATGCCTCCGGGAACACCAGCACGCCGGCGCGCGGCTCGGCCGCGGGCTCGAAGAACAGCTCGCTCTTCATCGTGAGATTGTCGGCCTGATACGTCAGCGTTTCGTGCTGCATGGCGGTTATCCCAGAGTTTGATGAGGAGGTTGGACCACCTCCCCGAACCCTCCGCAAGGCCCAGGCGCGTTAAATGGCATGACAATGTTGCTCACAGGCCTGCCTCGCACGCCCCTGGACTTACGCCAGTAACGAGTGCCGGTTCTCGCTCCAGATGAATGTCGTTGAACTGAATATTTCGCCGTAAGCCGGTTCAGGAAGAAGAGCCAAGTATGCGGTTCGAGTTCGGACAGACAGTTCTAGCGCTCCGTGCCACTGTCGAGGCCGGACAGCTGCGCGAGGACCTGATAGACGACCGCTGAGTCCATCGCACCCTTGCCCTGAGCCCGCGCCGTCTCGAGCATCTCCAACGCCGCGGCCCCTACGGGCGCCGGGGCACCCAGGCTGTCGGCAAGACGCAGCGCCGTCGACAGATCCTTGTGCATGTTGTCCGTCGAGAAATGGGGTGAGAAATCTCCCGCGATCATGCGAGCCCCGCGCGTCTCCATGGCCCCGGTGCGAGCGCCACCGACACTCGTGATCTGCCGCACGCAGTCGGGGTCGATCCCGGCCTTGCGGGCGAGCACCAGCGCCTCCGCCACCGCCTCGATGGCCACGCCGAGGATGAGGTTGTTGACGAGCTTGAGCGTCGAGCCCGCGCCCGACGGACCGGCATGGACGATGACCGCCGACAGCGCCTCGAGCACAGGGCGAACGCGGTCAAGCACCGCCGCATCCCCGCCGACCATGATGCCGAGCTTGGCCGCGCGGGCGACGTTCGGGTTGCCGGTCACCGGAGCGTCGAGCAAGGCCACGCCCCGCGCCGCCGCCCGTTCGGCGAGGGAGCGCGACATCTCGGGCGCGATCGAGCCCATGTCGATGAGGATCGTCCCGTTCCTCGCGTGGTCGAGCACGCCATCAGGTCCGCAGATCACCGCCTCGGAGGCTGCCGCGTCCGTCACCATCATCATCACGATGTCCGAACCGCGGGCGAGATCGCCGATGGTTTCGGCACGGCTGGCCCCGGCCTCGACCGCCGCCGCCAGCTTCGGCTCCGAGCGGTTCCAGACAGTGACCGCAAATCCGCCGTTCAGGAGGTTGAGCACGATGGGCGTTCCCATCAAACCAAGCCCAATGAAACCGATGCGCATGATCTCTCCCCTCCGTTGATCTTGTTCGGTGCAGACCAATTGAAGCCAATTTGGTGCACGCGAGACATGCGGCCTGTCAATAGGCGGCCGAAGCCGATCACTCGCCGAACATGTATGACCGGACGTAGAGAATATGCTCGCGCATCTGAGTGCGCGCGGCGTCCCGGTCGCGGTCCTGCAGGCTCGCCACGATCGTCGTATGCTGGTTGTGGAGGGCGCGGCGGTGCTCCGGCGTCATGCTCCGCGCCTTGAGCTGTCCCCACTCGCCACGGGTGCGTACGACCGCGAGCGCGCGCGCCATTGCAACGATGGTCTGGTTGTGGGTTGCCTGCGCAATCGCCTCGTGCAGCGCACCGTCCCAATGCTCGAACTCCTCGACGTTCGCGGCTGCGGCCCCACCTTTCAGGCAAGCGGCCAGGCGTTCAAAATCGAGCGGGGTGGCGCGAGCGACCGCGAGCGGCGCCATCTCCGGCTCGAAGATCAGCCGGCATTCGACGACGCTGGCGGGGCTGAGCGAACCGGCGCTCGGCAGGAAGGCGTCTTCCGCCGACAGCCCGCTCCCGGCCTTGAAGGTGCCGCGCCCGACGTGGCGGACGATGAGCTTCTCCTGCTCCAGCACCTGCAGCGCACGCCGCACGGTATTGCGCGCCACGCCGTAGGTTTCGCCGAGTTCGCGCTCCGTCGGCAGCTTGTCGCCCACCCGCCAGCGCGATGAGCCGATCTCGCGCCCGAGCAGCTTTCGCAGGCTCTCGGCATCGCCACGCGCCGGCCCCTCGGTCGGAGGAGCAGCCTCGCTATCATGTGTGTCGGACGTCATGGCGCGGACTTGACACCGCTAAGCCAATGACTGCAACTTGGTTCTCGATTGGGAGCGTAAACAAGAATATTGGTCTAGAATTGGATCACCAATGAAATTGGCTACTATCTTGCACCAAGGGCGTCCGACGGTTTCGATCGTCGATACACATGACGATCTCTATTGGCCGCTCAACGAGGCAGTCTCGGGGTTGCCCGAGCGGATCGCGTTCGACATGGTTGCGGCAATCGCACATTTTGGACCGGTGGCTGCCTCCGCCGCGCCCGCGGCGGGGGGTCACACCCTGCAAGGCGCGCGCGTGCTGGCGCCGATCCCCAACCCGCCGCACAACATCATGTGCGTCGGCAAAAACTACCATGCTCACGCCCATGAGTTCACCAGGAGCGGCTTCGATGCGGGGGCAAAGCCCGAGGACGCGATCCCCGAGCACCCGATCATCTTCACCAAGCCGTCGAGTTCCATCACCGGCCCGGGCGACGACATCCCGCTGTGGCCGGGCGTCGATGCGGCGGTCGATTATGAAGCCGAACTCGCGGTCGTCATCGGCCGCGGCGGGCGCATGATCTCGCGCGAGGACGCGCTGCGCCATGTCTTCGGCTACACCATCCTCAACGACGTGACGGCGCGTGACCTCCAGCACCGGCACAAGCAGTGGTTTCTCGGCAAGGGCATCGACGGCTTCGGCCCGATGGGCCCCTGGATCGTGACGAAGGACGAGGTCGACGGCAGCAAGCTGGCGATCCGTTGCCGTGTCAACGGCGAGATCCGCCAGGATTCCAACACCGCCGACCTCATCTTCGACGTGCCCGCGCTGATCGAGGCGATCTCGAAGAGCGTCACCTTGTCGCCGGGCGACGTCATCGCCACGGGCACGCCGGTCGGCGTCGGCATCGGCTTCGATCCGCCGAAGTTCCTGGCGGACGGCGACGTGGTGGAAGTCGAGATCGAAGGGATCGGCATTCTCCGCAATGTCGTGCGGCGGGCAGCCGTCACGGCGCCCAGCCTGGATCAGATGGCAGCACAATAGGGAGATACGGCCATGGCGTTTGGCAACGGTCGTTTTTACGAAGAATTCGGCAATCAGGGCGAGACGCTTGTCCTGGTTCACGGCCTCGGCGGCAGCACCAATACCTGGTATCCGCAGACGCAGATACTGAAGCGCGACCTGAAGATCGTGGCCTATGACTTGCCCGGCTCTGGCCGCACTCCGGTCCGCGACGACGTGACGATCGATAGCCTCGTCGCCGACCTGCACGAGGTGGTGGAGCAGTCCGGCAGCGGACGGGTGCATCTCGGCGGTCATTCGCTCGGCACCATCATCTGCCAGCACTATGCCGCGCGTCATCCGGACAAGGTGGCGAGCCTGGCACTGGTCGGCGCGTTTCCCGAACCGCCCGAGCCCGCTCGCAAGGCCCTGAAGGACCGCGCCGCGAAAGTTCGCGCCGAAGGCATGGCATCGATCGCCGACGCCATCGTGACGGCGGGCACCTCGGACGACACCAAGGCGAACAACCTCGTTGCGGCGTCATTCGTGCGGGAAAGCATCATGGCGCAGCCGGCGGAAGGTTATGCCCGCGCCTGCGAGGCGCTCTCCGCACTCACACGCGCCGATCTCTCGAAGTGGCATGGGCCGGCGCTGCTGCTCACCGGCGACCAGGATCGCACGTCGCCGCCCGATACCGGTTCGGCGCTGGCGGCGAGCATCGAGGGTTCCGAGTTCCGCGTGCTGGACGGCTGTGGGCACTGGGCAACGATCGAGCGGGCGAAACAAGTCAACTACGCGCTCACCCTGTTCTACTCGCGGCAGCGTGCCGCCAAGGCGGCATAGGCGGCTGTGGCTCGGGTATTCATCTGCACGACCTGCAACCGTTACGATCCGCCCGCGGCGGGCGAGGATGCGCCCGGGCTGCAACTCGCGCGGGCGATGAAGCGCGCGGCGGCCGCAAACGGCAGCACCGTCGCAGTCCGGATGGTGGAGTGCCTCAACACGTGCCCGCAGCCCTGCGCGGCGACATTGCGGGAGCCGGGCAAGATCGTCATCCGCTTCGGGCAGCTGGGCCTCGACGATGCGCCGGCTCTGCTAGCCGCCGCCGAAACCTATGCGCGGACGGCAAACGGCGAGATTGCCGAAAGCGCGATGCCTGAGCGTCTTCGGCGAAAAGTCACCGGGCTTGTAACGCTTGGTGTTCCGGAAGCGGCATCTGTGTAGGATAATCAGGACCTGACCTGAACGTCAGGACATCGGCGACGGCACCAATAGAATTGGCCGCGCAAGAAACGGGAGACGACAATGGCGAAAACGCTGTTCAAGAACGTGATGATCTTCGAAGGGACCGGCAAGACGCTGGTGCCCGGTGAAGTGCTGGTGCAGGGCAACCGCATCCAGGCGGTATCCGGCCCCGGCGAGAGCCTCAATGCCGAAGGCGCTCAGGTGCTGGACGCCGGCGGTGCGACGCTCATGCCCGGCATGGTCAATACCCACGCCCATCTGACCTACAACAACGGAACATCCGTTGCCGCGCTGACCGCCATGCCGGTCGAAGAGCATGTGCTGATGACCATGCATCATGCGAAGCTCGCGCTCGACATGGGGTTCACGGCGGTGATGGGCGCAGCCTCCGCCAAGCCGCGCCTCGACATCGTCATCCGGAACGAGATCAACGCCGGCAAGATCCCCGGCCCGCGCATGCTGGCGGGTTCGCCCGAACTGACCGTGACCGGCGGCCTTGCCGACGATAACCAGCTCGATGCGAAACACCCGTCGATCTCGATCATCTGCGATGGCGCCGAGGAGTTCCGCAAGACCGTGCGGATGCTCATCCGCGAGGGCGTGGATGTCATCAAGTTCAACAATTCCGGCGACAGCTTCTGCTATCCCCGGATGGCCGCCTACGACAACCCGATGACGGATGCCGAGGTCGCCGCGATCTGCGACACCGCCAACAACATCGGCAAGCGGCTTGCGGCGCATGCCCACGCGGACAGTTCCGTGCGGCAGTGCATCAAGCACGGCGTCGAGTTCATCTTCCACGCCAGCTTCGCCACCGACGAGACCATCGAGATGCTGGAGCGCGTGAAGGACAAGCACTACATCTCGCCCGCCATCGCCGCCCGGTACAACACCACCTACGAGGCGAAGGATTGGGGCATCACCACCGATGTCGCCGAGATGATCGGCAACAAGCGCGAGCTTGAAGAAGGCATCAAGGTGATGAAGAAGATGCACGCCGCTGGCATCAAGGTCGTGCCGTTCGGCGATTACGGCTTTGCCTGGCTGCCGCACGGCACCGAGGCGCGCGACCTCGAGCACTTCGTCAACCTGTTCGGCTTCGAGCCGTGGGAAGCGCTGCGCTCCGCCACCGCCTATGGCGGCGAGGCCTGGGTCGGCAAGTCGGGCGAGAAGATGGGGCGCATCGCGCCGGGTTACCTCGCCGACATCCTGCTGGTGGACGGCAACCCGCTGCTCGACCTCAGCCTGCTGCAGGACCGGCACTCCCTGCTCGCGATCATGAAGGACGGGCAGTTCCATAAGTCGTTCCAGGGGCGGGTCGCGGCGGACCGGCAGATGGCGGCGGACTGACGTTCGCAGCCTCAACACAACAACAAGAAAAACAACCGGAGGATCGGACGGCTAATGGATCGGAGACAGTTTCTGGGTGGAATGGCGGCGGTCGGCGCCGGTGCGGCGGGCCTCGGCTCGGCGCTGCCGGCGCAAGCCGCGGATGTCGTGATCGGCCTGTCGAACGGCTATTTCGGGTCTGAGTGGCGCGACCAGATGGTGGCCGGAGCGCAGGCTCAGTTCGATATGTACAAGAGCGAGGGGAAGGCGTCCAAGCTCATCGTCCAGCAGGCGGGCGCAGACATCAACCAGCAGATCCAGGATGTCCGCAACATGATCCTGCAGGGGGTTTCCGTCATCACGATGGACCCCAACTCCGGCACCGCGCTCGATAGCGTCATCAACGAGGCGAAGCGGTCCGGCATTCCGGTGATTGCGTTCGACCAGGCGGTGAAGAACCCCTACGCGCTCAGCATCACGGTGAACCACTACACCTGGGCGACCCGCTACGCGGACTGGGTCGCCAAGACGCTGAACGGCAAAGGTAAAGTCGTCGTCATGGACGGCATTCCCGGCAATCCCGCAGCCGAGACCCGCCGCCGCGCCGCGCACGATGTCTTCGCCAAGTATCCGGGCATCGAGATCGTCTGGTCCGGCTATGGCTACTGGGACCAGGCGAAGGCGCAGAACGTGATGGCGACGGTCATCGCCGCGCAACCGCAGATCGACGGCGCATTCGTCGAGGACAGCATGGGCCTCGGCGTGCTGCGCGCCTTCCAGAACGCGCGCCGGCCGATCCCGGTGATGACGGCGGAGGCGCAGAAGGCGTTCCTGCTCGCCTGGAAGAAGGAACTTGCCGGGGGCACCAACATGCAGGCGTTCGCCCAGCCCAATCCGCCCGACATCAGCCGCAATGCCATCGGCGTGGCTGTGCGTCTCGCGGCGGGCCGCAAGCTCAAGCCGCAACCGGACAACACGGTCTACTATCCGATCCACTTGGAGGTGACCCGCGACAACCTCGACCAGACGCTGGCGGGCATGAAGGACAAGCCCGACAGCTACTTCCTGGCCGAGTGGTTCTCGGAACAGCAGCTTGACGCTCTCTTCACCTGACATGCTGGTGGCGACGGCGGCCGAGCCCAAAACGCTCGGCACCTCGACGCCCGCGCTGATCCAGGTGCGTGGCGTCACCAAACGCTTCGGCGGGGTCGTGGCGCTCGACGGCGTCGATCTGACCCTGGCGCCCGGCCGTGTGCTCGGGCTGCTCGGCGCCAATGGATCGGGGAAGAGCACGCTGTCGCGCATCATCGCCGGCGAGGTGACGCCCGATGCCGGCACGATGGAGATGGAGGGCGCGGTGCTCCGCCATGCCTCGCCGCACGCGGCGGCCCGGCGCGGCATCATCATCGCCCATCAGCACCCGAGCCTCGCGCCCGACATGCCGGTGTGGGAGAACATCTTCCTCGGCGCAGAGCTGTGCCTTGCCGGCGGCTTCATCGACCGCGCGGAGGCCCGTCGCCGGGCAGGCGCGCTGCTCGCAGAACTCGGCAGCAGCATGGACATCGGCAGCCCGGCCGGAAGGCTGTCGGCTGCCGGGCAGCAGCTCGTCGAGATCGCCCGCGCGCTCGCCCGGAACCCGCGCCTGCTGATCCTGGACGAGCCAACGGCCGCGCTCGCATCCGCCGAGGTCGCGAAGCTCTTCGCCGCCATCCGCCGCCTGACCGCACAGGGCATCGGCATCATCTTCATCTCCCACCGGCTCGCCGAGATCGAGGAGATCTGCGACGACATCCTGGTGATGCGAAACGGGCGGACGGCCGGCGCCTGGACGACCTCCGGGCGGCTGGACGAGGCGCGCATTCTCTCGCTGATGACTGGCGACCCCGACGCCGTGTTGCGCCCCATGGCGCGGCGCACGATCGGCGAGACGGTGCTCAAGCTGCAGGGGTTGCGATCAGGAACTGCCGTGCGCGGCGTCGACCTGGAATTGCGTCGCAGCGAGATCGTCGGCCTCGCCGGTTTGCAGGGCCAGGGTCAGGCCGAGCTGCTGGAGGCGATTGCCGGGCATCGGCGGATCGAAAGCGGCACGCTCTGGCATCGGGACGGTGCGGTGACGCCGTCTCTTCCGCGCGACATGATCCAGCGCGGCGTGTGCCTGGTGCCGGACGACCGGCTGCGCCAGGGCCTGTTCAGCGGCGAGAGCGTCGGCGAAAACCTGGGCTACGTGAAGATCGCGCTCACGAAACGACCCTGGACGCTGCCGCTGGCGGACCTCGGACGGCTGGCGGCTGATGCCATCCGCAGGCTGCTCATCAAGACCGAGGGCCCAAACCAGCTTGTGTCGGCGCTCAGTGGCGGCAACCAGCAGAAGGTCGTCATCGGCAAATGGCTGGCGACGGAGATCGAGGTCCTGCTGCTCAGTGACCCGACCAAAGGCGTCGACATCCATGCCCGCTCGGAGATCTATTCCATCATCGGCGAACTGGCGGCGGCCGGCACGACGGCGCTCATCTTCGCCTCCGAGATCCAGGAGCTGCTGCTGCATTGCGACCGCATCCTGGTCATGTACGAGGGCCGCATCGTCGCCGACCTGAGCGGCGAGGCGATGACCGAGCCGCGCATCATGGCGGCGGCGTTCGGCCGGGCGCGCGGCCCTGGAAACCGCGTTATGATGCGGGCGCTGCGACACGCCGGGATCATCCCGAGCCTGCTCATGCTGGTGGTGGTGATCGCGCTCAATGCCCGGTTGCAACCGCACTTCTTCGGGTTGCCCTCGGTCGAGGACAACATCGCGACCTTCACGCCGACGATCCTCATCTGCCTCGCGCAGGCGGTGATCGTGCTGAGCCGCGAACTCGACCTTTCGGTCGGCGCGGGGGTTTCGCTCATCAACTGCTTCCTGGCGACGGTGCCCTCCAGCGCGGTCGGCGGCCCCTGGGGGCTCATGGGCTGCGCGTTGCTGCTGGCCCTGGCGCTGGGCGCGGTCAACGGCGTCATCGTCACCGTCTTCGGATTGCCCTCGCTCATCGCGACCTTCGCCACGGGCGCTGTCTGGTATGGGCTGGCGCTCGCCCTCATGCCGCAGCCGGGCGGGCAGATCGACGAGGTCATCGGCAACTTCTACTCGGACACCGTGTTCGGCCTGCCGGTGCCCTTGCTGATCGTGGTCTTCGGATTGCTGCTCTGGACGGTGCTCGGGCGGCATCGGCTGGGCCGGCGGATCGTGGCCGTCGGCAGCAACCCCGTCGCCGCCTTCCAGGCCGGCATCGGCGTGGCACGGGTTAAGTTCACCGCCTACCTCGTCGGCTGGCTGCTGGTGGGGCTCGGCGCCATCTCGATCTCGGCGCAGACCCTGTCGGGCGATGCGGGCGTCGGCACCGCCTATACGCTGACCTCGGTCGCGGCGGTCGTCATCGGCGGCATCTCGCTTGGCGGTGGGCGCGGCACGCCCTGGGGCGCGCTCATCGGCGCGCTGGTGCTCGGCGTCGTCACCAACGTCATCTACTTCGCCGGCATCCCCAGCATCTGGCAGGAGTTCTTCAAGGGGCTCGTGATCGTGGCGGCGCTTGGCTTCATGGTGCTCGAACAAAGACGGACGGCCATCGCATGAGAAGCTTTGCTCTCGGGCGTCCGGCGCTGCTGCTGGGGCTGACCATCGCCCTGCTGGTGGTGGGCGAACTCGTGCTGCCGGGCTTCGTGGGCTACGGCCAGATCGGCAACCAGCTCAAGATCGCCTCGTTCCTCGGGCTGTTCGGCCTGTGCCAGACCGTCGTCATCGCGGCTGGTGGCCAGGGGCTGGACCTCTCGGTCGGCGCGGTCGCGACGTTGGGCGGCATTCTCGGCGCTGGCCTGATGGCCGGCAGCAACCTGATGACGCCGCTCGGCGGATTGGCGGCTGTGGGCGCCGGCCTCGGCGTCGGCTTTCTCAACGGCATGGGCGTCGCCGTGCTCGGCGTCCCACCGCTGGTGGCGACCCTCGCGCTCTCCAGCGTCGTCGATGGCGCGCTTATCGTCGGCGTCTCGCTCGCCCATCCGGCGGATAATGCGAGCCCGGCGCTGGTGGCCTTGGCCGGCCGCGGCTTCGCCGGCGTGCCCAGCGTAGCCCTGCTGTGGGCGGCGGTCGCGGCCATCGCGATCTGGCTGCTGTCGCGCTCGGCCTGGGGGCGGCAGCTCTGCCGCACCGGGGCCAATCCGGTCACCGCCCGGTTGAGCGGCACCAACACGGTGCGCGTCCGCGTCGTCGCCTACATGCTGAGCGGCGCGGTGGCCGCCCTCGGCGGATTTCTCCTCACCGGCTACGTCGGGCAGGCGTTCCTGGGGTTGGGCAACGCCTATGTGCTGACGAGCATCGTCGTCGCCGCCATCGGCGGGGTCACGCTGGCTGGGGGAAAAGCGCCCTACGGCAGCGTCGCCTGCGCCGCGATCCTGATGACAGTCCTGGTGAGCCTGCTGACGGCGATCAACATGGGCGAGAGCGGCCGCCAGATCATCTTCGGCCTGACCCTGCTGGTGTTCCTGATGATCGACCGCCGCCTCGCGACGTAGGTCCGGACCTGCCATCACCGCCCTGTGATTAAATGGTCATCGAACCCGGCTTGCGTAGTGGAGGCAGCCTCCGCGATGCTGTAAGCGGGTCACGTCCTTGTACCCCCGCCGCCGCCAGGGCCTCGTCTCGCGCGGCGCGCTTCCAGTTTCAGATCAGGAGGCTCCATGAGCCTGACCATCGCCCTCACCGTCAACGGCGTCCAACACGAGGTCGCGCTCGAAGATCCACGCGTCACGTTGCTCGACCTGCTGCGCGAGCGCCTCGACCTCCCCGGCACCAAAAAAGGCTGCGACCGCGGCCAATGCGGCGCCTGCACCGTCCTCCTCGACGGGCGGCGCGTGAACTCGTGCCTCGCGCTCGCCGTCAGCCACGACGGGGCGGAGATCGTGACAATCGAGGGCCTCGCCACCGAGGATGAGCTGCACCCGGTCCAGGCCGCGTTCATCGCCTGCGACGGCTTCCAGTGCGGTTTCTGCACGCCCGGGCAGATCATGAGCGCCGTCGGCCTGATCCAGGAAGGGCATGCTGGAGACGACCCCGAGCGCATTCGCGAACTCATGAGCGGCAACCTGTGCCGTTGCGGCGCCTATGCGGGCATCACCGAGGCGGTGCTCGAAGCGACGCACACCCTCGAGCAGTCGGACCGGAAGCAAGCGGCATGAAGACCTTCGAATACATCCGGCCGGCCACGATCGCCGAAGCGATCGCCGCCGCCGCCCATCCGGGCGCCAGCTACCTCGCCGCCGGAACGAACATCGTCGACCTCATGAAGGGCAACGTGCTGCGCCCCGGCCGGCTTGTGGACGTGACCCGCCTGCCCGGCCTCGACAGCATCGACCACCTCGACGACGGCGCCGTCCGCATCGGGGCCTTGGTCAGCAACGCCGACCTCGCCTACGACACCGAGTTCGCCCGCCGCTTCCCGTCCGTCGCGGAGGCGCTGCTGTCGGGCGCCTCGGCGCAGCTGCGGAACGCCGCGACCGTCGGCGGCAACCTGCTCCAGCGCACCCGCTGCGCCTACTTCTACGACCCCGCGAGCGCCTGCAACAAACGGAGCCCCGGCGCCGGTTGCGATGCTCATGGCGGCGAGAACCGCCAGCACGCCATCCTCGGCTGGAGCGAGGCTTGCATCGCCACCCAGCCGTCGGACTTCTGCGTGCCGCTCGCGGCGCTCGGCGCCATCGTCGAAATCGAGGGCGCCAACGGACGCCGCGAGGTGCCCTTGGAAGCGCTGCACCGCCTTCCCGAGCAGTCGCCCGAACGCGACACCGTGCTCGAACCCGGCGAACTGATCGTCGCCGTCCGGCTGCCGGCGGAGGCCGCAGCCTTCGCGCCCCATGCGCGCTACCTCAAGGTGCGGGACCGCACCTCCTACGCCTTCGCCATCGTGTCGGCGGCGGCGCATCTCCGCATGGATGGCGGCCGGATCGCCGAGGCCCGGATCGCGCTCGGCGGCGTTGCCCATAAGCCGTGGCGGGCGTTCGAAGCCGAGGCGGCGCTCGCCGGGGCAACCCCTGGACGCGACGCCTACACGCGGGCTGCCGAGGCGGCGCTTGCCGCTGCCCGGCCCTCCGGCGACAACGCCTTCAAGATCGAGCTGGCACGCCGGATCATCGTTCGCGCCCTCGCGCTCGCGGCCGCCGGCACGCCGGATCGCATGCCGGCGCTGCCGGCTTCGCCCTTTGCCATTTCCACCGGAGCGTCCGTCCATGTCTGACACCAACACGACCCGGATGCCCGCCAATATCCGCCATGGTTCCAGCATCGGGCAGCCGCTGACCCGGCGCGACGGCCTGCTCAAGGTTACCGGCCGCGCCCGCTACGCCGCCGACAACCACCCGCCCGGCATGCTGTATGCCGTCTGCGCCGTCAGCACGATCTCGCGCGGGCGCGTCACGGCGCTCGACGTGGCGGCAGCCAAAGCTCATCCCGGCGTGGTCGAGGTGATGACCCCGGCCAACCGTCCGGCCGTCGCCCATGATCCGGACGAAAAAAGCGGCATGTTCGACTTCAAGCTCGACCTGCTGCAATCGGACCACGTCCGCTACGCCAACCAGCCGATCGCCGTCGTGATTGCCGAGACGTTCGAAGCGGCTGTCGAGGGCGCGACCCTGCTCGCCCCACGCTACGAGATCGAGACACCGAGGGTCGGGCTGGATGCGGGCGAGAGCTTCGCGCCGCCGGTGGTGGGCGTCGGCCTGCCCACCGAGACGCATCATGGCGACATCGGCGCTGGCCTCGCGGGCGCCGCCCATCGCATCGACGCGACCTACGAGACGCCGGCCCAGTACCACAACCAGTTGGAGCCGCATGCCGTCGTCGCTGTATGGGACGGCGACAACGTCGTGATCGACACGCCCACCCAGGGCCTCGGGATCATGCAGGACCGCATCGCGCGCCTGCTCGATATTCCGCACGAGAACATTCACATCCGCTCGCCATTCCTCGGCGGCGGGTTCGGCGGCAAGGGCCTGGTCGCCGGGCCGCAGCTGCTCGGCATCATCGCCGCCCGCATGGTCGGCCGCCCGGTGAAGCTCGTGCTGCCGCGCGACCAGATGTTCGGAATGGTCGGCCACCGTGCGCCGACGCGGCAGAAGCTGCGCCTGGGCAGCGACGCGGACGGCCACCTCACCGCGATCGAGCACCATACCCATACCGCGAGCAGCACCTACGACGACTTCTATGAGGCGGCGGCCGAGATCGCGCATGTCCTCTATGCGAGCCCGAACATAGCGACCGCCCATACCGCCGTGCGTCTCGACACCGGGACGCCCACCTTCATGCGCGCGCCGGGAGAGGCGCCGGGCAGCCTCGCGCTGGAATCGGCGATCGACGAGATGGCGGAAGCCTGCGGCATGGACCCGCTCGCCTTCCGCCTCGCCAACTACGCCGAGACCGACCCGATCTCCGGCAAGCCCTACTCGTCGAAAGCGCTGCGGGAATGCTACGCGCAGGGCGCGGCGCGCTTCGGCTGGGCCGGCCGGCCGCTCGCATCCCGGCAGACGCGCGACGAGAACGGCCTGCTGGTCGGCTGGGGCATGGGCACCGCGACTTATCCCGCGCACATGTTCCAGGGCAAGGCGCGCGCCGTCATCCGTCGCGACGGCTCCGGCCTGGTCGAGACCGGGGCGCATGACATGGGCCAGGGCGCCTGGACGGCACTGGCGCAGATCGCCGCCGACGGCCTCGCGCTGCCGATGGATCGGCTCGAATTCCGCGCCGGCTCGTCCGACCTGCCGGATGCCGGCATCGCGGGCGGCTCCGGCCACACGGCGACCGTCGGCATGGCCATTCATAACGCTGGCGCCGCCGTCATTGCCCGCCTCGCAGAACTCGCGATGCGCGACGAGCGCTCGCCTCTGTTCGGCGCCGGCAATGCGGGTTTGGCAGCCCGCGACGGGCGCCTGCACCGCCTCGACGACGAATCCCGCAGCGAGAGCTACAGCGAAATCCTCGCGCGGGCGGGTCTCGACGAGGTGGACGGAAGCGGCACCGGCGCCGCCGACGAGGCGACGCACGAAGCGTATGCGATGCATGCGCACGGCGCCGTTTTCGCGGAGGTCAAGGTGGACCCGGATCTCGGCCAGATACGCGTGAGCCGCATGGTGGGGGCATTCGCCGCCGGCCGGATCATCAACCCGCATCTGGTACGCAGCCAGTACTACGGCGGCATGATCTGGGGCATCTCCTTCGCACTCCACGAGCGCGCGATCATCGACCCGCGCACGGGCCGGCCGATGAACACCAACCTCGCCGAGTATCAGGTGCCGGTGAATGCCGACGTGCCCTCGCTCGAGGCGATCATCGTCGATGAGGTGGACCCGCACGTGAACGCGCTCGGGATCAAGGGCGTGGGCGAGATCGGCATCACGGGGAGCGCCGGCGCCATCGCCAACGCGGTCTACCACGCAACCGGAATCCGGGTGCGGCAGTTCCCGATTTCGCTGGACCGGACGATGTCCGCCGCCGCCTGAACGCGGAGACGCCCCCAGCGGTGCGGGGGGCGTCTCGCTGCTTCTACCCCATGAATTTCGGCAGGTTGTTTGCGCCGTCATCTGGGGCGGAGCGCTTCACTGAGGGTGAGCACCATCCGCCGTCATTGAAGCTTAACAGACAGTAACCATAGCAACCCGATAATCACATTCCTGTTCGAAGCGGTGACCCAGCTTCTCAGGAGTTGTTGCTATGGTCAGGAACAATCACCTAACGGCGGCGCTTTTGTCTGCCACGATGCTCGCCACCCTCGTGCTTCGTCCGCACGAGGCTGCGGCGCAGTCGGCCGCGCAGCTGCAGGCGATCGAAAGCCAGATCAACGCCCTGCAGGCCGAGATCCGGGCGATGAAGGTGCAGATGGCCCGGCGCGACAGCGCCTTGAGGCAGGCGCAGGCCGAGGCAGCGGAAGCGCGCAGCCAGGCCCGCCTTGCCGCTGTGCATACGCAGCAGATTGAGACGACGGTATCGCATGCTCCGGCCCCGACGATCGTGTATGCGGCGCCGCCCCCGGCCGCCCCGGCGCCGCCGCCGCTGCCCACCGGGTCCTTCCGCCTCGGTGCCGTCACCGTGACCCTGGGCGGCTTTGCGGCGGCCGAAGGCGTCTACAGGTCGCGCAACGAAGCGGCGAGCATCGACACGAACTTCAACACGGGCATTCCGCTTCGGAACTCGCCCAACTATCACGTCCCGGAATACCGCGAGACGGCGCAGCAGAGCCGCTTTTCCGTGCTGACGCAGGCAAAGCTCGACGATTCAGAGAAGCTCACAGGCTACCTGGAAACCGACTTCCTGAGCGCCGGTTCGTCATCGAACTCGAACCAGAGCAACAGCTACACGCTCCGGCTGCGCCAGTTCTGGGGCGAATACGACAACAGCTACCTGGGACTGCACTTCGTCGGCGGTCAGGGCTGGAGTTTGGCGACACTGTACAGCAAAGGCCTGCTGCCGCGCAGCGAGAACGTCCCGCTCACGATCGATGCGCAATATGTGGTGGGTTTCGACTGGGCGCGACAGACCGAATTCCGGGTCGTCAAAGACTTCGACAACCAGAAATACTGGCTCGGTTTCTCGGCCGAGGAACCGCAAACCACCTTCAGCGGCAATGCCGGCCCCAACTGTCTGACCGGCGCCGCGGCGCCCACCGCCATCGGCGGTTCCGACCTCGAATACACCGCCTGCGGCGGTTCCAACGTCAACTCCATCCAGGCCTACAGCGATAACAGCGCGCCCGATCTTATCGCCAAGTTCGCGGCCGACCCCGGCTTCGGGCACTACGAGGTCTATGGGCTTCTGAGCTTCCTCGGTGGCCGGGTCTCCAACCCCGCCAGCGGGACGGGTACCAACTACAACACGACCGGTGAGGGTGTCGGGGCCGGCATGATCCTGCCCGTCATCCGGAACAAGCTGAACTTCCAGGTCAGCGGCCTCATCGGCGACGGTGTCGGGAGATACGGCACCGCACAGCTTCCTGACGCGACATTCAACACGACCGGAAAGATCGAGCCGATCCCGGCCTACTCGATCATGGGCGGATTTGTTGCCCACGCAACGCCCAAGCTCGATCTTTACACCTATGGCGGCGCGGAAGGGGCGAAGGCGAAATACTATACCACCGGCACCACCACCAGCGGCTATGGGAACCCCAACGTCAACCTGTCAGGTTGCGCGCTCGAACTTGGAACGTGCAACGCCACCACCTCCGCGGTGGTCGAGGCTACGATCGGCGCCTGGTATCGCTTCATCAAGGGCAGCTTCGGGACATTGGAATTCGGCGCGCAGTACGAACACATCCAGCGCAACACCTTCGCGGGTGTCGGTTCAACCAAGGGCAGCACTGTCAGCCCGTCGGCGGATGAGAATGCCGTGCTGATCAGCTTTCGCTACTTGCCGTTCAACTAGCCGTCCGAGCCAGCGTCTGGCGCTCTCTGTTCCGCTTCGCCGATTGAGAATGCGGCGTGGACGAGCGCCAGATGACTGAGCGCCTGGGGCAGGTTGCCAAGCATCTCGCCCGATCGCGCATCGATCATTTCGGTGAGCAACCCGAGGTTGGTGCCGCAACGCTCCAGCATTCCGTCCATCTGGCGCCGGGCGGAAGCCAGATCGCCGAGCAGGGCAAACGCTTCAACCAGCCAGAAGCCGCAGGCGGTGAAGGTGCCTTCCTCGCGCTCCATGCCGGAGTAGCGATAGACCAACGGTCCTCTCGCGAGTTCCTGGACAACGGCGTCACGCGTGGCCGCAAGCCGGTCGCGCCGCTCGAAGCCGAAACGCGTCGCGAGCAGCAGCGCCGCATCGAGGCGCTCCGTGCCGGGATGCATGGTGTAGGACTGCTTCGCATCGGACCAGCAGTTCGCATCGACCCAGTCGCGGATGCGGTCGCGCTCGCGGCGCCAGCGACCGGCGTGCTGCACGTCGATCTGATGCTTCTCCGCGAGGCGGACACCACGGTCGAGCGCCGTCCAGCAGCCCATCTTGGACATCGTGTAGTGCTCGACCTCATCGAGTTCCCAGATGCCGGCGTCCTTCTGCATCCACATGTCGGCGCAACGATCGACGAGCTCGCCGAGCAGGCGGCGCGTCAGCAGATCGAGGACGTGACCGCTTTCGACAAACAACGCCGCCGTTTCGAGAATGTCGCCGAAGGTGCCGAGCTGAAGCTGGTCCCGCGCCTTGTTGCCGAGCAGCACGTCCCGGCTGCCGCGATATCCTGGAAGGTCGAGCGTCTCCTGGGCGGGAGCCACGTCGCCGTCCAGCCGGTACATCGTGTGAAGCGGCATGCCGTGCCGGCGGATCGTGCCCATGAGCCAGGAGAACGCCGCCTTGGCCTCCTCGGTCGCGCCGACCCGCAGGAACGCCTTGATCGTGTAGGCCACATCGCGCACCCAGGCGTAGCGGTAATCGTAGTTCTTGGTTCCGCCCAGCCGCTCCGGCAGGGAGTTGGTCGCGGCAGCGGCGGTGGCCCCGCTTGGCGAGAACAGCAGCAGCTTGAGCGCCAAGGCGCTGCGGCGCACCGTGCTGGCATAGGGCCCGTCGATCTTGAGGTTGCGCGCCCATTCCTGCCAGGAGGCGCTGGACCGGTCGAGCCGGGCGTCGATGTCCGCCAGAGGCGGCAGGATGAGGGGCTCGTTCCCCGAGGCGAGAATAGCGACGAGGCTGCGCGAGCCCGGCGAGGTCACCAGACTGCAGACGAGGTGGCGGTCGTCCCGCGTGACCCGCTCCACGTCGTCCGTCGCCCGGAACGCCGCGATGACGCCGTCGATATGCAGCACGTCGCCGTGCGGGCTGTCTTCGCGCCACGGGTTGCCGTGCCCCAGCCGGTGACCGGGCCGGCATTCGATGCGAAACTCGACCTCGCCCTCAAGGCCTTCGATGCGACGGGCCAACTCGCTCCATGGCAACCGGCCGGAGATGCCGCTGTTCAGCCCATCCGTCAGCCGTGCGCGGCCCGAGGCCGTGGTGAAGGTCTGGACGAGCACGTTGCTGTCGGGGAGATAATCTCGCGCGACCTCGAACGCGTCCACGGGCGTCACGGAAAAGCGGCCGCCTTCCCATGGGTCGAGGAGGCGGTCGAAGAACGGAACGCTGTCCATGTGGGGGACGCACCACCAGTCGATCGAGCCATCGGCGCCGACGATCGCGACCGACCGCCCGTCGCCGATCGCCGCATACCGGTCGAGCGGCAACTCCCCATCGAGGCGTGCACCGCTCATTCCGCGCACATGGCTTCTGCGGTGGCTCTCATCCGGCGGCTCTCCATCCGGCTAGTCAGTATTGGAGTGGCGACCCCGCATACAAGGCCCGACGCTCTAAACGTCCCGGCGGCGAAGCAGGTAATCGAGGCCGCCAACCCGGTACCACCGGTAGCCGTATGGCTCGAGCAGAATGCAGTGGCGCCCGTCGTCGCCCGGCTCGCTGTTGTTGTCCGACAACAAATTGACCAGCAGACTGTCGTGGGTGCCTTCGGCGCCGGGGGTCAGTCTGATCTCGAGCGGCATATCGCTGAAGTTGTGGATGAACAGCGCCGCGTTGCCGCGCCAGTCATAGCGGATCGCCAGCACATCGTTCCGGCCTGTCCGCAGGATGGTGGGAATGCCCCAGCCGACCTCCGGCACCTCCTTCCGCATCCGCAAGATGCGCTCCATCCAGTTCAGCAACGAGTCCGGGTTCCGCCGCTGCTCGGCCACGTTGACGTGCGCGAAACCGTAGGGCCCATCGTGGATCGGCGGCAGCACCGGTGTGTCGCTCAGGGTAAAGCCGCCTTGGCGCTCGACCGACCATTGCATCGGGGTGCGGGCGCAATTGCGCTCGGGCAGCGACAGATCGTCGCCCATTCCTATTTCGTCTCCATAACGAATGACCGGCGTGCCCGGCAATGTGACCATGAGGCTGTAGGCCATTTCCAGCCGGCGGCGATCGCCCTGCAGCATCGGGGCCAGGCGCCGCCGGATGCCGCGTCCGTAGAGCTGCATGGTCTTGTCGGGGCCGAAGGCCGCGAACACCGCCTCGCGCTGCGCCTCCGTGAGGCGGCCTAGATCGAGTTCGTCGTTGTTGCGCAGGAACTGCCCCCACTGCGCCGTCGCCGGACGCGCCTCGGTCGCCTTGAGAGCCTTCGCCAGAAGCCGGGTGTCGGCGGTCGCCAGAGCATGGAACAGGTGCTGGTTGACCTGGAAGTTGAACATCATCTGCATGCGCTCGCCGGTCTTGCCGAAATAATTCATGTCGGTGTCCGGCAGGACGTTCGCCTCGCCGAGGATGACGGCGTCGCCGCGCCGCCACTGAAGAAACTCGCGCAAGGCCCGCAGCATTTCGTATTGCTCGTGCTGGCCGTGCACGTCGGCGCCCTTGCGGGAGATCACGAAGGGCACTGCATCCATGCGAAAGCCCGAGACGCCGAGCTGCAGCCAGAACCCCATGATGCGAAGGATCTCGGCCAGCACCTCCGGGTTCGCGGTGTCGAGGTCGGGCTGGAAATCGTAGAAGCGGTGGAAGTACCAGGCTTTCGCGACCGGGTCCCGCGTCCAGGTGGATGTCTGCACACCGGGGAAAACGATGCCGTCGGCGGCGTCCGCGGGCTCCTTGTCCGCCCACACATACCAGTCGCGGTAGCGGGATTTCGGATCGGCGCGCGCCTGCTGGAACCACGGGTGCTGGTCGGAGGTGTGGTTGACCACGAGGTCGATCAGCACGCGGATGCCGCGCTGCTCGCAGCCATGGGTGAACTCCACGAAGTCGCCGAGCGTGCCGTAGCGTGGATCGACACCGTAATAGTCGGCGACATCGTAGCCGTCGTCACGCCGCGGCGAAGGCTGGAAGGGCATGAGCCAGATGGCGGTGACGCCGAGGCCCTGCAGATAGTCGAGGCGTCGGATGAGGCCCTTGAAGTCGCCGATGCCGTCGCCGTCCGCATCCATGAACGTATCGACCGACAAATTATAGATGACGGCGTTCTTGTACCAAAGATCGTTGATCATCCGCTCGTACCCGCCATCTCTAAGGATCACATCCGGTTGGTAACTAACATGGGATTGGCGTGGTGGCAGAGCGGGATCGTCTATCAGGTCTATCCGCGCTCCTTTCAGGACGCCAACGGGGACGGGGTCGGCGATCTGCGCGGCGTTGCGCGGCGGCTCGGCCATCTGCAGGCGCTGGGCGTCGATGCGCTGTGGCTCTCGCCCATCTACCCCTCGCCGATGGCCGATTTCGGCTACGACATTGCCGATTACACCGGCATCGACCCGCTGTTCGGCACCATGGAGGATTTCGACGCGCTGATCGCGCAAGCGCATGGCCTCGGGTTGAGGCTCATCCTCGACTTCGTGCCGAACCACACCTCGGACCGGCACCCCTGGTTCCTCGAGAGCGCATCGAGCCTTAGGAGCCCGAAGCGTGACTGGTATCTGTGGCGCGACCCGGCACCTGACGGCGGGCCGCCCAACAACTGGCTGAGCAACTTCGGCGGCCCCGGCTGGACGCTGAACGAGCGCACCGGCCAATACTACTACCACTCGTTTCTGCCGCAGCAGCCGGACCTCAACTGGCGGAACCCCGCCGTCGTCGCCGCCATGCACGACGCCTTGCGCTTCTGGCTCAAGCGCGGCGTCGACGGGTTTCGCGTCGATGTCATGTGGATGATGATCAAGGACGACCGGTTTCGCGACAATCCGCCGAACCCGGACTACCACCCTGGCGGCTCGTCGCACGACCGGCTGCTGCCGCTCTACACCGCCGACCGGCCGGAGGTGCACGAGGTGGTCGCCGGCCTCCGCTCGGTGCTCGACGAGTTCGGGGACCGCGTGCTCATCGGCGAGATCTATCTGCCGATCGACCGGCTGGTGACCTACTACGGGCCGCATCTCAACGAGGCGCAGCTGCCCTTCAACTTCCAGCTGCTGCTCATGAGCGGCTGGAGCGCCGAGACGATCGCGCGGATCATCACGGATTATGAGGGCGCGTTGCCGCCGGGCGGCTGGCCGAACTGGGTGCTCGGCAACCACGACCGGCCCCGCATCGCGAGCCGGATCGGGCGCGCCCAAGCCCGGATGGCGGCGATGCTGCTGCTGACCCTGCGCGGCACGCCGACGATCTATTACGGCGAGGAGATCGGCATGGCGGATGTGGCCATTCCGCCCGATGAGGTGCAGGACCCAGCCGAGAAGCGCGAGCCCGGCAAGGGGCTTGGCCGTGATCCGGAGCGGACGCCGATGCCCTGGGACGCCTCCGCCGGCCACGGCTTCACCACCGCCAAGCCTTGGCTGCCGTTCGGCGCGCAGGAGGCGGATGTGGTGGCCGAGGCCGCCGATCCGCAGTCCATGCTGAACCTCTATCGCGGCTTGATCGCTCTCCGGAAGACGAGCCCCGCGCTGCTGCACGGAGAGACGGAGGGGGTGCATGTCGAAGGCACGGTGCTGTCCTATGAGCGCCGGGCGCCGGAGCAGCACCTTGCGGTCCACCTCAACCTCGGCGAGGCGGCGCAGACGGTCACGGTGAAGCCCGGCCGCATCCTTTTCTCCAGCGGCCTCCATCACGATGCCGTTGCCTCGCCGCTGACATTGGCGGCGGCGGAAGGCGTGGTGGTCGTCATCGAGAAGCTTTGACCGAAGGTGAAGGTTGTTCGCGTTGGAGGGTCCTGGTGGCGACCGCATGTAGCGGTCCCGGCTGGCATCGATGTCAGCCACCTCAAGCGGAACAGAGCGCATGACCCAGGATCCGACGACCCTTTACAAGCAGCCCCCGTTCCCGGTGCAGCAGCAGAGCTTCCCCGGGAAGCGTGCCGAGATGAACCCGAAGCCGGATACCGGCGAGGACAGCTACCAGGGGCATGGCCGTCTGACCGGCAAGGCGGCGCTCATCACCGGCGGCGATAGCGGCATCGGCCGTGCCGTCGCCATCGCTTTCGCCCGCGAGGGCGCGGATGTCGCCATCGCTTATCTTGCCGCCGAGGAAGCCGATGCGCGCGAGGTCGAGGCGCTCATCACCAAGGCCGGGCGGCGCGCCCTGCTGCTGCCGACCGACATCTCGAAGTCGGCCGACGCGCGCGCCATCGTCGAGCAGACGGTCAAGGCGTTCGGCAAGCTGGATGTGCTGGTCAACAACGCGGCCTACCAGGCGCCGACGCCGTCGCTGGAGGAAACCAAGGACGAGGATTGGGAGGCGATGTTCGCCACCAACGTCCATGGCACCTTCTATGTGACGAAGGCGGCGGTCGGGGTGATGCAGCCCGGCGGCTCGATCATCAACACGGCCTCGGTCAACACGAAGCACCCGACGCCGAGCCTGTTCGGCTACTCGGCGACCAAGGGCGCCATCGGCAACATGACCGTTTCGTTCGCGCAGCTGCTTGCCGAAAAGGGCTTGCGCGTCAACGCCGTCCTGCCCGGCCCGATCTGGACGCCGTTCATTCCGGCTGGAATGGAGGAGGACGCCATCAAGAACTTCGGCTCGCAGACGCCGTACGGACGCCCCGGCCAGCCGGTCGAGGTGGCGCCGCCCTATGTCATGCTGGCCTCGGACGAAGCGAGCTACATCTCGGGCGCGCTGATCACCGTCGCCGGCGGCATGCCGATTTTCTAAGGCGAGGGAGGGGGCGGAGCGCCGCCCCCTTCGGAAGGCTAGGCGGCGACGATCTCGATACCGGCAAAGAAGAACGAGATCTCCGTCGCGGCGTTCTCGAGGCTGTCAGACCCGTGCACCGTGTTGGCCTCGATGCTCTCGGCGAACAGGGCGCGGACGGTGCCGGCCGCCGCCTTCTTGGGGTCCGTCGCGCCCATCAGGTCGCGATGCTTAAGCACCGCATTGTCGCCCGACAGAACCTGCGCCACGACCGGCCCGGAAATCATGTAGCCGACGAGGTCGTTGAAGAAGCCGCGCTCCTTGTGCACCGCATAGAATGCCTCGGCCTCGGCGCGGGTGAGCAGGATGCGCTTCTGCGCCAGGATAGACAGGCCGGCCTCCTCGAAGATCTTGTTGATGCTGCCCGTCAGGTTGCGGCGGGTGGCGTCAGGCTTCAGGATGGACAGCGTGCGCTCGATAGCCATGATGGCGTTTCTTTCTTTGAAGGGACGGTGCGCGCGCCTTTAGAGGCTCCGCCCCGGTCGGGCAAGTTCCGCCCGCACGCTTTTCCCGCTAAATGACGCCTCATGAGCCTTCTCACCATCCGCAACCTCTCGATCTCCATCAAAGGCCGCCCGCTGCTGGAGAACGCCGAGCTGAGCGTCGATCCCGGCCGCCGGATCGGCCTCATCGGCCGTAACGGGGCCGGCAAGTCCACTTTGCTGCGCGCCATCTCGGGCGACCTCATCCCCGATGGCGGCGACATCCGCCTTGCCGCCCGCGCCCGCATGGGCGCCGTCGCGCAGGAAGCGCCGGGCGGCGACCTCACGCCCCTCGCCGTGGTCCTCGCCGCCGACCGCGAGCGCACGGATCTGCTGGCCGAGGCCGACGCGCCGGACACCGATCCCATCCGCCTCGCCGAGGTCCATGAGCGCCTCCGCACCATCGGCGCCGAGAGCGCACCCGCCCGCGCCGGGGCCATCTTGGGCGGCCTCGGCTTCAGCCGGGAGAAGCAGGACGCGCCGATGAGTTCCTTCTCGGGCGGCTGGCGGATGCGCGTGGCGCTGGCCGCCGCGCTGTTCGGCAATCCGGACCTGTTGCTGCTCGACGAGCCGACGAACCATCTCGACCTCGAAGCGTCGCTCTGGCTGGAGGGGTGGCTCGCGAAGTTCCCGGGTGCCGCGCTGATCGTTTCGCATGACCGCGGGTTGCTCGATAAATCCGTCGAAGCCATCGCTCATCTCGACCGCGGCAAGATCGCGCTGAGCACCGGAGGTTTCGCCGAGTTCCTGCGCCTGCGGGCCGAGCGCACCGCCCAGCAGCGCCGCATGGTCGAGAAGGTGACCGCCGAGCGCGAGCACATGCAGGCCTTCGTGGACCGGTTCCGGGCCAAGGCCTCGAAGGCGCGGCAGGCGCAGAGCCGGTTGAAGGCGCTCGAACGGCTGCCCCCGCTCGAGACCATCATCGAAGACGCGCCGACGCGCTTCGAGTTCCCCGAGCCGAAGCAGTTGGCGCCGCCGATCCTGACGCTCGATCGCGTTTCGGCGGGCTATGGCGGCAGGACGGTGCTGCGGAACATTTCGCTCAGCCTCGACATGGACGACCGGGTGGCGCTGCTTGGCGCCAATGGCAACGGCAAGTCGACGCTGGCGAAGATCATCGGCGGCACGCTTGCACCCATGGGCGGCGAGATGCGGCGGGCGCCCGGCCTGAAGGTCGGCTACTTCGCCCAGGATCAGGCCGAGCGGCTGGTGCCGGACGAGAGCCCCATCGACCACATGGCACGCGCGCTGCCCCGGGCGCTGCCGCCGCAGGTGCGCGCGCAGCTCGCGCGGTTCGGGCTGGATGCCGCGCGGGCGGAGACGAAGGTCTCGGAGCTTTCGGGCGGCGAGAAGGGCCGCCTGCTGCTGGCGCTCGCCACGCGGGACGCGCCGCATCTGCTCATCCTCGACGAGCCGACCAACCACCTCGACATCGACGCCAAGGAGGCACTGATCCGGGCGCTCGCCGACTATACGGGTGCGGTGCTGCTGATCACCCACGATCCGCATCTGGTGGAGTTGGTGGCGGACCGGCTGTGGCTGGTCGCCGATGGCACGGCCACTGCCTTCGACGGCGACATGGACGAGTACCGCGCCCGGCTTTCGGGCATCATCGCGGCGCAATCTGCCCGGCCCGAGGCGGCAGCCGTCAGCCGGCAGGACGACCGGCGCGAGCGGGCGGAGGCGCGGGCGGCGCTCGCGCCCTTGCGGCGGATCGCGCAGGAGGCCGAGAAGCGCATCGCCAAGCTCACCGCCGAGCGGGCGCGGGTGGAGGCGATCCTCGCCGACCCGGATTTCTACGCGACCCGCAGCGGCGCCGATGTGACGAAGGGGCAGATGCGGCTGGCGGCGCTGACCCGCGACATCGAGGCCGCGGAGGAGGAATGGCTGGAAGCCTCCGGCGCGCTGGAAGCGGCGCAGTGACACGCGTAAATCAATACTTCACATAAAGATATCTGCATGTCCTTTCGCTCCCTCTATCGTCACGGCTTCGCGCGTGTCGCCGCATGCACGATCGACAGCCACCTCGCGGACCCCGCGGCCAACGTCCGGGCCATCCTGGACGAGGCCCGCCTCTGCCACGAGGCCGGCGCCGTGCTCGCGGTGTTCCCGGAACTGTGCGTCTCCGGCTACGCGATCGACGATCTGCTCATGCAGGACGTGCTGCTCGACGCGGTCGAGGACGCGCTGCTCGCGCTGACCGAGGCCTCGCGGGACCTGCTGCCGATCCTGCTCGTCGGCGCGCCGCTGCGCGTCGGGAGCCGGCTGTTCAACACCGCCGTCGCCATCCATGGCGGCAGCATCCTCGGCGTCGTGCCCAAGATCCACCTGCCGAACTACCGCGAGTTCTACGAAAAACGCCACTTCGCCTCCGGGATGGGCGTCGAGGGCGGCGAGATCGCGCTGGGTGATGACGAGGACATCCCCTTCGGTACGGACATCATCTTCGAGGCCGAGGACCTGCCCGGCTTCGCGCTCCACGTCGAAATTTGCGAGGATGTCTGGGTGCCCGTCCCGCCCAGTTCGCACGGCGCGCTCGCGGGCGCGACGGTGCTGGCCAATCTCTCGGCCAGCAACATCACCATCGGCAAGGCGGACACGCGCACGCTGTTGTCGGCCTCGCAGTCGGCGCGCTGCCTCTCCGCCTATCTCTACGCCGCCGCCGGCGCGGGGGAATCGACGACCGATGTCGCCTGGGACGGTCAGGCCTCGATCTTCGAACTCGGCGAGACGCTGGCCGAGACCGATCGTTTCCCGCTCGCGGCGCAACGCGCGATCGCCGATATCGACCTCGACCGTCTGCGGCAGGAACGCCTTCGGATGGGCAGTTTCGACGACAATGGCCGCGCCATCGGGCTCGACACCGAGAGCTTCCGCCGGGTGGTGCTGCGGCTGGACCCGCCGGAAAGCGATCTCGGGCTGCGGCGGCCGTTGCAGCGTTTCCCCTTCGTGCCGAGTGACCCCGCGCGGCTCCACCAGGATTGCTACGAGGGCTACAACATCCAGATCGCGGGCCTCGTGCAACGGCTGCGCGGCATCGGCGGCCAGCGGATGGTGATCGGCGTTTCGGGCGGCCTCGATTCCACGCACGCGCTGATCGTCGCCGCGCGCGCCGCCGACCGGCTCGGGCTGCCCCGCCGCAACATCCTCGCCTTCACCCTGCCCGGCTTCGCCACCAGCGACGAGACCAAGGCCAACGCCATCCGCCTCATGGAGGCGCTGGAGGTGACGTGGCGCGAACTCGATATCCGTCCCGCTGCCCGGCAGATGCTGGCGGATATGGACCATCCCTTCGGGCGCGGCGAGCCGGTCTATGACGTGACGTTCGAGAATGTGCAGGCGGGATTGCGAACCGACTACCTGTTCCGCCTCGCCAACCAGAATGATGCCATCGTGATCGGCACTGGGGATTTGTCCGAACTGGCGCTCGGCTGGTGCACCTATGGCGTCGGCGACCAGATGTCGCACTACAACGTCAACGGCGGCATTCCGAAGACCCTCATCCAGCACCTCATCCGCTGGGTGATAAGCTCAGGCCAGTTTTCACCCGAAGTCGGCACGACGCTCGACGCCATCCTGGCGACCGAGATTTCACCGGAACTGGTGCCGGCGGGCGAGGGCGAGAAGCCGCAGAGCACCGAGGCGAAGATCGGCCCCTATGCGCTGCAGGATTTCACCCTGTTCCATGTCCTGCGGTATGGCTTCCGCCCATCGAAGATCGCCTTCATGGCGCTGCTGGCCTGGGAGGATGCGACGCACGGCGACTGGCCGCCGGGGTTCCCGGAGGATCGGCGGCAGGAATACACCCTCGCCGAGATCAAGCATTGGATGGCCGTTTTCCTGAGGCGGTTCTTCGCATTCAGCCAGTTCAAGCGCTCGGCCATGCCGAACGGCCCCAAGGTCAGCGCAGGCGGCAGCCTCTCGCCTCGCGGGGACTGGCGCGCCCCCTCGGACGGCAACGCCGCCGCCTGGCTGCGCGAGCTTGAGACTGCGGTCCCGGACAGCCCTGGAGAGTCCAAACTATTGCCTTAGCGGGCATTGTCTGGTGGAAGACGCTCATGGACCAGCGCAAAGATTTGACCGGCCTTCGCGTTCTCGTCCTCGAGGATGAGGCTCTGCTGTCCATGCTCCTGGAAGACGTTCTGGGCGAACTCGGCTGCGCGCTCGTCGGCCCCTACGGGCACACGGAGGAGGCACTGACCTTCCTGAAGGCGCACCCCGACGAGGTCGATTTCGGCGTCCTCGATGTCAATGTCGCCGGCCAGCGCAGCGACGGAGTGGCCGCGGAGTTCGACCGGCTCGGCCTGCCTTTCGTCTTCAGCACCGGCTATGATGAGTCCGCACTCGATCAGCGTTGGCGCAGCAAGCCTTGCCTCCGCAAGCCGTTCCGCCCGGCCGATCTCGAACGCATCCTGCGCGAGGTCTCGCCGCCACGGAGAGGTAGCCTGCCCGGCTAGTCCTCCTCGTCGTGAGTGCGGCGCACCAGCACCTCACGCTTGCCGACATGGTTCGCCGGGCCGACGATCCCTTCCTTCTCCATTTGCTCGATCAACCGCGCCGCGCGGTTGTAGCCGATCTGCAGGTGCCGCTGGATGAAGCTGGTGCTCGCCTTGCCCTCGCGCGCCACCAGCGCGACCGCTTGATCGAACAATCCCTTCTCGCCTTCGCTGGCGCCGGGCATCGACGCGATCGGGTTGCCGCCGCCCGACGCGTCTTCGGTGGCCTCCGTGACCTCGTCCATATAGTTCGGCTCGCCCTGCGCGCGGAGGAAGGCAACCGCGTCCTCGACCTCGCGGTCGGTCACGAAGGGTCCGTGCACACGGGTGATGCGCCCGCCGCCCGCCATGTAGAGCATGTCGCCCTGGCCCAGCAGCTGCTCGGAGCCCTGCTCGCCGAGGATCGTGCGGCTGTCGAACTTGCTGATGACCTGGAAACTGATGCGCGTCGGGAAGTTCGCCTTGATGGTGCCGGTGATGACATCCACCGACGGCCGCTGCGTCGCCATGATGACGTGGATGCCGGCGGCGCGCGCCATCTGCGCCAGCCGCTGCACCGCCGCCTCGATATCCTTTCCCGCGACCATCATGAGGTCGGCCATCTCGTCGATGATGACGACGAGGAACGGCAGCGGCTCGAGCGCCAGCGGCTGCTCCTCGAAGATCGGGCGGCCGGTCTCGGCGTCGAAGCCCGTCTGCACGCGCCGCGTGACCACCTCGCCGCGTGCCCGCGCTTCCGCCACCCGCTCGTTGTAGCCGCCGATGTTGCGGACGCTGAGCTGGCTCATGGCGCGATACCGCCGCTCCATCTCCCGCACCGTCCACTTCAACGCCGTGACCGCCTTGGCAGGCTCGGTCACCACGGGCGCCATCAGATGCGGAATGCCGTCGTAGACGGACAGTTCGAGCATCTTCGGGTCGATCAGGATGAGGCGGCAATCCTCCGGCGAGAGGCGGAACAGCAGCGACAGGATCATCGCGTTGATGCCGACGGACTTGCCGGAGCCGGTCGTGCCGGCCACCAGCAGATGCGGCATCCGGGCGAGGTCGACGATGACAGGCGCCCCGCTGATGTCCTTGCCGAGCGCCAGCGGCAGACGGCCCGCGTGGCTGCCCCACTCCTCGACCTGCAGCAGCTCGCGCAGGAACACCGTCTCGCGCTTGGCGTTCGGCACCTCGATGCCGATGACGTTGCGGCCTGGGACGGTCGCGATGCGGACGGCGGTGACGGAGAGGCTGCGCGCCACGTCGTCGGCGAGGCCGATCACGCGCGCCGAGCGGATGCCGGGGGCCGGCTCCAGCTCATAGAGCGTCACGACGGGACCGGGACGGATCTCGACGATGCTGCCCTGGACACCATAGTCGGAGAGCACCGTCTCCAGCAGGCGGGCGTTGGCCTGCAGGACCTCGGCGCTGACCCCCACCTCGTGCTGCGCGGGCGGGTCGAGGAGCAGGGAGATCGGCGGCAGTCGCCAGCCGACCGGTTGCGGCGACGGCGCCTCGGGGCGGGTCGCAGGCCGCGGTCCCTTCTGCACGCGGATGCGCGCCTCGGCTGTGGCGCCTGCGTTAGGGGCCGCCAGACCCGCAGCGCCGGAGGCGGGCCCAGCCACGGGACCGGCGACGCTGGGCTCGCGCCGCATCTCAGTGCCGGCTGCGGGCGCCATGTCCTCCTCCGGGTCCATTGGCGGAAGATTGAATATCGGGTGCGGCGTCGGCTCAGGCGCGTGGGGAGCGCGACCCCAGTCCGGCAGGCGCGCAAAGAGCCCCGAGAAGCGCCCCCCCAACCGATGGGTCACGCCGTCCATGCCGAAGGCGAGGCGGCGCCCGGCGCGCCCGGACAGCACCGCGGCGCCCAGCGCGCCGGTGCGTGCCCGGCTGCCGGCGGTACGCCATTCCAGCGCCGTCAACCCGAAGCCGAAGGCGGCCAGCCCGATGCCGGCGATCATCTCCACCACCCAGCCCAGAGCCGTGCCGAGCGGCCCGAAGGCGGCATGCGCACTCCCGACAATGAGGTTGCCCATGCCGAAGCCGACGGCGCCACCCCAGCCGGCGGCGAGCCACGCGGAACTGCCGCCGAGCGGCACCGGCAGGCCGGCGAGGCCGCCCGCCAGCAGCGGCATGGCGAGCGCCAGCGCGAGCAGACGCACCATGACATGGGTCAGCCGACGTTGCTCGGCGATGCGCCAGCCCCAAAGCAGCATGACGCCGACCGGCAACAGGCCGATCACGCCGAAACCCTGCCACGAGAGGTCGGCGACAATGGCCCCCGTGGAACCGGCGAGGTTCCGCACGACGGTGCCCGCAGTATCGAAGGATGCGTCGGAGGGGTGATACGAGGCCAGCGCCACGCCGAGGCCGATCCCGGCCAGACCCAGCAGCAGGCCGGCGAGCGACGCCAGCCGGCGACGAACCAGCGCCATCATGGTGGGAGAAATCAGCCGGCGCGCTTCGGCGATGGCAGCCATCGGAGTCCCTTTCGATACCGGTTACGCAAACCGGCCGGGCAACCTCTGGGGCGTGCGCGACCTGGCGGGTCCGGCCTCGTGCCCGAGTCGATCCCGTTTTATGTTAGCCGATGGCCGCGTCTGCGCGCGAACCGGACGGGGGCAAAGCCGCCCGCCCAGACGCCTGACCCCCGGACGCCTGACGCCTCAGAAGATGCTGCCGATGCCGTGCGCGATGTTGCCGAAGAACCCGTGGCCCTGCACGGCCGCCGGAGCCGTCGCGCTCTGCTGTGCCACGACGGTCTGGCCCGAGGCGGTCGTCGTCGTCACGGCCTGCACCAGGGTCGGCTGATAGACCGGACGATGCGGCACACCGCAAATGTCGTAGTCAATCGGCTGCAGCATCGGCTTGTCGTTGGCGAACGTCATCAGATCCTTGGGGGACTTCAGCGCCAGAACCTGGTCGAACAGCCCTACATTGGCCTGGCAGAACTGCGTTCCCTCTCGAATGCCGGCCTCGGACTGCGTGTTCGCGAGTTGGGTGATGTAGTCGTCGTGCTCGGAGCGCCAGCTGCGACCGTAATGACGCAGGAAGTAGCTGTTGAGGGCTGTGTCCTCGTGCTGCAGCGTCGGCCGGAAGGTGAGCACGAAGTCGTTGTAGCGGTCCCGCGTGTCGCAGGAGAGCGCCGTCACCATCAGCTGGCTCTTGAGACCGGCGATGTTGATCGCTGTTCCCTCATAGGGTTTGAGGCAGGTGGCCGACGCGATGCCGGGCGCGATAAGCGCGGCGGCGACCAGGGTGGCGACAAAGCGGCTCATGGTGAACTCCGGGCCATAAAAGCAGACTTGGGGCAGTCGGTGACGCGGGAAGACGAACGGCGATGCGTGTGAGGTAAAGCCGGTATTCCACGGATTTGCAAATAAATTTCAGCCACCGCACACAGTTTACGTTCTGTTATGACAAGGTGGCCGCCACCTGTCCGATCCTCGGCTGACACTGGCAGGCCTTCGATAAACCGCTTATAGCCGGAACGGCGTCAAATCAGCGCAGGGGTGGCGATTATTCCACAGGATCTCTTCTCGGACTGCGATCCAGGCGCCTTCATATGCGAGCTCTCACCAGGCCGGGTCGGCGATAACGGAGCGGCGCAGACGGTGCGGGACCGGATTTGCGCCATCGGGCTGGAAGGGCTTCGCGCCCGCGCCACAGCCGCCGAGAACGACCTCATGAGCCTGGGGGTCACCTTCACCGTCTATTCCGACGCCAACGCCATCGACCGCATTCTTCCGTTCGACTGCATCCCGCGGATCATCACCGCGGCCGAGTGGCGAAAGCTGGAGACGGGGGTGCAGCAGCGCGTCGCGGCGATCAACTGCTTTCTCCATGACATCTACCATGAGCGGCACATCATCCGTGACGGCATCATTCCCGTCGACCTCGTGCTCGGGAACCCGAACTACCGTCCGGAGATGGAGGGTTTCCCGGTCCGCTTCGGCACCTACGTCCATATCTGCGGCATCGACATCATCCGCGACCAGCAGGGCGACTTCCGCGTGCTGGAGGACAATGCCCGCACGCCCTCCGGCGTCTCCTACGTCGTCGAGAACCGGCATCTCATGCGCCGCGCCTTTCCCGATCTTCTCGCCGGCATGTCGCTCATGCCCGTGGACGACTACGGTCGCAGGCTGCGCGAGGCGCTGACCGAGATCGCCCCGGAAGGAGTGCTCGACCCGCAGGTCGTCCTGCTCTCGCCGGGCATCTACAATTCGGCTTATTTCGAGCACGTCTTCCTGGCGCGCGAGATGGGCGTGCCGCTGGTCGAAGGCGCCGACCTCACGGTCGAGGACGACCGCGTCTACATGCGCACGACGGCCGGCCTCCGCGCCGTGCACTCCATCTATCGCCGGCTGGGCGACGATTTTCTCGACCCGACGGTCTTCCGGCCCGACAGCCTGCTCGGCGTCCCCGGGCTCATCCGAGCCTGGCGCCAAGGCAATGTGGCGATCGCCAATGCGGTCGGCACCGGCGTCGCCGACGACAAGGCGGTCTATGCCTACATGCCGCGGATCATAAAATACTACCTCGACCAGGAACCGATCATCGCCAACGTCGAGACCCATATCTGCCGCGAGGCGGAGGGGCTTGCCTACACCCTCGACCACCTGCCCGAACTGGTGACCAAGCCGGTCGGCGAGTCTGGCGGCTACGGCATCACCATCGGACCGCGCGCCAGCCAGGGCGAGTTGGAAGCCTCCCGCGCCGCACTGATCGCCAACCCCGCGAACTGGATCAGCCAGCCGATGATCGGGCTGTCGGTCGGGCCGACGCTCTGCGACGAAGGGATCAGGCCGCGCCATCTCGATCTGCGGCCTTTCGCGGTCACCGGACGCAGCACCTGGGTGTTGCCGGGCGGCCTCTCCCGCGTGGCCCTCAAATCCGGCAGCCTGATCGTCAACTCCTCGCAGGGCGGCGGCTCGAAGGATACCTGGGTGCTGGCCGAAGAGACCCGGCGATGAACGCGCAGGCGCCCCTCCTCGCCCGCTATGCAGAGAGTTTGTTCTGGATGGCGCGCTACATGGAGCGCCTGGAGAACCTCGCCCGCCTCATCGACGTGACCCAGACCTTCGAGAGCCCCGGCCTGGAGAACGAGGCCTGGGACGCGCTGGTGCGGATTCACGCGGACGAGACGCATTTCGCGGAAGCCTACGGCGCGCCGGGCCCCGACAACGTGAAACGCTACTACCTGCTCGACACGGTGAACCCGAATTCCATCCGCGGATCCATAGAAGGCGCGCGGATGAATGCGCGGACGCTGCGGCCTCTCATCAGCACGGAGATGTGGAAGCACCTCAACGTCTTCCACCGCGACCTGCTCGAGGTGCAGGAACACGAGCTCTACGGCGACAGCCTGTCCCGCCTCTGCACCCGGATCAAGGAGGGCGTTCAGGCCCATACCGGCATCACCGAGGGCACGCTGTTCCGCGACCAGGGCTGGCACTTCTACGAGATGGGCCGGCTGATCGAGCGCGCCGACCAGACCACCCGGCTGCTCGACATCAAGTTCCACCGCCTGGCGCCGAACGGCCAGGAGGAGAAGCGGCTGGAGGAGCGCACGCAATGGGGCGGCATCCTGCGCGCCGTCGCGGGCTACCACGCCTTCCGGCGTATCGCCCCCGTGGATTTCGGCCCGGAGGATGTCGTCGCATTCCTGCTCGCCGACCCCTGCTTTCCTCGAAGCGTCCACCTCTGCCTGAGCCAGACGGAATGGCACCTGACCCAGCTGCGCACCAGTTACGGGCTGCGCGGCACCCGCAAGCCGCTGGAGCAGATCGAGGATATGCGGGCGGCGCTGCTCGACCGCTCGGCCGAGAAGGTCATCGAGTCTGGGCTGCACGAGTTCCTCGACGGTATGCAGCGGGACCTCATCACGCTGGCCGGGGAAATCGGCACCGCGTTCTTCCGCGATTGGCGCCCCAACGCGCTGCCGCCCGCGGCAACGCAGAGCCAGGGACAGACGGTGGGCACGCTGCCCGAGGTCGGACCCGCTATCGCGCCATAAGGCTGCAAAAGAGAAAGCGCCGCGCTTCTTTGTGAAAAAAGAAGCAAAAACTTTCCTTCCCTGGTCCGTGTCTTGTCGGCCAAGCCAAAACCCCCTTTATGGCGCCCATGATCCCTGTTTCCCTCGACCCGCGGGCGCTGACGGTCGCCCTGGCCGGACACGGCTCCGCCGCCCTCCGGCGCTGGCGCCTGCTCCAGGAAGCCGGCGCCGCCTCGGCGATCTGCTACGTGGACGAGCCCGACCCGGCGCTGGAAGCCGAAGCCGGCAGCCGCTATCGGTCCGGCGTTCCCGACGACGCGGCCCTCGCCGCCATCGATGTGCTCTGGGTCGTCGGCATCCCGGACGATAAGGCCGGCGCGTTGGCCGCGCAGGCGAGGCGCCACAAGGTCCTGGTCAATGTCGAAGACCGGCGGGAGCATTGCTTCTTCCACAATACCGCAGAACTTCGGCGTGGGTCATTATTGCTGACCGTTTCCACCGGAGGACGTAGCCCCGGCCTCGCTCAGCGCATTCGCGCGCATCTGGCGCAGGAATTCGGTCCCGAATGGGCCGACCGGCTGCAGGCGCTCGGCGATAAGCGGGATGAGTGGCGCCAAGGCGGAGACGACCTGCCGGCGCTGGCAGCCAAGACCGAGACCTTTGTGAAGCAGAACGGCTGGCTCGCTGAGCCTGCGCCGCACCGAGAGTGACAGTTTCCACCATGCCAAGCCTGCCCCTGTTGCCGAACTCCGCCCCGTTCCGGCCCGAGGAGATCGCCGCGCTCAACGGCGTCATCACCAAGACCTCGCCCGAGCAACGGGCCTGGCTGAGCGGGTTTCTGGCTGGCTTCCAGGCCGCCACATCGGGCACCCAGGCGGCAGTGGCCCCGGCCGCCCCGCCCGCCAAGAAGGCGCCGCTGCTGATCCTGTTCGCGACGGAATCCGGCAACGCCGAGACGCTGGCTGCGTCGACGAGAAAGGCGGCGCAGAAGATGGGCTTCGCCGCCCGCACCGCGGATGTCGGCACCATCACGGTCGCCGAGGCGGCGAAGGCCGAGAACCTGCTGATGATCGCCAGCACCTGGGGCGAGGGCGACCCGCCGCAACGCGCCGCCGACTTCTACAACGCCATCCTCGCCCCCGATGCGCCGCGCTTCGACAAGACGCGCTTCAGCGTGCTGGCGCTCGGCGACCGGGCCTATGTCAACTTCTGCTCCACCGGCCACACCTTCGACGAGCGGTTCGCCGCCCTCGGCGGCCGTCGCCTCGCACCGATGGTGGAGTGCGATGTCGACTATGCCGCCCCCGCCAATGCCTGGATCAAGTCGACGCTCGAACTCCTCAGACAGGAGACCGAGGCCGATGAGGGCGCCGTCATCCACGTCGATTTCGCCCGCAGCGTGGCGGCCCAGCCCGCCGATGAGGACGATGAGGACGCCGAACCCGCCTACACCCGCCACCGTCCCTTCGAGGCGTCGATCAACGAACTCATCAACCTCAACGGCAGCGGCTCATCGGCCGAGACCTACCATGTCGAGCTGTCGCTGGAGGGGTCGGGCCTTGCCCATGAGCCGGGCGACGCGCTCGGCATCGTGCCGGAGAACGACCCATCGCTCGTCGAGGACATCCTCACCCTCACGGGGCTCTCGGGCGACAACGATGTGCGCACGACGCTGAGCGGGGAGCAGGACATCACGACGCTCACCCGGCCGCAGATCGAGGCTTACGCCAAGCTCGCCGACAGCAACGAGCTGAAGACGCTGGCGGCGGACCCTGACGCGCTCAAGGAGTGGCTGCCGGGCCGGCAGGTGATCGACCTGTTCGAGACCGCGCCGATGAAGCTCGACGCCGCCACGCTCACGGGCCTGCTGCGGCCCCTGCCCGGCCGGCTCTATTCGATCGCCTCGAGCCGGGCCTTCGCCGAGGATGAGGCGCATCTGCTCATCTCCGCCGTGCGGTATGAGACGCACGGCCGCCGCCGGACCGGTGTCGCCTCGGTCGATATGGCCGAGCGCCGTAAAGCCGGGGGGACGGTAAAGGTCTATCTCAAGCCGAACCCGCATTTCCGCCTGCCCGCCGACCCGGATCGCGCGGTCATCATGATCGGGCCGGGGACGGGCGTCGCGCCGTTCCGCGCCTTCATGCAGCAGCGCGAGGCGACGGGCGCCACGGGACGGAACTGGCTGTTCTTCGGCAACCGCCACTTCACCCACGACTTCCTGTACCAGCTCGAATGGCAGGACTGGAAGAACAGCGGGCTGCTGACCCGGATCGACACCGCCTTCTCCCGCGACCAGCGCGAGAAGGTCTACGTCCAGCACCGGATCTGGGAGCAGCGGCGCGAACTCTTCGCCTGGATCCAAGATGGTGCCGCCGTCTACGTCTGCGGCGACGCCAATGCGATGGCCAAAGACGTGAACACGGCGCTGGTGCGCGTCATCGCCGATCAGGCTGGCCTTGAAGAGAGTGCCGCGGCGGCCAAGCTCGACGAGATGCGCCGCGATGGCCGCTATTTGCGTGATGTGTATTGAGGGGTTTTTGACGTGTCGGACACATCAGAGAAGAAGCTATCCCGCAACGAGCACATCAAGGCCGAGAGCCACGGCCTGCGCGGCGGCATCGCCGAGGGCCTGGGCGAGGTCATCACCGGCCAGCTCGACGAGGACGACACCCAGCTCACGAAGTTCCACGGCATCTATCAGCAGGACGACCGCGACCTTAGGCCCGAGCGCGGCCGGAAGAAAATGGAGAAGGCGTTCAGCTTCATGGCCCGCGTGCGGGTGCCCGGCGGGCAGATGACGCCGGCGCAGTGGCTGGCGCTGGACGACATCGCCGAGGAACGCGCCAACGGCACGCTGCGCATCACGACGCGACAGGCGATCCAGTTCCACGGCATCATCAAGAGCAACCTGCGGCCGGCCATCAACAGCATCAACAAGGCGCTGCTGGACACGCTGGCCGCCTGCGGGGACGTGAACCGCAACGTGATGTGCGCGGTCAACCCGTATGAGACGGCGCAGCATGCGGCGGCGCTGAAGCTGGCCGAGGATCTCAGCGACCACCTCTCGCCGCGCACCACCGCCTATCACGAGATCTGGGTCGACGGCGAAAACGTCGTCGATACGTCGCGTGACGCGGGTGAGGAAGACGAGCCGATCTATGGCCGCACCTACCTGCCGCGAAAGTTCAAGATCACGGTCGCCGTTCCGCCGCAGAACGATGTCGATGTCTACGCCCACGACCTCTCCTTCGTGGCCATCCTTCAAGACGAGCAGATCATCGGCTGGGACGTGCTGGTCGGCGGCGGCATGGGCATGACCCACGGTGAGACCGATACCTTCCCACGCACCGCGGACCATCTTGGCTCCTGCACGCCCGAACAGGCGGTCGATGTGGCGGAGAAGGTCCTGATCGTGCAGCGCGACTATGGCGACCGCTCGGTGCGGAAGCATGCGCGGCTCAAATACACGATCGAGACGCACGGGATCGACTGGTTCAGGCGCGAGGTCGAGCAGCGGCTGGGTTACACGCTCGGGCTGGCGCATGTGCCGGTCTTTACCGGGCGCGGGGACCGCTACGGCTGGGTCGAGGGCGATAACGGCGCATGGCATGTGACGCTGTTCATCGAGAGCGGGCGCATCAAGGACTGGACCACGAAGCGCATCCAGAGCGGCATGCGCGCGATCGCCCGGATGCTGGATGGCGGCGTCATCATCCTGACGCCGAACCAGAACCTCACCATCGCCAACATTTCGGCCGCGCAGAAGCCGGTGGTCGAGGCGCTGCTCGCCGAGCATGACATGGCGACCACGGCCGATACCGGCCTTCGCCGCAACGCCATGGCCTGCGTGGCACTACCGACCTGCGGGCTCGCCCTTGCCGAAAGCGAGCGTTACATGCCCGAGTTGCTGACGGTGCTCGAAGGTGAACTCGCGGGCGCGGGTCTGCGGGAGGACGAGATCGTCATCCGCATGACGGGCTGCCCCAATGGCTGCGCGCGGCCCTATCTCGCCGAGATCGCCTTTGTCGGTCGCGGTCCGGGGACGTACAACCTCTACCTCGGCGGCAGCTTCAACGGGGACCGGCTGAACAAGCTGTACCGGGCCGATGTCGGGCAGGACGCCATTGTAGCGGCACTTGGGCCATTGTTCCGCGACTACGCCGGGCAGCGCCAGCCAGGCGAGCGTTTCGGCGATTTCGTGATCCGCACCGGGCATGTTGCGGCAACGACGGCGGGCAACACCTTCCATCAGGATGTCGCGGCTTAAGTTCACGCCCGAGGATGGCGCTGAGCCATGCACTGACGTGGCTCGTCGTGCTGGTGGCGACAGCCGGCGTCATCATTCGCCCATGGCGGCTGCCCGAAGCGGTTTGGGCCGTCAGTGGCGCGGTGCTCCTCGTCGTCGCGGGCCTTCTGCCGTGGCGGAACGCGCTCCAGGCCGTCGGACGCGGAACCGACGTCTACCTGTTCCTCACCGGCATGATGCTGCTGAGCGAGGTCGCCCGGCGCGAGGGCCTGTTCGACTGGCTGGCCGCCTTCGCCGTGCGCCGATCCGGTGGGTCCGCGCGACGGCTGTTTCTGCTCATCTACGCGGTCGGCACCGTGGTGACCGCCTTCCTGTCGAACGACGCGACCGCGGTGGTGATGACGCCGGCAGTCTTTGCCGCCGCCAAGCGGGCGCAGGCCAATCCGCTGCCCTACCTCTTCGTCTGCGCGTTCATCGCGAATGCGGCGAGCTTTCTGCTGCCGATCTCCAACCCCGCCAACCTCGTGCTGTACGGCAATCACATGCCGCCGCTGGGGCTTTGGCTCGGTCATTTCCTGTTGCCGTCGGTGCTCTCGATCGGTGCGACACTCGGCGCGTTGCTGGTGATCGAGCGGCGCCACCTGTCCGGGAGCGTCGACGCCGAAGTCGAACAGCCGGAGCTTTCCCGAGGCGGCTTGGCGGCGGCGATCGGGATCGGCGTGACCGCAATCGTGCTGCTCGCGGCGTCAGCGGCTGACGTCCAGCTCGGTCTGCCGACGGCGCTGGCGGGCGGGGCCACCGCCATCTTCGTTCTGTGGCGCAAGCGCGAGGCGCCGTGGGAGACGCTGCAGGGCATCTCCTGGCTGGTGCTGCCCCTGGTCGCGGGCCTGTTCGTGCTGGTCGAGGGTCTGCGTCACACCGGCGTGCTGACGCTGCTCGCGAACCGGATGCACGCGGAGGCGCAGCACGCGGCGCAGGCCACGGCCTGGGGCGCGGGCATCGTGATCGCGCTGGTCTGCAACATCATGAACAACCTGCCGGCGGGGCTCATCGCGAGTTCCACCGTCACCACCGCACATCTGCCTCGGACGGTGACCGACGCCCTTCTGGTGGGGGTCGATCTGGGGCCAAATTTGTCGATTACGGGCTCGCTGGCGACGATCCTGTGGCTGACGGCGATCCGCCGGGAGGGCGAGGACGTGACGTTCGCCGCCTTCCTCGCGCGCGGCGCCATCGTCATGCCGCCGGCCCTGCTGCTGGCTCTGGCGGGATTGCTAGCGCGCTGAACGTCTCGCCGCGGTCAGCGTGTTCCGCAGCAGACAGGCGATCGTCATCGGCCCGACACCGCCCGGCACCGGCGTGATGCGTCCGGCAACCGTGAGCGCCTCGGCAAAGGCCACGTCGCCGACCAACCGCGTATTGTTGCCCTCGGTGGCGACCCGGTTGATGCCGACATCGAGGACCGTCGCGCCCGGCTTGATCCAGTCGCCGCGCACCAGCTCGGGTTGACCGACTGCCGCCACCAGAATGTCGGCCCGCCGGCACTCGTCGGGGAAGTTTCGGGTGCGGGAATGCGCGATGGTAACCGTGCAGCTCTCCCGCAGCAGCAGCGCCGCCATCGGCTTGCCGACGATGTTGGAACGGCCGAGAACCACGGCGCGCGCGCCGGAAAGGTCGCCGAGTTCCGCCTTCAGCATGAGCAGACAGCCCAAAGGCGTGCAGGGCACGAGGCCGGGCAGGCCCGCCGCCAGCCGCCCGGCGTTGATGACATGGAAACCGTCCACGTCCTTGTCCGGCGAGACAGCATCGAGAACACGCGCGGTGTCGATGTGTCCCGGCAGCGGCAGCTGCACCAGAATGCCATGCACCGCGGGATCGTCGTTCAGCTCGGCCACCAACGCCAGCAGCGCCGTCTCGGCGGTATCCTCCGGGAGACGATACTCGAACGAGGCCATGCCGGCCTCTTTCGTCCTGCGCGCCTTGTTGCGCACATAGACCTGGCTCGCGGCGTCCTCGCCTACCAGCACCACGGCCAGCCCCGGCACGATGCCCATGGCGGCCAATGCCGCCGTCTCCGTCGCGACCTCGGCCAGAATGCCGGCCGCGAAGGCCCGGCCGTCGATGATCCGTGCCGTCATCGCCTCTATTCCGTGAAGACGACGGTCTTGCCGCCGTTGAGGATGACGCGCCCGTCGAGGTGGTAGCGGACGGCGCGGGCCAGCACCCGCCGCTCGATGTCGCGGCCCTTGCGCACCAGACTTTCGGGCGTGTCGGCGTGGCTGATCCGCTCGACGTCCTGCTCGATGATCGGACCTTCATCGAGATCGCTGGTGACGTAGTGGGCGGTGGCGCCGATCAGCTTCACCCCGCGCTCATACGCCTGGTGGTAGGGCTTGGCGCCCTTGAAGCCCGGCAGGAACGAGTGGTGGATGTTGATGCATCGGCCACTCAGCTTGGCCGTCAGCCCGTCCGAGAGCACCTGCATGTAGCGGGCGAGCACGACGAGATCCGTATCCGTCGCCCGCACCAGATCCCAAAGCTCGGCCTCCTGCTCCATCTTGGTCTGGCGCGTCATCGGCAGATGGTGGAAGCGCAGGCCGGAGAAGTCGACGTTGGCGTAGGTCTCGCGCGGGTGGTTGGCGACGATGGCGGTGATGTCCATAGGCAACTCGCCGATCCGCCAGCGGTAAAGGAGATCGACCATGCAATGATCGAACTTCGAGACGAGGATCATCACCCGCCGTTTTTCCCGCCGGTCGCGGAGCGCCCACTCCATGCCGAACCGCTCGGCGATGGGGGCGAACCGGGCGCGGAACTGCTCGGCATAGGCGGCGGTCTCAGCCGCCTCGGCCACGAAGACCACGCGCATGAAGAAGCGGCTGCTCTGCAGATCGTCGAACTGCTGGGCCTCGAGGATGTTGCCTCCGGCCTCGAACAGGAACGAGGTCACCGCGGCGACGATGCCCGGCCGGTCGGGCGATGCGATCGTCAAAATGTATTGCGGCTGAAGGCTGGATGGCGGGGCCATGGGGACTTTCTTCGGGGTAGACGGGCAGGCGGCGCAGGATGCGCGTTGGCCGACGGCCTTGTGCGGATGGATGCGACCCGCGGCTTGCCTATTTGCGCCCGGAGATCACTCCGCTGGCTCGTCACCGGGGCTTGCGCCGCGCAGGATGGCGGCCGGGTCGATCATGTGCCGGTGCTCGAACTTCGCCTGGAGATAGGCCCGGTTCGCATCCGTGACATAAACGCCGGTGCGGCGGACCTCGGCCACGTCGATGCCCGCGGCGGTCAACTGCGCCACCTTGTCCGGGTTGTTCGTCATGAGCCGGATGCGCTCGACGCCCAACGCCTGCAGCATCCGCGCGCCGACGGTGTAGTTCCGGGCGTCCTCCGGCAGGTTCAGCCAGCGGTTCGCGGTGTAGGTGTCGATGCCCTTGTCCTGCAGCCGGTAGGCGTCGAGCTTGGCGTAGAGGCCGATGCCGCGGCCCTCCTGCCGCAGATAGAGCAGGATGCCGCCCTCCTCCGAGAGCAGCTCGATCGCCTCATGCAGCTGCCGGCCGCAGTCGCAGCGGGCCGAGGCGAAGATGTCGCCGGTGAGGCATTCGGAATGCAGCCGCACCAGAACCGGGCGGGACGCGTCCGGGTGGCGGCCGGCGAAGCGGATCGCGACGTGCTCGAGGCCATCCAGCCCGTCGAAGCCGACGAACTCGGCAGGGACGCCCGCAGGGCCGATCGGGATCATCACGGGCATCCGGGGATGGCAGTCCAGCATCGGCTCCGTCGGTGAAGGGATAGGCTGCAGATGGGTCATGCAGAGGTTCCAGAAGACACGGCGGATACGGGTTCGGCGCCTATTTCACGCTCAGGAGGAGGCGTTAAAAGTTCATACGTTTCCAGCACGTCCTCTGCATACTCCTGCCGCGACAAAAGACGCAGTCGAAATGCGTCTGCCAGCCTTTCGACGCCAAGGCCCTCTATCGCCGGCAGCCCGCCATCGCCCAGCAGCAACGGGGCGCGGTGCCAGGCCAGCCGATCCACGAGACCTGCTCTCAGCAGGGCGCCCGCCATGCGACCGCCGCCCTCGCTCAGAATGGACGTCAACCCGATTTCGCTCAATCGTTTCAGGGCTGCGACGAGATCGATACGTCCGGACGGCTCGGTCTGGGTATGAAGAATGGTGACGCCCGCCTCACGCAGCAAGCGCGCGGTCTCGGCCGGGGCATCGGGGCTTGCGAGCAGGATGAGAGCATGCGTCCGCGCCGCCCGCACGATCTGGCTGCCGAGCGGCGTGCGGAGCTGGCTGTCGGCCACCACGCGCCAGCGCGGGCGGTCGCCCAGACCGGGAAGCCCGCAACGCAGACCGGGATCGTCGGCGAGAACTGTGCCGATGCCGACGAGGATGGCGTCATGCTCCGCGCGCATCTGCTGGACCACGCCGCGCGCCGCCGGGCCGGTGATCCAGCGGCTCTCACCGGTTCTGGTGGCGATGCAGCCGTCGAGCGTCACCCCGAGCTTCAGCGTCACCCAGGGCAGCCCCTGCGTCACGCTTTTCACAAAACCGGCGAGGATGGCGGCGGCTTCCTCGGCCATGAGGCCGGTCTCGACCTGAAGGCCGGCAGCCCGCAGCCGGGCGATGCCGCGCCCCTGGACGCGCGGATCGGGGTCATGCGCATGGGCGACGACCACCCGCACCACGCCTGCCGCGATCAGCGCATCGGCGCAGGGCGGCGTGCGCCCGTGATGCGCGCAGGGTTCGAGCGTGACGTAGGCGGTAGCGCCGCGCGCCGCCTCGCCCGCATTGGCGAGAGCCACGACCTCGGCATGCGGCCGGCCGCCCGGCTGCGTCGCGCCGCGCCCGACGATGCGGTCACCCGACGCGATCACGCAGCCGACGGCGGGATTGGGCGCCGTGATGCCGAGAGCCGCGCGCGCCAGAGCGAGCGCCTCGGCCATCAGCAGCCGGTCCGTGGTCTCGTTCATACGACAGGTTCGGCAGCGTGCGGCGCCAAAGCGGGCATGAGCAGCGTTGCGCGACCGCAGGCGAAGCCGAGGTAGCCGCCGGCGATGACGTCGCCGAGGAAATGGTAGGTGTCTGCGACGAGCCCCGCCGCAGTGAGCACGACGAGCAGCGCCCACAGCCAGCGCAGCCCCGGCGCCCGCCACCAGAGGACGCCGGCGACCGCGCCGATCGCGGCGGTATGGCCGGAGGGGAAGGATGCCCAGCCCTCGCCGCCGTGGAAGGGCGAGAAGCCGTAGGCGCCGTTGCCGACCAGCGACGGGTTGCTGCCGAGCCAGGGCTCCGGCCAGGTGCGGCCGAAGGCGAATTTCAGCGCCGCCTTGGCAGAGCCCGCGATGACGACGGCCACGGAACAGGCGACGATGGACCAGCCCAGGCGCCCCGGCCGCCAGCCGAACCAGCCGGCCAGAGCGGCAACGATCAAGGCGGGCCCCGCAAGCGACTTGGGGATTTGGCCGATGCCGGCCAGGGGCAGCAGCCAATGGCTGCGATGGAAAAGCCCGTGCATGAACAGCGCGAGCGGCCGGTCGACGAAGGCGATGGAGACGACGACCAGCACGACGCACGACAGCAGGGCGATCACCAACCCCGACGGCCGGGCGATGCCGAGCCGTGCGACCTCAGCGGTCATCCCTTGTTGCGCATCAGGCGGGCCTTGTCCCGCTGCCAATCCCTCGCCGCGACGGCGTGGCGCTTGTCGGCCTTCTGCCGGCCCTCGCCGACGCCGAGCAGCACCTTGGCGCGCCCGCGATCGTTGAAGTGGATCTGCAGGGGCACGAGGGTGACGCCGTTGCGCGCCACCTGGCCCGACAGCTGGTTGATCTGCTTGTGCTTGAGCAGCAGCTTGCGCGGCGCCCTCGGCTCGAACCGCGACAGCACGCCCGCCTGATATTCGGGGATGTAGGCGTTGAACAGCCACAACTCGCCGTCGCGCTCGCCGGCCCATGCCTCGGTGAGGGTCGCGCGGCCATGCCGCAGGGACTTCACCTCCGCGCCCTTGAGGACGATGCCCGCCTCGACCGTCTCCTTGATCGTGTAGTCGAAGCGCGCCTTGCGGTTCTGGGAGGCGATGCCGTGCGAGATCAGTCCGGACTTGGATTTGGTTTCTGCCATGTCAGTTGAGGAGACCGACCTCTACCATCGCCGCACGGACCTGCGTGCGGGTTGCCTGGCTCACCGGGGCCAGGGGCAGGCGGCAATCGGCCTCGCCGAAGCCCAGCAGATGGGCGGCGTATTTCACCGGTCCGGGATTGGTCTCGACGAACATCGCGTCATGCAGCGGCACCAGGCGGTGCTGGATGGCGATGGCCTCGGCCACGTCGTCGCGCTGCCAGGCCGTATGCATCGCGCTGAGCAGGCGGGGCGCCACATTGCCGGTGACGCTGATGCAGCCGACGCCGCCGGAGGCGAGGTGGGCCACCGCCGTGTGGTCCTCGCCGGACAGCTGGCAGAAATTCTCCCCGCAGGCGCGGCGGACATGGAGCGGGCGCGAGAGGTTGGCGGTCGCATCCTTCACGCCGACGATGTTGGGGTGCTTCGCCAGCCGGGCCATGGTCTCGGTAGTGACATCCACCACGCTGCGGCCCGGCACGTTGTAGACGATGATGGGAATGTCGGCGCTGTCCGCTATCGTCTTGTAATGCAGGTAGAGACCCTCCTGGGTCGGCTTGTTGTAATAGGGCGTGACCACGAGAGCCGCATCGGCCCCGGCCCGCCGGGCATGGCGGGCGAGATCGATCGCCTCCGCCGTGCTGTTGGAACCGGCCCCCGCAATCACCGGCACGCGGCCACGAGCGACGGCGATGGTGATCTCGACCACCCGCCGGTGCTCCTCATGGCTGAGCGTCGGCGACTCGCCGGTGGTGCCGACAGGAACCAGCCCATGCGTGCCCTCGGCGATCTGCCAGTCGACGAAACGCTCCAGGGCGGGCTCATCGACCGTGCCGTCGGCCCGCATCGGGGTAATCAGGGCGACAAGCGAGCCCTTGAACATGGTCGTATCCTCGGCTGAGCGGGTGCGGCGATCGGGCGCGTTGAACGGTGGAAGGTAGGACCGGCGGCGGCGGGTCGCAAGCCGCTAGCGGACGCCCCTCCTGCAACGGAGGAACAAGTGGGAACGCCCACGACATGAATTAGCCCAGCGTGGGTGGATCGTGCTCTTTGCGAACCGCCTCCATTGGGCGATGATGGCCTGACACAAAAGGATTAGGCCGGCTGTGACGAGACTTCTGGTAGCCCTCGCCTTCGTCTCCCTGTCGCTCCTCCTCCCTTCCGCCGCCGAAGCTCAAGCTCCAGTTGAAACCCCGATGGACGCGGTCGCGGCCCGTGACTGGGCGCAGGCGAATGCCATGGCGGCGCAATACGCCGATCCCGTCGCGGCTAAACTCGTCACCTACTATCGTCTGCTTACCCGCGGCGAAGCGAGCGCCGCCGAGATAGGCGCCTTCATGCAGAACAGTCCCGACTGGCCCCAGCAGGGCCTGCTGGAGACCCGCTGGGAACAGGCGCTGACGGATGAGCCGGATCAGCCGACGGCGCTCGCGCAGTGCAAATGGCGCCTGCCGGTGGGCGCGCCGGCGTTGCTCCGCTGCGCCGACGCCTTCACCGCGGCCCAGGACACGAAGGACGCCGCCGAGGCTGCGCGACGTGCCTGGACCGGCACGGGCATCACCGATGAGGCGGATGTCGGCGTCTTCCTCGGCCAGTGGGGCAGCACGCTGCAACCCGCGGACGAATGGGCGCGATTCGTGGCGCTCGCGCGGGAGGCGTCGCCGGCGGCGGAGGCCCAGATCACCCGCCTCTCGTCCGCCGATCAGCCCGAGGCCCAGGTGTGGGTGGCGCTCAACGCAAATAATCCGGACGGCGAGGCCCTGTTGGCGGCCCTGCCCGCCGCGCGCCAGCAGGATCCCGGGCTGTTCCTGGCGGCCGTGCGCTTCCTGCGCCACAACGCCAGCGACCCGGATGCCTATGCCTTCTGGCTGAGCCGCGGGAACGCCGCCATGGCCGCCGGACTGCCGGTGCAGCAGCATGCGCTATGGAGCGAGGCGGCCCACCTCGCCCGCGCTCTGGTGACCGACAACGACCTCGCCCAGGCCTACACCCTCGCCGACCTCATCAAACCGCCCGCCCCCGCCGATCGGGGCGACGAGGAGTTCCTCGCCGGCTTCATCGCGCTGCGCATGCTGCATGACACGGGAAAGGCCGAGCCGCATTTCCGCACGCTCGCCAGCCTGTCCTCCGCCGTCATTACCCAGGCGCGCGCCCACTACTGGCTCGCCCACACGCTGGCAGCCGAGGGCCGCACCATGCAGGCGGCAGCCGAATACCGGATTGCCGCCGGTTGGCCGACCACCTTCTATGGGCAGCTGGCGGCATTGGCCCTCGGCGACACTCCCGCCGCGCTGAACGCCCGCATCCTGGCGGCGCCCGCACCGGGCTGGAGCACCACCGACGCGCTGGACTTCGCAGGCCGCGAAGTGGCGCGCGCCGCCGCCTACCTCGTGGCGTGGAACGAGCCCCGCCGCGCCGGCACCTTCCTGCTCGACATCGGGACCATCGCGCCCGACCCCGCCGATCTGGCGATGACGGCCGATCTCGCGCTCGGGCTGCAAACGCCGGCCGCCGCCGTCGGCATCGCCCGCTTCGCCGGACTGCACGGCACGATGCTGGTGGCCGACGGATGGCCGACGCCATTCCAGCCGCCGGCCAGCGCCGGCGTCGAACCCGCGGTCGCGCTCGGCCTCATCCGGCAGGAGAGCAGCTTCGATGTCGCGGCCGAAAGTCCGTCGGGCGCGCTCGGCCTCATGCAGCTGATGCCCGCCACGGCGCGGCTCGTGGCGCAGCAGCAGGGCGTCGCCCTCTCGGAAGGACAGCTCACGCAGGACCCGGATTTGAACATGACGCTGGGGAGCGTCTATTTCTCGGGGCTTCTGGCGCAGTTCGACAACTGCCTGCCGCTGGCCATCGCGAGTTACAACGCCGGGCCGAACCGGGTCGAACAATGGCTCGCGCAGAACGGGGACTTCCGCGCGCCCGGCGGCCCCGACGTGCTCGACTGGATCGAGCTCATTCCTTTCGACGAGACGCGCAACTATGTGGAGCGCGTCATCGAGGGCATTGGCATCTACCGCGCCAAGGAAGGGCAGGCCGTGACATATCCGCTGCAGCCGTGGCTGCACTGACCACTGGCCGCCCGCAGGGTGTCGCCGCCGGCCGGACGATCGCGAGCGCCTGCGGCATCGGTTTCTTTCCGTGGGCGCCCGGCACGGCGGCCTCGGCGGTGGCGCTTCTCGTCGGCGCGGCCCTCCTTCGGTACGGCGGCCACGGGGTTTTGGCACTGGCGGCGGTCATCGCGGCGGTAGGCGGCGTGTTGGCCATCCGCGCCGCCCGGGCGAACGACGACCCAGGTTGGGTCGTGATCGACGAGGTCGCCGGGCAATGGATCACCCTGCTCGGGCTCGCCCATCTTAGCTTGATCGGAGTGGCCGCCGCCTTCGCCCTGTTCCGGCTGCTCGACATCACCAAGCCGGGGCCGATCGGCTGGGCGGACCGCGTTAACTCCGCCTTCGGCATCATGGGCGATGACGTCATTGCGGGCGCAGCCGGGGCCGTGATCCTCTGGGCGCTGCTGCTCTGGAAACCCATGCTCTTTGGATGAGGAGGCGGTTTTGTTCCCACAGGAGATGCTGGCGGAAGCCGAAGCGGTGCTCGCTGGCGCCCGCGCGCGAGGCTGGCGCATCACGACCGCCGAGAGTTGTACCGGCGGCCTCATCGCCGGGCTGCTGACGGCGATCGGCGGCTCCTCCGATGTCGTCGACGGCGGAGCGGTGACCTATTCCAATGCCGCCAAGACACGAATGCTCGGCGTGCCGCCCGAGCTGATCGCGAGCGAGGGCGCGGTCAGCGAGGCTGTCGCGCGGGCCATGGCGGAAGGCGCACGCCGCTCGGCCGAGGTGGACCTCGCCATCTCCGTGACCGGCGTGGCGGGGCCCGGCGGCGGAACGGCGACGAAGCCTGTGGGGCTGATCTGGTTCGGCGTCGCGTCACCTACCCAGACCATTGCGAAGTCGCGGAACTTCCCCGGCGGCCGCACGTCCATCCGCATGGCGACGGTGCGCCACGCCATGGCGCTGCTGCGCGCCGAGCTTGCCGAAAAGACCCGTTACGCCTGAAGCCGGAAGCGCGTCCTACCCCAGCATCGCCTGCCTGACCTTCTCCGCCGTCAACGGTAGATCGCGCATACGAAGGCCCGTCGCATCCGCGAGGGCGTTGGCGATCGCGGCGGGGGTCGGGCCCATGCCGGCCTCGCCGGTGCCGAGAAACGGCTGCCCAGGCCGGTTGATGACATGCACCTCGACGCTGTCCGGCACGTTGTCGAACCGCATGATGGGATAGCTGCTCCAGTCCCGGCTGGTGATCTCGGTCTCGCTCCAGGTGACGGATTCGTAGAGAGTCCAGCTCGAGGCCTGCATGATGCAGCCCTGGATCTGGTTCTGGATGCCGTCTGGGTTGACGGCATTGCCCGCGTCGACGGCGGCGACGGCCCGGACGATGCGGATCTGTCCCGTGTCGGAGTTCACCGCGACCTCCACGGCGACGGCGCAGAGGGCCTTGATCGTCTCGTAGACCACAAACCCGAACCCCTTGCCGTGGCCGGGTGGCAGCGTCTGCGTGTCGGACCAGCCGAACTTCTCGGCTGCCATCTCCACCACGTCGCGGGACCGCTGGGCCGGCAGATGCCTGAGCCTGAACGCCACCGGGTCTGTTTTGGCCGCGAGCGCCAGCTCATCCATGAAGCTTTCGACTGCAAAAACGTTCATGTAGCCGCCGAGGGAGCGCAGCGCCGACACCCGGAGCGGCATCTCCGGGATGTAGTGGTAGATGATGTTCGTGTTCGGCAGCGCGTAGGTAGGGACGGCGTTGCGATCGCCGCCGCCGCTCGGCAGCGGGATCTGCGCGCCCTGCGAAGGCCCCGCCGGCGCCGGGAGATACCAGGCCGGCATCAGGTTGGCGGCCTTCCCCGAGGGGCGGGTCATGAAGGTCATGCTCCACAGCTCGTAGTCCCAGCCGGCGATCATGCCGCTGGCGTCGAGCGTGCCACGCACCTCGGCGATCATCGGCGAGCCGTAGGGCTCCCAGCCATGCTCGTCCTCGCGCATCCACTGCACCCGCACCGGGCGGCGGGGGAGCGCCATCGCGACGATGGCGGCATCGGCGCCCACGTCGTCTGCCCCATTGTGGCCGTAGCAGCCGGAGCCCTCGACGAAGACGCAATCCACCTGGTCCTGCGGCATCCCAAGCATGTCGGCGATCGTGTTCCGAAGCGGGTAAACGCCCTGAGTGTGGGTCCAGACAGTGAGGCGCTGGCCGTCGTATCGGCCAACCGCGCAGGACGGCCCGATGGAGGCGTGCATCATGTAGGGCCGCGTGTAGCGCGCCTGGATGACATCGCCACCGGTGATCGCGCCGCCGCCGCGGTGATCGAGCACCTTCGTATCCGCCTTCATGGTTTGGAGGCGCGGAACGATCGTGTTCATGTCGGGCAGGATGTCCGGCACTCGCCATTGCGCCGCCTGCTGCAACGCGCGCATCGCCACGACCGCCTGATATTCCCCCTCGGCGATGACGGCGAGATAGTTGTTCTGGCGCACCACCTTGATGACGCCCGGCATTCTCTCGATGGTGGAGGTGTCGACGCTAACCAGAGTCGAGCCGTAATTGGGCGGGCGCACGATCCGCGCGTGAACCATGTTGTCCAGGCGCATGTCCTGGACGTAGATGGGCTCGCCGGTGAGCTTGCGCGGGATATCGAGCCTCGGCACGTTCTTGCCGACGATCCGGTATCGTTCGGGCGGGATGAGGCTTGGCTGATTGCTCGCCTGCACATGCAGCGAGCGGCCCTTCACAAGATCGCCGTAGGCGCGGCGCTGGCCTTGGGGGGCGGTGACGATGCCGTTCTCCGCCCTCAGCTGGGATACGGCCACGCCGAGGTCGGTCGACGCCCATCCCAACAGGATCTCGCGCACCTGAGCGGCAGCGTGGAAAATCGCGGTGCCGCTCGCCATCATCGAGTCGCTGCCTGCGGTGTAGCCCTCGTTCAGCATCCGTGTGGTCGACGCCATCAGCATCGTGATCGATGATCGCTCAACCGCAAGCTGTTCGGCGGCGCATTGCATGAGCGCGGTCTCCACGCCTTGGCCCAGCTCCGCCTTGCCGGAATAGACCGTCACCGCGCCGTGCTCGTCGATGCCGATCCAGGAGTCGAGATACGGGTACAGCTTCAGGTCCCCGAACGGTGGGCCTTTGGGCGGCGCCGCTTGCGCATGAGCATGGCCGCCGAGCAGCGAGAAGCTCACGAGAAGGCCGCTGCCGGCCAGGAAGCCGCGCCGTGACAGCGCCGCCGTCGGGCCGTTGGGGTTCGCCGCGGGGGTTCTCACGCGGCAACCTCTCCGGCTGCTCGCCGGATCGCTTTTATGATGCGCATGTGAGTGCCGCACCGGCAGAGGTTCGGCTGCATCCAGTCCCTGATTTCCTGGTCGGTCGGCGACCGGTTCCGCCGGAGCAGAGCCTCGCTGCGCATGATCATGCCCGGAATGCAGTAGCCGCATTGCGCCGCCTGCTCCTCGATGAAGGCCTTCTGCACGATGCCCGGCTGGTCCGCGGTGCCCAGGCCCTCGAGCGTTGTGATCGACCGGCCTTCGAGCACGGAGATCGGCACGACGCAGGAGAACACCGGGTCGTCGTCGACGATGACGGTGCACGCGCCGCACTGGCCGAGCCCGCACCCGAACTTGGCGCCGTTGAGCCTGAGTTCGTTGCGCAACACGTAGAGCAAAGGAGTTGTCGGATCGGTGCCGATCCGGTGCGTCACACCGTTGACAGTGAGCGTGATCACCGCTGTGCCTCCTTCTCGATGCGCGCGACAGCATCGCCGACCTTGGTCCAGGCCGGCTCATCGGTGAAATGATGACGCACATACTGCGCGAGCAGCACGATCTGCGATGGGGTCAGCACCCCTGCGAAGGGCGGCATCCATCGCTCTTCCGCGCCCGGCGGCGGCTGCACGCCGTGCAGCACGATCTGGATGAAGTTATCCGGGTCGGGGGCATGCGTGACGCTGCTGAGCCCCGACGTGACAGGCCGGTAGAACGGCTGGTTGCCACCGAGGAAATGGCAGGAAGCGCAGGCGCCCGCGTAGATCGCCTCGCCGCTGGTTGCCGGACCTTGCAGGCTCATCTGCTGAGCGGTTGCAGGGCGGTAGGCAACCCTGTCGGCTGCGGCGACGGCCTCAGCCGTTTTGCCAGGCGAAGGTGGCGGCTCGAAGGAACCGATGTAGGTCGCCAACGCATCGAGATCGGATCTCGGCAGGCGTTGCAGATTTTCGGTGACGTTCTGCATTGGACCCGCCGCAAGGCCGTGGTTCTGTACAAAGCCGTTGCCGAAGTAGGTTGCCAGCTCATCCTCGGTCCAGGGAGCGGGTGCCGGGGAGCCGTGGTTCAGGGCCGGTGCGAGCCAGCCATCGCTATGACCGCCGGCATATTGCGCCGAGGCGATTTCTGCCCCGAAGGCATTGTGCGGCGTGTGGCAGGCGGCGCAGTGGCCGAGACCCTCGGCAATGTAGGCGCCACGGTTCCACGCGGCGCTCTGTTTCGGCTCCGGTTGAAAACGACCCTCATGCAGAAACAACAGGTTCCAGCCTGCGAGAACCAGGCGGATGTTGAGCGGGAACGGAAGCTGCGGAGCCGGCACCCGATGGTTCGCCGGAGCACGCGTCATCAGATACGCATAGAGCGCAGCGACATCGTCGTCGCTGACCAGGGTGAAGTGGTTGTAGGGGAAAGCGGGATAGAGGTGCTCGCCGTTCCGGGCGATGCCCCTGTGCATGGCTCTGCGGAACGCCGCTTCCGACCAACTGCCGATGCCCGTCTGCATATCGGGCGTTATGTTGCTGCCGTAAATGGTCCCGAACGGGGTCGCCACCGGATAGCCGCCCGCGAACGGAGCTCCACCCGGCGCGGTATGGCACTCCGCGCAGTAGCCGGTGGACGCAATCAGCGCGCCCTTCGCCACAGTCGCCTTGCTGAAGGCGGACGGCGGCGGCGGCGGCGCCGCGTCGATCGCCGGCTGACTGGCCCAGGCGAAAAAGCCGCCCGCGCCAAGCAAGACCACCAGAAGCGCAAGTCCGAAGAGGCGGACAGGCGTGAAGAGCATGCATCCTCCGCCGTCCCGGCTAGGTCATTGTTCGGGAGCCCAGCCTCAGGCGGCGCGGTAGCGCTCGAGCCAATGGGCATAGGGAGCGGGCAACGTCCAGGCCGCCTTCTCCACGCCAAGCGCCCGCGCGGCCAGGTAAGGCCAGTGCGGATCTTCCAGCAACGGCCGCCCGAGCATCACGATATCCACCTTGTCATCCCGTACCAGCCCATCGGCTTGCTCGGGTTGAGACACGTACCAGCTTGTGGAAGCAGCGATGCCGACCTCATGCTTTATGCGCGACGCGATTGGCGCCATGAACGCCGGCCCCCAGGGGATCTTCGCTTCCGGCGTCGAAAATCCGATGCTCACATCGATAAGGTCCAGCCCGCGCTGCTTCATCTCCCGGATCAGACCGATGCTGTCCTCGAGCGTCTGATCGTTGCCGTCGAACTCGGTCACGCCGAAGCGCGCGGTCAACGGCAGGTTCTGCGGCCAGACGCGGCGAACCGCGTCTACAGTCTCAAGGATAAAGCGGCCGCGGTTCTCGACGCTGCCGCCGTAGTCGTCGTCGCGCTGGTTCGAGTAGGCGGACCAGAAGCTTTGGCCGAGGTAGCCGTGCGCCATATGCAGCTCGAGCCACTGGAACCCCACATCCCGGGCGCGCTCCGCCGCCGCCACGAAATCCCGCTGGACGCGCGCGATGTCGTCTTTTGTCATCGCGTGTGGAACCTTGGGAAGATTGGCGCCGAACGGAATGGCCGAAGGCGCGATCGTCTCCCACGCGCCAGGTTGACCGGCGAGAATATGATCGTCGCCTTCCCAAGGACGGTTTGCGCTCGCCTTGCGTCCCGCATGGGCAATCTGGATGCCAGGAACGGCCCCGGTCGCCTTCATGGCTGCAACAATCGGCGCGAAGGCCGCGGCGTGGGCGTCGCTCCAGATGCCCGTGCAACCGGGCGTGATGCGCCCTTCGGGCGAAACCGCAGTGGCCTCGACGATCACCAGACCCGATCCGCCGCGAGCAAGACTGTTCAGATGCACATGGTGCCAGTCGTTGATGATGCCGTCATCGGCGGAATACTGGCACATCGGGGACACCGCGATGCGGTTCTTGAGGGTGACCGACTTGAGCGTGAAGGGGTCGAAAAGCGATGCCATGAAGCCAATCCATCCAAAGGGGCAGACGCCCGGCGTCTGCCGTGTGAGGACCGTTGTTCCACTTTGGTCGAACATTCGCAACCTGCGGGTCCCTGTCCGCAGTCAACAGTTGCGTGTGCTCCCGCCGTCCCGGCTAACCGGCAGATCCTCGGCCGAGGCCATCCTGGGCTGCCCAATCCTCGGCAAGCAGGCGCCCCTCCTGCTGCCAGAATTCCCGATCCGCGAGCAGCACGCGGGTCGCGGCGTTTTCAAGGTGGGCATGGGCCGCAGCGCGAGCCTCCTCTGGGTTCTGGCGCCGGATGGCGTCGAAGATGAGCCGGTGCTCCTCCGCCACATCGGACGCGAAGTTGCGGCTCCGCGCTTCGTTGGCGCGCGTCAGGCGGATCGCTGCGCGCATCGGCTCCGTGAACAGCCGCACGAACTGGTTCCAGTAGGCATTCGAGGTGGCACGGCCAATCGAGAGGTGGAAGCTGAGATCTTCCTCGACGCCCGGATTAGGCTCGTCAGTCGACCGGCTGATCGCCAGCATCGCCTCGTGAATCTCTTGGCATTGCTGTTCCGTGCGCCGTTCGGCGGCCAGGGCAGCCATCTCGGCCTCGATCGCGCGCCTCACCTCAAGAAAGCCAAGCAGCCCGTCGATGGAGCGCGGGATGGAAAGCGCGCCATCCTGCAACACCTTGACCGCGCGCACCCGCGCGGCGGCGCCCTTCCGCGTCTCGATCAGGCCGTCCGCCTTCAACCGTGTGACCGCCTCGCGGACAACGGTGCGGCTGACCTGGAAGTTGGCGGCGAGAGCTTGCTCTGACGGCAGCTTGGACCCGACCGGGAAATGGCCGCGCCCGATACGTGCGCGCAACGCTTCGGCCAGTTGTTCCGTGCGGCTGCGCGATCGCATGGTGTCGTCCTTCCTCCCCATTGGCGCCGGACGGTTGTTACTTCAAGTCGCCCGCGAGCTTAGCTCCTTTTCGCGTCTGAACGGCAAGTCTGTTCGGTGCCGGCGCGCCAGAGGCGTCGATTACAAGACCGGACGGATGACGGCGGGAACATTTGCGTCAATCACTGTCCGTCATTCAAATTGCTCTTGCGCCCTCAGCCGGAGCCGCTAACGTGTCATACAACTTGCATCTGGCCTAGACCAGAACGGAGGAAAGCAGACTGTCGGATGGTTGGTATCGTCGCGGCGCCACCCGTCCAGAATGTTCGATCTGAGTGAGATGTTGCGCTGCCGTGTCTTCGCGCGTTCGCACGCGACAGACGTCCGTCGGCCGGATGAACGAGCCTGAAGTGACACTCAAAATAAAAGGCGACGATGGAGGATGGTGATGAGCACCAGTCGGCGTGGCAGACGGAGCCGGCGGCCGCTTCGGTAGAGGGCAAGAAGTTGGGCTACAGGACAATCCTGCTGACGCAGGACTTCATTACGATTAAAGAACTACGGGACGCTCAACAGCTTATCGTTGAGCAGGTTGGGGGCGGCGTATCGAATGTTGCCGATCAACTATTTCCGCTGGGAGCCTCTGTGGCTGCACATTGCTAAGATGTTCGACATGGACGTGGCGTATCCCGTGCCGGCGCCGCTGCAAGTATGGCCTCCAGCCGATCGACTAAAAAACGCGCGTGTCCTGGCCGTTCGGCGATTTAATTCTCAACAGCGGCTTCGACAATATCTCGAGCACGGGATAGCCCACTTGCGCGCGCCTGCCGGAACTGACAACAACAGGAAAATCAGAGGGGGATGACGTCATGAGACTGTACAAGAAACTCGCATCGGCTGCGGCAATGCTGGCGCTGATGAGTGTGCCGGCCCTGGCCCAGAGCTATTCCTGGCCCAACAACATCCCGCCTGACGCGAAAGCGCTCCTGGCGCCGTTGCCTCTGACGCCGACGGGCCAGGTCGTGCCTGGCTTTCCAAAGGGCGCACCGGCCTCGTCTCCGGACGTGTTGCAGTTCACGCCCGATCAGATCGCCAAGCTCAAGGCCGGCAATTTCACCGCCGGCATCGTCATGCATACGATGGCCGCAGGCTGGCCGTTGCTGCAGGTCCAAGGCATCAAGCAAACTCTTGCCGGATTCGGCATCAAGGTCGTTGCGGTCACGGATGCGAAGTTCCAGCCGGGAACGCAGATCGGCGACCTCGAGGAAATGGTCGCGCGCAAGCCGAGCGTGATCTTCTCGATCCCGATCGATCCGAAGAGCGAAGCCGCGGCTTATGAGAAGGCGGCGGCGGCCGGCATCAAGCTCGTGTTCATGGACAACGTCCCCGTCGGCATGGCGCCCGGCAAGGACTACGTTTCGGTGACTGCCTCGGACAACGAGAAGAACGCCTATTTTGCGGCGAAGCAGCTCGCTGACTCCATGGGCGGGAAAGGTGAAGTCGGCGTCATCACCCTCGTCTACGACTACTACTACTCGGTGTACGTGCGGAAGGTGGGTGCCTTGAAGGCCTTCGCCGAATATCCCGGCATCAAGGTCGACGGTGTCGGCACATTCGCAAGCCCGGAGGCTGCCTACAGCGTCGCAACCGCCATGATGACGGCACATCCCAAGCTCAAGGGCTTCTTCGTGGCCTGGGACACGCCTGCCGAGCAGGTCGTGGCCGCGGCGGAAACACTTGGCCGCCATGTCACCATCACGACCAACGACCTCGCGCCGGACAGCGCCTTGTTCGTGGCGCGCGGCCAGTTCCTGGCAGTGGGGGCGCAACGTCCCTTCGACCAGGGCGTGGCCGAAGCGAAGTCCGCCGCGATGGCGTTGCTGGGCGAGAAGGTGCCTCCCTACATCGAAGTGCCGACGCTCCGCGTGAAGAAGCTGGACCTGCTGAGTGCACTGCAGATTGTCACGCATGAACCGCCGCCGCACAACGTGATCGCCGCCTGCGCGGGAAAGTGCTTCTGACGGGCGGTCGTAGCCTCATCATCCCCGGGAGCACGGCGTGCCACTGATCGAGATGCGCGGCATCAGCAAAAGCTTCGGGCAGAACCGCGTTCTGTCCGAAGTGGATTTCTCGCTGGACGCCGGCGAGGTGCACGCGCTCCTCGGCGAGAACGGAGCCGGAAAGTCGACGCTCATGAAAATACTCATGGGCGTCCATCGCCAGGATGCCGGCACAATCGCGCTCGATGGTCAGTCGATCGCCGGGGGATCGGTTGGAGAGCACCTGAGCCGGGGGATCGCGATGATCTTCCAGGAGCTCAGCCTGGTGCCCAACGGCACCGTCGCCGACAACATCTTCCTCGGGCGCGAGCCGAAGGGGTTCGGCTGGAGCGTTCGCCGGCGAGCGATGCGCCGCGAGGCCGCGAAGCTGATCGCGCTCTATGGCTTCCCGCTCGACCTGGATGCGGAAGTCGGGCGTCTGCCCTTCGCGCAACGGCAGATGGTGGAGATTCTGAAGGCGGTCGCGCGCGGGGCACGTGTCCTCATCATGGATGAGCCGACATCCTCTCTCACCGTCAGCGAAGAGGTCGTGCTGGTGCGGATCATCACCGAACTCAAATCGCGTGGGATCGGCATCATCTATATCAGCCACCGGATGGCCGAGATCTTCTCCATCAGCGACCGGATCAGCCTCATCAAGGATGGCCGGCTGATCGGGCCGATGCGCCCTGCGGAAACATCGGTGTCCCACATCTCGGCCCTGATGTCGCGCAGCACCGCGATCGCCGAAGCACGGGGCGCTACTGCCGCGAAAGCCGGCACCGCGGCGCTCGAGGTACGCGGCCTGAACACCGGGCGGAAACTGCGGGACCTGAACTTCACGGTGGCTGCCGGAGAGGTGGTGGGGATCGCGGGCCTCGTCGGCAGCGGCCGCTCGACGCTTGCGAAGGCGCTGGTGGGCCTCATCCCGGACCGTGTCGGCGAGGTCAGGGTCGAGGGCCGCATCGTGCCGCCCGGCAATCCCGCGCATGCCGTGCAGGCGGGCCTGGCTCTGGTGCCGGAGGATCGGCGGCGCGAAGGTCTGGTGCTGGACCAGGGTCTGGCCGCGAACATCTCGCTGCCCAACCTCAAGCGGCTGCGCGTGGGCGGCAACTGGCCCGCCTACTCCCGCACCAAGGCCGACGGTCTGTTCACCCGCTTCCGCAGCGCTCTCGCCATCAACGCGCGTGGACCGCGCCAGGCGGCGTCCGAGTTGAGCGGCGGCAACCAGCAAAAAGTTGTCTTCGCAAAGTGGCTCGCCACCGCGCCGAGGGTACTCGTCCTCGACGAGCCGACCTCGGGCGTCGATGTCAACGCCAAGGCCGAGATGCGCGCGCTCATGCGGCGAACCGCGGCGGGGGGCGTCGGCGTGTTGTTGATCTCTTCCGAACTCGAGGAACTGGCGACGACCGCCGACCGTATCCTGCTGATGATCGACGGGCGTATCACGCGCGAAGTGGAGCCGGGTCTGGACGAAGCCGGATTACGGGCGCTGCTCCAAGAAGAACTCACAGCCTCAAAGAATCCGGTGATTGCATGACTAGCCAAGGCTCAAAGCTACTCGGGCTGCTGCGCGACTACATTACCTACGTCATCTTCCTCGGGGTCACGATCTTCTTTGCGATCTTCGCGCCGAACTTCGCAACCATGGCGACTGTCAGCGCCATTCTGCGCATCACCGCCATCGTCTCCGTCATCGCGATCGGTATGACCTTTGTCATCATCTCGGCCGAGATCGATCTTTCGGTCGGGTCGGTCGCCAGCTTTTCGGGCATGATCCTGGCGCTGCTCCTTGATGCGGGCGTGCCGGCATGGCCGAGCGCCCTGCTGACGCTCGCCATGGGCGCCGCGATCGGCGCCATCAACGGATTGCTGGTGACGCGCCTGCGGATACCGTCGTTCCTGGTGACCCTCGGCATGCTCAGCGTCTTCTCGGGCGCGGCCCTCACCGTCACCAACACGATGCCCGTGCCGATCGTGAGCGACGGCATCAACAACGCGTTGTGGAACGGTAGTTTCCTGACGGTTGCCTCGCCCGTCTGGTGGACGCTGCTGGTTGTGCTGTCCGGCTTTTACCTCCTGCATGTCTCGCTCTTCGGGCGCCGTGTGCTGGCCGTCGGCGGCAATGCGCTGGCTGCGAACTTCTCCGGCATCAACGTGAACAGGACGAAAGTCTGGGCCTTCGTCCTGAGCGGCACCACGGCGGCGCTCGCCGGCATGATGCTCGCCGCCCGCAGCACCGCCGGCAATCCGAGCCTTGGTTCGGGCCTGGAGCTCGATGTCATCGCAGCGGTCATCATCGGGGGCACCAGCCTGTTCGGCGGCTACGGCACCATCATCGGGTCGGTGATCGGCGCCATCTTCATCGGCATCATCGGGTTCGGGCTTCTGGTGATGGGGTTCTCGACGAGCGTGCAGGAGATCATCAAGGGCGCCATCATCATCTTCGCGGTGTCGGTCAACCGACGATAAAGGGACTTGGGGGAAATCAATGGCCGCAATGAGCGAGAAACTCGCCTATCACGCAAACTGCTGGGGACCGCTGGGCGGACATCCGGTCGGTGTCACCTCGGTCAAGGACCTGTTCTACGTGACCTTCGGCGACATGCGTCGCGCCTTCGCCGACATCGCCGCCGCCGGATATCAGGCGGTCGAGGTGTTCGACGGCAATCTGCTGGAGCACGCCGGCGACATCGGCCAATTCCGCCGCCTGTTGTCCGATCATGGTCTGTCCCTGCTCTCCGTCTATAGCGGCGGCAACTTCATCTATCCCGACATTCTGGACGACGAGTTCTGGCGGATCGAAAAGGCGGCTGCTTTGGCGGCCGAAGCGGGCGCGGTGCATCTCGTCGTCGGCGGCGGTGCGAAACGCGCCGGCGGCGTGCGGGACGGCGACTACGAGCGGCTTGGCGCGGCGCTCGACCGGGTGGCGGATGTCGCCGCAAAACATGGTCTCTCCGCGCATTACCATCCGCATCTCACGACGATGGCCGAAACGCCGGACGAGATACGCCACGTGTTCGCCCATACGCGAATCGGCTTCTGCCCCGACACGGCGCATCTGGCGGCCGCTGGCGGCGACCCGGCGGCGCTGATCGAGGAGCACTACGACCGCGTCACCTACGTGCATCTGAAGGGCTGGCAGCGCGACCCCTTCGCGTTCACCCCGATCGATCGCGGCGATCTCGATCTACGGCCGACGCTCGAGGTTCTGGATGCGCGCGGGTTCGACGGCTGGATTGCGGTCGAGCTGGACTTCTGGCCCGATCCGCTGGACGGCGCCCGCGCCAGCCGCGCCTGGCTCCAGCAACATTCCAAAGTCTCCTGAAGAGGATCACGCTCATGCAGCGTCTCAATGTCGGCATGATTGGCGGCGGCTTCATGGGGAAAGCCCATGCCCTGGCCTATGCCGCGATGCCGATGTTCTTCTGGCCAGCGCCCGCCATTCCCGTGCGGCACACGATCGCCGATGTCAGCGATGAGCTGGCGACGGACGCCGCCAACCGGCTCGGTTTCGCCAAGGGCGTTTCCGACTGGCGTCGCGTCATCGACGACCCCGAGATCCACATCGTCGATATCGTGACACCCAACAACAGCCACGCGGAGATCGCCATCGCCGCCGCGCAGGCCGGGAAGCATATCATCTGCGAGAAGCCACTGGCGCGGACGGCGACCGAGGCGAAGACTATGCTGGATGCAGTGGAAGCCGCCGGCGTCATCCACATGGTCGCCTTCAACTATCGCCATACTCCCGCGGTGGCGCTCGCGCGAAAGATCATCGAGGACGGACGTATCGGCACCGTCCTCAACTTCCGTGGCACCTACCTGCAGGATTGGTCCGCCGATCCTGCAGGCCCGCTGTCCTGGCGGTTCCAGAAGAAGATCGCGGGCTCCGGCGCGGTCGGCGACATCGCAACGCACGTCATCGACATGGCCCGCTACCTCGTGGGCGAGATCGCTGCCGTCAACGCCGTCACGCGCACCTACATCACCGAACGCCCGATGCAGAACAGCGCTACCGACAAGCTGGGCGCCGCAACAAGGCTCTCGGGAGTTCCGACCGCGCCCGTCGATGTCGACGACGAGGTGATCACGCTCCTCCGCTTCGAGGATGGAGCCGTCGGTTCACTGGAGGCGACGCGCAACGCCTATGGCCGCAACAACTACCTGACCTTCGAGATCCACGGCAGCACGGGTTCGATCGTCTTCAACTACGAGCGGCGAGACGAGCTGCAGGTGATGTTCGCCGAGGACCCGGCCGATCTCCGCGGGTTCCGTACGATCTATACGGGGCCGGCGCATCCGCATGGTGAGGGCCTATGGCCGATCCCGGCACTCGGCATCGGCTACGGCGAGACCAAGATCATCGAGTGCCATCTGTTCATGAAGGCGATCGCGGAGGGGCGGCAGCCATCCCCGAACTTCCGCGACGGCTACCTCAACGAACTGGTGGCCGATGCGATCCTGCATTCGGCCGACGCGCACGCCTGGGTCGACATCCAAGGCTGAACCACCGGGCGTGGTGAAAGGTCAGGCGTCCTGCAATAGGTAGACGTCCGCCTGGGCCATGATGTGCGTGACCTTCTCACGGAACTCGTTGAGCGCGGCGCCCTCGTTATGGGCGTCGAGCGCCGCCTGATCCTGCCATTTCTCGATCACGACCACGGCGTCGGCGCCGAATTTGGCCGGGGAGTGATCGAGGTCGATCACCGCCTGATACTCGATGCAGCCGGGCTCCCTGTGGACGGCGGGCACGATCGACTTGAAGGCCGCGAGCAAGGCGGCGCGGTGGCCCATCTTGGCGGTGAGAACTGCGACGATATGAATCATGGTGCGTCCCTCGGTGCTGGTGGCCGCACCTTCTCCCGGGACATCGTCGCTGTCTACCGCGCCGACCACCGGGGCAGCATGCGTTGCAGCACGTGATCGTGCAGGATGTAGCGATGCGCCAGAGCGATCGCCGCATGTCCACCCGCCAGTATTATTATGATCCAGGCGACCTTGTCGTGCAGGTAGGCGATTTCGTGATGGGCGGTCTTGCCGATGACGAGCGGGGACGGGATGCCGAAAAGCCCGAAGAACCCGATTGGTCCCTCGGCCCAGCGGAACAGGAAGCCGAGCACGATCTGGACCGCGAGCAAGCCATAGAGGCCGTAATGCACGGCCAGCGCTGCGACATGCTGCAAACCGCCGACTACGGGCGCCACCCGGCGGGCGCCCGTGTTGCGCCAGACCAGCCGCACCAGAAATACGGCGGCGAGCATCAGCCCGAGCGAAATATGGATCGACTGCATGCCGTGGCGCAGCGGCGTGCCGCGCGGCAGGAAGCCCCAGGTCTCGGCCAAGGCAAACAGCGTGACCACCAGCAGCGCCGTGATCCAGTGCAGCGACATCGCCAGCCCGTCATACCCGACGGGAAGTCCGGCCGCCTCCCGAGAGGCTTTAACATCGACAGTCGCCATCGGTGTCTCCTGAACCGCACCCGGAACGTGGGGGCCGGCCCTCGACCGGCAAGGTGGGAGGCTTACTCTCGTCCGTCGAGCGTCAGCAGGCTGCGGTAGAGGTCGGGCCGCCTGTCCCGGAACAGGCCCCAGCCAGCGCGCAGCCGGGCAATTGCATCCAGATCGAAAGTTGCGGTGAGGACCGCCTCGGTTACGAGGTCGGCCTCGGCCAGAATTTCCCCGGTCGGGCCGGTGATGAAGGAACTGCCCCAGAAGCTCTTGGAGGTGCCCTGGCGGCCCTCTTCCACGCCGATGCGGTTGGCGGCGATGACCGGCATGATATTGGCCGCCGCATGACCCTGCATCACGCGCCGCCAATGAGCGATCTGGTCCGCAGCCGCTTCGTCCGGCGCGCAGCCGATGGTCGACGGATAGAGCAGGATCTCCGCGCCTTTCAACGCCATGATGCGCGCCGTCTCCGGGAACCACTGGTCCCAGCCGATGCCGACGCCGATGCGTCCCACCGCCGTGTCCCAGGCGCGGAATCCGCTATCGCCCGGCGAGAAGTAGAACTTCTCGGAAAAGCCGGGCTCGTCCGGGATGTGGCTTTTCCGGTAAGTGCCGAGCATGGCGCCGTCGGCGTCGATGACCACGACGCTGCTGTAAAAGGCAGGTCCCGACCGCTCGAAGAAGCTGACCGGCAACACCACGCCGAGTTCGCGCGCCAGATCGGCGAACCGGGAGAGCAGCGGGTGGTTCTGAAAAGGCGCGGCCAGATCGAAGAAGGACACCAGCTGGTCCTGGCAGAAGTAGGGGGCCGCGAACAACTGGCTCAGCACGATCAGGCGGGCGCCGCGCCCATGCGCCTCCCGCACCAGCCGCTCCGCCCGGTCAAGATTGGCCGGAAGTTCCCAGGATGCACTCATCTGCGTCGCCGCAACCGTCACCTCGCGCATCGGCCTTCCCCGTCGTTTTGCGATCGAGATAGCCTAGCAGAGCCGCCCGGAAGGGCATGAGGCTTTTGTAGCGTTCCATCTCTACCGGGACGCCGCGCACGGCGGCGGCCAGCCTGCCAGCCTCGCCCGGCACGGCGACAACCTCGGCCAGCGGCGTCACATGCGTGCGGATACCGAAGACCACCACGCCGCTCTCCGGCAGCAGGCGGAAGGTCTGCCGCTCCACCCGCAGCCACAGCGCCTCACCGGCATTCTCGGGTGTGATGCCGGGGTCGAACTCGCCGCGTCCGTGGCCGGTCGGCTGGAACAGGGTCGGGTCTTCATGGACCGACCAGTTGTAGCGCACCGCGAGCCGGCCGGGCTTGATCGCGCCCATGAAGCGATCCACCGGCCGGCCGAGCGTCTCGGCATAGGTCGGCACCGGCTTATGGATCGCCAGCAGCGGGCGGCCGATCTTCTCCGCAAGCCGCCAACGGCTGGGAAAGCAGAGGATGGCAGCGATCAGAACCGGCCCCTCGGGCCCGGGGCGGAGGAGGCAGAAATCCTCGGCCACCCAGGCGCAGATCGTCGCCAGCGGATGCTCCGCCGGATCGGTGTCCGGTGGCGCCCATCCGGGCCAGTGGGTAGTGAGGTGAGCCGCCAGCATGGCGCGAAGCTCGCCGCAGGCGGCCCCGGCGCCTGGCGTGTCGGCGAGGATATCGGCGCGACGCTTGGCCAGTAGCCGCACGCGCTCGGCGATCTGCGGGCGACTTTGGGCGTCACGCTCGAGCCAGGCCGCTTCGGGGATCGCGGTCAGGCCCAGCGCCATCCGCTGCGGACCAGCCTCGTAGGGCAGATGGAGAGCCGGCGGCGGGAGCACGTCGTCAAGCATGCCCAGCCGTCGCGCCCTCGAGCGGAAAATGGCAGGCGACGCTGTGCTGATCCTCCAGAGGCCGCAGCAGCGGCACCTCGACCTGGCACCGCAACTGCGCGATCGGGCAGCGCGTATGGAAGCGGCAGCCGGGCGGCGGGTTGGTCGGGCTTGGCGGCTCGCCGCGCAGGATCGTCCGCGCCTTGATGTTGCCCTGAGGGTCGGGCTCCGGCACCGCCGAGATGAGCGCCGCCGTGTAGGGGTGGGCCGGGCGGTGCAGCACCCGGTCGGTCTCGCCCAGTTCCACGATGCTGCCGAGATACATCACCGCCGTCCGGCTCGCGATCTGCCGCACCACGCTCAGGTCGTGGGCGATGAAGACGTAGGTGAGGCCGAGCTTCTGCTGCAGGTCCATGAACAGGTTGACGATCTGCGCCTGCACCGAGACATCCAGCGCCGAGACCGGCTCATCCGCGACGATCAGGCTCGGGGCCAGAGCGATGGCCCGCGCGATTCCGATGCGCTGGCGCTGGCCGCCCGAGAACTCGTGCGGGAAGCGCGTGAGGAACTCGGGGGCAAGGTTGACCAACTCCATCAGCTCCTGAAGCCGCCCCTGCACCTCCCGCTCGCTGCGCTTGCCGTGGACGCGCAGCGGATCCGCGATGAGGTCGCCTACGCGGCGGCGCGGGTTGAGCGAGGCATAGGGGTCCTGGAACACCATCTGCATGTCGGCGCGCAGCGGCCGCAGCTCGCGCTGGCTGAGCCGCGTGATGTCGCGCCCCTGGAAGACGATGCGCCCATCGTTCACCTCGTAGAGCCTCAGCAGGGTGCGGCCGAGGGTCGATTTGCCGCAGCCGGATTCCCCGACAAGGCCGACGGTTTCGCCGGGGAAGACATCGAGCGAGACATTCGTCAGCGCCTGGACCTGCTGGATGCCGCCGGCGCGGAAGCGGCTGCCGACCTGGAAGGTCTTCGTCACACCCGTCGCCTGCAACATGGGCTGCTGCCCGCTCATGCGGCGGCGCCTTTCGCCTGGATCGCCCGCTCGCGGGGCCAGTCGGGCAACCCGTTCTCGGCGAGGTAGCAGGAGGCCTCCTGCTCGCCATTGCGGAACAGCGGCGGCCGCGTGCCGCAGGGCTCGTAGCGGAACTCGCAACGCGGCTGAAAGGGGCAGCCGGCGGGACGGCCCATGGGCGTCGGCGGGCTGCCGGGGATCGAAGGCAGCCGATGCGGCCTCACCCCATGCATCGGCGGAATGGAGTTGAGGAGGCCGAGCGTGTAGGGATGGCTCGGCTGGGCCAGCACCGGCCCCTTCGGCCCGCGCTCGGCGATGATACCCGCATACATGACCATCACGCGGTCGGAGACCGTCGCCACCACGCCCATGTCGTGAGTGATGAGAATGACCGACGAGCCGAAATCGCGCCGCAGCCGCTGGATGAGTTCGAGGATCTGCGCCTGCACGGTCACGTCCAGCGCCGTCGTCGGCTCGTCGGCGATGAGCAGCGACGGGTTGCAGGACAATGCCATGGCGATCATCGCGCGCTGGCGCATGCCGCCCGAAAGCTGATGCGGGTAACGCTGCGCCGCGCGCGCCGGAGCGGGAATGCCCATCTCGCCGAGCAGTTCGACCGCGCGCGCCCGCGCCGCCTTGTGCGAGAGCCTCTGATGCGCGCGCAACTGCTCCTCGATCTGCCAGCCGATGGTGTAGACCGGCGTCATCGCCGTCATCGGGTCCTGGAAGATCATCGCGATCTCGCGCCCGCGCAGATCGCGCATCTCGCGAGCGTTCAGTTCGAGAAGGTTCCGGCCCTTGTAGGTGATCGTCCCGGTGATGATCGCGTTGGGGTCCGTGATGAGCCGCATGACGGCAAGCGAGGTCATGCTTTTGCCCGAGCCGGATTCTCCGACGATGCTGAGGATCTCGCGTTGCCCGACCGTAAAGGAGACGTTCTCCAGAATCCGGATGGTGCCGCGTTCCGACCGGAAGGAAACGCAGAGGTCGCGCACGTCGAGCAGCGTGTCGGTCGTGGTTGCGCCGCCTGTGGCGGAAGCGGGAGTTTCAGCGGGCATCGCGCACCCTCGGGTCAAGCCAGGCGTAAGCGATGTCGACGATCGCGTTGGCGACGACGACGAAGAACGATGAATACATGACTGTCGCCATGATGAAGGGCAGGTCGAGGTTCTGCAGCGCCTCATAGGTCAGACGGCCGACGCCCGGCAGGTCGAACACCACCTCCGTCAACAGCGCGCCACCGCCGACAAGCGCACCGAAATCGAGCCCGAACATCGAGACGAAGGTGATGAGCGAGGTGCGGAGCGCATGGCGGAACATGATCCGGGATTCCGACAGGCCCTTGGCGCGCGCGGTGCGGATGAAGTCCTCCTGGTAGGCCTCGACGAGGTTGGCGCGCAGCACACGGCCGTAAAGCCCGATGTAGAGAATGGCGAGTACGACCCAGGGGATCACCAGGCTCTTGAACCACAGCCACGGGTTCTGGGTGAGCGGCGTGTAGCCAAGCCCGGGCACCCAGTGAAACAGCCAGGTGTCGTGGAAGCGCGATTGGGTGATGAGGTTCGCGACCGAGCCCACCCAGAAGACCGGCATGGATACGCCGACGAGGCCGAGCAGCATCAAGCCACGGTCGATGACGGTGCCGCGCGTGGCCGCCGCGGTCACGCCGACCCAGATGCCGAAGATCACCCAGATGATGGCGGCGCCGAGAACGAGCGAGAGCGTCACCGGCGTCGCCTCGATGACCGCCGGAATGACCTTCTGACCGCGATTGACGAAGGAGGTGAGGTCCCGCGAGATGAACAGCTTCTCCATCACCTTGAGGTATTGGATCGGCAAGGGCTGATCGAGGCCGAAGGAATGGCGCACCTGGGCGAGCGTCTCGGGCGTCGCGTTGCGGCCGGCGATGCGCGCCGCCGGATCGGAGCCCGGGGTCGCGAAGAAGATCAGGAACACGACGATGCTGATGCCGAGCATGACGAAGATCATTTCGGCGAGCCGGCGAAGGGTGGGAAGCAGCATTGTGCCTCAGCCCTTCCGCACGCGCAGCTTGGCGCGCGGATCGAAGGCGTCGCGCACGCCGTCCCCCAGGAAGTTCAGCGCCAGCACGGTGACGATGATGGCAAGGCCGGGCGCGATCGCCACCATCGGCTGTGTGTAGAGCAGGTCCTCGCCGTCCTGGATGATGGTGCCCCAGCTTGCCGCCGGCGGCTGCACGCCGATCGACAGGAACGACAGCGCGGACTCGGTCAGCATGTTGAGCGCCATCATGAGGGGGGCAAAAACAATCAGCGTGGTCGTCACGTTGGGCAGGATGTCCCGCAGCAGAACGCGGCCCGCGGGCACGCCGAGGCAGCGGGCGGCGAGCACGAAGTCGCTGCGGCTGAGCGACAGCACCTGTCCGCGGATCGGGCGCGCGACATAAGGCACATAGACAATGCCGATGATGGCGATCGGGATGAGCAGGCTGTTCGATGGGATGTTGATCGGCCCGATCTGCAGCCCCTTGGCGATCAGCACGATCGAAAGCGAGATCGCGAGCAGATAGATCGGAAACGCCCAGAGCACGTCGAGCAGTCGCGCGAGCACGATGTCCACCCAGCCGCCAAGGAAGCCGGCGACCGTGCCGACAATGGCCGCGAGCACGAGGCAGATGACCGTCGCGACAAAGGAGATGAGCAGCGAGTTGCGGCCGCCATAGAGCATGCGGGCCATGACGTCGCGCCCCTGGTCGTCGGCGCCGAGAAAATATTTGCTGTGCCAGGTCGGCCCGATAGGCGTCACGCCGAGGCCGAGGCCCGCGGTGTCGGCCTGCATGATGTCGAGCGTGTTCGGCCCGATGGTGATCTGGCCGTCGAGATTGGATTGGAACGGGTCGCTTTGCGACATGTGGGTGGCATACCAGGGTGCCGCGATGCAGGCGAGAATGATGAGGACGAGCACCACGACGGCGGTCATTGCCGTGCGGTCCCGCCGCAGCTTGCGCAGGCCGGCCTGCCAGGGACCTTCCGCAGGGGCAGCACGCGAAGCCGTCGTCGCCGGATCAGGTTCGCCCATGCCGCCACCGGAGAGGTCGGCCGGGGCCAGGGTATCGATCGCCTGATCAGACATCGCGCATGGCCATCCTGGTGCAAGAGAGTGTTGATGAGATCATTCGTATTGGGCCTCAAAACGGCCGGCGGTGGAGGGCGACGCCGCCGCTCCACCTTCTGCTATCCGCCCGAACCGGGCGTCGTCATGACAAGTCGCCGTCAGAACCTACTGAACCCAAACCTGAGAGAAAATCATCTTGAACTGGTCGCTGAAGGTGTAGTTGCCGAGGCGTGCCGATACGAAGTCGAGGTTTTTCGGCGTGAACATGGTGACCCAGGGCGCCTGGTCGGTCAGCTCATGGTCGAGCACCGCCCATTCGGTTGCCGCCGCCGCCGGATCGGTCACCGCCGTCACCAGGTTCTTCTGGATCTGCGCGTCGATGCTCTTGTCGCAGAAGCCGGAGATGTTGATCGAGGCGTCGGAACCCGGATGGAAGGAGCCGCAGCTCAGCAGCACGTTGATGAAGTCAGAGGCCGCGGGATAGTCCTGATACCACTGGCTGACGCTGATCTGGACGTTGTTCTTGGTGTTCTGGATGTAGGTGAACTGGATGTTCGCCGAGATCACCTTCAACGTGGCCTGGAAGCCGAGCCCGTTCAGCACGCTGACGAGATAGGTTCCGAGCTGCGGATCGACGTTCTGGTCGTCGGCAATGACCGTGACCTTCTGGCCGGCCTGCCCGGAGGACGCCATGAGCGACTTGGCCTTGGCCATGTCGGGCGCCGTCCACTTCGTGCCCGGGTTCATCGTGTACGGGCAGTAGGGCTTGTAGCCGGGGAAGCCGGGCGGCAGCACCTGGCAGTTCGGCACGGCGAGCCGCGGCCCACCATAGATGTTGACCGCGGACCGGCGATTGAAGGCGTAGTTCACCGCGAGCCGCGCATCCTTGTTGTTGAAGGGCGCCATGTTGACGTTCATCGGCGCGTAGAAAATCGCGAACAGCGGCTCGATATGAATCTGGTTCGGGTATTTCTTGCTCATCTCCACCAGGCGGTCCGCCGGCGGGCTGTCGAACATCCAATCCTGCTCGCCATTCTCGATGGCAGAGACTTCGTCCTCGGGCTTCGTGCCGAAGGTGTAATCGATCTCATCGGCGTAGCCCGCAGGCTGCGCCGTCTCGCTCCACTGCTTGAAATACGGGTTCCGCTTCAGGATCATTTCCTTCTGCGGGTCGTTGGTGACGATCATATAGGGGCCGGTGGCCGGGGCCGGGGTGGTGCCGAGGTCCTTGGCCGGGGTGCTTGCCGGCACAATGTCGCCGAACGGCACGGCCAGCTTGTCGAAGAACTCGGAGTCCGGCTGCTTCAGGTGGAAGGTCACGGTATTGGCCGCATCGTCGGCGACAACGCCACCGGCGAGGGTGCAGGTCGCCGGCGTCTTGAGGCACGCGTCGGAGCCCACGATCACGTTGTACCAGGAAGCCGCGTTCGGGCTGCTGACCTTGAACAGCCGCTGATACGTTGCGACGACATCCTCGGGCGTCACATCCTTGCCGGTCGAGAACTTGATGCCCTTCCGCAGCGTGAAGACGTAGGTCTTGCCGCCATCTTCCGGTTTCGGGACCTCGGTCGCGAGGTCCGCGACGATCGAGTTGGAAGCGGCACCCTTGGTGTGATCGAAGGCGACGAGGCCGTCATTCGTGACGAAGAGGACCTGCCAAAACTCCGCTGTATAGTTGATGCCGGGGTCCACCGTGCCCGCGGCCGAAGTCGAGGTCAGTTTCAGCGTGCCGCCCATGTGGTCGGCCGCCAGTGCCGCGCCCGGCTGCGCGAGGGCAAGGCCGGTCGTCGCCAGCAGCGCCACGGCAGAGGATTGAAGCCATCGTTTCAAGGTCATGGTCGTCTCTCCGGTCTTTTCGGTCGCGGGTTTCAGGCGTGGTCTCTCCGCATCGAGAAATTCGGCGACGGCCGCGAGGCACGCCCCCTTTCCACGAGATGCGGCATGTGGCTGGATTGCTCGAAGATGTTCCAGCGTACATTCGGGACGCAACGGGCGCGCAGAGGATCGCGTTTCAATCCTACTGCACCCAAACCTTGCTGAAGATCATGTGGAACTGGTCGCTGTACACATAGTTCCCGAGCCGCGCCGAGACGAAGTCCAGCTGCTTTGGCGTGAACATGGTGACCCAGGGGGCCTGGTCGGTCAGTTCATGGTCGAGAACCGCCCATTCGGCATTCGCCGCTGCGGGATCGGTGACCGCGGTCACCAGATTTTTCTGGATCTGCGCGTCGATGCTCTTGTCGCAGAAGCCGGAGATGTTGATCGAGGCGTCGGAACCCGGATGGAAGGAGCCGCAGCTCAGCAGCACGTTGATGAAGTCAGAGGGGGCAGGATAGTCCTGATACCAGTCGGTCACGCTGATCTGGACGTTGTTCTTGGTGTTCTGGATGTAGGTGAACTGGATGTTCCCCGAGATCACCTTCAGCGTCGCCTGGAAGCCGAGCCCGTTGAGAACGCTGGTAAGGTAGGTGCCCAGCTGCGACAGACTGCTGCGGTCGCTGGCGATGACAGTCACCTTCTGACCCGCCTGACCGGACGCCGCCATCAGCGCCTTCGCCTTGGCCATGTCAGGCGCCGTCCAGGTCGTGCCAGGGTTTTTCGTGTAGGGGCAGTAGGCCTTGTAGCCGGGGAAGCCGGGCGGCAGCACCTGGCAGTTCGGCACGGCCAGCCGCGGCCCACCATAGATGTTGACCGCGGAGCGGCGGTTGAAGGCGTAGTTCACCGCGAGCCGCGCATCCTTGTTGTTGAAGGGCGCCATGTTGACGTTCATCGGCGCATAGAAAATCGCGAACAGCGGCTCGATATGGATCAGCTTCGCGTATCGCTGGCTCATCTGGCCAAGGCGGTCGGTCGGCGGATTGTCGAACATGAAGTCCTGCTCGCCATTCTCGACGGCCGAGACCTCATCCTCGGGGGTCAGGCCAAAGCTGTAGTCGATCTCGTCGACATGCCCGGCCGGCTGGGCCTCGGCACTCCATTGTTTGAAATCGGGGTTTCGCTTCAGGATCATGTCCTTCTGCGGATCGTAGCTGGTGATCATGTAGGGGCCGGTGGCCGGGGCCGGCACGGTGCCAAGGTCCTTGGCCGGGGTGTCGGCCGGAAGAATGTCGGCGAAGGGCACGGCCAGCTTGTCGAAGAATTCGGCGTCGGGCTGGGCAAGGTGGAAGGTGACCGTATAGGCCTTGTCGTCCGCCACCACGCCGCCCGCCAGCGCGCATGTCGCGGGCGTCTTGAGGCATGCGTCGGAGCCCACGATCACGTTGTACCAGGAAGCGGCGTTCGGGCTGCTGATCTTGAACAGGCGCTGGAAGGTTGCCACGACATCGTCCGGCGTCACCTCCTTTCCATTCGAGAACTTGATGCCGCGACGCAGCTGGAACACGTAGGTCTTGCCCCCATCCTCGGGCTTCGGCACCGCCGTCGCAAGATCGGGCACGATCGTGTTCGAGGCGGCGCCCGAAGTGTGGTCGAAGGCCAGCAGGCCGTCGTTGGTGACGAAGAGGACCTGCCAGAACTGCACAGTATAGTTGATGCCCGGGTCATCCGTGCCGGTGGCGGTCGCGGAGGTCAGCTTGAGCGTGCCGCCCGTATGGTCCGCCGCCTGAGCCGTGCCAGGCGTGCCGAACGCTGCGAGACCCGTCGCGGCCAGCAGCGCCATGGCGGATGTCTGGAGCCATCGTCGCAGGGTCATGGTCGTCTCTCCTGTCAGCTTCAATCGAGGGTTCACTGGCAATCAGCCGGCATCGAGAAATTCGGCGACGGCTGCGAGGCACGCCTCCTTTTCCTCGACATGCGGCATGTGGCTGGATTGCTCGAAGATTTTCCAGCGCACATCTGGGATATGATCGGCGTAGGGCTGCACGCAGAGCGGCGTCGCCTCATCGAAATGGCCGGAAACGAGCAGCGTCGGAACAGTAATGGCGTGCAGCCGGCTCTCGATCGTCCAGTCCTTCATCGTGCCGATGACATGGAACTCGGTCGGGCCGTTCATCGTCCGATAGACGGTCGGGTCGTCGATCATGGCCTGATCCGTCCGCAGAACCTCGTCCGGTTTCGGCACCAGCCGGCAGACATGACGCCGCTCGTAGACCTTCGCCGCATCGAAGTATTCCTGGTCGAAGGTACCTGCGTCTTCGTGACGCTGCAAAACCTCCTGGATGTCGGGCGGCAGATCGCGGCGCAGTCGGTTCGCTTCCGCGACCCAGGTTTTGAACGAAGCCGGCGAGTCGGCGATGACGAGGCGGCGCAATCCGGCGGGCTGGCGCACGGCATGTTCGGCGGCGAGCATGCCGCCCCATGACTGGCCGACGATGTCGTAGCGCCCGGCGATACCGAGGTGGTTCAGAAGCCGGTCGAGTTCGTCGAGGAACAGCGACACGGTCCAGAACTCGGCGCCCTTGTCCCGCAGATGGGTGGAGCGGCCATTGCCGATCTGGTCATAGTGGATGACGGCGCGGCCTGTTGCCGCGAGGTCCTTGAAGCTATCGACGTAGTCGTGGGTGCAACCGGGCCCGCCATGCAGCACGACAAGAGGAGGCTTGGCGGCGGTCACATCACCGGTAATCTTGTACCAGGTGCGGCCGAACGCGCCCTCGACGTAGCCTTCGGTACAAGCCATGAGCCCTCTATTCATCCGCGACGCCTAAGACCACGATTGGTGCAAGACCTGTTCCACAAGCTGCTAGGCTCTGGCAAGTCGGGTATCTTCGAAAAGACGGTCGCGGCCGGTTGTCCCAGCCCGCTGCAAAAGACGAAGTTCGACGCCATCTGCCGAACAGCAATTCTCGAAAGGTCGCGCGATCCATGGAACAGAGACAGCTCGGCCTATCCGAGATCGTCGTCCCGCCGCTCGTTTTCGGCGGCAACGTCTTCGACTGGTCAGCCGACAAGGCGACCTCTTTCAAGCTGCTCGACGCGCTGGTCGAGGCCGGACTCACCGCCATCGACACCGCCGATGTGTATTCGAGGTGGGCGCCCGGCCATCAGGGCGGCGAGTCTGAAACGGTCATCGGCGAGTGGCTGGCCTCCCGCGGCGGCCGGGACAAGGTCGTCATCATGACCAAGGTCGGCATGGACATGCCCGAGGGCGGCGGGCTCTCCGCCGCCTGGATCAAGACCTCGGTTGATCACTCGCTGAAGCGGCTGCAGACGGACGTGATCGACCTCTACCAGTCCCACAAGGATGACGAGAAGACGCCGCTGGAGGAGACGCTCGGCGCTTATGCCGACCTCATCAAGGCTGGCAAGGTGCGGGCGATCGGCGCTTCCAACTACACGGCGCCGCGCCTGAAGGAGGCTTTGGCCGTGAGCGACGCGCATGGCCTGCCCCGCTACGTTTCGCTGCAGCCGCACTACAACCTGGTGGAGCGGCCGCTGTTCGAGGATGGGCTGGAGGCCGTCTGTGTTTCGGAAAAGCTGGGCGTGATCCCCTACTTCTCGCTGGCGGCGGGGTTTCTCAGCGGCAAGTACCGGTCCGAGGCCGATCTCGGCAAGAGCGCGCAGCGCGGCCAGGGCGTGGCGAAGTATCTGACCGGCCGGGGCCCCAAGGTGCTGGCGGCGCTGGATACCGTGGCGGCGGAGACGCGAACGACACCCGCTCAGGTGGCGCTGGCTTGGCTGATCGCACGGCCCTCGATCACGGCGCCCATCGCGAGCGCCTCGCGGATGGAGCAGATGGACGATCTGGTGAAGGCATGCTCGTTGAGCCTGTCGCATGCGCAGCTCGCGGAGCTGGACTCCGCAAGCGCGTAAGCTCCGGCGCCCGCGGACCTGCGTTCGCGGGCGAACCTTCTTGACTCCCGACAACCCTCGGCGCAGAAGCCGCCTCCTCTGATCCGTCGCTCCGCGAGTGTTCGCGCAGCGGCGCGATATCGTTTTGGAAGCCCGGATGTTCGAAAGCCTCTCCAACCGCCTCTCCTCGACCTTCGATCGCCTCCGTGGCCGCGGAGCGCTGACCGAGACCGAAGTGCTGGAAGCCATGCGCGAAGTGCGGCTGGCATTGCTGGAGGCCGACGTCGCGCTGCCGGTGGTGAAGGAGTTCGTCACCAAGGTCCGCGACCGCGCCGTGGGCGCGGAGGTGACGCGCTCCGTCGCGCCCGGCCAGCAGGTCGTCAAGATCGTCAACGACGTGCTCATCGAGAGCCTCGGCGGCGAAGGTGCCGTTCCGCTCAACCTCAACGTTCCCGCCCCTGTTCCCATCCTCATGGTCGGGCTCCAGGGCTCCGGCAAGACCACCACCGCCGGCAAGATCGGCCTCATGCTGCGGACGAAGGAACGCCGCCGCATCCTGCTCGCCAGCCTCGATACACAGCGCCCGGCGGCGCAGTTGCAGCTCGCCCAACTCGCGGAACGCGCGGGCGTCAGCAGCCTGCCCATCGTCCAGGGCCAGACGCCGGTGCAGATCGCGCATCGCGCCATGGAAACCGGACGGCGCGAAGGCTTCGACATCGTCATCCTCGATACCGCCGGCCGCCTCTCGATCGACGAAGTCCTCATGGACGAGGTCCGCGAAATCCGCGACGCGACCAACCCCGCCGAGACGCTGCTCGTCGTCGACGCGATGACCGGCCAGGACGCGGTGAACACCGCCCGCGCCTTCAACGACGCGCTCGGCGTGACCGGCATCGTCATGACCCGCATGGATGGCGATGCGCGCGGGGGCGCCGCACTCTCGATGCGCTTCATCACCGGGGCGCCCATCAAGCTCACCGGCTCGGGCGAGAAGCTGGACGCGCTGGAGCCCTTTCATCCGGAGCGGGTCGCCGGCCGCATCCTCGGCATGGGCGACATCGTCGGCCTCGTCGAGCGCGCCTCCGAGACGATCGACCGCGAGGACGCCGAGAAGCTCGCGGCCAAGATGGCCAAGGGTAAGTTCGACCTCGAGGACTATGCCTCGCAGCTTCGCCAGATCACCAAGATGGGCAGCCTGTCGGGGATCATGGGCATGCTGCCGGGCATGGGGAAGATCAAGGACCAGCTGGCAGGCGCGAACCTCGACAACACGGTGCTCAAGCGTCAGGCGGCCATCATCGGCTCGATGACGGTGAAGGAGCGGCGCGACCCCGACATCATCAAGGCGAGCCGCAAGAAGCGCATTGCCTCCGGATCGGGCGTCACGGTGCAAGAGGTCAATCAGCTGCTCAAGCAGTTCGACCAGATGACCACGATGATGAAGCGCATGAACAAGATGGGCCAGAAGGGCATGATGCGTGGCGGCCTCGCCTCGCTGATGGGCCAGATGGGCGGCCCCGGCGGCGGCGGCAGACCGGGCGGACCCGGCGGCCGGCGGCCCTTTTAACGTATTTCCAACAGACACGACGGAGACCAGCAGACCATGTCTTTGAAGATCAGGCTTGCCCGCGCCGGCGCCCACAAGCGCCCGTTCTACCACATCGTGATCGCGGACAGCCGCAGCCCCCGCGACGGCCGTTTCATCGAGAAGGTCGGCAGCTACAACCCGATGCTGCCGCAGGAACATGCCGACCGCATCCGCCTCGAGAACGAGCGCATCACCCATTGGCTGAACCATGGCGCGGTGGCGACCGACCGCGTCGCCCGCTTCCTCGGCCATGCCGGTCTGGCGCCGATGCCCGCCTATCGCGAGCAGCCCGTGCAGTCCCTGCCGAAGAAGAAGGCGCAGGAGCGCGCCAAAGCCAATGCGACCGCCACCGCCTGAAGCAGCTGACACTTGCCCGACGAGCGCATCCTGATGGGCGTGATCGGCCGGCCGCACGGCGTGCGGGGGCTGGTCCACGTCCAGAGTTTCACGGCCGATCCCGAAGCCCTCGCCGAGTATGGGGTGCTGGAGGACGAGCGCGGCCGGAAATTCACGCTGCACTGGCAGAGCGAGGGCATCGCCCGGATCGCCGAGCGCATCGGCGGTCGCGACGTGCCGCTAGCCGACCGCACCGCCGCCGAGGCGCTGACGAACACCCGCCTCTATGTGCCGCGCGCCGCGCTGCCCGCCGCCGAGGAGGATGAATACTACCTCACGGACCTCATCGGGCTGCGGGCGGAAAACGCGGCGGGCGAGGTGCTTGGGCATGTCGCCATCGTGCATGACTACGGGGCCGGGACGAGCCTTGAGATCGCCTTGGAGCGAGCCGGACCGGCGCTGATACTGCCATTCACCGCTCGCGCGGTGCCCGTGGTGGACGTGGCCGGCGGCCGGATCGTGGTCGACCCGCCGGAGACGACGGACGGCGAACCACAGGCGGGTGTAGAAGGCATGGAGGCGCGGCCATGACCTGGCACGCCACCATCCTCACCTTGTTTCCCGGCATGTTCCCGGGCCCGCTTGGCGCGTCGCTCGCCGGGCGGGCGCTGGAAGACGGGCTCTGGCGCCTCGACACGCATGACATCCGCGACCACGGCCTTGGCCGCCACCGCAACGTCGACGACACGCCGTTCGGCGGCGGCGCCGGCATGGTGATGCGCCCCGATGTGATTGCCACGGCCTTGGCTGCCGCACGCGCGCCCGAGGATACCCGGCCACTTATATATCTGACGCCGCGCGGCAAACTGCTGACCCAGGCGGACGCCGCCCGCTGGGCCGCCGGGCCGGGCCTCGTCCTGCTCTGCGGTCGCTACGAGGGACTGGATCAGCGCCTGATCGATGCCAGCGGCGCCGAGGAGATCAGTGTCGGCGATTACGTGCTCTCAGGCGGAGAGCCCGCGGCGCTGGTGCTGCTGGACGCCTGCCTGCGGCTGCTCCCCGGCGTGATGGGCGGGGTGGACTCCGCCAGCGAGGAGAGCTTCGCCGACGGGCTGCTCGAATATCCCCATTACACGCGCCCGGCCGAGTGGCAGGGCCGCACCGTGCCGCCGGTCCTGCTCTCCGGCGATCATGCCGCCATTCGCGCCTGGCGTCAGGCACAGGCCGAGGATGCCACGCGTCTGCGTCGCCCGGACCTCTGGGCCACCCATCTCTCCGCACGCATGGCTGGGCGTAGCACGCCCGGCGATCCGCGCGGATCTGTTGCAACGTCTTCGGCCGAACCGTAAAAGCCGCTTCACGAGAGGATTTCCCATGAACCTTATGCAAACCATCGAGGCCGAGCAGGTCGCTCGTCTCGTCGCCAATCGAGCGGTCCCGGAGTTCGAGGCTGGCGACACGCTGCGCGTCTCCGTCCGTGTGGTGGAGGGTGAGCGCACCCGGACCCAGGCCTTCGAGGGCGTTTGCATCGCGCGTTCGAACAAGGGCCTGAACAGCAACTTCACCGTCCGCAAGATCAGCTATGGCGAGGGCGTCGAGCGCGTGTTCCCGCTCTACGCGCCGAGCATCGCCGAAATCCTCGTCGTTCGCCGTGGCAAGGTGCGGCGCGCGAAGCTCTATTATCTGCGCGATCGCAGCGGCAAGTCGGCCCGTATCGCCGAGCGCCCGCGCGACCTGACGGCGGTCGAGACCAAAGGCCAGCCGGCTCCTGCTACGGCCCCCTCGGAAGAGGCCGGCGCCGAAGCGAACTGAGAACTTCACCGGCCTGCCGTTTCGGTAGGCCGGGTTTGACTTGAAGGTCCTGGCGGATAACGGCGCACTCACCCATCTTGGTCCGGCTGTGCCGTGTGGCGCAGCCGTTCCCCTCAGCCGGGACCGATCTTGGAACCGTTCTCTGGGAGAGCCATGATGTCTGCCATCCGCGCGCGCACGCTGTTCGACAAGATCTGGGACGATCATGTCGTCGAGCGGCTCGAGGATGAGACCTGCCTCCTCTACATCGACCGCCACCTCGTCCATGAGGTGACCAGCCCGCAGGCTTTCGAGGGTCTGCGCGCCTCTGGCCGCCGCGTGCGTGCGCCCAGGCGACCATCGCCGTCGTCGACCACAACGTTCCGACCAGCGACCGCCGCAACGGCATCAAGGAGCCGGAAAGCCGCCTTCAGGTCGAGACGCTGGAGGAGAACGTCGCCGAGTTCGGCGTGCCCTTCTTCCCGGTGCTCGATGCGCGCCAGGGCATCGTCCATATCATCGGCCCGGAGCAGGGCATCAGCCTGCCCGGCATGACGATCGTCTGTGGCGATAGCCACACCTCCACCCACGGCGCGATGGGCGCGCTGGCCTTCGGCATCGGCACCTCCGAGGTCGAGCATGTGCTGGCGACGCAGACGCTGCTGCAGAAGCCGGCCAAGAACATGCTGGTCGAGGTCAACGGCACGCTGCCGCCGGGCTGCACGGCGAAGGACGTGGTGCTCGCAATCATCGGCCGCATCGGCACCGCGGGCGGCAACGGCCACGTCATCGAATATGCGGGCTCCGTGATCCGGGCGCTCGACATGGCGGGGCGCCTGACCGTCTGCAACATGTCGATCGAGGGCGGCGCACGCGCGGGCCTGATCGCTCCCGACGAAACGACGTTCGCCTACATCGAGGGCCGCCCCTATGCGCCGAAAGGCGAGGATTTCGACCGCGCCGTCGCCTACTGGAAGACGCTCCCCTCCGACCCTGGCGCGCATTACGACACCGTGGTCCGCATCGACGGCTCCGAGATCGCGCCGATGGTGACCTGGGGCACGAGCCCCGAGGCGGTGCTGCCCATCACCGGTTCGGTCCCCGATCCCGCCGATGTCGCCGACGAAGCCGCGCGCGGCCAGATGCAGCGGATGCTCGACTATATGGGCCTGACCGCCGGGACCAAGCTGACCGACATCCCCGTCGATGTCGTCTTTGTCGGCAGCTGCACCAACGCGCGCATCGAGGATCTCCGCGCTGCCGCCGCCGTCGCCCGGGGACGGCGCGTCGCCGACAACGTCCGCGCGCTCATCGTGCCCGGCTCCGGTCTCGTCAAGCTGCAGGCCGAGGCGGAAGGGTTGGCGCAGATCTTCCTCGACGCCGGCTTCGAGTGGCGCGAGCCCGGCTGCTCCATGTGTCTGGCCATGAACCCGGACAAGCTGATGCCCGGCCAGCGCTGCGCCAGCACCTCCAACCGCAACTTCGAGGGGCGGCAAGGCCAGGGCGGCCGCACGCATCTCGTCTCGCCCGCCATGGCCGCCGCCGCCGCCGTGACCGGGCGCCTCACCGACATCCGGGAGCTGGTGTGATGCGGGCCTTCACCGAACTGACGGCCATCGCGGCGCCACTGCCGCTCGCGAATGTCGACACCGACAAGATCATCCCGGCGCGGTTCCTCAAAACGATCAAACGCAGCGGCCTCGGCAAGTCGCTGTTCGCGGGGCTGCGCTATGACGACCAGGGTGGGGAGCGCCCGGAGTTCGTGCTCAACCGCGAGCCGTTCCGTGGGGCTGAGATCCTCGTGGCGCATGAAAACTTCGGCTGCGGGTCCTCGCGCGAACATGCGCCCTGGGCCTTGCTCGACTTCGGTATCCGTTGCGTCATCGCCCCCAGCTTCGCCGATATCTTCCACGGCAACTGCTTCAAGAACGGCATCCTCCCCATCGTGCTGCCGCGCGCCGTCTGCGATCAACTCATGGAAGACGCGCGCCTCGGCGCCAACGCCCGCATCACCGTCGATCTGGGGCGGCAAGTGGTCGTGCGACCGAGCGGCGAGGAGATCCCGTTCACGGTCGACCCTTTCCGCCGCCACATGCTGCTGAACGGCCTCGACGAGATCGGCCAGACCATGCAGCGCACCGCCGCCATCGATAGCTACGAGACGGCGCGGACCGCCAAACCGTGGCTGCCGTCGATCGCGGTCTGATTTCTCCGTAAGAGGCGATCATCATGCCTGCCAACAAGAAGCTGCTCATGCTGCCCGGCGACGGCATCGGCCCCGAAGTCATGGCCGAAGTCTCCACCGTCCTGGAGTGGCTCGACCGGAAGAACATCGCCAGCTTCGACATCGCGCAGGGGCTCGTCGGCGGGGCCGCGATCGACGCCGAGGATACTCCGATCACGCCGGAGACCGTGGCCCGCGCGAAAGCCAGCGACGCGGTGCTGTTCGGCGCCGTGGGCGGCCCGAAATGGGACAAGCTCGGCTTCGCCATGCGGCCGGAGATCGCCATCCTCACGCTGCGCCGCGAACTCGGGCTGTTTGCCAACCTGCGGCCGGCGACCGTGCTCGACCCGCTCATCGACGCGAGCACTCTCAAGCCGGATGTCGTGCGAGGGCTCGACATCATGATCGTGCGGGAGAGCACGGGCGGGATTTACTTCGGCGAGCCGCGTGGTGTGGAGACGCTGCCAGACGGCCAGCAGCGCGGCGTCAATACTGAGGTCTACACGACGAGCGAGATCGAGCGCGTGGCGCGGGTTGCCTTCGACCTCGCGCGTCAACGGCAGGGCCGGGTATGCAGCGTCGAGAAGGCTAACGTGATGGAGAGCGGGCTGCTCTGGCGGCAGGTGGTGACGGCGCTCGGCGCTAGAGACTATCCGGATGTCGTGCTGTCGCACATGTACGCCGACAACTGCGGCATGCAGCTCGTACGCAATCCGAGGCAGTTCGACGTGATCGTCACCGGCAACCTGTTCGGCGACCTGCTGTCCGATCTGGCTTCGATGCTGACCGGCAGCCTTGGGATGCTGCCCTCGGCGACACTCGGCGCGCCGGATGCGTCTGGGCGGCGCCTGGCGCTCTATGAGCCGATCCATGGGTCGGCGCCCGACATCGCCGGACAGGGTGTGGCGAACCCCCTCGCCCAGACGCTGAGCCTCGCGATGCTGCTCCGCTACTCCTTCGACATGAAGGAGGAGGCGGCGCTGATTGAGGGCGCCTGCCTCGCCACCTTGGAACGTGGGCTGCGCACGCCCGATATCATGCAGCCGGGCATGACGCGCGTGACGACCAAGGAGATGGGTGCGGCGGTCATGCGCGAGCTGGAGCGTCTGGCGGCCTGATCTGCGTGCGGTGAGGGTCCCGGCGCCGGAAGCGGGGGTTGCGGCCTTCCGCGCATTTCGCTACATCCCCGCCTCGGCGTTGCACCCGTAGCTCAATTGGATAGAGCACCAGACTACGAATCTGGGGGTTAGGAGTTCGAGTCTCTTCGGGTGCGCCAAACTGCCGATTTAGTGGTCCTCGGCAGGTCGGCCCGGTGGCGCCACTAATCCAGCGGATGCCGGCTGAGATCGGGGCGGAAAGCCTCGGACATCCTCATGCTCTCAACCACATTAGCACCGCGCTGATCGGTCGGCCTCGCGCGATCGCAGGCGATAGCACTCACTACCTTGTTGTTTAACACAGACGGTAGACAGCTCATGTTATGTTGCCGCGACACAAACATGATTGTTTGCGATCCTGAGGCAACTGACAAGGGTAAGAGACTTGACCTCACGCGATGAAGAACTCCGTCAGCTGAGCGAGGACTTGTTCAGAGCGAGAGTGTCACGCCACCTGTACATCAGCGAGAGCACGGTCGACAACTTTGTCGCAGAATTCGAAGGCGGAAACTTTGTCTATAGCTCCCATTTGTCGGGTGCGATCCGCATGGGCGTACATTCGTATGTTAACCCAGGATGTCGCTTGAGACACGTCAACGTCGGTCGATACTGTTCGATTGCTGATCGTGTCGTGCTCTCACCTGAACAGCACTCGATCCGGATGGTGTCGTCTCACCCGCACATGATCGTAAAAAGCTCTGCACCTGACACGAGCTTGAAGCATGCCGAGACAAAAGTGGGGCATGATGTTTGGCTCGGCGTTGGAGCCGTTGTCATGTCCGGCGTCACCATTGGCCACGGAGCCGTTGTCGGAGCCGCTTCAATCGTTACGAGTTCTGTCCCCCCCTATGCCGTGGTTGTCGGGAGCCCTGCCCGCGTAATCAGGTTGCGGTTTCCTGAGAAGATCGTCGAGCAACTGTTGTCTCTTGAGTGGTGGAATTACTCGATGAGCAACCTGAAGCCTATGGATCTGACGGACGTCGAAGCGTTCATTGAGCATATCCAAACTATGATTGCCCAGGGAGATCTAGCACCGCTGGTTATCCATCCAGCGCACTTGCGATACAGCGGCAAAGGGCGATTAGACAACTTCTCTTCGGTAGTGACTACCGGCTGACAAGTTCTCGAGGACCTGAACCTCATTTGACAAAATTGCCCTCAGGCCATTGCGGGCACTTCCGAGACACCGATGAATGCAAGTAGCTTCTCGCTCAGTTTTAGCTCGTTCTCCTCAAACAGCAGACAGTACTGCTTCGCCAGCCTGACACGGACTTCATCATAGCTCTCCAGAGCACCAAGGCATCGGTCAGCCAACTGCCCATAGGACGAAGCACGAAGGAAGGTTGGGAGAGCGATATGTGGAACGCTCAACGTTTCGGCCAGCTCTTTAGTCCGTTCATCATGAACGACAACGAGCCCCGGAACACGCCCTTGGATCGCCACGATATTCCCGTGCAGCCGCATCCCGACGGAGAAGTCATAAAGCCGCATTTCATCCAGCCAATGCTCTAGCGAAAAATACGCTCTGATCTTCTGTCTCGCGAATTCAAGTGGCGTCTGAGTTCCGTCCCAGCCAAAGCCTAGCCGCAAAGTCTCTTTATCCCTTTCACTGAAGCTCTCGTTCCTCGTCTTCCTAGCTAGTTCGATATAATCAAGCGGCGATTGAACGAACATCTTCGTGCTTGCAACCGTACCCTCAAGCTCCTTGAACTTTTCGATGACTGGCGCCTGATGGGCAACGTCCATCAACTCAAGATGGACCGCAACGTCGCCCACAGCCGGCCTGCTATGGAGCGTGTCCCTTCCCAGGTTCGGATCCAAGTTTATGAAGTTCGACGGGCATCCTATGATGCGAAAATTGTCTATACCGACGCTGGATAGATAACGCGCCGCCGATTGTCCACGAACCCCAAAACTTACGCTCTTTTCAGAGATAAGATGAAGAAAACGAAGTGTAGAGGGGTGAAGATCAAACTCAAGCGCTCCAACAGGACCCTGAACGCCGATGCTCACCGCCGAAACAGGCACTTGCAGCTGTTCGATACCTGCACATAGACGATCAAGATTGATATATGGATTGATCATGTTGGCGCAGACCAAAAAAGCGAAGTCAAAGTTTTCATTTACGTAGGCAGGATCGAAATCCCAGTCCATCCACTCCTTTTCCGCAACAAGGTGCCCATCAACCGCGTTGATAAACGCGAGGTTGCCGGTGTTGTTGCCCACCGCCTGGAACAAATCGAAAGCTTCTCTATCGTACACGTTCCCGATGATCGGAGCCTTCGAAATCACAGCAATCTTCATCGTAACCCCAAGCTCTAGGCATCTGTGAAAGAGCAGCGTTGGTAGCTGTCATTGAACCTAAGCCAACATCCACCGTCGAACATCTATCACCGCAGTCAGCGGCCGATACTCATGTCAGCCAAGGCGAGAGTATCATTAGCCAAAGGTGTTCTTGATGCCCTGGCGTGCGTGAGCTCAAGATGAGCAGCTCTCGCGCCTCTCAGGCGCGCCTCGTTTTCCGCCATCCGTCGTTCTATGACTGTCTCCTCGACCCCGTGAGACCTTCCCCAGGCGATATCATGCATGTTTGACCTCCGGAGTTGATCCTCAAACGGCTCCCCGGAAAAGACGTCATAGCCAAACTCTCTTGCAAAAAACAGAGCCTCGGTCTTCGACCGTTCCTCCCATGCCTGTGAGGCGTAGTCGTGGGAATGGTAGACGACGGAAGCCGGCGCATAGACGCGTTCATGACCGGCTTCTACGATCAAGTTCGCCCAAACCTGATCTTCCCCAAATTCGATATCGGGATACGGGATTTTCTCCCATACCGTACGACGGAGGCAAGAGTTGTTGTCGCTGAAAAAATGCAGAAACTGTCGCCATCCGGTGTCTCCGGAAGACCATTTTGCTGGATCCGTGAACTTGGATACGGCCAAGGGGTATTTCAAAAAGCCCTGGAAGTGGTTTTGTAGATCGCGCTGCGTGTAGGGGGACGCGTCGGGCCACGCAAGATGGCGACCAAATGCTCCTCCGGCCTGCGGGCAGCGCTCCATGATGGCGACCATGTTGTAGAGCCAGGAATCGTCAACCGGCAGAGCATCCTGCGTAAGAAAGAGCACGTACTGGCCCGCTCCGAGTTCTGCGCAGAGGTTCCTTGTACGTCCGTGACCAAACTGGTTCTGCGGGATCTGTCTGAAAATCACATCCGACGCACCGCGAAGGAAGTCTGTGCTGCCGTCATCCGAACTACTATCCACCACAACTATTTCATACGGCCAAGGTGAGGACTGGCTTCTGACACGCTCGACCACAGACTGTAGAAGCGAGCCGCCATTGAATGTCGGGATGCAGACCGTCGCCTTGGCCTTCTGGTTCACATAGCGCCGTGTGGGTTGCTTCGTCTCTTTATGTCCCTTTTCACGCAACCGCTCGAGAAACGCCGCCTCAATTGTCAAACTTGATGATTCCCAGGAGAACTGGCGCACCCAATTCAGAGCTTTGGCCGCCTGTGCTTGTCGCCCCAACGGATCGGAAAGCAGCAAACGGATGTCTTCGGCTACCTTAAGAGGACTTGGTCCCGAAAAGGTCACAACCTCAGGTGGAAAGATGCTGCGCGTACTTTCTACGTCCAGTTCCACGACAGCCAGCCCGGAAGCCATCATCTCCTTGGGAACAAGAGAGTAGTTAGTCGCCGAAAAACAAATACCGATGTCGCATTGCCGGTAGAGTTCAGCAAGCTGAGTGGCCTCAAGAATACCATGTGACGTGCAGGAGAAACTTGCTTCGACATGCTCCAGGTCGGCACCGAACAAATCGGCATGAAACTCGAAGCCCTGGTGGGCGAGATATTGCAGTGCGACGAAAGCCAGTTCCACTGCCCGTCGAGCCGTGGTGACGCGACTATAGACGGCTATTCGTGGAATTCCGGCTTGGCGCTGATATCCTTCGACGGCGGGAGCGTAGATCGTGCTATCGAAGGCTAGAGAAAAAGCCCTTGCCCAGCGATGATATTTATCCCGCATAACCTGCGCCAACCAAGGACTGGCGCATACGCATGCGAAATCACACGTCCGGTAGGACTCCTCAATCACGAGCGAGTAGCTTCCCGTGGAGTAGAAGTTCGACTCAAGGTCCTGCACGAAGTAGAACCTCTCGCGGAACCATCTGGCATTGCCGACCGCCGCCACCGTGTGCCACGATGTTGCTATAATGATATCACCGCGCGCGTGCTGGAAACTCTCGTCGAGAAGTTTGACCTCCGCCGTTATAACCTGAAAGTCCTTTATTATCGAGTCGGCCGCCTCCGCTGCGGACTTATGCTGATCTGGATTGTGAAGCCAGATCGAACACTTGTGCCCAAACATCTCGAGGTGGCGAATAACGCGGAAGATCGTCATGTGCCCGCCGCTCCCGGGCGAAAAATCGGGAATAACCCAATGTATGTCGAGTCTCTTGCAGTCGAAACGCCCGCCTACCGTTGCTAGGTCTCGCGGGGGATAGACCATCAGATCAAGCAACGATCTATCAACGAGCGACGCGCGCTTGTTGAGGATTAGATTCCTTGGTCCGTCGGCGGCGGCAGGCCACACCCGCCGCTTCTGGGCTCGACCCATCGTCAGATAATGAAAAAAAGGGTTCCCCTGCACATCCTTGTGGAACTTTCGATAGTAATTCACTGAAAACCAAGGGGCTGGATCTCGACCTTCCTTCCAGCCAAAGGTGCAGAAATGATCGAGAGGATCCAAATTATTGGCGCCGATGTCCGGATATGTATTCAGGTAATAATCGCGATCGAATTCTTCGCCAACAACAGTGACTTCATCCACGCCGCCGAAGGTGGTGACGGCTGTTGGGATGGCCTCGGCACCTTCTTGTCTGCTCGTGGTGAGGTAGTGAAAGAAGGGGTTGATCTGATCTTTAGCTAAATCTGGGTGGCGTTTCGCATATGCCTTCGTATCGAACCAAGCGGCGGGGTTCCGGCCTTCCTTCCAACCATACAAACAAAAATGGAGGAGGGGATCAACCAGCGTCGCATCTATGTCGTCGTAGGTCTTGAGATAGTAGTCTTTATCGAACTCCCTCTCGATTGCCTGGATGTTCTCATCCACCAGCTCGGCACGAGCAGGAACAGACGTAGATGCAGGCGCCAATGAACGACCTTCGTCGCGCCCCTCGCAGATGTAGTGAAGGAAGGGGTTAAGCCCACTTCGCTCCACGTCTGGATTGGCTTGCTGATAAGCCTTCGTGGAGAACCAGATTGTCGGATCCCGTCCCTCCGACCAGCCCGTCACACAGTAATGCTCCGCTGCAGGAATGCCTTGTTGAGCAACATCCGGGTAGGCGGCGTAATAGAAGTGTTCATCGAACTCGGGTTGGAGACGCGCCAGCTCGCCCGATAGACCGCAAGCAAGTGCAGGCAGCGCGATGCGGCCCGATTCGCGACCTTTTGTGAGGTAGTGAACAAATGGATTGATGTCAGTCGTTCTGACGCTTGGGTTCGCGCCGAGATAACGCCTGGTTGAAAACCACACGGCGGGGTCACGCCCCTCTTTCCAACCGATCCGGCAGAAGTGCTCGAGGAGATCGATGTTGTCGGCGACTATGTCCGGGTAGGCAGAACTGTAGAACGAAACATCAAACTCGGGTGCCACGACACGTAGATCGTGCGCGCCTGGACCTTGAAGAGAGCAAAGGCAGATCCGGTTTTCGTTGATGCCCATAGTGAGGTAATGGACGAATGGGTTCTGACCGGCCGACGCAACATCTGGATACCAATTCAGGTATCGCTCCACCGAGAACCAAGGCGCCGGATCGCGGCCCTCGCGCCAGCCAACCTCACAAAAGTGCTGCACGAGGTCCGCCGGACCGTCTGCGTTGTTATCCCAACCATCCCGATAGAACGATGCATCAAACCTTGGGGATACAACCGCGACTTCATCCTCAAGCGACTGAATTATCGAGCTTTCCATGCGACTCATCACGGCTCAGTTAGGGGTAGGTCTACATACCTTTGATCTACCTACTATGGATCCCTAGTGTTTGCCAGTAGTTCCGAACGACGTAGTGCACCTTGCACTAACGCTGGTGTGGCGTGGCGCGCTGCCATAGCCACCTCCGGCCGTACTGCCCGTCCAGCTCACAACCATGTCGTCGTGAAATGGCCCAGCCAAAGGCGGATCAGGTGAGCTCGTTCGTCCAGAACCAGATGATCCCGCTGACGATAAAAATCGCTGCCGGGGTTAGGAGGATGAGTGTTGCAGCGTCCATCGGTCGGAATCCTGTCTCGGGGCGGAGTTTGCGCCGAGCCATGAGTTAGTGTGCTGCCTGAGGAAGCTAACCCGCAGCAGGCGCATAGATGGGACGAAGTTCGGGGAGAGCAGCCACTGTCGTCGGTGCGGCGAGCGGCGAGACGCCAGCGCAGTATCGGGTCGCAGCGCCGGCTGAGAACGGCGTCATTACAGCGAGTGAGCGGCGGCGATCCTTAGGCACTTTATCTTCGGAGGCCTGCCTTTGCCCATGCCGCAACGTGCGTAAGCTCATCGGAACGCCGCGGTTAGGGAGGATCGCCTTGTGTTGGGCCGCCCTGCCCAAACTGGAGGAATGGCCTCTCCCGAGAGTGCTTCTTACCTGTGCCGCATGTCGCCGCAGAGCAACCCGGCGTCGTGAATAACATCCATGCGTGCCTCCCGTTGAATGAAATATGTTGCTCCGGCTTCCGGTCTCGGCACTAATTCATCTGCGCGACGCAAGCGCTGAGACTGGGCCGTGCTACGCACTGCCCGGAGCAGAATGAGCCCGAAATCATGAGCCTGGACACTATGCGTGGCCTCTAGGAGAACCCCCCCGAGCCGCACGGCCTTGTACAACTCCGGCATCGGGCTTTGGCCAGGCTTGTCCCTCGGTAGCAAGCGTCTCATCGCCGTCGGCGCTGCTCTTCTGCTGGCGATGGTGGCGGCGGTCGGAGTGGCCGTCTGGAACATGCGTGTGGTCGCGCTGGAGGATGCGCGGCAGAACGACGCCAAGCTTGGCACCGCAATTGCCGAACAGACGGCGCGAGCGATCCAGGCGGTCGACCTCATTCTTCTGCAGTTGCGTGCGCAGGTGGCGCAGCAAGGCAATGCGTCGGAAGCAGCATTCAGACACGCTCTGCAGACGCAAACCTTCCAGCAGGAGCTCAGCCGGCTGCAGCACTCCCTGCCCCAGTCGGATGCCTTTTCCGTCATCGACGCTCAGGGACGCCTCGTCAACTTCTCTCGCCGCTGGCCGGTGCCGCGGATCGACGTGTCCGACCGCGTCTACTTCAAGTTTTTACGGGATCATGACGAGTCGGCTGCCCTGGTCACGTCGGTGATGCGCAACCGGCTGACCGGCGCCTGGACCTTCTACGTCGTGCGAAGGTTGGACGACGCCCATGGGCAGTTCCGCGGGATGGTGCTCGGCGCGGTCGATCTGAGCTACTTTCAGGACTTCTACCAGGCGCTCTCGGGCGGCGGAGATCTCGGCGTTGCCTTGTTCTCCCGGGACGGCGGCCTGGTGACCAGCGTGCCCAGAGACGCGCCGGTCGGTCACCAACTTCGTCCGCACAACGTCGCCTGGGACAGGATCGTCGCCAGCGGTCATGCCGGCTTCTTCGAGACGAAGGGTGTTCTGCGGCCCGGAGAGCGTTTGGTCTCGGTCAACCCGCTGCGGGACTACCCCCTCGTGGTCGATGTCGCCGTTTCCAAATCCAGTTCCTTGGCTCATTGGCGCCAGGAGGCGGTGCTCGCGGCTGTCGGCACCGCCTGCGCGGCGCTCTGCATCGCGCTTCTGCTACGCGCTCTGACTTGGCAGTTGCGTCGGTTGGAACGCTCCGAAACCTCGCTCGCGGAACGCAACGCCAATCTGGAGGCGGCCCGGCACAGGATGGAGAGCCAGGCCGAGGCCTTGCGGGCGAGCGAAGCGCATCTGGCCGAGAAGTCGGCTGCGCTCACAATGACCCTGGACAACATCAGTCAGGGCATCTGCATGGTGGATGCCCGCGGCCGCGTCGGCGTCTGGAACGCGCGTGCGCTGGAGTTGCTCGATCTGCCTGCCGACCTCATCGCATCCCGGCCATCTTTCGAGGCCGTCCTCGCCTATCAGCGGGCGACGAACGAGTTCGTCGTTGAGGGCGTGCCGGTCGGCGTGCTGGAGGCCGTCGACGCCCGGATGTCGGTCATCTACGAGCGGATGCGGCCGAATGGCACGATCCTGGAGATCCAGAACATTCCGCTCGCGGATGGCGGGAACGTTGTCACCTATGCCGATGTCACGGCGCGGCGACGCTACGAGGACAAGATCCGGCATCTCGCGCACCACGATCCTCTGACCGATCTCGCCAACAGAACCCTGTTGCAGCAGCGTCTGGCCGAGGGCATAGCGCGGGCCCAGGCTCAGGCGGCGCAACTGGCGCTCCTCTACCTCGATCTCGACGGCTTCAAGATCATCAACGACACGCGCGGTCACGGCACTGGCGACGCGCTGCTGGTGCAGGTGGCCCAGCGGCTGATGATGGCGGTGAACGAGGGAGAAACAATGGCGCGGACGGGCGGTGATGAATTTGCGATCGCCGTGCCGGTGGACGGACTGGCACGATCTCCCGCCGCTCTCGCCCGCGATATCATCACCCGGATCCAGACGCCGTTCGAGATCGGCGGCACGCTGTGCCGCGTTGGCGTATCGGTCGGCATCGCGCAGTATCCGGATCATGCCGACGATGCGAGCGATCTGCTCCGCAACGCGGATATCGCCCTCTACAAGGCCAAATCCGACGGCACCGGTCAGTTCTGCATCTTCGACAGCGGGCTGGAGGCGCGGCAACGGCGGCTGTTCGCGCTTGAGCAAGACCTCCGTTTCGCTCTGGAACGCAATGAACTTTCTGTTGTGTATCAACCGATCATCGAAACGCAATCGGGATACACGGCGGGATGCGAAGCGCTGTTGCGCTGGCACCATCCTCGTCATGGACAAATCTCGCCGGCCGAGTTCATCCCGCTGGCGGAGCGGCTCCGGCTGATCGTGCCCATCGGCTGCTGGGTGCTGGAGCAGGCTTGCGGCGAGGCCGCCTCCTGGCCGGAGACGACGCATGTGGCAGTCAACCTGTCCCCGGTCCAGATGAACCACGACACACTGATCGCCGATGCGAAGGGCATCCTCGAGCGGACAGGCCTTGCGCCCGAGCGCCTTGTTCTAGAGGTCACGGAGGGTCTCCTGCTGGAAGAGAGCAGCACCGTGCTCAGCACAATGCAGGCGCTCCGCGCGCTCGGTATCCGGTTCAGCCTGGATGATTTCGGCACCGGGCACTCGGGGCTCGGCTACCTCCGCCGCTTCCCGTTCGACATCATCAAGATCGACAAGCTATTCGTGCAGGACATGGTGGATCAGCCGGACGCCGAGGCCATCGTCGGCGCGCTGCTGGCCGTCAGCACGGCCCTCAACCTCGATGTCATCGCCGAGGGGGTGGAAACCGAGGCACAGCTGGCCGCTTTGCGCCGGAGACGGTGCCGCCATGTTCAGGGCTACCTGCTGGGGCGGCCGGTGACGGCGGCCGAGATCCGCCCTCGCATGATGGGAAGCCGCATTACGCGGCTGCAGCCAAAGGCGCTGCGGGGCTGAGCGCAACGAATGCCAGGCGCCGCCTTGCAGAATGCGCTGCCAATAATGTTTCCTTAATGGAACGCTCTATACACGCGACGGTAATCTCCGGCCGGTAAACGTCCTTGGCCGCGGGCCCGGTAGCCCCTTGGCCGGAAGAAACGCGTGTTTGCGATAGGATCGTTGCGTGAAAAATACGCCAATTCTCGTCAAGTTCCTCCTGATCATGAGTATCTTTGGCGTCTTCGCCGTCGGGGTGGCTATTTATGCAACCTCGCGCATGCGGATGATCGATACGTCCTACAGTGCCCTAATGATGGGTAGCGATCGAGCCGCGTTTTCGGTGGTTCGCGCAAACCGGTTCTTTCAGCAGGCGCGGGCTGGAGTTGCGGAAGAGACGATCGCCAACACCAGCGACATGAACAAGGCGGCGGACGCAGTTTTGTCGACGAGCACCAAGAAGTTCGCGGCTGCTCTGGACGACGCGAGCTCGGCGATGCCGGCGCAAGCGCCGGAATTCACGACGCTCAAGGCAAGCGCATTCAACGTGCTTAATAATCTTTGTGCGAAAGCGCGATCCATGGGCGAGAGCGCGAGTACGATCGCCGGCGATCTTGCCGCTCAGAGTGAGTATCTGAATCATTGCTCGCCACTATTTGGAGCAGTCTCCACCGCTCTCGCCAGCGAGGCCGATACGATTTCGAGCGAGGCGCGTCAGAGCGACGATCAACTCACCTCGATTACCGACAGAACCATCCTCATCACCTATGGCGGCATCATCGGCGGTCTCATTTTGGTGCTTGGCATCGGGTTCGTAGCGATCCGGCGTTGGGTAGTGGCGCCGGTTCAGCAGCTCGAGCTACGCATGACCCGGTTGGCCAAAGGCGACTTTCAGGTCGACGTGCCGGGCGGAGAGCGCCGGGATGAGATCGGCGGCATGGCTCGCGCCGTGCTGGTGTTCAAGGAGTCCGGGCTCGAGAAGATCAAGGCGCAGGCTGAGGTGGAGGCGCTCGCGGCCCGCGTGGAGGCCGAGCGCAGCGCCGCGCGCGCCACACTCGAACAGGCGGCGCTGGAAGTACGGTTCGCCATGGAGGCTGTTGCCTCTGGCCTGGAACGGCTTGCGGACGGCGATCTCGTGTTTCGCCTCGAGGAGAAATTCGCCGGCGGCTACGAGAAGCTGCGCGGCGACTTCAACGTCGCGGTGGAAAAACTGCAAGACACCATGAGGTCGATCGCCGCGACCACTCAGGGCGTGCACTCGGGAGCGACCGAAATCAATCAGGCCTCGGACGATCTGTCGAGGCGCACGGAGCAGCAGGCCGCGAGCCTGGAGGAAACCGCCGCGGCTCTCGACGAGATTACCGCGACCGTTCGCAGAACTGCCGAGGGCGCCAAGGAAGCGCGGGATGTCGCCGGCGCCGCGAAAGACGAAGCCGAGCGGTCCGGCGCGGTCGTGAAGGATACCGTGGCGGCGATGGCGAGCATCGAGGGTTCATCGCGGCAGATCTCGAACATCATCGGAGTGATCGACGAGATTGCCTTCCAGACCAATCTGCTTGCGCTCAATGCCGGAGTCGAGGCAGCGCGCGCAGGTGATGCAGGACGAGGCTTCGCCGTCGTCGCCACTGAAGTACGCGCGCTGGCGCAGCGCTCGGCCGATGCCGCCAAGGAGATCAAGGCGCTCATCTCCGCCTCCGGCAAGCAGGTGGATTCCGGGGTGAAACTCGTGGGGGAGACGGGATTGGCGCTCGGCCGGATCGTCGAACAGATCAACCGGCTGAGCACGCTGGTGACGGACATCGCGGGGTCTACGCAGGAGCAGTCCACCGGCCTCAGCCAGGTCAACTCCGCCGTCAACCAGATGGACAAGGTGACCCAGCAGAACGCTGCCATGGTCGAACAGGCGACGGCCGCCAGCCACGGCCTGTCCAGCGAGGCCGAAGCACTCGCTCGGCTGATCGGGCAGTTCCAGATCGAAGCGGGCGCCTCGGCGAGCGCTCCGCGAAGGGCAGGAGCCGGCAAACCTGCCAGCAAGCTGGCGCTGGTTTAGATCGCCTCAGTCAGCTTCTCAGCGAGGCCATGTCGATGACGAAGCGGTAGCGTACGTCGGCCCGCTCCAGCCGGACAAAAGCCTCGTTGATCTGCTCCATGCGGATCATCTCGCAATCCGGCAGGATGTTCCGCTCCGCGCAGAAGTCGAGCATCTCCTGCGTCTCGGCGATCCCGCCGATGGGGGAGCCGGAGATGCGGCGGCGGCCCGTGAGGAGCGGCAGGCTGCTGAACTCGCCCATGGGCCCGAGTTGCCCTACCAGAACCAGCGTGCCGTCGATATCGAGCAGCGGCATGTAGGCGTCGACATCGTGGCGGACGGGCACGGTGTCGATGATGAGGTCGAGGCTCGACGCCGCGGCCTGCATGGCGGCCGGATCCGAGGAGACGAGGAGCCGCGTGGCGCCGAGTGCGAGGGCGTCGGCCTCCTTGTCCGGACTGCGGCTGAGGACCGTGACCTCCGCCCCCATGCCGGCGGCGAGCTTGACCGCCATATGCCCGAGGCCGCCGAGGCCAATGACCCCGACGCGGCTGCCCGGACCGGCCTTCCAGGTGCGCAGCGGGGAGTAGGTGGTGATGCCGGCGCAGAGCAATGGCGCAACACGGGCGAGGTCGAGGCCCGAGGGCACGCGCAGCGCGAACTCCTCGCGCACCACGAGATGCTTCGAGTATCCGCCGAAGGTCGGCTCCTTCGTTATCCGGTCGCGGTCGTTATAGGTCTGGGTGCAGGCGAAGCGGCAAAGCTGCTCCTCGCCCCGGCGGCACTGATCGCAGTCGAGGCAGCTGTCGACCATGCAGCCGACGGCCACCGTGTCGCCCGGCCGGTAGCGGGTGACCGCCGGCCCCACCTCCGTCACGCGGCCGACGATCTCATGGCCGGGGACGAGCGGGTAGCTGCTCCACCCCCAATCGTTGCGGGCCTGATGAAGGTCCGAGTGGCAGATGCCGCAATAGAGCACCTCCATCGCGACATCGTTCGGGCGCAATGACCGGCGATCGAAATCAAACGGAGCGAGCGGCGCTTCGGGCGACTGGGCGACATAGCCGAAGGTTTTCATGGCGGGGGATTATCCGGACAGGGTGAAGCGGCGACGACACTTCTACCGTGCGCGGAAGGTTGTGATTAGCTAATAGATTAAGCACGAACCTATGAGGTGCGCTCACCAATGCTGCGCGAGAACGCGAACGACCTCCTCGCCTTCCTGTCCGTCGCTCGTGAAGGAAGCTTTACGCGGGCGGCGGCGAAGCTGGGCGTTTCGCAATCCGCGCTGAGCCACGCGGTTCGCGGGCTGGAGGAGAGGCTCGGGCTGCGGGTGCTGACGAGGACAACGCGCAGCGTCTCGCCGACAGCGGCGGGCGAGCGCCTGATCGAGCGCATCGGGCCGCGGTTCGAGGAAATCGAGGATGAGTTGGCGGCGCTCAGTGCGCTACGCGACCAGCCTGCGGGCACGATCCGCATCACGACGGGCGAACATGCGGCGGCGACGATCCTCTCGCCGGTCCTGCAGCGCCTGCTGCCGGCCTACCCGAAGATCAGCGTCGAGGTCGCAGTCGACAACGAGTTCAAGGATATCGTCGCCGAGCGCTACGACGCGGGCATCCGGCTCGGGGAGCAGGTGGAGCGGGATATGGTGGCGGTGTGCATCGGGCCGGACCAGCGGATGGCCGTGGTCGCCGCGCCATCCTACTTCGCGGCGCACCCCCAGCCCGTCCGGCCGCAGGATCTGACCCAGCACAACTGCATCAATTTCCGGCTGCCGACCCGGGGCGGACTCTACGTGTGGGAGTTCGAGCGCGACGGCCGCGCGCTGAAGGTGCGGGTTGAGGGGCAGCTCGTCTTCAACACGCTCGCCCCTACCCTGGAGGCGAGCCGAGCGGGCATGGCAATTGCCTACGTGCCTGAGGACGTGGTGGCGGCGGATCTGGCAGCCGGGCGGCTCGTGCGGGTGCTGGAGGATTGGTGTGCGCCATTTCCGGGCTACCACCTCTACTACCCAAGCCGCCGGCAGACCTCGCCCGCCTTCGCGCTCCTCGCCGAGGCGCTGCGACATCGGGAATGACGACGCCATCGCCTCATTGTTCGGGAACCGGCGGCGGTATGCCGAGCTCCTCGCGCAGATGGCCGAAGCGATCCGGGTCGAGATAGCGGCCGTCCTCATAGAGTGTCCGTAGCGCCAGCAGCCCGGTCTGGGTGAAATAGGCGCGGCGGCCGAGATCCTCGGCCGGCATGTCCATCAGACCGCGCTCGATGAGCCCTGCCAGAACCGGCGAAATCTTCGGCTCGCCACGCTTCGGCCCGCTGGTCCAGGTCGTGAGCCGGATGCCCGCGGCAAGCGACGGGAACACACCGAAAGCGGCGGCGAGTTCGCCCCGGATGAAGGTGCGTTCGGCCGGGGTGAAGGCGATTGCACGCTCGGACGGCGACGTCATCGGGCGGTATCGGCGATCAGGAGGGCAACCAGCCCGGTCCAGCCCGTCTGGTGCGAGGCGCCGACGCCGCGGCCGTTATCGCCATGAAAGTACTCGTAGAAGAGCGGCAGGTCGCGAAAGTGCGGGTCGTTTTGCAGCAGCGGATGGTCGCCGTGGACCGGGCGCCGCCCCCTCTCGTCCCGCAGGAACAGCCGCGTGAGCCGGCGGGACAGCTCGTCGGCGATCTCGGCGAGGCTCAGCATCGTGCCGGAGCCTGTCGGGCATTCCACGCGGAAGTCATCGCCGTAATAGGAATGGAATTGACGAAGGCTGTCGATGATCAGGTAGTTCACCGGCATCCAGACCGGCCCGCGCCAGTTCGAATTGCCGCCGAACAGCCCCGAGTGAGACTCCGCCGGCCAGTACGGCAGCGTGAACTGCTGCCCATCCAGCGCGAACACGTAGGGCTTCGCCTCATGCGCCTTGGAGACCGCACGCACGCCATGCGGCGACAGGAACTCGGTTTCGTCCAGCATACGCCGCAGCAGGCACTTCATGCGGTGGCCGCGCAACATCGACATCAGCGCCAGATGCTGCTGCCCCGGCTGGTTCCAGTTCGAGACGAGGGCCCGCAGATCAGGACGATGATCCATGAACCAACGCAGCCGCTCGACCATCTCCGGCAGGCGCGGCTGATCCGAGGTCCGCAGGATTTCGACCGCGAACAGCGGGATGAGGCCCACCATGGTGCGGGTGCGGATCGGGATCTGCTTGCCGTCCGGCATCTCCAGACAGTCATAGAAGAACTCGTCCGTCTCGTCCCACAACCCGCCATGCTTGGCGGCGGCTTCCGCGATGTAGAGGAAATGCTCGTAGAACTTGACCACCATGTCCTGATAGGCGCCGTCCACGAGGGCGAGCTCGATCGAAATGCGCATGAGGTTGAGCGCATACATCGCCATCCAGGCGGTGGCGTCCGACTGGCTGAGCGTGCCGCCCATGGGCACGGGCGCCGACCGGTCGAAAAGGCCGATGTTGTCGAGGCCCAGGAAGCCGCCCTGGAAGATATTGCGTCCGCCGGCGTCACGCCGGTTGACCCACCAGGTGAAGTTGAGCGCCAGCTTGTTCAGTATGCGCTTCAGGAACGTGTAATCGGGGTATCCTGTCCGCTCGCGGTCCATCAGGAAGACGCGCCAGGCGGCCCAGGCGTGGACCGGCGGATTGGCATCCCCGAAGCCATATTCATAGGCAGGCAGCTGCCCGTTCGGATGCATGTAGTTGTCGCCGACCAGCAGCAGCAGCTGATCCTTGGCAAAGTCCGGATCGATCATGGCGAGAGGCAGCGTCTGGAAGCCGAGGTCCCAGGACGCGTACCAGGGGTATTCCCACTTGTCGGGCATCGAGATGATGTCGGCGTTGCGCAGGTGCAGCCAGTCGATGTTACGGCCCTTCCAGCGGCTTTCGGGCGGCTTGGGCTCGGCAGGATCCCCGATCAGCCAGTCGCGCACATCGTAGTTGTAGAGCTGCTTGGACCATAGCACCCCGGCAAGGGCCTGCCGCTGCACCAGTCGCGCATCGGGGTCCGTCACGCTCTCCTGCACCACGGCGTAGAAGGCATCGGCCTCCGCCTGCCGGGTTGCGAAGACACGGTCGAAGTCGGCGAAGGGGTCATCGCCGCGGCCACTGGCGCGGAAGCGGAGTTTCAGCACGGCCTCGCCGCCTGCGGCCACGTCGATCACGTGGTGGGCGGCGCATTTCGTGCCGCTCCCGGTGCGGATGGCCTTCGCGTCGCCCTGCACCACGAAGTCGTTGATGCCGTCCTTGAAGGGTCCGGGCGCATCCGCCTCGCCGAACAGCCGGCGGCAGTTGGTCTCGTTGTCGCAGAAAAGTAAGGTCGCCGGCTGGCCGACATGGAGTTCCATGTCCGGCAGTTCGGGATGCTTCGCCGAGGCCTCGCTCGCCGAGACGCTCGTGATGACCGGGCGCTCGGGACGGTCGCTCCAAGCCCAGACATTGCGGGCCCAGAGCTGAGGCAGAACATGCAGACGGGCCGCATCGGGGCCGCGGTTGGCGATGGTGATGCGCATGAGGATGTCGTCCGGCGCCGCCTTGGCGTAGTCGACAAAGACATCGAAGTAGCGGCCCTCGTCGAAGAGGCCTGTGTCGATGAGCTCGAACTCCGGATCGTCGTAGCCGCGCTTGTGGTTCTCGTCGACGAGACGCTGGTAAGGGTAGGCCGCCTGCGGATACTTGTAGAGCATCCGCATGAAGGAGTGCGTGGGTGTGCCGTCGAGGTAGTAATAGAGTTCCTTCACATCCTCGCCATGGTTGCCCTCTTCGTTGGCGAGGCCGAAGAGCCGCTCCTTGATGATGGGGTCCTGCCCGTTCCAGAGCGCGAGGCCGAGGCACCAGCGGAGATGCCGTTCGCCGAAGCCCGCGAGACCGTCCTCGCCCCAGCGATAGGCCCGGCTGCGGGCATGGTCGTGGGTGATGAAGCTCCAGGAGGTGCCGTCGGGGCTGTAGTCCTCGCGGACCGTGCCCCATTGGCGCTCGCTGAGGTAAGGCCCCCAGTTTCGCCAGGCGGGAGTTGTGCGGGCGGCGACGAGCCTCTGGCCCTCGGCGGTATCGAACAACGCGGAGGGGTTCGATGTCATGGTGATCTCCGGGAAGGTCTTGCTCTGAGCGCTCGACCGAAGGCTCCTATATCGGGACCCGGGCGATCACGGAACAGGAGCAGCTATACCTGGAGATTGACACCTCCAGGTATCCGCGATGGCTCCGGCGTTTGCCCATCATGCCGCCTCATCACGCGGCGCTGCCGCTGCATCACCGGGATCCATTCGACCATCTGCTGATCGCTCAGGCGATCACCGAGGACGTGATCTTTCTTTCGAAGGACCGGCACGCGGCCGCCTATCCGGTCCAGCTTCATCGGTGTAGCGGGTAAGCCACGAACGACGCGCGCCGGCTTTCGCATGACCGCGGCGCCTGTTGCGGATATGCGGCGCCACTTGGCGAGCCAGCCGCCGCGGACTATTGCAGCGCAATATGCGGCCGCGCCGCGGTTCCTCTCGGGGTATGACGATGTCCGGCCATTCCATCTATCGCCGGGCGACCGTGCTTGGACTGACCATCGCCGTCGGCGCCTTTGCCATCGACATGTACATCCCGGGTTTCGCCGCCATCGCCCGCGACCTCAAGACCGACCCCGGCACGGTCGAGCTCAGCATGACCAGCTTCTTCGTGGCGACCGCCATCGGCCAGGTGATCTACGGGCCGGTTTCGGACACGCTCGGCCGCAAGACGCCCATCTTTGTCGGCCTCGCGATTTTCGCCGTCGCCTCCGTGTGCGCGGCGTTCGCCCCGAACATCGGCGTTCTCATCGCGTCGCGCTTCTTCCAAGGGCTCGGCGCCGCCGCGACGGCCGTCATCCCCATGGCCGTCATCCGCGACGAATACACCGGCCCCGATGCGGCGCGGCTGCTTTCCCTCGCCATGGTGGCGCTCAGCGTCTCGCCCATCCTGGCGCCAGTCTTCGGCGGCCTGCTGGTGCAATACACCTCCTGGCGGCTCATCTTCGTCATGCTCATCGTCATCACCCTGACCGTGTTCGTCATGGTCTGGAAGATGCTGCCCGAGACCCTGCCGCCGGCACAGCGGGTGAGCGGCCGGCCGCTCGCGATCCTCAGCACCTACAGCCGCCTGCTGCGCAACCGCAATTTCATCCTGCCGGTGTTCATCGCCGGCTTCGGGCAGGCGGTTCTCTTCTCCTTTATCGCCGGCTCGCCTTTTGTCGTCGTCACCCTCCATCACGTGGCGCCGACGACGTTCGGCATCCTGTTCGCCATGCACGCCATCGCGGTGATCGGGATGAGCCAGTTCAACGCGCCCATGATGCGGCGTTTCGGCGCCCGCCGGCTGATCGGTGCCGGTGCCGCCGCGCTGGCCGGCACCTCGCTGCTGCTGGCGGCGCTCGTCTTCGGCGGCATGAACGCCCTTTGGCCCCTCATCCTGCTCACGATCACGCTGTTTCTCTGTCTCGGCGTTATCCTGGCGCCGGCCTTCCTCACCGCGATGGAGCCCTTCGGCTCAACCGCTGGCGCCGCCGCGGCGCTTGGCGTCGGCATGGAATTCACCATCAGCTCAGTGACGACGGCGTTGATGGGCTTCACCGCGGATGGCACCGCGCGGCCCATGGTGGGCTTCATCGCGCTCGTCTCCTGCTGTTCGTTTTGCACATGGGTCGTCTTCATGAAAACACCGCAAGCAGCGCCGCACGTCTCTTGAAGGGCGCGGGCGAATTGCGATGTCATTGAGCACTGGCACCATAAGGACAACGAGGAAAACCATGTCCGACAGTCACGACGAACACACAGCCGACGGGGACCGCCTGCAACGCGTCCGTGAAATTGCCTACAGCCTGTGGGAGAAGGAGGGCAGTCCCGAGGGGCGTCACGATGAGTTCTGGCTCCGCGCCGAGGCCATTGTGGAGCAGGACGATCATCTCCCCCTCGCGCCTGCCGAGCCGGCCACTCCCCACGAGAGCGTCGATGTGGAGAGCGAGCATAGCTTTCCGGCAAGCGACCCACCATCCTTTACGCCATCCAAGACTGGTGGCACCGAGGATAAGGCCGCGTAAGCTTATCCCATCGTTGCGTTGAAGGCGCCGCCGTCGAGCAGGAGGTTCTGCCCAACGATGTAGCCCGACGAAGCTGAGCAGAGGAACGCACAGGCGCGGCCGAATTCGTCCGGGTCGCCAAACCGGCCCGATGGATTCTGCTCCGCCCGCGCGGCAATCTCCGCATCCAGCGATCGGCCGGACTGCGCCGCGGCGGTTGCCATGGTCGTCCGTAACCGCTCGGTGACGAATGGCCCGGGCAGTAGGTTATTGATCGTCACGTTGTGGCGAGCCACCTGACGCGCGAGCCCACCGACAAATCCAGTCAGACCCGCCCGCGCTCCGTTGCTCATGCCGAGTTGGGCGATCGGCGACTTCACCGATGCTGACGTGATATTGACGATGCGCCCGAAGCGCCGTCCGATCATGCCGTCGACGACGGCTTTGATAAGGGCGATCGGCGCCAGCATGTTGGCGTCGAGAGCATGTAGCCAATCCTCGCGCTCCCAGTTCCGGAAGTCGCCGGGCGGCGGACCGCCCGCGTTGTTCACAAGAATGTCCGGTTCCAGACACGCGGCGAGCGCCGCCGCCCGCCCGCTTTCGGTGGAGATGTCGCCCGGCGCCACGCTGATCTGGCTGCCCGTCTCTTGAGCAATTGCCCGGGCAGTCTCTTCAAGGGTTTCCCGGTCCCGTCCCGTTATGACGACCGCTACGCCTTCATGAGCCAGAGCGGTGGCACAAGCGCGGCCCAGGCCTTTGCTCGCGGCGCAAACAATGGCTCGCCGGCCTCGCAACCCTAAATCCATGGTCTGTATCCTTCTCCAATCGCCTGTCAGACGGTATTGCTGGGAGATCAGGGGCGGGCGGACCGGACTGTCAACGCCGCCGGGCCCGCTCAAAGCCACATGGGGAGGAAAAGGCCTTGGTCACACTCAGCAACGTCGCGCTTGGTGCCTTGCCGGCGGGGATCGCCTGGGCAGGGTATGACCGCACCCGCGTCACGCCGGGGATCGTTCATTTCAGCGTTGGAAATTTCCATCGCGCGCATCAGGCGAACTATGTCGACCGTCTCATCGCGGCCGGCGGGCACGATGGCTGGGGGTTCTGCGGCGTCGGGCTCATCGACGATCCGCGCGAGCGCGCCAAGGCCGCAGCTTTTCCGCAGCAGGATGGCCTCTACACCCTCACTGAATGCCCGCCCTCCGGCGCCCCGACCATCCGGGTGATCGGCTCCATCGTCGAGTATCTCTTCGCGCCTGACGACCCCGAGGCGGTGCTGGCGAAGCTCTGCGACCCCGCGATCCGCATCGTGACGATGACGCTGACCGAGGGCGGCTACAATATCGACGACGAGACGCACGCCTTTAAATTGCAGGCGCCGGAGATCGTTCACGACCTCGCCCATCCCGCCACACCACGCACCGCCTTCGGCTATGTCGCGGAGGCCCTCAGCCGACGCCGGGCGAAGGGAATGGCGCCCTTCACCATCCTCTCCTGCGACAACCTCCGCCACAACGGGGATGTCGCGAAGATCGCCTTCACCAGTTTCGCCCGCGCGCGCGACCCCGAGTTGGCGGCGTGGATGGAGGCGGAGATCGACTTCCCCAACAGCATGGTGGACCGCATCACCCCGGCCACGAGCGATGCCGACCGCGAGCGCCTGAACGCCGCGAGCGGTATCGAGGACCAGATCCCGGTCTTCAGCGAAGACTTCATCCAATGGGTGATGCAGGACCACTTCCGCTACGGCCGGCCTCGCTTCGAGGAGGTGGGTGTCGAGATCACGGAGGATGTTTGGGCCCATGAGCAGATCAAGCTGCGGATGCTCAATGCCTCGCACAGCATGCTCGCCTTTCCCGGCACCATCGCGGGCTATCGCCTCGTGCATGAGACGGTGGCCGATCCGCTGATCCACGAGCTGCTGATGCAGTTCTGGAACCTCGACGTGATCCCGCTGCTGACGGCGCCGCCGGGTATGTCGCTGACCGGTTACCGCGACAAGCTGATGGAGCGCTACCTCAACCCGGCGACGCGCGATCAGACGGTCCGCATCGCGACCGATGGCGCGTCCCGCATCCCCATCTTCGCGGGCGATACGATCCGGTCCATCATCGAGAAGGGCGGCGACGTGCGCCGCGTCGCCTTCCTGCTCGCGGCCTTCGCCCGCTGCCTCGGCGGCATCGATGATAAGGGCGAGCGCTACACCTCGACGGAACCGCGCCTTACGGCGGCCGAACGCGCGACTGCGCTCGATCCCGATCCGCGCGTGTTCCTGTCCCTGCCGGTCTTCGCGGGGTTGGGGATGAACACGTCGCCAGCCTTTGTCGAGGCCTTCGAGGCGAGCCGCCGCTCGATCGCCGAACGCGGCACACTGGCGACGCTGGCCGAGCTCCTGAGGAGCTGACGCCTCAAAGAAGCGTCAGAGACGCATCGGGAAGGCTGGCCGGAGGGATGGTGCGGACGGCGGGGATCGAACCCGCACTCCCGTCCGGGAGGCAGATTTTAAGTCTGCTGCGTCTACCGGTTCCGCCACGCCCGCATCTGAGAGGCACTCTACCCTTCGGCGACCCGCTTGGCGATGTCCAGACCCTTGCGGATGAGGTTTTCCGCAGCCTCGGGCGTGTTGAAGGCGTCATGCGAGGTGAGCGTGACGTTGGGCAGCGTCGTGAGCACGTCCCCGGGCGCCAGGGGCTCCGCGTCGAAGACGTCGAGCGCGGCGTGTCGGATGTGGCCGTCGCGTAGACTGGCGACCACGGCCCCCGTGTCGATGAGCCCGGCCCGCGCCGTGTTCACCAGGATAACCCCAGGCTTCATCGACGCGATGTGGCTGGCGTCGATGATGTGCCGCGTCTCGTCCGTGAGCAGCAGATGGAGCGAAAGCACGTCGCTCTCGGCGAGCAGGGTCGGGATGTCGACGAACTCGACGCCCGGATAGCTGCGCGGCGTGCGGTTCCAGGCGATGACGCGCATGCCGCTGCCGACCGCGATGCGGGCGACCTCGCTCGCGATGCCGCCGAAGCCGAACAACCCCAGCGTCTTGCCGGTGAGTTGCAGCGCATTGCCGCGCGGCCAGCCGCCGGCGCGCACGCTGCGGTCGAGCCAGGCGATGTTGCGCGCGGCGGCCCACATGAGGGCGATGGTGTGCTCCGCAACTGCCGTGTCGCCGTAGCCGCGAATGGTGTGGACGGTGATGCCCAGTCGTTCGATCGCCTCGACATCCATGTAGGAACGCGCGCCGGTGCCGAGGAAGATGACGTGCTTCAGGTCCCGGACCTGAGCCATGGCCTCGGTCTGGAGGAAGGTATGGTCGTTGAGCATGAAGTCATGGCCGGAATAGAGGTCGGCGAACTGCTCGGGCAGGATGGTCTCGTGCTCATAGACGGTGACAGGCGGATCATCCGCCCGGTAGACGCGGGCAAAAACTTCCGCCAAGCCGCCGCTCGCATCCGCATAGATGCCCTTCATGCCCAACTCCCGATCATGTTCGAGCGTCTAGGCTGCGGTGTGGCGACGATTTCGGCAAGAGGCCGGGGCGAGCGGCTCGTTAGCTGAGCAGATACTCCGTCGCGCAGCGGGGATCGCCTTTGAGCCTCCGGACATCGGCTTCCAGAAGCCGGATGCGTTTGACGAGGACGCTGATCGTCTCGTTGACGGTGCTCAACTCTTCCCGCGTGCCGTCGCAGGCCCGGCGGATCTGGTCCGTCGCCCCGATGTTCACGGCCACGTCGTGCCGCATCTCCGTCATTGTGCCCTGCATCCAGCCCGTGTGCTCGACTAACGCAGCGCGTGTCTGGCCCTGGACCGCCTCCGATCGCTCCAGCCGTGCCCCAAGCTGGTCCGTGAGCGTGGTGATCTGGCTTCCGAGCCGGGCCAGCGCGGTCATGATGCCGTCCGCCTTGTCGTTCATCTTGTATGCGCCCTTCGGCACCTGTTGCGTTCTCCAGGCGATAATATCGGAACGATCGTGACGACAACCTTCAGGCATGGTAACTACATACTTCTTGGGGATGGCTTTTTCTTGAGCACGGCAGTTCTTGACCCTGCCCATGGGTTGCCGCAATGCTTTGGGCCACGGCACCGGACGATAGCGCGCCTCCTTCATGTATAACATCAACACGGGAGCTATCCGTCCGCCCGGCTCGGCCATGCCGGCCGACACCGAGTATGTCGCCGCACCCTATGCACATGCGCCGTATTCCGCGCCTCGCTATGCCGAGCGCGAGCCGGAGCCGCCGGCGCCGCCCCCGGCCATCGCTACGCGGCCGCGCCGCCGCCTTTCACCGGCCCTCATCCTCAGGGTGGCGAAGTGGACCCTGATGGTGACCGTCTGGGGCGGCCTTGCCGTCGCCCTGCTGATGCTGTGGTTCACCTGGGACATGCCGCGCCCATCCTCGGGCATTGCCACGCTCCGCCGCCCATCCCTCGTGCTGACCGATGAATACGGCCGCACCTTCACCCATTTCGGCGATCTCTCGGGCTCGATCCTGACGCTGCGAACCGTCCCGGCGACCCTTCCGGAGGCCGTCGTCGCGGTCGAGGACCGGCGCTTCTGGCAGCACGGCGGGCTCGACCTTCTCGGCATGGCGCGGGCGACCGTCGTCGACCTCGTATCGGGGCGGATCGTGCAGGGCGGCTCGACGCTGACCCAGCAGGTGGCGAAGACGCTTTTCCTGAGCAACGCCCGGACCTTCCGCCGCAAGGTGCAGGAGTTGCTGCTCACGCTGTGGCTCACCCACCACTTCACGCCCGCCGAAATCCTCGAAATCTACCTCAACCGCGTCTATCTCGGCGCCGGCGCCTGGGGCATGGACGCGGCCGCCCAAACTTATTTCGGCTTGCCCGCCCGCGACCTGAACCTCTGGCAAGCGGCGATGCTGGCCGGGCTGCCGCGCGCGCCGTCGCGGTTCAACCCGCTGGCCGACCCATCGGCCGCGACCGCCCGAACTAAGGAAGTGCTCGCCGCCATGGTGCGGTCGAACTACATCACCCAGGCGCAGTCGGATGCCGCCGTCGCCGCGATCAGCTTCTCGCCTCGGCCCGTTGGCGGCAACTACTGGTTCTCCTCCTGGGCGGCGCAGCAGGCCGGACCGCTGATCCCGGAGAACACAGACTCGCGACTGGCCACCACCTTCGACCCGCGGCTGCAGTCGGCGGCGCAGACCGATCTTGCCGAAATTCTCGCCGGACCAGGAGCCGCCGCGAATGCCCATCAAGGCGCGGTGGTGGTGATGGATGCCTACACCGGCGCCGTGCGGGCCCTCGTCGGCGGATCGCAGGCCGGACACAGCTTCTTCAACCGCGCCATTCTGGCGCAGCGACAGGCGGGCTCCTCCTTCAAGCCCTTCGTATGGCTTGGAGCGCTGATGCAGGGCATGACGCCGAATGACAGGGTGCTCGACGCGCCCATCGCCATCGGCGGCTGGCATCCCGAGGATGACGACCATCGTTTCCGCGGACCGGTGACGCTGTCGGAGGGGCTCGCGCTGTCGCTCAACACCGTGTCGGTTCGCCTGCTGATGCGGGCTGGCGGACCGCGCGTGGTCGCAGGCATCGCCCGGAAGCTCGGCGTGATGGCACCGATGCCGGACGACGACACGATAGCGCTGGGATCGGCCGATGTCAGGCTGCTGGAGATGACGGGCGCCTACGCCACCTTTTTCAATGGCGGACGACGCGTCACGCCGCATGGGATCACGGCGCTGATGGCGGACGGGCGCGACCTCATCGCGCCGCCGCTTCGCGCGGAGCCAGTCATTAGCCCTGCCCTCGCCGCCGAGATGCGGCAAATGATGGGCGCCGTGGTGTCCTACGGCACCGGCACCGCCGCCGCCATCCCCGGCTATTTCGTCGCAGGCAAGACGGGAACGACCCAGAACAGCCGCGACGCCTGGTTCATCGGCGGCGTCGACGGCCGCATCATCGGGGTGTGGATCGGCAACGACGACGACAGCCCGATGTCCAAGGCCACATCCGGCGGAACGCTGCCGGCGGCACTGTTTCACCGCATCGCCCTCGCGGTCGTCCGCGAATGATGGGCGATAGCGCGATCGGCCGGCGGCTCCTGCTGGGAGGCCCGCTGCTCGGCAGCCTGGCCGCGCTTGCCGCTCAACCGGCAAGGGCGGACGAGAGTGCGGGTTTCATCGCAAGCAGCCACTACTTCACCACCAGTGACGGCGTTCATCTTCACTACATCGATGCACAGCCTGCCCGGGGCGGCGCGCCCGGACATGTGCTGGTCCTCATCCCCGGCTGGACGATGCCCGCCTGGATCTTCGGACCGCAGATCACCGTCTTCTCCCGCTTCTGCCGTGTTATCGCCTTCGACCCCCGCGGCCAGGGAGATTCCGAAGTTCCCGCCTCCGGCTACACGGCCGAGCGTCGCGGGCAGGACATCGCCGAGCTGCTGGACGCCATCCGCGCCCCCAAGGTGGTGCTGCTCGGCTGGTCGCTTGGCGTGCTCGACAGCCTCGCCTTCATCGAGTCGCACGGCGCCGAACGATTGTCCGCGCTCGTGCTCATCGACAACTCGATCGGCGAGAATCCGCCTCCCAATCCGGAGAAGCCGCCCCGCTTCAACCGCCTGCCCCGGCGGCCGAGCTATCCCGCGACCATGGCCGCTTTCGTGCGCGGCATGTTCCGCACGCCGCAGCCGCAAGCCTACCTCAACCGCCTGACAGCGACCTGCCTGATAACGCCGGAACTCGCCGCGCGCGCCCTGCTCGACTATCGGGTGCCACGCACGGTCTGGCGGGATGCGGTGTATTCGGCCGCCGTCCCGATCCTCTACTGCGTGCGCCCGCATCTCGCAGGACAGGCCGCGAATTTGGCGCGCAACGACACCCAGGCCGAGATCGTCATATTCCGGAATGCCGGCCACGCGCTGTTCGTGGACGACGCGCAGGAGTTCAACGCCGTGCTTGCCAACTTCCTCCGCGAGAGGGTGTGGATGTGACCAGCCTGCTGCCCCTGCTTCTCGTCTCGCTCGCCTCTACGGGCATCGAGATCGCGCTGACGCGGTACTTCGCCGTCTCGTCGTGGTCCGAATACGGCTACTGGGTCATCTCGATCGTCATGGCCGGCTTCGCGCTGAGCGGCGTGTTCGTGGCCCTCGCCCGCGACTGGCTGGAACGGCATAGCGCGCGGCTGTTCGCCTTCCTGCCGGCGGCACTCATCCTTACTGCCGCGGGCGGCTATGCGCTCGCCATCCGCAACCCCTTCAATCCGCTGCAATTGCAGAACCCGGTGACGATCGCGCCGCAGATCGCCTTCATCGGGCTCTACTATATCGAGCTGTTGCCCTTCTTCTTCCTCACCGGCGTCTTCATCAGCCTCTGCTTCGTGACCCGCCCGGCGATCACTACACGCGTCTATGCCTACGATCTCGGCGGCGCGGGTCTCGGCGCCCTGCTTGTCCTGGCGCTGATGGTGGTGCTGCATCCCTTCCGGCTACTACCCGCCTTGCTGCTGCCGCTGGCCGCCATCGCGCTGTTCGTGCCGCGCGGGCGCAGCCGGTTGCCCGCAATGGCCGCCGCCGCGCTCTGCCTGCTCGCCAGCGAGGCCCTTCTCATCGGCGGCGATGTCGCGGCGTTCAACCAGTTCAAGCCGATCTACGCACCCCTCCATACACCCGGCGCGGTAGTGGAGCGGCAGACGCTCTCGCCGCGCGGCGTCTTCACCCTGCTCGACGACTTCACCGAGCGTGTGGATACCGATCTCTCCAATGACAGCGCGATGATGAATTTGACTGGGCCGCCGCGCACGCTCGGCCTCTATCGGGATGGATCGCGCATCGCCGCCATTCCGCGGCCAGGCGCTTTGGATGCCCGCTACGCACCGGGGACGCTGGGAGCCGCGCCTTACCTGCTGCTGACCAAGCCGCGCGTGCTGCTCATCGGCGATGCGGGCGGATGGGCCGCCGCCCAGGCGCGCACGTTGGGCGCCGGACCAATTACCGCCGACGAACCGGAGCCTGAACTTCGCGAGGCGCTCGCGGCGCAACCGGGTGTCCGCGTGGTGGGCGAAAGCCCGCTCGCTTTGACGGAGACCGGAGCGCCCGGGCGCTTCGACCTCATCGAACTGTCCGACGGCTTTCTGGCCGCCGACCCCGCCAACGCCACCGCCTTCACCACCGGCGCCATCGCCGCCTACATGCGTGCGGTAAGCGCTGACGGCATCATCTCGATTCCGGTCTCGATCCGCGACTTTCCTGTCTATGCCCTCCGCATGATGGCGACCATCCGGGCCGGGCTGCTGCGCGCCGGCGTCGCCGACCCCGCCCTCCACGTCCTCGCCTACCGCTCGGCCTGGAACGTGCGACTGCTGATCTCGCCGCAGCCCTGGAGCGCGGCGCGCATCAGGGCCGTGCGCAAGTTCTGCGACGACCGCTCCTTCGATGTGTCCTACTACCCCGGCATCGACGTGGCCGCTCTGAAAGCCGACATCTACAATGACCTGCCGGCCATATCCTTCTCGAAGGGCGAGGTGGAGTCCAGCGGCGACGCCGACGACTCGATCGCGGACGAGGCGGTCGCCGTGATGAACGGCCAGCCGACCGACTCGGGGCGCGAATTCGATCTGCGGCCGGCGACGCTGGACCGTCCGATGTTCTTCGACATCCTCCGGCTCGATCATCTCGGCACGATCCTGGCGCGGCTTGAGATCCTGCCGCAGCAGGAACTGGGGCCGCTCATCAATCTTGCCGTGCTGGCTCAGGCGTTGCTCATCGCAATTGTCGTGCTGCTGTTGCCGCTGGTCGCCCCCCGGCGGATCGGCACGAAGGGCGCGCCCGTAGGCCGTGCCGTGCTCTACTTTCCGGCGCTCGGGCTGGGCTATCTCTTCATCGAGATCGCGCTGATCGGCGAGGCGAGCCTTTACCTGGACGACGTGACCACAGCCTTCGCACTGGTCCTGAGCGGGATGCTCATTTTCTCCGGCCTCGGCAGCATGGCGGCGAACCGGCTCCGGCTGAGGATTGCCTGGCCGGTGATCCTTAGCGTTCTTGGCCTTTGCCTGGTGCTCCTTCCGGTCACCATCCTGGCGACGATCGGATGGCCCCTGCCGGTCCGGCTGGCTTTGCTGGTGGTCCTGCTCGCGCCGTTGTCGTTCGCGCTCGGGATGCCCTTCTCGATGGGTCTCGCCGAAGCCAGCAAGAAGGGGCATGGCTTCCTGCCGTGGGCCTGGGCGCTCAATGGCGCCTTCTCCGTCATCGCGACGCCGATGGCGAACCTCATCGCGACGGAACTCGGCGTCCGTTTCCTGCTTGGAATGGCCGCTTGTCTTTACGGGCTCGCCTGGATCACCTTCCCGGCGATGGCGCCTGTCCGTCAGCGGTTGAAAGTCTTCCGATCCCTCTCAACCAAAAAAGAACCGGTGCCTTTCTAGTCCCCGGGCAGCGGCTTGCCCTTGGTCTCGGGCATCAGCGCCATCGCGATCACGCCCAGCACTCCCGACACGATCATGTACCAGGCGGGAGCCAGCGGATCGTGACTGACATGGATCAGCCAGGTGAGCACGAACTGCGTCGTGCCGCCGAACACCGTGACCGCGAAGGCGTAGGCGGTCGAGAGACCCGAGGCACGCACGCTTTCGGGGAGCGACTCCGGCACCGCGACGATGACGGCGGCGGCGCTGAGCGACCCCAACGCCGACATCAGCCCGGTCGTCATGAGCAGGGTCACCAGCGAGGCGTGCCCGTTCAGGAAGAGAAACGCCGGGTAGATGGCGAGCACGAGGACGATGCGCGGCAGCAGCATCACCACGCGGCGGCCATAGCGATCGGCGAGCCATCCGCCCGCGAGTGCAAAGACGATCGTGGTGAGCCCGCCGATGAGCGGGGCCGTGATGGCCGTGGGCGTATGCAGGTGCAGCGCCGTCTCGGCGTAGGTCGTCATGTAGAGTCCGACATAGGTCGAGATCGTGCTGGCCATGATCGCGACCAGCGCCAGGAGCAACGGCATCGGATGTCCGGTCAGCAGCCGGCCTAGCACGCGCAAGGCGCTCTGCCGCTGGCGCTCGTGGGTAATGTGCGCCGTCTCGGGCAGACGCTGCCGGATGTAGATGCCGCCCGGGACGATGGTGAGGCCCAGCAGGAGGGCGATCCGCCATCCCCACAGCGTCATCGCGTGGGGCTGCAGAAGATGCGCGAGCGTGAAGCCGACGATGCCGGCCGTCAGCAGCGCCGCGCCCTGGCTCGCAATCTGCCAACTGGCGAGCCTGCCGCGACGGTCGTCGGGCGCGATCTCGACAAGGTAGGAGGTTGCGGGTCCGACCTCGCCGCCCAATGCGAAGCCTTGCAGCAAGCGCGCGCCCACGACGATGACCGGCGCGGCATAACCGATGGAGGCGAAGGGCGGGGTCAGCGCGAGCAGCAGCATGCCGAGGGCCATGAGGGCGATCGTCAGCATCATCGCGGGCTTTCGCCCGGCATGGTCGGCGAAGGCGCCGATGACCAACCCGCCGAGCGGACGCGTGAAGAAGCCGACGCCGAAGGTCGCGACCGAAATCAGCAGACTGACCACCGGATCATGATTGGGAAAGAAAGTCTTCCCGATCTCCACGGCGAAAAATGTATAGGTCGTGAAGTCGTAAAACTCGAGCGCGTTACCCAGCACGCAGGCGAACACGATGCCGATTTCAGGCGCGCGCGCGTTCGGATCGGCCGGGCGTTCTTGATCGGGGTTCCGCGCGAGGAATGCCGTCATCAATGCGGTCTCCAGGGCAGCTCGCGGAGCTCACCTCGAGTCCCACACGGCCTCGTCACGTGGCGTGCTGGATGCCATCGGCAAGAGCGACCGCGGAATCGCGGGAGCCCGCCCAAGATATGGTCGGGCTGATGTTGAATGTGCCCATCATCTGGTAGGAATTCTGAAAAATCGTTGACCTTTCCCTGGCTGGGCAGTAGCCGTCGAGTGTGACAACCGTTTCTCGCGCCCGTCCAAATCTTCGTGTCCGCGGCCGGTCCTTCATGGCCTTCGTGCTGTCGCCCGACGCGCCCCTGCGCGACTGGCTTGCGGAACTCGACGCGCAAATCGAGCGTTCGGCGAGCTTCTTCGCCGGCCGTCCGATCGTTGTTGATCTGTCCTCGGTGCCGAAGAGCGACCCCGATCTCGGCACGCTGTTCGACGACCTCCAGGCCCGCGGCATACGCGTGATCGGCGCCGAGGGCACGGACGGGCTGACACCCGCGATCCAGGATGTCGGCGGCCCGCTGATCGGCGGCAAACCGCTAGGCCTCTACGAAGTTCCCGAGGATCTCCCGGAGGAACCGCCGCCACCGGAACCGACATCGATGGTGCTCGATGCGCCGGTGCGATCCGGCCAGACCATCCTGTTCCCGCCAGGCGACCTCACGATCAACGGCTCGGTGGCGTCGGGCGCGGAGATCATGGCCGGCGGCTCGATCCATGTTTACGGCGTGCTGCGCGGACGGGCGATCGCCGGGGTCACCGGCAACCAGCATGCCCGGATCTTCTGCACGAAATTAGACGCCGAGCTTATCTCGATCGATGGGCTCTATATGACCGCCGAGGATATGGACAAGTTTCGCGGCAAGGCGATCCATGCACGGCTCGAGGGTTCGTCGATCATCATCACAGAGATCAAGTAAGAGCGGCGACGCATGAACGACGCTGATAGGGGTTGAGAATGGCCAAGGTTCTGGTGGTGACTTCCGGCAAAGGCGGCGTCGGGAAGACGACCTCCACCGCGGCGCTGGGCGCGGCGCTGGCAAAGGCCGGCAAAAATGTCGTCGTCGTCGATTTCGACGTTGGGCTGCGCAACCTCGACATCGTCATGGGCGCGGAACGCCGTGTCGTCTTCGACATGATCAACGTGATCCAGGGCGACGCCAAGCTCTCCCAGGCGCTGATCCGGGACAAGCGTATCGAAACGCTGTCGATCCTGCCGGCGTCGCAGACGCGGGACAAGGATGCGCTCACCAGCGAGGGCGTTGCCAAGGTCATCGCGGAACTCCGGGAGAAGTTCGACTGGGTGATCTGCGACAGTCCGGCCGGCATCGAACGGGGCGCCTCGCTCGCGATGCATCATGCCGATGTGGCGGTGATCGTCACCAACCCTGAAGTCTCGTCGGTGCGCGACAGCGACCGCATCATCGGGCTGCTCGACAGCAAGACGGAGATGGCGGCGCGGGGCGAACGGATCGAAAAGCACCTGCTGCTGACGCGCTACGACCCGGTGCGGGCGGCACGCGGCGATATGCTCAAGACCGAGGACGTGCTGGAAATCCTGTCCATCCCGCTGCTCGGCATCATTCCTGAAAGCTCGGAGGTACTTCGTGCCTCGAACATCGGCACCCCGGTGGTGTTGAGCAATCCGGACGCCGCACCAGCGCGCGCCTACATGGACGCGGCGCGGCGGCTGTTGGGCGAAAAACTGCCTATGGTGATTCCCGGCGAAAAGAGGAGCTTCATCACCAAGCTCTTCGGACGGAGGGTTGCATGAGCTTTCTGAACTTCTTCAGCCGCAAACCGACGGCGCCGGTGGCGCGCGATCGGCTGCAGATCCTGCTGGCGCATGAACGGGCCTCCTTCGGCAGCAACGCTGATCTGATCAAGGTGTTGCAGGAGGAAATCCTCGCCGTGATCGCGAAGCATGTATCGGTGGATCGCGACAAGGTGCAGGTGAAGCTGGACCGGGGCGATAGCTTCTCGACGCTCGAAATCGGGGTCGAGATCCCCCCCGCCGCGATCGAAAAGCAGGCTGCGCTGAACAGAGCCGCCGCGCTTCGCGCATCCTGAGAGAGGTTTGCCCGAATGAGCGTCCTGCACGAAACCGATGCAGGAGCGCCGCCGCCGATCACGACGTTCGGGCCTGATTTTCCGTTCGCCTACGACAACTGGATTTCGCACCCGTCGGGCCTCGGTCGCCTGCCCGCCGAGGCTTTCGGCCGGGAGGTCGCCGTCATCGGGGCCGGGCTCTCAGGCATCATCGCGGCGCATGAGCTGATGAAGCTCGGACTCCGTCCGGTGGTCTACGAGGCCGACCGGATGGGTGGCCGTTTGCGCTCGGAGCCGTTTCAGGGCGCGGAGGGCGTCTTCGCCGAACTCGGCGGGATGCGGTTCCCGGTGTCCTCGACCGCCCTCTACCATTACATCGCGCAGGTCGGCATCGAGACGCGGCCCTTCCCCAATCCGCTGGACGAAGCGACGCTCTCGACGATCGTCGATCTGGAAGGCGAGCAGGTCTATGTCGAGGGCGCGGGCCACGGCACCTTGCCGCCGCTGCTTCAGGAGGTGGCCGACGCATGGAAGGCGGCGCTCGAAAGTGGGGCGGAGTTCTCCGCGCTGCAATCCGCCGTCCGCCGGCGGGACGTGCAGGCGCTCAAGGAGATCTGGAACCGGCTGGTGCCGTTCTGGGACGAGCGGACCTTCTATGACTTCATCGCCTCCTCGCCCGCCTTCTCCGCGAAATCCTTCCGCCACCGGGAGGTGTTCGGCCAGGTCGGCTTCGGCACGGGAGGCTGGGACAGCGACTTCCCGAACTCGATGCTGGAGATCCTGCGCGTCGTCGTGACCGCCCAGGACGACCACCAACGCATGATGGTAGACGGGGCCGAACAGCTGCCGCGCCGGCTTTGGCGCCTCGCGCCGACGACCCTCGCGCACTGGCCGGCCGGCACCTCGCTCGCCTCGCTGCATGGCGGGGCGCCGCGTGCGGGTGTCGCCCGCATCGCCCGTGGTGAGGATGGACGCCTCGCGATCACCGACCGCTGGGGCGACCTCCGCCGCTATGACGCCGCGATCGTCACCTGCCACTCCTGGCTGCTGACGACGCAGATCGACTGCGACGAGCGGCTGTTCTCGCAGAAGCTTTGGATGGCGCTGGACCGCACCCGCTACATGCAGTCCTCGAAGACCTTCGTGATGGTGGACCGCCCGTTCTGGACCGAGCGCGATCCGGCGACGGGCCGCTACCGGATGAGCATGACGCTCACCGACCGCATCACGCGCGGCACCTATCTGTTCGACAACGGGCCGGACAAGCCGGCGGTGATCTGCCTGTCCTATTCCTGGATGACGGACGCCATGAAGGTGCTGCCGATGGATGCGGAGAAACGCGTCCGGCTGATGCTCAGGGCCTTGCGGGAGATCTATCCCGGCCTCGACATCGCGAGCCATATCATCGGCGACCCGATCACCGTCTCCTGGGAAAACGACCCCAATTTCCTCGGCGCCTTCAAGGGCGCCCTGCCCGGGCATTACCGCTACAACCGGCGCATGTTCTGCCAGTTCATGCAGGCCGACATGCCGCCCGACCAGCGTGGCCTGTTCCTCGCGGGCGATGGGATTTCCTTCACCCCGGCCTGGGCGGAGGGCGCGGTGCAGACGGCGCTCAATGCGGTTTGGGGCGTGCTGCGCCAGCTGGGCGGGGAAACGCCGCCCGATAACCCGGGCCCTGGCGATCTGTTCGACACGATCGCGCCCATCGAGCTGCCCGACTAGTTTCGCGCGCTCCTGAGAGACCGGTGGACGAGGCGACAATAAGACCTTAGCCACTCGGTGAAGTTCGGGTAAGATCGATCCGCATTCGGAAAGCTAATGAAATGGATCAAGGCTTCCTGCCGCCCGGCGAACACCAGCCCTCCTCCCCGCTCGGCCCCATGGAGGGCCGCGATCTGCGGCGGGTCGGCGCCCATCCCAACCATTGGTATCCGCTCGCCTGGTCGCGCGAAGTCAAAGCGGGGAAGATGTTCGCGGCGCGCTTCGCCGGAGAGCCGATCGTGCTCGTCCGCCCGAAGGACCCCGCCGCGCCTGTGTTCGCGCTGGCGGATCGCTGCGCGCATCGCCAGGTGCCGCTGAGCAACGGCATGGTCGAGGGTTGCGCCATCCGCTGCGGCTACCACGGCTGGGCCTACAACGCCGCCGGCAACTGCACCGACGTTCCCTACCTGGGCAAGGACAAGCTGCCCAACGGCGTGCGCTCCTATCCCTGCCGCGAAGTCAGCGGGCTGATCCTGGTCTTCCCGGGCGATCCGGCGCTGGCCGACGTCGTGCCCTTGCCTGCCCTCGGCTCGGTCGAGAACCCGGCCTACAAGACCCGGCGTTTCGGGCGGATGGTCGGCTGCCACTACAGCTTCATGCATGAGAACCTGATGGACATGAACCATCAGTTCCTGCACCGGAAGCAGATGGGGCAGATGCGGCCCCGGTTCCTGGGTCAGGCGCGCGGAGAGGATTGGGTGGAGGCGCGCTACAGCTTCGCGCGCACAGGCGGCAAGCAGCCCTGGGGCGAGGCAGCGATTTTCGGCCAGATGCGTGGCACGGAGCGGGAGAACGCCGACCAGGACGTGATGACGATCCGGACCGAGTATCCGTACCAGACGCTGCGCATCCGCACCAAGGACGCGACGCCGGTGATGGACCTCTGGATCGTTTACGTGCCGCAGGATCGCGAGCAGCGGACCATTCGCACCTTCGGCCTGCTCTCGATCCAGAGGCCCAAGCTGCCGGGCATTCTGGAAGCGGCATGGCCGCTGCTCGTTCTGTTCACCGAGCGCATCTTCAAGGAAGACCGCGAGATCGTGGAGATGGAACAGGCAGCGCATGACGCGCAAGGGGAGGACTGGAACCAGGAGGTCTTTCCCGTCATCCGCAACCTGCGCTCTCTGCTGATGGAGCGCGGCACGCCCGAGGATGTGCCACGCGCCGTGGCTCGATCAGCCGAACGGGTTGTCGAATAGCGCGTAGGTGCCGCCGCCGTCGTGCTGGGCGCGGTTTGGCATGTCGCTCCGGTGGTTGACGCCCGAGTAGTGGGTGATGAGCGACCGGCGCGGCATGTTCGGCACCGCGGGCTTCGATCCGCAATGCATCAACCGGCCGTGCCAAATGAGAACGTCGCCCTTCCGGCCAAGGAACTTGCGCGAGGGCAGCCCCGACTCGGCGATCTGGCGTTCGACCGCCGGCGTGACAAAGCGCTCGGCGTGCTTCTCCCACTGATTGTGACCGGTCATCGGTTCCACCCGGGTCAGCTCGTCATCGGTCAGGAAGGTCTGCACGCGGTCCCGCCGCAGCAGGCCCCAGCGGTGTGAGCCAGGAAGATACTCGAACGGCCCGCTGTCGGGGTGGATGTCGTCCAGCGCGATCCAGACGGCGGCGTACCAACTCGCGACGAAAGGCGGGTTGAGGTAGTCGTCCTGGTGCCAGGCGCGCTCCGAACTCACCCAGCCGGTCAGCGCCAGATGCAGCATCATCGGCTCGCTGAGGAGGCTCTCCATGACCGCCATCAGCGGCGGGTAGAGCGCGAGGTCGGCCAGCGTCGGCTCTCGCAAATAGGGCGTCGGGTCGAGCCAGCCGAGCGGCCCGATCTCGGAGCGCCGGGCGATATAGGCGTCGCAGAGGGCATCGGGCAGGAAGCCCCGCAGCTCCACCACGCCGTCCCGCCGCCAGCTGAGTTGTTCGGGGGTCAGCCGCGTCTCGTCGATGTCAGGGCGGTCGAGCGGCGGAAGGAGGTTCGGGTCGAGTTGCTCGGACAGGTCGTCGAAGGTGATCGGCTGGCCATCGGGGCGCGGGGCGGCGCGCGGCACGCGGCGAACAGGCGTCGGGTCTGGCGGCGGCGGCACCGGGCGCAGGCCCGAGATATTCAGCAGGTGGCGGACACCGGACCGCAATGCGGACATGGTGAGGTTTCCTCTCCAATCTTTGGGCCACCTATAGGCCGTTCCAACGCGGCATCAACGGGGGAGAGCCGCTGCACCGCCCAGTGGGCGGCCTCGGCGAGAACCGGATCGGGCTCATCCGCCAGCCGGCGGACCTCCGGCAGCAGAGTTGGGTCGGTGCTGTTGCCGATGGCGATGGCGACGTTGCGAAGGAAGCGGTTGCGGCCAATCCGCTTGACGGGCGAGCCTGCAAAAAGCGCCCGGAAACCCGCATCGTCGAGGCGCGACAATGCCGCCAAAGCGGGGGCTTCCAGATCAGCGCGCGCGGCAAGCTTGGCCTCGCGCCCGGCTTGCGCGAACCGGTTCCAGGGACATACGGCGAGGCAATCGTCGCAGCCGTAGATGCGGTTGCCCATCGGCGCGCGGAGTTCCTCCGGGATCGGACCGGCATGCTCGATGGTGAGGTAGCTGATGCAGCGCGTGGCCTCCAGCCGGTACGGCGTCGGGATAGCAGCCGTTGGGCAGGCCGCCATGCAGCGCGTGCAGCTGCCGCAGCGGTCGGCATGCGGAGGGTCCGGCGGTAGTTCAAGTGTTGTGAATATTTCGCCAAGGAAGAGCCACGAGCCATGCGTGCGGGAAACGAGGTTGGTGTGTTTCCCCTGCCAGCCGAGCCCGGCGCTTTGCGCCAGAGGCTTCTCCATGACCGGCGCCGTGTCGACGAAAACCTTCACCTCGGTCTGAGCCCGCGAGACGATGAACTGCGCCAGATGCTTGAGGCGGCCCTTGATGACATCGTGGTAGTCGCGATTGCGGGCATAGACGGAGATGTTGCCGCGATCCGGGAGCCCGACTGTCGCCAGCGCGTCCCCCTCGGGAGCGTAGCTCATGCCGAGCGCGATGACGCTGCGAACCTCTGGCCAGAGCTTATGGGGATCGGCACGCTGATCGGCCCGCGCCTCGAGCCAGCCCATCTCGCCATGATGTCCGGCGTCGAGGAACTCCTGCAGCCGCGCGCCCGTCTCGGGCCCGAGTTCAGCGCGGGCGAAACCAACCGCATCGAAGCCAAGGGCCTCCGCGCGGGTTCGGATCTCGGCGGCAGTGTTCATCCCCGGCCGCGATACGTCGGCACACCCTGGTCGGGCAGGAAGACGCCGGCCGGCGGCGCGCCGGTCTGCCAGAACACGTCGATCGGGATGCCACCACGCGGATACCAATAGGCGCCGATGCGGAGCCAGCGTGGGCCGAGCAGGTCGATCAGCCGCTGCGCGATCATCATGGTGCAGCCCTCGTGGAAGGCGCCGTGGTTGCGGAAGCTGGTAAGGAACAGCTTCAGCGACTTGCTCTCCACCAGCCATTCACCGGGGATGTAGTCGATCACGATATGAGCGAAATCCGGCTGGCCCGTCATCGGGCAGAGCGAAGTGAATTCCGGCGCCGTAAAGCGCACCACGTAATCCTGGCCCTGTGCGGGGGCGGGCACACGCTCCAGCACCGCATCCTCGGGCCTATCGGCAGGACGCGCTTCATGACCGAGCTGCGTCAAGCCCGCGTAGGATGTATCGCTCATCGAAGGTCTCCTTCAGCCCAGGCCGCGCGGACCGCCGCGCTGTAGGCCGCGAGCCGGCCCTCCAGGATCGCGGTGCGGGCACCCGCCACCACCGACTGGTAATAGGTGAGATTGTGCCAGGTCAGCAGCATCGGCCCGAGCATCTCTTCCGCGCGAAAAAGATGATGCAGGTAGCCGCGCACGTGGCGGCGACAGCCGAGGCAAGTGCAGCCCGGATCGAGCGGCCCGTCCTCGTTCGCGAAGCGGGCGTTGCGCAGGTTGAGCACGCCGCGGGAGGTGTAGGCGCGGCCGGTGCGCCCGGCGCGCGTCGGCATGACGCAGTCGAACATGTCGATGCCGCGCGCGATGGAGCCGAGCAGATCGTCCGGCGTGCCGACGCCCATGAGGTAGCGGGGCTTGTCGGCGGGCATGAGGTCGCCCGTCGCCTCGATCATGGCATACATCGTCGCCTGTCCCTCGCCGACGGCGAGGCCGCCGAGTGCGTAACCCTCGAAGCCGATCGCCATCAGCGCTTCGATCGAGCGGCGGCGGAGGTCCGGGAAGACGCTGCCCTGCACGATGCCGAAGAGGCCGTAACCCTCGCGGGGGACGAAGGCTTCGCGGGAGAGCGCCGCCCAGCGCATCGACATCTCCATCGACGCCAGCGCCTGCTCCTCCGTCACCGGGAACGGCGGGCATTCGTCGAGCACCATCGTGATGGTGGCGTCGAGCTTGTGCTGGATGCCGACCGAGATCGCGGGCGTCAGCCGGTGGCGGCTGCCGTCGAGATGGGACTGGAAGGTGACGCCATCGGCATCGAGCTTCCGCAGGCCCGCCAGCGACATGACCTGAAAGCCGCCGCTGTCGGTGAGAATAGGCCCCGGCCAGTCCATCAGCCGGTGCAGCCCGCCGAAGGCCGCGACGCGGTCGGCACCCGGCCTCAGCATGAGATGGTAGGTATTGCCGAGCACGATGCCCGCGCCCGTTGCCCGGACAGCCTCCGCCGTCATGGCCTTGACCGTGGCGGCCGTGCCGACCGGCATGAAGGTCGGCGTCGGCACTGAACCATGCGCGGTGTGCAGCTTGCCGGCTCGGGCCGCGCCGTCGGTCGCCGCGAGCGTCCAGCCGAGGCTCACTCCGCGCGCTCCAGCAGGGAGGCGTCGCCGTAGGAGAAGAAGCGGTAGCCGGTGGCGATGGCGTGAGCGTAGGCCTCCCGCATGCGGTCGAGCCCGGCGAAGGCCGCGACCAGCATGAACAGCGTGGAGCGCGGGAGGTGGAAATTGGTCATCAGGCGGTCGACGATCCGGAAGCGATGGCCGGGCAGGATGAAGATGTTCGTGTCGCCCGCGAACGCATGCAGCACGCCGGAGGCATCGGCCGCCGTTTCCAGCAGGCGCAGGCTGGTCGTGCCGACCGCGACCACTCGCCCACCGGCGGCGCGGGCGCGGTTGATGGCGGCCGCCGCTTCCGGGGAGATGATACCGCGTTCGGCATGCATGCGATGCTCGGCAACGTCGTCTACCCGCACGGGCAGGAAGGTGCCGACGCCGACATGCAGGGTTACCGTGGCCCGCGCGACACCGCGGGCATCGAGCGCCGCCAGCAGTTCGGGCGTGAAATGGAGCCCCGCCGTGGGAGCCGCGACCGCGCCCTCGGCCTCCGCGAAGATCGTCTGATAATCAGCTGCATCCTCGGTCGTGGGACCCTCCGGCCGTTCAATATAGGGCGGCAGGGCAAGTGCGCCGGCCTGCTCGAGAGCCGCCGCGAAGGCCGCACCATCGCGGTTGAAGCGCAGGGCGACGCTGCCGTCGGGCCGGCGATGCTCGACAGTCGCCGAAAGCTCCGCGCCCTCGAAGGCCAGCACGTCGCCGGGATGAAGCCGCTTCGCGTTCCGTGCGAGCGCCTGCCACGAGCCGTCGGCCAGAGGGCGGTCGAGCGTGATGCCGATCCGGGCCTCCCCACGCCGGGCCTGGAGTTGAGCCGGGATCACGCGGGTGTCGTTGGAGACGAGGATATCGCCGGGCGCGAGCAGATCGGGAAGGTCGCGGACAACGCGGTCATCGAGCCGGTCGGCGGCCACGTGCAGGAGCCGGGCAGCGTCCCGCGGGCGGGCAGGATGCTGCGCGATGGCCTCGGGCGGGAGGTCGAAGTCGAAGTCGGCGAGACGCAACGTCGCGGTCAGTCTTCGAGGTAGGAGGACAACTCGATGAGGTTGCCATCCGGATCGCGGCAGTAGACCGAACTCATCGGACCAAGGGCGCCGAGCCGGCTGACCGGGCCTTTCTCGACCGAGACGCCGCAGGTTGTGAGGTGTGTCACAATGTCCTGCGTGCCGACCGCGGTGACGAAGCAGATGGTGGCCGTGCCGGGGCCAGCCGAGGCGCCGGTCAGCGTGAGGTCCTCGTCCGCCGTGTATAGGTTTATTTTCTGGCCGCCGAACTTCAGCGCCGTCCGCCCGTCGACGCCGAACTCCTCCCGATCCATGCCGAGCACGCGCTGAAACCACGATGCGGTAGTTTCGATGTCGCCGCAGGTGAGGGAGATGTGATCGATCCGGTCGACGGTGAAGCGCATAGCTCAGCCCTTTGATGGCGATGCAGGCGAGGCGTCAAAGGGTTGGCAATACCTTAGTTGTGACTGTTGGGGAAATAGCGCCGGAACGTGCGGCTATTCCTTGGGCGGCGTGCGGCGGCGGAATGCATCCAGACTGACCACCTGCGGCGCCTCCGGCGTCTCGGCAGCTTCGGACGCCGGAGGGCTTTCGAGCACCGCCGCTTCCTCGGGCGCATCCTCGTCCAGCGCCGACGGCTGCATGCGTAATCCGAAGCGCGCATGCGGATCGGCGAAGCCGATGATGGCGCCTATGGGGATCACCAGCGTCGAGGGAATGCCGGAGAACGACAGGCCGACGGTGAGCACGTGGTCCTCATCGACTTTCAGGTCCCAGAACTGGTGCTGAAGCACGATGGTCATCTCTTCCGGATACTGGGCCAGAAGCCGCGCAGGAATATGCACGCCGGCATAATCCGTGCGGAAGGTCAGATAGAAGTGGTGGCCGCCGGGCAGCCCCTGTTCTCCCGCAAAGGTGAGGGCGCGCACCACGACCTGCCGCTGCGCCTCTTCGAGCCAGCCCTCGTAGGGTATCAGGCTTGGGGGAGGGTCGCTCGGCTCTTCTGTCACTGACGCTTCTCCATCTCGACCGTCCGAATGACCGGCGCGGGCGCCGGCTGAAGGTCATAACCTGGGCATAAAGAGCCTCCCGCGTAAGGCAAGAGCTTTCCGACGACCAGATCCGGCCCGTTTGTGGATCAAATAGTAGGGGGCTTCTGTTGCCCGGTGCCCCCCGAACCGCGCTTGTCACTGCTTACGCAGCGACAGCGAATGCCTCATGATTGTCATTGGCATTTGTAAAACGACCCGATAACGGCGGAATCATGCCGGGCAAAAGGTGTACCTTTACCACGCGTGTCGAGCCTGTGTCGCCCCCGTAAGCCCCTCGGCAAAATCCGCCGAGATATCTGGTGGAGGCGCCGGGTACTGCCCCCGGGTCCACTACGTTTATTCCGAACACCGTTTATCGCCATAGCCGGCAAGCCAGCGAATGCCATATAGCCCCCATGGACGTTGAAGAGAAGAGGCATGGCGTGAGCCTGAGCGAAGACCAGACCATCACTATCCCCGCGGCTCCCGAAACGGTCTACAAAACCCTCCGGGCGACGGTACCGGCACTCGAGGCGAAACTCTATGAAGCGGTGCCGCTGCTGGACCACGGCTTCGTCCGCGTCATCGACTACATGGGCGACGATCATGCCATCGTGCAGGCGGCGCGCGTCTCCTATGGCCGCGGCACCCGCAAGGTCAGCGAGGATGCCGGCCTCATCCGCTACCTCATGCGCCACCGGCACACGACGCCGTTCGAGATGTGCGAGATCAAGTTCCACGTGAAGCTGCCGATCTTCATCGCCCGGCAGTGGATCCGGCATCGGATGGCAAGCGTGAACGAGTATTCCGCGCGCTACTCGGTCATGGACCGGGAGTTCTACATCCCCGACCCTGCCCAGCTCGCCGCGCAATCGACCGTCAACAGGCAGGGTCGGGAGGCGGTGCTGGAAGGCGATGAAGCGGCTCGCGTGCTGGCGCTGCTGCGCACCGATGCAGAACGCTCCTACGACCACTACGCCTGGCTGCTGAACGAGGAGAGCGCGGAGAAGCCCGCAGACCCGGACCGGCAGGGGCTGGCGCGCGAACTGGCGCGGATGAACCTCACGCTCAATACCTACACGCAGTGGTACTGGAAGACCGACCTACACAACCTCTTCCACTTCCTGTCACTGCGCGCCGACAGCCACGCCCAGTACGAGATCCGCGTCTATGCCGAGGCGATGCTGGAGATCGTCGAGGCCTGGGTGCCGATTGCGGCACAGGCGTACCGCGATTACCGGCTCGGCGCCCACAGCTTCTCGGCGCCGATGCTCTCCGTGCTCCGCCGCATGCTGGCGGGCGAAAAGGTCGAGCAGCCGGAGAGCGGACTGTCGGCGCGGGAGTGGCGCGAGATGATGGCGACGCTGGAACAGCCCGCCTGACGAACCCGCTGTACTCCCTGCGGCATCGTTGACCCGGAACGAGCTTTGCATCATGCACCGCTCGAACCGCGACGGAGGCCACCTTGGCCAGCAGAGATGAAATGACGGGCTTTGCCCAAGGTGAAGATCAAGCGACGGGGCTTGCCCTGGGACGCCGCCAATGGCTCGCGGCGGCCGGCATGGCGCTGGCGCTGCCCGCTTTGCCCGCGTACGCGACCGAAACCGAGGGCCAGCCCTGGACGCTCGCCCGCTACACGCAGGCCATGGCCTCCTCGGGACGCCCGACGACGATCTCGCAGGAAGAGTTCGACGCCATCCAGGCCCGCAAGCCGGCAGCCATCGCGCTGATCGACAGTTACCTCAAGGCGCATTTTGGAGCGGCCGACCCCGCCGTGCTTGGCGCCTTCGAGCAGGTGCCCCGCGAGTACTTCCATTACATGTATGAGGGCCACGTCGCCGCGCCGTCCGAAGCCTATGAAACCAAGCCGAAGCCCTGGGCGATCGGCTACGGCTCGGCCCTCTCCGACTATCTGGGCCAAGCCTACATGACCCAGCTGCTGCGCCCGAAGCCCGGCATGGTGTCGCTGGAAGTCGGCACCGGCAGCGGCTTTCAAAGCTCCCTGCTGTCGCGCATCGTCAAGCAGGCGTATTCGATCGAGATCATCGAGCCGCTCGGCCACGCCGTCTCCCACATCTTCCGTCCGCTCGGCTACGACAACATCGCGACCCGTGTCGGTGACGGTTATTACGGCTGGCCCGAGGTGACCGAGGGTTTCGACGTCATCATCGTGACCTGCGCCGCCGAGTTCGCGCCGCCGAACCTGTTCAAACAGCTGAAGCCGGGCGGCCGGATGATCATTCCCATCGGCCAGCCCTTCAAGCGCGGCCAGGTGCTCTACGTCTACACCAAGGATGCGAACGGCAAGATCCATTCCCGACGTGACGTCGGCGTTTTCTTCATTCCAATGACGGGCGCCATTCAGAAGCAGGCCAAACCGGCGTAGCCCGCGATCCTCGGCAGACTGCGCCGGCCTGCTATTATCGCTGCTGAAATCATTCCGACCATCGACCCGGATCGCGTTGTCAGGCAGGCTCCACGCCGGAAGCCAGCCTGACCAAGCCCGCCCGCTCGCGAGGAAGAGCCCGCCCCATGTCGATCCACGCCGCCCTGACCCATCGAACCAGCTACCGCTACGATCGCCCGGTCAGCCTCGGCCCGCAGACCATCCGGCTGCGCCCGGCGCCTCATGCACGCACGCCGATCCTCTCCTACTCGCTGAAGGTCACGCCCGAGCCGCACTTCCTCAACTGGCAGCAGGACCCGCAGGGCAACTTCCAGGCCCGCGTGGTCTTCCCCGAGAAGGTTTCGGAGTTCAACGTCACCGTCGATCTCGTTGCCGACATGGCGACCATCAACCCGTTCGACTTCTTCCTCGAGCCCGAGGCGGAATCGTTTCCGTTCACCTACGATCCGATCCTCGAGGAGGAGCTGGCGCCGTTCCGCCGCGCAACGGTGCCGGGACCGGAGCTTCTGAACCTGCTCGCGGCGATCCCGCCCAAGGCCGAAAAGACCGTCGATCTGCTGGTCGAGATCAACCGCATGCTGGCCGCGCGCATCGCCTATATCGTGCGGCTCGAGCCCGGCATCTGGTCGCCCGAGGAAACGCTGGCGAAGGCGACGGGCTCCTGCCGCGATAGCGCCTGGGTGCTGGTCAACCTGCTGCGCCACCTGGGCTTCGCCGCCCGTTTCGTCTCCGGCTACCTGATCCAGCTCGTCGCGGACCAGAAGCCGGTCGAAGGCCCGTCAGGCCCCACCAGCGACTTCACCGACCTGCACGCCTGGGCCGAGGTCTATCTGCCCGGCGCCGGCTGGATCGGCTTCGACGCGACATCCGGTCTCATGGCCGGCGAAGGCCATATCCCGCTCGCCGCGAGCCCCGATCCGATCTCTGCCGCGCCGATTTCGGGCCTTGTCGAGAAGTGCGAAACGACCTTCGACTTCGCGATGGGCGTGACCCGCATCAGCGAGACGCCGCGAACGACCAAGCCATATACCGACGCCGCCTGGCAGGACATTCTGCGCGCCGGCGCCCGCGTCGACCGGGCTTTGACGGCGGGCGACGTGCGCCTCTCGATGGGCGGCGAACCCACCTTCGTGTCGGCGTCCGACATGGAGGCCGGCGAATGGACGACCGAGGCGCTCGGCCCCTCCAAGCGCCGCATGGCCGGTCGTCTGCTGCGCCGGCTGGTGCCGCTGTGGTCGCCGGGGGCCGCGCTGCAGTACGGCGTCGGCAAGCATTATCCGGGCGAGCAGCTGCCGCGCTGGGCGCTGCATGCCCATTGGCGACGTGATGGCGAGCCGGTCTGGACCAACCCTGAGCTGCTCGCAACCGACGACGACCACGATACGGCGACGGTGGCCGACGCCGCCCGCTTCGCCGCCGTCCTCGCCGAGCGCCTGCAGATCGATCCGCAGCTGGTCATCCAGGCCTACGAGGACGTCCACTATTTCCTGTGGCGGGAAAGCCGTCTGCCGGCGAATGTCGTCACCGAGGATGCCAAGCTCCGCGACCCATTGGAGCGTGCGCGTATGGCCCGAGTGTTCGGCCATGGACTGGGCTCGACGGTCGGCAGCGTACTCCCGTTGCGGCGCGTCGAGGATGGCGATGGCCGTCGCTGGCAGAGCGGCAAGTGGTTCTTGCGCGAAGGGCCGATGTTCCTGGTGCCGGGCGACAGCCCCGTTGGGTTCCGCCTGCCGCTGGAGAGCCTGCCCTGGGCCGATCCGTCCCATATCCCCTATCAGACCGAGCGTGATCCGTTCTCGACGCGCCCGGCGCTGCCGCCGCATCTGAACGACGGCCGGCAGGACCGGCTGCGCGTCGGCCCAAGCCCGATATCACCCCGGGCGTGGGAGCGGCCGAAGCCCGGCCAGGAGGAGCCCGATCTCATCCGCACCGCCATGGCCGTCGAAGCCCGCAACGGCCACATCCATGTTTTCTTCCCGCCGCTCTACGAGGCCGAGGACTGGATCGACCTCGCCGCAGCCATCGAGGCGACGGCGCAGGAGATGGGCCGCAAGATTTTCCTCGAAGGCTATCCGCCGCCGTCCGACGAGCGTCTGCTGAGCTTCTCGGTCACTCCCGACCCCGGCGTCATCGAGGTCAACGTCCACCCGGCGACAAGCTGGGCACAGCAGGTCGAGCGCACCGAGCAGCTCTATGAGGTCGCCCGCGAGGAAGGCCTCGCCACCGAGAAGTTCATGCTCGACGGCCGCCACATCGGCACCGGCGGCGGCAACCATGTGGTGATGGGCGGGATCGAGGTCCCGGACAGCCCGTTCCTGCGCCGCCCCGACCTGCTCAAGTCGCTGCTGGGCTTCTGGCAGAACCACCCGAGCCTCTCCTACCTCTTCAGCGGCTTGTTCATCGGCCCGTCCTCGCAGCATCCGCGCATCGACGAGGCGCGCCAGGACAGTCTCAACGAACTCGACATCGCGTTCAGCCAGATCAGCCCGTTCAAGGAGACGCCGCCCTGGCTGACCGACCGGCTGTTCCGCAACATCCTCGCCGACATGACGGGCAACACGCACCGCACCGAATTCTCGATCGACAAGATGTATGCGCCCGACGCCATCGGCGGGCGGCGGGGCCTCGTCGAGTTCCGCGCCTTCGAGATGCCGCCGCATGCGCAGATGTCGCTCGCGCAGACGCTGCTGATGCGATCCGCCGTCGCCGCCTTCTGGCAGAAGCCTTACGAGCGCCGGCTCGTGCGCTGGGGCGCGCGCCTGCACGACGAATTCATGCTGCGACATTACGTCGAGCGGGACCTTGAGGACGCGCTTGCCACGCTTGCGGAGTTCGGCTTTCCGGTGCCGGCCGAGTGGTTCGCGCCGCATCTGGAGTTCCGCTTCCCCGCCATCGGCTCCGTCGCCGCGCATGGCGCGCAACTGGAGCTGACCCATGCGCTTGAGCCTTGGCACGTGCTTGGGGAGGATCCGGCCGCAGGCGGCACCGTCCGCTATGTCGATAGCTCGGTCGAGCGCCTGCAGGCGAAGGTCCAAGGCTGGGTGGAGGAGCGCTTCATCCTCGCCTGCAACGGCGTTGCCGTGCCGCTGCAACCGACGGACAACCTCGGCGAGTATGTCGGCGGCATCCGCTACAAGGCATGGAACCCACCCAGCGCCCTGCACCCGACGATCAAAGCGCAATCGCCCCTCGTCTTCGACATCTATGACCGCTGGAGTGGTCGCTCCCTGGGCGGCATCAGCTACCACGTCTCGCATCCGGGCGGCCTCAGCTATGACCGTTTCCCGGTCAATGCCAATGAGGCCGAGGCCCGGCGGAGGTCGCGCTTCTCGATCAACCGCCACACGGCGGGGGCCATGCAGGAGCCGCGCGGATCGGCGGGTCCGGAACACCCGCGCAGTCTCGATTTGCGCCGCTTCGCATGATCGGACCATGATGCGCGCCGTATCATGACACGAATGAAATGACTTTGCTGGCCGGTGAGGGCGTCGATGAGATGGTGGATGGCACGCGCCATATCCGCCCTCATTGGCGTGGCGTGCTCGGTGGGCTCTCCATGCTCACGGACAGTCTCGCCAGCCGGCAAAGGCGCCTTGACCAGGCCTTCGAGGATGAAGGCGTCCGCAGCATCCTGCCCCATGCTTTAAGTTTAGGGGCACAGGTCGAGTCGGATACCGATGGCCTCTGGCGCTGCGACCCGATCCCGCTGCCGATCGCGGCCTCCGAGTTCGCCGATCTGGAGGCGGGGCTCGCCCAGCGCGCGGCCCTCATGGGGGCGTTGCTCGACGATCTCTACGGCCGGCAGGATGTGCTCGCTCAAGGCCTGCTGCCGCCTGCCCTCGTCTTCAACAATCCTGCGTTCCTGCGCGCCTGCCACACGACAGCGCCCTCCTTCCACCCCCGCCTGAGCTTTTACGCCGCCGACCTCATCCGCGGGCCGGACGGCCGCTGGCGGGTGCTCAGCGACCGGACCTCAGGCGCGGCCGGCGCAGGCCATGCCCGCGAGAACCGGCGCATCCTCTCCCGCGTGGTGCCGGAGATGTTCCGCTCGGTGCAGATCCGACCGCTCCGGCCCTTCTTCGACCTCTGGCAGGATGCCCTGACCCAGGCGGCAGCGCCCGACCGCCCACATCCCAACATCGCACTGCTGACCCCGGGCCCCGGCAGCCCGCAATGGCTGGAGCACATGTTCCTGGCGCGGGAACTCTCATGCAGCCTCGTGGAAGGCGGCGACCTCACCATCCGCGGCGGCATCGTCTATCTCAAGATGCTGAACGGCCTGCACCGGATCGACGTGATCCTGCGCCGCCTGGAAGGCCGCATGGTCGACCCGCTGGAGCTAAGTTCCGGCAGCCTGCTCGGTGTGCCGGGCCTCATGGATGCCGTCCGCAGCGGCACCGTCCGCGTCGTCAACGACCCCGGCACCGGTCTTGCCGAAGCGCCCGCACTCGCGGCTTTCCTGCCCGCGCTCTGTGACAATCTTCTCGGCGAGCGGTTGCGTCTGCCGAGCGTCGAAACCGTCTGGCTCGGCGACGCGCGGTCGCGGGCGCTGGTCATGGAAGATAGCGCACGCTGGCTGATCCGCTCCGCCACCGACGGCAACGGCCAGCCGCAGGCGACAGCGGACCTCGACCCCGTGGCACGCGCAAGGCTCTTCGAGCAGATCGCCGCCCGGCCAAGTGAGTTCTCGGCGACCGTCGGCGTCGCCCCATCGGTCGCGCCCTGCGCCCGCGGTGCCGAACTGGTGCCGCAGGCGATCGTGCTGCGGATGTTCCTGGTGCGAAACGCCGGTGCATGGCATGCGATGCCGGGCGGCCTCGCGCGGCATCTGGAGCCCGGGCAGTTGACCGGTCAGCTGCCCCCGCGTGGCATGTCCAAGGATGTCTGGATCATCGCCGAGGGCAGTGAGCATATCGTGGGGCCTGCCGCACTGGCGCAGGCGCCGCTGCCGGTCCGCCGCACCTTCGGCGAACTCCCCAGCCGCACTGCCGACAACATGTTCTGGCTCGGCCGCTACATCGAACGGCTGGAGGCGACGGCTCGGTTGACCCGCGCCATTATCCTCCGCCTCGGCCGCAGCACGCCTATGCCGCGCGAGCATCTGGAACTGCAGCTTCTGGACGGGTGTCTGGCGGCGTCGCACCTCAACGACCCCGAGACCCGGGCCAACGGCACGCCGATGATCGCCGCTATCGCCGCCTCGACCCGCGAGGGCGGCACCATCACGCGCCTTCTCGGCCATGTCGGGAGGCTGACCGAACTGGTCCGCGACCGGCTGACCGGGGAGATGTATGCCTCCTTTACCCACATGCTCCGCGCCGCTTCCGACGAGGCCGTCGCCAGCCATTCCAATCTTGACGCGCTCGCCCATACGATGGCGAGCATCCAGCGCTTTTCGACCGTGGTCGCGGGGCTCGCCGCCGAAAACATGGTGCGCGGCGGCAGCTGGCTCTTTCTCGATATGGGCCGGAGGGTGGAGCGCGCCGCGCTGACCCTCGACCATCTGGCCGTCGTGCTCGACCAGCCCGAGCCGAGATGGGAACTGGGATTGCGGCTCGCCCTCGAGATATGCGACTCCTCGATCACCTATCGCAGCCGCTATTTCACGACGCTCCAGGCAGGGCCAGTGCTCGACCTCGTCATCGCCGACGACAGCAACCCGCGCGCGGTTGCCTTCCAACTGATGACGCTGAGGGGGCTGCTCAGCAACATCGGCGGCGGCGGAGACGATCGGCTGACGGCTGAGGCGGATCAGCTGTTGAACACGGCGCTATCGATCGTGAGCAACCTCCTGGCTCAGCATGAAGCAGCCGCGGCGCTCGAGGCGGTGCCGCCGCGCCTGGTGGCCCTGGCGGAAGGCGTGCGTGCCCTGTCGGACCTGCTGTTCCGGCGCTACTTCGCCCTTCTGCCGATGCCTCGTGCCGTCGGTGTGGAGCAGGAAGACGAGCCGCCGGCGCTGCGCGGCGCGGCCTGACGAAGGCGGCCCATGCGCTTCAAGCTCCGGCACATCACCTCCTACGACTATGCCGACCAAGTCGATCTGGCGAGCCATATGCTGCACCTCGCTCCGCGGCCGCTGCCCTGGCAAAGCGTCCGCGGCGTGCGCATCCTGTGCGACCCGGAACCGGCCCGCGTCAGCCACGCGATCGACCATTTCGGCAACCCGGTGAACTGGCTGTTCATCGACCAGCCGCATTCCCACCTGCGCGTGACCGCTGAATCGGAGATAGAGGTCGCGTTCCCGTCCACGCCGGACCCGGAGGAGACGCCGCCCTGGGAGGCGGTCGCCGCCCAGGCGCGAGCCGCCGGTCCCCTGGCCTGGGAGGCGTCGGAGTTCATCTTCGCGGGCCCGATGGTGCCGAACGACCAAGGCGCCGGGCCTTACGTGGCCGAGTCTTTTCCGCCCGGACGTCCGATCCTGGCCGGACTGATCGACGTCAATGCGCGCATAAAACGGGACTTCGCCTTCCGGCCGCTGAGCACCACCATCACCACGTCGGTCGCGCGTGTGCTCGCCCAGAGGGCCGGGGTGTGTCAGGATTTCGCTCATCTGATGATCGCCGGACTGCGCAGCCTCGGCATACCGGCCCGCTACACCTCGGGCTATATCCGCACATACTCTGCGCCGGGCAGGCCGCGCAGGGTCGGCGCGGACGTCTCCCACGCCTGGATCGGCGCCTGGATCGGCGAAGCTCATGGATGGGTGGATCTCGACCCGACCAACAACCTCGTCGTCCGCGAGGAACATGTGGTGCTCGGCTGGGGGCGGGAGTTCGGCGATGTTTCGCCCCTGCGCGGCATCATCCTCGGCGGTGGCGATCATAGCCTCGCGGTTTCGGTCGATCTCGAGCCGCTCGGCGACTGATGGCTACGGCGCATGAGCTTTCACTATGCGAGGCTGGCGCCAGCCGCGCCGGCACGGCATTCTGCCTCATGGCTCCTGCACGACCCTCGTCTTGCGTCGACGTCCTGGACTGCGGGGGAGACCGCCTGGTCTATCGCGTCACGTTGCCGCCTGAGGCGATGCCCCCTGTCCCCACGCGCGACCTCGAGCGCGCCTGGGACGCCGCCCGCGCCGCTGCGTTGTCATCCTCCCGCGCCGCGCACCGGCAGTTCAGCTTTCGCGGCGCCGATGGCCGGATCGCCACCTTCGATCTTGAGGACCGTGACGCACGGTTGTGGGCCGGGGCCGTGGACCATGTTTCCGGCCTCGCCACCCTCGGCGGGATCTCGCTCTGCCTGCGGCTGCTGGCCCTCATCGATCTTATGGCCAGGTCGCCTTGGGCCTTTGGCTTTATGACCAATAAGCGGGACGGCGCGCGACTTGACCGCGCTCTTCTCAAAGCGGCGGCGCGGGCCGATTTAACCGAGGAGGCCCGCTTCGATGAGGCCTCTCTGCGTCGCAATTTGCCTGAACGACCAGCCAACCGGGCTGGCGGGCGGCCTTTCACCGGAGTCTCCGCATGAGCGTCCCGCCCCCACTGCGTCGCCACATGGCGCTGGTTCTACCGAAGGCGCTGCGGTCGATGACGCCGCGTCTGGCGGCGCTGACCCTGCCGCTGGTTCTGCTCGCCGCCTGCGCCGAGGCGCCGCAACAATCCCGCAGCGAACAATCCTCATATGACGCATGCCATCGCCAGGCGGATCAGATCGTCGAGCACGAAAACGTAAATGCTTTAACGGAGACTCAGGCGGACCCGATCAGCTCGCCCTATTCGACGACCTCGATCCTCACCAACTCCACCGACAACCTCTCGGTCGAGCATGAGCGCGAGGATGTCATGAACGATTGCCTGCGGCACTACGATTCGTCGGCGCCCAATACGGGGAGCGTGACAGCGACCCCGGCGGCAGCCGTGCCCGAGGCGCCGGTTGCACCGCCCCCGCCCAACCTGGCGGGCCCGACGGGCAGCGACTTGACCAAGCCGCCGATCCTGCCTGCCGGGCAGTAAAACCGGCTCGCCTGCTGAAGGCTCGTTACCGGGCGGCCGGCAGCGGCTGGCTCTGGATGGGTGCATCCAGGGGCACCGGCGCCGCACCCGGCGAAGGTTGAACAGGCGGTGGTGGTGGGGCGTAGCTTGAGGCACTCTCGAGCGGACGCGGCGGCGGCATCCCGTCGTCCGCTGCCGAGGGCAGTACCGAGCCACCGCCAGGAGGGGCTGCCACGCCTGGCGAATGGGCCCAGACCGGATCACCGAGATTGACCGTTGAAGAGGTGGTGTTGGTGGCCGTGAGGGCACCCGCTCCCGCACCGACTGCTGCGCCGACGACAACGCCGATCGGGCCGCCAATGAGACCGATGACCGCACCCGTGCCGGCGCCGGTCGCCATGCCGCCGGAGGTGCGGCCGGGCTCGCTACTTCCGCAGCCTGCGAGCATCATGGCCAAAGCGCCTGAAACAATCACATGCTTGCGAATCGTCACCTCCTGTGTGTGGCGTTGCATACTCCCATCGGAGATTGCGACCCCATTGTCCAGGACCGCCATCTGGAACAGGCTGCGGGTGTTTGGCGCTGACGCCCACAGGAGAAATAAGAATGGTCCAGTTGAACCTCACGAAGCTGCCGCCGCGCCCCACCTGGCTTCAAGAATTCCAATCGTTCATCATGCGCGGCAATGTCATCGACCTCGCCGTCGGCATCATTATCGGCGCTGCCTTCACAACGATTGTCAGTAGTCTCGTCAAGGACATCATCACCCCGATCCTCGGGCTGATCGTCGGCGGCATCGACTTCAGCAATATTTTCCTGACCCTCAAGGGGCCGCATGCGGCGACCCTCGCCGACGCGCAGAAAGCCGGGGCCGTCACGGTCAACGTCGGCGTCTTCCTCAACGCCGTCATCAACTTCCTGATCGTAAGCTTTGCGATCTTCTGGCTCGTGAAGGGGGTGACCAAGATCTACCGCAAGCCGGACCCGGCTCCGCTCGCACCGTCGCCGACCGAAACACTGCTGGCGGAAATCCGTGACCTTCTGCGCGAGCGCCAGGACGCGCTAGCGGGGCCGGCAGAGATGCCCGCGCCGCCCATCGCCCGCGAGTAAAGACGCGGCGGTTTACTGGCTCGAAGAGCCGAAGCCGACGAAACCAGCGGAAGGCACCGGCGTCCCTGTCGTCTCCACGGCGCTTGGTGCCGCTACGGGCGCTGCCGTGCTGCTTTCCGCGGCGCTCGCGTAATAGCGCGTCTTGTGACGCGGCGTGCCGCGCGGCGCCGTGGTGCCCGGCTTCTCCGGCCCAAAGAAGGAGACGGGCGTCGAAACAGCGCGCTCATCCTTGTTGCTCAACCCGAGCGTATTCGGCGGCGGCATCGCCATCGGCCCCTGCGCGTCCGTGATGTTGCTGCCGCCCGCATGAAGCAGGGTGACGAGGAGGAAGGTGATTGCGTTGCGCCCGAGCGACACGGATTCGTCGATGGGCGTCTGACCGACCGCGTTGGTGGCGTCGAGTTCAGCGCCGCGGGCGATGGCGTCACGCGCGGCGCTGGTGTCGCCGCGGTCGATCGCATCGAAGAGCTGATCATTGGGCGAAAGAAGGTCGGAGTTGATGATGCCCTTGTTGACGACGTTGGATGGGCGGGCGCCAGGCAGGCCCGGGGCCGACGGCTGAGCCGGGCCGATGCCGCTGCCGCCTTTCACGACCGGTCCCATGGATGTCGGGCTCGGCAACGCGGCCTGAGCCTCTGCCTTGTGGGCAGGCCAGGCGAAAGCCACGACCAGCCCGGCAAGCAACCCCACGGTGGGGTTCACCATCATCCGCGTCTTCATCTTCTGTGCTCCGTCTGCTGCAGGCGCATTACTGCCGTGGCCTGTCGTTCTTGTTGTATCCGCCGGGGCTTCGGCTAGCCGACCCCCGGGTTCAACCACCAAAACCCAAGATTGAGGTAGGCTGCATAGCAGAGCCAGGCCATCGAGGGGAGTAATAATGCACCCGCGACGCGGTTACGCCGGCAAAACGCGACGAGTGTGGCAGTAGAGATTACAAAAAGGACCACCATTACGCCCAAGGCGGCGGCTGGAGCTTTGCATCCAAAGAATATCGGCGCCCAAGAAGCTATCAAGCCGATCTGCCAGCCCCAGAGGCGCAAGGCAGGACGCGCGCTCGGCCGCCAAGGATCAACCCGGCGCCACAGCAACCATGCGGACACGCCAAGGAGACCGTCCGCCAACGTCCAGACCGCGATGAAGCGGCTGGCCGGAAGGGTCAGCGGCGGACGGTGCAACGAGAGATACCAGTGGACGACGCCGTTTCCGGCCAGGCCGGCGGCGGCAAACTGCACCAACAAGCTCAGCCCCAAAAAACCGATCAGAGCGAAAACCTGCGCACCACGCTCGTGACCGCCTCCTGGATCGCGTAAGTCCTGGAAGACACGCCCCCTTCCTCACCTGCGCCCTGTGGCGCGGGGAAAGACTAGGCCGAGAAAGCCGCTGTTGGAAGTCCGCGGGGCAGCGGGCGGCAGCGATCAGCGGATGGAACGATCCGGGACGCTTGTTGCGATGGCTGGGCCTTCAAAGGATGGAGCCGAGGCGAACTCAATCGTCTGGCGGAACACTGTCCGGTCCTCGGAGCGTTCAGCCACCGTCCGCAGATCGGCCGGCGGACGATCCGTCAGGATTTGCGGGGCAGGCAGTTCGGCATCCGCCATCAGAGTGGTGGGCGTTCCATGTCCGTAGATGAACCCATAGGTCGGATACACCGAGCCGTAGTTCGGTGAATGCCCGAGCGCCACCCGGACCGCGCTCCAGTCGTTGTCCGGCGAAACATCGATGACGGAGATGCCGGTCGAGATGTCGCCGCGGGCGAAGCCGGCGCCGCCCCAATTCGCCTGAGTGACGAGAACCTCGCGCTGATTGACCACCTCCGTCACGACGGCGACGTGGCCGAGCCGCATCCGGCTATTGCTGCGGAAGCTCAGCACGCTTCCCGGCGCAGGCATGTCGCCACGCTCATACCGGCCAGCGGCCTCACCCCACCACAGATAGGCATCGCCCTTGAGATCAATCCCGGAGACACGCCGGGCGTAGGGCACGCACTCCATCCAGCTATTGTAGACGCCGCTGCCGTAGAGGCTGTCGGAGCCTGCCTCCAGGCCGTTGCCGCGCGGGCGCCAGACGGTGTGCATGTAGGTTCGGCCGTGGCGATGAACGGTATAGGTCACACGTTCCATGTCCGCGTGACCGAGCGCCGCCGTTACGGAGCCGTGGCGACCATGGACGCGAAAGGCGAGCTGTTTGTTCTTCGAGACGTGCGCGAGTCTCATGCCCCCTGTGTGGTGTCCGGCAGGCGCGTGAAAATGATGATCAATTATTCGCGAGTGAGCGTGGGCCGTGGCAACCGCAAGGGACGATCCTGCAATCAGAAATGATGCAAAAACAAAAGCTTTTCGCACTAACATCCGCATCGGCATCCGCTTCATCCCAAACAGCATAGTCAGCAGTTCGTGACAGCCGGGGTAACGGAGCCGTGTGCCTTACACAACCATCTAGCGCCGGAAATGCATGTCAAGGCGCGATTTTGTCGAATTTCGCTACAGAACGTGAGCTGTTTCTAGGACCACAGTCCTAGAAGTGAGCTAGTTCGGAGAGGCTGGAGAGACCTTGTACTTTGTTTCAATTACGGAATATTTGGCGGCTCGAGCGGTGGGCCGGTCCGCCGGTGGGATCGACCACCTGCGCGGGTGAGGCGGCGGCCGGCAGTGAGCGATGGGCGGTGCCGGCCGCTTCAGATCACTTGCAGGCGGTGATCATGATCTCGACCAGATGCTTGTCGTCGGCCATGTTCGCCTCGACGCAGGCACGGGCCGGCGACATGCCCTCGGGGAGCCAGGCAGACCAGACCTCGTTCATGGCCGGCCGGTCGGTGATGTGCTTGACCCAGATCTGGGCCTGCAGAAGCCGGGTCTTGTCGGTGCCGTGCTGCTCGAGCAGGTCGTCGATCTGAGCCAGCACTTCCTCGGTCTGCCCGGTGATGTCCTTGGTCAGGTCCTGGGCCGTGCAGCCCTGCAGGTAGACGAAGCCGTGATACTCGACGGCCTGCGCCAGGACAGGGCCGGGATTGGTGCGGATGATCTTGCTCATGGGAGTTCCTTCCACGTGAAAACTGCGCCGTAGCGAAGCCTCGGCGTCATATAGCAGCCGCTCCCGGTTAGACAGGGACCCCGCTTTTCACCCGGAGCGGGACTAGACGGGGATCGGCACGAGAACCCTGCTCGGCGCCACAAGCTCCTCCTGGGCGGCGATCAGGGCGATCTCGCGCTGCCCCAGCTCCGCCGTCCGGCGCAGGATGCCGAAAACCGAGGAACCGGCGGCGCCCAGCGCGGCCGCCGCCGAGCCGGTCTTCAGACAATGAACAAGAAAAAGAGCCGCGACGGCGTCACCCGCGCCGTTGACCGCGAGCGGCAGCAGCGGCGTCCGCAGCAGGTGGAACCGCCCATCCTCGGCCGCGAGCATATCAAGGTGGTCGGCGGGCGTGTCATGCGTCCGCAGGCTGGTCACCAGCACGCGGCGCGGCCCCCGCGCCTGCAGGGACGTGACCGCCGCCTTCACCTCATCGAGCGAGCCGCAGGGCGACCCGGTGAGGTATCTGAGCTCGAACAGGTTCGGGGTGAGGATGTCGGCGGCCGGCACGATCCGGTCCCTGATCAACTCGGCGACGCCGGGCCGGACGTAGATGCCGGTGTTGTCGTCTCCGATGACCGGATCGGCGCAGTAGAGCGCTCCTGGATGTGCAAGTAGAACACGCGCGCGAGCGTCCAGCACCGCCTCGGCCACCTCCGGGTCGCCGAGGTAGCCCGAGAGCAAGGCGTCACATCCCGGCAGAGCACCACGCTCCTCAATGCCGGCCACCAGTTCGCGGATGTGCGCGGGCGGCAGCACCATGCCGCGCCAGGCACCGTAACCGGTGTGGTTCGAGAACTGGACGGTGTTCACGGCCCAGACCTCGGCGCCGAGGCGCTGCATCGGGAAGATGGCGGCGGCGTTGCCGACGTGGCCATAGGAGACCCAGGATTGGATGGAGAGAATGTTCATCGGGCGTCCTTGGCAGTCATCTGGATCAAAGGTGAATGTTGCGTGGCGCGGCGCCATCTGGCGAACCTGCGCCGGGAGTGGCAAGCCGTGACCACCCGCCTATATCACCCGATGCCATCCCGCCGCTGAGATACCGCGAACCCACCCGAGGATCACCATGGCGCACACCCCGCTTTTGTTCGAGCCGATATCCTTCCGCTCGGTGACCGCCCGCAACCGGCTGGCCGTCGCGCCAATGTGCCAGTACTCGGCGACCGACGGTCTGCCAGGGGATTGGCACCTTCAGCATCTCGGAGCCCGCGCCGTAGGCGGCGCCGGGATCGTGTTCACCGAGGCGAGCTCGGTGTCACCGATCGGGCGTATCACTCCCGGCGATCTCGGGCTCTACAACGACGAGCAACAGGCGGCCTACGCGCGGCTTGCCGCCATGATAACGATGGGCGGCGCGGTGCCCGGCATTCAGATCGCCCACGCGGGCCGCAAGGCGAGCTGCACCTCGCCATGGGAAGGCGATAGCTACATCCCCATCGATCAAGGCGGCTGGCGCACTGTGGCGCCGTCGAGCATCCCTTTTCCGAGGAAGGACCCGGAGCCGCACGCCCTGACGACCAGCGAGATCGGCGAGATCATCCGGTCCTTCGCCGAGACCGCACGGCGGGCGCTGGCGGCCGGCTTCAAGATCGCCGAGATCCATGGCGCCCACGGCTACCTGATCCACTCGTTCCTGTCGCCCATCTCGAACACGCGGAATGACGGCTACGGTGGGGACGTTGCCGGCCGGGCGCGATTCCTGCTGGAGGTGCTGGATGCGGTCCGTGCCGTCTGGCCGGAGGACTTGCCGGTTTTCGTGCGCCTCTCCTGCTCAGACTTCATGCCGGGCGGACTGACGCCGGATGGCGACATCCTGACCGTAGCCCGGATGCTTGCCGCGCGCGGCGATGTCGACCTCATCGACTGTTCCGCGGGCGGCATTTCGCCGGAGCAGAAAATCCCGTCGCTCCACCCTGGCTACCAAGTGCCCTTTGCCGATCTGTTGCGGCGCGAGGCGGGGATCGCCACCGGCGCCGTAGGGTTGATCGACCAGCCGGCGCTCGCCGCCGAGATCGTGGCCAACGGCCGGGCCGACATCGTGTTGCTGGCGAGGGCTGTATTGGCCGATCCCAGCTGGCCTCTGCGGGCAGCGCGGCGGCTGGGCGTCGAGCCTAAGCTGCCCGACCAGTATGGCCGTGCAATTCTGCACGAATGACCGGCCGGCGCGTCGTTCATGCTCCAAGCTGAACCGCGGTTGTCGAAGCTCAGATCGAAGTGACTTTTCGTTTGAATTATGCAATGAATGTTTCAGGCCGCCATTCCTGCTTTCACTGAGGGTAACGCCGATGACAATTCGTCCTAAAACTTTGCCGGGACTCGCTCTCCTGCTCGGCATCGGCGCTGCGTCCACCCTGGGATTGACCGGCTGGAGCCCAGGAGCCCAGGCGCAGAGCGCGACCGCCCCCGCGACGACCGTCCCGCCCGCGGCGACGCCCGCCGTTCCATCCGCCGCCACCACGACAGCGCCCGCCGAAGTCCCGGCTTCGGGAAGCACCTCCGGGACACCCGCAGGAGCCGCGGGAGCCGCGGGAGCCGCAGGCACGGACGCCGGCTCCAAACCGCACAAGATCCCCGATCATGCCAGCCGCGGCATGAGCGGCTACCTGGCCGCCCTGCATGAAGAGCTGGCCATCACCCAGACGGAGGAGCCACTGTGGGAGGACTTCGCCGCCTCGATGAAGGACAGCGCAGCTCAACTTGGGCAGGCCTACCGCCAGCGCCGGGAACAGTTGCCGACGATGAACGCCCTCGCGGACCTGAATTCCTTCATCAGCCTGGAGCAGCTGCGCCTCGAAGGGTTGAAGAAGAGCGCTGCCGCCTTCACGGCGCTTTATCAGACCATGCCGCCGGCGCAGCAGAAGGTGGCGGACACCGTGTTCCTCAGCGACATGCCGGGCGCCCCGCACCATGGCAAGAAGGCGAAGGCGGGCTAGTCCCGATAGCGCAGTAGGAGCCGACGAGATTACCGAGCAACTCCACGCGGGCTCGACGCGCGCGCGCCCGTGTTGCGCTGGGCGTCCGCGCCGTTTATAGGCCCCGCTTTCCCCGCTGCCGGTCGTATCGGTGGCGCCGACAGGAACGGAATGAGATGAAGTCCAATATTCACCCCGATTACCACGAGATCAACATCGTCATGACCGACGGGACGGAGTTCAAAACTCGGTCCTGTATGGGTAAGGCGGGCGACACGTTGCGGCTCGACATCGACCCGAAGTCTCATCCGGCCTGGACCGGTCAGCAGCGCATCATCGATACCGGCGGCCAGATCGCGAAGTTCAACAAGAAGTTCGCGGGCATCGGCGTCCGCAAGGGCTGACGGTTTCCACCGCATCCACAAGATTTTTGAGGGGCTGCTTCTTGAACCGGGAAGCAGCCCTTTCTATTTTACAGCTACCGAGGTGCCCAGCCGGGGCCTTGGGGACTGCGGAGCCGGCCCATCGGGCGGTTCCATGACTTAAATAACCTTGCTTTAACAGGAGGTTTCATATGACTCGCGATTTCGCGCCCCTATTCCGTACAGCCATCGGTTTCGACCGTCTCGCTCAAGTCGTCGATGGACTACAGGAAGCCGCTTCCACAACCTTCCCTCCCTACAATATCGAGAAGACCGGCGAGGACAGCTACCGTGTCTCGATCGCAGTCGCTGGGTTCTCGCCCGACGATCTCGACGTGACGGTCCGGGACAACACGCTGATCGTGACCGGCCGGGTTCGCCCCACTGCGAGCGACAAGGTCGCCACCCTCTACCGGGGCATCGCCGGACGGTCTTTCGAACGCCGTTTCGCCCTCGCCGATCATATCGTCGTCGAGGACGCGGGCCTCACGAATGGGCTGCTGCATGTGGGCCTGAAGCGCGTCGTCCCGGAGGCTCTCAAGCCGCGCCGGATTGCGATCGCGGTCGCCCAGGACACGCAGAAGGTCATTACCACCGAGGCCGAGCCCGCCGCTCAGGCGGCGTAACACGCGCTCGTCCGATGTGGCAGCACATAGCGTGCTGCTTGGCATCTGAGCTGGAAGGGCCGGGAAACCGGCCCTTCTTGCTGTACCCGACCTTCGCCGGACAGCAAGATCACGCGAGCGTGATCTAGCGAATGCAGTTACCTTGCGGCCTGACACGAACTGGCCATCTAGCCATTGTACGCGGCAAGGGTGAGCATAGTCCGCGGGTGAGTGGGAGGATGGTAATCTGCCGCCAGATTTACGCGCGCTCCGGCGCCGATGGACGGGGCACGCGGTTCGGACGGCGACTGCCGCTGCGGCGCTAGTTTGCGCGACCCCGAGCCGTGCCGCCGATCCGCAGCCCTATGCCGTCACCTTCGTCAAGACAGGCGATAAGGCGCTCGACACGCTGGCGGCGGCGACATCGGATCTTGCTTCCCTGCGGCTGAAGGCGCCAGCCGGTCCTTTCGCCCTCGTCCTCCGGGCGCGCGCCGACCAGAACCGGCTGCAAACGGTGCTGGACAGCGCCGGCTACTATGACGGCAGCGTCGGCATTACCATCGACGGCCGCCCGATCGATGATCCTAGCCTTCCGGCGCGCCTCGCGGCGTATTCCGCCGCCACGCCCGTGCCTGTGGTCGTGACGCTCACGCGCGGGCCGCTGTTCCATCTGGGTCGCGTGGCCTTGAAAGGCGCGGTGCCGGCCGAGGCTCGCGAAGCTTTCAAGCTCGAGAGCGGGCAGCCTGCCCGGGCAGAGGATGTTCTGGCCGCCGGTGCCCGGCTGCAGACGGCCCTGCTCGACGAGGGCTACCCTTTCTCCAAGGTCGCGGTGCCCAGCGCGTTCGAAAACCCCGCACAGCACACGATCGACGTGACCTACAACGTGACCACGGGGCCGCGCGTCGATATCGGCGCCATAACAATCGCCGGGCTGCGAACCGTGCACGAACCGTTTGTCCGGCGGGAACTGACGCTCCATTCGGGGCAGCAGTTCAATCCGAACAAGATCGAGAACGCCCGGCAAAATCTGGCGGCCCTCGGCGTCTTCTCCTCTGTCCAAGCCGTGCCCGCTGACAAGCTTTCGCCCGACGGACGGCTGCCGATCACGCTCGTCGTCAAGGAGGGCCCGCCGCGGACGGTCAGTTTCACCGCGGGCTACGCGACGGATACCGGCGGCCTCCTCGGCGCGAGCTGGACCCACCACAACCTGTTCGGCAATGGCGAGACGCTGACCCTCAGCGCCGCCGCAACCGGGCTCGGCGGCTCCAGCTCGACGGGCCTCGGCTACAACGTCGGCGCGACCTACACGCTGCCGGCGTTCTTCGAGCGGAACCAGAGCCTGAGCTTCAACGTCGGCGCGGTGAAACAGGATTTCACCGCTTACCGGCAAACGGCGGAATTCGCGGGCACCACGCTCACACGCAAGATCGGCACACATTGGAGCGTGAACATCGGCGTCCTGGGAACCGTGGAACAGGATGAGCAGGAGGGCGTTACCCGGGACTACGACCTCATACAGCTGCCGCTCGGCCTGAAATACGACAGCACCAATTCGCTCTTCGACGCCACGCGCGGCATCCGGGCCCAGGCGACAGTAACGCCGACCGAGTCTCTGCTCGCTCCCAGCGCCACCTTCACCATCCTGCAGCTGTCGGGTTCGACATACATCGACCTCACCGGCCGCGGCCGCAGCGTCATCGCGCTCCGCGCGCTCGTCGGATCGGTGCAGGGTGCCTCCACCTTCCAGCTGCCGCCGGATCAACGATTCTATGCCGGCGGCAGTGCCACGATCCGGGGCTATGCCTATCAGTCGGTCGGACCGCAATTCGCCGACGGCAACCCGGAGGGCGGCACAGCGATCGATGCCGGCACGATCGAATATCGGCAGCGCTTTGGCGGCAGCTTTGGGACCGCTCTGTTCGTCGATGCGGGGCAGGTCAACGCATCCGCATCACCCTTCCAAGGCTCGCTGAAGATCGGGGCCGGTGTCGGGCTGCGCTACTACACACCGATCGGGCCGATCCGGGTCGATTTCGCGGTGCCGGTGGTCAAGCAACCGAATAGCGGCAACTTCCAAATCTATATCGGCATCGGACAGGCCTTCTGATGCGCGTCCTGGGGACGATCACGAAGTGGCTCGGCATCGCGATCGGCGTGCTGCTGCTTCTTGTCATCGTGCTGGTAGGCGGAGTGATCGCCGCCATCAACACGGCTGCCGGACAGCGTGAGGTCGTGTCGCTCGCCAACGCACATAGCGGTGGCGCTTTCCGGATCGAGGGGCTCTCCGGCACGGTGCCGACCGACCTGCACGTCGCGCGATTCGAATTGCTGGGTCCGGACGGCGCGTGGCTGACGCTCACGGGGCTCGAGCTGCAGCTATCGCTGATGCCGCTGCTCCACCGGAGCGTGGTGATCGATCGCCTGCACGCCGACACGCTCACGATGGCGCGGCTGCCGCCGTCCTCGCCCACGGCGAAGCCTGCACCGCCCTCGGGACCGATCAGCGCGTCGATCCCGCCGCTGCCTGTGAAAGTGTTTCTCCGGCAGCTGACGGTGGATCGCATCAAAGTCGCCAAGGCCGTGACCAGTACCGCCGCAATCGAGGTCGGGCTGACGGGCGCTGCGCAGGTCACCGGCCGTGATGAAGGGCAAGCGCATCTGGCGCTCCGGGATCTCGACGGCAGCGGCGTCTACACGGCCCAGGCTTCTCTCGCCGGGCAGGACCTCGCTGCAAAAGTCAATCTGCAAGAACCCGCCCGCGGCATGCTGTCCCGCCTCGCCAAGCTGCCTGACCTCGGCGCGCTGCACCTCGCGATCACGCTCGACGGGCCCCAGGACAAGGCGGCGGTCAACCTAGCCCTCTCCGCGGGCGCGCTGAAGGCCGGCGCGAAAGGGACCGTCGACGTTCCCGGCGAGGCGGCGGATCTTGCCATCGACGCCCACGCGCCGGCGATGAAGCCCGCGCCGGGCATCGGCTGGCAGAGCGTCGATGTGGCGCTGCATACCAGCGGGCCGTTCACCAAGCCCGATGCGAACGGCCATATCGTGCTGACGGGTCTCGCCGCGCAGGGCGTGGCGCTCCAGCGGCTGACCGCCGATATCCAGGGCACGCTCGGCGCGGTTTCCCTCAAGGCGAGCCTCGCGGGCCTCGCGGCGCCCGGCCTGCCGCAGGGACTGCTGGGGGATACCCCTGTCTCCGTCACCGCAAATGCAGTGCTGGACGCGCCGAACCGCCCCGTCCATGTCACGGTTACTCATCCGCTGCTGACGCTGCATGTCGATGGCACGACCAAGCCCGATCTTGCGGCGGCTGTCGTGCTTGACCTGCCGGACCTCGCGCCGCTTGCCGCCATCGGCCACCAGACGATCGCGGGCAGCGCCCATATCACCGCGCAGGCAACGAGAGCCGCCGACGGCTCTGCGACGGCAGCCAAACTCCAGGCGGACATCCACCTTACCAAGGCGATGCCTCAGGCGATGGCGCTGACCGGCGGGGACGCCCATCTGACCGCCGACGCAACCATGACGCCGAGCGCCATCACCCTCTCAAGCCTCACGCTGCACGGTGCCGACATCGACCTCACAGCGCAGGGCAGCCGCCAGACGGCGACGCAGCAGCTGGCACTTGCATGGACCCTGGCGCTCCGCCGTCTCGCCGATGTCGCGCCGCAGGCGACCGGCGCCATCGCCATGACCGGGCACGCTCAGGGCACGCAGAAGAACATAGCGCTGACGACCGAAGTGACGGGCACAGTCGGCACCGCCCAGGGGGGCAGCAAGGTCGCCAGCCTCAGCGGACCAATCGATCTGCGGGTGGAGGCCAGCGGTCTGCCGGGCGCGCCGCACGCGCAGATCACGTTGACGGGTAATCCGGCAGGCTCGCCTGCCGACATAGCCGTGGATGCGTCGCGCGATGCGGATGGCGCCATCTCCGCCACCATAAAGCGGCTGACCTGGAAGAGCATGAGCGGCCAAGGCCAGGTGGCGCTCGCTTCAGGCGCCAAGCTGCCCACCGGCACCGTGTCGGTCGTGATCAAGCGCCTTGCCGACTTCCGCTTCCTCATCGGTCAGCCGCTTTCGGGCAGCATCGCGCTCAATCTCAAGGCGCCCCCGAACGAGGCGGCGCAGGTAGCGCTGCAGGGCCGCGACCTCGCCTTCGCTGCCAATCGGCTGGCGGCAGTGGACGTGACCGGAGATGTCCGCGACCCGACGACGAACCCGGCTGTCGCGGCCCGGATCGTGCTGAGCGGGATCGACGCCGGCGGCATCAAGGGCGGCGCGACCATAACTGCCGACGGGCCGTTGACGGCGCTCGCGCTGGGGCTGGACGCCCGGCTCCCGGATCTCAAGGGCGCGCCGGCCAGCGCCAACATGCGCGCGACTCTCGACGCCAAGGCGAAGCAGGTGGTCCTCGCGGCACTGGCAGCCTCCTGGCATGGCGAGGCGCTGCGGCTTCTTGCACCTGCCCGAATCGACTTCGGCAGCCGGATGGCGGTGGATCGCTTGCGGCTGGCGCTCGGCACGGCCACCATCGACGCCGCCGGACAGGTCAGCCCTCGGCTCAACCTCCACGTTGGCCTCTCCAACGTGACGCCGGCGCTGATCGCCCCCTTTGCACCTTCGCTGCATCTGGCAGGGCGGATCGATGCCGAGGCCGCACTCACCGGCACGACGGCGGCCCCCGGCGGCACCGTGACGCTGAACGGCAACGGGCTTCGGGAGACGTCGGGCCCCGCGTCCGCCCTGCCTGCGGCGACCCTCATGGCCCGCGCGGCGCTGCATGGCCAAGCCGCCGCCCTGAACGTGACGCTCGACGCCGGCAGCGCCAGCCACGTGACCTTGACCGGCATGGCGCCCATCTCGGCGGCGGCCGCGATGAACCTTCGCATCGGCGGCAAGCTTAATCTTGCCCTCATCGACCCGATCATGGAGGCAGCCGGACGCCGCGTCGCGGGCGTGGTCACGCTCGATCTCAGCGCCCTCGGCACGATGACGGCACCGCGCATCGGCGGCAGCGTCGCGCTCAACGGCGGCAGCTTCCAGGATTTCGCGCAGGGGGTCGATCTGTCGAGGATCACCGCGTTGATCCGTGCCGACGGTCAGGACCTGGTGATCGAACATTTCAATGCCACGGCCGGAACAGGAAGCATTGATGTTGCCGGTCGGATCGGTGCGCTGGCACCGACCATCCCGCTCGATCTGACGGTCACTGCACACAATGCCGAACCGATCCAGAGCGATCTTCTGACCGCCCGTTTCGACACCGACATCCACGTGTCAGGAGCCGTCACCAACGGCATGAAGGCGAGCGGCACCGTCCATATCCTTCGCGCGTCGATCAACGTGCCGAACAGCCTTCCGCCGAGCGTCGCGGTGCTGAATGTCCGCAAGGCAGGCCAGAAGCCGCCGCCGCCGCCGGCGCCTCCACCGCCCATCGGGCTCGACCTCACGCTGGAGGCGCCGCGTGCCATCTTCGTGCGCGGTCATGGCCTCAATGCCGAACTTGGCGGCCATCTGCACATCGGCGGCACGCTTGCGGCGTTGAAGCCGAGCGGGCATTTCGACATGATCCGCGGCAGCTTTTCATTGGTGACGACGACCCTCACCTTCACAACCGGGCAGGTCGGGTTCGACGGCGGCGACATCACCGACCCTTCCATCGACTTTGTGGCCGAGAGCGAATCGAGCGCAGTCACCGCGACCCTCGCCGTCACCGGCTACGCCAGCGCGCCGAAGATCACCCTGAGCTCAAGCCCGCCTCTGCCGCAGGACGAGGTTCTGGCGCAGCTCCTGTTCCAGAGCAGCACCTCGCAGCTCAGTCCGTTCCAGCTCGCCTCCATCGCGACGGCCTTGGCGTCGATTGCGGGCGTGGACACCGGCGGTGGCGTAGGCGGCATGTTGGGGAGCGTGCGACAAGGCCTCGGGCTCGACCAACTGTCGATCGGCAACGGGATCGGCAACCCGACGGGCGCGACGCCCAGTGCCGGTTCCGCTGCAAGCAAGAACGAAAATGCGCCGACCTTGCAGGCCGGACGCTATGTGGCGCCTGGAATTTATGTGGGAGCGGCTCAAGGGACGACAGGCACCGGCACGGCCGCGCAGGTCCAGATCGATATCGCCAAAGGCTTGAAGCTGCAAACTCAGGTGGGCGGCGACAGCAACGGCGTCGGCGTGACCTACCAGTTCAATTACTGACCGGCCTTCTTCAGGTGCAAAAGGCAGGCAGGCCGCGCCGATTGCGCACGGCCCCCGGCTCTCGACCTTACGGCGCGGGAATGACGCCCGTCTTGTGGTGCTTCAGACGGCTCTTGTCGGCACCGCCCTCTTTCATGCCGCTGGCGGTGGCCATGCCGCCGCCGCCCGTCCCGCTCGTGGGAGACAGCGAAGTTCCGGTGCTCGTTCCCATCGCGCCGTTGCTGGTGGCGCCCGGGAAGGCCGCGCGGGCCGTCGCCGGCGGAACATCAGAACCGCCGCCCGAACTCTGTGCCATGCTGGCGGTGATGAGCGGCGGAGCGAAGAGGAGCGCCGAGGCGATGGCAAGACTGCGAAGGTGATGCATGATTAATCCCTGATTGGTGCTGAGCCGGGATGACCCGCGGCACAAATCAAGTGGTGGCAACGACGCGCCCTGCCACAGTCACATTCTGGTCAAGTTTCCGTAGGGCTTTCACTAAAACACCCCACAAGGAGATCCTTGAGGGGTGCTTTTATCAACCACTGAACGGCGGAGTGAAAACGATCACTCGGTGCCAGTCTCTTTGAGATGAGGGGCGGTTGGCCCCTTCGCAGGCGAGCTTTTGGTGTAGTCGTGGTGCCTGCCATAAAACTTGTGGTGGGCGCGCTTGTGATACTTTTTGTGCGCGTAGTCGTTAACGCCCGGGCCGCCCACGGGCTTGGTGTTGTTCGCGCCAGAGCCGACCTGCGTGGGGTAGGACGGGCTGGTGACAGAGGCTTTCGGGTTGGGCGGGGGCACCGAGACGTTCGCAGCCTGGGCCATCGCAGCCGCGGGAGCCAAGGCTAGACCCAGAACGAGGGCGAGTGAGGGAGTGAGGATACGCATCAAAAACATTCCTGTGTGTTGTGTGACAGGCGATCTGGTTTGGCTCGACCGGGGTTAACGCTCCCAGGTGCGCGCATAAGGCCTTCAAACGCGCAACAACTCAAGGGATTTCCAACCCGGTTGTCGTAATAAATCATGATCTTACAGGAGACAAAGCTCTGCCAGCGCGAGGCGCAGCGCCGGAGGCAGCTGAACGTCCGAACTGCAGCCGTCGGCAACATCCGGAGGGGCCGCATCCTCGTTAAGATACCTCCAGCCCTGGAAGGCCCGCGCCGGTCGCGGTTGGACCAGAACGACCGCCGGATCCAGCACGAAGGCGACGCACGGCGTACCGTCGAGCCGTCGATCGGGCGCGATATCGAGAATGCGCTGCCGACACTGGATCATGCCGGCGATCACCCAGAAAATCGATCCGCCGTCGATGATGTCCGCAGCGCGCTTCGGCATGTGACGGGTCCGATGGCGGAGCGGCGCATCGGTCGCCGCCCGTTGACGTTGCAGATCGGAAAGCTGCGCCACGTCGCGCATGCCGACAGAAAGTTTGATGAGGTGAACCATCCCGGACACAGCTTAGCGGAACCGCGAGCGATTCGGCAGAGCGGCCGCAGAACATCGCCGCGACAAACTTCAGCTTGTCATCAGGGGACGCTTGACATCCCACCCCCGCCACCTGCGAAGGTGCATAGGAGACATAGGAGTTGATCGGCGTCATTGCGCTTGACCCGTAAAGATCGGAACGCGATTGGTCCGAGGCCCAGGGCACCTGCTCAGGGCTGGACAGGACCTTGCGAACTATGACCGTCTCCGACTTCCGCCTGCACGACACGACCCCCGCGCCCGCAATTGCTAATCCTGCCAGACCTCTGCGCCGTCTCCATGTCATCACCTGGGGTTGCCAGATGAATGTCTACGACAGCGGCAAGATGGCGGATGTTCTGGCACCATTGGGCTATCGCCCGGCGGATGGTCCCGCTGACGCCGACATGGTCATCCTCAATACGTGCCATATCCGGGAGCGCGCGACCGAGAAGGTCTTTTCCGAACTCGGCCGCCTGCGGGTGATCAAGGAACAACGTGCCGCCGAGGGACGGTCGACGATCCTGGCAGTCGCCGGCTGCGTCGCCCAGGCCGAGGGCGCAGAGATAACCGCGCGCGCGCCCTATGTGGACATCGTGCTCGGGCCCCAGACCTATCACCGGCTGCCGGAGATGGTTGCCCGCGCCCATCGCGCGGCGGGGCCGGTGATCGAAACCGACTTTCCCGTCGAGCAGAAGTTCGACTTCCTGCCCGATGCGCCGGCCGCGCAGGAACAGGCGGTCACCGCCTTCCTCACGGTGCAGGAGGGCTGCGACAAGTTCTGCTCATTCTGCGTCGTGCCCTATACGCGCGGCGCGGAGGCGAGCCGGCCGGCAGCCGCGGTTTTAGAGGAAGCGCGTCGTCTGGCCGCCCGCGGTGCGCGCGAGATCACGCTGCTCGGCCAGAACGTGAACGCCTACCACGGCGTGGGGCCGGATGGGCGGGATTGGGGCCTTGCCCGTCTGATCCGTGCGTTGGCCGATCTGCCGGGCGTCTTGCGCATCCGCTACATGACCTCCCACCCGCGCGACATGGACGATGACCTCATCGCCGCCCATGCCGACGTGCCGGCCTTGATGCCCTTCCTGCACTTGCCTGTGCAGTCGGGGTCGGACCGGATACTCGACGCGATGAACCGCCGTCATACTGCGGACGACTACCGCCGTCTGATCGACCGGTTGCGCGCGGCCCGGCCGGATCTCGCCCTCTCCTCCGACTTCATCGCCGGGCATCCGGGAGAGACTTCGGCGGACTTCGCGGCGACGATGCAGCTGATCCGCGATATCGGCTTCGCCCAGGCGTACAGCTTCAAATATTCCTCGCGGCCTGGAACGCCTGCCGCCCGTGCCCCGGGCATGGTGCCCGAAGCCGAGAAGGACAGCCGCCTGGCCGAGCTTCAGGCGCTCATCCGTGCGCAGCAGGATGATTTCAACAATCGCAGCGTCGGCCTGGAGATGCCGGTGCTGGTGACCGGAGCTGGCCGCCGTCCTGGCCAGATTGCCGGCCGAACTCCCTATCTCCAGGCGGTCCACATGGATGGGGACGCGTCTCTGGCCGGCCAGATTGTCCCGGTGAAAATCCGGCAGTCCCTGACCAATTCCCTGTCCGCCACCCTCGGTTTGTCTGCTACCCTCATCGTCCCGGCTTTTAAACAGGAGCGAGCCAGCGCTTGAACCAGACCTCGGCTGCCGACCGGTCGAACACCGTATCCCTGGATAACACGGGGCAGAACCCCGGCGCAGGACGAGCGGTGACCTTGCAGTTTGGGAACAATGCCTTGTTATCGCAGTTGCTCGGCGATCATGACCGGCACCTGATACGGCTGGAACAGGCTCTTGGGGTCAGACTCGCCTGCCGTGGCAACCGCATCGCGATCACCGGCGACCCGGCCCAGATCGAAACGGCGCAGTTGACGCTCAACGGGCTCTACCATCGCCTCGAACGGGGTCAACAACTCTCCAGCGGCGATGTCGATGCCGCGATCAAACTCAACGCGCGCGGCGCGGACCCGCGCCTGCCGCTCGCCGATCTTCCCGCCATCCGCACCCGTCGCGGCGCCATCCAGCCGCGCAGCCCCGGCCAGACCGGCTATATGGAGATGCTCGCCCGCCACGAGATGGTATTCGGCGTCGGCCCGGCCGGCACCGGCAAGACCTATCTCGCCGTGGCCCAGGCTGTGGCGATGCTGCAGACCGGTCAGGTCGACCGGATCATCCTCTCCCGCCCCGCGGTGGAAGCAGGGGAGAGGCTCGGCTTCCTTCCCGGAGATATGAAGGAGAAGGTCGACCCCTACCTCCGTCCGCTCTATGACGCGCTACACGACATGATGCCGGGAGATCAGGTGGTACGCCGGATGAGCGCGGGCGAAATCGAAGTGGCGCCGCTCGCCTTCATGCGCGGCCGTACGCTGAGCCACGCCTTCGCCATCCTCGACGAGGCGCAGAACACCACCCCCATGCAGATGAAGATGTTCCTGACCCGTATGGGCGAGGGCACCCGCATGGTGATCACCGGCGATCTCAGTCAGGTCGATCTGCCATCCGGCGTCACCTCTGGCCTCGCCGACGCGCTGGCGACGGTCGAGGGCGTGCAGGGCATCGGCGTTACCCGCTTCGGGCGGCAGGACGTAGTGCGGCATCCTCTGGTAGGCCGCATCGTCGAAGCCTACGACCAGCGTGCAACGGCTGAGAGGGATGTCGCGCGGGATGCGCGGCGCCACCGGCCCCGCGAGAGTGATAGTGGAACCTCCAAGTAGTCTCTCGTTCGCCGCCCCGGCTCCTGCCATCATCATCGAGGACAGGAGCTGGCGGCGGCTCGTGCCGCGGCTGGAGACATGGGTTTTGCGGTCGATCCAGGCCGCACAGCAGGCGGCGCCCGATGCGCTCGTCGAGACCGTCGTTCTGGCTGACGACCGCACGGTTCGTGCCCTGAATGCGCGCCACCGGGGACGCAACAAGCCGACGAATGTGCTGACCTTCGAGCCCATCGTCCCGGGAGCCGGCGGGGAGATCGTGCTTGCCCTCGGCGTTGTGCGGCGGGAGGCGGCGGCCGAGGGAAAGACCCTGCCCCATCACCTCGCGCATCTTCTCGTCCATGGCGTGCTGCATCTGGACGGCGCGGACCATCACCATCCGGGAGACGCCCGGGCCATGGAGATGGCGGAGACCCGAATTCTCGGCAGGCTAGGGGTTCCCAACCCCTGGAAGGGACGATGAGTAGCCACGAACCCACCTTCTTCTCGCGCATTCTCCATGTTCTGGGGCGGCGTGGAACGGAACAGACCCTACGGCAATCGATCGCCGAACTTGTCGAGGAAGCCGGCGCGGCTCCGCAGAATCCGGGCGAGGAACTGCCCGAACTCGACCGGCAGGAACGCGCGCTCATCGCCAACATCCTGCGGCTTCGCGGCACCATGGCGAACGACGTGATGATCCCGCGCGCGGACATCGTGGCGCTTCGGGCCGATCTGACGCTCGACGAGACGTTGCAGCGCCTGCGGGAGGAGCAGCACTCGCGGCTGCCAATCTACCGCGACCAGCTCGACGACATTCTCGGCATGGTCCACATCAAGGATGTCTTTGCCTATATCGGCCGGCCGGAGGAGTTCTCGCTCGAGAAGATGCTCCGCCGCCCGCTGATGGTGGCGCCTCAAGCCCCGGTGCTCGACCTGCTGGTTCAGATGCGGCAGGCGCGGGTGCATCTCGCGCTGGTCATCGATGAATACGGCGGGGTCGACGGGCTCATCACCATTGAGGATCTGGTCGAGACGATCGTGGGCGACATCGCCGACGAGCACGACGACGAAGTGCCGCTCGTGACTGAAAGGCCCGACGGGACAATGGATATCGCGGCCCGGCTCTCCATCGAGGATTTCGAGGAAAAGATGGGGCCGGTGCTCACGCCCGAGGAGCGAGCGTCCTCCATCGACACGGTGGGTGGCCTGATCTTCACGCTGGCCGGCCGCGTGCCGGCGCAGAACGAGATCATCACCCATCCGAGTTCGGGCGCGGAGTTTCAGGTGCTGGATGCCGATCCACGGCACATCCTGAAGGTTCGGGTGCGACGCCCGACGCCGAAAGACGAGACCGAAGGAACCGCCGCCGCGGCTTGATGCCCCATATGCGCCTCCCCTCGGGCCAGACGGCTGCCATTGGCCTCGTGCTGCTGTCGTCGCTCCTCTATTCGCTCGGCTATGCGCTCTCCAAGCGGCTCATCGAGACGTGGCACTTCGACGCCATGCAGCTTTTTGTGCTGCGCTCCCTGCTCGTGGTGGCTGGCCTGTTCGCGCTGCACCTAACCGGCCTCAAGCGTCTGTCGCCGCTGCGCTTGCTCTCACCGCCGCACCCGTGGATACAGCGGCTCGCGGCGACAGCCCTTGTGCTGTCAGCGGTGCTGGCGATGATCGGCTACGGCTATCTGCCGGTGACCACCGCCACCGCCTTCAGCTACTTGACCCCTCTTCTCGTGACGGTGCTGGCGGCGATCCTGCTTCGCGAACGCGTCCCGGTCCAGAGATGGCTGGCGGTGGCGCTCGGCTTCGCCGGCGTGCTGGTCATCGTCCATCCCGGCGCTTCCGCGCCGGCCGGCGCGGGTCATCTGATCGGCGTTGGGGCGGCGCTTGGCTCCGCCATCCTCTACGCCATTCAGCAGATGCTGATCCGTCACTCGCGCGACACCATGACGACGACCGATGTCGTGGCCCAGGCGGCGATCGTCGGGCTCGTGCTGCTCGGCGGCGCCATGCCCTTCGTGTGGCGCTCCGTGCCGGTCCAGGCCATGTTGCTGGTCGTGGCGGCGACGGCGGCGCAGACCGGCGGTCTGCTGACCATTGCGGCCGCGATCCGTCAGGGACAGATTTCCCGGCTCGCGCCTTGGCAGTATGGCGGAATGATCTGGGCGATGGGGCTCGATCTCGCGATGTTCGGCCATACGCCGGGCACGGTGGCGTTGTCGGGTGCCGTGATGATCGTGATGGGGGGCCTGCTGTCGCAGATCCGGCTACCGTCACGGCTGAAGCCATTGGAGGCGAGGCGATGAATTCGATTTTCGTGCAGATCAAATGCGATCTCGGCCGCGCCTACACGGTGGCAGCCCAGTTGGCAGACGAGTTCGACAACGCGTCGCAAATCTATTCCACTTCGGGTCACTACGATCTTCTGGTGCAGTTCCGGCTTCAGGACGGCCAGGATCCGGGTCTTTTCGTCAATGACCGCCTGCACAAGGTTCCCGGCATCAAGGACACCTACACGATCATGGTTTTCGACGCCTTCACGCCCGGTGCCGGCTAAGCCGCCTCAGGAGGCGATGCCGTAGCGGATCGGCCGGGCCGGCGCCAAACCCTGGGCCGCTGCCACGATGGCATCCGCGTCGATCCCCGCCTCGCGGTATAGATCGTCGATGGTGCCGGTCTGGCCAAATTGCGTCACGCCGAGCGACCGCGTGCGATGCCCGAGCACCGATCCGAGCCAGCCCAGCGTCGCGGGATGCCCGTCCACCACGGTTACGAGCCCGCAGTGGCTGGGCACCGCCCCCAGCAGTCGCTCGATATGGCTGCGCGCGCCGGGGATGCCGTCCTCGCGCGCCCGTTGCGCCCCGGTCCAGCCCGCATAGAGCCGGTCTGCCGAGGTGATCGCGAGCAACCCCACATCACGCCGGTCCTCGGCCATCAGCCCGACCGCCTCCATCGCCTCCGGCGCCACGGCGCCCGTATAGGCCACGACGATCTCCGCATTCGGCCCCGGCCGCCTTAGCCAATAAGCGCCACTGATTACGTCCTCGGCGAGGTCGGCGACCATCTGCCGCTGCGGCTGCTGGATGCTGCGCGTCGAGAGCCGGAGATAGATCGCGCCGCCCAACGCGTCCCGCAGCCACGTCCTGCGGTCGGGCTCTGGCTCGCCTTCGCGCTGCATGTGCTCGAAGGACCAGCGCAGGATGACCGCCAGCTCATCGACGAAAGCCGGCTCGAAGCTCGCCAGCCGGTCCTGCGCCATGCCGATCAGCGGTGTCGCGATCGACTGATGCGCGCCGCCCTCGCCGGCCAGGGTAATGCCCGAGGGCGTTGCCACGACAATGAAGCGGGCGTCCTGGTAGCAGGCGTAGTTGAGCGCATCGAGCCCGCGCTCGATGAAGGGGTCGTAGAGCGTGCCGACCGGCAGCAGGCGCTCGCCATTGATCGCGTGGCTCAGCCCCAGCGCCGAGAGCATGATGAAAAGATTCATCTCGGCAATGCCGAGTTCCATGTGCTGGCCCTGCGGCGAGAAACTCCAGTTGAAGGTCGACGGAATGCGTTCCTTGCGGAACAGGTCGACCAGTTCCTCCCGCGCAAACAACCCGCGCCGGTTCACCCAGGCGCCGAGATTGGTCGAGACGGTCACATCCGGCGACGTGGTGACGATCCGCCGCGCCAGCTCGCTGTCGGTCTTGGCGATCTCGTGCATCAGCAGGCCGAAGCCGTGCTGTGTCGACATCGCCGTCGGCGGGGGCGCGGTGAGCGCCTCCGGCACCGGAATGGTTGGCGCGCTCAGACGCCGCATCCCCTGCTGGATGAACGGCGCCTCGGCGAGAAAGCCTCGGAGCACGTCCTCGGGCAGGGAAGTGCCCTCGAACTTCTCCCATTCATGACCTTCGCGAACGCCGAGCGCCTTCCGCATGATGGCGATCTGATCGGGCGTCATCAGCCCGGCGTGGTTGTCCTTGTGGCCCGCCAGCGGCAGGCCGAAGCCCTTGATCGTATAGGCAATGAAACAGACCGGCCGGTCATGGGTGCGCGCGTGCTCGAAGGCCTCCAGCAGCGACGGCAGGTCATGGCCGCCGAGGTTGCCCATGAGCGTCGCCAGCGCGTCATCCGAGCGCCGCTCGATCAACGCCGAGACCGGCCCCTGGTCGCCCAGATCGTTCAACAGACGTTTGCGCCAGGCCGCACCGCCCTGGAATGTCAGCGCCGAGTAAAGTTGGTTCGGGCACGCCTCTATCCAGTTTCGCAAGCGCTCGCCGCCGGGCTCGGCGAAGGCCGCCTCCTGCAACCGGCCGTGGCGCAACACCACCACATCCCAGCCGAAGTTGCGGAACATCGTCTCGAACTTCGCCCACAGCCCTTCGCGCACCACCGCGTCCAGGCTCTGACGGTTGTAGTCCACCACCCACCACGTCCGGCGGAGACCGTGCTTCCAGCCCTCGGCCAGCGCCTCGAAGATGTTGCCCTCATCCATTTCGGCGTCGCCGATGAGTGCCACCATGTGGCCCTCAGGCCGGTCCGTCCCCCAGCCATGGGCGCGCACGTAGTCCTGCACCAGGGACGAGAACAGCGTCTGCGCGACGCCGAGTCCCACCGAGCCCGTGGAGAAATCGACATCGTCGATGTCCTTGGTCCTCGACGGATAGGATTGGGCGCCCTTGAAGCCGCGGAAGTTCTGCAGCTTCTCCAGCGTCTGCTGGCCGAACAGATACTGGATGGCGTGGAAGATCGGGCTCGCATGCGGCTTGACTGCGACACGATCCTCCGGCCGCAGGACAGCGAAATAAAGCGCTGTCATGACTGTCGCGAGGGAAGCGGAGGAGGCCTGATGGCCGCCGACCTTCAGCCCGCTCGGGTTCGGGCGGATATGATTCGCGTTGTGGATGGTCCAGGTCGCGAGCCACAGGACCTTCCGCTGCAACTCATCCAGTATCTCGAGCCGGGAGTTCTCCATCGGGCACCTCCTCGTTTGGCCCAACTATACGAAGCTCAGCGCCCTTGGCGCATGCCAAATCGAGATCGCGTTATGACCCGACGCACTCTTGACTGCGGCCGGCCAGTGCCGAAATCCGCATAGGATAGCAGGGGATATGCGATGCGCGCTCTATGGGTTTCGACGCTTCTTCTGGCTCTCGCAACGCCTCTGGCGGCTCATGCCCAAAGCGGCGCATCCATCCTAGGGGGTCAGGCGACAACCGTGCAGATGACACGCGATCAGGCGCTGCGGGCCATCGAGCACGCGGGCTATGGCCCGGTCACGAAGCTCACGCTGGGGCCGGCTGGCACCTGGACCGCCATGACGCCCAAGGGCGCCGTCAAAATCAATATCGCGGGTCAGGTGACTCGCTCTCCCTGAGCGCTCCCGGGTGCGTCAATTCTGCAGATGCTCCCGCAGCGTCGTGCCGACGTATTCCTTCCGGAAAACGCCCCGCTCCTGCAGGATCGGCACCACCATCCGGCAGAACTCCTCGTACATGCCGGGGAAGGTCGTGGGTGTCAGCACAAAGCCGTCACAGGCATAGTCCTGGAACAAATCGGTCAGGTGGTCGGCGATCATCTCCGGCGTGCCGACCAGCTGCGGGCATAGCTCGCTGGTAGCAAAGCGGCGCGCCGCCTCGCCCAACGTCAGGCCCTCGGCCTCCGTTCCTTGGAGCATGACATCGAAGGAGCCGCGCGAGCCCTCCTCGACCGCGATATCCTTCAGCGGCTTGTCGGGATCGAGCTGGGACATGTCGTAACCGAGTTGGCCGGAAACGGCGGCCAATCCTAGCTGGGTGTCGACGAGCCCGTTCACATACTCCGCCCGTTCACGCGCGATCGATACCGTCTCACCGATGACCACGTCGATGGAGGGGAGGATGACGCAACTCTCCGCAGCCCGTCCTCGCCGCGCCATGCGTCCCTTGAAGTCGTTGTAGAACGTCTGCATGTCGCTTTTGCGGTGCTGCAGGGTGAAGATGATCTCGCCCCATCGCGCGCCGAACTCCCGCCCCCGGTCGGAGCTGCCGGCCTGCATGATGACAGGATGCCCCTGCGGGCTGCGCGGCACGGTCAACGGCCCCCGCGTCTTGATCCACTTGCCGGCATAGTTCGCGTAGTGGATCTTCGAAGGATCGGCGAAGGCCCCGGCCTTCTTGTCCAGCAACAGGGCGCCCTCCTCCCAGCTGTCCCAGAGCGCGAAGCACGCCTCCATCACCTCGTCGGCCCGCTCATAGCGCTGGGCGCGCCCGGGCATCTCGTCCAGGCCGAAGTTCTGCGCTTCCAGCTTCGATGTTGAGGCCACCACGTTCCAGGCGACCCGCCCCGCGCTGAGGTGGTCCAGCGTGCCGAGCATGCGCGCGAGTTGATACGGATGGTTGAACGTCGATGAACACGTGAGTCCGAGGCCGAGGCGGCTCGTCACCCGCGCCATCATCGGCAGGATGACCGCGGGGTCCAGCAGGCAAACCTGACCGCCGCGCCCGACCATGGTGTCGAACTTGCTGTCATAGATGTCGTAGATGCCCAGAATGTCGGCGAAGAAGAGTGCATCGAATTTGCCTGCCTCCAGCACGCGGGCGATGTGCTCGTAGCGCTCGGGATGGAGGATACCCTCGACATCGGTCTCCGGATGCCGCCAGGCACCGTGGTGGTGGCACGTCGGGCCTGTCATCAGAAAGGCCACCAAGTGCATCTGCCGTGCCATCTTCGCTCATCCATCCGCTGCCGACCGAAGACATCAGGCTCGGTCGGGGCGAAGCACGAGCAAGATCGGTGCCGCAGCCGGCGGCGGCCGTTCGCTCCAATGTGGGCGCTGAAGCCCAGGCTGCGAGAAGTGCCCCGAACCCTCTGCCTAAGCCTGCTTTGGCTCAGGCAGCGCCATTGTCCGCAGGTGCGGCGTAAACCGGCACGACGTAGGGCCCCTCGGGAACGAAGGCCACATGAGGGTCTCCGTGTCGCGCGATGCTGGCACGAATGGCGTCCTCCATGTCCGGCGCGATCGTCACGCAGGTGATGCGCCGCTCCTCACGGGTCAGGCCCGTGGTGTACATCTCGACCTCGCCAAGGCGGGTCGCCTTAAGCTGCATCTCGGTCTGCCATTCGTCGATCTCAGCGAGAGACTTCGCCGTCAGCGTTGCCAGGAACCGCTTCGGTCCGAGCTCCGTCAGCCGCTCCTGCGCCTCCCGAAATTCCGGTGACCCAAACCCTTCGGAGCATTCGGAGGCAATGATGAGCGTGCCGCCGGGCTCGAGGATGTCCAGCGGCGTGACCATGCCCTTGATGGTCTGGTAGTAGGTCTTGTCGAGCGGGTAGCCGGCCGAGGATGTCACGACTGTCTTGAAGCGGCGCGGCACCTCGATCCGCGTCGCGCCGGTGATGAAGTCCACCGCCGCCAGATGGCTCGCGATGATCTCTCCAAAGGTGACGTGAACGAGGTCGCGGTCCTCGTCGATGACGGTGTTGAGGGCATAAATGTCGCCGAGCCGGCGGATGATCTCCAACTGCTCCTCGTGCAGTGGATTGCCGACGAGGTTGCACTGCACCGCCAGGGGATCTTCCATGAAGCGCGCAGAATGGAACGTGCGGATAGTTTCGTGGTGGGCGACGCCGGGCGCCACGACCTTGCGGCCTCCTGACCACCCCGCCATGAAATGCGGCTCCACGAGGCCAGTGGCGATCCGGAGATCGGCGTCTGCGAACCGGCGGTCGATGCCGATTGGCGTGCCGCGCGTAGCCGTGACCCCGAGATCGACATGAGCGGCGTCATCCCGCGCGAAGTGGTTCTCGACGCGGACGTTCGCCAGAACCCAGGCGTCCCCCACCAGCTCCGCGAGTTCCGCGCCTTCGTTCGGGCGGTGGAGGCCGGTTGCCACAAGGACCGTGATCGCGTCCAACGGGATGCCCGCTGTCACCATCGTCTCGATCATTGGGCGGAGGAACAGATGGTTCGGCACCGGGCGGGTGATGTCGCATATCAGGATGCAAGCGCTGCGACGCCCTTGGGCCAGAAGGCGCAGCGGCGGCGAGCCAATGGGTGCCTCGAAGGCTTGGCCAATGGCGGCCGCACCGTCCGTCAGCTTGGTCAGCGCGCCCTTGCGGATGACGGTAGCGATCGACCCTTCCGGCGGCGTCACCGTCAGATGGCCGCGCCCGAAGGACAGGTTGATGGCGTCAAGCGGCATGATCCACTCCTCGGAAGCTTCGTTGGCAAGCCGCTGCGTGATGAACGCCAACGTCATAGGGCTACGACATGCTATGAAGCATGTTGCGCTTCGAACAGCGTCAAGAACGGCGACCCGCCCTGCAGCACCGGTGGATCGGCGCGGACCCGCGGCTATCTGCTGAGATGACTGCCGAGATCGATAAACTCGGCGACGCTGACCTCCCTCAGCATGTCGGCACTTTCACCTCCAATGAGCCTAATCAGGAACATTGCGAGCCTCTGCCCTGTGTCGAAGTGAGGGAAAATAAAGGCGCTCAGAGGGGGGCTCATGAAACTGTGCATCCTGGTGCCGCCGTAGGTAATGATACCGAAATCCTGGGGCACTCTGCGGCCGCTCTGCCAAAGGCCAGAAAGGAAGCCCATTGCGGCGTCGTCGTTAGCTATGAATGCTGCGGACGTCACCGGCGACGTTTCAAGAATTTTCACAGCGACCTCGCGCCCACTGTTGGCCGTGTTGGCCGCACAAATGATGGAGTGGTCGCTCGGAGAGCGGCCTCGGGCAGCGTGGGCCTGCTGCCACCCTCTCTGGAACTGCTTGCTGTAGGTCAGCTCGGCAGGGGGAGCCACGAGCACTGGCGCCGCATGCCCGCTGTCGAGCAGCATCCCGCCGGCTGTCGCGCCTATCAACTCGTGATCGACATCGACATAGGCATGCGCGCTGAAAAGCTCCGTACGCCCAAACGTCACAAAGGGTGTGCCCGATTGCAGCAGGAACTTGACCCGCTCGTCCTGAGGCGTCGTGTTGGTCAGTATGATCCCGTCGACGGACTGCTCTTCGACGAGATCTTTCAGTGCGGAGATCGGATCATCGCCTCGTAGCAGGGGAACTACCGCAGTCCGGTAGCCGACGGTCTTGGCGAATGCGGAGACACCCTCGATCAAAGAGGCCACGAACTTGTTGACATCGCCTTCTCCGCCCAATGGCAGGATAATGCCTATGGCATGCGTGCGGCCGGTGCGGAGAGTGATGCCTCCGAGATGCGGACGGTAGCCTAAGGAACGCGCCGCGGCCTCGACCTTCGCAACCGTCTCGCCCTTCACGTCGCTGCCGCGCTTCAGAGCGCGTGACACGGTCGTTATCGACAGGCCGAGATGACCCGCGACCGTGCGCAAGGTCACGCGTCCGTCCGGATTCTGCTTCTGCTTCGGCTCCGCCTGCTTCACTGCGGCGGGCGGGCGATCGGGAACCGCACGGCCGGTCGTGGTTTTCGACATAAAGCTGTCTCGCCGTCCTTCTGCCTGGCCTCGAGGCTGCGCTCCCAAGGCGAGACCCCCTTTAGCAGTGCCACACCACAAGTCGCCAATGGCGGCAGCGGTGTCCGCCGCGCCTGGTCTTGCGCCTCGCGCCGAAAGCCAATCCGTAACGTTACGGAAAAAGGGCGACAGGCACAAGTTGAAGTAACTCTTTGCTTGCAGGCCGAGGATTTGCTGCTTGACGTTCCGCTTCCACCGGTATTAGGTAACGATACGATTGCAGCGGGTCGTCCGGCCGAATTGCCTCGGAGCTGCTTCGAGCGCCCCGGCGCTGTGGACGACCGTCGCGAACGAGGGAGAGAAACGTGAAAAACACGGTAGGCGACGCGGGTCGTCTCATGCGGACGTACGTCCGTTTTCAGCTGCTCGAGATCTGGGTGAACGCGGCGACCCGCAGGCGCGGAGCATAATACGATGCCGCAAATGCCATTCGCTTTCGGATCGACCGTCTGGACGTTGAGCTGGATACCGCCATACGAAGCCGCGATAAGCCGCGTGGCGGCGGCAGGGTGCAGCTGCTTCGAGCTTTCCATCTGGAACAACGAAGCGATCGACAGCTATTACACGAAGGAGCGTGTCGCCTCGCTCCGATCCCTTGCGGTTGGAGAGGGCCTGACGCTCACCAACGTATTCTGCAATTTCAACTTTGCCTCAGCAGCCGGCGCTCGCGTTTCGCAAGCCGATCTCGACGGCTTCCGGAGAGGCATCGAGACCGCTTCCGAGCTTGGGTCCGGACTGATTACAACCTCCACGCCCTACCCGTTCGGCCGGTCAATCGCGCCGATACTGCAAAGGCCGACGTCACAGTCCTGGACCGCGTCTGTTGAGCCGCAATGGAACTGGACGGCGGAATATGACCAGTTCGTGGAGGCCTTGGCACAGGCTTGCGAATTCGCGGCCGATGCCGGCCTCAAGGTCGCGATCGAGCCGCACCCTTACCGATGGGTCAACTCCGGCCAAAGCATGCTGAGGCTACTCGAACGAACGGGGGCGCCAAATCTCGGACTGAACTTCGACCCAAGCCACCTGTTCCCATCGGGCGACATGCCGCATTTCACTGTCCTCATGCTGGGCGACAAAATCTTCAACACGCATTTCTCGGACAACGACGGGAACACAAATGCGCATTGGCGGCCAGGGCGCGGCAAGATCGACTGGGTCGCAATCCTCGCCGCGCTCGAAGCCGTTCATTACACCGGTCCGCTGACGCTGGAGCTTGAAGATGTGCCGGGCGCCTCGCATTGGACCCATACGGATCCTGCGACAGAGCAGCTGGACGATGAACTGAAGCGCGCGATCGCCTTCCTGCGCGAGCAATACGCCGAGCTACATTCGTTGAAGGTGCAGCAATGAGCCAGATGAACAAGCCCATTCAAGTCGGCATCGTCGGCTGTGGCAACATCTCATCGACCTACATCGCCACCTTGCACATGTTCGACTTCGTGCGGGTGAAATCCGTAACCGATATGGTCGAGGCGGCGGCGCGAGAGCGCGCGGCAGAGTTCGGTGTCGAAGCCACATCGCTTTCCGCAATGCTGTCCGACCCCGCGATCGACATTGTCATCAATCTCACGACCCCAGTCGCGCATGCGGAGATAAGCCAGAGGGCCTTGGACGCCGGCAAGAACGTCTATTCCGAGAAACCGCTCGGCGTGACGGTCGAGGAAGGCGAGGCGCTCGTGAAGCTCGCCGCCCGCAAGGGGCTGCGTCTGGGCGGCGCACCAGACACCTTCCTCGGCGCCGGACATCAGGCCTCCCGCCGCCTTCTGGATGACGGCGTCATCGGCCAGCCCGTCTCGGCGACGGCGTTGATGATGCTGCCGGGCCATGAGCATTGGCACCCCAACCCGCACTTCTACTATGCCCGCGGAGGCGGCCCGATGCTCGACGTGGGACCCTACTACGTCACCAATCTCATTGCCCTGCTCGGGCCGGTTCGGTCGGTGTTCGGCACAGCCAAAATCACCCGGACCGAGCGCCCGGTGTTGAGCGAGCCGCGCCGTGGCGAGATCATCAAGGTCGAGGTCCCGACACACACGACCGGCGTGATGGAATTCGAGAATGGCGCGACGGTCACCATAGTGACGAGCTTCGATGTCGTGAAACACCGGCACAATCAGATGGAGATCTACGGCACCGAGGGCAGCATGGTGACGCCCGATCCGAACAACTTCACCGGCGCGGTGGAGATTTTCCGACGCGGCGACACCCGCTGGGAGGAGGCGGTGGTCGATCATCCCTACACCGAGGGCGCACCCGGCCGCGCCGGCGGCCTGCGAGGTCTGGGCGCCGCCGAAATGGCGGACTCCCTCCGCCACGGGCGGCCCCATCGCGTATCCGCGGAGCTTGCGATGCACGCTCTGGAAGTCATGACGGGTTTTCAGCGCTCGGCCGATAGCGGCAGAGTGGTGACTATTCAAACTCGGTGCGACCGTCCGCGCCCCATCGGCCGGCATGTTCCGGTTGGCACATTCGACTAAACCGGCCTCCCGATTACCGGGAGACCCGGCCTAAAAAGTTCCAGCTTGAAAGGCGTCATGAGAACGCCACCGCTAGGGAGAGCAGAATGACCAGAATGAAACGGCTCGGCGCACTGTTCTGGGCCGCGACGGCCCTCGCCGTTGTCGGGGCAACTCGGGTCGAGGCGCAAAACGCCTCGGCTAATGTGACGCTCACGGCAATCGTCCCGTACACGCAGCTGGACGCCGACTACTTCGAGTTGCAGGACATGTATCGGCAATTCCACGCGCAGAACCCGAACATAACAATCAAGTTCGATGCGATGGCGCACGATGCCTATCACACCAAGATGCAGGCACTTGCCATCTCCGGGAACCTGCCGAACCTTTTGTCTCTTTGGCCGGGCAAGCGGACCGGGTACCTGACCGACCGCGGCTATGCCCGTGATCTCTCGCCATGGGTAAAACGCGATGACCTCGCGGCAACGCAGAGAGCCGTGTTTCTCCAGCCGCAAGGCCGCGATGGCCAAATCTATGAACTCGGAGTTCCCTACGTCCTCTACACAAGCATCGTCTACGCCAACAAGGCGCTGCTGGATAAGCTCGGGCTGACCTTCCCCAAGACGCTCAAGGAGTTCGAGGCTCAAGCACCGATCATCGAGAAGGCCGGTTATCATCCGGTCGTCTATGGCGACCAGTCCTCCTGGATCCTTCAGTCCTGCCTTCTGTCCACGCTCGTCGGGCGGATCGGCGGCCCGGAGTGGTTCCAGCACGCAAGGTTCGGCACGAACGGCGCAAGCTTCAGGGATGCGCCATTCGTCAAGGCGCTCCAGACCGTCAAGGACATGGTCGATACCGGGTTGATCGACAGGAGCGAGCCTTCCACCATGCGTGAGCAGGCTCTGTCGGAGTTCGTCAGCGGCCGCAGCGTCTACTTCATCGGCGGTGTCTGGGAGGTGGAAAATCTCGACTCCAGCCTGCCTGCCGCGATGAAGTCACAGATCCTCATGAAGCCCTTCCCGCACATCGACGGCGAGGCCTTTACCGATGACGCCTCGACATCTGGCGAGATCGCTACCGGCTTCGGAATTTCAAAGAGCAGCACTGAACAGCAGGCCGAAGCAGCCTGGAAGTGGATCAAGTTCAGCATGAACGTCGCCAATGCGGACAACTTTCTGAAGCACGGCATCCTCCCGATCTACAAAACGGGCGGCGACCTCAGCCCACGTATCCACGACCCGCTGCTGCGCACGAGCTACAACTTCTCTGCCGGTATCAATACGGTTCTTCCGGTCCTGGACGATAAAATGGATGCCGAGGGCGTGGTGCAGATCATCGATGCCGGGCTGCAGGAACTCGTTCTGGGCTCGATCACGCCACAGCAGTTGGCGGATCAATATGAGACTTGGGTAGCGGCGCATGACAGCAACCGGAAGCATTAGGCCGAGGGCTTCCGCCGGACGGCCAGCACTGGTCTTGGCATGAACGGCATCGCTCAGGGGCATTCGGCCAGCAACCCGGCTGCGAGCCATGCCGCGGCCAGGCAGCGCCGGGCCGCCACGTCAGGCGGACGGTCGGACCGCATCAGCTACGTGCTTCTGTCGGCGCCGGCCTTGCTGATCTATGCGGCGGTCATCGTGATCCCGGTCATCTACAGCTTCGTCCTCAGCTTCACCGACTGGGGCGGGTCCGGCGCTCCGCACTTCATCGGCTTCGCCAATTACGTGACGATGTTCGATGACCCGATCTTCTGGCACAGTCTCCGCGACAATGGACTGGTCATACTGGTTTCGTTGCTTGGCCAAATTCCTCTGGGATTCTTTCTGGCCTATATCCTTTACCGCCGTCTGGTTAAGTTCGGCGTCTTCTTCGAGGCGGTCATCTTTTTCCCGTCCTTGCTGAGCCCCGTCGCTGTCGCTTTGCTTTTCGGCGTGGTCTTCGCCCCCTCCGGGCTCATCGCGCAGATGATTGGCCGGCTGATCCAGTCTCCCATGTTCGAACTGAATGCGTTCAGTTCGCTACCTACCGCGATCATTCCTTACCTCATCGTGGTTCTCTGGATGTACACGGGCCTCTATCTGATCATCTTCCTGGCCAATCTGCAGAAGACAAATACCGAGACCTTGGAGGCTGCCGTGCTCGACGGCGCCAATGAATGGGACATCCTCCGGCAGATCGTCCTGCCGAACCAGGTGCCGGTGTTTCTGACGACCGCAATCTACGCAATCGCCGGAAGCCTCAAAAGCTTCGAAGTTCTCTGGATCATGACGAATGGCGGTCCAAGCTACTACAGCACCGTGCTCGGCCTCTATATGATCCAGAACACCTTCTCCTACTATAAGTATGGCTTCGGCAGCGCAGTCGCGGTCGTCCTGATCATCCTGAGCGTAGGACTGATCGTCATCCTCGCCAAAGCCGCGGGCCGCGTTTCCGCGCGCTACGAGTAGCAGGGTCCGCATGGCCAATCCCGTCATCGTGCGCGCCGAAATCCCCCTGGCTTTCAAGCTGGCGGCCTATTGCGCCCTCGCCTTCTTCACGGTGTTCACGGTGTTCCCCCTCGTCTGGCTGGCATACACGTCAGTGAAGCCGGAGTCCGAGATCGTCGCCAGCATCATCGCGCTGCCGATCAACTGGACGTGGTCGAACTACAGCCAGGCCTGGGCTCTCGGCGGTTTCCCGCATCTGTTCTTCAACAGCGTCCTCTACAGCGCAGTTACCACCTTGGTCGTCGTGCTGCTGTCGATGGCTGCCGGTTTCGCCTTTGCGAAGATCCCCTCGAAATATACGAAGCTCTGGTTTTCGCTCATACTCCTTGGCCTGCTCGTGACGATATCGTCCTCGATCGTGCCGATTTTCGTGGCGGAAACCTATCTCGGAATTACCAACACCCGCATCGGCATCATCATTCCCTATATCGCCTTCAATATCTCGTTCGGGATCTATCTGGCGGCCTCGTTCATTCGGGCCATCGAACAGGAGATCGTGGAGGCGGCAAAGATCGACGGCGCGGGCTATATGCGGATCTGCTGGTCGATCGTGCTGCCGATGTCGCGCCCGATCGTCACGACCATCGCCATCTTCACGTTTCAGGCCTGCTGGGTCGAGTATGTGCTCGTATACATGATGTCGTCGGATGATACGATCCGTACGGTGCAGGTCGGCCTGAGCATGCTGAACGGACAGCTCTCCTACAACTTCGGACTCTTGTTTGCCGCTGTTGTCATTGCGACGCTGCCGATGCTGATCCTTTACATGTTTTTCAGGCGGCAGCTTCAAGCCGGCTTCTCGATGGGATCGGTTAAAGGGTGACGCTGCGGAGCGGATCGGTCACTCGAAGATCGGCCTTAGGAGGTCGAGGGTTGAGCGCTCAGGGACTTGTTACAATCTTCTGATCGCGTCTCAAGACCCAGCGCTCTAAATATCGCATCCTTCAATCCCCTGGTTGATACCCTTCCCAGGTGTAGGAGTTGGATAAGATGCGGATTTCACGTCTTGCTCCGGCGCTGGCCGCTGCTGTTGGCTTGAGTGGGTGTGCGTCACCTCCTCCCACCGGACCAAACGTTCTTGCCGTTCCGGGGCCGAACAAGACCTTGGCGCAATTCCAGCAGGACGACGCAAGTTGCCGCACCTACGCCCGAACCCGGATCGGAGAAACGTCTCCGTCAGGAGCTGCAGCAACCGGTAGCGGCGCCAGCCCTGCGGCTGGGACACCAGTTGTCGGCGGGGCCGCTGGCCAGCGCGCCTATGACATCTCCTACATTCAATGCATGGTCGCCAGCGGGGACAAGTTGCAGAGCTACGCCACATACGCTGAGGCGGCACCCGGGCCTTATGCCTATCTTCCTTACCCCTATGCCTATCCTTATCTCGGCTATGGCTACGGCTATCCGGGATTCTTCGGGGGACCGGTAGTCGCCTTCGGCTTCGGAGGGGGCTGGGGAAGATGGGGTGGCTGGCATGGGGGCTGGCATGGGGGCTGGGGCGGCGGCAGACGCTGGTACCACTAAGCTCCAGCCCGCGTTGTCATCATCACTGACCTGAGCGGGGTTGCCGCAAAGACGGCTTCGGAAGGCTGCGCCTAGCCGGAGTCCGGAGTTGCTCTAGGAAATCGCCTGGGCATAGGGTGCGCAGCCGGCCGCTTACGCCCGGTGCATTCGAAAGGTCGAGTGGTAATCGGTGAGCAGTAGCGCAGACCCTGCTGTGCTTCACGGACCACCACAGGATGAGAGCGACACGGGTGCCATCTCAGAGACCAGGACGTATTCCCCAGGACGCCGGCGGCCCAACCCATTTACAACAGATCATCGCCGCGCTTACGGAGGGGGTGATCATCATCGACCCGGACGGTACCCTGTCCTGGGCCGATGAGACTGCGCTCGACCTGCACGGCGTGCGCAACCTGAAAGACCTGGGCGGCACTGCGGCGGGCTTTGCAGAGCGGTATCAACTGGCCTACCGGAACCAGCAGACGCTCCGCCCAAGCGAGTATCCGATCCAGAGCCTTCTCCGGGGCGAGACCATCGACAAGGCGTTGTTCGAGGTCATCCGCCGGTCGGACGGAAAGCGCTGGTTCCACGAGATTAGGACCATGGCACTGAACGATCCGGCCGGGGAGCCGGACTGCCTCGTCTTGATCCTGAACGACGAGACGGAGCGCTTCAACGCGGAGGAGCGTTTCGAGCGTGCTTTTGCGGCAAATCCTGCGCCCGCGATTATCGCGCGGCTTTCGGACATGCGTTACGTCAAGGTCAACCACGGCTTCTTGGAGCTGACGGGCTATCACCGCGGCGCCCTGATCGGCCACTCGATGCACGAAATCGACGTGCTGCGAGGCGCCGAGAGGCGTGAGTTGGCGATTACACGTTTGAATGACGGCGAAACCATCCCGCAGATGGAGGGCTGCCTCCTTCTCCCCGACGGGCGGGAGAAGACGGTGCTGCTGGGAGGCCAGCCGCTCGAGATCGGCGATGCAGCCTGCATGCTGTTCACCTTCGCCGATCTGCATCCTCGGCAGCAGGCGCAGGACGCTCTGCGGCTGAGCGAGGAGCGGTTCGCAAAGGCGTTCCGCATGGCTCCGGGACCAATGGCTATCTTCACATTGGACGGTCTGCGCATCCTGGACGTGAACGACGCCTTTACCAACGCGACCGGTTGGCGGCGGGAAGAGGTCGTGGGGCGACCCGAGGCAGAGGTCGAGTTCTGGGGACAGGGAGCCTTGCGCGACGAACTCGAACACCAGATGAAGCAGACGGGACGTGTTCGCAGCGTGGAGATCGAGTTGCAGTCCAAGGATGGAGTGCGTCGCGACTACTTGCTCTCCGCCGAGATGGTGGAATTCCACCACGAGCGGTGCGTGTTGAGCGTCATGCTGGATATCACCGAGCGGAAGCAAACGGAGACGGAACTGCTGACGGCGGTTCAGTCCGTCATGCAGGACACGTCCTGGCTCGGACAGAAGATTGTCGAGAAACTGGCCAATGCCACCCGCGGTAGACGATCTGCGGCAAAACAGCCTGATATGGAAACGCTCACGACCCGAGCGATCGAGGTCCTGGGTCTTGTGGCGCAAGGCCTGTCGGACGCAGATATCGCCGATAGGCTTGACATCGCCCAGAACACGGTCCGCAATCACGTTAGCGCGATATACCGGAAGCTGGGCGTCCATCGCCGGAGCGCCGTTATCGTTTGGGCAAGAGAACGGGGTCTCGGAGCTTCGGTTCAAACCCCTGGCAAAACGTCGAAATCCAGACGCAAGAAGTCAGCATAGTTAAATCATCATGCCGATGTAGTGCACTAATACTAGTTGTAGAGGCAAGCACTCCCCTGAACTTTTGACTGGAACAAACGAAACAAACACCCTTCTTTACTCGGCGCTACGAACGGCACGCAGGAGTGCCGCAGCAACCTGAGCAAGGAAGATTTCCGATGGACAAAGATCGCGTGAAAGGCGCCGGCAAGAAAGTCGCCGGTTCCGTTAAAGAGGCCGCCGGTGATGCCACAGCCGACAAGGAACTGAAGGCCAAGGGCAAGGCCGAAAAGACTGCGGGCGAGGTGCAGCATGCCGCCGGCAAAACAAAGGATGCCGTGCGCGACAGCGTCAAGAAGTAGTGGCGGCGCATTAGGGCCCGACTCGTTGCGGAACCCATACACACACGCTTGAGCGACGGCTATAAAATCAAAGGGAAGGTCGATCACAATGAATTATGAGAAGATAGTGGCTGTTTACGACACTCCGGCTCACGCTGAACTTGCCATTCAGGATATCATCGCTTCCGGCGTCCCCGAGAATGCCATCACAAAACATAGCGGCTCTCTTGCTACCACTACGACAACCGATGAAGTCGAGCCGGTTCGCGAGAAGGGGTTTTGGGCAAGCTTGTTCGGTGGGGAGCCGAACTACGACATTGCTGTCTACGACCGCAGCCTGGAGAACGGCTCGACCGTTGTGACGGTGCAGGCTCCCGAGGACGAGATCAGACGCATACTGGATATTCTCGATAGTCACGATCCGATCGATATCGACGAACGGGCGAAGACTTACGGGCTGATGCCAGCTTCGAGCTTGCAGGAGCCTCCGGTCGAAGAGACAACGCTTCCTGCAACTACGACACCTGCCCAGCCGACTGGGGATGAGACACTCCGACTGGCCGAGGAAAGCGTCGTGATCGGCAAGCGTTTGATTAATCGGGGAAGCACCCGGATCCGCCGCTACGTCGTCGAAACACCTGTTGAGGAGAGCGTCTCGCTCCATGATGAGAAAGTCACGTTGGACCGTCGGCCGGTGACGGGCGGCGGCCCGATCAGCAATGCGGACTTCTCGGAGAAGACGATCGAGATGACGGAAACCTCGGAGGAGGCGGTTGTTTCAAAGGATGTCAGGGTTGTGGAGGAAGTAAGCCTCCGCAAGCAAGCAACCGATCGCGTCGAGACGATACGAGATACCGTCCGCAAGGAGGAAGTCGAAGTCGAGCAAATTCCGGCCGACACTAAAACGACCGCGGCCGGCACCACACGTCTCGATCCACACGAACCAAACGTCTGAATATCCGCGGGGCAGCCATTTCGCCCCGTTTCACAACACGCTTAAGCGCCTGACGCTAATGTCGGGGCGCACACCTCATCTAAGGAGTTTCGCCAGATGTCGATTATCGGTTGGCTCATCCTCGGCCTCCTTGCTGGCTTTATCGCAAGCAAGATTGTCAACAGGAGTGGCGAGGGGATCATCATGGACATTGTGCTCGGCATCGTCGGCGCAATCGTTGGCGGCTTCTTGTTTTCAATGATCGGCGCGGCGCCTGTCACCGGCTTCAACATCTACAGCATGGTTGTGGCCGTCATTGGCGCCATCGTCGTACTGGTTATTTACCACGCGATCGTCGGGCGTCGCGCGATACGTTGATGCAGACTTTCGAGGAGCGTTAGCAAAGTAAGGACATGCTGAAGGCTGGTAGGCGCAAATCCAAGAGGATTTGCAGCCTACGAGCACTTCGAACACAAGCGCCTGCCCAACATCGCATGGGCCTGTGAGTGTTTCCCGTCGGAGCGCCGTAACCGGACAGCTCTCATTCAGCGTCGAGACGCCGAGAAAGCTCGTGATAGACATCGACGATTTCCTCGGCGATGTGGCCCAGTTCAAAGTCCCACCACTGAGCGAGGACGATGTGAGTGCGCCGATCCGGAGCGATTTCGTTTATCACGGCGTCGAAACGCTGCCCGAGGTCCGGCCAAGGAAAATCATCGGCTCTGAGCGTCATCACTTCCACGGTAAGGGCGGACCGCAATCGCTCCTTTAGCGTTCCCGTTCCTCCCGCGAGCTTCCGTATGGCGCCATAAAGCTTGTCTCGGGTTAACCGGCCTTCATTCACGGGTCGGGCTATCCTTGCCATCCTGGGTGACTGACACTAATCAGCAATGCCAACGAGCGACAGCCTATGCTGACGGCTGATCGTTTTCGCTACGCCGCGTGCACCGGAGGTATTGCCGAGGACCGCCGAAACTCCTTGTCCAGGTGATGGCTCGCCCCAGCTTGGTCGGCATCGGCCCGGTTCTACGTCCTCACGTACTTTAACTAAGGGCAGCAGGTGCTCGGCCGCGCCCTCGTCCCAACGTCACCAGCCAGCCTTTATCGAGGTTCAGCCAACTTTTGATCTAACGTGTCGAGAGCACGCTGGAAAACGTCATTGTGAACCATTGGGATCAAGCGGACGTCGTCATTAGCCGAGGCCGTCCAATCGGCTGTCCAAACCGCGAAGCATTGACCGGACGCCGTCACGGCATGAAGCTTAACGCCCGAATGATAGTTCATCCAGGGCGTCGAGCTTGCGTTGATCTTGTAGCGGAAAGCATGGTCGAGGTCCGAGAGCAACGTCAGTTGCTCGTGGAGCTTTCCCTCGCCGAACATGAAATCGCGCACGCCTGAGACCTTGTCCGATCGAGCGCCGTCGAGCATGTGCATGTTGGCTATCTCAGGATGCCACCCGTCCATACCGGCGAAATCCCTCATCTCGGCCCAGACGCGTTCGAGCGGAGCTTGCAGGACGGAGGAGCAGAAAACCTTGGCGGGCCGGAACCCTTGCCACCGCGGTGCCTCTCCAGCCGCGGCCGAGCCTTTGAGGCGCGCCGCCAACGCTGCCAAGCCCGTTGCGAAGACGCCGTTCGCGACAATATCGACATAGACGCCGGCATCTTCCGGCCTCTCGTTGAAGGTCGCACTCCACGCGGCGAAAGTTGCATCCCCATTGGTCACTGGAGTGAGTTCCAGGGTTGACAGATAGTCTGTCACAGGAAACGCGGGCGTCTCGAAGTTGTAGGTAAAGCGGTAGCGGCTATCGTCCAGCATCATGAGGCGCTCACGCGCGGTGCCGCCGTCCTTCAACGTGAGGGCGCGGATGCAACCAACCGCGTCGGGGTCTTTGCCGTCCTCGATCTCGCTTTTCGCGATACCGGGATGCCAGGCTGCCAATGCTCCAAAGTCGCGGACAGCGTCCCAGACTGCCTCGACCGGCGCCTCGATGATCGCACTCGAATAAGCATAGGCCATGGACGTGTTCCTTGCCTTCAGGAGCGGGAAATTTGCTTGAAGCGGCGGGTCTGTTCAATCAGTGCAGTCTCGCTTGGCAAGCGCTCCATGCTGGAGGCGCCATAGAAACCGTGACAGTCGGGGCAGCGGGCTAGAATATATTGGGCATCATCGGGCTCCGCGATCGGCCCGCCATGGCACAGCAGAATGATGTCGGGACGGACCCTGCGCGCTGTCTCGGCAATGGCGTTGATACGCGCGGCGCAATCGTCGAGCGTCACCGATGTGGTCGCACCAATCGACCCACCGGTCGTTAGACCCATGTGGGCGACCAAGATGTCGGCCCCCGCCTGCGTCATCGCCAGCGCCTCATCCGTGTTGAAGACGTAGGGCGTCGTCAACAGGTCCTTGCTGTGCGCCATGCGGATGAGGTCAACCTCCAGGCCGTAGCTCATGCCGGTCTGCTCGAGCGAGGTCCTGAAGGTTCCGTCGATCAAGCCGACCGTCGGAAAGTTCTGGACTCCAGAGAAGCCGAGAGCGCCGAGATGATCAAGAAAATGATCGAAATGGCAAAATGGGTCGGTGCCGTTGACCCCCGCGAGCACCGGCGTCTTGCGCACCACCGGCAGCACCTCGCGCGCCATCTCGACGACGATGTCATTTGCGTTGCCATAGGCCAGCATGCCCGCGAGCGACCCGCGGCCCGCCATCCGATAGCGCCCGGAATTGTAGATGACGATCAGGTCGATGCCGCCGGCCTCCTCGCACTTCGCGGACAGGCCCGTTCCCGCGCCTCCGCCGAGAATCGGCTGGCGGTTCTGCACCATCGCGGTGAACCGCTTCATGATGTCGGCACGGCTTATCCGCGGCATGTTATACGTCCTTCATCACATCCCGGAACTGATCGAGCAGCGCATCTGCGAAAGACGGATCGTTCACCGCATCCGGCACGCGGATCAGCCGCCGCAGCCCCGTCTGGATCACGGTCTGCTCCAGTGCCTCGAATAGCGCAGCATCAGCCTCCGGATCATGGAATGCCATGCCAGGAACATCCAGCAAAGAGACCCCGCCGGCCGGAAGAAGAAAGCGCACCGGCCCCTCGCAGCGATTGAGGCGCTCACCGATCCAGCGCCCGATGAGCTGGTTTTCTTCCGGCGTCGTCCGCATCAGAGTGACCTGAGGGTTATGCACATACAGGTTCCGGTCCTTGTATTGCGCAGGCACCGTGCTTTGCGCACCGAAATTGACCATGTCGAGCGCTCCGCAGGACCCCACATAGGGCAGCTTCGTCCTCGCGATAGCCCCGAAGCGGTCTTCGGTGCAAGGGAACACCCCGCCCATCAGAAGGTCGCAGACTTCCGTCGTCGTCACGTCGATGACCCCAGCCAGCAGGCCCGAGTCCACCAGCTTCTCCATCGATTGGCCGCCGGTGCCTGTCGCGTGGAAGACGAGGCAATCATTCAGGTCTTCCAGCAGGGACACCAGGCGGTTCACGCAAGGCGTTGTCACTCCAAACATTGAAATGCCGATGGCCGGCTTGTCGGAGGACGACGGCGGCGGCAAAGTCTTGGCCATCCCTGCCATGGCGTGCGCGGCATTTGCGAGCACGAGACGCGAGATGCGGTTCAGCCCGGCAAGGTCCGTCACGGAATACATCATGGCTATGTCGCTCGCCCCGACATAGGGAGCAACGTTCCCGGAGGCGACCGTCGACACCAGAAGCTTTGGCACCCCAATCGCGAGCGCCCTCATTGCCGGCGCTACCAGCGCCGTGCCGCCGGAACCGCCGAGCCCAATGACACCGGCGACATCCGCGCGAGAACTGAGGAACCGCTCAAATGCCACCGCCATCGCCGTGATGGAACGCCCTCGGTCGCCCGTGAACACCGCCTCGGGGCCGTCCGGATGGTAGCTTGCCACCTCAGCCGCCTCAATATCGGCGCCTGCGCCGTGTGAATGGGTCGAGACGTCGATGACGACCGCCCGAACACCCTGGGCATTGATCAATCCACGCACGTAGGCGAGTTCCGCAGCTTTGGTGTCACAAGTCCCCACGACGTAAATTCGTGCTTCCGACATGATCTACTCCCTTATTATGCACCGCCAGCCATCGTGCCAGCTCCGAGCTCGCGTCGTTGCAGGTGGGCGTTGCCTTCCTGCGCCAGATGCCGGAATACCTCAACGAGATGATCGACGATGACCGGCACTTGCCCTCCGTTGGCTCGTCCATCACCAGAAGAACCGGACTGAGCAGCAGGGCGCGCGCGAGAGCAACAGTGGTCTCCTAAGACCAGGCGACCGCGGCTGGTTTCCGCCGTGCTCGACCGGCGCCCGGATGCGCATCCTTATGGCCGCGGATGAAGGCCGCCATCTTCGCCGTGCGGCTGGCAGCAAAAGCGGCTGACACCGAATTCTGTGCCATCGCCTGCTCCTCCTCGAATGGCGGTTCAGTCGACGATAGGCGGCAGTATCTGCTCGAGTTGGCTGCGTAAATTCGCATGCTGGCGCGGGAGTTTTAGCACCTCACCCAGATGCGCTGTATCCTCATCCCGGTCGAACCCCGGCTCATTCGTGGCCACCTCGAACAACACGCCGCCGGGCGCACGGAAGTAGATCGCCCAGAAATAGTCGCGGTCAATCACCGGCGTGACGTGGTAGCCGGTGTCGAGGAGTGCTTTGCGAACCTCAAGCTGAGCCGCACGGTTCTCCACGGCGAAGGCGACGTGATGGACGGATCCAGCGCCCTGCTGTGCCGACGCCGCGCCGGGCAGGACCTCAAGATCGACGAAATCCGCGCCGTTGCCGCCCTTCACGGCGTATCGGATGAGGTCGCCCTGCCGGTCCACCTGCTCGTAGCCCATGTATTGCAGTAGCTCGCCCGTGGCGCCGCCGTCGCGCAGCCGCATCGTCACGCCGTGGAAGCCATGGACGCCATCATCCGGGGGAACCTGGCCACCATTGAAGGCCCGGCGGGCGTCGTCGCGCACCTCCGCCAGCGCAAAGCCATCGCCGTCCGGGCCGGAAAACCGCAGGCGCTTCTCGCCAAAACTCTCCTCTTCCCGGAGGTTGGCAACACCATGAGTGGATAGCCGCTGCCTCCAGTAGCCACGTGATCCAGATGGGACCGCGAATACGGTTTCGGCGACTTCACCCGCTCCACGGCTGCCCTTCACAATGTGGGGGAAGGGAAAGTAGGTCATGACCGAGCCGGGTGAGCCGATCTCATCGCCGTAATAGAGGTGGTAGACGTCCGGCGCGTCGAAGTTGACTGTCTTCTTGACCCGTCGCAGGCCAAGCGTCTTGGTAAAGAAGTCGTTGTTGAGCTGTGCATCCGCGGCCATCGAGGTGACGTGGTGCAGGCCCTTGATCTGGGTGAGCATGAGGTCTGTCTCCTGGCGGTTCTGGGGCGGGCCGCCCCTCGGTTTCGCTTACCCGGCAACATGCGCGTCGCCGGAGCTGATTTGAATGAGTAGAATGTTGCAGATATTGTTGCGACCAGAGCAATAATCGCCGATGGGTGAACTCGAAGCCATCCGCGCGTTTATCGCCGTTTCCGAACAGCGGAGCTTCACAGCAGCTGCGCGACTGCTGGGCATGACGCCCGCTTCAGTCACGCGAACAGTCTCGGCGCTGGAGGAGCGGCTTGGTGTGCAACTCCTGTTGCGCACGACCCGTCAGGTGGCTCTGACTTCAGCCGGAGCGGTCTACGCCGCCCGAGTAGCACCTTTGGCGACCGCACTCACCGAGGCCGCTGACGAGACGCGCGAGCTGCACGGTGTCACCTCCGGCCTGATCCGCATCTCGGCGCCAATGTCGCTCGGTCTGAAGGTCCTGCCTTCGGTGCTGTCGCAGTTCGCAGCCATGCACGCCCGAACCCGTATCACGCTGACGCTCTCCGACAGCTTTGTCGATATCGTCGAGGACCAGTACGATCTGGCGATCCGCATCTCGGGTCCGCCCTCTGACAAATCCACAGTCTGGCGTAAAATCTGCAAAGTGCCGCGAATGCTTGTGGCGTCACCGGATTGTCTTCTTGCCAAAGGGACGCCGCTGACCCCCGATGACCTGTCGGCGTTCGACTGCCTCAGCTATTCCGAGCAGGCGCGGGAGGAGGTGTGGGAACTCTCGAAGGGCCAGGCTCACCGTAGCCACAAGGCGCACGGCGGCTTTGGCGCCAACAATGGTGATCTACTGGCGCAGCTCGCGGTGAATGGTCAGGGCATCGCCCTGCTCCCCCGCTTTATCGTGGAAGAGCAGCTGCGATCTGGCGCGCTTGTGCAGATTCTTGCCGACTGGAGGGCTCCTGACATCTGGCTCACGCTCTACTATCCACCCTATGAGCGACTACCACTTCGCGTTGCGACGTTCTCGGATTTCTTCGAGGTCTATGTGAAGGAAACGCGTCCGCTCTGATGGCGTGGGGAAGCTAGAAGAGGGCAGGACCGTCAGCTATGGCAACGATAGATTTTGGTGTACTGTAGGATGGCGCTTTAGGATCTACCCTTAAGGAGACTGCCCATTGCTCCCATTTGCTGACCGGATTTCTTTCCCGTCATAACTCCCAGTCAGCGTGGAAAGGAAAGCCGACACTGCTTTAATCTGCTGATCCGATAGTCGGCGATCGAGCTGTGCATACCCCATTTCGGCAACAGCTTCATCGAGTGATGCTACGCTGCCGTTGTGGAAATAGGGCGCCATGACCGCTACGTTCCTGAGACTCGGCACGAGGAGCATCTGTCCTTGATACCCTCCTAAAGGATGGAATATTCCACTGCGCTCGAACAGATTGCCCCCAAGTTCGACCCCTTGATGACAGGATATGCAGCCAAACGACTTGAAGAGTTTGTATCCAACCTGCTCATTAAGCGAAAGTGCCGATCGGTCGCCTTCTAACCAAAGGTCGAACCGGGCACCGGGTGTTACTAAAGAGCGTTCATAGGTTGCAATAGCGTTCAGTAGATCGCTGGAACAAGGCGCGTGCCCATAGATGATCCCAAACTCGCGCGCCAGGCTGCCCTCTTCGCCGGCTTCTCGCGCCGCTCTGCGAACACTCGTTGCCATGAGTTGCGGATCTCTAAGCGACAGGGCAGCCTGCTCTTCTAAGGTTTGAGCGTTTCCCTCCCAATCGAGACGATAGCTCAGTGCCGCGTTGAAAACAGTGATAGTATGAAAGGTGGTCCGTCCGCCATTCGGCGTCGCATCAAACTGGTTCCCGTCGGCCCCATTTGTGTGAACATCGTGGCAGGATGAACAGGAACGCGTGCCGTTCCCCGACAAGCGCCGGTCATTGAACAGTTTTTCTCCAAGACTGACAATGCGAGGGTCACTCGGCGGTGCAGGCGGGACAGGTGTTACCGGCTCCTGACCCGTAACAGCCCCTATCTCAGGTACGACTTCGGCGATTTGAGCATGAACGGAGTAGTACATCGGCAGCAACAACGCCATCAAGCACAACAAGAGCCTCCAGCGTAGTCTAAGCGCGTGCGGCGCGTGAAGCCCCATCGACAAATCTCATCTGCCAAACTGCTCAACCGCCAGAGTGAACCGATACCCAAGACCCCGCTCCGTCTGGATAGTTCGCGGTACACTTGGGTCCAACTCGAGCTTACGTCGAAGTCTCAACACCTGCACATCAATGCTCCGGTCGAAGACATCTTCATGGACACGGGTCGCCTGCAAAAGATACTCCCTCGTCAGCGCCCTTCCTGGCGCGGCTAGAAACGCGACAAGCAGAGCATACTCGCCTTTCGTCAGTTGAACAGGCTCACCTCCTTTGGCTGTTAGGCGGTGCGCCTTCAAATCGAGCTCCCAGCCGTCAAAGCGGTAGCCCCCCAACGTCTGGTCGTCAGAGTCGTTCCGACCGTATTCGTGGCGTCTGAGGACAGCTCTGATCCTGGCCAGAAGCTCTCGCAACCCAAATGGTTTGGACAAGTAATCGTCCGCGCCTAGCTCCAACCCGACAACACGGTCGATCTCCTCGCGGCGATGCCCGGTCATAATGATGATCGGGACATCCGATCGCGAGCGAAGGTCGCGCAGCAAGTCAAGACCATCCTCCTTGTCGAGTCTAAGGTCGAGAAGAACCAGGTCGGGCTCCCGCACAGTTATATGGTGAGACATCTCGTTCCCGCTGCCAGCCGTGTGAACACGTATGCTTTGCTGTTCGAGATAAGTAGACAACATCCCGCGGAAAGCGACGTCATCGTCTACGATCAATATCCGGGCTTGCTCCGTGAGGGCTTTAGCCATGCCCGGATGCTCCGCTCTGCCATCTGCTTCGCTTCCCATAGCCGACACTCCGTAGCGCCCTGTTGGTGGGCAATCTAATCTGATGCAAACCACCGTTCACCGGGAGGACTTCTGCGCCCGAGCGAACAGCCACCCGCTGCCCAACCACTGATGTGCCCAGACTCGTGTCGCCAAAGTTGCTGCTCACACGATTTTCGCTACGGCTGTAACATGGTGAGCGATGTAACGCCCAACGCCGGCCTCGTGAAGCAGCGGTGGGCCGAACTCAACCGCTGCCGCCCTCAGTCGCTGCGCCACACTCTGAGGCAGCTAGGCTTCCGCTTTCCAAGAATGATCCGGCTGGAAGCCAACGCCTTGAGGCGATCGCGAGCTCCGGGAGCACAGCGGCAGGCGGAATACCTCGTGCACTCCCGCAGAAGCGAGGACATCCACGCGGAGTTCGTCAGTCGCAGCGATCAGCGGGATAGGGATCTCAGGAGAAACCCTGTGAAGCTCACCTGCATGCGGCAGGCCCCTGGAGCTCGCGGGGAAATGACTCTTTTGGCAGCCTGATCGTAATGCATTTGCTGCTTGAATACTTGAGCGAAAAACCGGCGCCATAATTTCAACGAGATTTCGCACCGATGAGAAGATGCTACAGGTGTAGTGCTTCTCCAAGCGAAAATCCCTCTGATGACAGACTGAAAGCTGACGCCTTCTCTACCAGCTACCCAACGACGAAGAAGGATCGGGCTTGAATGAAGGCTTCTATCCTTGCTCGGAGCTGGATCATGTGCTTCGAAGCTGCATGCGCCTCCAACGCCTCGCGGGTCGCCCACTTCTCGACGACGACGAAAGAATTTGGACCGAGCGTTGTTACGGATGCGGGGCTGTTTTCAATGTCAATTGCCAGCACGTACTCACTGCAGCCCGCTTCTGCGCGGACTAAGAAAAGAATAGCATCAAACTCTTTCATAGCCGCAGGCCTCATACCTTCCTTCGCGACATGAACGGCAAAGACATTTAGCAATCGCTTGTTCCTTCAACTCAACCGCGCCTTCATCTGAACCCTCTTCAATATTTTGTCCCGGAACAAAGCATTGCAGACGTAGCGGAAGAGCACCGGGTTGAAATTAGATCGCGATGATCGCCAAGCAAACCGCAGCGATAGAGGGGCCGCTGTTGGTGTAAGCCGCCGAGAGCTAGAAGGATGGCTGTTATGCAGGGTGTAAACCGAAGCGCTGAATGTACGCCGGCAGATCCGACCGATCCGGCCCACGCGTGCCCATGTGGCTGGGCACGAGGCGGTGGCGCGCTTCTGGATGCAGGACCTGTCAACCTATGCTTTGGACGGTTCGAAGTGCATCCGCAGGAGCGCCGTCTGCTTGTAGATGGTAACGCAGTCGACCTCGGCAGCCGAGCTTTCGACGTGTTGTTGATGCTCGCCGAGTCCGGCGGTCCGGTGCTGACAAAGGGCATGATACTCGATCAGGTCTGGGCGGACGTGGTGGTCGAGGAGAACAACCACGGCCGGCGATGGTGACGATCCACCGGTTTGCAGCACCAGTCGTGGCGCGGCCTCGCCCCGGGAACGGGTGAACGCACGTTTAGTCGAGGTCGGCGCGGGCACAAGCTTCTGGTCGGAGCGGTTTGAACGGGCCCGCTAGGACCTTCTACAGCTGCAGGACGATAAGTCGGCATACATGTCCCGCATGGTGTGACAGCAGATGGCAAATGCCCGGGTGCAGCGCACGGTATGATTGCGCAACGAACGGCCCGAAGCATCCGACGCGACGGCCCTCCAACCAGACCACAGTCTTGCCTCTCCCGCAAATCGGGGGAGCATCCATTGTCGGCGATTTCGGCGGAGAGGACGGTAGCGCTTGTGTTGGTTCGTTGAAAGCTGATCGGGCTCAATGGCTGTCGTAGATGCGGATGTCTTCAGGGTCGAGCAGTTCAGCCTACTCGAGCGTGCGCCCCAATTTCGGTTGTAGTCCGAACATTGGATTCCGTCATTCTGCTGCAATCGGCGTCTGCGACGCTTTGGGAGTCGCCGCTGACTGAGCCATACGCGGACCTGCCAATCGAGCGCCTCCCGCATGTGTTCGCCAGCAGCGCTTTCCATAACGAAGGAACGGCCTTCTCATGTCGCTACGGTTTCTGCTCACCTCCTGGGGAAACCCAGGGAACCTCAACCCTTTTCTGACCGCTGCGCGCCGGCTACGTCAGAGGGGGCACCATGTGCGCATACTAGGCGAACCAACTCATCGCGAAGAGACCGCTAAAGCCGGGTTTGACGCCTTGGCCTGGCGGCGTCCCGCTCCGCCGGTTCTGCCTGGTAACATTGGGGACGACCCAGTATGGAATGAGATCAACCTTCTCGTCACCCAAATCATGTTTGGGGCGGCAATCGACTATGCCGCCGACACGATCGACGCGTTGCGTAACGAGCCGGCCGATGCGGTCCTCACAAACGACCTCCTTGCCGGGCCCGTCATCGCTGCGGAGGCCATGGGACTTCCCTGTGCGCTACTCTCGCCACATATCAGCGTCCGACCTCTCGACGGTGTTCCGACCGCGTTGACCGGCCTTATCCCAGACGGCTCGGCGAATTATGAGGCTGCGGAAAGCGCGACGCATGAACGGCTTATCGGGCTGATGAATACGCAGTTGCCACAGCTGAATCGGGCAAGGGCAGCATTTGGCCTAGCGCCACTTAAGCACATCTTTGATCACTACGACCGGGCTGACCGAGTTCTGATAGGAGTTGCTGAGGCTTTTGACTTCCCGCCGAAACGCCTGCCGGCCAACCTTCGCTATGTCGGGCCGCTGCTCGATCAGCCGATGTGGGCACAAACCTGGACCGCACCCTGGTCCGGACAGCCGAAACGGCCGCGCGTCCTGGTTTCGCTGAGCACCAGCTTTCAGAACCAGCTTTCGTTGCTTAATCGGATCGTAACGGCGCTTGGCCGCATGGACCTCGATGCTGTGGTAACAGTCGGGCCGGCGATGGCGCAGGAAACCATCACTGCGCCCAGTAACATCACGCTTCTGCATAGTGCGCCGCATGATGCGGTCATGCCCGAAGTCTCGCTCGTCGTAACCCATGGCGGGCACGGGACGGTCACCCGTTCGTTGACGCACGGCGTGCCGCTGCTTGTCCTGCCGATGGGCCGAGACCAAGCGGACAATGCCGCTCGCGTTGTTGCACGCGGTGCGGGGCTGGCGCTGAACGACTCCGCAACCGAAGCGGACATCACTCAGGCGGTGGCAAGATTGCTCGGCGAACCGAGATTCCGGGTCGCAGCGTCGCGCCTTGGGAAAGCCATTGTGCCGGAACTTGGGTCGCCGGCCCTGGTTGAGGAGATGGAAGCAATCGCCGTACAGCGGTGGCGCCGGTCCGCGTAACGCATTCCCGCGGATATTACGGGTGCTTCAGAAAGGACGATCATAGGATGGATGCGCTTCCGCCAAGCATGAAACTGGAACGCCCCCTTGGGGGCATCGAACGGATGTTCTGGCTCAAAAATCGGCACACGCCGTATCATTTTGCCGTCTGTGCCGAGATCCTAGGGGAGGCATCGTCGGCCGCTTGGATCAAGGCTGTCGGCGCGGTGCAGCAACGCCATCCGGCCTTCTCGGTTGCCATCGTGGAAGATGAGAACGGGATCCCCTGGTTCCGCCAAACAGCGGGAAGCGACCGTTGCTCGCTCCGGATCGTGGCGCAGGAAGACGCCCGATGGGAAGTCGAGATGGAACGGGAACTGGCACTACCCTTCGATGACGGACGCGTGCCGCTGGTAAGGGTCGTGTTGGTGACGCAGTCGTATCGTACATTTCTTATCCTGGCTGCTCATCATTCGATCGCGGACACCAAATCGCTGGTTTTCGCGCTTCGGGACATGGTGCAATCAGTAGCCGGACACTCCCTCGATCCAATGCTGCCGGCCGGCTCCTTGGACAGTCTGCTCCAGCCGTTCGAGACGCAGGTCGCCAAAGATGGGGTGGCGTTCCCATCGCCCGGATCGCTGGATCTCTATAGAACGATTGATGGCTCGCCTCCCCACGTAAGTACTTCCAATTTGAGCGAGGCATTGACGAGCGAGTTGCGTCGGCGGGCTCGCAAAGAAGGGACGACGGTCCACGGTGCGCTCGTTGCCGCCGCCGTGGAGGCCGCGCGCCTGACATCGCCGGAACTTGCGGTGTCACCAATAACCGTCGGCTCTGCCGTCGACGCCCGCGATGCCGTCTCCGGCGGTGAGTCCGTTGCTCTGCTTTCGGCAGGTGGGTCGATTTTGATCGCCCCTGAGATGCGCGATTTCTGGAAGCTTGCCCGACATGCCCGGGACTGCATTCTACCTCTGAAGTCACCGGAGGTCATGGCGTCCCTGATGGGCGGACTGAACGGCTTTTTGTCAACCCCACGGACCGTGAACGACATCGCTGCGTTCATGGCTGGCTTTAGGTTCGATATCAACATCAGCAACCTGGGAAACCTACCGATCGAAACCCGCTTCGGAGGTCTGACCGTCGAGCGGCTTTGGGGCCCGGCGATACTTGCGGGCTTCGCGGGCGAGCAGGAGATCGGCGTCTCAACGGTCAACGGGTCGCTCAGCCTTTTGCATGTAAGCCACGATCCGCTGCCATCGTTCCTACGAGTGGTGCGGGACCGACTAGTGATGGCCTGTGCATCTGAGAGCGCGCTGGCCGCACGCTAGGGCTGCAGGTGACAACCGACAGTTGATGGGCCTCCGTCTGTGCAAATTGATCGATGTTCATTTGCCTTCACCCTTCTACTGGGTCTGCTTGCTGCGGTGCCGGCCTGCGGGATCGACATGATCCTGCCGGCACTCTCGGCGACAGGTGCGAGCCTCGGCGTTCCGCCCGCAAAGGCGGGATTGGCGATGAGCGTCTACCTGTTGAGCCTGGGCGCGACGCCGCTCGTCTTCGGACCAGTCTCTGATCGCTACGGCCGCAAGCCCCTGCTGGTACTTGGTAGCGCCGTCCTCGTCATCGGAGGCCTCGGCTGCGCCACGTCCCACTCGCTGCCGGTCTTGCTCGCCTGGCGGGCTGTGCAGGGCGCCGGAGCCGCAAGCTTGTCGATGTCGATGGCAATTATCCGCGATCTGTATGAGGGGCGCGTCGCGCACCAGAAGATGTCCCACGTCATCGTCGCCATCAACGTTGTTCCAATGATCGCGCCACTTGCAGGCGCACAACTGTTGGCGGCCGGCGGCTGGCGACTCCTCTACGTTGTGTTGACAGCACTCGGCTTCATTCTGCTCCTGGTGACGTCACTCGGGTTCGCCGAGAGTGCAACGCCCGATCCAGGCCGGCGGCTGACGCCGTCGGGAATGCTGCATGACTACCTGCGCGTTTTTCGGCATCCTCTATGTCGGGGATATATCCTGATCAGTTCCGCAGCGATGGGAGCGATCTTTGCCTATGTCGCCGGATCGTCGCTGTTCTTGGTCGATGTCGTCGGTTTGACCCCTTTCCAATATGGCCTCACCTTCGGGTTGACTGCCATTGCGGTTATGAGCGGGGCTTGGATCGATGGCCGGCTAAGCGCCAGGGGTTCGCCAGCAGGAGCCATCCTCGCGGCCGGCCTCGTGCTATTGGTTCTGGCTTCGGCTGCGCTGCTGTCGATGACGCTGGCGGGCTGGATGCCGGCTCCCCTGGCGGTCCTTGCCATGATTGGAGCGACATTTGCCTTTGGGCTGATTGCGCCGAACGTCGCCAACCGGGCGATGCAACCTTTGCCACAGATCGCCGGTGCTGTCGGTAGTGCGGCAGGATGTGCCCAGATGCTGGCCGCCGCAGCGGCCAGCGGCCTGGTCTCGGTTCTGTTCGACGGTCACTCCGCCCTGTCGATGAGCGCGTTCATGTTGTTTTTCGCCATCCTCGCCGCGTTCGCTTATGTGTATCTGGTTCGCCCGGAGGGACGGACTGCCATGGTGCCCTGAGCACTTCCCAGGGCACAGGTTTAGTGCGGGTATTCAGACAAGCGGATTGGTCGGTCCCGGCAGAAGCCCTAGCTCCGCCCGGCCCCGACGTCGGCATCACGGCAGCCGACGTCGCCGCAGCACAGCGCGTGATCGCCGCCACAAAGCATCCTGTGATACTCGTCGGCCACTCCTGCGGCGGCGTGGTGATAACGGTAGCCTGCAGTGACCGGAAGGTCACCCACGATCACATGATCCCACTAACCCTCCAGCGGTTCATGGCGAAATGCGCCAAGGCCATCGTGGTCGAACGGAACAGCAGTCACGCAGTGATGATATCCCACCCTGAAGCCGCTGCTACCCTCGATTCCACCCGCTCTGGCTTCGGAACTCGTCCGCTCCGCTCCCTGATATTCACTAGACAAATAGGAATGATGGTAGCTATTGGAGACCAAGCAGCAACCTTCCGAGGCCACGGGTAGAGCGGCTGGTCGCGATCTGCTGCTCCACGTATTGCGCGAGAAGCAAACTGAAGTGCGTCGTCGGATGCACGGTGTCGGCAAACATGTAGTCCCCGTCGGCCTTCGGCTCGCTATAGGTGGCGGGTGAACAGAACAGCGAGTCGCTGAAGATGCTTGGGTCATGCAGTCCGAGGCGCCTTGCAGCACCTGTTTCCTCCCTTGCGTTGCATGCCGAGCCTCCGCTGGTTGTGCGAAAACCCAAAGCCTGCCCTTGTGCAACCACTTGGTTCATAAATGAGAAAGCGTCGATCAAGACGACCTTGTTCAGCAGCCCGTGTGCGAACAGCACTACCTTCAGCGTCTCATTGAACCCCAAAATCACGGCCTGGATCGCGACCTTCGGCACCGGGACTTTCTGCGCGAGCGGTGCCTTCGAAAAATCCGCCAAATCCATGACGACTATATGCTGCCCGCCTGCACGATGTATCCGTTGTACGAGCTCCCCGAGCTGGATCGCCGCTTTTTCAATGGCGATCAACGCGAGCGGGAGCTTTAGCGGGTCGTTCTCGATCCGCCCAAGATTAAAGAATAGGTCATTCGCGCCGCCATTGATCAACACAAGCTGATTCGACGCAAAATTATGATGTTGCGAAAGGAAGGTGGATACTTGTTCCTTGATCGGGACTGCGGTTTGAAGCGCAAAAGCCTCATCCGGTGTCCCCGCGGCGGCCTCTCCGATGCCAGGCTGCAGGGCTACACGCGATCCGCCCTCCGCATATCCAAAGCCACCTTCCGGCGTCAGCGGGTGGCCGAACCCTCCAACGAAGGCCGGGCGCAGCACATCGCCATAATAGGAGGCAATCTGCTGCGTCCAGATCGTCCCGGGGTTCGTCGTGAAGCGGCCGCCGTTGAACAGTCTACTGGCAAATGGCGCATAGGTGCCCACATCCGAGAGACTATCACCAAACGAAACTATCTTCACGTGTACTCTCTCGGTCGGCGTCGCCTGCTGCGCTGCCGTCGGCGAGGTTTTCGCGAGCACAAGAGCTGTCGCGACGCCAGCAACTCCGATGACGAACCCTATCCTTTGCTTTCGTCCCATAGCCGATTGTCCAGCTTTTTCGTGAAGGTCTTTGTGAACTACTCGGCGTGGCGTGTTGCGGGATAATGTCAGGCTTGAACGATCACACGACAGCGGACATTATTGCATCATGTCGCTCTAGGACGGTGACAACTGAGCTCCTCCGGTTCTCCGAGCCTTTCTCGAATTTGGGCGACGTGAGGGACCCTTGGTCTTCATCGGTGATAAGGATACAAGTGCCGATGATCTTGAGCGCCTCATGCGCGAATCGTTGCGTGCAGTTCGTATCAACCCGACGAAATGACGCCTGCCGCCCGCGTCGTCAAAGTCATAGTGATATCCTGGTCGGTGTTGCCGAAACCGCGACCGAACAGGTTCATCCCGCCAGGATGCGGCGCAGTCTCTTCGACGCCAATGCGGACGCGGATGGAATGGTGCTCATCGAGATCCAGCGCCGCGATCGTCAGGTCGGACACTTGCTGATCGTTGACGAAGGTGCCTCTGGCATCGACGAGCCAGACGACGCGGTGGCCGTATTGGGAACCGGCCAGCTTCCACCAGTTCGGCGTGAAGGCACCCCGCTTATCGCCGTAATCGCCCGGCGAGGTCCAGGCGCCAAGCCGGATGTCATTGACCCAGAGTGATATATCGGAAGGCCAGTTGGTGTTGGTGCCGGGCACTTCAGACGATAACTCCATGCTGAAGCCGATCGACGTGATCGGCAGCCCGCGCGAGTGGACGTTGTTCGGGAATTTGTATTCGACGTAGCCGCGCCCAAACCAGAGAAGCGCCGCCTGCATCCGCTCAGGCTGCAGAAAACTGTCCGGCACATCGAGAAGTCCGAGAACGCGCTCCGTCGAGCACAGGCCGCACGGCGCCGTCACTGCGCAGGCGGTATAGAGGCCAATCGGCATGGACACCTCAATCGCATTGCGCAGGTTGAGGTCGCCTCGGCTGAAATGCAGCACGATCTCCTCGAACCGGAACGAGCAAATCTTCTGGTGCCCCTTGCGCCCTGGCAGCGTGCGGGTGGTGACGAGGCCGGCGCTCTCCAGCACCTGAATATTTGTCGCGACGGTTGACTGCGGCAGGCTCAATGCCGCGCTAATGGCGTTGACGTTGGACGGGCCGGTCGCATGCAGGAATTTGAGAATTTTCAGACGGACCGGTGACGCAAGCCCATGCAGAACGTCCAGCCCGTCCTCAGGGCTGATGGTGAGGAAGCGGCTGCCGTCTCGCCCGGTCACCAGGTGATCTGGAGCAAAGACACGGCGTGGCGTGGCAGCGCGAAGCCTAAATGCAAAACACCGCTCTCTGTTTCGGCCGGGCCGGAGGCAACGACGCCTGGCACCGAAGCCTGATCGAGAAGATTACGCTGTTCCGCCGAGAAGCTGCGGGGCTGGCCCATCCGCTGCCAGGCGGCATGAGCATTGCCGTGGGCCGCGTCGACGCGACGATGCGTGACGTGCAGGTGACGTGGCAGATCATGAACCCGCAGCGCGACCGGCGCCGGGGCTGTAGCGGCCGTGGCCTCGTCGTCGTGATAATGCCAGATCAAGATCGAAACCTCATCGCCGTCGCGGGTCGCCAGCAGGTCGATGTCGGGCTGGTCGCGCACGCCATCGGCCAGGATCTGCTCCAGAGGCCGGGCCGCGTCGCTGCGCGAATCGAGCCTCTGGCCGCCCAGCATGCCCATCAGCCGAAACGCGTTCAATACGGCCTTGTCGATACCGTTCGTCGCCAGCTCACGAAGGCCGATGAAGGGCGGCTGATCCTCGAACTCGAAGGCCCAGGTCACCGATCCCTCGATAGGCCGGCCGGCCCGCGCCGCGAGTTCCGTCGTCCGCGCAAGGGCTTCGGCGACATAGGCACCATAGATCGGCCCGTCGCGATAGGCGTTTTCCGGATGCATCGCCGCGGAGCAGGCGGCACAGCCCTCGGGATCCGATTCGCCCAGAATGACCGGGCGACCGCGCAACTCGGGGAACTCATCGAGGATCGCAAGCCCCGCCTCGATGTCGCGAAGCTGCTTGGCGAGCCCCATCCGCACCCGCCCGTCGACCAGCTCCGGCTTGCCCTTGGCGTGGAAGGCGATGAAGTCGAGCTGCGATCCGACAGCGCCCGTCACGTGGTTGCGGCCGCGGGTGCAGTGCTGCAGGAAGTGGCGCAGGAAAGCCGCGGCGCGCGGATTGTCTGGTCCGCAGGTATGGGGGCCGCCCACCCGCAGGCCCGGCAGAATGGCGCCAAGGGCTGCCACGGTCGTGTCGTACAGGGCGCAGAATTCGTCCGGCGTGCCGCGCCAGTAGAGGCCGTCGGGCTCGTTCCAGACCTCCCACACCCACTGCCGTACCGCGGCCTCGCCGTAGCGGCCCTGCAGATGCGCAGCCCAGGCCGAGACGAGGTCGCGCCAACGCCGAAGGTCACGCGGCGGATAGGCCCAGCCGGTGGTGATGCTGCCCTTTGGGAAGTCGTGCTGGTAGGGCTGTGGATGCGTGGACAAGGCTTCCGGCATGAAGCCGACCTGGACGAAAGGCGTCACGCCGCTGTCGACGAAGGCATCGAATAGGCGGTCGGTGATGGTCCAATCGTAAACCGGCGCGCCGGATGCATCCTCGGCATAAACGCCGGTCGAGCCCCATTTCAGCGCGGCGGTCCCGTCCCCACTCGTCAGCAGGTTATGCACGCGGATGTGGACCGGCACATGTCCGAGTTCCGCCAGCTTGCGCAGCAGCACACGGCCGTTCGGCGCGTCGCTGTAGTTGGGCTCGTCATAGCCGAACCAGTTCCAGATCGGCTGCCAGGGGCCGAGCCGGCGGTCTGCGGAAACCTCCAGCGACACAGGGCTCTCTTGGTTTGCATTTTCATGCGGCATCACGCCGGCTCCTTCCCGCTTCATAGAGAAAGCAACGCACGGCGCGCCCGTCGGGTTGTGGGATCAAGGGCGGCACTTCCGCCCGGCAACGATCGAAGACGTGCGGGCAACGCCCGGAAAAACGGCAGCCGCGTGTGGCCGCGCCCGGCGGAGGCGCCGTAAGCTCCGGCGCTTCCCACAGCCGGGCGGGTGGCCCCCCTGCCCCGCCTGCCTCCTCCGGCTCCAGCACAGAGGCCCGCAACAGCTGCGTGTAGGGATGCGCGGGAGCGGCCAGGACACGCCGCGCATCGCCGCGTTCGACGACATGCCCGCGCAGCAGAATGATGATCGAATCGCTGACGTGATAGGCGGTTGCGAGATCATGCGTGATGTAGATGATCGACACGCCGAGCTTGTCCCGCAAGTCGCGAAACAGCTCGACGATGGACATGCGCAGCGATGCGTCGACCATCGAGACCGGCTCATCCGCTACAATCAACGCCGGTCCCGGTATCAGCGCCCGGGCGATGGCGATGCGCTGCAACTGCCCGCCCGACAACTCATGCGCGAAGCGGCCGGCAACCTCATCCAGCGACAGCCCCACCTTCCGCAACGCCTCGTCCGCCAGCCGCGGCGCCTCTTGCCGCCCCGCGCCCTTAAAGGCGGCGGCCGTCGCGTAGAGATAGCGGTCCACGGTCTTGAGCGGATTGAAGGCCTCGAACGGGTTCTGGAAGATCGGCTGGACGCGCGCCATGAAGCCGCGCTGGCCGGCGGTGCCCTGGATGGCGGTGATATCCTTGCCCTCGAAGCGCACCGTCCCGCTATCGGGGCGCTCGCTATTCAGGACCAACCGGGCGAGCGTTGACTTGCCACTACCGGATTCGCCCACCACCGCGAAGATCTCAGGGCCAGCGGCGCCGAGTGCCAGGCTCACATCGCGCAGCGCATCGGTCCGGCCCCGCGCCAGCACACCGCCCTGAGTGTAGCTTTTGCTGACGCTGGAGAGTTCGAGAAGCATCGCCCCTATCCGTGTACGGCGTGACAGGCGACCCGCTGGTCTGGCCCGAGCGGCAGAAGTTCCGGCACCTCGGTCCGGCACCGCGGCATGACCCAGGGGCAGCGCGGATGGAAACGGCAACCAGGAGGCGGATCCGCGAGCGACGGCGGCGAACCGGCCAGAGCGGGCTTCCGTTCGGTGTCGCCGATGCGGGGCAGGGAGCCGACCAGATGGATCGTATAGGGATGGCGGGGCGTTTCAAATAGAACAGCGGCCGGCGCCTCTTCGACCAGCCGGCCCGCATAGACGATGCCGATGCGGTCGGCGAGATGCGCGTGAACGCCCATATCGTGCGTGACCAGCAAAACCGAGGCGCCGACCGCCTCCTTCGCCTGTTGCAGCATGCCGAGCACCTCCTTCTGCACCACGACGTCGAGCGCCGTGGTCGGCTCGTCCGCGATCAGCAAGGGCGGGTGCGTGATCGTCGCCAAGGCGATGGCAACACGCTGGCGCATGCCGCCGGACAACTCATTGGGATAGGCGTCGAGGACGCTTGCCGGCAGCCGCAGCGTCTGCAGATGCGCTGTCACCTCCGCAAAGAAATCGCGCATCGGCTTGCCTGATCCGGCAAAGGCGAAGTCGATGAAGGATTGGCGCACCCGGCGCACGGGGTTGAGCACGTTCATCGAGCCCTGCATCACGTAGGAGACGCAGGTCCAGCGCAGCGCCCGTCGTTGCTTCGCCGGCAGACGGTAGACGTCGATGTCCGTGTCCCCGAAGTGATAGGTCACCGACCCGCCAAGCAAATATAATGGCGGTGCGAGCGCGCCCGCGATGGTTCGGATCAGCGTCGACTTGCCGCTGCTGCTCTCCCCCGCAATGCCGTAGATTTCGCCCCGACGGATCTCCATGCCGATATCGTCGACGGCGCGCACCTCATGGTCGGCCGATGCCGCGCCAAGGCGGTAGTAGGCCCGCAACCCCTGGGCACGGACAATCGGGGACGTGTCGCTCATGATCCACGCCCGGCGCGCAGACGCGGATCGACATATTCGTTCAGCGACACGGCCAGCAGGAACAGCGCCACGAACAGCACGATGACAGTGGCAACCGGCGCCGCGATCCACCACCAGTCGCCCGAGACCATAGCCTGGTGCTGATTGGCCCAATAAATCATCGTGCCGACCGTCGGCGTCTCCACATTGGTGAAGCCGAGGACCGACAAGGTCACCTCCATGCCGATCGACCAGATCATGTTGTTGAGCGTGGTCGAAAACACGATTGGCAGCACGAAGGGAAGATGTTCGGTTGCCAGGATGCGCGGCATTGACATGCCGGAGAAGATCGCGTGGCGCGTGAATTCGCGCGTGCGCAGACCGAGCGTGACGGATCGGATGAGACGCGCATCATAGGCCCAGCCGAGCCCCGCCATGACCAGCGCCAGCAGTCCCCAGGACATGCCGTTCTTCATGACGAAATAGAACAGCACCAGGACGGGCAACAGCGGGATGACAACAAAAACATCGTTGATCGACATGAGCACGCGATCGACGAAACCGCCCATGTAGCCGGAGATCATCCCAACGACGAGCGCGATGACGCGGCTGATGAGCGCCACGGACAGGCCGAAGGCCAGGGTGTTGCGGATGGCGAAGCAGACCTGGAAGAAGACGTCTTGGCCCCGGCTGTCCGTGCCGAAGATGTTGGGCCAGGCGGGCGGCATATCCGGCGGCAATAGATACGTCTGATCCGGGGGATAGGGCGAAAAGAAGGAGAGCACGACCAGCACGATGATGATCGCGAGCAGCACGCCGCCAAGCACGAAGTCGCGGCGGTGAAGGAGATGCCGGACCGCACTGCCGAAGCCCGTGCTGCGGCGCAGTCTGCCGCCGACGACGGCGCTCATTGCGTTGTTCTCATCCGCGGGTCGAGCAGCGGATAGAGCAGGTCGATGATCAGCACCGCCACCGACACCGCGACGATGGAGATCGAGGCCACGCCGAGGACGAGGCTGTAATCGCCGGCATTCACCGCATCGACCAGAAGCTTACCGATCCCCGGATAGCCGAAGACGTATTCTGTGATGACAGCACCGCTGAAGATGGTGCCGATCGACATGGCGAGCCCCGTCAGTTGCGGCAGGGCCGCGTTCCGCATCACGTAGGAGAACAGGATCCGGCGGCGATTAACGTTCGCCAATTCCGCGAAGCGCACGTAATCTTCAGAAATGATATTGGCGGTCAGATTGCGCATGCCGAAGAACCAGCTGCCAATGCCAGCCAGGACGATAGAGGCCGCCGGTAGAATGGAATGCAGCAGGACGCTGCCGATGTAGGCGCCGCTGAGTGCGGGGGTGAGGTTGATCTCCGCGCCGCCGTTGATCGGCAGGATCGGCCACACATACCCGAACAGGATGAGCAGCACGAAGGCAAAGATGTAGTAGGGGATTGGTTGCAGCCCGATCGCGACAGCTCCGGCCAGCCTGAGCAGAAAGTTGTGACGGTAATAGCCGGCGAGACCACCGAGCAGATTGCCCAGTCCCCACGCTATCACCGTTGCCGACAGCATCAAGCCGGCGGTCCACGGCAGCGCCCGGCCGATCAAGGTGATCACCGGCGTCGGGAAGGCGGAGAGAGAGGGACCGAAGTCGCCCCGGATCATGCGCGACCAGAAGACCACATACTGCTCGGGCAGACTGCCGGTGGTGCCGTACAGCTGCTGCAGCGACTTGCGCATCAGCGCGACTGCCTCCGGGCTGGTCTGCCCGTAGGTGGACAGCGCGGTGATGGTCTGCTGCACGGGATCGATCGGGGTCAGATGCGTCACCAGGAAGATCAGCGAGATGCCGACGAACACCACGAGCACGAACTGACCGAGCCGTCGCACAACATAGCCTGCGTAGCCCGACATGATGACGTCACGCCTTGCGCGGCTTGAGCTTGGGCATCATGTAGCGCGAGTTGCCCCAGTCCGGCACCGGATCGGTGTAGGGGTCGGTTACCGCCTCCGGATAGCCGGTCCAGTAAGTTTGATCCATCATAGTGAAGACGTTGAAAGCCATCAGCGGGATGGTCGGCATCTGCTGCACCGCCAGCTTGACGTAGTCGAGACCGTATTCGACGCCCTTCGGATCCTCGAAGGCGGTCTTGCGAATATTGTCGATGATCTGGTCGAGTTCCGGGTTCTTCCATCGTTGCCAGTTCCGCGCCGATTGGGTCTTGCCGGGAGGTGCCAGGAACTCGGAGTGCCAACTGTCGAGGAAAAACGACAGGTCCGGAATTCCGCCCCAGGTTTCCACGCTCCAGGCAACAGCCGCGACATAATCCCCGACCGCGAACCGGTCCCAGATGTTCGGCGCGATCACCAGACGCGAGTCGATCCCGAACTCTCGCCAGGACTCGCTGATGACCGCGCCCGCACTCGTCATCGACGGACGTGCCTCGCCCTCGACGAGGATCGGGATCGAAATCAGCGTGCCGTCCGGCAGGTGCCATTGGCCGCCCATCTTCTTGCATCCGGCCGCCTGCAACAACTCGGTTGCCGCCTGCGGATCATAGGTCCACCACCCGCGGCCAAACGATTGCGCAACCTCGGCCGGGTCGGTCGGAATTTCGTCCTTTCGCGATGGACGCAGGAAGTCCGCGATCTCTGCCGCTGCGCGGGGGTTATAGGGTTTGATCTTGCGCGTGCCGGTGTCCAGGGTGAACTCGGTCAGCCATCCCTCGATCGGTTCGTGGTAGTATTTTGGCCCTACCCCTGTCGGTGGTACGCCGATCGCCGAGATCGTGGCAGCGCCGCGATACGAGGCCATTGCAACCGTGCGAATATCGATCAGAAGCGCCAGGGCCCACCGCAGTTGCGGGCGGTCATGGAAGATCGGATTCTCGTTGTTCAGGAGAACCGCAGGCAGTGTCGGATCCGGGTGCGCGTAAGGGAATTTCGGCAACCAGCCGCGCGACTCCGGGGATCGGCGGAGCAGGGCGAAGGCGCCTTCGGGCGTGAGGTCATGCACGATGTCGAGATTGTGGTTGCTTTGCTGGATCACCCGTTCATCGGTCGGGCCCTCAGCGACATAGACCACGTAGCGAGGCCCCGGTTCGCCGAAGCGGCCGAGGGAGGTGCGTTGCCAATCCGCGCGCCGCTCCCAGATGAACCAGTTGCCGTTCGGGTCATAGTTGCGGATCGTATAGGACCCGAGCGTCACCAGCTTGTTGAAGTTGAACCTTAGCGGATCTTCGACCTTGTCGAAAATGTGCTTGGGAAGGATCCAGGCGCCTTGCCAACGCACCGTGAAGATGGAGTGGAACCGCGAATTCGCCTGCTTGAGCTTGAACACCACGGTATGCGGATCGGTGGCTGTCACCTCCGCCACGGTCACCGTGAACTGCGCCCCCCAAAGCATGCCTGGATGCGCAATCTGCGTCTGCACCGTCGACACGACATCGTCGGCCGTGAACGGCACGCCGTCGCTCCAGAACAGTCCGTCCCGGAGTTTGACCGTCATCTCGGTGAAATCTTGATTGTATTGAGGTTTGTCGGCGGCGAGTGAACAGTCCCAAGCTATATTGTCGATGCCATGCTCCGGATCGATATACCACAGGGTATCAAGTCCAAGCTGTTGCAGGCCGTTGGCGATCCCGCCGCCGCCATTCACCCAGATGTTGAACCAGCCCGCATTCTTGACCGTGCCCGTGGGATTGGCGACGATCAACGTCTCATTACGCGGAAGCTGGGATATGAAGGCATCGGCCTCGGCATGGCGGATGCGGACCCCGCCCGCGAGAACCGCCGCTCCCGTGCCGATAATGAGACTGCGCCGTCCAATTTCGGTTGGCATCACGACGTTCTCCCTTGAAGCGAGCCTTTTCGGCCCGACGTGGTTCGTTGCCGTCCGGCTTCCCCCTCGGGAGGCCTTCGCCGATCTTTATCGCAGGCTGAGGCTCACCATGGCGTAGGAGAGCGGGGGCAGCGCAACCTTCAGGACGCCGTCCCGCAGTTCGGCGTCGACGCGGGCTGTGGGCGCCACTCTGTTCTGGGCGTCGAGCGTATTGGTGTCGTTGATATCGTGACCGGAGATGAGCGCCTGATCGGCGATGCCGGTCGTCGCGAAGCCGCCAATCTCGGTCACAGACTCCATCGCCTCGGTCAGATGGCGATTAACCATGAAGAGGGTCACACGCTTCTGGGATGAGTCATGAACCGCGGAGACATCGAGATAAGGGATCTCACCGGACGCTTCGGCGCTATATGTTGGGGACTCAACGGCAAGGCGAAGCGCCGTCCCGCGGCCGAAGCGCGAGGCGAAATAGTAGGGATAGAAAATCGTCTGCCGCCAGGCCAGCCCGCCCGGTTCCGTCATGATCGGCGCGATGACGTTCACCAGCTGCGCGATGCAGGCGATCCGCACGCGATCAGACTGGCGGATCAAGGTGTTGAGGATGCTGCCGACCTGCAGCACATCCTCGAAGTTGTAGATATCCTCGAGCAGCCGCGGCTGTTCCGGCCAATCCCAGGCATCCATCCGCTCACGATCGGCGTCGCGTGTATGATACCAGACGTTCCATTCGTCGAAGCAGATCGTGACCTTTTTCTTGGACCGCTTCTTGGCCTGGACATAGTCGATGACGCCGCCAACCGTCTCGATATAGCGCTCCATGATCGCTGTCTTGGCAAGGTAGTTCAGCGTCTGCTTCTCATCGTTGCGGAAATACATGTGGAGCGAGATGTGATCGATGGCGTCATAGCATTGCTCCAGCACCTCCGCTTCCCAGGCGGGGTAGCTCGGCATTTCGGAATGCGACGAGCCGCAGACGATGAGTTCCAGCTCGGCATCGAAGGCCTTCATCGCCTTGGCGGTCTCATTAGCTACGCGCCCGTATTCCGTCGCGGTCTTGTGTCCGACCTGCCAAGGGCCATCCATCTCGTTGCCCAGACACCAAAGCCGGACGTTGTGTGGTTCCGCCCACCCGTGGGCGATGCGCAGATCGCTCCAGGTGCTGCCGCCCGGATGATTACAGTATTCCAGGAAGTTGCGCGCGGCATCCAGATCCCGTGAGCCGAGATTGACGGCGAGCATAAGCTCGGTCTCAGCCTGCTTGCACCAGTCCGCAAATTCGTTCACGCCGACTTGGTTGGATTCCTTCGTCCGCCAAGCAAGGTCGAGACGCATGGGGCGCTGCTCGCGCGGGCCGACGCCATCTTCCCAGTTATATGCGGAGACAAAATTGCCACCTGGATACCGCGTGACTGGCGGACGAAGCTCCCGCACCAAAGCGAGGACATCCTCGCGGAAGCCGTGTTCGTTGGCATTGGGATGGCCGGGCTCATAGATGCCCGTATAGATGCCGCGGCCGAGATGCTCCAGAAACGCACCGTACAGCCGACGATCGATCTGCGAAATTACAAAGTCTCGATGAAGGAGAACCTTTGCTTTCATAGGCTAAAACCCCTCAGCGCTTTCCCAGCGTCTTTATCAAATTTCTTGATATGCATCGAGATCGTGGGCTTAATTCGGATGGGGGGCAAATGAATTTTGGCCTTGCAGATAGCTGTCGCTTCAAGCTTCAGTGAGTGAGCTAAAAGCGTATTTTAGACGTGTTGGTCTCTGCCTCAGGGCTCCGACAGGCTGTTATTCGGCGTGGGGGCATCGGATCTTTCGGCCCCCGGGCGAAGCGCCTACACCCCGAGCGAACCGAACGCGTCGTCCTCGTCGAGAAGGGCCTTGAGTTCGGTGCCGCCCGCCATGAGTTCGATGAGCGCCTCGACTGACCGGTCACCTTTTGCAAAAGAGGCGAGTTCCTCCCCGCGCCGCAGCACCACGAAATGATCGCCCGCCGAGTAGGCGTGATAAGCGTTGTGCGTGATGAAGAGCACGGCAACGCCGCGCGCGCGGACTCTTTTGATGAGGCGCAACACGGTCGCTGATTCCCGCACGCCAAGGGCGGCGGTCGGCTCGTCGAGCACCAGCAGCCTTGCACCGAAATGCACGGCCCGGCCGATCGCAAGCGCCTGCCGCTCGCCGCCCGACAGGGTGCCGACCAGCTGGCCGCCGTCCCGGACCCGGCTGATGCCGAGGGCGCGGAGGCTCTCCAGCGCCAATCGTTCGGCTTCCCGCAAATCCATCCGTCGGAACGGGCCCCATCCTTTGCTGGGCTCCGCCGCCAGGACAAAGTTACGCGCGACGCTGAGAAGCGGCAGCGTGGACACCTCCTGGTAGACGGTTGCGATACCAAGTTCGCGAGCCTGACGGGGGCTTGTAAGCTGAGTTTCGCGTCCATCGATGAGGAGCTCACCGGTGGTTGGGCGCTCGACCCCGGTGATCAGCTTGATCACCGTCGACTTGCCGGCGCCGTTCTCCCCCAGAAGGCAAAGTACCTGGCCCGGATAGATGGCAAGCGACAAGCCGGAGACTGCCGTCACCCCCGTGAACCGCTTGCTGACGTTTTTGAGTTCGAGGATCGGTGGTGTCGGCATGTCAGACCCGACCCATCGCCGCCATTCGCAGCCGATGGTTCGCGAGGACCGCGAGCAGCAGCAAAAGCCCGATGAAGAGTTGTGTCAGGTCCGCATTCCAGCCAAGAAAGAACACGCCGAGCGAGACGATCCCGTAGGTCAGCGTGCCGAACATCGTCCCGATCGGCGAGCCGTAGCCGCCGCCGAGCAACACGCCGCCGATCACCGCAGCCGCGATCCCGGTGAACACGTAGCTTGCCCCGAGCGTGACGTTGCCGTTTTGGAAGGACATGGTCTCGATGATGCCTGTCAACGTCGCGCCGACCGACGTGCAGACAAAGAGTATGATCTTGACCCGGGCAGTAGGAACGCCCGCCAGGCGGGCCCGGTTCTCGTCGCCGCCGGTGGCATAGATCCAGTTTCCGAAGGCGGTGCGCTGCATGACATATGTCGCGATGACGAGAAGAACGAGCCAAATCAGGATCGAACTCTGAAACTGGTGCCATTTGGCGGCGAAGATGATGCCGGCCGAACCGGCGCTGCTTGCCGATAAGCTGGTGGAGCCGGTTAGCACGATGGCAATGGCCAGCATCCCGCCCATCACCATCAGCATCATCGCGAGCGTGACGATGAAAGAAGGCAAGCGCGTGGTGACCACCAAAAGGCCGTTGATCAAGCCGATCAAGGCGCCCACCAGCACTGCCGCCATGACGCCGATCCAGGGGTTGAGCGAGTAGTATCCGCTGATGATCGCGAGCACCATCGAGCCTGCGCCGACGACAGAGCCGACGGACAGATCGAACTCCCCGGCCGTCATCAACATGCCGACCGGTATCGCAATGATACCGAGTTCGGACGCGGTATCGAGCCAGTCAGCCGTCCCCAGAGTGGTGAGGAAACCGCTTGATCCCGCCAGAATGGCAAAGAACAGGAACACAGCGAGCGCGGAAATGGCACCACCCGTCTCAGGCCGCAGGATGACGGCGCGGAACCAGCGACCGGCGCGAGGACTGGCCACCGGCTTGCCCTCGCCCTCCGCGATCCGGGCGGCCTTGCCGGCAGAATCCGGTTGTATCCCCATGATGCGCTCCGCCGCGGCTATCGCGCGGTTCCGTCCGTCACCGCGAACCGATGATGTCGGGCTCGGAGTTGAACACCGTCAGGATTTTATCGATGTTCGTCTTATCAACGATGCTCGGCCCGGTTGACACTGCACCTACCGGTGCGAGGCCGTATTTCACATACTGCGCCGCAAACAGGACAGCATAATAGCCGTCTAGATAGGGTTGTTCGTTGACCAGAAACGTGAGCTTGCCGTTCTGGATCTCCTGCAGCGCGATCTTGGAGATCTCCATCGTTCCTACGTGAACCCTGTCCCCGGTTCCGGCGGCGTCGAGGGCGGCGACGGCCGCCGTGCCGACAGCCGCGTTTTCCGTGAAGATGCCGTTTACATCGCGATGCGACTGCAGATAGGCGCCGATATCGCGAGAGACCTGCGCCTGATCCGTCGAGTCTGCGGTGGGCAACTCCAGGGCTTCGGACTTCAAATCAAGGGCGGTTGCACGCGCGCTCAGGCCTCGGCAGATCGACTGCAAGTAGAGATTGCCTGGCACGTTGATGACACAGAGGATGTTCTTGGAGCCGTCTTTGGCCAGATAACCGGCCGCCGCCGAGCCGACTTGGGGCCCCTGCTGTCCGACAAAACCAAAGGCGCCGTCGGCGCGCCACTGATCCTGCCCCGATTGATCGACGTAGACGGGAATTCCGGCCGCGACGGCCTGCTTAATGTAGGGATCGACCACGTTAGGAATGAAGTCGCCGACGACGATGGCGTCGGGGTGCTGCGCAATCGCCGCTTGCATCGTCTGCGCCGAGGATGCCTCGATATCGCTTTCGTCGATCGGAATGTAGTTCAGTTTCACTCCAAGGTCGTGGGCTGCGTCATGAGCACCCTTGTAGAGCGGGGGGAAGAAAGAATCGTTGAGCGGTCCCGAGACAAAATCGACGGAAATCGGCTTTCCCGCGGCTTCAGCGGCCGGGAGGCCTGCTGCCAGAACGACCGCTCCGATCGACGATGCCGCGAAGACCCGCACGACCATCGAGACGTCACAGCCTAGGCGTAGACGCTTGAGCGACATCTGTTTCCTCCCGTCCGGAGTCGCTTCTCTGACGACCACCTTGAAGAGATGATTTCATCTGCTACGGGCTTATGTCAAGCAAAGACCTTATTTGTTTGCGTAATGAACTAGGTTTTAGTCGCTCTTGCAGCTGTATTTGTGCAGTAGCAATATACGCAGAGTTATCAGCTTCCGGCCTCGCAGGACAGTCAGACCGGCACGTTAGCGCGGCCTGCGCTCTTCCTTGCCACAGAGTCACCTCCTGATCGCCATTCAGGCAGGTAGAGGCAGCGAACGAGGAACGGAGATCATCATGGCGCTGCTGCTCGATCGATGGTTAGTGGATCAAGCGGCCGGAGACGTGGCTGCCGGTCAAAGCGTCGTCCCAGCCGCCGCAGCGTCTCAAAAGGCATACTGCAATCCTCCGGTGCCGCCACACGATGTCTCTACACCGGAAAACAGTCCGTTGAAGCTGGCTGACAGGGACAGCCGTGACGAGAGTTCAAACGTGCCGCCAATGCCGATCGCGGCTGCATTGCGCGAGGCTTGTACCCCATCGACCTGGAATGACGTGTCTGGAGCGGCCAGGAAGGAAGCGTTAATCGATCGTGTCGTGTTGAACTCATGCACGAATCCGAGATCGATGAATGGAGTCAATCGCCTGTTTCCGTTGAACAGGATAGTCGTACTGAGCCGGGCACCAAGCGTCAGCGGCGCTGACAGCTCCGAGGCATATCCATAGTGCAAAGCCAATCCCGACGTGCTTCCGGCGACCGACTGCTCCGAGAAAGCGCCCTGCCACAGTTCGTCAAGATCGATTGCGGCATACGGGTTCACGCTCAGGGAGTCGATGGAATGGCTCCATCCGAATTCGATCCGCCCGCCGGCAACGTTGCTGGTGAAGTCCTGCCGCGCATAGGCGGGCAGACCAGCCGCCGCAGCGATGTTGCCGCGGTTCAGGCTGGTCCAAAAGTTTCCATTAGGAGGCGACGCCTGAGAGGTAGAACGACCCCCGCCAAGCGATGCCGTAGGCGGCGACGTTGACGAATGTGTCGTGTGCCTGGCTCTCCTCCTGCGAGACCGAGAAGTTGGACGTACCGCCCCCGACGCTTAAACCGTAAGTCTGGCCGTCGTCGGTGCGATGATCGATGCCCGCCAAAGCACCTGCGCTCTGGGAATGCACGCTTCCCTGCCCACTTGCGCCGGAAAGCATATCGCTTCGACCCGTGCCTGCCACCCAGACCTCCGTCGGCTGTCCGTTGGAGGGGGTGGCGCCGACGATCGGGTTGCCGGCATCCTGATCAAGAACGTGGCGGAGAACCGTGTCATGGTAGGCCTGCTGGTCCGCGAAGATCACCTGTTGGTCATCCGCGACGGCGTCACCCGACAAGCTGTCGTAGAGCGCGGCTAGCCCCTGCGCTGAAGGCACGTTAACCGCCGCATCGATCAAGGGGTCGAGGCCGGGCGCACCGTCACCGTACTGAATGGCGTTCAGAGCATTACCGACACCCAGCGCATTCTCCGAGCCAAGCCCCGCCGCCTGCAACTTCCCTCCTCCGTTCATATTGACGCTGTATGACAGCGAGAGATTATTCTGGCTGACCTGAGCAGGACCAAATTGAACGGCAGCTAGATTAGTGCCCGCCCTCAGCGCGTCGGCATCGAGGGTGATGTCAGACTGCAAGACATGGACATATTGGGTCTGACTTGGCTTCAATTCTGCCGCGTTGATCAACTCAAGCCCAACATGTCCAGCAAGCAGGGTGGTTCCCGTTACATCCAGCTGATCTGCCTGGTTCGTTTGCGCGTTCACCCGAAAAACAATTGTCCCTGTGCTGCTCTGCACCAGATTGCCGCTGAGCATCGTCGTCGTCATGTTATTGCTCGCGCTGCCAATCGTCAGCAGACCGCTATTGGACAAGGTTGAGCTAGACAGTTGGCGCGGCGTCACAGGCCCCAGATTGATCACGGACCCCGGGTTGAAAGTGCCGCCCTGCTCGTTGTTGAACATCGAGCCTCCGCCGTTACCGATTCCGCCATCTATCACGCCGGTGTTGTTGACCGTCACCGGGACGGTTCCCGATATTGCAACACCCGTCGCATTTGGCGTCTGGGTCGTCGCCACCGGCAGCATCGTGCCGTCATCGATGGTGCCGGCGTTGTTGATGACGTTGTCGGCAACGCCACCGGCGCCCGCTACGAAAATCGCGGCGGGCGACTGCGCCCAGCTTTGGACAAATCCATAACCAGCGACGTTGATTTGAACCACAATCGTGCCGTTGCCCTGGCTTGCCGCGTAGATCGGGTAAGCGTTCGCGCCGGAAGAACGCACAAGGGTGCCGCTACCCACAGTAACGTCGACAGTGCCGGTGGGTGCGACGCCGGCGGCCCGAGCGTCGAAGGGGGTGCTTCCCGCGAAAACAAATCCAGCCCCATTCGCCTGATCCAGCATTCCGGCGCCGCCACCGAGGCTCATCGCAACGATGCCGTCCGCGCCGGCGCCTGTGGTTGTCAGATTGCCACCGCTCTCCAGATCGACCGTGACGTTCCCGCCCTGGCCCGTTTCAGATGTCGGCGTCGCCACAATGCCGGAAGCGAGATTGACGTTGCCAATACCACCGATCAGTCCGCCGCCGCCGATGCTCTGCGCCAATATGCCGATCGCCCCTGCGCCAGCAGTGCCCAGACTGAAGTCGTGTTCTACCGTGACATTGACCGTGCCGCCGTTGCCCTCCGACGCATGAGGAGAAAACATCGTTCGCAAGTTGGCATAGGGATCGGCGTTCGCCGCACCGATTACCAGTCCACCACCTCCGCCGATGCTCTGCGCCAGAACGTCATAGGAGCCGGCGCCGTACGTCTGAAGGTATCCATCAGAGCCGATGCTGGAGGACTTGTTGAGGACGATGTTGATGGGTCCGCCGTTGCCGGAGCTTCCCTGCGCACCGTCGATCACAAGGGCGCCCGGGGTCGACGGGATCGTGATGCTGTCTATAATGCCGGTGTTGCTTTGGCCACGGCCGCCACTGTTGCTGGGCACCGTCGTGCCCATCAGCGCCGCCACGCCGCCGCCGCCGCCGATGCTTTGCGCTAGAATGGCAGGCGCGTCGGCGCCGGTGGTTAAGATCGAGCTGGAATTGCTGCTATTGCCGGCGTTGTCAGGCACCGGTCCCACGTCGATGTTGACCAATCCGCCATTGCCATTCGACCCGCCATTCCCGCCGAGGGCGATGGTAAGCTTCGAGAGTCTGCCGGACTGTGCCAGGGTCATCCCGCCCTTACCGCCGCCACCGCCGATGCTCTGGGCATCAATGCCACTCGAAACATCCCCGTTCGTCACGATGCTGCCGGTATCGGTAATGTTGACTTGGAAGCCGTCACCCGCGCTTCCGCCCTGGCCACCTACGCCGAGCGCGGCGTCTATAGTGGTGCGCTTGGGAAACTGGCTGTTGGAGGGCGCCGCATTGGAAGCGCCCCCGGCGCCTCCACCCCCACCGATGCTTTGCGCGGAAATGCCGTCCGAACCCGTGTTCTGGGTTTCGATGGCTCCTTCGTTCGTCACAAAGACATTGCCACCGCTACCTCCCGAACCACCCGCCCGGGCGTAGCCGGCTCCGACATCGACGGTGAGGCTCTCCGATTCAGCCGGCGTGCCCTCCTGCGCGGGCGTTGAGACGGCGGCGTTCTCATTGTTGTAGCTGGTCACGATGGTCTTCAGCGTGCCGATCACGTCGGAATCGGGGAAGAAGTTGTCCTTCAGCGTGTAGACGCCGTCGCCAAACGTGACCACAGGGGCGCTGACACCAAGCCCGCTGGCAATAAAATTGGATGCGCGAACTTCCGGGTCGGTGCCGGCGCCACCACCGATGCTCTGGGCGCTGATCCCAGGCGCGGAAGCCCCGGCAGTGAAGATGGCGCCGTGATTATCCAACAAGACAAACCTACCCATGCCGCCGCCGCCGCCGCCAACAGCAACATTGACGTTGAGCGTATTACCGCCGCTGCCGAGCGCCGCCGCAAGGTCGCCGTTGCCGCCGCCGCCCCCTATGCTTTGGGCAGAGATGCCACTGGCGCCGTCGCCGCGCGTCGCGATGCCGCCGAGGAGGGTGTTATACACGCTTACGGGGGCTCCGTCGCCGCCACTACCACCGCTTCCACCGACCGCGACCGTGATCTGGGCGGTCTTGCTGCCGCTGAAGAAGGTTCCAGTGTCGGCTTGGGCGTAACCTCCGTCGCCGCCGCCGCCGCCTACACTCTGCGCCAAAACGCCATCCGCAATTGTTCCGAGTGTCAGGATGAGGCGGTTGTTGGTCACCCTCACGTTGCCGCCATTGCCCCCGTCTCCGCCGGTTCCACCGACCACGGCGCTCGCGGTAAGTGTCGGCGCCTGCAACTCAACATTCACAACCGACGAAACTCCGCCCTCGCCGCCGCCGCCGCCGACGCTCTGGGCAACGATACCGTCCGACTTCGCTTGCGTCGTGATGATGGCCCCTTCGTCGTCGGCCAGGACTGTGCTTCCGTTACCCGACTTTCCGCCGTTGCCGCCCACAGCGGAGTTCAGAAGCACGGACGGAATTTCCGGCTCAACGTCGGCTGAGCTGAACAGCTGCACGGCCTCGGAGAACGAAGCGCCGCCATTTCCGCCGCCGCCGCCGATGCTCTGGGCTTCCATGCCAAAGGAATCGTCACCCAGAGTTACGATCTGGCCGTCATTCTTCGCAACTGCGGTTGCGGCCTCGCCGCCCTGGCCGCCGTGGCCGCCAATCGCCAGGGCGACATCGTACTGGGCGCCTACCTGCAGGCTGTAGGCGGCACCGCCGTTCCCTCCTCCCCCTCCGACGCTCTGGGCTTCCAGGCCTGGAGATTGGCTGCCCTCGGTCTGCACCGTTCCTTGATTGGTTGCCGAGGCCATCCCCCGACGCCACCCGCACCGCCGAAGCCGCCGATCGTCAGGTTGAAAACACCGAGATTGACTGCCGAAACGCTGCCACCGGTCCCGCCGCCGATGCTTTGCGCCACAAGCGCCGGAGGCCGCAGGCCATCTGTCAGCACCGTCGGAGCCAGAATACTGCCTGGAACGGCCGTTACAGAGACGGTGGCCGGCCCGGCAACGCCGCCGGAGCCACCGTTGCCGCCGAGGGACACCCCTTTGAGAATGCTCAGCGCGCTTGCGCTGCCGCCATAGCCGCCGCCACCCGCGACGCTTTCCGCGACCAGCCCGGCAGAATCGGTGCCCATCGTCGCGATTTGCGTGGCGATGTCGGCAGACCCGACATTGACTGTGGCGGCGCCCGACGACCCACCGGCAGCGCCCTGGCCTCCGACAGACACGAAAATGCTGTTGGCGAGCGCCGAATTGCCGCCCTGGCCGCCGACGCTTTCCGCCAGAAGCCCCACAGCTGTGCCACCGGAGGCGGTGATCGTGGCACCCTCCGCGTCGATGGTCGCGGCGCCACCATCCCCTGGCAGGCCGCCTTGCCCCGAACTGCCTTTCCCAAACCCTCCCTCGGCGGGGCCGCCAGCACCGCCAGCACCGCCAACACTGAGCGCTATGCCGTCCCCAGCCAGAGTGTCGTTCTCGGCGGCGGTTTTGCCCCCGGAAGCGGAGACAGCGGCGGTTGTCGATGAGCCTGAAAGGAACTGCAACGTCACCGCCCCGGCGGAGCCCCCGCTGCCACCTTTCCCGCCGTCAGCGGTGCCGAGCCCCCCTGTGTAGGAGGAAGCGCCGTCACCGCCGCTGGAACCAGCCGACTGAGCGAATATAGCTGTGCCCGCAGCCTTGATCGTGCCAGCAAAGAAACCGTCGACCGCACCTCCAGCACTTCCCAAGGCGCCGGCTGGGCCGGCGTCGCCCGTCAACGCGTAGGACGATGGTTGCGACACGCCGGGTATGCCGCCATCTGCCTGCAGACGAACGGCAACTCCCGCATTGGAGGTCTGGATCGTGGAACCGGCATCCGCCCTAAAGCGAACAGACCCCGCCGCCCCTGCGGCGCCCCCTAGGCCACCTAAGCCTGAATCGGCTGCCTTTCCACCGTCTCCACCCGCCCCACCATCAGCGCGACCCGAGCAATCGCAAACTCCCAAACATGATTAATTGGTTGCGCTTCACCGGCTGGCTCGACTTCAGGTTCTCAGGGTTCAATTTCTGCGAGGCGTGACGGCAACATCATCTCCTTCGGCGTCTTCGACCGTAGTGACTAGGCATCAGTCCGAAACGATGCAGCGATTCATTACGGGTGGGGTCGCTCCTTCGACTGGACGCCATGGCGTGTGGCAATGCAACCAGCCTTGATATTGTCGGCGGATATCGTGCCGAATAAAATGGCGGCAAACTCACACCGTTTGCGCCAGACCCAGATGAAAAGACACGAAGTACAGCTTTATGAAATGTCGCGCGACGCAATTGCCATGCGTAATGGCTAAGACGTAGATGAAGTCCACATGGCGTGCACCACACCGCAATGAAACTCATGGTTCGGCCCGGCGACTGTGTGTCTTGCCGGCGCCGCGCGCGACAGAGCCATCCGCAGATAGCGGCGCTGAGGCCAGTACCGGGTCAGGACCAGCGACTTGAAATTCGCCGGTCGCCAACTGGTTTAGGTAGCGGTTCGCGCTTTATCGCCCGGCATCAACTATCCACACTCAGCCTCGAGCATTCCTGACCGCCTGAAGGGAAGCTTTGCAAGCGGGTCGAGAAGCCGTCTAGCCGCCGCCTCGTTGAAGCACTGGACCCGACAACCCGAGCGCGCTGTTTACAAACGCGAGATGTGACAATGCTTGTGGAAAATTTCCAACGAGCCGCTCCTGGCGCACGTGGTATTCTTCAGAGAGCAGGCCGACATCGTTCGCGAGCCCGATAACGCGGGACAGCAGTGAGTGGGCCTCCACCGTGCGGCCCTGAAGGTTCATGCAGTCGGCGAGCCAGCACGAGCAGGCGATGAAGGCCCCTTCCTCCGTGCCGAAAGCCGAGGCCTTATGGCGCCGGACAAGACCTCCTTCCATAAGATCCGCTTCGACGGTTGCAATCGTACCCTTGATCCGAGGATCATCGATCGGCAGGAACCCGACCAGCGGAAGAAGCAGCAGGCTCGCATCGATTTGCTGCGAATGATACCGGCTCACGAAGGTGTTGCGCCTCTCGTTGAAACCTTTGATGCAGATCTCAGCATGCATCTCCTCGCGCAACGTTTCCAACCGTTCCCGCAATGCATAAGTGCATCTTGTCTTGAAGCTTTCGATCTTCAGGAACCGGTCGACCGCGACCCAAGCCATGACCTTGGAGTAGACATAGTGCTTCGCCGAACCCCGCGCCTCCCACATGCCCTGGTCGGGTTGGCGCCAAGTCTCCGCGACATGAAGAATGAGACGCTTCTCGATCTCGAGGCCCCAATCCTCCCGCTCCAGACCCACCCGGTCCGCAAGGTGCGCCGAGTCCAGAATTTCTCCGAAAACATCGAGTTGCCGCTGGCCAGCGGCTTCATTGCCGACCCGCACCGGCCGCGCTCCGCCCAACCCCGGCAACCAGTCGGCTTTCCACTCCTCCAGCCGCCGCCCTCCATCCACGCGATAGGCGATCCGGATTCGGTCTGGGCTACCGGCGACAGCGCGCAACAGCCAGTGCAACCAGCTCTGAGCCTCTTCCTTAAAACCGGCATTCAGGAAGGCGGTAATTGTGAAAGTCGAGTCCCGCAGCCAGCAGAAGCGGTAGTCCCAGTTCATCCGGCCGCCCGGCTTTTCCGGCAGGCTGGTGGTTGGTGCAGCGATGACGCCACCGGTCGGGAAATAGGTCAGCGCCTTGAGCGTGATCAAGGAGCGCTTCACGAGGTCCGGCCAGTCGGTCGGCCGATCGAACTTACCAATCCACTCGACCCACCATCGCTTTGTCTCGGCAAGCAGGCGCTCGGCTTCAAGCGGCCCCGGAGGAGAGGCTGTGGACGCCCCATGTTGCAAGGTAAACGTCGCGTGCTGGCCGGCGCGCAGTTCGAAACGGGCGCTGACGGCCTCATCGGAATGCTCAAGCTGCACGCTGCTGCGGACGACGACGAGGTCGGGGCCCACCTTGCCGGTGATGGCTCCCTGCTTCTCGCTGAACCACGGAGCGATGCTGCCGTAATCGAACCGCAACTTGAGTTGCGACTGCATGGCGACCACGCCGTCCAGTCCCGTCACGATCCGGATGACGCTGGAGCCTTCGCCGCCGCTGCGGATTGGCATGAAGTCGGTCAGGCGAACCCGCCCGGTGGCGGTCGTAAACTCAGTCTCGAGGACCAGTGTATCTCCGCTGTAGGTCCGCGACGATGTTGCCCTGGGATCCTCGGGGGCGAGTAACCAGCGGCCGTTGGCTTCAGTGCCGAGCAAGGCGGCGAAGCAGGCGTCACTGTCAAAGCGGGGCAAGCAGAGCCAGTCGATCGAGCCGTCGCGGCCCACCAGCGCAGCTGTCTGGCCGTCGCCAATCATCGCGTAGTCGTCGATTTTCTTCACGTCATGATCTCCGGGACAATGGCGGTATGGCGCTGCCGTGGCTCCCGGTTGCCTACATCATGCGGTTCATCAGATTTCCAAGGATGACGAGCGTACCGCCGACCATGAGGAGAATGATGACAGCCGAGAAAAGAATCAGCTGCAGATCGGCACGCGCTGAACGCTTCAGCGAGATGTGCAGGAAGCATCTCATGTGGACGATGATCTGGATGAGCGCGAGCCCCAGGATCACCCCGAAGGTCGCCTGCGGTGAGAGCAGGCGGTAGAATACGCAGGCGAAGGCCGCGCCTGTCAGCAGGATGGCGAGCAGATAGCCGATGCCATAGGTGATGAAATCGCGGCGCAGTCCACGGGAGATGCTCACCGGATCAGACCCTGCAAGTAGACGACCGAAAAGATCACGACCCAGACGACGTCGAGAAAGTGCCAGAACAAGCCGAGCCGGATGAGGTTGATCTTGGTGCGCTGATCCGGCCCGAAGATGACAAGCTGCAGGCCCATCAGGATAATCCAGGTGAGCCCGCAGAAGACGTGGAAGCCATGCATCCCCACCAGCACGAAGAAGGAGGAGAAGTATCCGCTGCGTTCTGGCGTTGCGCCATCATGGAACATGGTGACGAAGTCATGGGTCTCCATCTTGAGGAAGCCGGCGCCGAGGCAGAAGGTCAGTGCCAGAAAGACGAGGGGCCACAGCCGCCCGCGCGAATACTTCATCGACAGCGAGACCATGCCGTAGCTGAAGCTGCTGGTGAGCAGCAACGCCGTTTCCCAGAAGGCAGAGTGGAACTTGAACTCCTCTGCAGCGTCTGGCCCGCCGGCTGTGGCATAGCGCATGGTGCCGTAGATGGCGAAGAGCAGTGCGAAAACGACTGCGTCGCTCATCAGGAAGACCCAGAAGCCGAAGACGTCGCTCTCCACGTGCTCGCGAAGCTCACCCGTATCTGCGGCGAGATTCAGTCCGGCATGCCGGAGTTCGGGCTCAATCGTTCCGGACATCGGCCAGTCCTTCATTTGCCGGGCTTAACTCCAGCTGTCGCGGGATGGGCACGGCCGCGCCAACCCTCTCGAGCCAGCGCCGGTCCTGTGCTGCGACCTCCGCCGCGGGGATGATGCGATCCACGTCGCGCATAAAACTGCGGACGATGACCGTGCCGATCGCGACGGTGAAGCCGAGGATTGTCAGCCACCAGATGTGCCACACGAGTGCGAAGAAGCAGGCGCTCATGCTGAGCCCAACCAGCAAGCCGCACATACTGTTCTTGGGGAGTGTGATGTCTTCATAGCGGTTCGACGGCTTGTAGGCGGCCTGACTCTTCTTCAGCGCATAGAAGGCGTCCCGACCGTGGACTTCCGGAATCACGGCAAAATTGTATTCCGGCGGCGGCGCGGACATCGACCACTCAAGCCCGCGCGCGTCCCATGGATCGCCGACAGGCACTTGCATTGTATGTCGCTGTCTGATGCTGACATAAAGCTGGATGAAGAGGCTGGCGAGTCCCGACAGGAGCAGCGCCGCGCCCAGCAGCGCCGCGATCAGCCAGGGACGAAAGGCAGGATCGAACAACTCCTGCGTTCGCCGCGCGACACCAGCAGCGCCAAGGACATAGAGCGGCATGAAGGCAAGATAGAACCCAGGAGCCCAGCAGAGGAAGGCAATGCGACCCCACGTCTCTGACAGGCGGAACCCGAATGCCTTCGGGAACCAGTAGTAGTAGCCGGCGATCACGCCATAGAGCATTCCGGGAATGAGCATGTTGTGGAAGTGCGCGACCAGGAAGAGCGTGTTGTGCATCATGTAGTCGAGCGGCGGGGTCGCGAGGATGATGCCCGTCATGCCGCCGATCACGAACGTGACCATGAAGGCGAGCGAGAAGAGCATTGCGGTGGTGAACCGTACCTCCCCCCAGAACATCGTCCAGATCCAGTCATAGATCTTCACACCCGTGGGGATGGCGATCGCCATCGTCATGATGCCGAAGAAAGAGTTGATTCCGGCGCTTTGGCCCATCGTGAAAAAGTGGTGCAGCCACACCGTGAAGGAGAGTATCGCAATTGCCATGGTCGCGATCACCAGCGACGTGTAGCCATACAGCTCCTTGGATGAATAGGCAGCCACAACCTCCGAGTAGACGCCAAAAGGCGGCAGAATGAGGATGTAGACCTCTGGGTGACCGAACAGCCAGAACAGATTGACAAAGTTCATCATGTCTCCACCGAGCGTATTGGTGAAGAAATGCATATCCAGATAACGGTCGGCCGCGAGCATAAGGGTGGCCACGGTCAGAGGCGGGATCGCGAAGATCATCAGAATGGCGGTGCACAGTGACGTCCAGGTAAACAGCGGCATGCGCATCCACCCCATGCCCGGAGCCCGAAATTTATAGATCGTCACGGCGAAGTTTATCCCGCTCATCAACGCGCCCAGAGAGCTCAGCGAAACGGACCAAATCCAGTAATCCGGGCCTACGCCGTCATTGAATGCAAGCTCGGTATAAGGCGGGTAGCCGCTCCATCCGCCGGTGGAAAACTGTCCTAGAACGAGCGACGCCATCATCATGACGCCGCCCCCTACACTCAGCCAAAGGCTGATCGAATTCATGTAGGGGAAAGCCACGTCGCGAGAGCCGATCTGCAGCGGCATGGCGAAGTTGATGAGGCCCGTGAGCAATGGCATGCCCACAAAGAACACCATTATAGTCCCATGCGTAGAGAAAAGCTGGGCAAAGTGATCGGGCGCCACAAGGCCGGGATTGTTAATGGCCACGGCCTGCTGTGTGCGCATCAGAAACGCTTCGATAAGTGCGCGCGCCAGCATCACCCCAGCGAAAACCATATACATTATCCCGATCTTCTTGTGATCGAGGCTGGTGAACCAAACCGTCCAGAGATAACGCCATTTCCCGAGCAGCGTGATCAACCCGAACAGGGACAGCGCCCCGAGGACTGCGATCCCTCCCGCGCATCCGCCGATGATCTCGCTGAGCGTCGGGTCACGCCAAGCCCTCACGAAGACGAGGGAGTTCCAAGTAAGGCGACCAAGCGCGAAGTGCCAGAAGGTCATCGACTATCCATGAGGCTGAGCTTCCTGATGCTGACTGACGTAGCCTGGCTCGATCGCGTGTTTCACGATCTTGGTGAAGATGCCTGGGTCGACAGCGCCAAAGGCGATCGGATGGGGGAGAACGGACTGGCGCGAAAGGTCGTGATACGCCTTGTCATCAAACACGGTTCGCGTGTTTTGAACGCTTTTAACCCACCGTGAGAAATCATCCGGTCGTACGCCGAGGACCTGAAATTTCTCATTCTTGAAGCCGTCACCATTGTATTGGACGTTCTCGCCCCAGTAGGTGCCCGCATCCGAAATCAAGACGTTAAGCTGCGTTGTCATTCCGGACATCGCGTAGATCTGTCCGGCCAGCCGCGGCATGAGAAGCGACTGCATGACCGTGCCGCTTGTCAGACTAAAATGGACCGGCGTTCCGACGGGCAAGATCAGCTGGTTGACTGAGGCGATATGCTGATCGGGGTAGATGAACAGCCACTTCCAATCCAATGCGACTGCCTGAATCTGGAGCGGCGCCAGAGACGGCATCACCCGCCGGTAAGGGTCGAGACGCACAGAGTTTCCAACTAAAAAGAAAGCAAGGACGATCACTATGATCGTCGGAGGGATCCAGATCAGCCCCTCCAGGTACCAGGAAAAGGCCCAGTTCGGCCGAAACGCGCTTTTTGTGTTTGAGAGTCGGTAGTGCCACGCGATTAGTGGCGTTAACAACAACACCGGCCCGATCACCAGAAGCATGACGGCGAACACAAAGAAAAACTCGTGCCGTTCAGCAGCAGCAACCGGTCCGCCTGGAGCAAGGAAGCCGCGAGAAAAAACCGCGCAGCCTGGAAGGAGGGGAACGACAGAAATCGTCAGGACGAGCCGACACAGCCGCATCAGGCGAGCATAGTGCTCAAGACTAAGCCGTTTCATTCGAACTTGATCGTCCTCGGCCACGTGCGCGTCAGGATCGGTTGAGCATGACTGGGAGCCGCAGGCGTGGATTGGCTGAAACACGCTTCATTGTCGCGGACCTTACAAAATTCCGTAGGCGGAGACCGGATCACGAGCAGCCAAGCGGACGGTCGTCCTGAAGTCGTGCTCCCGACAAATTCTCACGACGTCGAAGATTATAACCTCTCTCACAGAGGTTTGATGGTTGCATGATAAACCAGGTGACGATCACTCGGAAACCTCCGGCGAAGGTAGTTGCTCTAGCCGGAAGCAAGAGCAGATAGGCGAGTGCGTCAAGGGCAGTGACAAAGACAACGCCGCCGGGGCTCGCCCCCAGCCTCGGCTTCTCCGAAAGCATCGACTTTGCTAGCGGCATTAGTTGAGTTGATCGTCCCGAACGTTTGATGAGACGCCCCTTGCTTGTATCAGAGGCATCCCGCTATGCCTCTCGCCGCAGGACGAAGAGCTGGTAGTATTTTGATTTCGCTTCCGCTGATACATGCAGTCTTACGAGTGCCGCTTGCGGAGCAAGCTGGTGCGAAGGCAAGCTATTGGTTGATTCGTCGTCAGCTGCCTTCGCAGCGGCGGCACTTTAATGGCTTGAAGCCGAGCCGACATTAACGATCGCACCCCGGTTTCGCTGTCGCATGCGCTGCAGAGCGGCCATAGTCCCGTGGACCTGCCCCAGATAAGTGACTTTAGTTCCTCTTTCGAATTCCTCCGGAGTGATTGGGTGAACGGGAGCGAAGATCGTGGCCATCGCGACGTTCACCGCCCTGGCGAGCGAATTCCTGAACGGTCGCGCGCCCAACGCCAGCTCCGGCTCCCGTCACGACGGCAATTCTGGTCATTCAAAGAACTTTCGGTAGTTACTGGAATCACTTCAAGTCTTCCATATTCTGATAGGAGTCGCGGCATTACCTGCCCCTAAACGATACACGCTGGAGCTTCCACGTTAGCCTTGTCGAATTGGTATGCGTTAGCCGTTGCGCAAGCGTTAGATGCTGAGAAGCTGATCTAAGGTGGGGACCGAACTTAACATAGAACCCCCAACGCTAGCGCTCCGGCACCGGCCCGTAATCTGGCTAGCGGAAGCCTGGGCGTGCTGGCGTGTTGCAGCTTGATCACGGAGGGTCGGCGGCGCTGAGACATTTCCGAACAGACTCCCACTCCACTCTTTTCGAGGTAAAGCGGCACCTGGCGCGGCATGTAGATTTATCAGATCTGCGTCTAGGTAAGGCGTTTCGCTTCTCATACGGAAGTCGTTCTATTTAAAATCTTGCTTTTTCAAAAGAGGCTCGTCGTTCAAAGCACTTCTTGAAAGCCTTGCAAGCGCTCCCAGGGACTTAGCTGACGAACAGACTTAGGGATGCGCTGGATGTTTCCGCTCCGCAAGGCCTAACAGACGCACTCCTTTTGTATCTTCCTCTCGCTCTCTCTCGTTCTGGTAGCATGCGCCAGCCACCGCCTCTGCGTGCCATGTAGCGGATCGCCTTCAGCATCTCACGCAAGTCGACGCTGACTTTGCGCCCACGCTTCGGCGGTTTGGGCAGTAGCGGTTCAATGCGCGCCCAATCCTCTTCGGTCAGGTCAGTCGCATACCGCTTGCTCTTGCGGCCAATCCTGGCCATCCGGCCTCGATTCTCTTGAATCAACATGCCAAGCTTGATTCAGACTGCACCGAGCCGCGACAACCAATTCAAACAGTCTCCAAGGTGCCGGCGGGGCCAGTTAGCAATTCCGTTGCGCTTATGGCAGCGGTTGATGAGCTGGAAGCCGGATTGATCAGTCAGCGGACGCGCGCAACCTTGCCCATCGTCGCGGCGCGGGTCTACGTCTTGGCAACACTTCCCCTACTCCCGCTACGGCAGCTTTGGCGGCAGCGACTCTTGGACTATCACGAGTAGGAGCAACGGTTGTCCAGAAAGTGGACGCAGTCAGCGGCTTGCCGCGCCTCAGCTGCGCGAGGAGCAGCTTTGCTTTTTCAGATCCACGACGATCGCACCCCTGCCCCGCCGGAGCATGAGCTGTCCTTCTTCACGGGAGCAGCGAAAGACGCCAGTCATGTTCAGTGCGTGGAGGGTGTCCCAGGTCTGATCCGAAACATCCTCGGCTGGCCCAATTGGCTGCCCATTATGATCTCGTGCCACACCGGCGCAGTTGACGGCAATGTCGAGCACGCCTTCCTTGCCGGCTGCCCATGACACGGCTTCTCTGACTGAGCTATCCGATCGAACGTCAACCTCGACAAATCTGGCGCCGATCCTGGCAGCGGCCGCATGTCCGATGTCTGCGTTTTGATCGCCGAGCACAACGTCGGCACCAAATTTCTTAAGCGCGGCTCCCACCGCAAACCCGATGCCCCTGGAGCCCCCCGTCACGAATGCGCGTTGTCCCGCGACAGAGAAATCGATGGTTGAAAGACTCTCCAAATCCAACATGATGTCCCGTCCTGCCGGAGAGCTTCAGTCAGCGAAGCACCGCTTCGGTGATCTCGAGATCGGCCTCCAGGCTGCGTCGGGACGACAGCCCGGCGGTCTGCAACTCGCCGTGATAAGCGCGCACGGCCTCAGCCGGACCGATCTCCCCATCGGCCACGCGCCGCATCATTGCGATGAGCGCCAGAGGCGCTTCGGCAAGGTTGATCTTGCGCCCGAACAAGGCGAGCCGCGCACCGGATCGTTCAGCCTGAAACAGCAGTTCGAAGGTGTCGCGCGTCGTGCCCGCGCCTCCCCCCAACACACCGATAACCACGGAGGAATCATAGGCCGCCAGCTCTTCCAGCGCCTTGGCGCCGTTGAACGGGATTTTGAGGAACTTCGGCCGGTCCGCTTTGGTTAGACCGGAGAGACACCGCAACAGACAATCGTTCATGAAGCCGGGCATCGTCTCGGGCGTAAGATCCTGGGGCGCGTTCGGATTGAAGACTTCGAGGAAATAGCTAAATCCGACCTTTGCGGCTTCGGCTCGAAACGCCTCGAAAGCCTCCAGCGAGCGGATATCGTCATCCAGGTTGTTGTTGAAGGTGATGGAATAGAGCCCGAGGTCCGTGCCCGTTACGGGCTTGCCAGGTTGCGCCTCAAGGCTGCCGTACATCACGCGGCTCAGCACGGCCGTCCGATAGGGGCGCGACGGGTAGTCAGCATAGGTGGCGCCGCGGATGCCGCCCCAACAGTCCGTCGCATCATTGGCGCGTATCGCAGGCTTCACCGCAGAGTTCCTGTATACGCCTTGTTCGTGCAACAGCTCCATGTTCGACACCGAGGTGAGCATGATGTCCACAATATCCTGCTTCACGACGGCCGCGATTTGATCGAGGTAGTCGCGTCTCGTCTTCCACCCAATGACCTGACCCTTCGCGTCGTAGCGCGGGCCAGCCGTGGTTATGCCGGACCCCATGTCCCCGTCTTTGGCGTCCGCGATTATGAAGTCTCCCCGCCTGTAGTCACCGGACTGAATGCGGGCAAGCTTTTGGTCCAGACGGGTCATCCAGAAAACTCCCAATAGGTGAAAACTCAGCCGCTACCAGATCGTGTAGCCGGCGTCGGCAAGCACGATGGAACCCATGAGGGCACTGGACGCGTCGGCGGCCAGGAACAGAATGACGGAGGCAATCTCCCCCGCCGTCACGGCACGATGGGCCGGCGTGTTCTCAAGCCAGGTGTTCGCGAGCTCTGGCGTACGCAGACCTGCGCCCGACATGGCAGTATCGACATATGTCGGCGCCACCGCGTTCACCCGAACGCCGCGCGCCGCCCATTCGCCGGCAAGCGACCGCGTCATATGATGCACAGCGGCCTTGGCGGCATTGTAGTGGGCCTGGCGTTGCGGACGGTTGGAGATCACGCCCGACATCGAGCCTACCGTCACAATGCTTCCGCGTTCGCGCGTCAGCATGTATCGGCCGAAGGCGCGGCAGCTCCAAAAGCAGCCGTTGAGGTTCACATCGATCATCTTGAGCCAGACAGCGTCTTCCATTTCCTCGGCTCCCGTGTCGGGCCACGCGATGCCGGCATTGGCGACGAGGATATCGACCGCTCCCAGACGCCCGTTCAGATCGTCCGCGGCGGCCGTCACCCCGGCCGCATCCGTCACGTCGAGCACCAGTCCTTCGGCCTCAGCCTGCTGCTTGCGCAACTCAGAAAGTCCGGCCTCCAGAACAGCGGGATCGCGGTCCGAAATGACGACGCGGGCGCCGCATTCGGCAAGCGCCTGGGCGCTTGCGAGGCCGATGCCGCGGCCGCCGCCGGTCACGAACGCAATCTTTCCAGTCAGGTTGTATTTTGCCAGATACATCGTTCAGTCCTCGAAGTTCATTTCACGGCGCCGAAGGTGAGGCCACTCACCAGTTGCCGTTGCGTCGCCAGCCCGACGACCATGATCGGCGCCACCGCCAGCAAGGATGCGGCCGAGAGTTTCGCCCAGAACAGCCCCTCGGGGCTCGAGAAGGTGGCGATGAAGGCAGTCAGCGGTGCCGCATGAGTAGCTGTCAGATTGATGCTCCAGAAAGCCTCGTTCCAGCACAGCACAATGCTGAGCAGGATCGTCGAGGCAATCCCCGGCGCCGTGAGCGGCAGGAGCAGCTTCACGATCTGCGCCCATGTTCCAGCGCCATCGATGCGCCCGGCGTCGATCACGTCGCGGGGAACGTCGCGGAAGAACGAGTAAAGCATCCACAACACGATCGGCAGGTTCATCAGCGCATAGATGCCGATCATGCCCGTGCGGGTATCGAGCAACCCAAGGTCGCGGAACAGCAGATAGATCGGCACCAGCACGCCTACCGAAGGCATCATCTTTGTCGACAGCATCCACATGAGCACGCCGCGTGTACGGCGCGTGGGGAAAAACGCCATGGCATGAGCCGCGGGCAGTGCGAGCAGTAGCGCCGCTAGTGTGGCAAGGCCGGAGATGATGACGCTGTTGGCGACGTAGCGCGGATAGTTGGTTGTACTGAAGACGGTCGCGAAGCTGCTGAGCGTCGGGTGGAAGATCAGCAACGGCGGCGTCGTCACCGCCTGCGCCTCCGTCTTGAAGGCCGTTAGCCCCATCCAGAGGATAGGGAAGAACATGACGAGCCCGACAAACCATCCGACCAGCGTGAACAGCACCTTGCGCTGGCGACGACGCTGCACGGCCGAGGTCATTGGTCGAGGCTCCGGGCGACAGTGCGCACCAGGAAGATCGCGACGATATTTGCAAGCACCACGGCAATCAGGCCGCCCGCCGATGCGCCGCCGACATCGAAATCCAGCAGCGCCGTCTTGTAGATCAGGAAGGGCAGATTGGTCGACTCGTCGCCGGGGCCGCCGCCTGTCGTCACCAGAATTTCGGCGAAGACCGAGAGCAGGAACATCGTCTCGATCAGAATGACGATGGTCACGGGGCGTGCCAGATGCGGCATGATGACGCGACGAAACAGAATGATGGAGCCGGCACCGTCGATCTCCGCGGCCTCCATCTGTTCGCGGTCCAGAGACTGCAAAGCGGTCAGCAGAATGAGTGTGGCGAAGGGGATCCACTGCCAAGCAACGATGATGCCGACGGCCACCAACGGTGCATCGGCAAACCAGTCGAAAGCCGGAAGGCCGAGTTGATGCGCGACCCAGGCGAACAACCCACTGACCGGGTTCATCAGCATATTCTTCCAGATCAGCGCACTCACGGTTGGCATCACGAAGAAAGGCGCGACCACCATCAGCCTCACTACCGGGCGCCCGAACATCGGCTGGTTGATGAGCAACGCGAGCAGCATGCCGAAGACGATGCTCGCCACCAGAACACCCGCGACCAGCGAGACGGTGTTGAGGAGCGCATCGGTCAACGAAGGGTCGGTCAGCAGATAGACGAAGTTGCGGAGCCCGATGAAGCGGCGCCCCTCGTCCATGAGGTTGTAGTGCAGCAGCGAGAACCACACGGTCATCACCACCGGCACGACCATCCAGAGCAGCATGACCACGACGGAGGGGCTGGTACAGAGAAACGGGACTATTCGTTTGGTGCCGATGATGCTTGCACCGGGCACTGTCCGGCGCGCGGCGTGAGGCGGCACTTGCCGCCCCTCGGCCTGACGCACTTCGGCCGGGTGCCCCTCCACATGCGCCGAGGCCATGGGCCGCGCCATCTTCATTCCAGGTAGCCGGCGCGACGCATCATCCGTTCGGTCTGGCTCTGTGCCGCGGCCAGCGCCTGCTTCACGGTCTTCTGCCCGGCGATCGCCGCCGCTATTTCCTGGCCGACCATCGTGCCGATACCCTGAAACTCAGGGATGCCAACATAGGAAATGCCGGTATAGGGCACTGGCTGCACCGACGGATGGTTGAGATCCGCCGAATTGATCGCCGCCAGAACCACGGGCGCAAAGGGCGCCGCCTTCTGGTATTCCGGCGAGGCGTAGGTCGAATACCGCGTGCCGGGCGGCACGCTGGCCCAGCCTTGGTCCTCCGCCACCATCTTGATGTAGCCCTTCGAGGTCGCCCACGTGATGAACTTCTCTGCGGCCAGCTTGTTGGGCGAGGTCGATGGAATGGCGAGCGCCCACGACCATAGGTAGTGCGAGCCTACCGTCGTCGTCGTATAGGGCGGTGCCGCGTAGCCCACCTTGCCGACGACCGTGCTCTCCTGCGGATTGGCGAGGAAGCCAGCCGAGACGGTCGCATCCACCCAAATCGCGCAATGACCGGCGGCAAAAAGTGCAAGCGTCTCGTTGTAGCCGTTGGAGACGGCGCCCGGCGGTCCATCCCGCCGCAGCAGGTCGACGTAGAAGCTCACGCCCTTTTCCCACTGCGGGCTGGTAAGTTGCGGTTGCCAGTTCATACCGAACCAGCGGCCGCCCATACCGTTCACCACGGGTCCTATCTGCCCCATGTTCTCGCCCCAGCCGGCCTTTCCGCGCAGGCAAATGCCGTAAATGCCGTTCTTGGGATCGTTCAGCTTGTCCGCGATGGTCGCAATCTGCGGCCAGGTCGGATTGCTCGGGATCGTAACCCCGGCTTTCGCCGCCAAATCCGTGCGGTAGAGCGTCATCTGACTCTCGGCATAGAAGGGCAGCGCGTAGACTTGGCCCCTCTGGGAGAGCGCCGCCCGGACCGGCTTCAGCACGTCATCGATATCGTAGGAGGCCGGGATGTCCGTAATAGGATCTAGCCAGCCGCGCTTCGCCCAGATCGGCACTTCATAAACGCCGACCGTCACGATATCCATGCCGCCGGCATGCGTCGCGATATCGGTGGTGATCCGCTGGCGCAGGATGTTCTCCTCCAGCGTGACCCAGTTCAGCTTGATGTCTGGATTGGCGGCCTCGAACTTTGGAGAGAGACGCTGCATCTCGATCATGTCGGGGTTGTTCACCGTCGCAATCGTCAGCGTCGTCGCGGCTTGCGCCGCAAGTGGCAGCGTTGGCACGGCAAGGGCGAGTCCGAAGGCCAGCAGCTGTTGTCTCAGCATGGATCGTTTCCCTTCTTTTATGGTGTGGGCTCTTGATGACGCGTCTGACTTCGAAAGCCGGCCGGAGGAGCCCCCACTCCGGTAGCAGGTGCTCCGGTTCCGCGGGTGCTAGCCTGCGGCAGCTTCTCCTGCCCCAGGACCAGGAGGCAGCCCGCCATGAAGGTGTCGCCCAGGCCGAGCGTCGTGCGCGGACGCTCCAGATAAGGACTGGGACAGGAGACGACATGCCAGCCGCCCAGCGTCTCGTCCGGCGGCGGTTTGTCGAAACGCGCCGCCGCCGGGAGCGCCTGCGGCACGGTCATCGCGCCGCTCGCCGCGCGCGCGCTCGCCAGCAGGCAACCCATCATCAGCGCCTCACGCTCCTGCACGGGATCGCGCCGGGTCGCGCTTATCGCCCAGTCGTCCGCATGGACGCAGACGCGATCGACGCCTAGCCGCTCACCCAGCCGCCGCATGCCGTCGCCGAGGCGTACGGTGTCGGGATCAATCGCCCGAAACTCGGAAAGGCTCATGCCGATGGAGGTCACAACACCGGAAAGCCGCTCGAGTGTCGTATCGCGGCAACGGACGGTATCGAAGCCCGCCATCTCCAGATGGATCATGCCGATCCCTGCGGCGGTCCAACTCTGCGCAATTCCGCACGCATAGCCCAGGCCTGCCTCCAGCGCGGGACCGGTCCCGAGCGCGTTGAAGCCAGAGACGATGCCGGCGCCGAGCCCCGGATGGGCCCCGATCAGGCGCGGGCTCAGCCGCTCGAATGCCGCATCCCGTTCCAGGGCCAGATCATGGAAGCGCACTATGATGCGGGATGAGCGGGGCGGCGTTATACCGGCGAAGTTTTGGCCAGCTGTGTACTCGAAGACATAGACGCGCAGGCGGTCGTCGCCTTCCGACAGGACGTCGGCCGCGCGCTGCGACCTGTCGTCCTTAGCCAACTGCATATCCGGGTCGAGAAGGCTGAGTTGCTCCGGCCCTCGATGCTCGAGCGCCAGAAGGGCCGGCGCGCCAAGCATCGTCAACACGCGTGCCGCATGGGCCGACGTACCGCCAAGCGCGACACGCACGGGAAGATTGGCATCGATCCATCGTGGTCCGTCGGCCCAGTCAACGCGGATTTCGCCGCCAATGCCAGCCTCCGCCCGCCGGCGCAGTTCCGAGCCAAGCGCCTGTGCCTGCGCCGGACCCGTGAAAAGCTGCGCCTCGCAGGCAGCGAGGTGGGTGAAGGCGTCGACGCAAACCGACAGGCCGCAGACGGTCCAATGCGCCCGCTCGGCATAGAGGCCAACCCGGCCGAGCAGGTCTGCATATGTTTGGTGCCACGTCGCCTGCACGCGTCGTTCCTCGGCCGCTAGAACGGCTCTATCTTGGGGCTCTTCTCCAAGCATGATGTCTCGCTCGATACTGCGCAGTCAATCATAAAACTGCAAAAAACGGCACCTTGTTGCTCAGGCTTGCGGCAATGCATGCATAGCTCTAGCCGCCGCCGTCACGGCAAGCTACGAGGCGGCTATGTGTGTTCATCTCTTAACTGCCCCCGGCCGGGCGCCGCCTGCCTCGACGCGCCCCGGACTGGCAAAGTATTGCGTTAGGATAATCATCAGTGACCGCTGACAGCGAAGAGCTTGTTCTGCCAGGTTCGCGTCAGCGCCGGCTTGCCGATTACATGCGCGTCAAGGGACACGTGACAGTCGTTGAGTTGACTACGATGTTCGGGGTCTCTCGTGACACGATCAGGCGCGATCTCCAGCTTTTGGAGCGGCATGGGCTGCTCACACGGACACATGGCGGTGCCCTCGCCGGCGAGGGGCTGGTTGCGCGTGAAACGCGTTTCCAAGCGCGCATGGCCGCCCAAGCACCGGCGAAGCGACGCATAGGACGTGCGGCGGCTGGCCTCATCCGCGAGGGGGAAACGCTCATTCTGAATGGCGGTTCCACCACCTGCTGTTTTGCGGCCGAGCTTGGCAAGCTGCGAGACCTCACAATCGTCACCAACAACCTCATGCTGCCGCAGATGGTGGCGTCCAATGCGGCGCGGTCCGTCTACGTCCTAGGCGGCGCTTATTGGGAAAGCGCGCAGATCACGATAGGCACGGTGAAGATTGCCGGCTCCGCACGCATCAGCGTCGACACGGCTGTTATTGGTGTGACCGGCATCGACGCCACAGGTCTTTCCATCAGTCGCCTCGAGGAAAGCCAGGAGACTGTCGAGATGATGGAGGCGGCGCGCCGCGTCATCGTCGTGGCCGACAGCTCCAAATTTGGCGTGAACGCGTTCGCTCATGTCGCGGGCTTCAATCGTATCCAGTATCTGGTATCGGACGCTACGCCGCCCTCGGACATCGCCGACGCGCTTGCGCAGGCCGGCGTCGAGGTCATCGTCGGTCCCGTGTGATCCGGACATCTCGTTGTCCTATACCAAGGACAACGAGATAACGCACCCGATCAGCTGCTGACGATCGTCGCGATCCGGTCTTTCGCCCGGTTCAGCTCCGTCTGCACATCGCCGCTCACCAAGGCGCGAGAGACGGCGGATTGCAGCACGAGTGTCACCTGCGGATAGTTCGGTGTGACCGGCCGCGGCGTTGCACCGACAAATACGTCCTTCAGAGTGTGCATGAAGGGCTGCTGCTGGATCAGTTGCGCCTCCTCGAAGACGGCCGGACGCGTCGGTGCCAGGCCCAGCCCGGTGGCGAAATGGAGCTGCGTCGCAGGCGAGGACATCCAGGTGATGAAGTCGATCGCGGCGTCCCGGTTCTGCGTATGGGCGTTGACGCCATACTGGTAGCCGCCCAGGCAGGCGGCACTTTTGCCGCCCGGAAAATGCGGCAGCGGCGCCACGCCCACCTTTCCGGCGACAGAGGATTCCGTCTTGTCCTGCGCGATCTTATATACATAGGACCAGTTGCGCAGGAACACGCTTTCACCCGAGGTGAAGGGGCCACGTGATGGCTCCTCGTCCCAGCTCAAAACATCCTGCGGGCTGATCTTGCTCTTGTTGATCGTGTCGTACATGAACTGGACGCCTTCGACCGCGGGCGGCTCGGCGATGAGCACCGTGCGGCCGTCGGGCGCCAGGATGCCGCCGCCCGCCGAGGCGATGACTTCCACCAAGTTGCAGACCAGCACCTCGGCCTGCTTTCCTTGCCAGAGGTAGCCGAATTTGGCGCCTCCGGACGCCTGGATCTTTTGGGCGGTCGCGGTCAGATCGGCCCAGGTCGTCGGCACCTGTGCACCGGCCTGCTGAAGAAGATCCGTGCGGTAGTAAAGCATGCCGGAATCGACGTGCCACGGCAGCGCCGTCAGCTTGCCCCGGAAGGTGCAGGCTTGGATCAGGCCCGGAAAATATGCGGCACGGACGCCCGGCCCGAAATACTGGTCGAGCGGAAGCGCCCAACCTGCGCTCGCAAACTCCGCAATCCAGATCACATCTTGTGTAAAGACATCGGGCGTGCCGTTGCGCCGGGCGAGCTGCTGCACCAGCGCCTGATGCACCTCCGTCGATGAGGATGGCGGCGGCAGCTGCACGAAGGTCACCTGCACCTTGCTCTGCGACTGGTTGTACGTGTCAACAACCTGGGCAATGGTCTCACGGCCGTAGAAATTGGCGCTGGCGAAGGTGATCTGGGCGCGATCCGCGGCCCTTGCGCGGCGGGGCGCGAGCGGTAACAGGGTCGAGCCCAAGGCGATGCCTGTTGCGGTCAAGGCCTGGCGGCGGCTGAGGCCACCTGTCCCCACCGGCTTTTCGGATGCGGTCATGGCGTAGTCTCCCTTCAACAATTTTGTTTTTGTGTTTTGCGGCACGTCGCTCAGGCTCGTTGCTTGCTCATCGGCCTCCCGTTCTCATCTCACTTGCGCGCCATGCGTCCACGGCGCGCCCGACGCATCGCCGTACTTCGGCAATGAAGCCGTACATGCTGACGAAGCCGTGGATCTGCCCGGGATTCTCGTCGAGATGCACCGGCACCTGCGCTTCTTTGAGACGAGTTATGCATTCCCGCGCCTCGTCATGCAGTACGTCATGCTCGGCGGTTGCCACAAAGGCGGGCGCCAGATCCGCTGGAATGAGCGCGCGCAGCGGTGAGACCCGCCGATCCGTGGCGTCTCCCGTCAGCCGTGCAGCGTTCTCCACAAACGTCCGCTTTGCCTCCGCCAGGGACAAAGTATCGATCGCAGGAAGGCCGGCAGCGGCCATTGCGTCGAGGACGGCTTTTGCATTGGAGGCGAGCATGAGCAGGACCTTTTTTCTTTCTTACGGTGTCCTGGCGAGGAAGGCCGCCGCTTCATCCTCCTGCAATACCGGCGGCTGATCGACGCTGGTGGCGATGTCGACTGCCTCACCGTTTTCGCCCGACCGCAGGATGGCAGCGAGGATGTCGAGCACATGGAGCGCGAGCGAGCCCGAGGCTCGTGGCGAACGCCCGGCTGCCACGGCGGCGGCAAGGTCGGCCACTCCCAGCATGCGGTAGTTAGCACGGTCCGGCTGTTCGTAGGGCCAGTTGATCGCGCCGTACACCCGGTCTGCGGTATCGACAGCCTCCCAGCCGTCGCCGCGGCGGCTGAGCGAAACGGTGCCCCCGAATGTATCAGGGTCAGGCAGCCTCAGGGAGCCCTCGGTTCCATGCAGTTCGATATTTGCGTTGCTGTGCCGGTGCACATCCCAGCTCGCCCCGAAGGTGATGATTGCACCGGAGGCAAATTCAATGAGAGACAGCACGCTCGTCGGCGTTTCCGGCTTGAAGCGGGTGTTGTGCAGCGGTCCCGGCGCGGTGATGACCCTCTCCTCAGAGCCGCTTGTGCCCATCGCCATTACACGCGTGGCAGGGCCGAGCAGGTTGACCAGCATCGTCAGGTAATAAGGCCCCATGTCGAGCACCGGTCCCGCACCCGCCTGATAGTAGAAGGCGGGATTTGGATGCCAATGCTCCATGCCCCGCCCCATCATGAAGGCCGTGCCAGTCACCACGCGGCCGATTGCGCCGCCGTCGACCAACTGCCGCGCCAGCCGTCCCGCAGCCCCCAGAAACGTGTCCGGAGCCGAACCCAGCGCCAAACCGCGCGCCTTTGCTTCCGCCACAAGCTCCTGCCCGGCCTCGGCTGACAACGCGAGCGGCTTTTCGGTGAACACATGCTTGCCCGCCGCAAGCGCCGCCAGCGTGACGTCATGGTGCGCGGCTGGGACGGTCAGGTTGAGCACAAGATCGATCTCTCGGTCGGCCAGGAGCGCCTCGACCGTGCAGGCCCGCACCCCGTATTGCTTAGCTCTCAGAGCCGCCTGTGCGGGCAACGCATCGGCGCAGGCGCGCGGCTCCAACCCCGCGAAGAGACGGGCGTTTCTTAGGTAGGTCATGGCGATGTTGCCACAGCCGATCAACCCGATGCCAAGCTTCGACATAGCCAGCACGTCTCCTGTCCCGATCGAGTGGCGCATCTTTCTTGCGCCGAACGTCGCCGATGCTCAAGAGGAGATGCGTTTATCTGCTTGTTTGCGCTTGACCCTGCATTGCCTTTGCGAGATCGTGCCCTTGACACGCGACGTCCAGATCGCGCGCAAGGGTGGAGTTCCATATGCCGGGTATGCAGGAGGGGGCCTCAGTCCCTACCGATGGCAGCGGCTCGGCTTCCCACTTGTCAGGCAAGCTGACGCAGGCTCATGGGATCGCAGCAAAGCGTCACTGGCCGCGGCCCGGTCGCGCCCTACGTCGCGGCGCGGTTGCTTGGCTGCTCATGCTTCCAGCTCTGGTGGCGCTCGCAACTGTCGCCTTCTACCCCATCCTCAACGGCATCTGGCTATCCTTCACGAACACCTCGCTGATCACCAATGCCAGCGGGTTCGTCGGCGTCGCAAACTATGTCAACTTGGCGAACGATGGCCAATTCTGGAACGCGTGGGTCCACACGGTGGTCTTCACCGCCGTCTCGACCGGCATCGAGACGGTCATCGGCCTCGGGATGGCGCTGCTACTCTTCGAACATTTTGCAGGTCGCTCCTTCATCCGTGCGGCCATGCTGGTGCCCTGGGCGATGCCCACGGTCGTCACGTCGAAGATGTTCGGCTGGCTGTTTGACGGGCAGCATGGGGTGGTCAACTACATCCTCGTGCATCTCGGCGTTCTCTCCGGCAATGTCGACTGGCTGGGTTCGGCGCGCACGGCACTCGGCACGATCATCCTGGCTGACGTTTGGAAAACGACGCCTTTCATGGCGCTTCTTCTGCTCGCCGGCCTGCAGACGATCTCGCCCACGCTGGTCGAGGCCGCGCGCATCGACGGAGCGACCGGCTGGACCGCCTTCTGGTATGTCCGGCTGCCGCTGCTCTTGCCTACGCTTCTCATCGCCGGGCTCTTCCGCGCGCTTGATGCCTTTCGCGTCTTCGACCTCGTTTACGTGCTGACCGGCGGCGGGCCGGCCGATTCCACGGAGACACTGTCGACGCTCAGCTACAAGGTGCTCTTCTCCACGCTTCAATTCGGCTACGGCTCTGCCATGACCATGGCGATGTTCGTGACCGAAGGTGCGATCGCACTCGGTTTTTGTCTCTTCATCATGCGGCAGTTGAGGCGCCAGGCATGAGCACGCAGCGTGGCATACTGCGCCCGACGCTGACCTACGCGGGAGCCTTCCTCGTTCTGCTATGGTCGGCCGGACCATTTGTTTGGCAATTCTCGACGTCCTTCCAACTGGACCGCGCGCTGACGGCGCCGACGCCATCTTTCATTCCACACCCTTTTACGCTGCAGCACTACGCTAACGCGTTCTTCCATCGCCAGCTTTGGTTCTACTTGCGCAACTCGCTCATCGTCGCGAGCCTGACGACGCTGCTTTGCCTAGCGCTTGGGTCATTAGCGGCTTTTGCCTTGTCGCGCCTGAACATCCGCGGGCGGTTCGGCCTGCTCTTGCTGATGCTCTCGGTCGCGATGTTCCCGCAGATCGCGATCGTGGGGCCGCTTTACCTCATCGCCTCCGATCTCAACCTGCTGGACACCTATACCGGCCTGATCATCACCTACCTGGCGCTTGGCCTGCCGCTCGTTACCTGGGTGCTATTCGGCTATTTCGAGACTTTGCCGCGCGAGATGGATGAGGCGGCCCGTGTCGACGGCGTTGCCACGCTGGGGCTTCTGTGGCGCATCATCCTGCCGCTCTCCCTGCCGAGCCTGGTGACGACCGGGCTGCTCGCCTTCATCGCCGCCTGGAACGAGTTTCTCTTTGCGCTCGCCTTCACATCGAATTTTCGGCACCAGACGGTGCCTGTGGGAATAGCAAATTTTACCGACCTCTACTACGTGCCCTGGGGCGACATCTCCGCAGCCTCCGCCGTCGTAACGGTGCCGCTGATCATCCTCGTGCTGTTTTTCCAGCGGCACATCATCGAGGGGCTCACGCTCGGCGGAATGAAGGAATGATCGATGCAACTAGGTTGTCAAACCTACACATGGGAAATGCTGGGCGCCGCTTACCGCGGTGGTCCGGACCGGCTGCTGGAGATGATTGCCGCCGCCGGTTACGCAGGAATTGAGATCACCGACCGGATGATCGGTCATTACGCTACCACGCCTGATGCCTTCGCATCCGCGCTGTCGGGCCACGGCCTCACCCTTGTGTCCTATGCCGTTGGCAGTGAAAGCGGGTTCACAGAACCTGCCCTGTTGGAGGCCGACCTCGCCGCGGCGGACCGGGCGATTGCCTTTGCCGGCGCATTCCCGGGTGCGATGGTGTCCTTCGGCAGCGCCACCGTCATGTCGCCCGGGCCGGCCGAGAGCAAGTTCGCCGTGGCCGCCGCATTCTACAACGCGGCGGGTGAACGCGGGGTCGCGGCGGGAGTGGATATCGCCCTGCATCCAAGCTCCCACCACAGCACGCTGCTTGCCTCTCGCGCGGATTACGACCGGATCTTCGCGATGACTGACCCGGCCTTGATTGGCTGGGTCCCAGATACCGGCCACATCCTCCGCGGCAAGATGAACATGCTCGACGTCATGCGCACGTATCGGGAGCGCATCCGCTACGTTCATCTCAAGGATGTCGATGCTGCAGGCAGATGGGCCATGTTGGGAGACGGCCTCTGCGACATCGCCGGTGTTTTGGAAGTGGCCGGAGAGGCACCGCGCTTTAACGGTTGGCTTGTGGTCGAAGAGGAGTCGGATCAGGCTGCCGCCGAGCCGGAAGCCGCCGTTCGCCGTAATAGGGTTGTGATGCGCCGGCATGGAGTGTGACGTTCTTCCGCTGCAACCGGTCGCGCCGCCGCTCTTCCTGATCTAGGGGCGATTCAAGAGGCCTTAGCTGAACCTCAGTAGTCCTGGTGTTCGTGCGAGACCGGCCGAGAAGCCGCCGCTCAGCATGGATTCGCTGAGGATCCGCTCGCGCTCGATCGCACCGCGATCGGGTTCGCCCACGGCTTGGATGAAGCTCTCCTCGCCACCGTCGAGAACGATGGCAGTGAGGAAGCCGGAACGGAACGCTCCCGTGTCGGCTGAGATGCGGTTCTCTGAAAAGATCGGCCGGTTGCCGATGATTGTATGGCCATGAACGACACGCCGTGGCAGCCGGCCCGTGTAGTCAAGAAATTCGTCCCTGATCCAAAGAAGATCTTCCTCGTTCTGATCCGAAATCAGAACATTAGGCCGGATGCCGGCATGGACGAACAGATACCGGCCGTCGTCATGCGTAAGCGGCAGCGCGGAGACGAAGCTTACATGACGGCGAAGCCGGTCGGTCATTGTCAGCCCATCTTGCACGATGGCATAGCTTTCGAGCGTGTGGTCGAAGAGGAACCACGCCCAGTCTGGAACCATGGATCCTGTCATAACGCTGCGTGCAAAGAGGTCGTCGTGATTCCCACGGAGACACAGAAACTCATCTTCCTCACGCTCCGGCCCTGAGATCAGTCGCTCAATGACGCCGTAGGAGTCACGGCCTCGGTCGACATAGTCACCGGTAAAGACGATCTTGGCACGCGCCCCGCGAAGAGCGGCGTCCGCCGTGATGAGGTCGAGTAGGATGTCCAGCAGATCCAGCCTGCCGTGGATATCCGCCACGGCATATGTCACCACACGTTTTGAACTCGGGCGTCTCAATGGCGACGTTACCTTCTATTTCCCGTAGATGACAGATTGCGCTCCGTCCGTCACGCCGTTTGGCACCAGACCTGCTGCCTGCACATTTAGGGGCCCCGGAAGGGAGTGTTGCCTCATCGGTCTCAAGTATCAAGAAGAAGCGGATGCCTAGGTCAAGCAACGTGCCGGCGCCCAACGCGTCGTTGGAATTCATCTCATGCGATCAGACCAGACCGCATTAGCGTTTTGTGTTTCCGATTCGAGTACTGAAAGAAATGCCTGTGCCACGGGAGACGCCGAGCTTGAACGGGCTTGCACAACGACAAGGTCCAGCCAAAGCGGCGGTGCAGAAAGCGGACTGATCGAGTATCTACTGCTTTCGAGGTCCTTCGCCATCATCAACCCCGGCAGGATTGCGACCCAATCGGAACGTGCAATGAGGTCGAGGGTTGCGAACATGCTATCAAGCTCCAGGGCGGCCCGAACCGTTACGTCATTTGCCGAAAAATAGGCTCGCAACACCTGTTGCCGCGTGTTCTGCACGCTCGGCGTCACGACCTTCAAGCCGGTCAAGGCCGCCAGTTGTATCGGCTTCCCGTGCCCTTCGCGAGAAGGCGCCGAAACGAATACCTCGGGTGTCCGCGCAAAGGGTCGCTGGCTTAAGCCCGTAGTGTCCGGCAAAGCGGGAACGACCGCAAACGCGACCTCCCCATCCCGAACCTGCTGGGTCAAGAAGGAACTAAACCCCTCCACAATACGAACATGGACATTGGGATGCAGGTCCATAAACCGCCACAGGGCCGGAGCAAGGACGCAGCGGGTCATCGTCGGCATGAGACCTACGGCAAGCTCCCCGGTCAGACCGCCGACGAAGCTCTGTATCGCCAGATCCGCCCCCGCATTGATCCGCAGGAGCTCAAGGCAAAAGCCATAGTACTTCGTGCCTGCGGGCGTCGGCGCGATTTGACTGCCGCCACGAAGAAACAGCGGCAGGCCTGCCCGCTCCTCAAGCTTCCGAATATGCTGAGACACCCCGGACTGCGTTGCGTTCTCCCGTTCTGCGGCGCCGGTAAACGAACGCTCCTCGTATACGGCCACAAAATACCGAACGTCCCTCAGACTGTCAGCGATTGTCATTATGAAATATTATATGTGGCAGTGGATCATCTTATTGGCCGTCCTTAGCCTCGCAGGCTAAGTTGGTTACGCAGGACGGAGAGAGCCATGAGCGTCAAGAATGCAGAAATCGTGATTGATCTGGCTGATTCTGGTCCAACGCCGCGGGAATTCCGAAATGCTCTTGCGCGGTTTGCGACAGGCGTCACCGTCATCACCACCCGGTCGCCCAGTGGCAAAGCCGAAGGGTTGACAGCCAATTCCTTTTCCTCGGTATCGCTCGATCCGCCATTGGTCTTGTGGAGTCTGCGCGAAGGCGCACCGTCGATGGCAAGCTTCACCGACAGCGGCTGTTTCGCGATCAATGTTCTGGGTGCCGATCAGCAACATCATTCGAGACATTTCGCCACCGCCTCGGCCGACAAGTTTCACGGCCAGAGCTGGATTCCTGGTCTCGGCGGCTGCCCTCTCCTCGAGGATTGCGTTGCTCGGTTCGAGTGCCACACTGAACAGATTATCAGCGCCGGCGACCACCGGTTGTTTATCGGCCTCGTCCTGCGCGCGACGTATCGGCCCGGCGAGCCGCTTGTCTTCCATGCTGGCGCCTATCATGGCGTTGCCCCTCTGCTTTCTGTCATCACACCCTCTGGCACTAGCTAGTCGGTTGCAGGGCCATCCGGCTCGTCATGCTGCGAACACCCTCAAGCATCGTGGTAGCCGCGCGTTCCACCAGGACATCGAAATCCTCGGTGGTGACCACATGATAGATGTGCTTGCGCATCGCGTAGTAGAAAAAGCCGCCGTGAAAGATCCAGACGTGATCGAGTTCCGTGCGGCTGATCGGAATAACTGAATGTCCCGGCAAGCCGCAGTAGATGCGGATTTCGCCGCAGAGGGGCAAAAGAATCCTCTGCTCGACCTGCCCGATGTAGCGCGCGTTCAAGTCTCGCCCCATCAAGGCCGCCGACATGTAGAGCCTGATCCACTCGTAGGTGTACGTCGCCTGCGAGTATTCCCGGTAGAACTGCTTGAGCCGGTCGATGATCGGGCGGGAGCCGTCGGTGATCAGGTCGCTCCAGCGCGGATCAAAACGGTCAAAAAATACTTCCTGAAAGACCCGCTCGATGAGGTCGTTCTTCGTCGGGAAGTATTTGTAGATCAGTGGCTGCGTGATGTTCAGCCGCTCTGCGAGTTCCCTTGTGTTGCCGCCCAGTCCTTCATCTGCGAAAAAGGCGATGGCGCCTCTCACAATTTGGGCCTCCCGGTCTGACCGCGTCATCCGCTGGCGGACCGTCCCCATCGCCGTCTCGTCCGCGTGCCGTCTTGTCCGCTTGATGCTCATGTCGATCGGTAGAACTCACCCGCGCAGCAAGTGCCGATTGACACTCCTACGCCTGAACCGTTGCGTCAAGAAAGGCGTCGGCAACGGCGTCGAAGTCCGGGATGTTGTCGAGGTTGCTGATGTGCGCAGCTTCCGGGACAATCGAGAACTTTGCTCTGGGAACGCGCTCGGCCATGTCGGCCATCACCTCAGGCGGCGTCGCCCCATCCAACGCGCCTACGATGAACAAGGTCGGACAGGCGATCGACGGCAACCGGCTGCGATAGTCCAGACGTTGCAGGGCACCGGCGCAACCCATGTACCCGACGTCGCTTGTGGCGGCGATCATCTCCTCCAGCCGCCGCACCAACTCAGGCCGCGCCGCGCGGGTTCGAGCACTTAACCACCGCTCTACCGTTGCCGTCGCAATCGCCTGCGTGCCGGACTTGGCGACCATGGCGATCCGATCCGTCCAGCCTTTGACGTAGGCCTCCGGCGCGTCGGCCCGCGCATCGCAGCAGATGAGGCGCTCGACGCGTGCGGGGTGATCGAGCGCCAGCCCGAGGCCTGTCATTCCGCCGAGCGACAGCCCCATGAAGGAGGCGCGCTCGATCCCGACATGATCGAGGAGATCGACGACATCCTGTACGAGGTCTCGCAGCTCGTATGGCCCGGGCGGCGTTTCGGAGAGGCCGTGGCCACGCGTGTCGTAGCGCAGCACCCGAAATCGCGCTGCCAGTCGCTCGGCCTGAGGGTCCCACATGGAGAGGTCAGCCGCCAGGCTGTTGGAGAGCACGAGCCAGGGCTTGCCATCAGGCCCATCGACGCGGAAATTGCGGGCGAAACCGCCGATGTTGACGGGCATCGTTACGCCGCGTCCGACTGTCTGGTGCGCGTGGCGGCGTTGATCTTGGGCATCACCTTCTCCGCCATCAGCACCATCGACCGGCGGGCAAGCTCGCGGTCACGCCAGTCATGGCCCGCATAGAGCAACGTGCCAAATTCACCCGTCTCTTCTTGGAAGCTCAGGATCTGATCGGCGACCTTGTCCGGCGTGCCGTAGATGATCAGCTTGTCGCAGACGTTGTCGAGAGTAACTGACTCGTCTGATTGGCTACGGTCGGTCTTGAACAGTTCGGCACGGCCGGCGCGCTTCATCTTCAGCAGCAGTTGGTTGTAGTAGAAGCGATACGGGCTGTCGGGGTCCGTGGCATAGGCACGGGCCGTGGCTTCGTCATCGGCGACGAAGACGCTTTTCGCGACGCGCCAGTTCTCTGACAGAGCGGGCCGTCCAGCGCGCTTGCAACCCTCGACGTAACCCGGCCAATGGCTGCGAACCCATTGCGGCATCAGGAAGTTCGCCGAAATCGGCTCCCAGCCTCGTGCAGCGGCCTCGGCCACTCCCTTGGAGAAGGGCGCCACCACAGTAACCACGATCGGCGGATGCGGGCGCTGCAACGGCTTCGGCAGGAAGCCCTGGCCGATATCGGGGATCATCGTGCGCTCAGTGGAGATCGTCCAGAACTTGCCGGTGATGTTGTACGGCGGCTCGGATCGCCAGATTTCCAGCACCTGATCGATCGCCTCGACGAACATCGCGTTGCGATCCGCACCGAGGCTGCCAAAGGCCTCCGCGTCGGACGGCAATCCGCCCGGGCTGATGCCGAAAATCAGCCGGCCATCCAGCAGATGATCGAGCATCGCAATCTCGGCAGCAACGCGTGCCGGATGGCTGTTCGGCAGGTTCACCGTGCCGGTGCCCAACCGGATCTGCTTCGTCGAACGGATCAAGGTGGCAAGGAACAGCGAGCACGACGTGATGTTCTCGGCGAGATCGGTGGAATGCTCGCCGACATAGCCCTCGGAGAAGCCGAGTTCATCGGCCAGGATGAAGGCCTCCTGATCCTCGCGCAGAGATTGCCGCCAATCCTTGTCGAGCGGATGGATCGGCATGGTGAAGAAACCAAGTTGCATGGTCCTGCTCCCCTGAATTCAACGGTGGCGGTTCAACGCCTGAGTTTGGTTCCGTCGGCGATCATCGACTCCAGCACCGCGCAAACGGCTGCGGTGTCGGCGTCCGCGTAGCCCTGCTCCATCGCCGCCGCGTAGAGCGGAGCCGTCGCGGCGAGCAGTGGCGTCGGACTGCCGAGATCCGCCGCAAAGGCGCCGATGACGGCCATATCCTTCTGCCAGACGGACATCTTCATGGTGGGCTTGTCATAGCTGTTCGCGGCCATCATCGGCGCGCGAAGGGCGAACATGCGCGACGCACCCGCGCCCGCACCGGCCAGCGCCACGAGCTGCTGCGGGTCGAGCCCCGCCATCATACCCAGGACCATCGCCTCTGCGGCGGCGACGTTGTGGATGGCGACCAGAAGATTGGCCACGAACTTCATCCGGCTGCCGTTGCCGAAGACGCCGACATCATGCGCCTCGCGAGCAAAATCCCGCAGCAGAGGCTGCAGTTTCTCGATCTCTCCCGGATCGCCGCTGGCATAAAGCACGAGATCGCGATGCTCCGCCTGCGCGCCGGTGCCGCTGATGGGGCAGTCGATGGCGACGTGGCCGGCAGCCGTCAGCACCCGGGCAAATGCCTGCTTGTCCGCGATCGCCAACGTGCTGAGCTCGACCACGACGTGGCGACCATGCGCTTCTCGCGCGATGACCTCGGCGGTCGCGATTACCGCCTCGGGAGACGGCAGGCTGGTCAGAATTTGCTCGGCCTCCGTCAGGAGCGCCGCGATATCCTGTGCGATGACAACGCCCGCCACCGCTGCCTTGGACCGAGCCTCGGCAGTTGTGTCATAGCCGATGACGTGCCATCCGGCGGCCACGAGGTTGCGCGCGATCGCGCCTCCCATGATGCCGAGGCCGATGACCCCCACGCTTCCCCTCATCGGGTTTCTCCCTCCGGTGATCACTTCCACCGTTCTTTAGCATCCGATCACTAGTGCACCACAAGACACCTGACCAGAAGATTCTGAAAGAATCTCTTGCTGCGTTGCAGCACAAACGTTCATTCGCGGCAAAGTCGCAATGTTTGGTTTTCACCTGATAACCAGCTTGCTCTTGTGATGAAGCGCGGCTACCGTCCCATCAAATGGCGGCCCCAAGTCGCTCACCTTGGGACCGTCCGCTTAAACGGGGAGGATAGAAAGCGATGCAACGCACGGTAATCCGCAACGCCATGATCGTGTCCGTGGATCCCAAGGTCGGGGATTTCCATGACGCGGACCTGCTTATCGACGGCACGAAGATCGCGGAGGTCCGGCCGAATATCGGTCCGGTGGACGCCCGGGAGATCGATGGGCGTGGAATGATTGTCATCCCCGGCTTCGTCGACACCCACCGGCACACCTGGCAATGCCTGCTGCGCAACGCCGCGGCGGACTGGACCCTCGCCCAGTATTTCGGCGGCGTGCGCGGCGTCATGGGTGAGCTCTACACGCCCGACGACATGTATGTAGCCAACTACATCGGCTCGCTGGAAGCACTCGATGCCGGCGTGACGACGCTGTACGACTGGTCGCACAACAACAACTCGCCCGATCACGCCGACATGGCCGTCAAGGGCCTGCGCGATTCCGGCATTCGTGGCGTCTTCGGCTACGGCAACGCCAATCGCGAGTGGTTTCCGGTCAGCGACATGCCCAGCGACTTCACCGACGTGGCGCGCGTGCGGCGGACTCATTTCAACGGCGACGATGGCCTGCTGACCATGGCGTTCGCCGCGCGCGGGCCGCAGTTCGCAACGCTCGACGTGACCGAGGATGATTTCCGTAAGGCGCGCGAGCTTGGTCTGCGCATCACCCTGCATGCCGGTGACGGACTTTGGGGCCTCAACCACCCGGTGGACCAGCTCAACTCCCGGGGCCTCCTCGCCGCCGACACCACCTATGTCCACTGCTGCACGTTGAGCGACGCGGAGTTCAAGCTCATCGCCGATACCGGCGGCACCGCCTCGCTCTCCGCCGAGGTCGAGCTGAACATGGGCCATGGCAATCCGGCAACGCTCGGGCTGATGAAGCACGGCTGCCGGCCAAGCATCTCGATCGATGTCTGCTGCTCCGTCGGCGGCGACATGTTCGGCCAGATGCGGATCCTGCTGGCCGCGACGCGCGGCTTCCTGAATGCCGAGGCGCTGGAGCGGCACGAGTTGATTGACCCCCTGCCACTCACCACCCGCGACATCCTGGAGTTCGCAACGCTGCAGGGCGCGCGCGCCTGTGGGTTGGAGTCGCGGACCGGCTCGCTGACGCCCGGCAAGCAGGCCGATATCGTCATGATCGACACCCACGCACTCAATATGTTCCCGATCAACAACCCTATCGGGGCGGTCGTCAACGACGCCCATACCGGCAACATCGATACGGTGTTCGTGGCGGGGCAGATCGTGAAGCGCCACGGCAAGCTCGTCCACGTCGATGTGCGGTCGTTGTACAGCAAGATGGAGCGGGCGGCCGATGGCCTGTTCGGCCGTGCCGGCGTGCCGCGCGACGGCAGTTGGCTGCCGACCCCCTACGTGCGCGGCACCGACGCCGAGAAGCACTGATCATGCCGCTCTATGACTATGAGTGCACGGCCTGCGGGCCGTTCACCGAGTTCGGCAGCATCGCGGCCTTCGCGGCGCCGCAACCCTGCCCGACGTGCGGAGCGGCATCCGGCCGGAACCTGATGGCGAGCCCGTCGCTGAAGCCGGAGCCCGTGTCCACGGCGACGGCCCTGCGCCGCGCCGGTGTCATGCCCAGCCGGCACCCCGCCGCCTGCGGCTGCTGCGCACCCGGTCGCCCGCGCCTGCGCGCGGACGCCGCCGGCACAGCGTAAGGACCGGCATTCGATGCGTCGCCTCGCCATCTGGAAGGCCATACCGCCCGAGTTCCTCGCCATCTGGCCGGCGACGCTGCTGCTGTTCATCATCAGCCCGATCGTGGCGCCCGGAAGCATCTCGGGCAGTTCGCTGCTGACGGTCCTCGCCTTCGCCTCGGTGCTGGCGATCGCCTCGATCGGCCAGACCCTCGTCATCCAGCAAGGCGGGCTCGATCTCGCCGTGCCGGGCGTCATCTCGCTTGCGGCGGTTTTGGTCACGAAATATCCCGACGGCAGCAATGCCCAGCTAATCCTGTGGGTGATCGTGGCGTTGCTCGCGGGCGCCGTCGCGGGCGCGGTCAGCGGCATCGCGGTGACGCGGTTCCGCATAACGCCGCTGGTATCGACCCTCGCCGTTAACGCGCTGCTCTATGGTTGCGTGCTGTTCACGAGCAAGGCCAGTTCCGTGCGCGCGGTGCCGACCGATCTCGGCAACTTCGCGATCGGCCGTATCCACGGCATTCCCTATCTCGCCATCGTCGCTCTCGTGGCGGTCGTTCTGTTCGAGGTCGGCTTGCGCAAAAGCCGCATTGGACGGCGCTTCATCGCCATCGGCACGAACAGCCGCGCCGCACGGGCCGCCGGCATGAGGGTCGCCCGCTACCAGATCGCGACCTATGCCGTTGCCGGAACCATCTATGCAGCGGCGGGTATTCTGCTCGCGGGATATCTCGGCGTGCCGAGCCTGTTTGTCGGCGGCTCCTACCTCCTGCCGACGATCGCGGCGGTCGTGCTCGGCGGCACGTCCCTGTTCGGCGGCAGCGGCAGCGTCGCCGCAACGGCGGTGGGCGCGCTGTTCCTGACGCAACTGCAACAGGTGACGCTCGGTATGGGCGCGGCGGCCTCTGTTCAGGACCTCATCGAGGCGGCCATCATCGCCCTTGGCATGGCCCTGCGGCTCGTGCCTTGGCTCCAGATCATTCGCAGCGCCCGGGCCGGACGGCCCAGGTAGCGACGACCGAGAACGCGCCACCGGCCACGCTCGGGGCGACCGAAACCAACCTCCGCGCATCCGCGTCAGAGGACACAAAGGGAGATGACAAGAATGGACGAGGCTCAAGCTTCGCGGGCAAAACCCTGGATGATGCTCGGTGCGGCCGCATCGGTGCTGACGGCCGCCCTGGCTTTCAGCGCGCCGGTCAAGGCCGCGGCCCCGGCATCGCCGGACCAGATCATCGCGGCGGCGGGCAAGACGCCGGATACCAGCTTCTGCGGCACGAAGCCGATCACGCTTGGCATCGACGACGGCGTCGGCACCAATGGCTGGTCGCACTCCTCCATGGCCGCCGTGCGATCAGAGGCCGCGAAATGCTCCAACGTGAAGCAGGTCGTGCAGATCGGCGAGGGCGACCTGCAGAAGACGATCTCCGATGTGAACGGCATGGTGGCGCAGGGTATCGACGCCCTCGTGCTGATCCCCGACTTCGGCAAGGCGGAACTTCCCGCCATCCGCAGCGCAACGCGTGCGGGCGTGAAGGTGGTTCCCTGGGGCGCTGATCCGGGTGGCAAACCTGGACGCGACTACATCGCCTATGTCGACTGGGATGTCCGCGCAACGGGCGTCGTGCTCGCGCAGTGGATGGTCAAGGCGCTGCACGGCGAGGGCAATGTCGTGTTCCTCGGCGGCCCCGCAGGCAACCCCGTCAGCGCCGCCACCTTGGCGGGCGTGCAGGACGTGCTCAGCGGCCAGCCCAAGATGCACCTGCTGACCGGCGACAAGAACTGGGCGGTGACGGACTGGGATTCGGCGGTGACGCAGAAGACCATGACGGCGCTGTTGTCGAAATATCCCTCGATCAACGGCATCATCGACGACAGCGGCGGCTTCGATGCGTTGGGCGTTCTGCGCGCCTACCAAAGCGCGGATCGTCCGCTGGTGCCGCTCGCGGTGCTGGCCAACAACCAGCTTGCCTGCGATTACATCTCGCTGAAGCCGAAGAACCCAGGCTTTGAACTCGGCACCATCTCGGCGCGCAACTGGGTCGGCCGCATCGCGGTGCGAAAGGCGATCGCCGCCGCCGAAGGCTCGACCGACAACGAACCCGACATCTATCGCGTGCCGCTGTACGAGGACACGCTCGGCGGAACAGCGCCACACTGCGACCCGGCGCAACAGCCTGACGTGGACCTGTCCGTGCAGCTCACGCCGCAGGAACTCGCGACCTACGGAAAGACGGAGTAGGCCCCGCGATGAGCGCTTGCCCCGTTCTACGCCTCTCGGGAGTCGTCAAACGGTTCCCCGGTGTTGTCGCGCTGAAAGGCGTGTCGCTCGAAGTTGTGGCCGGTGAGGTCCACGCTCTGCTGGGCGAGAACGGTGCGGGTAAATCCACGCTAATGGGGGTGGCCGCAGGCGCCCTGGCGGCGGATGAGGGGAGCGTCGAGATCGGCGGCGTGGCGCTCGGCGTGCCCTCCCCCAGCCGCGCGCAGGCACTCGGGCTCAGCGTCGTCTATCAGCACACCTCGGTCATCGATGAGCTAACCGTCGAGGAGAATATGCTCTACTGCGTGCCGGCGGCGCTACGCACGCCAGGCCTCAGCACGGACCAGTGGTTGAAAGCTCAACTGGGTGCGGTGGGCGCCAAGTTCGACCGGCGCACCCGCGTGGTCGAGCTGACGGTCGCCGAGCGCCAGCTTGTCGAGATCGCCAAGGCGCTGGCGCTGAACCCCAAGGTGCTCGTGCTCGACGAGCCGACGGAGGTGTTGACCGCCGCGGAAACCGAGCAGCTGTTCCGCCAGATCGCGCGCATCACGGCGCAGGGCACGGCTGTGATCTACATCTCCCATCGCCTGCCCGAGGTGAAGCGGGTGGCGGACCGCATCACCATCCTGCGGGACGGTCAGGCGCGGGGAACGTTCGATATCGAAGGGATCTCAGAGCAGGAGATTCTGCGCCTCATCATCGGACGCTCCGTCGAGCGCGCCTTCCCCGAGAAGGGCCGGCCGAACCATGAAGCGGTGCCGCTTCTCACGGCACGCGGGCTTTCCAACGGGATGCTGCAAGGCGTCGATCTCGACATGCTGCCGGGCGAGGTCGTGGGCCTCGCCGGGGTCGAGGGCAATGGCCAGCGGGATTGTCTGCGCGCCCTCGCCGGCCTCGTCGCCGTTTCGGGCACGATGACCGTCAACCGCAAACCGGTGCGTCTGTCGGACCCGATCGAGGCCCAGGAGGCGGGCATCGTCCATCTGCCGGGCGACCGCCACGCGGAGGGCGTCTTCATGGCCCTTTCGGTGCGGGAGAACCTCTCCGCGCTCGTCCTCGAACGCCTCTCCAATTTCGGACTGATCTCGCGGCCGCAGGAAATGGCGCTGGCGGAGGGCCAGATCCAGTCGCTCGCCATCAAGACGCCCTCGATGGAGACGCGCATCTCCTCGCTGTCGGGCGGCAACCAGCAGAAGGTTCTGTTCGGTCGCTCGCTGTTGCGCGAACCCGCCGTGCTTCTCGCCGACGAGCCGACGCGTGGCGTCGATGCCGGCGCGCGCATGGAGCTGTACCGCATTCTCCGGCAGTCCGCCGACGCGGGCGCCGCCGTCATCATTCTGTCGTCCGACGCGATCGAGTTGCAGGGGCTGTGCGACCGCGTGCTGGTGTTTTCGCGCGGGCAGATCGTGCGCTCGCTGAGCGGCGACGAGATCTCGGAGGAAAACATCACCGGGGCGGCGATCAATGCCGACACAACCCGGGAAGCCGGTGCCGGCAAGGACGGCAACCGCCGCGCGACGCTGCAACGGTTCCTGTCGGGCGACTACGCGCCGATGGCGATCCTCGTCGCCCTGATCGTGGTCCTCGGCGCCTACACCGCGTCGCGCAACGGACACTTCCTCAGCAGCCGCAACATCAGCCAGACCTTGTTCCTGGCCAGCGCCCTCGCCTTCGTCAGCATCGGACAGCTCATCGTGCTGTTGACGGCGGGCGTGGATCTCTCGGTCGGCCCCCTCACCGGCCTTGTCGTCGTCATCATCTCGTTCTTTGCCGGCGACGATCAGGGAACGCTGACGCTGATCCTCGGGATAGGCGTGGCGCTCGGCGTGTCTGTCCTGGTGGGGCTCTATAACGGCGTGTTGGTCCGCCTGATCGGGCTGACGCCGGTGATAGCAACGCTCACCACCTACATCGCGCTTCAAGGCGCGGCGTTGCTTCTGCGCCCGACGCCCGACGGCTACATCCGCACCGGCATCACGGACGCCATGACGGTTCAGATCGGCCCGATCCCCGTGGCCTTCCTGCTGGCGGTCGCCATCATGATCGGCGGCGAGGTGTTCCTTCGCCGGGCACGGTTCGGGATGGAACTTCGCGCCGTCGGTTCCGACGCGGTCGCGGCGCATCGTCTGGGTGCCAAGGTGACGCGCACGGTGATCCTCGCCTATGCGCTCTGCTCGGTGTTCGCCGCACTCGGCGGGCTGATGCTGGCGGCGCAGGTGGGTATCGGTGACCCGTCCGTGGGCCAGAACTACACACTGCAAAGCCTTTCGGCAGTGGTGCTCGGGGGCGCCAGCATCTTCGGGGGCCGGGGCTCGTTCCTCGGCGCGCTGGCGGGCGTGATCCTCATCCAGGAGGTGACGGCCGCAACCGGCTTCCTGTCGCTCGGCGCGGCGTGGCAGTACTGGCTCCCGGGCCTGCTCATCCTGCTCGCGGCCGGCATCTACTCACGCACGCGCGGCTCCGCCGGCACCGCGCATCACTGAGGGAGCACACGATGCGGATCGCGCTCATTCACGGACTGCGCAACTCGGTTGGTCCGGCGCGGGAGGCCTTTCAGCGTCTCTGGCCCGAGGTGGACGTGGCAAACCTGCTCGAGGATAGCCTTTCGGCGGATCTGGCGCGGCAGGGGGGTCTCACGCCCGGCATGACCGAGCGGTTTCTGACCCTCGCCCGCTACATGGTGGGGTGCGGAGCTGACGGCCTGCTGTTCACCTGCTCGGCCTTCGGTCCGTGCATCGAGGCCTGCGCACGCGAACTCTCGCCGCTCCCGGTGCTGAAGCCCAACGAGGCGATGATCGAGGAGGCGGTAGCGCGCGCCGGTCCGAACGGACGGATCGGCCTGCTGGCCACGTTCCCGGCGACGCTCGACACCATGCCAGACGAGTTCAGGCGTGTGGCGCCGGGCGTGACCATCGTGCCGGCGCTCGCCGAGGATGCGCTGGCGCTTCTCGACGCCGGAGACGGGGACGGCCACGACAGGTCGGCGGCACGCGCGGCGAAGGCCGCCTTTGAGGGCTGCGATGTCGTGGCGCTTGCCCAGTTTAGTCTGGCTCGGGCGGCGCGATCCGTGGCCGAGGTCGTCACCTGCGACGTTCTGACCACGCCGGACAGCGCGGTGCGAAAGCTGCGCCACTCGCTTGGCGCAGCCGTCTGAAACCTTGGCAAATGCCGCTTACGCGTAATCCTTTGACATCGGTCGACTGACCATTAAGCTCGCCGTGGAGGGTCTTACTATGACTGGTGCATTGCCTGAACTGAACCTGCAGCCCGATCCCGACTGGCCGCAAACACTCAAAGATGAATTGGCCGAGAGCACAAGAAACGGCTGCGTCGGCAATCAATTGGTGTCCGAGACCGAGCGTGTTCGTATATGGATTATCAAATTAGCCCCCGGTGAGCGCCTCGGCTTCCACCGTCACGTTCTCAACTACTTCTGGACGGTTCTGACCAACGGTAGCGCACGATCGCATTATCAAGATGGCAGAACCGCGGAGGTCAGCTACATCGCCGGTGAGACGAAACATCTCTCCTTTGCGGCAGGCGAATCAATGATCCACGATTTGGAAAATATCGGCGAAGAAGAGCTGATCTTTACGACGGTGGAATTTCTCGACAGTGCGAACGCGTCACTTCCGGTGCCGTCAGAAGTGCGCCTGTCAGCCGTTGCTTGAACCACATGCATTGGCACCACCGCTGCCGAAATGCCTGGCCTCGTGCTCTCTATCGATTGATCCCCGGTATTGTGAAGGAAAGTGGGTTGTCGGATAGCGCAAGTTGATGCGGCCAATGAGTGGACGGACAGCCATCGTTATCGGTGGATCCATCGCCGGGCTGCTCGCAGCTCTTCTTTTGCGGCGTGACGGCTGGACTGTCGACGTATTCGAACGTGTCCAGACAGGGCTGACCGGGCGGGGGGCCGGGATTGTCACTCACCCAGAACTGTTTGAGGTCCTGAGATCGGCCGGGATCGAGGTAACTCCAGAACTCGGCGTGCAGGTGCAGACCCGCCGTTTGCTCGATCGCAATGGCGACTGCACTGCCGAACTCGACATGCCGCAGGTGGTGACGTCCTGGGATCGGCTGTATCATGAACTGCGCCGGAAGCTTCCGGACGATCACTATCACAACGGGCGGATCCTGGAGCGCATCGACGCGAAAAACGACGTTGTAACTGCACGGTTTACAGATGGCGGATCCATTTCCGCCGACCTTCTTGTTGCAGCGGACGGCTTCCGCTCGGTCTGCCGAAGTCAGTTCTTTCCAACGCTACCGCTCAAATACGCAGGCTATATTGCCTGGCGTGGCTTAGTCGATGAGGCGCTGATATCGGTCGAGGCGCGCACTGGGCTCTTCGAGCACTTCGCCTTCTCGCTGCCGGAGGGTGAGCAAATGCTGGGTTATCCCGTTGCTGGCGTAAACAACGACATGCGGGTTGGCCATCGGCGCTATAACTGGGTCTGGTATCGGCCAGCCGATGAACATGTCACGTTGCGGAACCTGCTGACTGACCAATCAGGTCTCGTCCACGAGCTTTCAATCGCTCCTCCGCTGATCAGGCCGGACATTGTCGCTGTCATGCGACAAGCGTCTGAAGATAATCTTTCCTGGCAGTTTCAGGAACTTGTAGGATTAACAGCACAACCGTTCTTCCAGCCGGTCTATGATCTGGAGACAGAACGTATGGCGATTGGGCGTGTTGCCATAATCGGCGATGCTGCCTTCGTCGTGCGGCCGCATGTTGGAGCAGGCGTGACGAAAGCCGCGCAGGACGCATTATCGCTCGCGGTGAACCTAGGGAACGCAAAAGGCGATGTGCGCTCCGGACTGCTGGCCTTTGAGCGGGATCGGTTGCCCGTCGGTAAGCGCATCGTTGCCCAAGCCCGACACCTCGGTGCCTACATGCGGCCCCAGAGCGACCCACCCGAACAGCAACGCGTCGCAGAGATATTGTCGGGACCTGATGCCGTTATGAGAGAAACGGCATCTCTGGCTTTTCTCCGGTCAGGAATCCCCTGCGACTCAAATCGAGCCAGCATCCGATGATACCGATGATACCAATGACTTGACCGTAACCCGCGTATCACGCCTGTAATTGAGCGATAATCAGAAAAGTGTGGAGGCGACATATGAAAGTCGATAGAGCGGCCATTGAGACAGCGGCCAAGGAGCTTTCAAATTGGGGGCGCTGGGGCAAAGACGACCAAGTTGGAACGCTGAATAACGTCACGTCCGCCGATGTAATTGCGGCCGCAGGGCTCGTGCGCCGCGGCAAGGTCTTCGCACTCGGTTTGTCGCTGAAGGAGCCGATTCAGTCCGGCCTGTTCGGCGGGCGCTGGAACCCCATCCATACGATGCTGGCCACAGGAACCGACGCAATCGCGGGAAAGCAGGATGTGCCCGCTCCGTATCTTCGCTACGCGGACGATGCCATCAACATGCCGTGCCAAGCCTCGACCCAATGGGACGCGCTCTGCCACATCTTCCATGGTGACACGATGTATAATGGGTTCGGTGCCGACCTTGTCGATGCGCGCGGGGCCAAGGCGCTCGGCATCGAGAAAGTGCGCGACAAGATGGTAGGCCGTGGCGTTTTGCTCGACATAGCGCGCTTCAAGGGCGTCGATTACCTTGAGGATGGATACGCCATAACGAGTGCCGACCTCGACGCCTGTGCGGCGGCGGAGGGTGTCGCGATCCGCAAGGGCGACTTTGTTATCGTCCGCACAGGCCAACAGGAACGCTGTCTCGCAAGGAACGACTGGAGCGGGTATGCGGGCGGTAACGCACCGGGCTTTGCGTTTGAGACCTGCTATTGGTTGCGGCAGAACGATGTCGCGGCAATCTGCTCGGATACCTGGGGCTGCGAAGTCCGCCCGAACGAGACCACCGACGCGAACCAGCCCTGGCATTGGGTGGTCATTCCCGCCATCGGGATCTCGATGGGGGAGATTTTCTACTTAAAGGAGCTGGCAGAGGATTGTGCGGAAGACAACGTCTACGAGTTCTTCTTCACCGCCCCGCCGCTGCATCTTCCGGGGGGCGCCGGCTCACCGATCAATCCGCAGGCCATCAAGTAAGCCCACGACGAGCTTGGCCGGCGACGCGCCAGCTGCGCTTGCATCCGCGTGCAAGTTGATCTTGCATTCGGATGCATTTGTTTTAGGCTACAGGCCTACGACGTGATCCGGTGTCATCCGGCAATTAAGAAAGGCTGTCCGGGCGCACCTGGACAAGGTGATTGGGAGCAGCGACGTCATGAACATGTGGCCGGAGGGCGCCTTCGTTGAAGCAGGCCGGCCGCTTGCGGCTCCGGCCGAGTGCAACAGGTCGTTGGAAGGCGACGAAGCGTGAGCTCCGCGGGCGGTCAATCCAGCCTGAATGTGGACGGTCTCGCCAAAGCATACGGCCCAACCATCGCGCTACGCCATGTCACCTTGGACCTTCAGTATGGGGAGGTGCACGCGCTTTTGGGCGAGAACGGGGCGGGCAAGTCCACCCTGGTAAAGGTCCTCAGCGGCATCGTGGCGCCGGATTCGGGGGACCTGATGTTAAACGGGAAGCCATATCGCCCGCATTCGCTCATGGATGCGCGCCGATCCGGCGTTTCGACAGCCTTCCAGGAGTTGAGCCTTCTGACCAACTTAAGTGTCGCGGCGAATTTACTACTACCGACACTGTTGAAGGGCGCGAGCGGCCTTGCCTCGACACGGCTGAACCAGAGGCGGGCGAGCGAAATTCTGGCGGAATTCGATGCCACGGACATTTCGCCGCAGGCGCTGGTCAGCGAACTTACGCTAGCGGAGAAGCAGCGGCTCGAAATCGTGCGCGCCCTCAGCCACCGTCCGCGGGTGCTCGTGCTGGATGAGCCGACAGCGGCCTTGGCAGAGCCCGAGTGGCTATTTCGTCTCATCGACCGGATCATCGGAACGGGCGATGTGGCCATTCTCTATATATCCCATCGGCTGGCCGAGGTCCGGCGCCTGTGCCGACGTGGCACAGTGCTGCGCAACGGGGAAAGCATCGGCACGGTCAGTCTGAACGGCACTGCCGACGCGGATATCTTCCGGATGATGGTCGGCAGTTCGCCCAGTGGCGATCAGGCGAAGCAGGCGGCGCGGATCGCGACCGCGGAGCCTCCGGCCATTGCGGTCCGCGGACTGACCGGCGCCGGTGTTTCCGATGTGAGTTTCGCTGTGCATCGCGGCGAAATCGTAGGCGTTGCCGCTCTGGAGGGTCAGGGGCAGAGGGAACTTCTGCGGATGCTGGCAGGCGTCGAACGGGTGATGTCTGGCTCCATCGAGGTCGACGGCCACCCGTTGAACGGAGCGAGCCCTGCGTCGGCGCTCAAGGCGGGCATCGGATTTGTGCCCGAGGAACGGAAGTCGGAGGGGATTTTCCTTGGGCTCGCCACATCCACCAATATTTCACTGTCGATACTCGACCGTCTTCGGCGCTTCGGATTGATCGACCGACGCCGAGAGCGCGATGCCGTCCATGCCGAGGCCGCACGTGTCGAGTTGGCGGGGCGATACCTCGACATGCGCATCTCCGCGCTGTCCGGTGGCAACCAGCAGAAGGCGCTGGTCGCTCGGGTGCTGCTGTCGGGTGCGCGAAATCTCGTGCTGTTCGATCCGACGCGCGGGGTCGATGTCGGCACGAAGCAGGTTATCTATGGCGTCATCCGGGACTTCGTGGCGCGGGGCGGCAGCGTTCTCATCTATTCGACCGAACTCGCCGAAATTGTTCAACTCGTGCACCGCTGCGTGGTCCTCTATCGGGGCCGCATCATGGGTGAGCTGTCAGCCGCCGAGATGTCGGAAGAACGGCTTGTGTCGCTGGCAACAGGCCACGCCCATTACGCAGAGGCTGCAGAATGAGCGCCAGCAACGCCGTCTCGGCTGCGCCGTTTCGCCGGAACGGCCTGGTCACGCGGCTGCTCGGCAACGGCACCGTCAATGTGGCTGTGGTCTATGCCATACTCCTGATCATTTTCGCGGTAAGTCAACCTGACGCGCTGACTGGGTCGGGCATCACCGACCTCTTCAACAACGCCTTGCCTCTGGCGCTCGCGGCGGCCGGCGGCGGATTGGTCGTTCTGACGCGTGGTTTCGATCTCTCGGTCGCCGGGGTGGTCGCTCTGACCAACGTGCTTGTCGCCACCGAGGTTCCGGATGGTCCTGGCGGTGTCGTCATGGCGCTCGGTATCGCCGTCGGCATCGGGCTCATTGTGGGAGCCATAAACGGATGGCTGGTTGCCTATGTGCGACTGCAATCCATCGCCTCCACGCTGGCCACGATGATCGTCTGTTCCGGCATCGCACTTCTGGTGCTCGACGCTCCGGGCGGCAACGTTCCGGACGCAGTCGTCTACGGGCTTACCGGCGTGCTGCCTGGCATCGTGCCCGTGGCAGCCGTCATCGCCATTGTTGTCGTTCTGCTCTGGCTTGCGCTCCGCCGCACAGATTGGGGCGTCGGGGTCTATGCCGTCGGCGCGGATGAGATGGCCGCCGCGCTCGCGGGCGTGCCCGTGCGCCGCGTGAAGTTCCTCGCTTACTGCCTGGCGGGCGTCTTCTATGGGCTTGCCGGACTTATGCTGAGCGCGGTCACCGCCACTGGCAATCCAGACGCTGGGACGCCCTACCTCCTGTTGATGTTCGCAGCCATAGCCATCGGCGGCACAGCGTTCAGTGGCGGGCGCGGCGGCATGATCGGCTCGATGCTCGGCGCTGCCACATTGACGTTGCTGCAGAAGGTCCTGTTCTCGGCCGGTATCTCCTCATTCTACACCGGAATTTTCCAGGGGATCGTCATGATCCTGGCGGTGATGCTGGGCGGACTGTCGGCCAAGATCGCGGAAGGACGGCGTCGATGAGCGCACGCGAAATCACGCGCCGGGCGGACGCCCCCGATGATCGCGCTGGCAGGCGCCGCCGGATCAGCAGCGAAGTCTGGACGGTCGTCGGATTGTTTGTCGTAACGATCATCATGATCCTCGCGTCGAGGCTGATCAGCCCGTCCTTCGGCAGCTGGGGCCAGGCGCGCGCGATCCTCATTCTGACCTCCTTCGTCATGGTGATCGCTTTCGGACAGCAATCGGTCATCCTCATTGGGGGGCTGGACCTGTCTGTGGGCTCGATGATGACGCTAGGCGGGATCCTGACGTTCAGCTGGATCGGTTCTTCGGGTCCTGCCCTCCTCTGGGGCATCCCCGCAGTGCTGCTCGTAGCCGGTTTGATCGGTGCCATCAGCGGCGTCGGCATTATCCTGCTGCGGGTTCCCCCGTTCATCATGACGCTCGCCATGGGCATCATCGTCTATGGCGCTGCCTTGGGCATCACCGGCGGCACTCCTTCCGGTCAGGCCTCTCCCATCCTTAGCGCCCTGTTTACGCATGCGGTGCTGGGGATACCGTGGATCATCGTGCTTATGGTCGTCTTCGCGGTGCTCGGCACGCTTCTCCAGCAGGCAACGCCCTTCGGACGCCGCCTTTACGCCATCGGCACCAGCCCGCAGGCGGCGATGATAGCGGGCTTGCCAGTGCGGCGCCTCACCATCCTGACCTATGCAATCAGCGGCGCCACCGCCAGCTTGGCCGGTATCCTCATGGTCGGCTACGGCAGCGGTGCCACACTCACGATGGGCGACAGCTACCTGCTGCCGTCCGTTGCCGCAGTGGTGATCGGGGGCACCTCGATCCTGGGCGGTCGCGGCCTCTACCTTGGCGCGATTGGGGGGGCCTTGCTGCTGACGACCCTCTCGACCGTCATTTCCTCGATCGGCATCGCGCAAGGCTGGAGGACAATCATCTACGGCGTTGTCATCCTGATTGCGCTGGTGCTGCTGCATGACGAGCTGACCACCTGGACGGCCCGTCTGCGCCTACGCGGTCCTGCATGAACGAACGTGCGGACAAGTTTCGTCACAACAAGAAAACAAGGAGGGAGACGAACATGCCAAAGTGGATAAAGCTGAAACGGCTGTTGCTGGCGATGGCGGGATCAGTCGGTCTTGCTGCCGCCCTGGCTGTTCCGGCTCAAGCTCAGGAGAAGATCAAGATCTTCCTGAGCCTGAGCTATAGCGGCAATGCCTGGCAGAGCGAGGCCGCCAATATCGTCAAGGCGCTGGCAGCGACCCCGCCTTACGACAAGCTCGTCGACCTGCGAGAGGTCATTTCAGGAACCGACGTGCAGGCCCAGATCTCGGCTTACCAGAGCATGATCGATGCCGGTGCCAAGGGCATCATCAGCTTCCCAGTGTCGCCGACCGGGCTCAACCGCACCATCCGGCGCGGCTGTGCCAAGGGCGTGCTGTTTTTCCTGTACGATGCGACGGTCACCGAGCCCTGCGCCTATAACGTCAGCTACATCACGTCAGGCTTCGGCGAGAACACCGCCCAGGCCCTCGTCAATGAGTTGGGGGGCAAGGGCAAGATCTTCCTCAGCCGCGGCGTGCCTGGCAATTCCGTCGATGAGCGCCACACCGAGGGCGCAATGTCGATCTTCAAGAAATATCCCGGCATCAAGATCGTCGCCACCTACTACGGCATGTGGTCCGACCAGACGACGCAGTCCGAAACCGCGAAGGCGCTGGCAGCGCATCCCGATGTCGATGGCATTTGGGCGCAGGCAGGCGAAGACGGCGCGATCAAGGCGCTGCTCGCGACCGGTCGGCAGCGGCTCATTCCGGTCACGGGCGAGAACTCCAACGGCTTTCGTTTGGCACTAGCCAATCCGGCTTATCAGGCACGCGGTCTGAAAGGTGTTTCCTCCGGCTCGCCGCCGGCGACCGCAGGCTACGCGTTCAAGCTCATGATGGAGATACTGACGAAGCACCGCGTGTTGCCGACGCACAACATTCAGTATCCCCTGCCCTGGGTTCCGGCGGCGGACGTGAAAGTCTGCACCGGCGACAAGTTCGAAAACGGTTGCAACACGTTTCCGCAGAACAAGGTGCCGGACTCATTCGTGACCGAAGTCTTCGAGCCGACCCTGCTGCCGGAGCTTTCCCTGGTCACGGCATCAGACGGAACGCCGACGCCGGGGGCGACTATTCAGCCGTTGCCGCCGACCGTTGTGGCCGCGCCCGATACACCCGGCATCAACTGCTCACACTGCAAGCCGCCGGCTGATCTGTACCACCTGACGAAGGTGCAGCCGACCGTTCAACCTTAGCCGACGCGGCTGAGCCGAGGTGCCGTTTTGCCGGCGCCTCGGCTCAGCACAGGAGATGTCGCACGATGATTCGTTATTTGAAAAGCGCCCCTAGCCAGCAGGACGCCGCGGATGCGGATCGCAAGGTCCGCCAAACCGTCGAAGGCATCCTGGACGACGTCGCACAACGTGGCGATGAGGCTGTGCGCGATCTTTCAACCCGGTTCGATAAGTGGGAGCCGGATGCGTTCCGGCTGACCCAGGATCAGATCGATGAGCTGATCGCCAGCCTGCCGGCGCAGGTGATCGGGGATATCACGTTTGCCCAGGCGCAGATCCGCCGCTTCGCGCAGGCGCAACTCGGGACGATCCGGGACCTGGAGATAGAGACCTTGCCAGGCGTTCGGCTCGGCCATCGCAACATTCCGGTCGCCAGCGTCGGCTGCTACATTCCGGGCGGCCGCTATCCGATGGTCGCCTCCGCCCATATGAGTGTCCTCACCGCGAAGGTGGCAGGCGTAAAGCGCGTCATCGCATGCACTCCGCCACTCGCCGGCAAAGCCCCTGCGGCAACAATCGCCGCGATGTCCATGGCGGGCGCCGACGAGATCTACGTGCTTGGAGGCATTCAGGCCGTGGCCGCCATGGCGATCGGCACGAAGACGATAAAGCCGGTCGACATGCTGGTGGGACCGGGCAATGCTTTCGTGGCGGAGGCTAAGCGGCAACTTTACGGGCGTGTCGGTATCGATCTTTTTGCGGGTCCGACCGAGACGCTGATCATCGCTGACGATACAGCGGATGCGGAGATGTGCGCGACGGATCTGCTCGGACAGGCGGAGCATGGACCCACATCGCCTGCAATTCTCCTTACGACGTCGACACGCATCGCAAGTCAGATAGAGGCTGAGATCGAGCGCCAGCTAACCCGGCTGGCGACTGCGGACGTGGCTTCGGTTGCGTGGCGGGATCATGGTCAGGTCATCCTCTGCGATACGGAGCAAGAGATGCTCGAGGAGGCAGATCGCATCGCCTCCGAGCACGTTCAGGTGCTGACGCATAATCCGCGCTGGTTCCTGGAGAACATGACGAATTACGGCGCTCTCTTTCTCGGCAAGCAGACAAATGTCGCTTTCGGAGACAAGGTCATCGGCACCAATCACACCCTGCCGACGAAGAAGGCCGCGCGCTACACCGGCGGCCTCTGGGTCGGGAAGTTCATCAAGACCTGCACCTATCAGGAAGTGGATGACGCAGCCAGCGCGATGGTCGGCGAGTATTGCTCGCGTCTCTGCGCTATTGAAAATTTTGCCGGGCATAAGGAGCAGGCGGATCTTCGCGTGCGGCGATATGGAGGCCGCAACACAGTCTGACATCGGGCAGCTGGCGGTATGAACGATCAGGCGGACAATCGGCGGGCTGGAAAAAGAACTGCGGGTCGCATGCCTGTCACCGCGCGTGAGTTGGCGCGTCATCTGGGCGTGTCGCAGTCCACCGTCTCACGGGCCTTCAGCCGTCATGCCAGCATCGCGCCGGCCATGCGGGAACGCGTCATGGAAGCGGCCGGCGCCTTGGGCTACCAGCCGAACGTCATCGCACGCAGCCTGTCGACGAAGCGTAGCAATATCGTTGGCATCGTCATGGCCAGCATGACGAACCCCTTCTATCCCGAACTGCTGGAACAGCTCTCGCGGGCGCTGCAAAGGGCTGGGCTTCAGACCCTGCTGTTCCATGCGCCACCGGGGGAAGATGTGGACAGCCAGCTGCCGCTGCTGCTCCAATACCAGGTGGATGCGGTTGTGATCGCGTCCGCCACTGTGTCCTCTGCCATGGCGCTGGAATGGACCCAGACTGGACGGCCCGCCGTGCTGTTCAACCGCACGGTGCCGGGAGCCGGGGTCACTACCGTGTCCTGCGACAATCTCGCCGGCGGCCGCGACGTGGCGGATCTGCTCGTCAGCCTTGGCCGCCGCCGCATCGCCTACGTGGCTGGGCGCTCCGATACCTCGACCAACGCCGATCGCGAGCATGGTTTCACCCAGAGGCTTAACCAGCTGGGCGTGGCGCTGCATGCCCGCTCCGGCGGCGAGGAGTATGGCTACGAGCACGGCTATAGGGCGACACTCGAACTCGCGGCCAAGCGGCCGGACGCAGTCTTCTACGCCAACGACATTACGGCACTTGGCGGCATGGATGCGCTTCGTCAGGAACTCGGCCTGGCTGTGCCGGAAGATGTGGCCGTCGTCGGTTATGACGACATCCCGATGGCTGCCTGGCCCTCCTACGGGCTGACGACGGTGCGCCAGCCCGTGCAGGCGATGATCGAAGCGACCGTCGCTTGCCTCGCCGCCGATATGTCAGGCCCTGGAGATGCCCAGATGCATGTGATAGGCGGCCCGCTGATCGAGCGCGCCTCTACCGGAGGACCGCGACAATGAGGCGGGTCGAAGATGGCACGTCTTTACCCCGGCCCGGGCTTTGTGAGCCCCTCGGAGCTGACGGCGGCGTCAACGAGCTGCCGCCGGGGATTGACGACATGACGTTGAGCTACATCCTCGCCGCTCGACCCGCCTTCGATCAGATCCGTCAAACGAGCGGGCAGCTTGCCGGCCTGCTGTTGCTGGCGACGGTCGGGCTCGGGAGCGCGCAGGACCATCCAATGTTCGCGCTCGTGCTCACGCGTCGAGCCGCCATGTTGGAGTGTCTTGGTGCGCTACAGCCACCTCGGTCGGCGGAGCATCACCATCGGCATCTTTGCCTTGCCGCACGCGCGGTCGCAGAAGCAGTCGATACTGCGGAACACACTCTGCATCGTCGTGATGATCCAATGCTCAATCGCATTTCGGAACGGCTGCGCCGGTGCAATCAGGAGCTGCATTGGGCCGCCGCCGCCTTGCCCGGCTTTGCCGTAGTCGACCTGCGCCAAGCCTGCTGCGCTGCCCACGCCATAATCAAACCTGCACCATCAAGATAACAAGGGAAGAAGCAATGGCCGATTACTCGATCTGGGTGCTCGAATACGCTTACGTTTCCAAATATCACCTCAGCGGGATCGTCTACGGGGCCCATAATGAGGGCTACAGGAAGCTTCCCTATTGCTATGTCCTCATCAAGGGACAAGGCATAACGGCGATGGTCGATGTCGGCTACAACCTGAAGGACTATGGCGAGACCATGGCCAAGGCATTCAACGTCGTCAATTGGCAGGATCCGCGCACGGTCCTTGCAGAGTGCGGTGTGACGCCGGAGGAGGTGTCGCACGTCTTCATCACCCACGGGCATTTCGACCACATGGGCGGGACGGATCACTTCCCGAACGCGCGCTTCTACATTCAGGAGCGTGAGTTGTCGAAATGGGTCTGGGCCATGTCGCTTGAACAGAAGTTCAGCTGGCTGATGGTGGCGACCGATCCCGGGGACGTGCTGCGCGCGGTCGATCTCGCGCGACAAGGCCGGTTGGTCTGCATCGACGGCGACCGCGATAACGTGCTGCCTGGGATCGACCTGCGGGCTGCCTTCGATACCCATACCTGGGGATCGATGTACGTCACAGTCCGCAACAGCCAACACCCGGATGCCGAGGACAGATGGATTCTCGCCGGCGACCTCGTCTACTCCTTCGATAACCTGCGCGGTCGTGATCCCGAACACCCGCGGTATCTTCCGGTCGGCCTTGCTATGGGCAGCCAGACAAACCTGCTTCTTGCCACAGATGCCATGGTCACCGAGGCAGGTGGCGACACGAACCGCGTGATCCCGATACATGAAGAGCGACTGCCCGAGGTGTTTCCGTCGCGCCGGACGGAGAATGGACTGATGGTGACCGAGATCGCGCTGGCCGACGGTCAGACGAGCATGGTGGCCTGACGCCCAATGGACCTGCCCCGGCTACCTCCGATGCGGCTGGATGGGCGCCGCGCCCTTGTCACCGGAGCGGGGCGCGGCCTCGGCGTCGCATGTGCCAGCGCCCTTGCGCAGGCAGGAGCTGCGGTCACGCTTGTCGCACGCACGTCCATCGAGATCGATGATGTGGCGGCCTCCATCCGCAGGGATGGCGGCTTGGCAGAAGCCCTCGTACTCGATGTTCTGGACGCGGCAGCCGTTACAGCGGCGCTTACGGCGCGTGACCCTTTCGACGTGCTCGTGAACAACGCCGGCACCAACCGGCCGGCGCCCTTCCTCGACGTGCGGATGGAGGACTACGACGCGGTGATGGCCCTTAATGTGCGAGCAACCTTTGTTGTTGCCCAAGCGGTCGCGCGCGGCCTCAGCAACGCCAAGCGAGCTGGCTCGATCATCAACGTCTCGAGTCAGATGGGCCATGTGGGGGGAGCCAACCGCAGCGTCTACTGCGCCAGCAAGCACGCTCTGGAGGGGCTTACCAAAGCCATGGCGATTGAGCTCGGGCCGCTTGGCATCCGCGTGAATACCATCTGTCCAACATTTATCGAAACGCCGCTGACCAGACCGTTCTTCGAGAATGCCGCATTCGCCGACGACGTGCTGCGTCGGATCAAGCTTGGCCGTTTGGGACAGGTTGAGGACATCATGGGCGCGATCGTGCTCCTTGCGTCGGATGCTTCCGCGCTCATGACCGGGTCCGCCCTGATGTTGGATGGAGGCTGGACGGCTGAATGAGGCTGCGGATCACTACGCCTCACCACACCGAGTTATCATCGCACAGAGCCATGCACTGATCATCGTCGCCGACGGCGCAAGCGTCCACATTTGGTCAGCCCTGGAACCGGCCTTCTGGAATGCCGCGAACGCCCAGACCGTAGATCGCGAAAACATGCCCGGCCATGGGCCCATCCTCCGGGAAGCGCGGCAGCGGCGGCCGAGCCATCGAGGTGACGAACATCACGTCTAGATCGGGGCCACCGAACATGACGCTTGTCACTTTCAGGACGGGCGTCTTGATGACCCGGTCGATGCTTCCATCAGGCGAGAACCGCACGATCTGCCCTGAATAGACCGCGGCACTCCAAACATACCCCTCCTCGTCGACGGTCGCGCCATCCGGTGCCCCTCCGATCTCCTTGAACGAGGCAAAGCAACGCTTGTTACTCGGCGTGCCGGTAGCCTGATCATAGTCATAAGCAGAGATCTCTTCCGACCACGTATCGGTAAAGTAGAAGGTGGCGCCGTCGGGACTCCAGCACGGACCATTCGAGCAGATGATGCCTTTCTCCAGAACATGCACAGAAAGGTCCGCGTCCAGGCGATAAAGTGCGCCGTTGGGACCTTCCTCCTTCATGTCCATCGAGCCCGCAATGAAACGTCCCTGCCGATCGACCTTGCCGTCATTCAGCCGGGTGCCGGGAAGATTAGCCTCGGGATCGTGGATCGCAGCGGTTTCGCCAGTCTTGAAATCGAGAAAATGGAAACCGGTCTGCAGAGAAACGACAGCGCCGCCCTGACGGCGCAAGGCCATGGAGCCGATATTTGCCGGCACATCCCAGCTTTCAACTTCGGTGCCCGTTTCCGTGCACCTGAAAATCTGGTTGCCGAAGCTGTCGATCCAGTAAAGCCGCTGCTCTTCAACATCCCAAAGCGGACCCTCGCCAAGGATGTTCTTGCAGGCCACATGGACCCGGATATCAATATCATTCGACATTCAAACCTCCCATCGCTACGGTTCGGCAGTATCGTGCATTTCAAAACTCAAGCGGCAATCGGCAGCTGCATCTTGCCGGTGTCCAAGACCGACCAACGATAGTCGTCGCCATTGCCCGAGAACTCGGCAAGATCATCCGCCGGCACCGGAAGATCGGGCGACTTCGGCGGCGTATAAATCGTAGCGTAACAGCGCCGGTCATGATTGACTTCCGAAGATCGTGCCATTTCCGGTTGTCTTTGGTCGGCGCTCATTCACAGCGATTCAACGTTGCCGCATACGCTGATCGATTGGCCGGAGATGTTCCACCCCGCCTTGGAACAGAGGAAAATCGCGGTCGAGGCGATGTCCTCCGGCGTCACCATGTGCCGCAGCGAGATCCGCTGAAGATACTCCGCCTCCATCGTCTCATAAGGCACGCCCACCTGCTCGGCACGCGCGCGGATCACGCCCTCCATGCGCGGCCCCTTCACGATGCCCGGCAGGATGGCGTTGACGCGGATCCCCACCGGTCCAAGCTCCTTGGCGAGGCTTTGCGTGAAGCCGACGATTGCCCATTTCGACGCCGAATAGGGCGTGCGAAAAGCATAGCCGAAGCGGCCCGCCGCCGATGACAGATTGACGATCGCCGCCTCGCCAGCCGCGCGCAACATCGGCACGGCGTAATGCGCGCAGTAAAACTGGCCGTTTAGATTGATGTCGATGGTGTCGCGCCAAGCGCTTGTGGCGATTTCATCCACCGTGCCGGTCGGGCCGGCGATCCCGGCATTGTTGATTAGAACGTCGAGACCGCCCAGAGCCGCAGCGGCATCATCGACCAGCCGCTTTACCTGATCCTCGCGCGAGACATCAGCGACACTCGTCGTGACGCCGAGTGTCGCGCGGCATTCCGCTAGCGCGGCCTCGTTGATGTCGCACACATGAACGCGCGCACCGTCCTCGACGAAGGCGTCGGTTATGGCGCGGCCAATGCCGCTCGCACCCGCTGTCACGAGAACCCGGAGGCCGGGGTTGACCTGGCGATTTTGCATCACTTCATTCTCCGAGGCTCAACTTGATAGGCGGTCGCGCAATGCGACCACGGCCGCAAGAACGACGGCGCCATAAAGAATTTCCCGGATTGCCGGTGGCGTCGTCGTACCGGCCAGCAATGTCTGCAGCGCCGTGAGCAACAGGACGCCGCCGACCATGCCGAGATAGTTTCCTCGTCCGCCGGTGATCAGCGTGCCGCCGACCACGACGACGGCTATGGAGGGCAGCAGGTAATCATCTCCCATGCCGAGGCTCGCCTGCCCACTGAAGCCGCTCAGCATGATCCCGACGAGCGCCGCGCAGACGCCGCTCAACATGTATACAAGGACGATGGTTCGCCCGACATCGACGCCGGCAAGACGCGCAACACGCTGGCTGTTGCCGACTGCGTAGACGCGTCGCCCGAACGCGGTGCGGGTCAGCAGAAGGCTCGCCATGACGATGAAGACCAGGATCAGCCAGATAACCGGCGCGACACCGAGGAGATGCCCGGTCATCACCCAGCGGATGCTGGGCGGCGCGAATCCGGAGGGCGTCCCGCCGCTGTACAACAAGGCAACTCCCTGTAGGATGCCGTTCATGCCCAAGGTCACGACGATGGGCGGCAACCCGAAGACAACGACGCCGAGACCATTGAGAAAACCGGTTGCAGCGCCGATGAGCAGCACCAGGGGAACCGCCCACAGGGCGCTGGCCGCATTTCCCTGGCCAAAGCCGGCCACCAAAATACCGGCGAGCCCGATGGTCCAGGGCACGGAGAGATCAAGGCCCCCTGTCAGGATGACGGCGCCCTGTCCAAGAGCGAGCACGATCAGGAAGGAAGAAAGCGCCGCCAGGGCTGCCAGATAGCGGAAACCAATGCCGCCATACATCCACCCGGTCACGGCGAGAACGATCAGAAAGCAAAGGTAAGAGGGGATGGCGTAACGCAGGGCCTCTGCATGGCGCACGCGCCAGGCTACGCGTGGCGGCGCGGCGGCCTCCGCCTGCGTCAGCACCACGGCCTTCGCCCGCGACTGGCCCGCGCGACGGCGCGACGGCAGACGCGGCGCCGCAAGCCAGCGGGCGATCGGCAGACCGCCATGGGCAGCGCCGCTAAAGGCCGCGAGGATGAGAATAAGCCCCTCGACCACCGTGCTGTAGTACGCGGGCACATTGAGCACGAGCAGGATGTTGACGATCAGCATGAGGCTATAGGCGCCGAAAACGGAGCCGACGCAGCCGCCGCGACCGCCGCCGAGAACCGTGCCGCCGATGACGACGGCGGCGAATATCTGCAGCAGCAGCGGGTCACCGACCAGAGGATCGCCGGTGCTGGTCTGGGCAGTCACCATCACGCCCGCGAGGCCATAGGCGGCGCCAGCGAGCACATAAGTGACAAAGGTGACGCGCCCGACGCGGATGCCGATAAACCGCGCAGCGTCGGCGTCGCTGCCGATCGCATAGAGCGCGGTGCCGAACCGCGTCTGTTTCAACAGCCCCCAGATCATCAGCACGACCGCCAGCACGACCAAAGGCGCCGGCAGGAGGTTAGGGATGGCACTGCCCGTGAAGAAGCTCGTGAAGTCGCTTGGCACGGTGCCGCCCGGCTTGTCGGAGACGAGCAGGGTCAGCCCCTGCGCCACGAACATCACCGCCAACGTGACGACGATGGGCTGCAGGCGCAGGGCCGCAACGAAAATCCCGTTGAACGCGCCGATCCCCGCGCCGACGCCGACGCCGATCCCCGCCCACAGCACCTCGTTGCCGGGTGTGGCGCCCATGTGATTGGCCAGCAACACGTTGACGAGCGATATGACCGCCCCGGCGCTGAGATCGAAACCGCCGGTAAGGATCACCAAAGTCTGCCCGACCGCGGCCAGTGCCAGCGTCGCGCCGCCCGCCGACATGTAGGAGACATCGAAATAGCCCATCGGCGCGGAAGACAGCAGGTTGACGGCCACGAGAAGGACGATGAAGACGACCACCGCCGTGAGCAGCCCGCGCCTACGCACAAGCTCGGGCATCATGCCCATCGGGGCAGTGGCCGCACTCACGTCAGCGCTCCGATCTTCAATGGCAATTTGCCTCCACCGGAGCCCGGTTCATCCGCATGCCCGAGCGCCGCACGCATGATGGCGGCTTCGGCAATGTCGTCGCCTGCCAGTTCACAGGTGACCCTGCCGTTATAGGCGACGAGGACGCGATGGCTGAGGCCGACCACCTCGGCGATCTCGGTGGAATACATGAGCACGGCGCCGCCGGCGGCCGCAAAATCGGTGATCAGCCGGTATATCTGGTGCTTCGTGCCGACATCCACGCCGCGCGTGGGGTCGAACAGGAGCAGGATGCGGCTGCCCGCGACGACACAGCGCGCAAGCACGATCTTCTGTTGATTGCCTCCGCTGAAGGAGCGCGCAGGCATATAGAGGGCGCGCGCGTCGACCTGAACGCGCGCAAGCGCGGCCGCGACTAACGCTCGCTCGCCGTCGACGTTGATGAGGCCATGCCGGACAAAGCGCTCGATGACGGGCAACGTGGTATTGGCGCAGGCATCCAGCTTGAGGAAAAGACCTTCTGTCTTCCGCTCCTCCGGCACCAGATTGATTCCGATGCGGGCGTCGATGGCATCGCGCGGCGACCGAAGTTCCACCTTCTGCCCGTCGACATGGATTTCGCCACGCCTCACCTCGATGTCGCCAAACAGCGCGCGGAACAGATCGAGTTGACCCATGCCCTGCAGCCCGGCCACGCCCAGGATCTCTCCCGCACGCAGCTGAAAACTCACCTCTTTTATTTCGCCTGCCGTAAGCGCCTTCGCCTCCAGCACCGCGGGTGTCGCGGGGTCAACAAGCTGCCGTGGCGGAAAGGTCGCAGCGATCGACCGGCCGATGATGCGCTCGATGACCTCTTCATCGCTGACTTGAGATACGTTGAAGGTGCCGACGCTCGTGCCGTTGCGCAGGATTGTGAGTTCGTCGCAAAAATCCCGCACCTCGGGCATACGGTGGGAAATGAAAACGACAGTTGTATTCTCCGCCTTTAGTCGCGCGATGATGTCGCCAAGCCAGGTGATGTCGTTACCCGACAAGGTGGAGGTCGGCTCGTCCAGAAGCAGGATCTTAGGCTTACGCAAGATCGCACGCGCAATTTCGATCTTCTGCCTGACGCTGAGATCGAGCTTGCGGATCTCGTCGCGTGGCGAAATCGAGCCGAGCCCGAGGCTCTCCAAATGAGCGGCAACCTGCGCCTGCCCCGCCCGACGTCTCAGAAGGCCGCCCATGGCCGTCGGCTGATAGGGCAACAGCATGTTTTCCCAGACCGTAAGGTTGGGGATTTGCGTAAGTTCCTGAAACGCCGTTTGCAGGCCCGCGTTATGTGCATCGCGCGGGCTGTCGAACTTCACCTCTCGCCCGAAAACCACAATCTGGCCGCTATCCGGCCGGACGAGTCCGCTCAGCATCTTGACCATGGTCGACTTGCCGGCGCCGTTCTCGCCCAGGAGGGCGTGGACGGTGCCGGCCGCAGCGGCGAAGGTCGCTTCCGCCAGAGCGACGGTCGGCCCATATGCCTTGCGGGCCTTGGTAACCGATATCGCTTTCTCGCCGGTCATGGTCATCCTGGTCTCGTCTCTACCCGCTTCACGTCACTGTTCCGGCGTGCCGTGCAGCGCGGCCTGCAAGCCCACTTCCGGGGTGTCCTTCGAAAAGATGGCGGCGAACCAGCCGGGATTGGTAATCACAGCCGGCTGGAACACGTTGCAGCCGCTCCGCATGTCCTGCCAGGTGCCGGTTGTGCAGAGATGGACTGTGGCGTTCGTCGCCAGGGGCAGAGGCAGGACGATGTTGTGCGGCATCGTTCCTCCATCCAGCTTTTCCACCGCCAGCTTCAGGGCGAGCGCGCCGGAATAGGGGGGCGACGCGTAGGAGATGCTGGGCAGACCCATTGGCCGGTATGGTCCCTGACCGCCTTGAACCGCGGTGCCTTCCGGCAGCATCTCGATGCGATGCCCGTTCGACCCCTCGCCCGCGCAGGGCTTCAGCGCAGCGTCCTTGATCCCGGCCTCGCTTTCCATCGAAGTGGCGGTCAGACAGCCGACCTGCATCCACAGCCCGTCAATGCTGCTCCAGGGATGCGTCGCCACGATCTTTGATAGCTCAGTGCGGGCGACGGCCTGGCTCCACATGCCGACGCCCTCGGCGATGATGTGGATGCCCGGGTATTTGGCAAAGACCGCCTTCGCCGCGGCCGTGCGCGCCGTGTCAACGGACGTGCCGGGCACGCCGTCCATGACGACGATGTTGCCTTTGCCATGCAATGTATCGGCGAGCCATTGCCCCGTCACGCGGCCGGCCTCGGTCTGGTCTATGTGAACATCATAGGCACAGGGTTCGGTGACCTGCGCATCATAGGCGATGACGACGACGTGGCGGGCGCAAGCGGAGCGAATAACCGGGTCGAGCGCGGTCGGCGAAATAGGATAGACGACAATTGCCTGAGCGCCAGCTTCCACCATGGCGTTGATCTGCTGGATCTGGCGCTGCGCGTTCGGCCCGGCGACCTGAACGTCGAGCCGAACCTTGTTCTTCAACGTGGTCGAAGCCGCCATGGCTTTGACCATATTTTCGGCCTCGGCCTGCCAGTCATTTCCAATGTAGCTCATGCTGAGATACACCTTGTAAGGCTTGGCCTGCGCCATGCCGTTGGCGCCGACTAACATTGCGCCTCCCATCAGCAAGGCCGCGGTCAATCGAGCAAATATGTTCATCGTTTCCCCCATGTTTGGACGCCGTTTATCCGGCGTTATTGAAATTAAGACTTTATTCCGCCGATCCACGCAATCGTAACGAAAACGGCAGCAGCTCGCCTGCATGAGGAGCCTGATGGCCTTCCCATATGCGGACCAGAGCATCAGTAACCGCGGCCCCGAAAGCATTGTAGGGAATATGCACCGTGCTCAGCCACGGGGCGACCCAGTCGTTGAGCGGATTGTCGTCGAACCCGAGCACGGCGATGTCGCCCGGCACCTCGAGCCTCAACTCTCGGCAGCGGCGAAAGAGGCCGTAGGCGACGAGGTCATTGGCGCAGAAAATCGCGCGAGGATAAAACTCCGCTGCCAGAAGCTGGCTCGCCGCCGCATAGCCTCCCTCGATCGACAGCCCCCCAGGAACGATATGCGAGGGCAACGGTGAACGCCCTGCCTCAGTCATGGCCAAGATGAAACCCTCGAAGCGCTCGCGGCTTGCCGAGGAAGACAGTGGCCCATGAATGACCGCGCACCGATCGTATCCCTGAGACAGGAAATGCTCGGCAGCTGCGCGGCCGGCGGCATGGTTGTCGATCCCGACGAAGACCCCGCCGCCCCGCGGTGGCTTTCGGTTGACGAAGGCGATCGGCAGGCCCTTCAACAGAGCCCGCTGCAGCCCTGCGCTGTCGACGGCTCCGAGCAGAGCCACTCCGCGCACGTGATACGCTTGCATTTCGTCGAGATAAAAGTCCTGCAGGTCCGGATCCTCACCGGTGTTGCAGAGGATCATCGTATGATCCGTAACCCGCAACGAGCTCTCGATCGACCGCGCGATCGCCGAGTAGAAGGCGTTGGATATATCGGGGATGAGCAGCGCCACCAGCTTGGTTTGCCGCGTGCGCAGCGCACGACCTGCATGGGCGGGCCGATAGTCCAACTCGTCCGCCGCGGCCCGCACGCGCGCCTCCGTCTCCCCATTGGCCTTCAATTTTATTCCGTTGAGCACTCTGGAAACTGTCGCGGTCGAAACTCCGGCGCGCTGAGCCACAGCCTCGATTCCGACGGGACGCTCGGAGGACGCCGAGGGAAGCATGCCCATCTCCCGCGTTCGGCGCGTGCGCATGAGCGCTTGTCCGGCCATCGCAGCTTTCCCACCCTGGGAGGTAAACGTTTACCTCTGTTGCCACTAGCTGACTTCCGCAGGACGCGGTTGTCAAGGCCGATTCGAGACCTCCTCGATCAGGCGCGATAGCCTCATCTTCTTCCAGAAGGTCCAGGTTGTGAACTAGCGGCTACCGTGGAATCGGGGCTCCGGTAGCCCTCTGATACCAAGGCCCCTGATGCAAAAAAGATGGCCCGCTCCAAACTGAGGCTTTACCTCGACCGCGAAATGATCATGAACTGCAGGGTGCTTCACCCGCGCCATCGACGTGACGAAGATCTCGTCGAGGTTGGGACCGCCGAACGTCACGCTGGTGATGTTTTTGACGGGCATCGAAATCTTTCGATCAATGCTGCCATCCGGGGCGTATCGAATGAGGTCGCCTGCGATCAACTGGGCGTTCCAGAGGTAGCCTTCCGCATCGACGGTTGAGCCGTCGGCGACTCCGAGATCGTCTTTCGTGGACGCGAACAAGCGCCGCGAGGATGGCACGCCGTTTTCAAGATCGTAATCGTAGGCCCAAATCTCCTGCTGGAACGTGTCGGCAAAATAGAAGGTCTTGTCATCGGGGCTCCAGCACGGTCCGTTCGAGCAGATGACTCCACCGTCGACCTTGGCAATCGCCAGATCTGGATCAAGCCTCCACAACCCACAGATTTTCAACTCTTCCTTATCGTCCATGCCGCCGGCAAAGAAGCGCCCGCGCCGGTCGCACTTTCCGTCGTTGAGGCGAGTGCGTGGCTGCTCCTCATCGACAAGCCCGATCAAGTCGAGCCGACCGCTATCGAAGTCAAAGAAATAGAAGCCATCATCCAGAGCCAAAACAGCATTGCCTTCGCGCGTGAGCGCCATCGCTCCTACGTCACGATCAAGGCTCCAGTTCTGGATCGCGCCGTTGCGAGGATCATACCGCCAGATGGATGGCTTTCCGACACGACGGCCCGTCCCATCGACCCAGTACAGCCGACCCTCCTCGACGTCCCAAATTGGCCCCTCACCGAGATGGTTGGAACACTCAATTACGCACTCAATCGAATAAGTCATGGTCATTTCACCTTTCATGGGCAACTGCGCAGCGGCTACTGAGACACTTCGCTCCAGGCCGGGCAGCTGCGCTGTGCGGGCGGCGTCGAGTAGCTCGCGACGTTCGCCTTGTCGATCACCACGGCCTTTGCGGTGACAAGCGACGGCACCGGCTCATGGCGCACCGCGCGGATGGCGATCATCGTGCCGACGCAGCCCTGCAGAAACCCGTCATAGTCGCCCGAGGCCAGCATCTTCCCTGACTTGATGGCGTCGATCGCCTCCGGCGTGCCGTTGATGCCGACGACCAATGCCTGATGGCCTGCATCGTCCAGGGCGTCGAGCGCGCCGGTCGCCATCGCATCGTTGGACGCCATGATGCCGTCGACGTTCGGATGCGCCTGAAGCAGGTTGTCCATCACCTGCATCGCCTGCAGGCGCTGATAATTGGCCGGCTGCGACGCGACGAGCCGAACCTTCGGATAGGCCTTGATCGCATCCTTGAAGCCGCGCAGGCGGTCCATGCTGGTCAACGCGCCCGGCACGCCTTCGAGGATAATCACCGTCCCCTTCCCGCCCATGGCCTTGAGCAGCTCGAGGCCGGTCGCCTTGGCGATGTTGTAGTCGTTGGCGCCAACGAACGAAACGAACTTGCCCCCGGCACTGCGGTCGGTGACGTTGACGAGCGGAATCCCGGCCGCGTTGATGCGCTCGATGCCCGGAACCATCGCCTTGTAGTCGACGGGGACCATGACGATCGCGCTCGGCTTGCGCTGGATCACGTCGTCGATCTCGCTCATCTGCTCGGGGATGCTGTCGGGCTGCGTCGGGATGAACTTGATGAGCTTGACGCCCATCTCCTGCGCGGCCTTTTCGGCGCCGAGACGCTCGGCGGCGAAGAAGGGGTTGGTCTGATTCTTGGTCAGCAGCGCGATGGTCTCGGCATCCGCATGCGCCGCCAAGGGCTGCCAGGCACAGAGCGACAGCGTGAGCGCGGTCGCCACCATGCGGTTCAGAAATGCCATTCGTTTTTCTCCCTGTTTTTGATTATCCCCGGCGGGATCGGCTCGCGCGGGTATCGAGATAAACCGCCGCCAGAATGATGCAGCCTGTGGCAAGCGGCTGCCACGCGGCGTCCACGTCCAGCAGGTTCATGCCGTTGAGCACCACGGTCAGTAGCAGCGCGCCGATGAAGGTGCCGGACAGGCTGCCGACGCCGCCGAACAGTGAGGTGCCTCCGACCAGCACGGCAGCGATGGCCGGCAAGGTCAGCGTGCTGCCGATGTCGGCCTGAGCCGAGTTGAGCTGCGCCAGGAACACCAGTGAGGCGAGACCCGCCATCGTGCCGCTCAGCACATAGACCAGCAGCAGGCGGCGTCGCACCGGTACGCCCGAGAGACGCGCCGAGACAGGATTGCCGCCGATGGCATAGATCTGCTGGCCGATCGTCGTCCGCCTGAGGATGAGGCTGCCGAGCGCCAGAACCGCCGCCATGACAAAGATCGGAATGGGGATGCCGATGAAGAGCCCGCGCCCGAGCTGACGGAAGCCGTGCGGGAAGCCGAACACGGCCTGCCCCGCCATGTAGAAGTAGGCGAGCCCCTGCAACACCCAGAGCATGCCGTAGGTCGCGATGAAGGAGGGGATGCGCAGCATCGCCACCATGAGCCCGTTGAGCAGCCCCGCCGCCGCGCCCACGCCGATGCCGCAGAGGACGCCGAGCAGCGGCTCGCCGGTCGCCTTGATGACGGTGCCGGCGACACAGGCGGCGAGGCCGATCGTCGAACCCACCGAGAGGTCCAGCCCCGCCGTGAGCACCACGAATGTCAGGCCGGAGGCGCTGATGAACAGCAGGCTGGTCTGGCGCAGCACGTTGATCGCGTTGCCCCAGGTGGGGAACACGTCGCTGAGCAGGCTCAATGCCACGCACAGGATGAGCAGCGCGAGCAGGCGGGGCAGAGCGTGCAGCAGCGCCTCCGGCACGCGAGGCCGGCGCAGCACGGCGCTCATGGCCGTTCGCCCTTCAGCGCTTCGATGAGGAACGCCGCGATCACCAGCAGCCCGATGCATGAGACTTCGAGCGAAGACGGCAGCGCCAGCAGATCCATGCCGTTGCGCAGAACGCCGATGGCGAACACGCCGAGCACCGTGCCGAACAGCCAGCCGTTGCCGCGCTCGAAGGCGGTGCCGCCGACAGCGACGGCGGCGATGGCGTCGAACTCCATGCCGATGCCGGCCGTCGGATGCCCGGCATTCAGCCGCGCGGTGAGCAGCAACGCGCCGATGCCCGCCATGAGCCCGGCCAGCGCATAGACCGCGCCCAGCATGAGGCGGCGGGGAATACCGGCGAGCACCAGCGCCTCCCGGTTGCCGCCGAGCGCGAAGACGTAGGTGCCGAAGGGGGTTCGATAGAGCAGCCCGTGCATCAACGCATAGGCGACGACCATGATGATGATCGGCACGGGGATGTGCAGGATCGTGCCGGAGTAGATGGCGAGCAGGCCGGGCGGCATGCCGGTGATGCTCTCACCGCCGCTGAGCGCGAGGGCGAGCCCCTGCGCAATGCTGAACGTGCCGAGCGTCGCCACGAACGGCGGCAGATCGAGGTAGGCCACGAGCCAGCCGTTGAACAGGCCGAAGGCGAGGCCCGTTCCAAGACCCGCCAGAAACGCGAGCACGATCGAGCCGGTCGCAAGCGCCGTCGCCGCCACGCTCAAAGTGCCGAGCGTCAGCACCGCGCCGACGGATATATCCAGCCCCTCCGTCATGATCACGAAGGTCATCGGCAGGGCAAGAAGCAGCAGGACGCTCGACTGCACCAGCACATTCGAGAGGTTGGGAAGCGTCGCGAAATCGGGGCTCGTCACCGTGAACAGAACGATAAGCGCGACGAGCATCACCGCGACGCCCGGCACGCGCGCGAGGAGGCCAGGGCGACGGCTGGCGGCGGCGCTCATTTGTGCATGCCCAGGCGAACGATGTTCTCGGGCGTCAGTGCCGCGCGCGACAGCTCCCCGGCAATGCGCCCCGCCCGCATGACGTAGGCGCGATCGCAGACATGCACGATCTCCGACTGCTCGGAGCTGATCATGAGAACGCCGGCGCCGGCCTGCACGAGTTCATCGATGAGGGCGAAAATCTGCGCCTTGGCGCCGATGTCGATGCCGCGCGTGGGCTCGTCGAAGATGAACAGCCGCGCGCCCGCCGGCAGCCATTTACCGATGACCACCTTCTGCTGGTTGCCGCCCGACAGCGTGCGCACGCTCCGCAGGGTGGAGGCGGTCGCGATCCGCAGGCGCTCGACGATTTCCTCGGCCTTGCGGCGCGCGGCCTTGGGCCAGAACAGACCCTTCGGGAACAGCCGGTTGAGACCGGCGATAACGAGGTTGTCGCCGACGCTTTGGATGAGCGCGAGGCCCTCGGTCTTGCGGCTCTCCGGGATGAGCGCCATGCCGAGCCGGGTGGAGACGTCCGGCCCGCCTTGGCGGATGCGGCCGAAGACCCTCACCTCGCCGCTCGTCACCCGGTCGGCGCCGAAGATGGCGCGCGCGACCTCGCTGCGACCGGAGCCGACAAGCCCGCAGAGGCCGACGATCTCGCCTTCCTTCACGTCGAGGGAGATGTCGGCAATACCCGTTTCCGCAGAGACGCCGCGCACCTCGAGGATGGTGGCGCCGGCCGCCCGGAAGTGCCGCGGATAGGTCATGTTCACCGAGCGGCCGACCATGAGGCGGACGAGTTCGTCGGGCGTCGCCTCGGCAGGCAGGAGCGTGCGGATGCGTTGGCCGTCCCGCAAAACGGTGATGCGGTCGCCGAGCGCGAAGACCTCGGCCATGCGGTGGGAGATGTAGATGATGGCGACGTTGTCGGCCTTCAGCCGCTGGATCATCGCGAACAACTGGTCGGATTCGCGTTCCGAGAGGGCGGCGGTCGGCTCGTCCATCACCAGGATGCGGGCGTTCTGCGAGAGCGCCTTCGCGATCTCCACCATCTGCTGCTGGGCGACGCCGAGCTGATGCACCTTCAGCCGGGGATCGATCTTGAAGCCGATCATGTCGAGGACACGCCGCGCCTCCTCGTAGAGACGGCGGCGGTCGAGCGTGCCGGGAACGCGGCCCGGGAAGGCGCGGCCGAAAAAGATGTTGTGCGCGATGTCGAGGTAGGGAACGAGCGAGAATTCCTGGAAAATGACGGCGATGCCGAGCCGCCGTGCATCCGATGGCGAGGCAATCGTCACCGGCTCGCCATGGTGCAGGAAGCGACCGTCATCGGGCCGCACCGCGCCGCACAGCACCTTCATGAGGGTCGATTTGCCGGCGCCGTTCTCGCCGAGGAGCATGTGGACCTCGCCGGGCCAGATCGCGAGATCGACGTCGGTCAGCGCCTTCACGCCGACGAAGCTCTTGCTGATGCCGCGCAGCTCGAGCAGCGGCGGCGGAGCGCCCACCGCCGCCTGGGCCGGGCGCTCCAGCGTATCCGTCATGCGCCGCCGCTCACCGCCGGCGTGAAGATCTTGCCGGGGTTCATGATCCCGTTCGGATCGATGGCCTGCTTGATGAGGCGCATGACATCGACCGCCTCGCCGAGTTCCTCTTCCAGGTAGACCATCTTGCCGGTGCCGATACCGTGCTCGCCGGTGCAGGTGCCGTCGAGGCCGATCGCGCGCCGCACCATGCGGGCATGGAAGGCGCGGGCACGCTCAATCTCATCCGCATCGGCGGGATCGATCAGGATCAGCATGTGGAAATTGCCGTCGCCGACATGGCCCACTATCGGCGCGAGCAGGCCGGACTCGTCGGCATCCCGCTTGGTCGCTTCAAGGCACTCCGCCAAAGCCGAGATGGGCACGCAGATGTCGGTGATGATGGCCTCGCAGCCCGGCCGCAGCGCGCGCCCCGCGTAGAGCGTGTTGTCGCGTGCGTGCCAGAGACGGCTGCGCGCCTCGGGCTCGGTCGCCCATTGCAGGTCGGCGCCGCCGGTCTCGTGGGCGAGCCCCTCCACCACCTCGGCCTGCTCGGCGACGCCCGCCGGCGAGCCGTGGAATTCGATGAAGAGCGTCGGCGCCTCGGGGTAGTTGAGGCCCGAATGGCGGTTAACGCCGCGCATCATGACCTCGTCCAGAAGCTCGATGCGCGCCACTGGGATTGCCGACTGCATTACGGAGCCCGCGGCCTCCACCGCCGCGCCAAGGCTCGGGAACGAACAGACGGCGGCGGCGATCGCCTCGGGCTGCGGATGCAGGCGGAGCGTGACCTCGGTGATGATGCCGAGCGTTCCCTCGGCACCGACGAAGAGGCGGGTGAGGTCGTAGCCCGCCGCCGATTTACGCGCGCGGCTGCTGGTGCGGATGGCGCGGCCGTCCGGCAAAACGATTTCGAGCGCCAGGACGTTTTCGCGCATGGTGCCGTAGCGCACAGCCATGGTGCCGGAACCGCGGGTCGAACTCATGCCGCCGATCGAGGCGTCGGCCCCGGGATCGATCGGGAAGAACAGGCCGGTGTCCCGCAACTGGGCGTTGAGCGCCTTGCGGCGGATGCCCGGCTGCACGCGCACATCCATATCCGCGATATTGGTCGCGAGGATCTGGTCCATGCGGCTGAGATCGAGGCAGAGGCCGCCCATGATCGCGGCGGCGTTGCCTTCGAGCGAGGTGCCGGCACCGAATGCCACCACCGGAACGCTCGCCGCCGCGCAGGCCCGCACGATCGCCTGCACCTCCGCCGTCGTCGTGGGACGCGCCACGAGATCGGGCAGCGACGGAAGCCGGTAAGACTCGCTGCGGCTATACTGCTCCCGCACGCCACGCGACGCGCTGACGGCGTCACCCAGGATCGGACGCAACTGCTCCAGCACGGTTTCGGTCACGGTCGCGGTCATGCGCCGTCTCCTGTCGGGCTGTCCGCGTCCCGAAATCCGGCGAGACGCGCGGCATGGCGGACGGTGGCGATGAAATCGGCCTCGCCGTCACCGCTCGCGATGAGCGCGGAATAGGCTTCGCGTTGCTGGGCGGCGAGCGGCGCCGGCACGTCCGTCGCGCGGGCGGCATCAAGGATCAGATCGAGGTCCTTGGCCATCTGGCGGCACGAGAAGGTCGAGGTGTAGTCCCCGGCCTTCAGCGGCGGCGTCTTGTACTTCACCATTGGCGAGCCGACTGCGCTGTCCGCCAGCAGATCGAGCATCTGCCCGGCATCGACCCCACCCCGGCGCGCGAGCGCCATCGCCTCCGCCATCATGCCGGCCGAGACTGCGATCATGAGGTTGATCGAGAGCTTGGCGTAACGCGCCTGCTCCGCCTCGCCGAGATAGTGCTGCGCCTTGGAGATCGCCAAGAGGGCCGGCCGCAGACGCTCGAACGCGTCGCGAGGGCCGGAGGCGAGGACCGTCAACTCGCCGCGCTCGGCAAGCACCGGATTGCCCGAGACCGGCGCTCGCAAGTAGGCGATGCCCCGCGCCTCGGCGGCGATCGCGACGCGCGCCGACGCCTCCGGGCTGACCGTGCTGGTGTCGACGAGGATCGCGCCGCTCTCCATGCCGGCGATGAGCCCGCCCTCGCCGCAGAGCGCCGCCTCGAAGCTGCGGTCGTCGGGGAGCGATGTCAGCACAGCGGTCGCGTCGTGCACCGCCTGCACCGGGTTCTCCGCGATGGCGACCTGCCGCGCCCGCGCGACATCGATCCGGTCAGGATCGAGGTCATGCCCGACGATGTCGTGGCCGGCGTTGGCGATGCGGGCGGCCATGGGCAGCCCAAGTTTGCCGAGGCCGATCCAGACAAGGCTCGTTTCAAGCGTCACGCTGTTGCTTTCCTTTGTCCGTCGGGCCAGCCGAGTTCCGACAGGATGCGCTGTCCGGAGGCGGCGAGATTGGCGCGGATCGGCCCGAGGTCGACGCCGAGCAGGCGGCCGTGGCGTTTGTGCCAGCGGCCGGCGATCATCACGGAATCCACGTTGCCGGGATGCGACTGCATGACGATCGTGGAGATCGGGTCATGCACCGGCCAGAGATCGAAATCATCGAGGCGCAGCATGACGAGATCCGCCTGCTTGCCCGGCGTGAGCGTGCCGATGCGATCCTGCTGGCCGAGCATCCGCGCGCCGTCCCGCGTGATCCAACTCAACGCCTCCCGGACATTGATCGTGGTGGTCTCGGGGATCTGCTGGCGATCGCGACGAGAGGCCGCGTTGTCGAGCGCGCGCTGGTGCGAGAGCGCGGCCCGCGCAACGGCCACCATGCTGCCGGAGACGACGCTTTCCAGATCGACGCCCAGCGATGGCGCGGCACCTAGGGCGCGCAACCGGCCGGTGATCGGATGGCCGTGGCCCTGGACCATCTCGTTCTCGGGCGCGACCGAGAAGCTCACGCCCTTCTCGACAAAGCGTGCAAGCCGGTCATCCGGCAGGTCGTTGCCATGGACGATATTGACCAGCGGACCGACCAATCCCTCGGCCTCCAGCACATCCCAGCCTTCGGGCGCCCGCGCTGGGCCGCCGCCTTGATGCATCGAGGCGACGAGCCCCAGTTCGCGCGACAGCCGGAAGTCCGCGAGGCTGACCTCCAGCGTGGAATAGTGTGGCCCGAGGATCGCCATGCCGAGGCTGAGCTTGCCGTCGCGCTGGGCGAATGGACCCGCCAGCAGCCGTTCGATCTCGGCGCGCGGGTGCGGGATTTCCGAGAAGTGGCGCTCGCCAGGACGAGGTTCGGGTTTTGGCGAGCCGTGAAAGAATGCGGCGCGGATGCCGGCCTCCTGCAGCGCTGCCACGGCCGCATCGGTATGGGCGGGCGTCGGGTTGTTGTGGCACCAGTCGACCAGGGTGGTGGTGCCGCAGTTGATCTGGTTCAGCGCGCCGGCGAGGGTCGCGACATGGATGTCCTCGGGGCGGAAGCGCGTCGCCAAGCCGGCATGCATCCAGCGGAAATATTCGAGCAGCGTCCAGTTGGCGGCGGCTCCACGCAACGCGGTCTGCCACGTGTGCATATGGGCGTTCACGAGGCCGGGCAGCAGGATGAAGCCGTTTGCCTCGATCACCTCCACGTCGGCGACTTCAAGGTGAGGCCCGACCGCCGCGACGCGGTCGCCTTCGATGAGGACCGAGCCGCGCGCGAAGTCGCCGAGGCCGTCGTCCATGGTCACGACCATGGCATCGCGAAGCAGGATTCGTTGCGCGCTCAAATCGCGCCGTTCCTTGTCACGGCCGCGTGAGATGCGCCTGTTTCAGAATGCACCGTTTGCTCCCACAAGACAGCCGCTTGACGCGGCTTGTTCTCGACATTGACTTCCATGGCGAGCCAGCCGTCTACACGTAATATTCCCAATCTGGGGATATTACGTGTAGAGGGCGGGACATGCGCGATCACGAACTGCTGCGTGTCATCGAATATCTTGAACGCTTGCGGCAGCCGTATCAGGCGCTCTTCCCGATGGCCGATCCCGACCCGGTCTGGAACATCGCCGTGCATCTCGTCCGCAGCCAACTCCGGGGCGAGGTTGTGACGATTTCGAAGCTCGCTCAGGCGGCCGGGGTGCCGGCGACGACTGCGACCCGCCGGATCGAGACGATGATCCAGCAGGACCTGATACGGCGGAAACCCCATGGGCGAACGGGAAAGACGTTCAGCCTGCATCCGGGCGACGCCTTGCTCGCGGCCTTCCTCTCCTACGCGCGACAGACGAAATCCCTGCTGGCGCAGACCGTCGGCATGCGGCCGAGCAACGAGGTCGAAGACGATTACTACTTCGGCGGGTCGCGTCTGGAGGCGCAGCTTTCTCCGCCGCCCGCGCTCCTCAGGCGGCAGCTCCAGCATGGCGGCAATCTCCGCTTCCTGGTGCATGCTGATACCTATTGTGCATCCATCCAGAACCTGTGGGCGGACTATCGCAATAACCTCGGCTCCCGCCGCGACTTCGACTTGCTGCCGCTGCCCGATCTCTACGACCGCATCATCGAGAACGCTCAACGGCGTGTCTCGGCCTACGACGTCATCATGCTCAACATCCCCTGGCTGGGCGAGGCTGTCGAGCGCGGCTGCATCCGGCGCGCGGAGAACTACATCTATCGTGCGGGCATCGATTCACTGGATTTCGATCCCAGGGTCTGGGCGACGGGGAGATGGCGCGGCCACCAGGAGGCCGTTCCGATCTTCTCGTCGATCGAGCTACTGGCGGTTCGGCGGGACCTGTTCCAGGAAAGCGGCCTGGGCCTGCCGCGCACCTTCGCCGATGTGCTGAAGGCGGGCCGGTCCTTCCACGCGCCGGAACGCGGCCGCTACGGGATCGTGTGGAACGGCCAGCGCGGGATGGCGCTCGCCTCCAGCTTCGCCTTCCTGCTGGGGTGCTGCGGCGGGGCGGTGCTGGACCTGCCGCGTGAGCGGGCGACGTGGTCTCTCGACGGCCTCGACTACGCGAACATCCGGGTAACCGTGGACAGCGACCGCGGACGACAGGCATTGGCCTATCTGCATGAGCTGGTGAAGATCTCGCCGCCCGACGTTCTCGACATGAACTGGGACACGGCCCTGGACGTGTTCATGGCGGGGGGCGCCGCCATGATCTACTGCTGGTCGATGCGTGCGGCGCGGCTCGAATCCGATCTTCGGTCGAGGGTGAAGCGGCGCGTGCAATACCTGCCCCAGCCTGCCGGACCCGGGGGCGACAACGTCTCACCCCTGGGCGGCTTCCTGCTCGCGGTGCCGGCTAACCTCGATGAAGATCGCGTGCAACTTGCCTTCGAGGCCATTCGCTGGATGACCTCGCCCGAGGCGATTCAGATGCACATCAAGACCGGCTTCCCGGTGCTGCCGCGCTTCAGCATGAGCGCCGATCCGGAAATCGCGGCAAGCTCGCCCATCGTGCATTTCGTCAACGATCTGGCGCGACGGAACTTGCTGCAAACGTGGCAGCGTCCACCCGTGCCGCACTATCGCCTCATCGAAACGGTGCTAGGTGAGGAAATCCATTCCGCTCTGACCAAGGCCAAGACCGATGCGGATGCTCTCGCCTCTGCACGAGAACGGATAAACATGATCCTATCAAGCCATGGCCCACAGCGCACACGAGCGGTAGAGTAGCGTTTGCGACGCTAACCCCAACGCGAAGCGCCGTCGGTTGTCGCCCAGCTAGACTGCTTGGCCAACGACTGACGGCGTGTCGGTAGAGCCTATGGAATGATTTTCCGATGCCGCAGTTCAGCGAACAGGTCGAGGAAGGAGTCCTCTGTCGACTGGTAGTCAAGGAACCCCAGACGGCGGCTCTTGGACATATCCGTCAGAACCTCAATCGGCCGGCCGAGATCTGCATCAGTGTGCCACGGAGACGCCAGCACATCTAGATCGGGCTCCGCAAGGCCATGCCGCGCGGCAATGTCTGCCCAAATCGGGCGAGCGTCGGCGAGTTGGGTTTCCAACGGCAGGCCACCAGGCGGCGGCGGCACAGGCTCGACGCCGAAATGCGCGGCAAGTCGCGCCCACATCCACTTCCAGCGGAACACGTCCCCGTTGACGACGTTGAATGCCTGGTTGCGAGCCGCAGGCGTCGTGCTTGCCCACAACAGATGCCGCGCCAACTGCCGCGCATCCGTCATGTCCGTGAGGCTGTTCCACTGGACCTCAGATCCCGGGAAGGTAAAGGGGCGCCCGGTCTCGCGGCAGATCGTCCCGTACGTCGCGAGCGTCATACCCATGTTCATGGCGTTGCCGATCGCATAGCCGATGATGGTGTGCGGCCGCTGTACCGTCCAGCCGAAGCCATGGCGCTCCGCTGCCGCGAACACCTCATCCTCCTGGGCGTAGTAGAAGTTGTCGATATCGAGCCGGCCCTGTTCCTCGCGGAACGGCGTCTCGGGCAGCTTGCCCTTGCCGTACGCCTCGAACGGGCCGAGGTAGTGCTTCAACCCGGTAACCAACGAGACGCATTCGACGCCGCCCGCCGGCCCGACCACGTCCAGCAGATTGCGCACCATTCCGGCGTTCACGCGGATGTTTTCCGCCTCGGTCGGCTGGCGCATCCAGGTCGTGATGTAAATATGGGTGGGCCGCAACTCGGCCAGCGCCGCCTTGAGGGATGCGGGGTCGAGTAAGTCTCCCACCACCGGCTTGACGCCCTCTATCTCGCCAGGGCGCCGCGCAAGTCCGAACACCTCCCAGCCCTCCGCCACCAGGCGACGCGCCAGATTGTTGCCGACGATGCCGCTGACGCCGGCGATCAACGCGGAGTTGCTCATTCGCTGTGTTCCTGGATGTTGCGTGTCAAACAAGTATCATGCCGCCGTCGCACATGATGATCTGCCCGGTCATGTAGTCTGAATCGGCCGAGGCGAGGAAGGTGCAGATACCCGCGAGGTCGGCGGGGGTCGCTGGGCGCCCCATCAGGATGCCAGCAGAGAACGAGTTGATGAACTCGCCCATTTCCTTGATTGTGCCCTTCTCGATCATGTCGCGCTCGAGCCCTTCCCAGAGAGGCGTGACGACGACGCCTGGCGCGATGCCGTTGACGGTGATCTTGTGGGGCGCAAACTCTCGCGCCGCGGCCTGCGTCAGTGAGATCACCGCGGCCTTGCTAGCGCAGTACGGAGCGAACTCCGCGTAGCCCTGGCGCCCGGCGATCGACGCCGTGTTGACGATCTTGCCGCCACGGCCATGCTCCTTCATGTGGCGGCCAGCCTCCTGCATGCCGATCATCACGCCGAGCGCGTTGACCCGCATGATACTGTTGAAATTCGCTTCGTCGACATCCAGGAACGGCACGGGCTTGTTGAAACCCGCATTGTTGAACAAGACGTCGATGCCGCCGAAGCTTGCTGACACTGCAGCCACCATGGCCCGCACCTGCGCCCGCTCGGCCACGTCGACGGCAAAGCCTATCGCCTCGTGGCCTGCGTCGCGCAACGATGCCGCCACGGCCTCCGCCTTCTCACCGTTGAGGTCGGCGACGACGAGCGTGCCGCCCTCCTGCGCCGCCCGCCGCACGATGCCCTCGCCCAAGCCCGATGCGCCGCCGGTAACAACGATGACGCGGCCCGATAACCGTCCCATGCCGCTTTCTCCTGTTCTGAAGCCCGCTTCAGCTGTTGAGCAGCGTGACCTTGATGCATTTGTCCGCCTGCGAGCCGAGCGCAAAGGCTTCCACGCTCTGCGCAAGCGGGAATTCATGTGTCCGGATCGGCGAAAGATCGAGTTGCGTGCGCTCGAGGAACCTGATCGCATCGGGCCAGACGCCGGGCGACCCGATGCAGCCCCGCACCGTCAGGTTCCGCATCTGGATATTGCCGAGATGCGAGGACACATCCCGCCCGATGTTGATCCCGACCATCGAGATCCGCCCCTCCTCGCGCACGAGATCAAAGACGATGCCGAGCGAGGCGTCGTGGCCCGAAGCCTCGACGACGAGATCGGCGCCGCGGCCGCCGGTCATCTGCATGACGGTCTCGACCGTGCCGCCGGCGCGGGGGTCGATGACCTCGGCCGCGCCCAGCTTCAGTGCGGCCTCGCGCCGGTGAAGGATCGGATCGATGACGATGACGCGCGCACCCATGCCAATGGCCGCGGCTGCGGAAACGAGCCCGATCGTGCCGCCGCCGGAGACGACGACAGTCTCGCTCGCATCGGTGCCGCCGGAGCGGCGTACGGCATAGAAGCCACAGGTGAAGGGCTCGATGAGCGAAGCGGTGCCGTCATCGATCGCATCCGGCAGCTTGTGCAGCCATTCGGGCCGCACCACGAAGAACTCGCGATCCGCGCCATCCAGCGAGAAGCCGAAATGGTGAACGCGATCCGGAAGGCGGACCACGCATTCCCCGACGACGCGCTCACCGACCGCGAAGCCCCTCACATTGCGCCCGACCTCGACGATCTCGCCGCACCACTCATGGCCCGGCGTCACCGGGTAGCTGATCGGAATGATGTAGCGCCCGCCGAGCAACTCGTAATCCGAATGGCAGATGCCGACGGTCCGTAGCCGCACCAGAACCTCGTTCTCCGTGATACGCGGCATATCGACCTCGCGCACCACCGGCTGGTCGGGCTTCTCGAAGACGAGCGCTTTCATGCCGCGTTCCTTTCCAAACCCTGCAGCGTTTCGGTGCGGCCGGACGTCGCTCCGCTCACGATCGCCTCTAGCAGGGCGATGTTGTTGACCATCTCCTCGCCCGTGATCGGGTAGGGCGTCACGCCGCGAACGGCATGAGCGAAGGCCTCAAAATTGGCGACCACAGGCTCGGCCTTGCCGACTTCCTCCACCGTGATCGGTGCCCCCTTCATGCCCTTGGTGACGACCCAACCATCCGGCGCCTCGACATGGGCGCGGTCCCGCACATCGATCCAGCCCTCCGTGCCGAAGACCGCGAAACGCGAGAAAAAGGGCGTCGCGAGCGTCGCGGAGATATAGGCGGTCCCGCCCGAAGCAAAGCGGATAAACGCGCTCATCGTGTCCCCCGAGGGCAAATCCGATGCCAGACGCTCGCAACTTACAGTAACATCCCGAGCCGGACCCATCAGCTTCACAGCCAGATCCGTAAGATGAATACCCGTCGCCGTCATGCCGCCAGCAGGCGCCTGCTCCGGCTTGAGACGCCAGTTCGCGCGATCGAGGGCGAGGAACTTATCGTGGCTGAAATTGGCCTCGATCTGCAGGAGCCGCCCGAGCCTTCCCTCGGCGGCCATGGCCAGCATCTCAGCGACCGGCGGCTCGAAACGGCGCTCATGACCCATGCCAAGAACGACACCTGCGTCGCGGCAGAGGGCGACGGATCGCTCGGCCCCGGCGCGCGTGAGCGCCAGCGGCTTTTCGCAAAACACATGCTTGCCGGCCCGCACGACCGCCGCGATCTGCTCCTCGTGCAGCGAGTGCGGCGTGACGAGCAACACCGCGTCGATCGCCGGATCCGCTAGCGCGTCGTTCAGGCTGTCGGCCACCGGGATGCCGTGCTTGGCGTGGAAGCTCGCAGCCGCCTCAGGGTTGATCTCGACTGCGCGAGCAACCTGGATCGCGGAATTGCCGTTCAGCGTGACGGCGATCTTCTGCCCCCACCAACCCAGGCCGACCAGCGCTACTTTGACCGGTTTCATCTTTTCTCCTCCTAGTCCTTGCGTCGCACCCGTAGAAGACACGCTCAATGCTCAGGCGACCCTGGCTTCCTTGCGCCGAAAGAGCGCGTCGATCCGCTGTTGCGCCGCAACTAATGCACCGCGATCGCTCGTCCGCCCCGTCAGCGCGTCATGGATCTCGTCGCCTAAGACGTTTTCCACCGCTACGTACTCAGGGATCGGCGGCCGCTGCCAGCTGTCCAGAAGATCCCGCCGCGCCACGCGCTCGACGAAATTCACGATCGGCGAACTTCGCATGACTTCAGGATCTGAGATCACGCTGAACCGCGGCCGAACGGGCAGCCCGCTTTTTAGATGATCGCGGACAGTATCGGGCGACGTGATCCAGGCAATGGCATCCACCGCAAGGCGCATCCGCTCCTCCGGAAGATTGGCTGGCACGCAGAGCACGAAGCCGCCGATGGGGGCGGTGACGCGGCCGTGGGGACCGGCCGGATGCGGCAAATACTCGACCTTGCGGCTGACCTTCGACCGCGTGTCGTATTCGAAGCGCGCGGCCCGCATGCTCCAGCAATATGTCATCGCTGCATGGCCGGTGAGGAAGGTGTCGAGGCTCGTCTCCCAATCGAACTCGGTCACCCCCGGCGGCGAAATCTCGATAAGCTGGTGCATGTAGTCGAGGACGCGCAATCCTGCCGCCATGTCGATGACAGGTCGCGTCTGGCCCTTGGCGCAAGCGGCCGAGCGGTCCAGCAGGAAGCTGCCGCAGTCGCCCAGCAGAAACAGGAAGCTCGCGGCGATCGGCATGCCGCGCGCGGCGTTCCAGGTGATGCCGTAGCGGCCATGGGCCGGTGCGTGCAGCGACCGGCCGACCGAAAGCACCTGCTCGAACGTAGTCGGGAACGGAAGCGCAGCCTCCTGTAGCAGATCGCGCCGCACGGCGAGGGTCTCAATCGTGCAGTAGATCGGCACGCCATACTGCGTGCCATGCCATTGGCCGGTCGCCCAGAAATCGGCGTGGAACTCTGTAGGGTCGAGCCCCGCCGCGCGCACCACGTCGCCTATAGGCCGGATATAGCCTTTGCTGGCGAACTCCCCCATCCAAGGGATGTTGATGGCGACGACATCGTATTGCGATACCTCGCGCGTCGCATTTTCGAGCGTCAGTTGATAAAGCTGCGGCAGCCGCGCAAGCGTGAAGTCCCGGCGCGAACCAAAGCTGGTTCGCAAATCCGCCCACATGTTCTGCATGGCGACGAAGTAGTTATCATCGGCGAGCAAAAACCGCAGGTCAAAACGTTTTGCCTGGTTTTGCCGCTGCGCGCCGGATGGCCAGGCGAGGCTCCCAGCGGCGGACGCACCGAAGTAGTAGTCGTCGCTGGCCTCGCCCGGCTCCCTGCTGCCGAGCGTCTGCGCAACGATGCGCTTGACCTCCAGCAAGTAGGCCTCGAAATCCTTCTTCAGCTCCGGACTTGGCTGCAGGGCGAAGGATTTGCCCGTGCGGCTGCGCGGAACCCGAAGAATGAGCCCCGTCGCAATGAGTTCCTCGATCTTTCGCAGCGACGTCGTGTACGGTGCGTAGCCGGCCTGCGCCAGGTTCGAGGTCGTCACAAGATCGCCCTTCGTGTGACTCGCCATGAGATGATGCAAAAGATGCCAGACGAGGTCGCTATCCGCCTCGACGAACTTCTGCGCCCAAGGCAGCCGCAACTGCTGCAGGAAGTCGAGGACGCGAAGAAACTCGAGATCCTTCATCTGGCCGATGCCATGGATCTACTCCGCTGCCGGCCGCTGCTGGAATCCAGCCATCGCCTCGTACTGCTCCAGCAGCACGAAGAAGTCCTGGTGCCCACGCCCCTGAGCGCGGGCAGCTTCGTACTGCTGGCGGATGAGGCTTACAAGAAACACAGGTACCTGCTCGTCCCGCGCTGCGTCGATCACGAGATCGAAATCCTTGATCATCTGCTCCACGGTGAAGGCCGGCGAGAAATCGCGCTTTGACAGCATCTGCCGCTTATAGGCGATCAACGGCGATGCCACCGCGCTTTCGCAAATTACCTCGAGCATCTGATCGATCGAGAGGTTGCCCTTCTGCCCGAACGTCAGCGCCTCCGCGAGCAGGGCCGAAGTCGCGCCGACCAGCATGTTGATGGCAAGCTTGAGATATCGAGCCTCCTCGCCGGATCCAACGTAGAACTGACGGGCCGAGAAGGCGCTCAGCAGCGGCTCGACTTCGCGGTATGCGGTCTCGTCACCGGATGCGAGGACGGTCAGCTTGCCAGTCTCGGCGGTCGACGTGCTGCCGGAGACCGGGGCGCGCAGATAGAGCACACCGGCGGTCGCGAGCGCAGCGGCAACCTCGGCCGAGGCGCGCGGGGAGACGGTGCTCGTATCGACCAGGATCGAGCCCGGTTTCATGCAGGCCGCCAGCCCGGAGGACCCCATGACCAGCGACAACAGAACGGCGTCGTTCGGGATCGATGAAAAGACGATGGGCGCCGCCGCCGCCACAGCCCGCGCATCCGACTCAACCTTGGCTCCCGCCGCGGCCGCGAACGACTGGGCCTCGCTTGCGGGATCGTAAACATGCAAGGCATGACCGGCGGCCGCGATGTGGCTGCTCATCGGCAAGCCCATCTTGCCGAGGCCAATCCAGCCGGCGGTCATGAAATTCCTCATGCGTGGGCTCCTGCCTTCTGCTCACTCGCGGGCGCGCCAGCGACATGAGCCAAAGCCTCGGGTTGAAGACGAAAGTCCACATGCAGCGCCTTGCAACCTTGGGGCAGAGCGTGCTCGGCCTGTTGCTCGGAGGTCGCCGCCATGAGCGGCTTAATCAGCGCGTCCTTCACGCCGAAGACGGCATCGCTGTCGAGATATGTGTCGCCATCGATGAAAATATGCGTGGTCAGCGTGTCGTATCCGATGGCGCGAAGAATGAAGTGGATATGGGCTGGACGCATGGGATGGCGATTTAACGCCTTCAGCATGTCGCCAACCGGCCCGTCGCTCGGAATGGGGTAGGAGGCCGGCACGATGCTACGGAACCAGAAGCGACCGTCGGCGCCCGTGCGAAAGACGCCGCGCAGGTTCATGTCCGGCTGCGTGTCGTCCTGGGTATCGTAGAAGCCATCCTCGGAAGTCTGCCATACGTCCAGCACCGCCCCCTCCAGTGGGCGCCCCGTTTCATCGGATAGCGTGCCGCTGACAAACAACGGCTCACCGCGGCCATGCAGGGCGATATTCTCCCCCATGCTCAGGGCCGGCGCGCCGTTCACGTAGAACGGTCCAAGCACGGTTGAGGGCGTCACGTCGTCGATCTTGCGGTTGTTGATCGCGTCGACGAGCATGGATATGCCAAGCGTATCGGACAGCAGGATGAACTCCTGCCGGCGGTCGCTGCAGATCTGTCCGGTCCGGGTAAGAAACTGAATGGCCTGCAGCCATTCCTCCGGCGTCAGGCGCAGTTCCCGCACCACCGCGTGCAGATGGGGTATGAGCACCGCCATGATCTCGCGCAGCCGCACGTCGGAGCAGCCCTCGTTGCGCTGAAGCACAGCCTCGGTCGCGTTGGTTTCCGTGAAGTTGCGGGTAATCGGAGCCATCACAGGGCCTCCATCTCTGGGCGGCGGCCGATGTATGCATTCTGCAGCAAGCGACGCAGCGCCTCCGCCTCCAGCGGCCGCGGATTGGGGTAGGGCCGCGCAGCGGCCAGAGTGACCGCACGCTCCAGGTCCGCCTCCTTCATTCCGATCGCGCTGAGAGAAAGCGGCGCATTCAGCCGCACTGCAAGATCGTATAGGCCGGTGGCGGCGTCTTCGGCGCCGAGTGCGCGGGCGACGCGCGCCATAGCTTCCGGCGCACCCGGCGCATTGTAGGCGACGGCATGCGGTAGAATGACAGTGTGCGTCGGCGCGTGTGGAAGGTCGAAACTGCCGCCGAGCACATGGCAAAGCTTGTGGTGCAGAGCCATACCGACAGAACCGAGCGCCACGCCACAAAGCCAGGCGCCGTACAGCGCCTCTCCCCGCGCCTCGCGATCCTGCGGATCGGCGACGATGACAGGTAAGGCGCGCGCAAGCGCTCCGATGGCCGCTTCCGCCATCAGCGAGATGATCGGGTTGCGCTCCTCAGCGTAAAGCGCCTCGACCGCGTGCGCGATGGCGTTCATTCCGCTGGTCGCGCTGATCGACGGCGGGAGGGTGAGCGTGAGCGATATATCGTAGATCGTTGTCTCGGGGAGCACCTTCCGGGTGCGCTGGGTGATCTTCTCACCATCTTTCGTTTCGCCGAGGATCGGTGTCATCTCCGAGCCGGCGTAGGTCGTGGGGATGGCAACCTGCGGCAAATCGGTGCGCAACGCGATGGCCTTGCCGAGCCCGGTCGTCGAGCCTCCTCCGACGGAGACGACGCCGTCCACATCGTGCTCCCGCACCACCGCAAGCGCGGCCTCAGTCACGGTCACGGGCGTGTGCATCGTCGCCTGATCGAATATACCGGCCGCGCGCGCGCCGAGACGCTCGCTCACCATGGCCGCCTGGTCACGTTGCTCAGGCGTGCAAAGAACAAGCACGCGCCGGCATCCAAGCCGTTCCACTTCGATGGGAAGCTCGCTCAGCGTGCCATCGCCGAAGACAACGCGCATCGGCAAACCATCAAAAACAAAATGCTCGAGCACTCATCCTCCTCGACCCGCATATTATTTTGCAGTGCACAATACTGCTGCAGCGCGTCTTTGTTGGCGACAAGATAAGTCCGCGGCACCCTCGCGGCGAGATACAAAATGTTCATTCTGGACAATTTGAGACTGGCCAAAGCACCGGCGCGTTGTAGGCTGCCGATTGACCAGAGCGGTGCGGGGCATTCAGCGCCGGTAAAAATAAGTTTCGGCCACAAAGGCCGGCAAAAGGGGAGCACTAATGAAGAACCGCATTCAATCACCCGCTCTTGGGCGCCGCATGACAATGGCCGGAGCCGTTGCGCTTGGTGGCGCCGCGCTGCTCGATGCGGGAGTTTCCAAGGCCCGGGCCGCCACGACCCCAACGCTCCCCGGCTACCAGGGCGCACCGCGGACCGAGCTGTTCAATCCGGCCCTCACGACACGCATCGTAACGACCACGCAGTACAAGAAGGCGCCACCATACATCATCGGCTTTTCCAACGCGGGCCTCGGCGACAGCTGGAGGGTCGTCGCGCTCGATGAACTCAAGCAGGGCGCGCAGGATCATAAGGACGTCATCAAGCGCCTCATCATCACCGATGCGCAACATGATGACGCAAAGCAGGTCGCCGACGTTCAGGACCTCGCATCCCAGGGTGTCGACCTGCTGATCGTGAGCGCCAACACCGAGAAGGCGCTTGATCCCGTCGTCTCCCGCGTCATGCGCCAGGGCACGCCGGTACTGATGCTGGATCGCCGCATCACTTCCGACCACTTCGTGACGTTCGTCAACGCATCAGACCCAATGATGGGCCGTCTCTGGGCGCAGTGGATTGTGGAGAAGCTGAACGGCAAGGGCAATATCGTTCTGCTCGGCGGTCAGGCAGGTTCCAGCCCGAGCGAGAACCGCATGGGTCCGGCGAAGGAGATTTTCGCCCAATATCCCAACATCAACATCCTTGACACGGTGTATTCCGACTGGAGTCCGGTCAAAGGCAAGCAGGTGATGCAGGCCGTGATCGCCAAATACGGCCGCAAGATCGATGCGGTCTGGTCGGCGCATGGCCTCCAGGTGCCTGGCTCGATCGAAGCTTTCGTGGAAGCGGGCTTCAAGACCGGCGAGATCCCGATGCACACGACGGCCGATGTCAATGGGCCGCTCGTGCTGGCTCTGAAATACAAAATCCCGATGCTGGAGATCAGCGATCCGCCGGCGCAGTACCGCACCGCCATCCAGATCGCGCTCAACATCCTCAATGGCGCCGCCGTTCCGTTCAACTCGACGGTCAATTCGCAGATCGCCGTGACGGAGGGGGATGAGACGGCCTCGATTAAGGGCGACGTGCCTTTCGCTTCGCTGGCGCTGCCGAACAAGCCCTCCAACTATCTGATCAGCAACGACCTCGGGCCGGATTACGATCCTACTACGGCGCATATCCAGTATCCGAGCTGAAGGCGGCGGCCGGCATGCTCGCGGTAACCGGCATCCAGAAATCGTTTCCCGGCGTGCAGGCGCTCGCCGGGGTCGATCTCGAGGTGCGCGCAGGTGAGATCCACGCGCTCGTTGGCGAGAACGGTGCGGGCAAATCAACGCTGACCAAGATCATTGCCGGTGTCCAGGCAGCCGATAGCGGCGAGATCAGCCTTGATGGCCGCCCGGTGCATTGGCAAGGACCAGCGCAGGCCAAAGCCGCTGGTATCCACGTCATCTACCAGGAATTCGTGCTGTTTCCGCATATGTCGGTTGCGGAGAACGTCTTTCTCGGTCGTATGCCGCGCAACCGGTTCGGCATGATCGATCATCGCCTTGCCGAACAGCGCGCAGCCGAGATTCTCACGCGCCTCGGCGTGACGCTGGACGTGCGCCAGCCTGTCGGCGGGCTGACAGTCGCTGATCAGCAGATGGTCGAGATTGCGAAGGCGATGATTGAAACTCCAAAGGTGCTCATCCTCGATGAGCCGACGGCGGTCATTGCCGGCCGCGAGGTGGAACTGCTGTTCGAGCGACTGCGGAAGCTTCGCGATGATGGCGTCGCGATCGTGTACATCTCCCATCGTCTCGAAGAAATCTTCAACCTTTGCGACCGTCTCACCGTCATCAAGGATGGCCGCTGGATTGCTACGCGGTCCGTCGGCAGCGTCACGCGCGATGAACTGATTACGCTGATGGTGGGCCGTGATCTCAGCCACCTCTTCCCGCCGCATGAGCGGCCGCCGGAGGCGTCGGAAGTCGTCCTAACGGCCAAGGACATCCGCATGGGCGCCCGCGTGCGCGGATGCAGCATCGAGCTGCGGTCGGGCATCATCACAGGCCTCGCCGGCATGGTGGGCTCGGGGCGCTCGGAGCTCGCCATGGCAATCTTCGGTGGTCTGCCGATGGAAGCGGGCTCCGTCACCATCGCCGGTCAAACCTTTCGCTCCATGAGCCCGGAGCGCGCCATCGGCCTCGGCATCGGCTTCGTGACAGAAGACCGCAAGGGCCAGGGGCTCGCGATGCTGCAGACCGTCGGCGCGAACATCACGGCGGCGAGCCTCGGCACCGTCAGCAACGGCCCCTTCTTAGACAATGAGCGCGAGCGGCAGCTCGCGGAGCGCGACATCGGCTCCTACCAGATCGCCTGCCGTGGCCCGGCAACCCCGGTTGCGACTATGTCGGGCGGCAACCAGCAGAAGGTCCTCATCGCCCGCTGGGCCCGCGCCTGCCGTCGCGTGCTCATCCTCGACGAGCCGACCCGCGGCGTGGACGTGGGCGCACGCACCGAAATCTACCGGATCATGCGCGGCCTTGCGCTGGAGGGCGTCGCGATCCTCATGATCAGTTCCGAGCTGCCGGAAGTCGTCGGCATGTCGGACCGGGTATACGTCATGCGCGAGGGAGCCATCACCGGCCTGCTTGAAACGAGCATGATCACCGAGGAAGCTGTCATGGACCTCGCAACGCATGACCGCCAGGCCGCCTGAGGAACCCGAGCCATGAGCGCCACCGCCCTGCCGGACACCAAATCGCAGACGCGCCGCAGGGTGCCCGAGCAGGTCATCCGCCTTGGCATCGTTATCATCCTTATCCTGGCCATCGGCATCCTGGGATGCACCGTTACCAACCGCTTCGGCACGACCCGGAACATTCTCAACATCTATGAGCAGTCGACCGACCTAGCGCTGGTTTCGCTCGGGCAGACGCTCGCCGTGCTGACCGGTGGCATCGATCTTTCCGTAGGTTCGATGATCAGCCTGCTATCCGTGCTGACCTCGGGGTTGATCAACAGCAACGGCGACCTGGTCATTCCCGTTTGCGCCGGCGTCATTCTGCTCGGCCTCGTCATCGGCATCATCAACGGTCTCGGCATCGTCGTGTTGCGCGTGCATCCCCTCATCGTGACGCTCGGGATGGGCGCCATCCTTCAGGGCGCGGCGTTGCTCTACACGCTGGCACCAGTGGGCGGCGTGCCGGACGGCTTCGACTACCTCGCCTACGGCCGCCTCTTCGACATTTCCGTGGGCGCCACGATCTGCGTAGCCATCTATCTGCTGGCAAGCCTGCTGCTACGCCGAACCACTACCGGCCGGTACATCTACGCCATTGGCGACGACCGCCCCGCTGCCGTGCTGCTCGGCCTGCCGGTGCGCCGTACCATCGTGTTGGTCTACGCCCTGTCAGGCTTCTTCGCGGCTGTCACGGCGATCTACCTGGTTGCGCGCTTCGGCACCGGCCAGCCCTATGCCGGCGCCAACTACACCCTCGCCTCCGTGACGCCCGTCGTCGTGGGCGGCACCATGCTGAGCGGCGGTCGCGGCGGCGTGATCGGCACGCTGCTCGGCGCCTATCTCATCGCGCTGCTCAACAACTTCCTGAACTTCCTGCACGTCTCCTCCGAGGTCCAGCTCGTGGTCCAAGGGCTGATCATCATGCTCGCCGTCTCCGTCTATCGCGAGCGCCGGAGGCTCGCATGAACGTCGACAGCATCCCCGGCAGGGTCGACACGACCGCCAAGGGGCGCCAATCCAACATCGGCCGTATCGCGAAGTTCACGAGCCAATATGGCATCTTCGTCTTCCTGCTTGTGCTCATCATCGTCTCCGGCGCCATCGCGCCGTCCTTCCTGAGCGGCCAGAACCTCTCGAACCTGGTGCTCGAGACGGTGCCGCTGGCCATCGTCACCATCGGCCAGGCGCTCGTCATCATGACCGGCGGCCTCGATCTCTCCGTGGCCTCCATCATGGCGACGGCCGCCGTTGTCGGCACAAGTTTCTCCGGGCTGCCCATCGACGTGGCGGCGATCATTGCCGTCGCCATCGTCATCGGCGCAGTCACCGGTCTGGTGAACGGCCTGCTGGTCACGAAGCGTCAGGTCTCGCCGTTCCTCGCGACACTCGCGAGCATGACCGTGCTGCAAGGTCTCCGCTTCGCCTACACCAAGGGCGCGCCGTCAGGCGGGATGCCGCATCTGTTGCGCGTCGTCGGGTCATCCACCTGGCACGGCATTCCAGTCAATCTCGCCGTGCTCATTGTTTTCGCCGTCATCGTCGGCATCGTCGTGCACCGCACGGTCTTGGGCCGGCGCTTCATGATCGTCGGCGGCAACCGCGTGACGGCCCAGCTGCTCGGCTATCGCGTCGACGCCATCGTCATCGGCGCCTACGTCGCGTCAGGCGTGCTCGCCGCCATCGCCGGCATCGTGCTCGGCGGCTATGCCGAGATCGTCGACAATCAGGTTGGCCAAGGGTTCGAACTGGACAGCATCGTCGCGGCGGTCATCGGCGGCGCCGCGCTCTCCGGCGGGCGCGGGACAATCCCGGGCGCCCTGGCGGGTGCGGCCGTGCTGATGCTCGCCTCCAACGTCGTCGTGCTCATCGGGTTGCCGATCCAGGCCCAGATCGTGCTGAAGGGCGTGGTCATCGTTCTGGCCGCCGCCTGCTACGTGCAAAGGTAGTTGCCATGAACGGGCTCAGCCTCTACGGCCTTGAAGGTAAGGTAGCGGTGGTCACCGGCGCGCAGCGCGGCATTGGCGCCACCATCGCTGAGCACTTCCTGGCGCTCGGCGCGACGGTCGTGTTGGCCGATCGGACGGAGGCCGTGGCCGAAACCGCGGCGCAGCTCGATCCCGACGGCAAACGCACATCTTGGCTGACGCTCGACGTGACCGAATCCGCGTCTCTGGACGAGGCGGCCCGGACGGTCGTGCAGCGCCATGGCGCCGTCGACATTCTCGCGGCCAATGCGGGCACGGCCTACGAATGCCCGGCGATCGATCATGACGACGCGATCTGGCGCCGCGCGCTCGCGGTCAACCTCGACGGCAGTTTCTACAGTGCCCGGGCCTTCGCGCGGCCGATGCTGGAGCGCGGGCGCGGCGCGATCGTGCTCACCTCGTCGATCGCGGGCGTCAAGGTCGTGCGGCCGGAGCAGCATGTCGGGTATGACGTGGCCAAGGCCGGAGTGGCGCATATGGCGCGTGTGCTTGGCATCGAGTGGGGGCGGCAGGGCGTTCGTGTGAATGCCGTGGGTCCCGGATATACCGATACGGACATGCTCGCGGAGGTCGGCCGCACCCGACCTGACGTCATGAAGCTCTGGCTTGAGGACATGCCCAACGGGCGGTTGCTGCGAAAGCAGGAAATCGCATCGGCGGTGGCGTTTCTGAGTTCCGACGCGGCCTCCGGCATAAACGGCCATCTGCTGATGGTCGATGCCGGCTATTCCGTCACCTGAGACACAGGAGATCGTTCCATGCATTTCATCATCCATGCCCTGGACAAGGCCAACGGCCTACAGAACCGCCTCGCCAATTACGAAGCCCACAAGGCGTATCTTGGTAAGGCGCCGGTGAGCATCGTCGTTTCCGGCCCGCTTGTCGCTCAGGATAACGAGACGATGATCGGCAGTTTCTTTCTCGTCGAGGCGGAGACGCAGGCCGAGGTGCAGGCCTTTCACGATGCCGATCCGTTCAAGAAGGCCGGCATCTGGGAGACGGTGTCGATCCACCCGTTCCTCAAGCGGATGGATAACCGCAGCTAAGACAACACCAACTGGGGAGGCCATGATGGGTCGTCTGGACAACAAGATTGCCATCATCACCGGCGGTGGCACCGGCATTGGCGAGGCCACGTGCCGGCGCTTCGTCGAGGAAGGCGCGCGTGTCGCTATCTTCGAGATCAGCGCCGAAAACGGGCAGTCGACAGCCAACGCGCTGCGCCAGGACGGCTTCGAGGCCGAGGCCTTCCAGGTGGATGTGCGCGACGAGCAGAGCGTGGCGGCCGCCGTACAGCAGGTGATCGATCGCTGGGGGCGGATCGACATCCTCGTCAACAACGCGGCCATTCCCGGCGCCAACAAGTTCACCCACGAGCTGAGCCTGGAGGAGTTCGAGGCGGTCTTCGCGGTCAATGTGCGCGGCGTCTTTCTAAGCTCCAAGCATGTGCTGCGGCACATGGTCGAGGCGAAAAGCGGCGCCATCGTCAACTTCTCCTCGATCTACGGGCTGATCGGCAACGACGATCTGCCGCCCTACCACGCGACCAAAGGCGCGGTCCTGCTCATGACTAAGACCGACGCCATGTGCTACGCGCGCTACGGCATCCGGGTGAATTGCGTGCATCCCGGATCGACCAAAACGCCGCTGTTCATGAAGGCTGGCGAAACCTATCCGGGTGGGCTCGAGCATTACCTCGACATGATGAAGTCGAAGCATCCGCTGACGCTCGGCGAGCCGGTGGACGTAGCAAATTGCGTGCTGTTCCTGGCATCCGATGAGGCGCGCTTCGTCACCGGTGCGAGCCTCGCCTGCGACGGCGGCTATACCGCCCAATGAAGGAGTTCTGACCATGCGCGCTGTCCGCTTCTACACCAAGCGCGACATCCGGGTTGAGGATGTGCCGGAACCGTCCGGGGCGCTCGGGCCCAATCAGGTGCTGGTGGCTCCTGCCATGTGCGGGATCTGCGGCACTGATCTGCACGAATTCATCGCGGGTCCCATCGTCACGCCCAAGGAGCCGAACGCGCTGACGGGTGCGACCCTGCCGCAGATCCTTGGCCACGAATTTTCTGCGCGCGTGGTGGAGACCGGAGACGCCGTCCAGCATTTGAAGGTTGGCGATCTCGTCTCGATCCAGCCGCTGATGGCGCCAGCCGACGACTACTACGTGCGCCGCGGCTTGCTCCATCTCAGCGAGAAGCTCGGCGTCATCGGCTTGTCGCATCCCTGGGGTGGCATGGGCGAGCGGGCGGTGCTCGACGCCGGCAACGTCATTCCCGTGCCGAAGAGCCTCACCGAAGCGCAGGCGGCGCTCATCGAGCCGGCGGCTGTCGCCGTCTATGCCGTGGATCGTGGCCGCGTCCAGGCAGGCTCGTCGGTCCTGGTCTCGGGTGCGGGCCCTATCGGCGCGCTCACGTTGCTGGCGGCACGCGCTGCCGGCGCCAGCACACTGTTCGTCTCGGAGACCAATCCGAACCGTCTGCGGAAGGCACAGGAGATCGTGCCGGGCGTCATTCCCATCGACCCGCGCACGGACGACCTCGTGCAGATCATTCGCGACAACACCGAAAGTGGCGTCGGCGTCGACACGGCACTCGAATGTGTTGGCCATGAGGGATCGCTCAACGCCTGCGTGAAGGCAGTTCGCCGCCAGGGCGTCGTCGTCCAGGCTGGCTTGCATGTGCGGGCGGCGTCGGTCGAGCCCATGCTTTGGGCGCTCAAGGACATCAGTATCGAGGCGACCTGGTGCTACCCGGTCCAGATCTGGCCGCGCATCGCGAGCATGATCGCCGCGGGCATCTTCCCCGTGGAGCGCGTGATCACCGCCACGATCGACGCCGCCGATGTCGTGCGCGACGGCTTCGAGGCCCTGCTCAACCCATCGGGCGAGCATCTGAAGATCATGGTATCAACCTGAGTCCTGACGAGCGGGTTAGACCCGCTCGATCAGCATGGCGATTCCCTGCCCGACGCCGATGCACATCGTCACCACCGCGCGTCGCAGGTTGTGCGTTTCCAGTCCGTTCACCGCTGTCATCGCGAGGCGCGCGCCCGACATTCCCAGCGGATGGCCGAGGGCGATGGCGCCGCCGCAAGGGTTAACATGCGGCGCGTCATCGGGCACGCCGAGACGACGCAGGACGGCCAGCGCCTGGCTCGCAAATGCTTCGTTGAGTTCAATGAGGTCGACCGTCGCCAGTGAAATCCCCGTCTGGGCCAGCAGTTTCTCGGTCGCCGGCGCGGGCCCGATGCCCATGACGGAGGGCTCGACGCCCGCCGTCGCCATGGCGACGATCCGCGCGCGGGGCGTCAGTCCGTGCCGCCGCGCTCCCGCTTCGCTCGCCAAAATGAGCCCGGCCGCGCCGTCATTGACCCCTGAGGCGTTGCCGGCCGTGACCGAACCCCCTTCCCGGCGGAACGGCGTCTTTAGCTTCGCCAGACCTTCGAGCGTCGTTTCCGGCCGGGGATGCTCGTCCAGAGCGACGACGACTTCGCCTTTCCGGCCCTTAATCGTGATGGGCGTGATCTCGCGGGTGAAATAGCCTTCGTCTTGCGCGACCTTTGCCCTCTGCTGAGACCGGTAGGCGAAGGCGTCCTGATCGGCGCGCGAAACCGCGAACCGTTCCGCCACGTTCTCACCCGTCTCCGGCATGGTGTCGACGCCATAGAGCGCCTTGAGCGAAGGGTTGACGAAACGCCAGCCAATCGTGGTGTCCTGCAACTCCGCCTGACGGGCAAAGGCTTCGGTCGCTTTGCCCATGACGAAGGGCGCGCGCGTCATGCTTTCGACACCCCCTGCCAGCACCAGCTCACCTTCGCCTGCACGGATCATGCGCGCCGCCGTGCCGACGGCATCAAGACCTGATCCGCAGAGGCGATTGATCGTGCCGCCCGGTGTCCCGACCGGATAGCCGGCCAGCAGCACCGCCATGCGGGCCACGTCCCGATTGTCCTCACCGGCCTGATTGGCGCAGCCCAGGTAGCAGTCGTCGACAGCTTCCCAATCCACGCCCTTATTTCGCTCGCGCAGAACGCGCAGAGGATACGCGGCCAGATCGTCGGCGCGCACATCTTTCAGGGCACCGCCATACCGTCCGATCGGGGTGCGCGTGAAATCGCAGATGAAGGCCTCAGGCATCCAGCGTCTCCATCGTTCCCAGCGTCTCCACCAACCGGAGGGGCGCGCCTGTGCGGGACTGAAGCTCGTCCAGGGTCAAGCCTGGCACGACCTCGCGCACGACAAAACCGGCAGAAGTCACGTCGATGACGGCCAGGTTCGTGTAGATACGGCTGACCGCGCCCAGCGCTGTCAGCGGATAGGAGCACCGCTGCACGAGTTTTGGCTTGCCTTCTTTCGTCGTATGCTCCGTCACAACCCAAATCCGCTTGGCTCCCACGGCCAGATCCATGGCGCCGCCAACAGCGGGAGCCGCATCCGCGGCCGATGTGGCCCAATTCGCGAGATCACCATTCTCCGCGACCTCGAAGGCCCCGAGCACGCAAAGGTCGATGTGTCCCCCTCGGATCATCGCGAAGCTGTCGGCATGGTGGAAGAAGGAGCCGCCCTTCAGCAGCGTGACGTGTTGTTTTCCAGCATTGATCATCCAAGGGTCGATCCGGTCCGCTGCCGGCGCCGGCCCCATGCCGAGGATACCATTCTCGGAATGGAGGAACACTTCGCGCCCGACCGGGATGTGGTCGGCCGCCATTGTCGGAATGCCAATCCCGAGATTGACGTACCAACCTTCCGGAATGTCTTGCGCCAAGCGGCGCGCCATTTCGGTCCGGGTAAGAGGAACAAAGTCTGCCATCGTTTTCCTTTACTCTCCCACCGCCTGGTCAGGAATATGCACGACGCGATCGACGAAAATTCCTGGAGTGACGATCGCTTCGGGATCGAGAGCCCCGAGGGTTGCCACGTGCCGCGTCTGGACGATCGTCAGTTGCGCCGCCATTGCCATCACCGGATTGAAGTTGCGGCCGCTCGCGCGATACGTGCAGTTGCCCCATCGGTCCGCATTCCAGGCCTCCACAAGCGCCACGTCGCCGGCGAGCGCGTGTTCGAGCACGTAATGCCGCCCAGCAATCTCGCGCCACTCTTTCCCTTCAGCGAGCGCCGTACCGAATGCCGTTGGCGTGTAGAAGGCCGCAACACCTGCGCCGGCCGCACGAATTCGCTCGGCCAAAGTACCTTGAGGAACAATTTCCAGTTCGAGACTGCCGGCTTTGAAAAGTTCCTCGAATACGACCGAACCAGCGGAGCGCGGGAAAGAGCAGATGATCTTTCTTACGCGCCCGGCTTCCATCAGCTTGGCTAACCCAACGCGCCCAGCCCCTGCATTATTTGCGATGATCGTGAGATCTTTGGCGCCCTGCTCGATGAGGCCCTCGATGAGCGTGTCCGGCTGGCCCACAGCCCCAAAGCCGCCGACCATGACAATCGAACCGTCCCGAACCCCTTCTAAGGCCAACGCAACGCTGCCCACAATCTTGTCGATCACGTGCAAGGGTTCCTTCCAAGATCGCGGCACGCAAACAAGATCTCTCTGCCGATCCGTGCGATAAGCGCACAGCCGTGCTCATTGCATCTAATGTGGCGTGTCGAAGCGCGGAACGCAACCTCGATCAATCATTCAACTGCTTGAGTGGCCACCTGAACCGTGCGAATTGCGCACACTTCATGAATGGATCGTTTAATGCTCGGACCTCGTGACCGGAACCTCGTGGGCGGCTTCATGAAGGGGCTGCGCATCATCGAGGCGTTCGATACCGATCATTCCCGCCTCTCCATCTCCGATGTCTCCCGCGCCACGGATATGGATCGTGCAACCTGTCGTCGGCTGCTGCTCACCCTCATCGCCCTCGGCTATGCCGAACTAGAGGGTAAGCATTTCAGGCTGACACCCCGGATTCTCCGGCTCGGACACGCTTATCTTCATTCCGCGTCGTTGCCGAATGTGGTCCAGCCGTTACTGGAGCAACTCGCGAGGGACATGGGCGAAAGCTGTTCCGTCTCAGTACTGGATGGCGCCGCCGTCGTCTATGTGGCCCGCGCTTCGCGGCAGCGTGTCATGTCGATCAATCTGAACATAGGCAGCCGCCTCCCAGCCTACTGCTCCTCGATGGGGCGCGTATTGCTCGCCACGTTACCCCCCGCTGCCGCCCAGGCTTTGATCGAAGAAAGCGGTTTAAGATCGCTCACTCCGAAGACAATCATCAGTCTGGACCAGTTGATGGCCGAACTCACCTCTGTCCGAGCGGAAGGCTGCGCGATCGTCGATGAGGAGCTTGAGTTAGGTCTTCGCTCTATCGCAGTGCCGCTCTACAACAACAAAGGCACAGTCGTCGCGGCGCTGAATGTAGGTGCGCAGGCCGCGCGCGTGAGTGTCGAGGAATTGCGGGTGGCTTTTCTGCCTCGCCTTTTGCGTCTCCAAGACGAACTTCGCCGACTGCTGGGACCTGAGTGAGCAACTCTTCGTAAAGTCGCCCGCGATCAGCGACGACTTTGCCCCATGTGCCTGGCAAAGAACTAGGTCTTCAACTGATAAACGGGATTCCACGGCAAGGAAAATCTGATTCAAACTCCCTGTCGGATGGGAGTGATCATGAGCCCGCGCCGGTATGAAGTGAAGGATTTCGAGTGGTCTATCATCGAGCCACTGCTTCCGAACAAGCCGCGTGGGGTGACACGGGCCGATGACCGTCGGGTCCTGAACGGCATCTACTGGCGCTTGCGCACGGGATCACCATGGGCAGATATCCCTGAGCGCTATGGGCCGCCTACGACCTGCTACAACGCGAGCTTACGACGGGGATCTGCAAATGATCGACTCCTCGTCTATCCGGGTTCATCAGCATGCCGCGAACGTCAAAAAGGGGGCCATCGGAAACCGACGAAGGGCACGACGCTCCAGCCCGATGCATGGAGCGCTCGCGGGGCGGGCTAACCACGAAGATCCACGCTCTTGTTGATGCCAACAGCAATGCGATTGCCCTCAAGCTGACCGAAGGCCAAGCGCATGACGGGCGAAGCGCTGGCGACATGCTCGGCGACATCAGCACAGGCCAAACCCTGATTGTTCATATGCTCGCGACACTAAAGTCACGTCTAGAGGTCACCTTCACATTCAAAATCGATGTAGGCCTCGACCCCATCGCTTCGGAATGGGTCGCCACGGCTCGGCTCCTCTACCAATTTAGCCCACCCAGTCTTTGCAATCAGGAGACACGCGCGGCAGCCTTTATGCAGTATTCCTGGGCAACGGACGGGAGAGACTTCCTTGCGCACAATAATGAGCACGGCGCGGTGAGGCCAATAGCAGCGCCGTAGGTCCCCCGATCGGTGGAGTGCCTTCTTACTTCCGGGCGTTCGTGTTCTGACATGGTCTAGAAATCTAATCACCTAATAGAACTCCAAGTTTCTCCGAGGAGCATCCTCGCGGCCCATCGCTGTTATGATCGCTTCCACGCCGATCACTACGACCCATCTTCTCGGGCCAGCATGGTGCATCAATGTCGGAGACCATCGCCGGATAAGTGCAGTCCAGGGAGCAACCATGGAATGCTTTGCAGTAAGCGGCCATTCCTTCGATAAAGGAGATCGTGATGCTGCTTAACGACAGCATGAACAGACGTTCAAAAAGAAGAGTGTTTTTCCCCACCGTCTGCAGCCATCGTATTCTTCTTGTCCGGGAACGCTCAAGACGAGGCTCTCCCGGAACCCCCATCGCGTCGAATGGCATGTTATTCTCCAGCCGCTGTTCAATGCTGGAACCATCGACCAATACTGTTTCGTGTGGATTTCTTAGCTAAGGGGAGCAGTTGCAGCTGAAATAGAAGTTCAGCCCCGAGAACCGGGAGGCGAGTGCGCCTGAGTTTCCGTCGCTCGTGCGATAGGAAAGGTTGGAGTCGGTGTATCCATTGGCTGAGCGGATACCGGCGGTCGATGCTGGGAGCGGTGGAACGGCCGGGTGCCCCCGGTGCGGTGTCCAACGGCGGCGCGGCACAGCCGCTATACCCGCGTGTTGCGGGACCTTCCGGTTCAGGGTTTGCCTGTCGTCATTCGGCTTCGGTCCTCACGATGGCGATGCCGGAACCTTGGATGCGAGCTGGTCATCTTCACGGAGCGAATGCCACAGGCAGCAGCCTCCCACGCCCAGCGGACATCCAGGCTGGATGGCATCGTGGGCCTGCTGGCTCATGCCGTAGGTGGACGGCCAGCAGAAAGGTTAGCTGCGCAGCTTGGCTTTCCGGCTAGCCGGCATGCGCTGCTGAGACAGCTCAAGCAGGCTGTCCGGCGGCGGCAGGACGATGCGCCACTGCGTGTGGTCGGCATCGACGAGTGGGCGTGGCGCCGAGGAACACATTCGGCACTATGCTGGTGGATCTCGAGCGCCGGAAGGTAGTCGACGTGCTGCCGGACCGGTCTTCTGCCAGTACCGGCGGATTGGCTGCGCCAGCATCCAGCCGTGGAGATCGTCAGCCGCGATCGCTACGGCCCCTACGTTGAAGGCGCACGGCAAGGCGCATCTCAGGCCCGGCACATCGCGGACCGCTTCCACCTGGTTAAGAACCTGCGGGAGCGCATCGAGCACCAGCTGAGCCGTCTGGAGCGACCCTTGCGACACCGGCCGCTACAGTGTGAGGATGCCGGGAAGGCTCCACAATGCGCTCCGCGTGGCAATCCGCAGGTCGCCGAATATGAACATCTGATCCAGTCTTCGCAACGCCGGTCGCTCGAGACCGTGTTCACTGACGTGCGCGCCCTGCATGCTGCTCGCAAGACCGCAGCCCAGATCGTCCGGGAGCTTGGTCTCAGCCGGAAGCGTGGGGTTTACCGGGATCATCTGGCAAAGTGCTCGACGGCCGCCGTCTGATGGTGAACGGTTAGCGTCAGGGGCGCATCATCGCAAACAGCTCGTTGTTTGGTTCTGGCTGACGCAGCGGTCTGCGGATATGCGGCGCCGGCGCATTGTAAAAGCATGATCCGCGCGGTCAGCGTTGGCTGGCCTCACCCCGCTCAACTACCGCTAAGGATTTCTAACCGCCCCGGCAACGACATTCATCATGCTGCTCGTTGGTCATTGAACCCAGCGAGGCAACGTCGACGCAAGCTCGGCGGAAGTCAGAGGTGCCTTGATGACCTCGGAGACACCAGCCGCGGCAAGCGCATCGACGCTGAGCCCGTCGCTCGCAGTTGCCAAGATAATCGGCAGGTTAGGAGCGATCGCGTGCAAACTGGTTGCTAGCGCAAGCGCAGGCATGCAGGACTGGACGTTGGTGACCAGGATCACGTCGAACCGCCCGGGCGTCGTGCGGCACGCATTAATGGCCTCATGCGGGTCGAGATAGCCGATCGGCTCGTATCCGAGGGCTGCCACGACCTCCTCGTCGTGCAGCAAGCGGCTCCCATCCTCGTTCACGATCATGGCAGTCTCACCCTTGCCGCTAATGCGGGACAGCCTTGGTGCGACCGAGTCAGCGTCGCCTGTCACGACCAGAGGAAGCCAGACTTCGAATGTGCTGCCTTGGCCCGGATGACTCAGCACGTTCATCCCACCTGCATAACTGGTGACAATCTCATGCGCCGTCGCCAATCCTAGTCCGTGCCCTTCCGCGCGTGTCGTAAAGAAGGGTTCGAACAGATGCTCGAGTGTTCCGGCTTCCATGCCGCATCCTGTATCGGCCACGGCTATGGAGACGTATGCACCGGCGGCGAGCTCGGCGTGACTGAGATGGAAAAGCTTCGCCATCTGCCTTATGGCCACGTGCAACCGGATGACGCCCGCTCCTCCCATGGCTTGGGACGCGTTGTTGCAGAGGTTCATGATGATCTGCTGGAGTTGAGCAGGGTCGCCGCGAACGACCGCGTGGTCCGGCACGCTGTCCAAAACCAATTGAATGCTCTGCGGGAGCGCGGCTTTAAGCTGCATTTCAGTTTCGGCGAGCAAAAGGCTCAAGGAGATGCGCCGCTCGGAGGGCTCTTTCCGCCTCCCAAAATGAAGAATCTGCTCAACGAGGTCCCGCGCACGTTCTGCCGCCTGACGAACGCCTTGAACATGCCGCCCCAGCCTCGTCTCCGCTTGAACCTCGGCCTCCTGCATCTCGGTGTGGCCAAGGATCGCCGCGATCACGTTGTTGAAATTGTGAGCAACGCCGCTCGTGAGGGCTCCGACCGTCTCCATCCGGCGCGCCTGCTGCAGGCTGGCCTCAAGCCTTCCATGCTCCAGTTCCAACTGCACCCGACTAACGGCGTTCGCGATGTTGTCCGCAGCCATACGGAGCGGTGCAAGATCACTCGGAGGCCAGGTCATCGGCTTGGTGAGCGCTGCAAATCCGAGCGTATAACCAAGAGCATCCGAGCCGGGAGCTGGTATGACCAAGTATCCCGACAAGCCTGCTGCCATGAGCGCGTCTTTCTCCGACCCAGCGGTCATGCGCTTGACCACGGGGTAGTAGTGGATCTCCGGCGATGGCAGCGCCTTGTCCGGAAGGCTGGGAGGTTGGACAGCCGTCCAGCCTCTGCCGTCCCGGCTCCAGGTGAAGAGCTGCGGCGGCGCAAAACTGGCAAAACAGGCGCTCTCCGCGCCGATCCACCAGGCAAGCTCGGCCAGGGCCTTCTCGACGACATCTTGAAGGTCAGTCGCTCTTGCATTGACGAAGGTCATCGAAATGCCTGCCATCGCATGTTCAAACGCCGCGCGCCGCCTTAACGTCTCCATGATGCGTCTTAGTTGTAGCCCAAGCAGTGTCAGCAGCAGGAGCAGCACGAGGGAAACCGTGTAGAGTGCGAGGCGATACCGTCCGGCTCGGACCATGATATCCTTCTGCTGCGCAAGGATCGCCTTACGGGCGGTATTCTCCGCCGCTGATATGGGAAGATCATAAAGTGCCTGCAGCACCTTATCCGTGGCCGGAAGCAGATCGCGCAGAGACCGGCCATGCGCAAGCAAGCCGTTTCTGACATCCGCATCTTTCGGTCCCGACTGGGCCGCGAGACGATCCAAGTCTGTCTGGACCTGCTCTGCAGATGCAGGCGACGGATCAAGCATGAGATGCAGGACGGAAGTCGACAGCGCCGCAATGGCGGCATTTGTAGCTGCCCCGTGCGCCGCGAAACCCGCCTGTCCACTCATCAGGCCAAAGTAAGCCAGCGCATTCTGGAGGAGAGCGTTATCGCTTTTGAAGCGTTCCGTCAGTTCGTCCTGCCGATCGATCAGGTCCTCCAAGGGAGCGGTGACGGCTTTAGAAACGCCGTCGTCGCTCAGGCCTTGGAGAGCTTGGTGGAGCTGAGTCATCTCCTGGTCGACCGGATCATAATCTCTTAGCAGTCCAAGGCGCGCATTGAGGATGTTTTCGCGAAGGCCGCTGCCCGTCGCGATGAACTGGTTCAACGTCGCCATTGCATGATCATCACGCGGAGTATTCGCGTTGGTGCCGATGAAACACAGCCAGGAGACGAGCAGCACCGCCAGAACGGCCAGACCGCCGATTGTCCTCATCGCGCTTGGGTCAGTTGTCTGCCATTGAAGCGTCCCGTCAACGTCGTGAGAAAGGCACATATAGCCTTGACCTGATCATCCGAAAGATGACGATCGAGCTGGGCATACCCCATCTCGGCCACGGCCTTGTCCAAGGTCCCTCCACTCCCGTTGTGGAAATAAGGTGCCATGACGGCGATGTTCCTTAGACTGGGCACGAGCAGGAACTGCTCTTGTGCTCCTCCAATAGGATGAAAAATCCCGCTGCGCTCGAACAGGTTGCCACCCAGGTCCACGCCTTGATGACAGGAGACGCAGCCGAACGATTTGAACAGCTGATAACCGGTGATCTCTTCGGGCGACAGCGCCGCTTTGTCGCCGCCCAACCAAAGGTCGAACCGGCTCCCGGGTGTCACTAAAGAACGTTCGTACATAGCAATAGCGTTCAGGAGGTCGCGGCCATCGGGGCCATGACCATAGACCTTCTTGAATTGCCGACTCAAAACCTTGTCAGCGTCAACTGCAATCACCGCTGCGGCAACGCTTGATGCCATCAGCTGCGGATCCGCGAGCGACAGCGCCGCGGCGTCTTCCAGCGACTCTGCATTACCCTCCCAGTTCAAGCGAAAACTCAAGGCCGCGTTGAAAACCGTTAGGGTCCGGAACGTGGCAAGCCCTCCGTTGGGGGTCAGATCGAACCGCCTCCCGTCGGAGCCGTTGGTTCGGACGTCGTGGCAGGATGAACAGGCACGCGTCCCGTCGCGAGACAGATGTGGATCATCGAAAAGATGCTCACCGAGCGCCACAATGCGAGGATCGCTCGGTGGAGGTGGGGGCACCGGCGTTATCGGTTCCTGTTCCGCAACTTTAGCGCTCCCAGCTGAGACTGTCGGCAACTGAGCTTGGACAGGGCTCGCCACCAGGAGCGCCAGAACCAGCACGTAGCGCCATCGGGGCCTTAGAGAGCTTCTGACCGGCGCTATGTGGAACATCATTGCTCCTCCTCAGCCGTTGAAATGCACGACCGGCAACGTGAACCGGTAGCCTATCCCACGTTCCGTCTGGATGATGCGGGGCGCCGTTGGGTCCAATTCCAGTTTACGCCGAAGCCGCAGCACCTGCACGTCGATGCTCCGGTCGAACACGTCCTCATGAACACGCGTTGCCTGCAATAAATGTTCCCGCGTAAGCGGCCGATTTGGAGCCGCCAGGAAAGCGACGAGCAGGGCGTACTCGCCTTTTGTCAGCTGAACGGGATCGCCAGCCTTGCCGACGAGCCGGTGTGCCTTCAGGTCAAGCTCCCAGCCCTCGAAACGGTAGCCGCCCGATGTCTGATCGTCGATGTCGTTACGGCCGAACTCGTGCCGTCTCAGGACGGCCCGGATCCTCGCCAGAAGTTCCCGCAAGCCAAACGGCTTCGAGAGATAGTCATCCGCACCCAGTTCAAGACCAACCACCCGGTCAATCTCGTCGCGCCGATGTCCAGTCATGATGATGACCGGCACGTTCGACCGCGAACGAAGTTCGCGCAACAGATCGAGACCATCCTCCTTATCAAGCCGGAGGTCGAGGAGAACGAGGTCTGGCTCGCGCGCGACCATGTGCCGCGACATCTCCTCACCGCTGCTCGACGTGCTCACCTGCATGTTCTGCCCTTCCAGATAACTCGCCAGCATTCCACGGAACGCAGCGTCATCATCGACAATGAGAACCCGGGCTTGTTCTGTGTCACCGCCACTCAAAATCCGGTTCTCCGTTCTCGCATATTGCAGGAGGATTCGAAGCTAATGTTGCCACCGGCTTCCCGACCCGATGGTCTGCACAGCCGCTACGTCGCGCATCGCGACACTCATCGCCACCATACGCTGGGAAAAACCCTACCTTGACAACCTCTCATGCTGCATGGCGCTAATGCCAGGTTGATCTTCCGTCAGGTGTCTATCGCAGCTGTCTCACGGCGGGGACAACTGCCATGTAACGCAGCAAAATAGGTGAAGCGGCCAGTAGGCAGTGGTCTAATCTGCAGGCCACGGTTAGAATGTCACACGACAAGTGATCAACGAGCCGTCGCTTAGTTTATGACGAAATTGATGTCAACCAAGCACTCTTCGGCCGAGCTGAACTAGCCCTGGGTCAAGCGGTTATTTGCGCTGAACATGCTCGGCCGACAATGCTGTTGCTACAGTCGTTGATCGATCAGAATCAGGAGCCGTCACCCGGGAAAGCTGACAGCCTTTTGACGACCGCTAGTCGTCCGACCGCGTTCGATAGCGAAGGGTTCTGTCCGACGGCGTCGAGATGTCGTGGCTCAGCCAGCCTCTCGCGCCGACTCCCGGGCTCTATATGTTCCGCCAGCCGAGCGGTGCGGCGGCGTCGACCGCTGGATCCGCTACGACAGCTTAAGACGGTTCTTTTGCCGGTATCAGTCGAGTGGGGTTCCAGATAATAAACGGACTGACCTCCGCAAGGTGGCTACTGTAGGCTGCCTGACTTGGCGTGGTGAAGTGCACCGACAACCGGTGCGCCACCGCCGCAGCGTCGGCGGGATCACCCGCCAGAACGAGGCTACCTGCGGCCGCAGGCAACTGCAGCGCTGCTTCTATTGCATCTCGCTTTGTGGATGTTGCATGCACAGTGACGACAGGGCCATGAATGCTTTGCGAAGAAACGGGATTACTGATCGTCAGGTCGGTCAGGATTGTCGGTTGGACGAAGAGTTCCGGCGGAGAGCATTTGCGCCCCGCCGAGCGCCAAGCGGGCACCCCCAATTCGTGAAAGCTGCATCTGATGAAGAAAGATGTCGATCGCGCGTTGCGAGGGCATCGGACCGAGTGAGGTTGAAGGGTCACTGGGATCACCGGCTGCGAGCGGCGCCAAACGCGCACGGAGACGCTCCGTGAGCTCACGCGCGCGCTCATGGCCGACGACGATGACACGCCTTGCGGAGACTGAGGTGAGCCGCGAGGTGCGCGGGCCACGTAGTAGGACATTATCAAGCACGTCGGCCAGGGGCATGTCGTCAAGCACAAGGACCACGTGGTTGCCCGAAACGTCCTGAACGACGTGCTTGTGGAGCCGCCTTGCATGTTCCACAACGGCACTCACTTGGCCGGTCCGCCGCATAACCTCTATACCGCGCAGTCGTGCGTCATCCATTAGATGCAGAGCCAGATCTAAATCATAGCTCATAGCGCTGCAGAGACCTTTGGATCCGCCTAGTTGATCGAAGAGCGCGCTAAACGCCCGCGGCGCATGGAGCATGCGTAGGCCGCTCATGACCAACACAGCATTGCCCGCCATCAGATTTGGCCCCACGAAGCGGGCCAGATCTGTGTAGGACATCGGATCCCGGTCAATGCGAAGGATAACGCCGAGGGGGATTGGCTTAAGAACATGGTACGGAGCGTGCTGGATCGCCTTTGGCTTCAGCTCATGGATCGCGAGCATAGCGCACTGTTCAAGGCTGTCTGCTGCTAGATCGACATCGGCTTGCGCCTCTGCCCGGAGCGCGCCAATATCGTGCGTTCGGTTGTTTGCAAGTTGGTCACGTATTCCGCGCATTCTTGCCGCGACTGCTCTGACAACTTGGGCGCGGTCAAAGTAACTGTAGTTTTGCCAGGCAGCCAAACAGTGCGCTGCTCGCGCCATGACCTCTGCCGAACTGCCGCGCGACTCCCGGCGGTCTCCGGAGAGAAGTTCTTGTCCTCAACCTGCACTATCTGCCTCATCATCGCACCCATTGGATAACACCATGTTCTAACGGTAATGAGGTACAGGAGCTCAGCTACTGTAATATTCCACCACTCGGTTGCTGCGCTACAACCGTAGCTGTTGGCGATGGCCAGGGTTTAGCAGAAACAACGCCATCCAGTCTCGGATAGATCGACGGATGTCTCGGTCCTCCACAATATTATGCGTTCTGCGTCCAGGTCAGCTAATCGGGCGAAGCCCGAATTTTGACCACCCGGTTGTAACGACTGCTTCGAAAGCCGATAGCCAATTGGAATCGCATAGGCGGGTGCGAATTCTAACCGATCTCCGCTTCGTCAGTGTGTTGCTCATGTGTTAAGGGGACGGCACCTACGGCGGCATCGGCTTCGGCCCTGTCAAACTGCAACGGATGCCCGTGGTTCGCGGCGCAGTGGGCCGCCATGCCTTCGATGAAGGCCGCTGCAAGCCATCCCAGGACGCCCACCGCGATCCGGTCCAGCACGATCAATCCATTTCCAGCGATCCCTAAACAGGTGCCTGCGCGCTTCGCCAGTATCGCAAAGCCGGACTCTTTCGGAAAGTCAGTTGAATCGAACGGCACGATCTTCACCCATGGTTTGACTGGTGGATTAATCAGTCGCGACGGTTTCGGGATTATGTCGTCAGTTGAAGAAGCGGTTGCAGGTGAAACCGATGGTTGCGCGGCCCTGTAGCCTCTACTGCAGCCAAGAGTCGGAACCCGTTCTCTTCCCATGTCGCGAGACTAAATTGTAAGCGATCCGCGAGTGCCGCGCTGGCCATTACAAGGGAAACCGGATCCAGATCCGGTAGACACTCTCCGGTAATGAGGACCCGACTAGGTGCAGGGATACCGAAGGAGATCATGGTTTTGCTGCACGACAAGGTTGCTCTAGTAACCGGGGGATCCCGCGGCATCGGAGCATCAATCGTCAGGCGGCTGAGCGCTGACGGCGCGGCCGTGGCATTCACCTACATGGCCTCAAGCGGTTCTGCCGAGAGAATGGTCGACGAGATTGAGGTGCGGGGTAAGAAGGCTATGGCAACTGAGGCTGACAGCGCCGACATAGGCCAAGTGAGGAACGCAGTGCGTTTCACCGTTGAGGCCTACGGAGGCATCGACATCCTTGTCAACAATGCAGATGTCGATTGCTCCGGCACGATCTTTGAGTATTCGCTTGAGCGACTTTGATCGAACCCCTGCTGTCAAGGTCCGCGGCCTTTTCGTTGCGACTCAAGAGGCCGTCCGACAATGAGAGCAGGCAGTCGTGTTGTCAACACAGTAAGTATAAGCAGTGAATGCCCGTTCCCGGTCACGCGGTATACGCGATGACGAAAGGAGCGGTCGCCACCCTAACGCGCGGGTTAGCTTGCGACCTCGGCTCTTACGGCATGACAATCAACAATGTTCAGCCGGGACGTGTCGATACCGCACTGCTCAGAGCCGTGCTCGGGCCAATGGCGGATCAAGCGAGAGCATCGGTTGCCGTGGGCAGGTTCGGTGAATGTGAAGAAGTTGCTGGGCTTGTCTCCTATCTAATGGGTCCCGGAGCTGCCTTTATAACGGGCAGCAGCTTAAAGGTCGACGGGGAGCCTCGGCTTGACGAGCCGCGTGCTCCGCTCGATCGGGGCGGGCGTCTTTGGCCGTGGCGAAGTGGAACCGCATCGCGCTTTCCTCCGGGCGAAAAAGCGTTCGGGAGCCCAGTTGCGGCTTGTCTTGTCAGATCAAAGGTTTGGAATTGTGATGCCGCACAGCTTCTTGTTTGTGTCTTGGGGTATTTCAGGGAACATGACGCCATTGCTGACTGCTGGACGTCAGCTTCGCTGCAATGGCCACCGGGTTCGAGTGATGGCCGACCCGGCGATGCAGAGCGAAATCGGAGGTGAGTTCGATTTTGTGACATGGCAACGCGCTCCGACCGGGTCTGACGCTGACCCGACAGACGCTTCCGATAGACAAGAGTGGCTCAGACAGGCGATCTTCAGGCCTGCTGCGGCCTATGCCGCTGATGTTCGCGAAGAAATTGAGCGTCGGCCAACTGATGCAGTCGTCTGTCTAGATTTGCTGTTTGGAGTAGCTGTTGCGGTTGAGGCGGCGGGACTTCCTTTGTTCTTGCTCTCACCTCACATAAGCATTCGACCGCTTCCAGGCCTGCCGCCCGCTATAAGCGGGTTGCCGAAGCCTGAGACTGAAGATCAGCGGGCGGAAGTTGAGGCGCTACTCATCTCTCAGGCAAAGCGCTTTAACGAGTTTCTCCCCGACTTCAACAAGCTTCGGATGGTTCTGGGGCTGCCCTCTCTTCGGCATATATACGATCAGTTCGATCGGGCAGATCGGGTTCTGCTTGCCATAAGCGAATCATTCGATTTCGAAGCGGATGCTTTGCCACCAAATTTCCGTTACGTTGGGCCTCTGCTTGACATTCCGGCATGGTCAGGGCCCTGGCACGCGCCCTGGCCCGAACGGCAGGATCGCCCTCGCGCGTTGATTGCCTGCAGTACTGGCGCGCAGGGTCAGAAGGACCTAATGCAGCGCATTTTCGATGGCGTCGACATGGTCGATATAGAGGCTTTGGCAACTGCCGGCCCCAGTCTGCGCATCACCGATTTACGAACGCCGAAGAATGTACTCTTGGTCCAGAGTGCCCCACACGACGCAGTCATGAGAGAAGTCTCCGTCGTGATAACGCAGGGGGGTCACGGCACGGTCTGTCGTGCGCTTGTCAACGACCTGCCGCTGCTCATCCTGCCGTGCGGTCGAGACCAAGTCGGCAACGCCGCTCGAGTGAAAGCGAAAGGCGCTGGTCTTGTGTTGCCTTCCACCGCCTCGCCAGTTGAGGTTGCCGCCGCCATCAACGAGTTGATCTCCGAACCTCGCTACAAATTCTCTGCGCGTCGACTTGGACGAGCGATCAGAGCAGACATCATCAAGCACCGTTTTGTCCATGAGGTCGAAGCAGTCATGGCAGATCGCCATGCGAGTCGATAGCGGACGGACCGAGGTGGGTTGAAAGCAAGATCCGTCATGGCCAAAGATGGCTGTCAACGAGATCTGTCACCATGCGGGCCACAATAAGGACCCTCGCTGAGCGGTCCGGCAACGGAGTCTCGCTCAAGCTCCGGGTGCTCTCGACGAGCTGCAGCCGGCGGTCTGCAGCCACAGCGCCCGTTCGTTGTTCTACAACCGCACCCTCGTTGAGTTCGCTCGGCACTCCGGAGCTGAAGCGCGGCGGCCTCTGTACCGGCCTCCGCTTCGGCTACTTGGAGGTGCGTGACGGTTGCCTTGTCCTGGCGGAGATAATCCATGTGGGATCGCCCGCATCCTCTTACCCTCCACATGGAGGGCCGCGGCCAGCGCCGCATCATCGCCGGGCACCGGAGCGCGCCACCTCCGCCCAACAGCCAGACACCTCGCAACGGTCCGCCACCCGGCCGATCCGGTGACGTTGTCGCACTCCGACCCCTGGCGTTCTAACAGCTCGAGCGCTAACCCGGGCTAGGCCGAGCAACGCTATGGAAGCTCCAGAACCCTCTTTGATCGTGATACCGTCAGCCGTCTGTCGCGTGTTGACGGAGCGCGGCACGATCTTGCCTGAAGCGATGAGTGGTCACTCGGGGAGAAACGCAAGTCAGGAGGTTGAGCCAGCCTCGCGTCCAGCTCCAGGGCGACATCGATGAAATTACGGAACGTGCCTGGCCGCCGCCATGCACGCGCGGGAACAGGACTTTGGATAAGCCCTGCGCCCGAAGCCAAACGCAATACCGGTCGCACCCCTCGTCGAGCGGAAGACCTCCCAAAGCCGTAGATCACGTTCCATAGCCGACGGCAGGCGGCAAGCCATCCCGGCCTCTGCCGACAGCGCGTCGTGCAGGACCGGGGCGAGGCTCCTGGCGGCAGGTGCGTGACGGTTGCCTTGTCCTGGCGGAGATAATCCTGGGGATCGCCCGCATCCTCTTACCACATAAACAGCTCGAGCGCTACCCGGGCTAGGCCGAGCAACGCTATGGAAGCTCCAGAACCCTCTTTGATCGTGATACCGTCAGCCGTCTGTCGGGTGTTGACGCGGCACGATCTTGCCTGAAGCGATGAAGTGGTCACTCGGGGAGAAGCGCAAGTCAGGAGGTTGAGCCAGCCTCGCGTCCAGCTCCAGGGCGACATCGATGAAATTACGGAACGTGCCTGGCCGCCGCCATGCACGCGCGGGAACAGGACTTTCGATAGCCGCTAGCGCCGTAGATCACGTTCCATCGCCGACGGCAGGCGGCAAGCCATCCCGGCCTCTGCCGAGCGCGTGTGCAGGACCGGGGCCAGGCTCCTGGCGGCAGCAACCGTCCCGAGACCTGGGAGTTTTACCAGGTGACTGGCATGGCTCCGATACGACGGACGCCCATGTGCCCCAGCGGTCGCGCTGGGGGGCCAGCAGATACCAGTCCTGGGAGACGTGCTGTCAACGCACATAAGCCTTCCTCCAATTCCGTGTAGGCCAGAGCCTCGCCGATGCAGCGATGCGCCCCCGCGCCGAACACCGGATGAAGTCGGCGCACGTCCAGGCGACGAATGTCGAACACGTCTGGCTTGTCATACGCGGCCTCGTCGCGCATGGCGGACATCGTCGACAAGGTCAGAAGACATCCCGCGGGGACGGTCGCGCCATCGAGCGCGATCGGCTTTTCGGCGACGCGGCCGAGTGAAGCGACGCTCGGCTCGAACCGCAGCGCCTCCCTGACCGCACCGGCTGCCAAGCGCGGGTCCGCGCATACGGCCTCCCATTGATCGCGGTGCTCGAGCAACAACGAGATCTGCGAGGCCATGGCAACGCGTGTCGTGTCGGTGCCGCCGATGATTAGGCTCACAACCTGGACGATAACCTCAGCTGCAGACAACTCACCGCGGGCCTCAGCCTCGGCTAGGAATGCGGAAAGGAAGTCGCTCTCGGGAGTTGCCCGCCGATGCGCCAACAACCGCACGACATAGTCCGACAACTCGTTCGCGTCGTTCTGGATCGTGGCCAGGTCTTCGGGACTGAAGGTGAAGCTCAGGAACCGCGACACGCTGTAAACCAAGCTGGTAAAATACGGAATATCCTCTGAAGGGAGGCCGAGAATGGCGCTGATGACCCGCGCCGGAATAAGAGACGCATACTGGGTGACCAAGTCCACTCCGGCCTCCCCTTCCCACTCATCGATCAAGGCGTTTGCTCCCTGCCGGATCGATGGCCGGATGGCCGCAATTACGGCGGCGGCGAACGTCCGGGTAAATGGTGAGCGACGCCTGCGATGTGCCGAACCGTTCGACGTCACCATGCTGAACTGGAACAGATCGAATAGCGCGCCGTCCGTTACGCCCCTCTGCTCCAACAGCTCCAGTTCGTTCTGGCGAATTCGGTCGTCCCGGGTCAGCGCCTCAATGTGACTTGCCCGAAGCACGATGACGCCCAGGTTCTCACGTTCGATTAAGGGTGTTAGGGGGCGGTAGCGGCGAAATACGCCGTGCGGATCCGCTTCAAGTTCCGCTACAGTCAAAACCGGAAATCCGGAGATGATGGCATCAGGCATATTGGTAATTCCTATCAAACAATTGCGCCGGACCTGCAACACGCGGCTCCGCATCAGCCTTACGGAAGAGGCTTTAAGCTAGACAGTGGCGAAGTCATCGAACTTACAACAACGTTTGTGGCGGCGTTTGTCGCGTAGTAGAGGATCCGGTGATAGGCATAGAAGAAGGGGCGGCCCCAGAGCATCGGGCCGATGCGGCCGTAGCACGGCAACAGCAGAACTGCGACGACCATCAACAACACCATAGGGTGCAAATAGATGGAACCAGAACGAGAACCCTTCGGCTGTGGTACCTCAGCAGGAGATCGGCCTCGGCCAAGGTGCACGATCTCATACACCCGGACGTTCTTTACGAACGGGTCGATCGAGCCAACGATCTCTACGCCGAGCTTTCTGCTTTCCTAAAGTCAAGCAAGCCAAGAGCGAGAAAATTTCCACTAGCAGGCAAGCGCTGCCATACTGTGGATACTCTTCATGAGGATCCTTCAGCGCGGAGAGCGCCGGATAATCTATGTAAAATGCTTCATGAGAATTGTAGTCGCCAAAAGCGCTGTCCATCAGGGTCCCTTAATTGCTCCAAGCAAATAAAGGTGGTGGGATGGGGATACGACCAGATGACAGCCGAATACTTCCTGGTTACATTCGTAGCCTGACCCTCAGGCAGTCTCCTTTGGTGGCCCTGGGCAGCGCCGCAACCTCTGCTGCCTTGAACAGCGCTTAGCAGAGACCTGTAGTTTGATAATTATGTGGCGTGCCGAATAACGGCGCAGAAGGTTATATTGAGCCATTCAGACTTCTTGTTCACCCGCTGTTACAGCCGCAACTCGAATCAAGCGCTCGGAAACCCGCTCGTAGTGCATGTCGTGCACTTTCAAGGATTATGCAATGAGGCGAGGTAACTCTGCCCTCGCCCATGTGAAGAAGGACTTTGTCCATTGAGGTCTCCGGTTCTGTATTGTGGGCTTTCGGCGCTTCTCATTGCGACTCACACAGCTCGTGCTGCGGACACCGCAAGTGTCATTGAGTGGTCTGGGCACGGCGTCCAAGTCGGTTTTGTCAGTCCTCACGCCAGCCTGGGCATCGTTCAGGTGCGGGCCCGCCCCTGTTCATGCGGCCCGCATGATGTCGAGCGCGATCTGAGCGGCCTTGGTGAAACGTGAGCGGCGGAGGGAGGCAGGAACGATCTGGTTGTGACGACGGCGGGGACGGAGGAGGTCGCGGAGCTCACCATGCTCGCGACAGAAGCGGGCAGCAGCATCGTGGCTCTTGAAGCCCCGCATACATCGGATCCTGCCTTTGACCCACGATGGTCTTGTTCAAGACGATTGTTCAAGTAGGCGTTGGTTCTATGGCGGACCGTCCTACCCAGCACGGTGCGGATCGCCTTGGATAGAAGCCATGGCCATCGGTGGTCACCCGGTCGCGGCCGAAGCCCATGGTCGCTTTGGCCGATCGGAAGAACGCCTTGGCCGCCTTCATGTCGCGGTGCTCGCTGAGCATCGCGTCGATCAGGTTGCCGTCCCGATCAATCGCCCGGTAAAGGTAGCACCACCGGCCGAGGACCTTTAGGTAGGTCTCGTCAACATACCAGCTGATCCCGGCGCCCCGCCGTGTTCCATGCCGTCGTTTACGCAGTTCATTGCCCATGACACGCAACATCTTCGCCTCCCAGCCCCGGACGGCCTCGTGGCTAACCTCGATCCCGCGCAGCGCCATGATCTCGCTCAGGTGGCGCAGGGTCAGCCGGTAGCGCAGCCGGCAGAACACCACGACAGTATGAACACCGATTATACGCCCGCCGACGGCAAAAATGCGCTGGCTTCGCGACATCAGCATTCCCATGCGCGACGGGTATGAGACGGTAACCCAGATCGGCGGCATTGCAGAGGACCTAACACGGGAGGACGAGCGTCAGATCTATCTTGTCAGCGCAAGCGCCTTAGGCGCGTCTGCTGGTTTCTCTCGTCAGAAGCATTGGCCATCGCGCTCGGATTTTTGAAAGCGCCTCTGCCTTCCTCGACATGGCACCGGTGCTCGCGCCGGGTTGCGTACTCGTCGATCTACGTGGCTCAAGGCTTCAAAATCTGTCCATTCAGCGCGAGCTGAAGACGCGCTCGATCGCGATACCTGCAATCATGCTCGATGGCCCAGCCGCGGGCGTCGCCTCCGTAGTGACCGCGATGACGGCCGGAGCGATCGACTACCTTACGATAGCGGACGACGACTCGCTCAGGAGCAAGCTTGCGAACGCCTTGGCGGAATGCCACGGCGCGACGCGGCCAACGACACGCGACTAGACGGCTGCCTCACGGGTGGCGCGGCTGACACCTCGGGAGCGTGAGGTCTTGATCCTCCTGGTCGAGGGCAGGACCAATAAGACGATCGGGCAGAAGCTTGGCATCAGCCCTCGAACTGTGGAGCTCCACCGCGCGCAGGTGATGCACCGGCTCGACGCGAGCAGCCTGACTGAGCTTCTGCAGGTCGCTCTGGCGGCGGGTGTCGGCCCGCATGGCTAGCCGATGCCCCGCCGGCTATCGCTGCCGAACAAGGCCGGACCGGCGCGGCTCGCTGCTGCCGCGGCAGTCAGAGCGTCAACGCCGCAAGAGGTTGGTCTTGGCGAGATCCAGTACCTCGTCGCCCCGGCCGCTCATGATCGCGCGGAGCACGTAGAGGCTGAAGCCCTTTATCTCGGCCGCTGTTATCGTCGGCGGCATCGAGAGCTCCTGTGTCGCGGTCACAACGTCTAGCACCGCCGGCCCGTCATGGGCGAGCACCTCGGCCACGGCATGCGGCAGCTCACCCGGATCCTCGACGCGGACGCCGTGGATGCCCATCGCGCGCGCCATGGCCGCGAAATCGGGATTCTGCAGATCTACGCCCACTTCAACGAAGCCCGCCGCCTTCATCTCCAGAGCAACAAAGCCGAGCACGCCATTGTTGAAAATAACGACTTTGACCGGCAGATTCTCCTGCGTCAGCGTGATGAGGTCTCCCATGAGCATGGTGAAGCCTCCGTCGCCCGACAGTGAGATGACCTGGCGCTTCGGTTGCACGGCCTGCACACCCATGGCATGCGGCATGGCGTTCGCCATCGAACCGTGAACCCAGGAGCCGATGAGGCGCCGCTGACCGTTCATCTTTAGGTAGCGCGCCGCCCAGATGGTGGGCGTGCCCACATCGGCGGTGAACACCGCATCCTCGGCCGCTGTCTCGCTGACGACGCGGGCAAGGAACTGCGGATGGATCGGCTTATGACCTGGCGTCCCTTTCGCGAGATCATCAAGACCTTTCCGGGCTTCCAGATAGTGCGCAAGGCTGTCATCCAGAAGACGCCGCGTCGTCTTCGCCTTCAGCCGCGGCAGCAAGGCTTCGATCGTGGCACCGACATCGCCGACCAGACCCAGATCAAGCTTGCAGCGTCGCCCGAGGTTCTCGGGCCGGATGTCGACCTGCGCGATCTTTGCATCCTTCGGCAGGAACTGCTTGTAGGGGAAATCCGTCCCGAGCATGAGCAGGACGTCGCAGGCATGCATGGCTGCGTAACCGGAGGAGAAGCCGATGAAGCCCGTCATGCCTACGTCGTAGGGGTTGTCGTATTCGACATGTTCCTTGCCGCCGAGGGCGTGAACGATCGGGCTCTTGAGCGTCTCCGCAAGTTGCATCAGAGCGGCATGCGCACCGGCACAACCGCGGCCGCAGAACAGCGTCACGCGGTCCGTCTCGTTCAAAAGGGTTGCCAGTGCGTCGAGCTCAGCGTCACGTGGGCGCACAACCGGCACCGGCGGCAACAGGCCTGGGCGCGCGGATACGGCGCGGGCGATCGGCGCGCGCAAGGCTACGTCGCCCGGGATGACGACCACGGCGACGCCGCGAAGACCCACTGCCGCACGGATGGCGTTCTCCAGCACGTAGGGTAGTTGCGCAGGGTCGGAGACCAGTTCGCAGTAGTGCGAACACTCCCGGAACAGATTTTGCGGGTGCGTTTCCTGGAAGTAGCCACCCCCGATCTCCGCGGACGGGATCTGCGCCGCGATGGCGAGCACGGGCGTGCGGCTACGATGAGCGTCGAACAGACCGTTGATGAGGTGAAGGTTGCCGGGGCCGCAGGATCCGGCACAGACCGCAAGAGCATTGGTGAGCTGTGCCTCCCCTGCCGCCGCGAAGGCAGCAACCTCCTCGTGTCTTACATGAACCCATCTGATCGTCTCGCGACGTCGCAAGGCCTCTGTCAGGCCGTTAAGGCTGTCTCCGACGACGCCGAATATCCGCTCGACACCAGCGGCCTCCAACACTTCCACGACTTGATCCGCTACATTATCTACACGAGCCATGTGGCTACTCCGGTTGATAGCGTTGTCATCCGCTATTTGATTTGGATTCTGTCGATCCTGACTAGGATCCTGCCCGATCAAGTTGCATCTCAGCTCGCTCAACACAGGTCCAAGTGGAACCAGGGATAGCCTGCCATCCAAGCGCCTTCAAGAACATCTCCTTTGACCCGGATGTGTCATACATTCCGCCTTGCCGCCGCAACGCACCGGTTAGGGCAGTGACGCACGTTATGAACAAGCCGCCCATGCCGAGAATTTGTTTGCGGTGGAAGTGGGTATCGAGTGCCACCGCTGACAGGTTCAGGCTTCGATTGCCCGAACGACAAGCGCGATACGTTCTCCGCACGCGCCGGGCCTGATCCTGCCAGACCGTTCGAGTTCGGCGAGCCCATGCAGCGCTGACCAAAAAGTCTCGCCGCCCGGTCGATCCGCCTGCCGCTTCCTGGAGAGCGGTCGTGAGCTCCTTGAAACCCTCGACTGCGACGGCCGCCACAATCGCATCCCTGTTCTCGAAGTGCGAGTAGAGAACCGGTTGACTGTCTTCGATCTCATCGGCCAGCTGACGGATAGTAACGGATTCCGGGACTCCAGACACCTCGCGTCGATCTCAGTCTTTCTTGCACTGATTGCCGTCGCATCCTTCTTGACCTGAGGCTTCGTATTGCTGGTGCGGCCTCAGAACGTCACGTTCGTCCGCACGCCGGCGACGATCTCGTCGCGGAGCACGTGAATTGAATTGTTCGGGTCGAGGATGCCGCCTCCCGGATCGAACACGAACTGCGCGTCCGGTTGCAACTGCAACCACGGAGTGAGTTGCCCCTGATAGGTGAGTTCGATCAGCGTCTCGGTGCCGTTCGAAGGGACGCTCCGGCTGGACCGCCGGCGTAGAGGTCGTAGGTCGGCACCAGCGGCCAGCCTGCCATCGTATTGACGAACAAGCCCGAGTATTTGCTGGTGATGAATTCCTGGTCGAGGCTCTGCTGGCCGATCTTGATGTCGAACGCCTTGCGATCGAAGGACTGATCGTACCACAGCTCCCATGGCCGCGTGGCATCGTCCGCCTCGTCGCCGTTCGCGGTCTGGAGCTCGTAGAGGTAGTAGGGACTGAGAGGCTGTCCGTGGATTTGCAGCGCGCTCGCGTTGAACCTGCTACCGGGCAACCCCTACGCGTTCGTGTCCAGCTGCAGGGTAGCCGTCGTCACCCCCTGCATGGTGGCGCCCTGCCTGACGCCGCCTGAAACGTTACCCGGCAGGTTCTCGGCGTCCTGGATGCCGAGCGTCACGCCGTCCTGAACGACCGCGAGGCGGACTCCGCCCCAATCGCCGAGCAGGTTGTTGCTGGTCCATACGTTGTAGCCCGACTGGGCGGCGGCGCTGCTGCGGCTTCACCCGGCGCGCAACGGAATTCGCCATGGTGGCGTCAGGTCTTCAGCCGGTAGCCGGTGCGGAATATCCACCAAAGCACGGCGATGCAGAGTGCCATGAAGACCCCTGTGAAGGCGAGGCTGACGCCGACGCTGACATCGCCCGAGCCATAGAAGCTCCACCGGAAGCCGCTGACCAGATAGATCACGGGGTTGAACAGGCTGAGCGTCCGCCATGGCTGCGGCAGCATGTCGATGGAGTAGAACGCGCCGCCGAGGAAGGTTAGCGGCGTCACCACCAGAGCCGGGATGATGGCGAGCTGCTCGAAACTGCCTGCCCAGATGCCGATGATGAACCCGAACAGACTGAAGGCGAGCGAGGTGAGCACGAGGAAGGCGACCATCCAGACCGGATGCATGATGTGGACGGGAACGAAGAACGTCGCCGTTGCCAGGATGATGAGCGACAGCAGTATCGCCTTGCTTGCGGCGGCGCCGACGTAGCCGATGACCACTTCGCCAAAGGATAGTGGCGCGGAGAGAACTTCGTAAACCGTACGCGTAAATTTCGGGAAGTAGATGCCAATCGAGGCGTTCGAGATGCTTTGGGTAAGCAGCGACAGCATGATGAGGCCGGGCACGAGAAACGCACCGTACTGGACGCCGCCGACCTGCCGCATCCGCGACCCGATAGCGCCGCCGAACACGATGAAGTAGAGCGCCGTGGTGATCACGGGGGTCGCTACGCTTTGCCAGATGGTCCGCACCATCCGGCTCATCTCCGAGCGGTAGATCGCCCCTACGCCGCGAAGATTGATCATGCGTGTGCTTGTCCGATCAGGCTGACGAAAATGTCCTCGAGCGAGCTACGGCTTGTGTCGAGGTCGTTGAACTCGATCCCAAGCTCGCCGAGGCGGTGCAGCAAAGCGGATATCCCGGCATCCTGGGCGTTGGCATCGAAGCTGTAGACGAGCCGGCGGCCCTCGTCCTCCAGCGTCAGCGGCCAGTTGTCGAGCCCTGGCGGTACGCCCGTCATCGGCTGCTGAAGTGAGAGCGCCAGCCGCCGCTTGCCGAAGCGGCGCATGAGAGTGGCGGTTTCTTCGACCAGCAGGAGACGCCCACGGTCGATGACGCCGACGCGGTCGGCCATCTCCTCGGCTTCCTCGATGTAGTGCGTGGTGAGAATGATGGTGACGCCGCGGTCCCGCAGTCGGCGGACAAGCGCCCACATGTCGCGCCGGAGCGCCACATCGACGCCGGCCGTCGGCTCGTCGAGAAAGAGGATGTCCGGCTCATGGCTGAGCGCCTTGGCAATCATCACCCGCCGCTTCATCCCGCCGGAAAGTTCGATGATCCGGCTGTCCCGCTTGTCCCACAGCGAGAGGTCGCGCAGCAGCTGTTCGAGGTAGGCCGGATCGGGCTTTTTCCCGAACAGTCCGCGGCTGAAACGCACTGTGGCCCAGACCGGGCTGAAGACGTCGACCGCCATTTCCTGCGGCACGAGGCCCACTATTGCGCGCGCGGCCCGGTAGTCGCGGATGACGTCGTGGCCGTCGATTACCACCGTCCCGGCACTCAGGGTGACCGTGCCGCAGATGATGCTGATGAGCGTCGTCTTGCCGGCGCCGTTGGGGCCGAGGAGCGCGAAGATTTCGCCCCTTTCGAGCGTGAGGTCGACCGCTGCAAGGGCGGTGAGGCCCGACTTGTAGGTCTTGCCGACGCCGGAGATCGTGATGATTGGCGACATGGACGCTCCGCTTGCCCCAATTGGCGTGCGGGCTATAGCGTGAAGACGGTGGGCTGTCTCGCGCACGCCTTGTTCGGGCAGGTCCCGACCGCACATCAAGCCGGCCGGATCATCCTAGCCGGGCAGAGGAGGAACGCCATGCCGATAGAGGTTCAGGTCGGGCCGCCGCAGATCGCCATCCATCAGGGCCAGACGGTTCTAATTTCGGAGGAGGACGGTCAGGTCGCCTGGCCAACCGACAAAGGGCTATACTTCCTCGACACGCGGTTGATCAGCGCATGGTCGATCTATGCCAATGGCGAACCCTGGGTTCTGCTGAACGGCGGCGCGATCGCCTACTATGCCTCGCGCGTCTTCCTCACCAATGGCGACTTTCTGTCGCAAAACGGTCTCGTTCCGGCCCGCAGCCTTGCGCTCACCATCAGCCGCGAGATTGACGGCGGCATGCACGAGGATCTCGACGTCACGAACTACGGCGGCTCGCCCGCGCGCTTCAGCCTCGAGGTGTCGCTGCGCTGCGACTTCGCTGACACCTTTGAAGTTAAATCCAACAAGATCGTCCGCCGCGGCCAGATCAGCACGATGTGGGAGCCGGACAAGCAGGTGCTGTCGAACACCTACCGGAACGGCGACTTCGTCCGTGCCGTGACCGTGACCGCGGAGAAAGCGCCCGCGCTTTACGCCAACGGCCGCCTTGCTTTCGAGGTCGATCTGGAACCTGGAGCCGCCTGGCACTGCTGCCTGAAATACGAGCTGACAGATGGCGAGAAGCACTTCAGGGCGCCGGCCGATTGCGTGGCGCACGACGCGGAGAGCCGGCATGCCGAGAGCCTGCGTGACTGGCAGAAGCGCGTATTGAAGATCAGCACCTCGAACGAGGAATACTACCGGTTTTTCCATCAGGCCGTTAACGACATGGCCGCGCTCCGCCTGCAGATCGGCGACGCGGACGAGATGGAGTTCATGCCGGCCGCCGGACTACCGTGGTTCATGGCGCCGTTCGGGCGCGACAGCCTCATCGTCTCGCTGCAGAACCTCATGGTCTATCCGGCCTTCGCCCATGGCGCGCTCAAGGTCCTCGGGCGTCTGCAGGCGACGGAACGGGACGACTACCGTGATGCCGAGCCCGGCAAGATCATGCACGAACTTCGTTACGGCGAACTCGCGCACTTCAAGCTGATCCCTCACACGCCATACTACGGCACGGCGGACGCTACGCCCCTGTGGTTGATTACCCTCCACGCAACGTGGCGGGCCACGGGGGACCGCGGTCTGCTCGAGCGGCACATGGAAACCGCAGAACGCTGCCTGAGGTGGATCGATGCGTCCGGCGACCTCGACGGCGACGGCTTCCAGGAATACCAGACGCGATCCTCCGCCGGTTATGAGAACATGGGCTGGAAGGATAGCGGCGACGCCGTGATGTATCCGGACGGACGCCTCGTCCGCGGCCCCAAGGCGCTCTGCGAGTTGCAAGGCTACGTTTATGACGCCTGGACGCGTATGGCGCGGATCTACGCGGCGCTCGGAGACGACGGGCGTGCCGCCGAGTTGAACGCGAAGGCTGCGCGACTGTTCGAGCAGTTCAACAGCACGTTTTGGGACGAGGCGAGCGGCACCTACGCCTACACGCTGGACGGCGAGAAAAACCCGGTCATGTCGGTCGCCTCCAACCCCGGCCATTGCCTGTGGTCGGGGATAGTTCCTCCCGAGCGGGCGAAGCGCGTCATGGAGCGGCTGACGGCGCCCGACATGTGGTCGGGCTGGGGCATCCGCACGCTCTCCGCTAAGCACAAGTCGTTCAACCCGTACGCCTACCAACTGGGCGCGGTTTGGCCGCATGACAACTCAATCATTGCCTTTGGGTTCAAACGCTATGGTTTCGGCGCGGAAGCCGCTTCGGTGGCGCGGGACATCAGCCGGGCCGCGAGCTACTTCCGCAACAGCCAGCTGCCCGAGCTGTACGCCGGCACACAACGGGACGGAACCAACTTCCCGGTGCAGTATCTTGGCGCCAACGTACCGCAGGGCTGGGCGGCGGGCTCCGCCTTCATGCTCCTCCAGGCCATGCTGGGCCTTGTTGCCGACGCGCCGCACGGCAAGCTGTACATCGACCCCGGGTTGCCGGCCTGGATGCCGGACGTGACGCTGACCGACCTGGACATGGGCAGTCAGCGCTTCTCCATCCGCTTCCGGCGAGAGGGTGACACCACAGTGCATGAGGTGCTGGCGGGGGATCCTGGCAGCGTAGAACGCCTGGCCTTCGGCGATGCGCTTTCGCTTTGAGCCACTATGCGTCGTAGTAAGGCGGGAAGGTCAGGCGAGCATCGAGCCGGTCTCGATGAAGCGCTGATGCCAGGACAGCGCTTCCTTGAGAAGCGACGGCGACTGTTGGCCATAGGAACCTTGGCGTGCCCGCGTGTAGTAATCCATCAGCGCCGGGCGATATCGAGGATGTGCACAGTTCGCGATGATCACCTCGGCCCGCTGCTTCGGTGACAATCCGCGCAGATCCGCCAACCCTTGTTCTGTCACGATCACCTGCACGTCTTGCGTTATGTGATCGACATGCGAGGCCTGCGGCACGATGGCGGATATGGCGCCGCCACGAGCGGTGGATGGCGTCATGAAAATCGAGATGTAGGCGTTTCGTGCGAAGTCTCCCGACCCGCCGATGCCGTTGTAGATCCGCGAACCCATGATGTGGGTCGAATTGACGTTGCCGTAGATGTCCGCCTCGATCAGCCCGTTCATGGCGAGGCAGCCAAGGCGCCTGATCAGCTCAGGATGATTGCTGATCTCCTGGGGACGAAGAATGATCTTGTTGCGGAACCGCGCCATCTCGGCGTTGAGGCGCGCGGCGGCTTCCCGGCTGAGCGAGAAACCGGTCGCAGAGGCGATTTCAACCTTCCCGGCCGACAGGAGATCGAGCATTCCATCCTGAATGACCTCCGTGAAAGCCGTCATCCCCTCGAAGGGACCGTCGAGCAGGGCCGACATCACCGCGTTCGTGATGTTGCCAACGCCCGATTGCAGAGGCAACAACGTGGCCGGCAGGCGACCCTTGGCGACTTCATGGCGATAGAACTCCAGAAGATGTCCGGCGATGCCCCGCGCTGCAACATCGGGCTCAGTGAAGGGGAGGTTGCGGTCAGGGGCATCGGTCTCGACGATCGCGACGATCTTGGCCGGATCACAACGCAGATGCGGCTCGCCGATACGGTCGCCGGGATGAACGAGCGGAATGGGCCGGCGATGAGGCGGCAACGCCGTGCCGTAGTAAATGTCGTGCATGCCGTCGAGCGCCGGATCCTGCCAGCGGTTCACCTCGAGGATCACCTGGCTCGCGCGATCAAGCCAGGTCTTGTTGTTGCCGACAGACGAGGACGCGATGAGAGAGCCATCCGCAGCGATACCGGCGACTTCGATCAGGGCCGTATCCAGCGGGCCGAGGAATCCCTGCCAGGCCATGGGAGCGACCTGGCTGAGGTGCATGTCGAAATATTCCATCTGCCCGCTATTGATCTTCTCGCGCGCAACGGGGTCGGAGTTGTAGGGCAGCCGGAACTCGATACCGTCGGCGGCGGCCAGGGCGCCATCGAGTTCCGGGCCGGTCGACGCGCCGGTCCAGACCCGCAGCCGGAAGGCCCTCCCTGCCGCGTGCTGCGCCTTGATCCGTGCTGCGAGGGCCTGCGGCACGGCCTTCGGGTAGCCCGAGCCGGTGAAGCCGCTCATCCCGACCGTGGTTCCGGTGTCGATCAGAGCCGCCGCATCCTCGGCGGACATGATCTTCTCCAGCAGCGCAGGGCAGCGAATGCGAGTGCTTGCACGATCTTTGACGGCCGACATTGCGGCTTCCCCCGGGTTTTAATGGACGAGCCTGCGCTCGACCTGGGGAGGCCGCTTTGATCAGGATCAAAGGAGCCGAATTTGCTCTCAGGCGCCTTGTGGCCGCGCCGCCTCCGGCTTCAGCCGATAGATGCGCCGTGCGTTGAGGCTGAAAAGCCGCTCCCGTTCGTCATCGGTGCAGCTCGAGGTGAGTTCATGCGTCGCCTGTACCCACCGGGTCAGATCAGCGGTGAGCGTGCACACTGGCCAGTCGCTGCCCCAAACGACGCGGTCCCAGCCGAAGGCATCGATGCAGTGCTCGACGTAGGGGCGCAGGTCGGCCGTGGTCCAGTCCTCTCCCGCATAGGCGACCACGCCGGAAATCTTGCAGGCGACATTGGGCAATGCGGCCAGCTGTCTGATCCCGTCGCGCCAAGGATCAAGGGCTCGTGCCGCGATATCCGGAACGCCACAATGGTCCAGCACGAACCGGACATTGGGGCAGACACGCGCGAGCCGGATCGCGATGGGCAGTTGCCGGCCGAGCACGCAGAGGTCGAAGCTGAGGTCGTGCCCAGCGAGGCGTCGCAGGTTCTCGGCGAAGACCGGCGCCAGAGACAACTCATCCGGCGACTGATGCAGAATGCGCCGTAGGCCGCGGACGAACGGATTGGCCGCAATCCGCTCGAGGCTCGTGGGGAAGTCGGGGTTTTCCGGCCGGCAGGAAGCGATCGCCGCCGCGACCGGCGGCCCGAGCCCGGCGACGAAGGCGGTCTCGGCCTCCTGATCCTCGGTTGCGACATCGACCTCCATGTGAATCGCCGCCTCGATGCCAAGTTTGGCTGCCTCCGCAAGATACTCCCGCAGCGGGAAGTCACGGCTGAGCTTCGGCACGTCCGCGATCCAGGGATATCGAAGACGGTCGTGGTAGATCAGATGAAGATGCGTATCGATGATCGGCGGCGTCATCCCGCGTGACCTCCCTGTCCTTGACGGCCCCGCTACAGAGGGCACGTTGCACAGGGCATGTTAGAGAGGGCTCACGCCTTCCATCGACAAGAAAAGGATTGCCACATGGGAAGCCTGACCGGAAAGACCGCCCTCATCACCGCCGCGGCACAGGGCATTGGCCTCGCATCGGTCGAGGCCTTCGTGACTGCAGGCGCCCGCGTGATCGCGACGGATATCGACGACGGGAAGCTCGCGGCACTCGAGGGCAGCGCCGAAACCCACCGGCTCGACGTTCTCGATGGAGCGGCAGTCACGAGGCTTATCGAAGGTCTCGGCAGGATCGACGTGCTCTTCAACTGCGCCGGCGTCGTTCATAACGGCACGGTGCTGGAGGCGACGGATGATGACCTGGATTTCGCATTCAACCTCAACGTCAAGGCGATGGTGCGAACCATACGGGCGGTGCTGCCGGGAATGCTGGAGCGGCGCGATGGCGTCATCATCAACATGGCTTCAGTCGCCAGCAGCGTGAAGGGCGTGCCGTCGCGCTTCGTATACGGCGCGACCAAGGCGGCCGTGGTCGGCCTCACCAAATCCGTCGCGGCGGATTATGTGGCGCAGGGAGTACGCTGCAACGCCATCTGCCCAGGCACGGTCGATTCGCCCTCCTTGCAGCAGCGTCTGCGCGCCGGCGGCGACTACGAGGCGACACGTGCCGCCTTCATCGCCCGCCAGCCGATCGGGCGGATCGGCCGGCCGGAGGAGATCGCGGACCTCGCCGTCTATCTGGCGACGGCGACCTACACGACGGGCCAGATCCACGTCATCGACGGCGGCTGGGTCACCTGATCCGCCGGCCTCTACACCGGTAGTTCGGTTCCGCTAACGCGGCGGTGCGCCGAGGCAGCCGCGCACCAGGGCGGCGAAGGCGCGGGCGCGATGGCTTGTCGCCGTCTTCCGCGCCGGGTCCATCTCGCTATAGGTTTCATCCTCGCCATGCGGCTGGAACATCGGGTCATAGCCGAAGCCTCGGCCTCCGCGTGGCGGCCAAACCCGCTGGCCTTCGACCCGGCCCTCGAATAGCTCGAAGTGGCCGTCAGGCCAGGCGAGGCAGAGCACCGAGATGAAGTAGGCGCTGCGATCCGCCGCCGCTCCCGCTTCGTCATGGACGCGCTGCATGGCGGCGAGGAAATCCTTGTTCGGCCCTGCCCATCGCGCGGAGTAGATCCCAGGCGCGCCATCTAGCGCGCCGACGCAGAAGCCGCTGTCGTCCGCGAGCGCCGGCAAGCCGCTTGCCCCTGCTGCCGCCTGCGCCTTCAGCCGGGCGTTGCCGGAGAAAGTCGGCTCGGTCTCGTCCGGCTCAGGCAGGCCGAGGTCGCCTGCTGAAACCACGTGGATGTCCCACGGCTCCAGCAGCACCCGGATCTCAGAAAGCTTGCCCTGATTGTGGCTCGCCAGCACCAGCCGCGTGCCAGGGTCGAGCGGCCGCGCCATCAGGCGGTCCTCGCAGCGGAGGCCTCGATGGCATCGGTCTGAGCGGCAAACAACTGTCGCGTGCCGGCGCGGGCAAGGGCCATCAGAGCCAGATACGAGGAATCTGAGAACGGCGCCTTCTCGGCCGTCGCCTGGATTTCGACGATGCCGCCATCCGCCGTCAGCACGAAGTTGGCATCGGCGTCGGCCCCTGAGTCTTCGGCGTAATCCAGATCGAGCACAGGCTCGCCGGCGACGATGCCGCAAGAGACGGCGGCAACCTGGCCGCGCAGCGGAACCGAGGCGATGACGCGATGTGCCACCAGGTGACGGAAGGCGAGGACAAGCGCCACATAGGCGCCGGTAATGGCGGCGCAGCGGGTGCCGCCGTCTGCATTCAGCACGTCGCAGTCGAGCGTGATCGACATCTCCCCCATGGCCGCGCGATCTACCACGGCGCGCAGCGAACGGCCGATGAGGCGCTGAATCTCCTGCGTGCGGCCGGATTGCTTGCCGCGCGCGGCCTCGCGATCTCCTCGCGTATGGGTGGCGCGCGGCAGCATGCCGTATTCGGCGGTCACCCAGCCCATCCCCTGATTGCGCAGGAACGGCGGCACCCGGCTCTCGACGCTTGCCACGCACAGAACCTCGGTCCCGCCCATTCGGATAAGCGCCGAACCCTCCGCATGATGGGCGAAACCCGTTGTGATTGAAACGGGACGCAGCAGGTCGGCGGCGCGGCCGGATGCTCGCATAAAGGTGCCCTTCAGAAACGGCGTGATCGGTGGCCGGCAGCCTTAGCCGCAGACGCTATGCGACGCCACCCTGTGCGGAAGACCGGCCTTGAGGCAGGAGCAGCCAACGCCGCTTTCCTACGCTAGGGCGGGTCTGGGGGCTTCTTTCAGAAAGAACTGTCGGCAACACTCTTTCAGAGTCGGCCCAGCGCGGTATGATCGGGCAAGAAACTCTAATAATCGGGTCAATCCTTGAGCCAGCCTGGGAGTACGTCACGGCCACGCGTGCATCGGGGTGTTGTCGATACCCTCGCCCGCCGCATCATGTCAGGGCGGATCCAGCCCGGAGAGGGCCTGCCGAACACCCAGGACCTGAGCGCGGAGTTGGGGGTCAGCCGCTCGGCGCTACGGGAGGCAATCAAGGTTCTTGGGGCCAAAGGGATGCTGGAGGTCAGGCCTCGCACTGGAACGCGCGTTTTGCCGCGATCCAGCTGGAACCTGATGGACCCGGAGTTGCTCGGTTGGTGCGGTCCGGCGCTGGACGACGACCTTGTCCGGAGCCTGCTGGAGTGCCGTCAGCTCATCGAGCCTGGCGCGGCGGCATTGGCCGCCCAGCGCGCAACCGGGCTTCAACTGGCGGCCATCGAGGCCGCACTGGAGCGGATGGCCCAGGCGGCGTCGCTCGACGAACGGGTTGAAGCGGATCTCGAATTTCACGTCGCCGTGCTGCGCGCGAGCGGCAATCTGTTTATCGCGCAATGGGCCTTGGCCGTGTCCTCGGTGCTACTGGTAGCCTTCCGGCTATCGACCGGCGCATCGGATTCCTATGACGTTGCCTTCTCCGCACATCGGGATGTCGTGGAGGCGATCCGGATGCGCGATGCTCCCGGCGCCGACCGGGGAATGCGCGTGGTGCTCGGGACTATGGCTCATGATCTGCGATTGGACGCGAAATAGAGCCAGCACTACGCGCCCGTCATCTATTCAGATGCAGCCTGAATAGCCGCTCTCCACCTCGTGCTGCATACCGCCGGGAATGAATGCTATGTGCCGGGCAGTTGTTCCAGTTTGGCATGCCTTACCCAAATCATCATCTAACAGGACGGTTGAGCTCTACCGAGCACCATCCCGCGCCGGATTTGAGTTGGAATTCGGCCACACACGATGGAGAGTAAAATGAAGAATTTGATGATCGCGGCCGTGGCTGCTGTGACTTTGGGCATGAGCGGGGCGGCCTTTGCCGGCAGCCCGCTGTATCCGCAGAATGACCACCACCAGCAGGTTTCTCGCAACGATGTGGTTCTGCCGAGCCAGCGTCCCAGCTACCTCGCTCGCAATAGCGTCGTATTGCCGAGCCAGCGCCCGAGCTACCTCGCTCGCAATAGCGTCGTGCTGCCGAGCCAGCGCCCAAGCTACCTCGCCCGCAACAGCGTCGTATTGCCGAGCCAGCGCCCGAGCTATCTGGCGTAAGTTCGAGCGGCCCGACAGAGGCGGCTCTTAGCCTACCTGGAACCAATAATGCCCCTGGCCCCGGCCGGGGGTTCTGCGTTTAACAGCACTGATGCGTGGTTAAGCTATTCGGTTCGCATGATCCGGCGCGGCTGCATCAACTGCAAATAGTGCCACCGGGAGCGGAAAGCGGCGCCGGTTTGGGGCGTGGGCTTGGCACGCGCCACGTCGGGGATTAGAGACAGAGCCCCGCGCAGCTGTGCGGATGCATCTCCAGGCAGGCGCAATGGCATTGACGACTCGGACTTTCTTTTTTGTGGGGCGTGGCATCGGCGTCGGCGCCTTGCTCGGCGCGATGGCTTTGGCCGCCTGCTCGAATACGCCGTCAACACCCGCTGACCCCACAGTGCTCAACGGCGACCAGACCGTTGGGCCAGGAAACCATGACAGTGGCGGCGGATTGTTCGGCGCCGACGGACTGGCCTTCGGCATCAACAAAAACCCTCATGCCAATGCTACGGGCTCCGGCGCAGGAATCGGAGTAAATGCCTATCTCTGGCGAGGAGCACTCGACACCCTCTCCTTCATGCCGCTCGCCTCTGCTGATCCCTTTGGCGGTGTGATCATTACCGACTGGTACCAGCCGCCCGGCGATGCGGCCGAGCGCTACAAGGCAACCGCATACATCCTCGGCCAGGATCTGCGCGCCGATGGCGTGCGCGTTTCTGTCTTCAAGCAGGTTTCCCAGAACGGTCAGTGGGTCGATGCCGAGATCGCGCCAGGCACCAACGAAGACATTGAGGACAAGGTGCTCGCCAGGGCGCGTCAGCTTCGCGTGCAGGCGGCGACCAATTAAGGCACACCTCTTTCTTAGCCCCGCCGGGCGAGGAAAGAAGTGAGACAGTCGGCCTGTAACCGCTAGCGAGCCGCGACTTGCCCCGTTGCGGGCGGTGTCGCATAGACACGCCATGACCGAACAAGCCCCGTCCGACCTGACGCCGTCTCGATACGATTTTCAGACCGCCGAGCCGCTATGGCAGCAGGAATGGGACCGTCGCGCCTGCTTCTCGGTCGCTGACGTGCCCACCGACGACCGGCCGAAATACTACGTGCTGGAGATGTTTCCCTACCCTTCCGGCAAGATCCATATGGGTCATGTCCGCAACTACACGCTCGGCGATGTTGTGGCTCGCTATCGACGTGCCCGCGGCTACAACGTACTCCACCCCATGGGTTGGGACGCCTTTGGTCTACCCGCCGAAAACGCGGCCCGCGAACGCCGCATCCACCCGGCGACATGGACCTGGACCAACATCCGGACCATGGGAACCGAGCTGAGGCGCATGGGCCTCTCCATCGACTGGTCGCGCGAGTTCGCCACCTGCCAACCCGAATATTACGGGCAGCAACAGCGCCTTTTCCTCGATTTCCTGGCCGCCGGCCTCGTCGAGCGGAAGGAGAGCTGGGTCAACTGGGACCCGGTTGATGGGACCGTTCTCGCAAACGAGCAGGTCATCGATGGCCGCGGCTGGCGTTCGGGCGCTCTGATCGAGAAAAAGAAACTGTCCCAGTGGTTCTTCGCCATTACCCGGTTCGCGCCGCAGCTGCTCGCCGCGTTGGATGAAATGGATCGCTGGCCCGAGCGGGTGAGGCTCATGCAGGCGAACTGGATCGGCCGCAGCGAAGGCGCCCGCATCCGGTTTCCGTTGACCGTTCCCCAGGAAGCCATCGATGTCGTGGAGGTCTACACGACGCGGCCAGATACGCTGTTCGGAATGTCCTTCCTGGCCCTCGCGCCCGAGCATCCGCTGGCACTCGCGTTTGGCGAGAGGGACGCTGGCGCGGCCGAGTTCATCGCCGAATGCCGCAGACTCGGCACCACAGCCGCCGCGATCGAGACGACGGAGAAGCGGGGCTATCCCACCGGCCTCTCCGTGCAGCACCCATTTCTGCCGGACCGGCAGGTTCCCGTGTGGATCGCCAACTTCGTGCTCATGGAATACGGCACCGGCGCGATCTTCGGCTGCCCGGCGCATGACCAGCGCGATTGGGACTTCGCCACCGCGTATGGCTTGCCCATCATCCCCGTTGTGCATCCGGTCAACGGCGAGCTGCCGCCAGACGAGGCCTACACCGGGCCTGGGACGTTGATGAACTCAGGCTTTCTCGATGGGCTGGAGGTGGAAGCCGGCAGACGCGCTGCCATCGAACGGCTGACCGAGCTTGGCTGGGGTCACGGCGAAATTAACTGGCGCCTGCGAGACTGGGGCGTCAGCCGCCAGCGGTATTGGGGCTGCCCCATCCCCGTCATCCATTGCGCCTCTTGCGGCGTCGTGCCGGTGCCGGCGGACCAGCTGCCCGTCGTGTTGCCGGATGACGTGACCTTCGACCTGCCGGGCAACCCGCTCGACCACCACCCAACGTGGAAACACGTGCCCTGCCCGCGCTGCGGGGCGGCTGCCACCAGAGAAACCGACACCTGCGACACCTTCGTCGACAGTTCATGGTATTTCGCGCGCTTCTGCTCACCAAATGCGCCGGAGCCGGTTTCACGTGAAGCAACCGACTACTGGATGCCGGTGGACCAGTACATCGGCGGCATCGAGCACGCGATCCTGCATCTCCTCTACGCCCGCTTCTTCACCCGCGCCATGCAGGCGACGGGGCAGGTCGGGGTGGCAGAGCCGTTCGCCGGTCTTTTCACTCAGGGCATGGTGACCCACGAGAGTTATCGCGGGCACGATGGGCGCTGGCTCTACCCAACCGAGGTCGAGCGCCGGACAGACGGCACCGCCGTCGTCATGGGCACCGATGAGCCGGTCACCATCGGCCGGATCGAGGCCATGTCGAAATCGAAGCGCAACACGATCGATCCGGGCGCCATCATCGACCGCTACGGGGCAGATACCGCGCGCTGGTTCATCCTCTCGGACAACCCGCCCGACCGCGACATGGAATGGACGGAGTCCGGGGTCGCCGGCGCCTACCGTTTCACCCAGCGGCTTTACCGCTTGGCCGAGAGCATCGTCGCAACGACACGGCTCGCCGCCAAGCCATCCGCCTCTGAGGAAGTGGGGGAAAGCTCGGCTGCCGCCCGCAGCCTGCGCCGCGCAACGCACCGCACCATCGCAGCAGTCACCGAGGCCTTGGAGAGCTTCAGCTTCAACAGCGCCGTCGCCCGCCTCTATGAACTTGCGGGTGCCATGACCCAAGCCGAGAAGGACGCCGCGGCGGCGCCTGCGGATCGCAGCCTCACGGCAGCACGAATCGAGGCCCTGGCGATGATGACCCGGCTTTCCGCGCCGATGATGCCGCATCTGGCGGAGGCGATGAATGCGCTGCTCCATGGCGCCGAGGCCAAGCTGGTTGCGGAGCAGCCCTGGCCGGAGGCCGAGCCTGAACTGACGACGGCGGAGACCGTGACGATTGCCGTGCAGGTGATGGGGAAGCTGAGAGGGACCGTTATCTTTCCGCCAGGAAGTTCGGCCTCGGACGTGATTGCCGCCGCCGAGGCCGAGCCGAATGTCGCGCGGCTGCTCGAAGGCCGGCAGATCGTCAAGCGCGTCCACGTGCCGGATCGCATCGTCAACTTCGTGCTCGCAGGCTGAACGAGCCATGACACTGCTTCTGAACCGTCGGCGTTTGCTAGGCCTCGGGGGCGCGGTTCTGGGCACCGGGCTCGCCAGCTCGCTAGTAGGCTGCTCGCCGCATCCGCTTTATGCGCCGGATGCTTTCGGCAACGGCGACCCGCAGGCGATGTCCGTGCAGGCGCAGCTGCGCCAGGTTCAGGTGGCGCTATTGCCGGAGCGCACCGGGCAGTTGCTGCGTGAAGCCCTGCAGAGCCGGCTGGAGGCCGGCGAAACGCCAGAATCCACGCGCTACAACCTCGCTGTGTCATTCGCAATCAGTCAGGTCGGACTTGGGATCCAGAGCGACAGCTCGATCACCTACATTCGGTTCATCGCGACCGCCCCCTGGTCGCTCACCGAACAGGATAGCCCCACGCACCAGATCCTCGTCAGCAACACGGCGCAGGCGGCGGACGACCTGAACACTTTCGACAACGCCCCTTTCGGTCAGGAGCTCGAGACAGGCACCGTCGACGCGCGGCTCGCCGACGCCATTGCCGACCAGATCGTAATCCGCCTCGCCCACTACTTCACGGTCAGCGGCCGCAAGCTGGAACAGGGCCGCAACAAGGCGCCCGTTTGAAACTCGACGGCCGGGACTTCGCCGGCCTGCTTCGCGACCCGTCCCGCGTGCGGGCGGTGCTGCTGCATGGGCCCGATGGCGGCCTTGTGCGCGAGCGCGGAGCCGAACTCGCCCGCGCCGCCGCCGGTTCGCTCGACGATCCGTTCCGCTTCGTCGAGCTGACACGGCCCGATCCGGGGACGCTAACGCTGGAAGCCACCGCGCAGTCCTTCAGCGGCGGCCGGCGTGTGCTGCGTGTTCGGGACGCCACGGATACGCTGGCAACGGCGCTTGCCGCCACCTGCCGCGACCGCGGCGGCTCGCTCATCATTCTGGAAGCGAACGAGCTTCCGCCGCGATCGAAGCTGCGCGGCTGGGCGGAGAAGGACACGCTCGCCGCCTCCCTCGCCTGCTATGCCGAGGAAGGTGCGGCGCTGAAGACGACGCTGCGTGGCCTGTTCGAGGCCGAGCATGTCGCTATCGCACCGGATGCGCTTGACTGGCTCGTTCAGCATGCGGGGGCGGATCGGGGCATCGTTCGGTCCGAGGTGGAGAAGCTGGCGCTCTTCGCCGGGGACGGCGGCCGGATCGATGTCGAGTCAGCTTTGCTGGTGGCCGGAGATCAGGCCGAGCTTTCAGTCGATGACGCCTTGTTCGCCGCCACGCGCGGCGCGCTCGCCGAGGCCGACCGTGCCGCGGCCATTGCCTTGGCCGAAGGCGCCTCCGCGGTGGGGCTCATCCGGGCCGCGCACTCCCATATGGATCGGCTGGCGCGTGTGGCGGCCGCGCGGGATGCCGGTGCTGCGGCGATGGAGGCCGTCAAGGCGCTGCGGCCGCCGATTTTCTTTCGGCGCGAGCGGGCAATGCTGGAGGCGGCCGAGATATGGAGATCGGCGGCCGTGGCCTCCCAGCAGCTGGCGCTACGGGAGGCCGAGATGCAGTGCAAACGGACCGGTCTGCCGGCAGAGGCCATCGCTCATGCGGCCGTGCTGGCGATCGCCCGCCGCGCCTGAGGCTGAAGGGCCGCTAGCGACTAATCGTCGAACGGGTCCGTGCTCTGGCGGTCGCCGACGAGAAAGGCGTCCGCCACGAGCCGCAGCGGCCTCACGTCGACATGCGATCGGCCTTCCGCCAAAAGTTGCGCCAACATGGTGTAGATGCGGGGGTATTCCTCTGGCGGCTTGTCGACGACCACGTCGCCGTTAACCGCCAGCTTCGCGCCACCCTCCGTGAGAACAAGCCGGGTGCCCTCGGTCGTTTCGGCGGATATCGTCCAGCTCTGCTCGCCCTCCTGCCGCCAGTCGAAGATCGCGGTCAGGCGACTCCCAGGAACCGGATCGGCAGTCGAGAAGGTGACTTCAGCGCCGATCGGCGTCTGCCGGTTGGCCGGCACCTCCAGCTTCGCGGCCGCGACAAAAATTGCCTCTGGCATGATCTCGGTCACGATCGACAGCGCGTTGATGCCGGGGTCGAACACACCGAAACCGCCCGGTTGCCAGATCCAGGCCTGGCCGGGATGCCAGCGACGAACATCCTCGCGCCAATCGACCTCCAGGCGGTGCAGTCGGCGACCGGCTAGCAGCCGCCGCGCCTCCTCCACGGCCGGATTGAACCGTGAATGCCACGTGGTGAACAACACCCGTCGCTCGGCGGTGGCGATAGCGGCCAGTTCGGCAATTTCACCCAGCGTTGCTGCCGGTGGCTTCTCGATCAGCACATCGCGGCCGGCGAGCAGAGCGGCGCGCGTCGTCTCGAACCTCCCACCGGCCGGAGGCGTGCATATTGCCACCAGCTTCACATCCGGCATCGCCTCGTAAAGCTCCTCCTGCGTGCGGAAGCTCGGAAGGTCGTGCACGGTCGCCCGGCGACCGCTCACGATCGCTGCGAGTTCGAAGTCGCCGTTGGCGAGGATCGACGGCACATGCTGGTCAATGGCAATCTTGCCCAGGCCGATGATGGCAATCTTGTGCGGCATGCGGTGAGCCTCCCTCAGAAAAGTCCGACGATCTGCCCGCTCTCGTCCAACCCGATGCTCTCTGCGGCGGGCACGCGCGGGAGGCCCGGCATGGTCATGATCGTGCCGGCAAGCGCCACTACAAATCCTGCTCCTGCCGCCAGCCGCACCTCGCGCACCGGAAGCCGATGGCCCAGCGGCGCGCCAAGCAGGGCCGGATCGGCGCTGAAGCTATACTGCGTCTTCGCGATGCAGACGGGAAGATGACCGTAACCCGCCGCCTCGATGGCCGCCAGCCGCTTGGCCGCAGCGGGCGTCAGGTCGATGCCGTCGGCCCGGTAGATCTCCCGGGCGACGGTCTCGATCTTTTCGGCGAGCGGCATCGCATCCGGATAAATGGGCGCGAAACGGGCATTGTCCTGGCGGATAAGCTCGATCACCGTCTCGGCCAGCGCCGCAGCACCTGCGGCGCCATCTGCCCAGTGCGTGCAGGGCACGAGCGTCACCCCGAGCGGCGACAGCAGATCGGCGAGCGCCCCGCGCTCCTCATCCGTGTCGCTGGTGAAGTGGTTGAGCGCCACCACGACGGGCAGACCGAATTTGCCGATGTTCTCGATGTGGCGGAGCAGGTTGCCAGCGCCTCTGCGCACCGCCTCGACATCCGCAGTGCCGAGAGCGTTCTTTGCCACGCCGCCGTGCATCTTCAGCGCCCGGATGGTGGCAACGATCACGGCGCAGGCCGGCTCCAGCCCCGCCTGCCGGCATTTGATGTCGAGGAACTTTTCGCCGCCGAGATCCGCGCCAAAGCCCGCCTCCGTCACAACGACATCGGCGAGGCTCAGCCCCAGTCGTGTTGCGATCACCGAGTTGCAGCCATGGGCGATGTTGGCGAAGGGGCCGCCATGCACCAGGGCGGGCGAACCCTCCAGGGTCTGCACCAGATTAGGCGCCAGCGCATCGCGTAGCAGTGCGGCCATCGCGCCGTCGGCCTTCAGGTCTCGCGCCGTCACGGCGCTCCCGTCACGGCGCTCGGCGACGACGATGCGGCCGAGCCTCTCCTGCAGGTCGTCGAGATCACGCGACAGGCAGAAGATCGCCATGACCTCGGAGGCGACCGTTATGTCGAACCCATCCTCGCGCGGCGCGCCGTTCGAGACGCCGCCGAGGCCGTCGACGATGGAGCGGAGAGCGCGGTCGTTCATGTCGAGCGCCCGGCGCCACCGGATGCGGCGCGGATCGATGCCGAGCGGGTTGTCCCAGAACAGGTGGTTGTCCAGCATCGCCGCCAGCAGGTTGTGCGCCGAGGTGATGGCGTGGAAGTCGCCGGTGAAATGCAGGTTGATCTGGTCCATCGGCGCGACCTGCGCCCGGCCGCCGCCCGTCGCCCCGCCCTTGATGCCGAAACACGGGCCGAGGCTCGGCTCCCGCAGGCAAATCATCGTCCGGGTGCCCTGACGGTTCAGCGCATCGCCGAGACCGATGGTCGTGGTCGTCTTGCCTTCGCCGGCGGGCGTCGGGCTGATGCCGGTGACGAGCACGAGCCGGCCTGGCGGGCGGGTTGCGCGCGAGGCCACGAAGTCCAGCCCGATCTTGGCCTTGAAGTGCCCGTAGGGTTCCAGCACTTCGGCCGGAATGCCGGCTTTCGCCGCGATCTCGCCGATCGGGCTGAGTGTCGCCGCTCGGGCGATAGCCTCGTCATGTCCCATCGTCAGGCGGCCCTCGTCATCGGGCGCAGCCCAAGCTCGTCGAGCGTCTCTCCCATCGCCTTCACTGCGCGGAGGATGTCGTGCCGCGTGATGGCCCCTATTGCTCCTATCCGCATGCTGGGTTCTTCGGTGTTGCGGAAGTTGCTGATCAGCACGCCGCGCCGCTTCAGCGCCTCGACGAAGCGGCGCAGGTCCCAGCTCGGCTGAACTGGAGCGTGGACGTTCATGATGATTGGCCCCTGGATGGCGCGCGGCAGGAAGGGCCGCAGTCCAAGGCCTTCGATCCCATCATACAAGGCCGACATGTTGTCGCGGTATCGCGCGAGGCGGGCTTCGCGTCCGCCCTCCGCATCGAGCCGGTCGAGCGCCGTCCCGAGCGCCGCCAAGGCCTGGATCGGCGGCGTGAAGCGGCCTGCACCGGGGCCGTTGGTGAGGCCATTCTGGTAGATGTCGGCGAGGTCGAAGGACCAGCTTCCGGCCTGCCCCGCGCAGTCCTCCAATCGCTGGACCGGGCATACGGCCATGCTGAACCCGGGCAGCGCTTCCAGGCACTTGTTCGGCGTGAAGATCAGCGCGTCGATCTCCGGATGATCGGCGACCGCGATCGGCAGCGCCCCGAAGGCGGAGACCGCGTCCAGGATCATCCGCCGCCCGAGTCCGCGGACCACGGCGCCGATCGCCTCCGGATCATGGACGATGCCGGTGCTCGTCTCGCTGTAGACCAGGCCGAGATGGGTGATGCCAGGGTCCGCGCGTAAGGCTGCTTCGACCGCCGCGGCAGGCAGCGGCTCCGTCAGCGAGGCAGGCAGGATCGCCACCCGGCGGCCAGCCTCGCGCGCCAGCCGGACCATGCGGTCGGCATATTGGCCCGTCGCGGGGACCAGGATGCCGCCAACAGAGCTGTCTTGCTCCGGGGGCACGAAGGTGCGGATCGCCGCCTCGACCATGAAGTGGCCAGAGCCCGGGAGCGGCAGCGCGACATGAACGCCTTCCTGCCCGCCAGCCAAGGTCCGCAGCCGCGCCAGCAGCGTGGCAATCTCGGCGCGGATGTCGTGATCCCAGGGTGCGATGTCCCGGTTAGCGGCGGCGCGCACGTCGGTATGGGTCATCACAGGACCCGGTATCAGCAGCAGCATCGTCGCAGGCTCTCTCACTCGCTGTGCAATGAGCACTCGCTCTGGCGCTGGCTTGGCACGATGCGGTGCGCAGATCTACCCAAAAGGGTCGCTACGACTCCATCGCAGTGCGCCGCTTTTGCTGGTAAAGAGGCCACATGTCGATGCCATTCGCCCTTCCGCCCTGGCTTCCCTGGTGGGTGCCGATTCTCGTCCTGGTTCCCGCCATCCTCTACGCGCTGCTTTTTCTGCTGATGCCGTTCAGCGTCATCGGGGTCAAAGGGCGCCTTGATGTCATCGAGGCGCGACTGGATGAGCTTCAGGGCGAGATCCGTACGCTCTCGCTGCGTCTCGGCGAACCCGCACGCCATTCGTTCCGCCCGGACGAAGATGCCTACGACACGACCCCGCTCGCACCCGCACGCCCTGCCGCCGCGTCGCCGGTCACCCGGCCGCCGGTTCCGCCCGCGCACGATCCCTATGATTACGATGACCGCCCCGCACCCTCGTCGCGGACGATCCGGTCGATCAGGCCCGTCCGTGGGGAGCGCGATGAACCGCGGGGCAGCCGCGCCGAACCGCGCTTCGACTGAGCAGACACGCACGCTAGGGAGCGATAGCCGCAACATGCGAATCAGTGCGATCCAGATGAACCCTGGGGCCGACAAGCGTCAGAACATCGCCCAGGCGCGCGAGCTGATCCAGGGCGTACTCGCCGACGGCCGGCCGAGGCTCATTGCCCTGCCCGAGATGTGGTCCTGCCTGGGCGGCGACCGGGAGACGAAGTTTCGTGAGGCCGAGGAGTTGCCGCCCGAAGGCTCCAACGCCGCCGGCGGCGAAGCGTACGAGTTCCTGCGGGAAGTCGCCCGCGGCAACGAGATCTACGTGCATGGCGGCTCGATCGGCGAATTGGCGGGCGACCGGCTCTACAACACGACGGTCGTATTCGGACCGGAGGGGCAGGAGATCGCCCGCTACCGCAAGATCCACCTGTTCGACATCGTGACGCCGGATGGTCAGGGCTACCGCGAGAGCGCCGTCTTCAGGGCCGGCGACCGGGTGGTCACGTTCAGGGCGCAGGACATCACTTTCGGCCTTGCCATCTGCTATGATGTCCGTTTTCCGGAGCTCTTCCTGCAGCTGCGGCGGGCTGGGGCCGAGGTCATCTTCCTGCCGGCGGCCTTCACGCTCCAGACTGGCCGCGACCACTGGGAGGTTCTGTTGCGAGCGCGCGCGATCGAAACGCAGTGCTGGCTGGTGGCACCGGCCTGCTACGGGCGCCACTTTGACGGCAACAACGATCCACGGGTCACCTACGGACATTCGCTCATCTGCGACCCATGGGGGCTGGTGACTGCTCGCGCCTCAGACGGCATCGGCTGGGCGACGGGGCGGGTCGATCAGGCGATCACCCAAAGAATGCGGCGCGACATGCCGGTGCTCGAGCATCGGAAGCTGGCGTGAGCCTCACCCAGACACTTAACCGGGCGAGCGGGCAGCTCGCACTGGATCAGGTCCTCGGCGGCACGTCTTTGTCCCGCATCGCCTTTGTCGCCTCCACCGCCCCGCAGGCGCAGGAGGGGCTGGAACGTCTGTCGATCCGCTACGGCAACCTGCCGGTGCAGGAGGCGCAGGTCGTCGTCGCTCTCGGTGGTGACGGCTTCATGCTCGAGACGATGCACAGCGTTCTTGGCCGTGCGATCCCCGTCTATGGAATGAACTGCGGCTCCGTCGGCTTTCTGATGAACAGCTTCATCGAGGAGGCCCTCCCTGAGCGGCTGGGCGCCGCTCAGGGCGCGGTGCTGCATCCGTTGCGCATGCACACGGTCACTCAGACCGGCGCCGTCGAGGAGGCGCTCGCGCTCAATGAGGTCAGCCTCCTCCGCCAGCTTCGGCAGACGGCCAAAATTCGCATCTCGGTGGATGGCCGGGTGCGGCTCCCGGAGCTCATCTGTGACGGCATCCTCATCTCCACGCCCGCCGGCTCAACCGCCTACAACCTGTCCGCCCATGGCCCGATCGTGCCGCTGTCGGCCAATCTTCTGCCGCTGACGCCGATCAGCGCCTTCCGGCCAAGGCGGTGGCACGGCGCCCTGTTACCGAGTTCGGCCGATGTCCTTTTCGAGGTGCTGGATGTGGATAAGCGCCCGGTTGCGGCGGTCGCCGATAGCTTCGAGGTGCGGCGCGTCGTTTCGGTCGCTGTCAGCGAGGAGCGGAGCATGTCCGTGACCGTGCTGTTCGACCCCGATCACGGGCTTTCGGAACGCATCCTGACGGAACAGTTCACCGCATGAACGATGTCGCTGGGTCTCCCGAGCCTGAAGCGAAGCTGCGCGCTCTTCTCGACATCATGGCGCGTCTTCGAGACCCGGTGAGCGGTTGCGCCTGGGACGTGGAGCAGAGCCACGCCTCCATCGCCCCTTACGCAATTGAGGAAGCATACGAAGTCGCGGAGGCGATCGCGACCGGCGACACCTCGGCGCTTCGGGATGAGCTTGGCGATCTGCTTCTGCAGGTCGTCTTCCACAGCCAGATGGCGGCCGAGGCCGGGACCTTCACCTTCGCCGATGTTGCCACGAGCATCTCCGACAAGCTGATCCGCCGTCATCCGCATATCTTCGCCGACGCCGCCCAGCGGGACGCCCGCGGCCAGACGATCGCCTGGGAGGCGCAGAAGGCCGAGGAACGCGCCGCCAAGAAGAAGGCGGCGGTCAGCGCGCTCGACGGCGTCGCGGTGACGCTTCCGGCGCTGACACGCGCGCAGAAACTGTCGGCTCGCGCGGCGCGGGTAGGTTTCGATTGGCCGAACCTCGCGGACCTCTTCGCCAAGCTCGATGAGGAAGTGGCAGAGCTGCAGGCCGAGATTGCGTCCGCCGCCCCTGAGCGGCTGGCGGATGAAATGGGCGACCTGCTGTTCGTCATGGCAAATCTGTGCCGTAAGCTAGGTCTGGATAGCGAAGCGACGCTACGGGCCGCTAACGCCAAATTTACCCGGCGCTTCCAGGCTGTCGAGCGCCGCCTTGCAGCCGAAGGTCGTCCACCGACAGACGCCACTCTGGCCGAAATGGAAGCGCATTGGGCGGCGGTTAAATCCGCGGAAACATCATCGCAGGCGGGCGACTGAGGTCGTCGGCGTGGTAAAGGGGCGCCATGATCGATACCCCTGATACGCCCCTTTCCTCTCCTGTCCTGCCGCGCCGCCGCCGCACCGGACGGCGGATTCTCATTGCGGTCGTCCTCATCGTCATCGTGCTGCCGGTGGCGGCGGCCCTCGTCGCCTTCCTGACCTTCAACCCCAATGCCTACAAGAGCCAGATCGCCGCTGCTGTCGCTCAGGCGACAGGCCGCGACGTAACCCTTGCCGGCCCCTTGGCGGTCAAGCTCTCCTGGGTGCCGACCCTTACAGCTCAGGATGTGCGGCTCGCCAACATCCCTGGCGGGTCCTCGCCCGAGATGGCGCGGATCGACGAGATCGAGACGCGCATTGCCCTCCTGCCGATGCTGCAACACCGGCTTGAAATTCAGGCTCTCGTCCTGCGCCATCCCGCTGTATTGCTTGAGCGGACCGCCGACGGGCGGGCGAACTGGCTGTTCCAGCCGGCAACGCCCAGTAGCCCGACGAGCCCGTCACCAATGACGGTCAACAGCAGTGCCGGCCCTTGGCGCGTCGCCATCGACAGTCTCGAGATCGTCGACGGGCAGTTCACCTACCGTGATGGAACCAGCCGCACGTCCGCCAGCCTCGCTGTATCGCATGCGAGATTGACGGCTCAGGGCAGCGGGACCACCCCACCTGCGTCCGCACCAATGACCGTCTCCGTGGATGCCGTCTGGCAGGGCGTGCCTGTCGGGTTGTCCGGCACCACCGGCCCCTTTGCACACCTGACGGACCCCTCCGACCATAGCATCTGGCCGCTGGACCTCACGCTCTCGACGCAGGGCGCTTCGGTGGAAGCTGCCGGGACCGCCACTGACCCGCGCGACGCACGCGGGTATGCGCTCGATCTTCATGGCTCTATCGCAGCGCTGGAGGCACTGACACCGCTTCTGCCGGCTGGCGTTCGGGCGCAACTTGTCAGCCTGCCGCCGATCCACGGCATCACGGTGAGTGCCCATCTCGTCGATGCTGGCCAAGGCGTGCCGGGCGCGACCAACCTTAGCCTTCAGGCCCAGGGCTCCGATCTCGGCGCGATGTTGCCGGGCCTCAAGCTCGATAGCCTGTCGATGACGACGCCTGCGCTGGACCAGCCGGCGACCGTCGATCTCCTCGGTGAGCGCAACGGCCTCGCCTTCACGCTCTCGGGCTCGCTCGGGCCGCTCGGCGTCCTTCTGCAACCGAAGACGCCTCTGCCCCTCGACCTCGTGCTCACCTCAGCTCAATCCAACCTGCATCTTCAGGGGGCGATCGCCGAACCCTGGGCTCTGCGCGGCCTCAACCTCAACGTCGCTGCGCAGATCGCCGATCTCAGCCGCCTGTCCCCGCTCGCGGGCACAACTCTGCCGCCGGTGGTGACGCTGACCGGCACCGGCGTTCTCAGCGACATGCCGCTGGGCTTGCGCCAGGGCCTGCTGCTCACCTCGCTCGACCTTACAGCCACGCCAGGCGACCTCGAAGGGGCCGCCGGCATCGATTACGGCGCCCGACCCATGGTGACGGCCGATCTTCGGTCGGCCCGGCTCGATCTGGATGCGCTCGCACTGTCGCCTCCCGCCGCGACACCAGCCGCTTCCGTACCGTCGGCCTCTGTTCCCGCGGGCCTGCCACCGCCCCCGCCCGCTGCAACCGCACTGCCGCCACCGTCTCCGGCGCCGCAGGCAGGGCCGCCCAAGCGCATGGTCATCCCTAACCTGCCACTGCCGGTCGCCAGCCTTCGAGCCTTCGACGCAAAGGTTAATCTCGCCTTCGCCAGTGTCCGGCTCGACGGTCTGGAATACCGGGCGCTGGTGACGCAGCTTTCGCTGCTGCGCGGGCTGCTGTCGGTGGCGCCGTCCTCCATCGTCATCCCTGGCGGGGAAATGGTCGCCGCCGGCCAGTTCGATGCACGTGGCTCCACGCCTCACGCCTCCTTCGCGATGCAGGCCCCGAACCTCGCCATCGCGCCGCTCCTCGGCGCTCTTCAAGTGCCGACCGCCGCCAACGGGTTGGTGCAGGTCTTCGCCAACCTCACCGGCTCGGGAACGACCACGCAGGCGCTGGCGGCCAGTTTGAACGGATCCATCGGGATTGCGGCCGTCAATGGCGTCATCGACGGCCAGGCGCTGGCCGCCCTAATCCGTCCCGCCGTTCATGCTGCGCGGGTCATTCCGCCCGAATTGCTTAATGCGGCGGGCCAGATCCCACTGCGCTGCCTCGCCCTCCGCATCGATGCGACGAACGGCGTCGGCGCCGTCAACGCCCTCGTGCTGGATACGACCGCCCTGCTGCTGCAGGGAAGCGGATCGCTCGATTTCGGCAAGGAGACTCTGGCGCTCGCGCTGCAACCCAATCTCTACCTCGGCGGCACCGAGTTGACCGTGCCTCTCACAGTGAGCGGCTATTTTGCCGACCCGCATCTGGGCAAGGTCGGCAGCGTGGTCATCAGCGAGCGCCCGGACGGAGGTCAGGGGATCAACGGGCTGTTCCAGTCCCTGGTCGGCGGCAGGCATCGGGCGCCTCCCGTTTCACCGGCCTGTGCCCCAGCGCTTGTGCTGGCGCGCAACGGGCAGGCTGGCCCGGCTCCGGATGGCGGCAATGCTGGCCTCCTCGGGAAGCCGATCAACCTGCTCCAGCAACTCTTGCACGGCCAATAGCCATGAAGCGCTTCTGGGAGCGGGTGGACGTCGATGCGGAAGGCGACGGCTACATCATCCGGCTGGACGACAAACCCATGCGCCTGCCGGGCGGCGACACGTTGCTCATCGGCCAGCGGCCGCTCGCCGTGGCTATTGCCGACGAATGGCGTTCGCCGCCGATCGGAGCGCCTATCACTCCCAACCATCTGCCGCTGACGCAGCTAGCGGCGACGGCGACGTTCCGGATCGCGCCCGCACCCACCGATACCGCGACTTCGATCGCGGCCTATGCCCGAAGCGACCTGCTCTGCTACCGCGCGGAGGAGCCGCCCGATCTTGTCCAGCGCCAGAATGCGGCATGGCAGCCTTGGCTCGACTGGGCTGCCGGGCGGTATGACGCAATGCTGGCAGCTACGCGGGGCTTAAGCCTCATCGACCAGAACCCGAACGCACTTGCCGCCCTCGCCCGGGCCGTTGCATCGCACGACGCGCATGGCCTTGCCGGGCTGGGCGTGATGGTGCCGATAATGGGCAGTCTGGTGCTCGGGCTTGCGGTCGTGGAGGGCGCTCTGGAGGCCGATGCCGCGTTCCAGATCTCCGTTCTGGACGAGCTTTTCCAGGAGGAGCATTGGGGCGGGGACGACGAGGCAGCGGCCCGCCGGGCGCGCGCCGCTCAGGAGGTGAAAATGGCCGCCCGGTATGTCCTGCTGACGCGAGGCTCCGCATGAGCAGCAAGCGTCTGATCATGTCCGGCCGGGTTCAGGGCGTCGGATTTCGGGCCTGGATGGTGGAGCGTGCGACAGCCCTCGGCGTCGATGGCTGGGTTCGCAACCGGAGCAACGGGACTGTCGAGGCACTGATCAGCGGCACCGCCGATGCAGTGGAGGAACTTGCCCGGGCCTGCAGGCGTGGACCGCGATTCGCCCAGGTCGACAGCGTCATCGAGGAAATCGCCGAGCCACCGGAAGAGCCCGGCTTCCTGTTGATGCCGGGCGCCTGAGCCGCGGCGCGACGTTCAGGCGTCCGGCGCGGCGGCTGTGATGGGTATTTCCCGCGCCTCGACCGAATTACCACGCCCGTCGTCGGATGAATCCCGGTCCTGCGAGAACTCATTCTCCTCGGACGACGAGATGTCTTCGCCGTTGCGGCGCTGATTGCCGTTTTGATGCACAGCCTGCTGCTGATGTTGAGCAGCGGCCTGGTTGATGGCGCTCACGATGCGAAAGTAGTGCTCCGCATGCTGGAAGTAGCCTTCCCCCATCACCCGGTCGCCCGAGCTCGTGGCATCACGCCCAAGCTGCAGATACTTCTCGAAGAGCTGCTGGGCGGTTCCGCGGATACGCAGGTCCGGCCCATTGCTGTCGAAAACGTGGTTGCGATTGAGCGGCACCCCACCACTGGCCCCGCCGGAACTCTGGTGACGCATGGCACCGCCATTGCCGCCACCTCCACCCCCGGTGGCCCCATTCCCGCGATGGCCGCGACCACGCATACGTTTAATATTCATTATTACGACGAATCGCTTTCCTGTTCGCAACCCGGCCATGCTCGTGCGTCACGAGGGTCAAGACGGAGCGAGGTTGCACGCTTCGGACTTGGTTCCACAAACTGGGGTCCGGGCCGAGGCCCTGGGAACCTTGTCGCGGACTGTTGCAGGTCAACCGCTGTAAAGATCGGCTGCACCACGCAGGGCGCACGCTAGCCCGCGCGCTTCGGGAAGCCAACCGTTTTTTAAGACCACCGTAGAATCATCACACGTGGATGCCCTGCAAGGTCTTCGCGCACAGCGACGATCTTCAGACCCGCAAGGCGGGCCAAATCAAGCAAGGCCGGGGCCTGCCCACCCCGAATTCGAAAAGCGCGGTGCCGCCGGGCGCAAGCCTCTCATGCAGATCCGGGAACAGTGTCCGGTAGGGGTCCAGCCCGTCAGCGCCGCCGTCCAAGGCGAGATGCGGCTCGTGAAGCGCCACCTCCGGCATCAGCCCGGATATGTCCTGAGCCGGGATATAGGGCGGATTGCAGAGTAGGAGGTCGAAGCGACCGATAGTCGCCTGCGTCCAGCTGCCGGCCATGATAGCGGCGCGATGGGACAAACCTAGCCGCTCCGCGTTCCGTTTTGCCACCATAGCCGCCGCCGGCGCACGGTCGACGCCAAGCCCCCATGCGCCGGGGAATTCGGTGAGTGCCGCCAGCAGGAGGCAACCGGTGCCGGTGCCAAGGTCGAGAACACGCTCGATCCTGCGGTCTTCGTGAAGCGCCACCGCAGCTTCGATGATCAACTCAGACTCCGGGCGCGGGATGAGGGTATCCGCCGTCACCAGAAAATCGAGGCTCCAAAACTCGCGATGGCCGAGAAGAACGGCCGCCGGCACTCGCTCCGCGCGCCGTGCGAGCAGTCGCTCAAAGCGCCCATCCTCGTCGGGTGCGACGTGTCCTCCCCGTCGGCGCAGCAGACCCGCCAGATCGACCCCCAGGGCATGAGCCAGGAGGATCCGAGCCTCGCGATGCGGCTCGTCGACGCCGGCCGCGCGAGAGCGGCGGTCGCTGTCCGGAGCACGTCCTCAAGCGGGCGCGTCACGCGTCGGCGGAGGTGAAGCTCGCAAGGCGCGCGGCCTGATCCTCGGCGGCCAGAGCCGCGATGATCTCGTCCAGATCGCCCATGATGACCCGGTCGATCTTGTAGAGGGTGAGGTTGATGCGGTGATCGGTCACCCGGCCTTGCGGAAAGTTATAGGTGCGGATGCGCTCGCTACGGTCGCCGGTGCCGACCTGCGAGCGACGATCCGCTGCCCTGGTCGCATGCAGGCTGGCACGCTGCCGCTCGTACATCCGGGCGCGCAGTATCTTCATCGCCTTCGCCTTGTTCTTGTGCTGGCTCTTCTCTTCCTGCATCGCCACCACGATCCCGGTGGGAATATGCGTGATGCGAACGGCGCTTTCGGTTTTGTTGACGTGCTGCCCGCCGGCCCCCGAGGCGCGGTAGACATCGATCCTGAGGTCGCCCTCGTTGACCTCGACATCGACCTCCTCGGCCTCCGGCAGCACCGCAACGGTGACGGTGGAGGTGTGGATGCGTCCCTGGCTCTCGGTCTCGGGCACACGCTGCACGCGATGCACGCCGGACTCGAACTTCAGCCGGGCGAACACGTTCCGGCCGGTGACGTTGGCGATGCCCTCCTTGAGCCCGCCAAGTTCCGTGTCCCCATACTCCATGATCTCGAAGCGCCAGCCTTGCGCTTCGGCATAACGCTGGTACATGCCGAACAGCTGCGAAGCGAAGAGCCCCGCCTCGTCGCCGCCCGCCGCCGGACGGATCTCGAGGATGGCCGAGCGCTCGTCGGCCTCGTCCTTGGGCAGCAACGCAAGCTGGATCTCGCTTTCGAGCTGCGGGATGCGGCCCTTCAACGATTGGGTCTCGGCTTCCGCCAGTTCCTTCATCTCCGGGTCAGCCAGCATGGCGGAGGCTTCGGCCATGCTTCGCTCAGTCGTCCGAAGCTCGTTAATCAGAGCAACGACTTGCTCGATCTCCGCCAGCTCGCGGGATGCGCGAACGAAACCCTCGCCCGTCACGCCCGAAGAGAGTTGATCGCGCAATTCATCGGCGCGCGCCACGATGTCATCGAATTTGGCGGCCAGACTCACGCAACCGGCTCCGTCGGCAAGGCGTGCAGCGCCATCGGCAGATCTGCCAGCGAAACCTCGCGCTGTTCGCCGCTGACGAGATCCTTGAGCTGCGCGACACCGCGCGCGGCTTCCTCGGCGCCAAGAATGACAGCGGCCCGGGCACCGTTGCGATTTGCCCGTTCCATGCGCCGGCGCAGATTGCCGCGGTAGCCGATCTCGCTGCGGATACCGGCGCCGCGGAGCGTCTGGACGAGGGCGAAGGCCTCTGCCTCGGCATCGTCGCCGGCGGGGATGACTGCGACGAGGCCGTTCACCGTCTTTGGCTGCGCGATGAGCATGGCCATCCGCTCGATGCCTGCTGCCCAGCCGACCGCCGGCGTCTGCGGACCACCCATTTCGGCTACAAGGCCGTCATAACGGCCACCGCCCATGACCGTGCCCTGAGCACCGAGGCTCGTCGTGACGAATTCGAACGCCGTGTGGTTGTAGTAGTCGAGGCCGCGAACGATACGGGGGTTCTCGGCGAAGGGAATGGCGAGGCGGGCAAGATGTCCGCGCACCGTGTCATAGAAGCGGGCGGCCTCGACGGTCAGATGCGCAGCGATTGTGGGCGCGTCGGCGACGATACGCTTGTCGCCCTCGTCCTTGCTGTCGAGGATGCGCATGGGATTTCGTGTCAGCCTTGCCCGGCTGTCCTCCGACAGCGCCGTCTCATGAGCCGTGAAGTAGCCGACGAGCGCCGCGCGATAGGCGGCCCGGCTCTCGGCGTCCCCGAGCGTGTTGATCTCCAGCATCACGTCCGCGGCCAGCCCGAGTTCCCTCAGGATTTGCCAGCCGCAGGCGATGACCTCGGCATCTGCCAGGGGTTCGGCCGGGCCGATCAGCTCCAGCCCGATCTGGTGGAACTGGCGGTAGCGGCCCTTCTGCGGCCGCTCGTACCGGAACATCGGCCCCGCATAGAAGACCTTCTGGGGCAGCGACTGGGTGAGACCGTTCGTCACGAGGGCGCGGCAGACGGAGGCCGTCGCCTCTGGGCGCAAGGTGATGCTGTCGCCGCCACGGTCGGCAAAGGTGTACATCTCCTTCGTCACGACGTCTGACGTCTCGCCCAGAGTACGGGAGAACACGCCGGTTTCCTCGAAGATCGGTGTCGACCACTCCTCGTATCCATAGAGTTCCGCAACACGGCGGGCAGCGTCGACCACATGGCGATGACGGCGCATGTCGTCGCCGATGAGATCCCGGGTGCCGCGGACAGGCTGAAGGCTGGTCACGTGTGGAATGGCCTCAAAAATGATCCTGACGATCTAGCAGATCGTCACGCGAATAAGGCTCGCCTATTCCGCCATGGAGACCGGCACCTTGTCCGGCCTGCCACGGCGGCAGGCTCTTGGCGCTCTATTCGGCGGCTTCGGCCTCGGCGTGGATGGTGACCGGCGCGGGCACGAGCTTCGGGTCGGCGGCGCGAAGGGCCGCGGCGCGGGTCTCGACCATCTCGACAACGTGGTCGATCATGGCGTCCTTGTCGATCGTGTGGTCCTGGCGCCCGGCGCTGTAGACCATGTGCCGTCCGGCCCCGCCGCCGGTGATGCCGAGGTCGGTCATCAGGGCTTCGCCCGGCCCATTGACGACGCAGCCGATGATGGAGAGCGTGATCGGCGTCTCGATATGGGCGAGCCGATCCTCGAGCGCCGCGACCGTGCGAATCACATCGAACCCCTGACGCGCGCAGGACGGGCAGGAGATGATCCGGACGCCGCGATGGCGGATGCCCAGCGACTTCAGGATCTCCCAGCCGACATGCACCTCTTCCTCGGGCTCAGCCGAGAGCGAGACGCGCATCGTATCGCCGATGCCGGCCCAGAGCAGCGAGCCCAGACCGATCGAGGATTTCACCGTACCCGTGCGGCGGCCCCCGGCTTCAGTGATGCCAATATGCAGCGGATGGTCGCAAACGTCGGCAAGCTGCTGATACGCGGCGACGGCCATGAAGACATCGGACGCCTTCACGCTGATCTTGAACTCGTGGAAGTCATGGTCCTGGAGGATCTTCGCGTGCTCCAGCGCGCTCTCGACGAGCGCCTCCGGGTTCGGCTCGCCGTACTTCTCCAGCAGGTGCTTTTCCAGTGATCCGGCGTTCACGCCGATGCGGATCGAGCAGCCATGGTCGCGGGCGGCATTCACCACCTCACGGACGCGCTCGGGGCTGCCGATATTGCCGGGGTTGATGCGAAGGCAGGCAGCACCGGCCTGGGCCGCCTCGATCGCTCGACGATAGTGGAAATGAATATCGGCGACGATCGGCACGCTCACCTGCCGCACGATATCCTTGAGCGCGGCCGTGCTCTCCTGATCGGGGCAGGAGACGCGCACGATGTCGACACCCGCGCGCTCCGAAAGCTGGATTTGGGCGACAGTCGCGGCGACATCCGTCGTCAGCGTGTTGGTCATGGTCTGGACGGAGATCGGCGCGTCGCCGCCGACCTTGACGGGGCCGACGCTGATCTGGCGCGAGCGGCGGCGGTCGATCTGCTGATAAGGACGGTAGCTCATCGATTGCTCCTGTTCCGGCTGACGCTGTATCCGGGCGCGAGCGCGGTCATTGGGCCGTGGGGGCTGCCCCATCGGGCTGGGCGCTCGCTGCCCTCAAACTGTCGGCGTCGAGCGGAACATTGCGTAGCACGTGGCCCCTGAGCGGGCCGATCGTATTGCCGGAAAGAATGACTTTGGTTGGCGGAGGCATTGCCCGTCGTCAGCGTGAGCTGGGGCTGATCCGGCACCGTGTAACTGCCGCCGGGATGCAGCACCGTCTCATAGACGACCCGGCCGGCGGCGTTCTTGATCTCGATCCAGGCATCCGCCGTGGCCCGGATGACCATCGGCCCGGGCACGCCTGGGGCGGTTGCGTTGGCCGCCGCGTTGGCAACCCCTTCGGCCGCCTGAACTGGAGCAGGCGTGGTAGTGGCCACGACTGCAGGCGACGCTGCGCCAGAGGAGGCTGCCGCGGGGGCGGATGCCGCTGCAACGGGCGGGGCCGCAGGCGGCATCGGAACCGCAGCTGCCGCAGAGGATGGCGAGACATCGGGCTCGCCGGCAAAACTGGCACCGACCGCCGCCGCATGCAGTTCGGGCGGCACAACCTTTTTCGAACTGGATGGCACCATCATCACCACGCGCGGCCCCGACGGCGGCGCCAGGGGCTCCAGATGCGCGGGCACCTGATCGACGGTCGCCGTCGAACGCAAGCTACGACCGGAGTAGTGATACCAGCCGATATAGCCGCCGATAGCGATAACGGCGCCGACGAGAACAAGGGCTCCGGCCGGCACGCCTCGCTGCGGCACCGGCGCCGGGAACGCGAGCTCAGTCTTGCGGTTGACCTCATTTCGCTCGCCCCGGAAGCGACGAATTGCCTCGTTAGGGTCTAGGCCGAGCGCTGTCGCATAGGTTCGCACAAACCCAACGGTGTAAGCGGGCGCGGGTAGGCCGGCGAGATCACCTTGCTCAATGGCTCGAATGAACGCAGGTTTAAGCTTAAGCGCTTCCGCCACAGGCTCGATGTCCCAACCCAGCCGTTCGCGCGCCGCCCGCAGGTCTCCGCCGATACGTGACGTCCCCACGCCGGGCTGAGCGGGCGCTTCGCCGGGGAAGCCCAAGTCCATCTCCACCCTATCTCTGTGTGTATCCAGGACTGCCACTCTCTACCGTTCCGTGCGGCTCGGCTAACAACGGGCCCGTCACATGTTGCGTGAGCCGGTCCCGCCAGTTCGCCGGGTTTGGGGAAGACCAACAATGCCCTGTTTCGCTGCATCCGTCGACTCGATCAGGGTTAAATCTCCACGAACATCATTGTAGACTTAGTTGTTGCGCAGCCTTTAACGGGCCGCGCAACAACATACCGCCTATCCGCTTATACTGCCGCCTTACTCTGCGGCAATATCGGGACTTGGGAGCTTCGTAAGCTCCTGCCGCAAAACGCGACCCTTGTGCTGACCGGCTGCCACCTGCCGCAACCGGTTCATCACACTGCCCGTGCCCGCCGGGATGAGACGCCCGACGATCACGTTCTCCTTCAGGCCCTGGAGCTGATCCATTTTACCGGCGGTCGCCGCCTCGGTCAGCACACGCGTGGTCTCCTGGAAGGAGGCGGCGCTGATGAAGCTGTGCGTCTGCAGGCTGGCCTTGGTGATGCCCTGCAGTACCGGCGTTGCCGCCGCAACGCGCTCACCCGCCTTGATCCGCTTCTCGTTCTCGAGATCGAACTCCGTCCGGTCGATCTGCTCGCCCGTCAGGAAGGTGGTGTCGCCCGGATCGGTGATCTCGACCTTCTGCAGCATCTGGCGAACGATGACCTCGATGTGCTTGTCGTTGATCTTCACGCCCTGCAGCCGGTACACGTCCTGGATCTCGTTGACGAGATAGTCGGACAGCGCCTCGACACCCAGAACGCGCAGGATGTCGTGCGGCACGCGCGGGCCGTCGACCAGCGGGTCGCCGAGACGCACGAAGTCGCCTTCCTGCACCGAGACGTGCTTGCCCTTCGGCACCAGATACTCGGTCTCCTCGCCGGTCTCGTCGTTCTTCACGATGATACGGCGCTTTGCCTTGTAATCCTTGCCGAATTCCACCCGCCCGTCGATCTCCGCGATGATCGCGTGATCCTTCGGGCGCCGCGCCTCGAACAGCTCCGCCACGCGCGGCAGACCGCCCGTGATGTCGCGCGTCTTGCTGCCCTCGCGCGGAATACGCGCCAGCACGTCACCCGCCGCGACCGTCGCTCCGTTTTCGACCGACAGAATACTGTCGGGCGAAAGGAAGTAGCGCGCCTCGGACCCGTTCGGCAGCTTCACCACGTCGCCCTTGGTGTCCTTGAGCAACATGCGCGGCCGCAGATCGACGGCCTTGGTCGCCTGCTTGTAATCGACGACGACCTTGGAGGTGAGGCCGGTCACCTCGTCCATCCGCTCCACCAGCGTCACGCCCTCCATGACATCGGCGAACTCGATGATGCCGTTGCGCTCCGTGATGATCGGCAGCGTGTACGGATCCCACTCCGCCAGCTTCTGGCCGCGGGCGACGGTGTTGCCGTCATCCGTCAGCAATCGCGCCCCGTAGGGCACACGGAAACGGGCGCGTTCACGGTGGTTCGCATCCTGCAGCACGATCTCGCAGTTCCGGCTCATCACCACGGGCACGCCCGAGCTGTTCGTGACCACGTTGCGGTTGCGCACCTGGACGGTGCCGTCGTGGCTCGCCTCGACGCTCGACTGCTCGGCGCCACGCTGAGCGGCGCCGCCGATGTGGAACGTGCGCATGGTCAGCTGCGTGCCAGGCTCACCGATGGATTGGGCGGCGATGACGCCCACCGCCTCACCGGCGTTGACCGGCGTGCCGCGGGCAAGATCGCGCCCGTAGCAATGGCCGCAGCAGCCGACCGCGGCCTCGCAGGTCAGCACCGAGCGGATCTTCACCGCCTCGACACCCGACTTCTCGATGAGGTCGGCTTCCTCTTCCTCGATCAGGATGTTGTTCTTGACCAGAACCTTGCCTGAAGCCGGGTCGATGATGTCCTCGGCTGAGGTCCGGCCCAGGATGCGCTCGGAGAGCGAGGATACCGTCTCGCCGCCGTCCATGACGGCGCGAACCGTCAGGCCCTTCTCGGTGCCGCAGTCTTCCTCGACGATGATGCTGTCCTGCGCCACGTCCACCAGACGACGGGTCAGGTAGCCGGAGTTGGCCGTCTTCAACGCGGTATCCGCGAGGCCCTTGCGGGCGCCATGGGTCGAGTTGAAGTATTCGAGAACCGACAGGCCTTCCTTGAAGTTGGCGATGATCGGCTGCTCGATGATCTCGCCGGAGGGCTTGGCCATCAGGCCGCGCATGCCGGCCAGCTGACGCATCTGGGCTGGCGACCCACGCGCGCCGGAGTGGCTCATCATCCACACCGAGTTGGTCGGCGTGCCGATCTCCTGCTTGGAGATCTCCTTCATCATGGCGGCTGCAACGCTGTCCGTGCAACGCGACCAGGCGTCAACCACCTTGTTGTAGCGCTCGCCCGCCGTGATCAGGCCGTCCTGATACTGCTGCTCGAACTCCTTGACCTCGTTCTGGGTCTTCAGGATCAGCTCAGGCTTCTCCTTCGGAATGATGAGGTCGTTCTTGCCGAACGACAATCCGGCCTTGGCCGCGTTGGAGAAGCCGAGACCCATCAGGCGATCCGCGAAGATCACGCATTCCTTCTGGCCACAGTGGCGGTACACCGCATCGATCACGTCCGAGACGTTCTTCTTCGTCAGCTGCTTGTTGAGCAGCGCGAAGGGCACGTTCACATGCAGCGGCAGGATCTGGCCGATCAGCATGCGGCCCGGCGTGGTGACGATAATGCGGCGAACCGGCTCGCCGTCATTCTCCTTCACCAGCATGCGGGCGCGGATCTTGTCGTGCATTTGGATGCGCTTGGCCGCCAGAGCGTGCTCCAGCTCGCCGATCGTCCCGAAAGCCGGCGCGTCCTGGTCCTTCGTCGCCCGGAACTCGGGCGTCTCCAGCGACAGGTAGTACAGGCCGAGCACGATGTCCTGGCTCGGCACGATGATCGGCTTGCCGTTCGCAGGGCTGAGGATGTTGTTGGTCGACATCATCAGCACACGGGCTTCCAGCTGCGCCTCGACACTGAGAGGCACATGGACCGCCATCTGGTCGCCATCGAAGTCGGCGTTGAAGGCCGTGCAGACCAGCGGATGCAGCTGGATCGCCTTGCCCTCGATCAGCACCGGCTCGAAGGCCTGGATGCCGAGGCGATGCAAGGTCGGAGCGCGGTTGAGCATCACCGGATGCTCGCGGATGACCTCTTCCAGGATATCCCAGACCTCGGGACGCTCCTTCTCCACCATCCGCTTCGCGGCCTTGATGGTCGTGGCGTGACCGTACTTCTCGAGCTTGGCGTAAATGAAGGGCTTGAACAGCTCCAGCGCCATCTTCTTCGGCAGGCCGCATTGGTGGAGCTTCAACTCCGGACCCACCACGATGACCGAACGGCCGGAATAGTCGACGCGCTTACCGAGCAGGTTCTGACGGAACCGGCCCTGCTTGCCCTTGAGCATGTCAGATAGCGACTTCAGCGGCCGCTTGTTGGCGCCGGTGATCGCACGGCCGCGACGGCCGTTGTCGAACAGGGCGTCGACGCTCTCCTGCAGCATGCGCTTCTCGTTGCGGACGATGATGTCCGGCGCGCGCAGCTCGATCAGCCGCTTCAGGCGGTTGTTGCGGTTGATGACGCGGCGATAAAGGTCATTGAGGTCGGAGGTCGCAAAACGGCCGCCGTCGAGCGGCACCAGCGGACGCAGCTCGGGCGGGATCACCGGCACCACGTCCAGGATCATCCAGCTCGGCTGCGAGCCGGACTCGGCGAAGGCCTCCACCAGCTTGAGGCGCTTGACCAGCTTCTTGCGCTTGGCCTCGCTCGTTGTGGACTTGAGCTCCACCCGCATGCGCGTCTTTTCGGCATCGAGGTCGATGTCGGCCAGGATGCGCTTCACCGCCTCAGCGCCAATGCCGGCGCGGAAACCGTCCTCGCCGAACTCGTCCTGCTTGGCCATCAGCTGATCTTCGGTCAGCATCTGGTGCATCTTGAGATCCGTCGTGCCGGGCTCGAGCACCACATAGCTCTCGAAGTACAGGACTTTCTCGAGGTCCTTCAGCGTCAGGTCGACCATCAGGCCGATGCGGGACGGCAACGACTTGAGGAACCAGATGTGCGCGACCGGCGAGGCGAGCTCGATATGCCCCATGCGCTCGCGGCGGACCTTCGCCAGCGTCACCTCGACGCCGCACTTCTCGCAGATGATGCCGCGGAACTTCATGCGCTTGTACTTGCCGCACAGGCACTCGTAGTCCTTGATCGGGCCGAAGATGCGGGCGCAGAAAAGGCCGTCCCGCTCCGGCTTGAAGGTGCGGTAGTTGATGGTCTCGGGCTTCTTGATCTCTCCGTACGACCAGCTCCGCACCTGCTCGGGCGAGGCAATCTTGATCTGGATCTGGTCAAAGGTCATCGGCTGACCGGTTTGACCCAGGATTTTCATAAGCTCGTTCATGCGGGCTTCACCTTCAAACCGCTCGCCTCGCCGGCTCGGAGCCGGCGCGGTGACACGGGTTAAATCCAACGCTTACAACTAATCTTAGTAAGGCCATGGGCGACGAGTAGGTGCGGGGGCAACGTCCCCCGCTCCAGCTCCAGCCTCGGCACACAGGATCAAGCAGGCTGATTGTCCAGATCCACATTCAGACCCAAGGATTTCAGCTCCTTCACCAGGACGTTGAAGCTCTCCGGAATACCGGCCTCAAAGTTGTCCTGCTCCCGCACGATGGCCTCGTAAACCTTGGTGCGGCCCGACACGTCATCGGACTTCACCGTCAGCATCTCCTGCAACGTGTAGGCGGCGCCATAAGCCTCCAACGCCCAGACCTCCATCTCGCCGAAGCGCTGCCCACCGAACTGGGCCTTGCCGCCCAGCGGCTGCTGGGTCACGAGGCTGTAAGGGCCGATCGACCGGGCGTGGATCTTGTCATCCACGAGATGGTGCAGCTTCAGCATGTAGATGTAGCCGACTGTCACCTTGCGCTCGAAGTGCTCGCCCGTACGGCCGTCGGTCAGGATGACCTGGCCGGAGGTGTCGAGCCCCGCCTTTCGCAGCATGCCCTCGATATCGTCCATCCGGGCGCCGTCGAAAACCGGCGTCGCGATGGGGATGCCCTTCTTGAGGTTGTCGCAAAGCTCGGTCAGCTGCGCCGTCGACATTTGAGCGATCTCGTCGCGGTAGACCTTGTCGCCATAGATGTCGCGCAGCTTCTCCAGCAGCTCGTTCTGAGCGGCGCCGGTCCGGCGATACTCCTCGACGAGTTCGCCCACCTGCTTGCCAAGAGCGGCACAAGCCCAGCCGAGATGCGTCTCCAGAATCTGGCCGACGTTCATGCGGCTGGGCACGCCGAGCGGGTTGAGCACGAGGTCGACATGCGTGCCGTCTTCGAGGAACGGCATGTCCTCGATCGGCGTCACGCGTGAGACCACGCCCTTGTTGCCATGGCGGCCGGCCATCTTGTCGCCGGGCTGAAGCTTGCGCTTCACCGCCACGAAGACCTTCACCATCTTCATGACGCCGGGCAGCAGCTCGTCGCCGCGCTGCAGCTTGTCGACCTTGTTCTCGAACCGCTGTTGCAGACGCTGCACGCTGGCGTCGAACTCGCGCTTGATCTGCTCGATCTCGGCCATGATCGCGTCGTCCTGCACGCCCATGTGGCGCATGGCGCCACGCGGATGCTCGGCCATGACCTCCTCGGTCAGAACCGTGCCGGCCTTGATGCCCTTGAATCCACCGGAAGCCTTGCGGTCGAGCAGCTTCTCCTTCATCCGGTTGAGGAAGGACCGCTCCTGGATCGCCTTCTCGTCGTCGCGATCCTTGGCCAGACGCTCGACCTCGGCACGCTCGATCGCCATCGAACGCTCGTCCTTGTCGACGCCGCGACGGCTGAAGACGCGGACATCGACGATGGTGCCGGAAACGCCCGGCGGCAGACGCAGCGACGTATCCCGCACGTCGGACGCCTTTTCACCGAAGATGGCGCGCAGCAGCTTCTCCTCCGGCGTCATCGGGCTCTCGCCCTTGGGCGTGACCTTGCCGACCAGAATGTCGCCCGGGTTCACTTCCGCACCGACATAGACGATGCCGGCTTCATCGAGGTTGCGAAGCGCTTCCTCACCGACGTTCGGAATGTCGCGGGTAATTTCCTCCTGACCCAGCTTCGTGTCGCGCGCCATCACCTCGAATTCTTCGATGTGGATGGAGGTGAACACGTCGTCGCGCGCGATGCGCTCCGAGATCAGGATGCTATCCTCGAAATTGTAGCCATTCCACGGCATGAAGGCGCAGAGCACGTTGCGGCCGAGCGCCAACTCGCCGAGCTCCGTCGACGGGCCGTCGGCGATGATGTCGCCTTCCTGCACCCGGTCACCCACACGGACCAGCGGACGCTGGTTGATGCAGGTAGACTGGTTCGAGCGCATGAACTTGCGCAGCCGGTAGATGTCGACGCCGCCGGTGCCACCCTCAGATGAGGCGGCCCGCACCACGATACGCGCGCCGTCGATCTGGTCGATCACGCCGCCACGGCGTGCGACGATGGTGGCGCCGGAGTCGCGGGCAACCGCCGCTTCCATGCCTGTGCCTACGAGCGGAGCGTCGGCGCGGATGAGGGGCACGGCTTGCCGCTGCATGTTCGAGCCCATGAGCGCGCGGTTGGCGTCATCGTTCTCGAGGAACGGAATGAGTGCGGCAGCGACCGACACCAGCTGGCGCGGCGACACGTCGACCGCTGTCACCTGGTCGGGCGGGACAAGGCGGAAATCGCCCTGATGCCGGACCGAGACCAGTTCCTCGGTGAAGCGGCTGTTCGCGATCGGCACATCGGCCTGGGCGACGACCAGCTTCTCCTCCTCCATGGCGGAGAGATACTTCCAGCCGTCCTTGACCTCGCCGTTCTCGACAAGACGATACGGCGTCTCGATGAAGCCGTACTTGTTCACCTTGGCGTAGGTCGCGAGCGAGTTGATGAGGCCGATGTTCGGCCCTTCCGGCGTCTCGATCGGGCAGATGCGGCCATAATGCGTCGGATGCACGTCGCGCACCTCGAAACCGGCGCGCTCGCGGGTCAGACCCCCAGGCCCAAGCGCGGACAGGCGGCGCTTATGCGTGACCTCGGAGAGCGGGTTGGTCTGGTCCATGAACTGGCTCAGCTGCGACGAGCCGAAGAACTCGCGCACCGCCGCTGCGGCCGGCTTGGCGTTGATGAGGTCGTGCGGCATCACCGTGTCGATATCGACCGAGCCCATACGCTCGCGAATCGCACGCTCCATACGCAGCAGGCCAACCCGATACTGATTCTCCATCAGCTCGCCGACAGAACGCACGCGGCGGTTGCCGAGATTGTCGATGTCGTCGATCGAGCCGCGGCCATCTTTCAGCTCGCAGAGGATCTGCACGGTCCGGAGGATGTCGGCCTTGCGCAGGATGCGCACAGTGTCTTCGGCCTGAACGCCAAGCCGCATGTTCATCTTCACGCGGCCGACGGCAGATAGGTCGTAGCGATCGGAGTCGAAGAACAGTCCGCGGAAGAGGGCCTCGGCGGTCTCGCTGGTCGGCGGCTCACCCGGGCGCATGACGCGGTAGATGTCGATCAGCGCGTCGTCGCGGTTGTTGTTCTTGTCGACCGAGAGCGTGTTGCGGATCCACGGACCCTTCGACTGGTCGATTGCGAGCGTGGGCAGGCTGGTGATCCCAGCCTCCTCGAGCGCCGTCAGCCGCGCCTCAGTCAGTTCGTCACCGGCCTCGACATAAATCTCGCCCGTGTTCTCGTTCACGAGGTCGATCGCCATGAAGCGGCCAATGAGGTCCAAACGGCTGGCCAGGACGGTCTTGGTCTTCTCGGCGATACGGCGCGTCAGGCGCGTCGTCATCTTCTCATCGGGCTTGGCGACAATCTCACCAGTCTCGCCGTCGACGAGGTTCTCGAACAGCTTCATGCCCCGGAACGCCTCGGGGTCGAACGGACGCGCCCAACCCTTTGGGGTCTGGGTGTAGACGACCTGCTTGTAGAAGCTGGCGAGAATCTCCTCCGGGTCCATACCCTTGATCTCGCCAATGTCGATCGTCTCGCCTTTAGCGACGCGCGCCTCGCGCAGCTTCTCCGTCTCCGCACTGTCGAGCGCATAGAGCAGCGTGCTGACCGGCAGCTTCCGCTTGCGATCGATGCGGACGTAGACGAGATCCTTGCTGTCGAACTCGAAGTCGAGCCACGAGCCCCGATAGGGGATGACGCGCGACGTGAACAGGAACTTGCCGCTGGAATGCGTCTTGCCCTTGTCATGGTCGAAGAACACGCCCGGGCTGCGGTGCATCTGGCTGACGATGACGCGCTCGGTGCCGTTGATGACGAAGGTGCCGTTATCGGTCATGAGCGGCAGGTCGCCCATGTAGACCGGCTGCTCCTTGATGTCGCGGATCGAGCGGGCGCCCGTGTCCTCGTCCAGGTCCCAGACGATCAGGCGCAGCACGACCTTGAGCGGCGCGGCGAAGGTCATCCCGCGCTGGATGCACTCTTCCACGTCGTACTTCGGCTCTTCCAGCTCGTAGTAGACAAACTCCAGTCGCCCACGGCCGGCGAAATCGTCGATCGGGAAGACCGACTTGAAGACTTCCTGCAGGCCCGTATGCGTCCGGCTGTCCGGCGGCACGTTCATCTGCAAGAAGGCCTCGTAGCTCGCCCGCTGCACATCGATCAGGTTCGGCATCGGCGCCACTTCCGGGATCCGTCCGAAGCTCTTGCGGATGCGCTTGCGTCCTGTGAAGGATTGGTTCGAGCCACCTGAAATAGCGTTCATCGCTTGCCCTTAGCCCTCGATTTTTACACCAGGCCGGGATCATGCCGGCCGGCCTCAGCCACAGTCGCCCTCTCGGGTTTGCCCACCGTGGCTCCGTCTCCCGCCTGACGCCCCTCAACTCACGAGTTGAAGCGGCGGCGAGGCTCAGTCCCGGTCCGGACGCTCATCCGCAACCGTCATCCAAATCGTCTGTCGACCTTGGGTCTGCCGCGACCCCTGCTCCGCAACCGCGTAAAGGGTGGGGATCAACCCGATCCCCACCCTTCGCTCGTCGCTCAAATCCCAACCCGGGCGTGAAGCCCGAATTGGTCGAAACTACTTGATCTCGACAGCGGCTCCGTTCTCCTCGAGCACCTTCTTGATCTTCTCGGCCTCGTCTTTCGTCACGCCTTCCTTAACGGGCTTCGGCGCGGCTTCAACGAGATCCTTAGCTTCCTTCAGGCCAAGACCCGTGATCGTACGAACTTCCTTAATCACGTTGATCTTCTTGTCGCCAATCTTCGCGAGGATAACCGTGAACTCGGTCTGTTCCTCAACCGGCGCGGCAGCGGCGGCTGGCCCAGCGGCGGCAGCGGCGGCTACGGGCGCTGCAGCGGAGACGCCCCACTTCTCCTCAAGAAGTTTCGAAAGCTCGGCGGCTTCCAAAACGGTCAGGCTGGAAAGCTCGTCAACAAGACGGGAAAGGTCTGCCATGTCTGAATTCCTATTATGTAAACTTTGGTCGGTTCAATGCAAGCCGAACTTTTCGGGCATCACATCTGTGAAAGGTGGGCAAGCCGTTGTCAGGCCGCCTCGTCCCTTCTGGCATAGGCCCCGAAGACCCTCGCGAGGTTGCCGGCCGGCGCCTGGATGACACCCGCGATCCGCGTGGCCGGGGTCTGAATCATCCCCACCAGCTTCGCGCGCAGCGTATCGAGCGACGGCAATTCGGCGAGTGCCCTGATCCCGGACGCATCAAGCGCCTGGGTGCCAAGCGCACCGCCGATAACGACGAACTTCTCGTTGGTCTTGGCGAACTCGACAGCAACCTTCGCCGCAGCCACCGGGTCTTTCGACCACGCGAGCGCGGTCGGTCCCTTCAGCATGGGCTTGATGCTGCCGAACCGGGTCCCATCCAGGGCGAGGTTGGCCAGACGGTTCTTAGCGACCTTGAAGGTCACCCCTTCCGCCCGCATGCGGCGACGCAGATCGGTTACCTCGGCGACCGTCAGCCCGTCATTACGGGTGACAACCACCATGGACGTCTCTGCGAACACGGCTGCGAGGGAAGCGACGAACTCCCGCTTCTCCGTACGGTCCAAAATACTCTCCGCCACATTGGGCAACGGCGCTTTTGGCTCCGCCGCCCGGGTTTCCCATGGCCGCGCCGAGGACAACCATCCTCCACACGTCCGGTTCGCCTGTCCTGCAGCCGGAACCGCCAAAGCTCATTCCACGGTGCCCAAAAGGCGCCGTGTTGGAACAGTGGCTTCCCCGTCTTCCAGCCGCCGGCCCGCTGGCCGTTTAAGCGCCGGGTGTAAACCAAGCGCACGTCTGGTCATGGACAGGTTCGGAGAGGTCCCCCTCTCCTGCGCGTCCGAGGCTGAGCCCCGGACGAATTCGGATATTACTCGGCCGCCGCTGCCGCCGCGATGCTCGCCACATCGACGCGAACGCCCGGACCCATCGAAGAGCTCAGCGCGGCCTTCTGAAGATAGGTGCCCTTGGCACCGGTCGGCTTGGCCTTCTGCACAGCATCGGCCAGAGCGCGGATGTTCTCCAGCAGCTTGGCGTCATCGAAACTGGCCTTGCCGATGCCGGCATGGATGATGCCCGCCTTCTCGGCGCGGAACTCAACCTGGCCGGCCTTGGCCGCGGAAACGGCGCCCTTCACGTCCATGGTCACGGTGCCGAGCTTGGGGTTCGGCATCAGGCCGCGCGGACCTAGGATCTTACCGAGGCGACCGACAAGCGCCATCATGTCCGGAGTAGCGATGCAGCGGTCAAACGCGATATCGCCGGCCTGAACCTTCTCGGCCAAATCCTCGGCGCCGACGACATCGGCTCCAGCGGCCAGCGCCTCTTCGGCCTTAGGACCACGCGCGAACACTGCCACGCGAAGGGTCTTGCCGGTGCCGTTCGGCAGGCTGATCAGGCCGCGGACCATCTGATCCGCATGGCGCGGGTCGATGCCGAGGTTCATCGAGAACTCGACAGTCTCATCGAACTTCGCGCGGGCATTGCCCTTCACAATCTTCACCGCCTCAGCAAGCGGATAGGACTTATTGCGGTCGAACTCCGCATAGCCGGCGACGAGGCGCTTGTTCTTGGCCATGGTTCAGCCCTCCACCACGGTAAGGCCCATCGAACGGGCGGAACCGGCAAGCATGCGGACGGCGCCCTCCACGTCATTGGCGTTCATGTGCACCATCTTCTGGGCAGCGATCTCGCGCAGCTGGGTCATCGTCACGCGGCCGACCGAGGCGCCCTTGCCCGTCGTCGTCGAACCCTTCTTGATGTTCGCGGCCTTCATCAGGAAATAGGTGTTCGGCGGGGTCTTGGTGATGAAGGTGAAGGTGCGGTCAGCAAAGGCCGTTATCACCACCGGAACCGGCATCCCGGGCTCCATGCCCTGAGTGACGGCGTTGAATTCCTTGCAGAACTGCATGATGTTGAGGCCGCGCTGACCGAGCGCCGGGCCGACGGGCGGCGACGGGTTCGCCTTGCCGGCGGGAATCTGCAGCTTCACGTAACCAGTGATCTTTTTAGCCATGACCCTCGTTCCTGTCTTGTGTCTGACGAACAAGGACCGCGGTACATACGAGGGCAATCGCTCGCCCTCTCCCGCGTTCCGATGAAGGCAGCGCTGTTACCGGATCGGGCTGTGCGAGTCGAGCTTCACGCTCGTCTCCAGGTCGCCGGGCAGCCATGCACTACCCCGGAACCAAGGCTAGACGGGCTTGCCGGCAAAATCCTCGACAATGGCACGGATGGCGGCGGGTTCAGCCTGCTCCATCACGCGCCGCGCCAGCCGGGCGCAGTCGTCGATGGCGACGCCGCGCACCACCTGCTTGACCCGCGGCACCGCGCTCGCATTCATGCTGAGACACCGTAGGCCGAGGCCCAGAAGCAGCGGCGTGAGCTTCGGATTAGCCGCCATCTCGCCACAGACCGACACCGGCTTGCGGAGCCGCAGGCTGGCCTCGACCGTAAACTGCACCAGTCGCAACAGCCCGGGATGCAGCGGATCGTAGAGCTTCGCCACGTCGGCATCGGCGCGGTCCGCGGCCATCGCGTACATGGTCAGGTCGTTGGTGCCGATGGCGAAGAAGTCCGCCTCCAGCGCCAGGGCGTCGGCCGACAGCGCGGCTGCCGGCGTCTCGATCATGATCCCGATCGGCGGTAGACGCTCGGGCAGCTTTTCACCCCGCCGCCGGAGCCGGCGCGCCACCTTCTGGTAGATCTCCCGGGTCGCGCGGACCTCGTCGATCGTCGTCACCATGGGGAGCAGCACTCGCACGGGGCCGAAGTGGGCGGCACGCATGATCGCCGCCAGTTGCGTCTCCAGCAGGTCCGGATGCCGCAGCAGCATGCGGATACCGCGCAGCCCAAGGGCGGGGTTGAGCCCTGACACTTCGGCGATCCCGGCAGCCTGCAGCGCCTCGATTTCCTTTTCGCCGCCCCAGTCGAGCACGCGAATGGTCACGGGGTCGCCGCCCATTGCTTCCACAGCGGCACGATAAACCTCGGTTTGTTCATGCTCGTCAGGCAAGTGCGGGCGGTTCATGAACATGAATTCGCTGCGGAACAGGCCGATGCCGTCCACACCTGCCTGGGCGATCAAAGGCAGCTCGAGCGGCACTTCCAGATTGGCCATCAGCTCGACGCATTGGCCGTCCGTCGTCTCGGCTGGCAGTCTCTGCAGCTGCGCGAGCTTCTGCCGCTCGCGGGCAAAGGTGGCGGACGCACGCCGGGCCGACGCCATAGTCGCCGCCGAGGGATGAAGCGTGACCGTGCCGGCGCCGCCATCGAGCACCAGAAGATCGCCGCTCCGAATGACCGAGGTGACGCCATGAGCACCAAGCACGGCAGGTATTCCGAGCGCCCTGAGCATCACGGCGGTGTGCCCGTCTGTGCCGCCCTCCTCGGTGACAACGCCAGCCAAGCGCGCCGGGCTGAGTAGCGCTGCATCCGCAGGCCGCAGGTTGTCCATGACGAGCACCGTCCCCTGCGCCAGCTTGGCAAAGCTCTGGAACGGCGTCTCGGTAAGATTGCGGATCAGCCGTCGGCCGATCTCACGGATTTCGTCGGCCCGGCGCTTGAGCCCGGCGCGATCACGGTCCTGGACCGCCATTACAGCGGCGGCCAAGGCTTCGGTCTCCTCCAACACCGCGGTCTCGGCGGCCACAAGCCCCTCGATCCGCCGCCGAGCGCCACGGAGGAGACGTGACGGACCTATCATCTGCAGATAGGCGTCGATGAGCGGCTCAAGCTCGGCCTGCCCCTCGGCGGGCAGCATGGCGAGTTGAGCACGCAGCTTGCCGAGTTGTCGCCGCGACTTGGTGACCGCCCCGTCAAGCCGAGCCAACTCCGGCTCCACCGCATCCGCAGGGATGGGCCGGTGGTCGAGAACTGGCGTCTGATCCTCAATGAGATAGGCAGGTCCGACTGCGATGCCCGCCCCAAGGGCCAAGCCTTTGAAGTGGCGCTCGGCCGCGACGGGCTTATCTGCCGGGGACTTTACCGCCGGCAACGCCGCCGAACTCCGGTTCTTACGCGGCCTTGCCTCGGCGGTTTCGGCCTGAGGCGGCTTGGGCGCCGCTCCCGGCTCAGTCTTCCTCATGGAAGCCGGACTCGATCAACGAGGCCACGGCATCGATTGCTTCCTTCGCGTCCCAGCCTTCGGCCGAGACGACGACCCTGGAGCCCTGGCCAGCGCCCAGCATCATGAGCCCCATGATCGATCGCGCTGAAACGGTTTGCCCGTCCTTGGCCACGTCCACCTCAGCTCCGAATTGCTCGGCGGTCGTCACAAGTTTGGCCGCGGCTCTGGCGTGGAGGCCGCGCTTGTTGCTGATGACGAGGTGTCGAACCAGCACTGTGCCGCTGGGAGGGCCTTCCGCCTTGGCCGGATCGGGCAGTGCGCCAGTCACCCGCAGTTTCCGCGGACGCCGTGCAGAACCTGAGAGGCGCAGGCGATGTATTTGCGTCCGGCTTCCTGGGCGCAGGTTACCGCGCTTGCGAGGTTTTGCTGCCCCCGGACCTTGGCGAGCTTCACCAGCATCGGTAAATTGACGCCCGCGATCACCTCGATCGTCTCCGAGTCCATAAGTGAGATGGCCAGGTTGCTCGGTGTACCGCCGAACATGTCGGTGAGCAGAACAACACCGTCGCCGGTGTCGACACGATTGATCGAGCGCTGAATATCCCGCCGCCGATCTTCCATATTGTCTTCAGCACCGATGCAGACTGTCTCGACCCCGCGTTGCGGACCCACGACATGCTCCATGGCCAATCGCAACTCCTCGGCGAGATGGCCGTGAGTGACGAGCACTAGACCGATCATGATAGTTTAGCGGCCTCCCATGGCCAAACGTGAGTTCATGCAGCTGCCGAACCCGTCGCCTCTTTTGCACGCTCAACGCGATCAAGCTCGCGATGGACAACCATCGGCTGCCAACTCGATCGCCGTAACGTTTCAGCCAAGTTCTCGATCAGAAAGACAGAGCGATGCCGGCCGCCTGAGCAACCAATCGCGATGGTCACGTATTTCTTGCCTTCCTGCACGAAGCGCGGCAGCAAAAGCAATACCATCGAACGAATAGCTTCCTGGAAGGCTGCGCAATCCGGATCGCTCTGGACATATGCGCAGACTTCAGGGTCCAAACCAGTGCGCGGCCTGAGCGTCTGGTCGTAGTGTGGATTGCGCAGGAAGCGGGCATCGAAAACGAGGTCTGACTCCGGTGGCAGGCCTGACCGATAAGCGAAGGAAATCAGCGTCAGCGCAAGCCCTTCGTCCGCTGTCAGGCCGAACCGCTGGCCGATCGTCTGCCGCAGGACCGGAAGTGCCACGGAGGAGGTGTCCAGGATGAGGTCTGCGGCAACGCGCAGCTCATCCGTAATGGCCCGTTCGGCCGAAATGCCGTCCCGCACCTGCCCCTGAGGCGCCAACGGGTGACGCCGCCGCGTTTCCGTGTAGCGGCGCAGGAGGACGGCATCGTCGGCGGTTGCGAAAACAAGTTCGGGCGCGAAACCGGTTTCAGCCTTGAAGCGTGCAATCACCTGAAGCACCGCCGCCGCCGCAAAGCCGCGGGTGCGAACGTCGATGCCAATGGCCAGCGGCCGGTCGGTGCGCGACAGTAGTTCGTCCAGCAACGAGAACGGCGGATTGTCGACCGTCTCGTACCCGAGATCCTCGAGCGTGTGGAGGATGGAGGATTTTCCGGCGCCGGAGAGCCCCGTGACTAGCACGATGCGCCGGCGCGCCACCTGGGGCATCATTTGAAGGCGCCGGCGGTCTGGGTAGCGCGGCCCGTTACGTTATCGAAGGCAAGAGCCAGCACCTGGGCCGCAGAGGCCGGCCGAGGATCGAGGGCGATGGTCGGCAGGCGGAGCATGGTGTCCCACCGCGGCTCGGGCAGCCGAACAACCGGCCCAGGCATCAGTTCGGCCAGGAGAACAGGGCGCGCCACGCCCAGGAAGGGGAAGCGCATCACGCCTAGACCCCGCACTTCGAGAAGGCCTTCGAGAGCTTCTGGCGGCCGCGCCATGCCATCCGCGCCAATCTCCACCTGATCGTCCGCGACCAGGACAAAGCCCCGGTCGATCAATCGCAAGACGAGGTCCGACTTCCCTGATCCCGGGGCGCCGGTGAGCAGCACGGCCCATCCATCGCGGGCGGCACAACTTGCATGCATCAGCATCCGCAGCACGATGTGACAAGCTGCCACGGGAAGAAAGCGCTTAATCGATGCAACTGCGCCCTGCTAAACGACGGCGGCCGATCATCCCCAGCGTCCACCTGGTATGCCTCCGACATGTCGTGGATAGAAAAAAGCGTTTTACCCGCTGCACTTAGACGGGCTCTCTCGCGCGTGAGACGAACTCCGCAACGACATCACCCACAGCATTATCCACAGGCTCCCCTAACTTACCCTCAAGCTCGCGCCAGGCATTTTGAATAGCCTGCACCAGTTCAGCCCGGGACAGATGCAGCGGCAGCGGGGGGCCGACGATGATCTGGATGACGCCGGGCATTTTCAGGAAGGAGTTCCGGCCCCAGTGCTCGCCGGAATTGGTGGCGACCGGAATGACTGGAACGCCCATGGCCGCCGCCAAAGCGGCGACGCCAGGCTGGATGACATGCGGCGCCCCCGGCTGCGCGCGCGTGCCCTCCGGAAATATCACCACCTGCCGCCCATCGTCGCGCGCCCGCTTGCCGTCCCGCATCAGGTCGCGGATGGCGCGCGCACCTGCGCGGCGATCCACCACGATCATGCCGCTCGGTCGCATGAGGGCGCCGAAGAGCGGCACCCTCAGCAACTCCTTCTTGAGCACGTAGGCAGGTCGCGGCAGCAGCATCCAGATGGCGGTATCGAACGCCGACTGATGGACCGATGCGATCAGTGCCGGGCCGCCCTGCGGGATGTGCTCGAGCCCGCTGATGCGAACTCTGATGCCGCAGATGAGATGCAGCGCACGGATGACCACTCGTGCCCAAGACCGGCCGAAAAGGATGAGGCGGTCGGGATGGCTCGCCATGAGACAGGTGTAGCCGAACAGGCTCCAGGCCGTCGTGACAACGTAGAAGACGATATTGAAGAGAAGGGAGGCGCCGAGGAGCCGCGCTTGCTTCATGCGTCGTGGGTCCCGCGAAGAAGGGTTGCCATCCGGGAGAACTTGAGCTGAGCCAGCAACCACTTCCCATACTCAGCGAGCAGAAGCCGCCATACATGGGGTCGCGAGCCATCGTAGATGTCCGCCGGCTGCACTCGCATGGGATAAAGCGTGACATCCGGCATCGCGCGCGAAAGTTCCAGCAGGGCGCGCGGCATATGATAGCCGGCCGTCACGACGATCAGCGACCGGATCCGGTGGCTCGCAACCCACAGGGCGGTTTCATCGGCGTTCCCGACCGTGGTGAGGGCCCGATGCCCGAGCGTCACATGGCTTGCGGCAGGTGGCCGCGCGAGTTGCGCCGAACGCTCCACATCACGCAGGCTCACATCGGCGGGCACCCCGGAGATCAGCAACTGATCAGCCCGGCGCTCATCGAGCATCTCGAAGGCGGTGGCGAGGCGGTCCTCGCCGCCGGTCAGCACGACGATGCCGTCGGCATGCACCGGCGGAACCGACGGCGAGTAGGCGTTGAGCAGGAACCAAAGGAAACCGCCGCAAAAGGCGATCAGGACCAGCGTGAGCAGAAAGGCGAGGCTACGGCGCAACAGCCGCGGGCGCGGCTTCGTCGCGGTGCGTTTTCGCCGATCGACGGGGCGGCGGGCCGGCTTGGCGCGTTGCCCGGCGCTCACGGCAGACGTCTCAGCCAGGCGCGAACCGTCCCCTCGGCGGTGACGAAGCCGATGGCGGCGGTTGCAATCGGAAGCACGGGAAGTGCTACCCACAGGGCAACCGGCAGCGCGAAGAGCGGTGGCGCCTCGCCCGCTGCGCTGGCGCTCTGGGTAAAGGGAGCGGCCAGGTAAGCAAGCCAGAGCAGAACCGGCAGGGCGGCAATGGCGCCCACGGCGCCGCCAGCTGCCGCCAGCCGCGTGGCGCGGCGGGCAAAACGTCCGGCGATGTAGGCATCGGTCGCCCCCAGGCCGTGCACGATCTCGATCGACTCTCGCCGGGCGGAAAGACCCGCACGTGTCGCCACCGCGACGACCGCAACCGCCACTGCGATCACCACGATCAGCGCCACGCCGGCGCAGGCCTGCAGGCTCCGGGCAAGAGCCGAAAGGCGTGCCGCCCATACATCGGCGCTTTCCATGTCGGTATCCGGCGCAACCGCGACGAGCTTGGCCTGGAGGTCGGGCGGAACCGCATTGCCTCCTGCCAGTTGCACAGAGATCACGGCCGGCAGGGGAAGCGCCAGCGTGCTGCCCGCCGGACCAAGCCAGGGCTTCAACAGTCCGCTGAGGTCGTCCGCACTCATCGGCGTCGCACTGAGGATGCCTCGGTCTGCATGCAGGATCGCCAGCACGGCCTGCAGACGCGTATCGCCGCCTGCGGTGGCGGGCTCGCCCGGCGTCGGCACCTGGATGGTCAGTTCGGCCGCCGCTCCTTCCTGCCAGTGCTCGGCGAGTGTTGCCGTGGCGATCGCGCCGGCAAAGGCGAGTGCCGCCAGAAACGACATTGCCGCCACCAGGAGCGGCAGGAGACGGTCTGAGAGTGCACGCTTGAGCCCGAGGTCGTCGAACCCCGATGGCCGGAGCCGACGGGCGGCGCGCGACTTCCGGGGTCGCGGAACGCGGCCTTCGTCACGTGCGGAGGGCCGCGTCTGGGCAACGAGTTCCGGATCAGCCATGAGCGACCAGGCGTCCGGCATCCAGCCGGAGGGTGGCCGCGGGGTGGCGCGCCACCAGGGCCTCGTTGTGGGTCGCGACGATCGCGGTAGTGCCCAGGCGATTGAGTTCGTGGAACAGCTGCATGAGCCGCTCGGCCTGCCCGTCATCGAGGTTGCCGGTCGGCTCATCCGCCAGCAGGAGGCTTGGCCGGTTGATGACGGCGCGGGCGATGGCCACCCGCTGCTGCTCCCCGCCCGACAACTGCTGGGGCCGGGAGTACATCTTGGCCGCCAGCCCGACCCAGCGCAGCATCTCGCCGACATCGGCGCCGATCTGGCCCTCCGGCCGCCCAGCAATGCGCAACGGCAAGGCAACGTTGTCGAAGGCCGTGAGGTGCGGCAGGAGCCGGAAATCCTGGAAGACAACGCCAATGCGGCGGCGCAACCGCGGCAGATTGCGGCGTTCGGCGCGGCCGATGTCTGTTCCCTGAATGAAGAGGCGGCCGCTCGTCGGCCGCACGGCAAGGTAGATCATCCGCATCAGGCTGGTTTTGCCGGCGCCCGATGGGCCCATGAGCCAGCGGAACCCGCCCTCCGGCACGCCGAAAGTAAGATCGTGCAGGACCTCCGTCTGGCTCGGCGTGCCGGAGCCATAGCGCAGACTGACGCGTTCAAGACGGATCATCGTGCCTCGTCGGTTTCCGAAGAACGCACACCTCTGCGGCAGCGCCGGAAGTCTCAACTCTAGAACAAGCGCGGTGTCCGGTGCCAGCCGCAGATCCGGCGCAAGTCAAACCGCGATGTCCCGCTTCTTTCGGGGGCGCGCCGGAGCGGCATCTACGGCGAGGTCTGTTTCAGATACGCAACGTTCTTGGGCCTTGGCGAGGTTTGAAGACAGAGGATTGCACGGAGCAACGGTCTTGGCCACAATCCGGCGCTGAAATGATGGGGTGCTTCTGCCCCCATGCAGAGGTATGGCCGCGCATGCGTCTAGTATGTCTTGAGTGTTCCGCCGCCTATGAAGCACCCGACAGTCTTTTTGGTCCGCAGCCCCGGGAAGTACGTTGCAATCGCTGCGGCTACCAATGGACCGTGACCGCGCCGCCTCCGGAGGACGAACCCGCCGGGTTGAGTGCCGTGCCGTCGCCAGTTCCGCCACAAGCGCCGTTGCAGCCGGCAGAGCTACCGCGGCCCCGGCCCGCCATGGCGCCGCCTCTGCGTTCAGGACCTGCAGGTTCGCCACCGCCATCATTTGCACCGCCAGCCCCCTCGAAGAAACCGGCGCGATTGGCCGATACGCTGGCCAATACGCCACCATCGGACGATAGCGTCGCCCCGCTGGAAGCTCAGCGGCCGATGCAGCTGGCCGAACGCCCGGCTCCCTCGACCCGGACGCTGCTGGCTAACACACCGGAGGGTAACATCGATGTAGGCGCGCCCGACCCGGAAGAGAGGCGGCTGTCGCACGAACTCGATTTCGGCGCGATCGACCGGCAGCGGCGATCCGGCAGTGGCGGCGGCACCCGCCGTGCCGTGATCATCCTCATCCTTCTCATCATTGCCGCCGGTGTGGTCGCAGTCGTCTTTGAGGCCGAGATCGTCGCGGCCGTTCCGGCGCTGAAGTCCATCTACGCCCAGATCGGCCTCTAGGCCTTGCTACCTGGTAGGGCGAGGGGGGTCCTCTGTGTAATCGTAGAAGCCGCGCTTCGTCTTGCGCCCCAGCCAGCCCGCTTCGACATACTTCACCAGTAGCGGACAGGGGCGGTACTTACCGTCGCCCATGCCGTCCTGCAGGACGCGCATGATCGCCAGACACGTGTCGAGGCCGATGAAATCCGCCAGCTCGAGTGGCCCCATCGGCTGGTTGGTCCCGAGCTTCATGGCGGTATCGATCGCCACCACCGAGCCTACACCCTCCATCAAGACGAACGCCGCCTCGTTGATCATGGGGATCAGAATGCGGTTGACGATGAACGCCGGGTAATCCTCGGCCACTGCCGTCGTTTTACCCAGCCGGTGAGCCAGCGCCTGGACGGCGTCAAAAGTCGGGTCGTCCGTGGCGATGCCGCGGATCACCTCGACCAGCTTCATGACCGGCACGGGGTTCATGAAGTGCATCCCGATCACCTTGTGTGGCCGGTCCGTTGCCGCAGCGAGGCGCGTGATAGGGATGGAAGAAGTGTTCGAGGCGATCAGCGCCTCCGGCTTGAGATGCGGAACAAGTCCCTTGAGGATCGCGAGCTTGGTCTCCTCGCGCTCCGTGGCCGCCTCGATGACGATATCGCAGCCTGAGAGGGCGTCGTTCTCTTCAGCCGTGACGATGCGAGCGAGCGCCGCCTCCTTGTCTGCTTCTTTGATGGCGCCCTTCTGCGCCTGCCGGTCCATGTTGCGGGCGATGGTCGCCACTGCCTGGAGGAGGGCCTCCCGCCGGACGTCGACGAGGACCACCCTGAGACCGGCGAGCGCCGCAACGTGGGCAATACCGCTCCCCATCTGGCCGGCACCGATGATGCCGACGCTGTCGATGCCTTGGCCGGTTCCGGTCATATCCAATATCCTTCGCGATCGGCGCACCCGATCATCCGCAGCCCTGGCGCCGCGACAGGAACCGCAGCCACTCCCACGATCGTGATCACTGGAAACGATGATCGGCGCGTTCGCGGCTGCGAGGCTACATCGAAACCCTTTGGATGGGACAGGCCCACGCTCCACCCATGCCGAGGCAGCGGGTCCGGGCTTGGCATCGACGAAGTTGAGCTTCACCCCGGTCCGTCGATCCGGTATGCGCAGCAGGCCGCGGGCTGTCCGCACAGGCGCCGTCTCGATGAGCATCCTCAGCCGTAGGCCTGCAGGCCGCGGGGCGATCGTGTTGATGTTGCGTGCTGCACCCGGTTCGATAGGGACGAAATAGCGCTGATGTGGATTGAGACGAAACTGGCTGCCATTGCGCGCCTGAGCAGCCGGCATGCACCCTGGCTGGTCCTGGCTGGATTGCTGATCGCCGTCGGCAGTGCCTTCTACACGAAGAACCATCTCGGCATCGACACCAATACCGACGATCTCTTCTCCGCGAAGCTGCCCTGGCGACAGGCGCAGATAGCAATGGACAAGGATTTTCCGCAGTATGGCGACCTCCTGGTCGGGGTTGTCGATGCCAAGACGCCGGAGGAGGCGGATGCCACGGCGGATGCCATCGCGCGTGCCGCCAGAGCCGATCATGCTCACTTCAGGACAGTGCGCCGCCCCGACGATCTGGCCTTCTTCAAGACGGAGGGCCTGCTCTTTCTCGACCAGCCGAGCCTTCAGAAGCTTCTGAACAACCTCGTCCAGGCGCAGCCGTTCATCGGGCAGTTGGCCGCCGACCCCTCCATGCGCGGCCTGCTGACGGCGATCGGCCTCCTCGGGCAGGGAGCCGCCCAAGGTCAGGTGGATCTCTCCGGCTATTCGACCGCTCTGCAAGGCTTCGCCCAGGGATTGAAATCAGCCGCATCCGGTCACCCGGAGCCGATCTCCTGGCAGCGGTTGCTGGGCGGCACGCTGAGCGACAAGGCTGGCCCCAGCCGCTTCGTCCTGGTTCAGCCGGTGCAGGATTACGGCGTCATCGAGCCGGGCGCCGATGCGACCGCCGCGTTGCGTCACATCGCGTCGGAGGTGCCGACCATAGAGAGCGGCCGCGCCACCTTCCGGATCACTGGACAGATCGCGCTTGCCGACCAGCAGTTCGCCTCGCTCACCGAAGGCATCGTCACAGTCACGGTGATCTCGGTCCTGCTCATCCTGCTCTGGCTGGTGCTGGCGGTGCGGCGCCTCCGTTACATCCTCGCGATCGTGCTCACGCTCATCCTCGGGTTGCTGCTCACCACATTTTTCGCGAGCCTCGCAATCGGCACGCTGAACCTGATTTCAGTGGCGTTCGCCGTGCTGTTCGTCGGCCTCGCGATAGACTTCGCGATCCAGATCTGCGTCCGCTACCGCGACGAGCGGCGGCTCTCCCCCGACGCCGAGACGGCGCTGGTGCAAACGCTGCGCAAGACCGGAAACTCCGTTCTGCTCGCGGCGGTGTCGATTGCCGCCGGCTTCTTCGCCTTCGTGCCCACAAGCTTCAAAGGCGTCGCCGAGCTTGGGCTCATCGCGGGCGTCGGGATGCTGATCGCCTTCGCCTGCACGATCACCTTCCTCCCGGCGCTGATCACCTTGCTGCGGCTGCCGGCCGAAGGCCATGAAACCGGCATCATGGGGTTGGCGCCGCTGGACGGGCTGTTGCGCCGGCAGCACCGTCCGGTTCTGGGACTCTTCGCCGTGCTCGCCATAGCCGGTGTCGTTCTGCTGCCCCGGATCACCTTCGACAGCGACCCGCTGGATACGCAAAATCCGCATACGGAGGCAATGGAGACGCTTCGGGCGCTGGCGAGCAACCCGGTCACCAACCCCTACAGCATCGATGTGCTCTCGCCGTCCGTCGCCGCGGCCGCCGGGCTGGCGGCGAAGCTCAGCCTTCTGCCCATGGTGGATCACGCCATCTCGCTGTCTTCCTTCGTGCCGGCCGATCAGTCGGCGAAGCTCGATGCAATCGCGGATACGGAGGAGCTTCTGGCGCCCACCCTCAACCCGGGGCCGGCGTCACCGGTCACTCCGGGAGACATCCGGATCGCCGCGACCACCGCCGAAAAGGCGATCGACAGCGCCCGGGCGAAGCTCGCACCCGGCAGCCCCCTGCTGGCGATCGGCGCCGATCTCGCCACTTTAGGCCGCGAGAGCGACAGCCAGCTGATGGCGGCCAACGCGGCGCTGACCGAGTTTCTGCCCGTTGAGCTGGACAATCTCCGCTCGTCGCTCTCTGCCGGGCCGGTGACGCTGGCAAACCTGCCGCGGAACCTGACGATCGACTGGCTGACCCCGGATGGACGCGCCCGCGTCCAGGTGCTGCCCAAAGCTTCAGCGATGAACAGCCAGGGCCTGCGCTCCTTCGTGAACGAGGTGACCGCGGTCGCACCCGGCGCCGGGGGATCAGCCGTCACCGTGATCGACAGCGCAACAACGATCATCGACGCCTTCCGGGAGGCCGCCGTGCTCGCTTTGGTGGCGATCGCGGCAATGCTGCTGATTTTCCTCCGCCGCCCGCGCGATGTGCTGCTGATCCTGGCCCCGCTGGTGCTGTCGTCTCTAATGACCGTTCTGGTCATCGTGCTGCTGCCGCTGCCGCTGAACTTCGCCAATATCATTGCTTTGCCCCTGCTTCAGGGCGTCGGCGTGTCCTTCAACCTGTATTTCGTAATGAACTGGCGTGCGGGGGAACAACGATTCCTGGCGTCGCCCACGGCACGCGCGATCCTGTTCTCGGCGCTTACAACGGGGACTGCCTTTGGCTCGCTGGCGTTCTCGCACCATCCGGGAACGGCCAGCATGGGGCTGCTGCTGTTGCTAAGTCTCGTCTGCACGCTGATCGCGACCTTTATCTTCGAGCCCGCGCTGCTCTACGCCGTACCCCCACCGAAGGCGACGCGTCCGGCCCCCGGCACGATCGAGGAACACGAGCGGGTGGGCTGACCGACACCGCGAAAGAGCTGGAATATGATGCGATATCGTATCATATTATCTGATGTTCTTGGGTTCAGGTCTGGAAGCGATCGGGCGAGGTATCTGGCGCGTTGCCACGCATTGCACCGATAGCCTGCTGCCGCCGCAATGCCCGCTCTGCCGGAGCTTCGTCGACGGGCCGCACAGGCTTTGCGCCATGTGCTTCGGCCAGATGAACTTCATCACGGCTCCGCACTGCATCCGCTGCGGCCTGGCTTTCGCCACCATGGGCGAGGCCGGGCTGCAGGGTGAATGCCTCGGCTGCATGCGCCGGCCGCCGCGCTTTGGCCTCGCCCGCGCTGCCTTGCGCTACGATGCTGCTGCTCAGCCGCTCATCCTGCCGTTCAAACATGCCGACAGGACCGAACTAGCGCCCGTTCTAGCGGCGATGATGGCACGGGCCGGCGCTGGCCTGCTGGCGGAGACGGACGCAATCGTTCCGGTTCCCTTGCATCGCCGGCGCCTCGTCGCACGGCGCTACAACCAGTCGGCTCTACTGGCGGCTTGTCTTGCGCGAATCGCCTCCCGGCCGTGGCTGCCGGATACTCTGACGCGCCAGCGCGCCACGACCCCCCTAGGCGACTTGTCGGCAGCGGCACGTCGCGAGGCGGTTTCGGGCGCTTTCGAGATCCGGCCGTCCCGCCGGGCGGCCATCCAGGGAAAGCGCATTCTGCTGATCGACGATGTCATGACCTCCGGCGCCACGGCCTCGGCTTGCGCCGAAGCCGCCCTTCAGGCGGGAGCGGCCGCCGTGAATGTTCTGGTGGGTGCGCGCGTACCGGCGCCGGACAAGGAATGGTCGTGGCCCGTGAACCGCTGGAGCTGAAACCGTCGTTTTCATTTGGGCTTCAACGCCGTCGCTAAAACACGTTACGCCTCTTGCCGCCGCGCGCGGGTGCTCCGATCTCCCGAACACATGACGGAGTAAGACCATGGCCGAGATCGAGATCTACACGCAGCCTTTCTGCCCCTACTGCGCCCGCGCATTGAAGCTTCTGGAAAGCAAGGGCGTCGCGTTCCGGGAAATAGATGCTCCCGGGGGCAGCCCTGCTCGCACGGAAGCACGCGAGCGGTCGGGACGGACATCGGTGCCGCAGATCTTCATCGACGGCAGACATATTGGCGGGTGTGACGATCTGGTGGCGCTGGACCGGAAGGGCGGGCTGGATCCACTGCTTCGCGCAGCCTGATCTCACTCAGGGAATGAGGACAGTGCTTCCCGTCGTCTTTCGAGACTCCAGTGCGCGATGGGCTTCGGCGGCGTCGCGCAGCGGGAAGGTCTGATCCACCTCGATCTTGACGATCCCGCTTTGGACGACGGCGAACAGATCGGCGGCCGCCGCGAGAAGTGCTGGCCTCTTCGCCACATAGGTGTTGAGGCTGGGACGTGTGAGAAAGAGGCTCCCTTTGGCTGCCAACACGCTCAGATCGACGGGTGGCACCGGGCCAGAGGCGTTCCCAAAGCTCACCATGGTCCCCAGCGGCGCCAGACAATCGAGACTCGCGGTGAAAGTATCGCGGCCGATGCTGTCGTAGACAACCGGCACCATTGCCCCTGAGGTGATCTCCCGCACGCGCGCGGGCAGGTCCTCGTGCGCGAGAAGGACATGGTCGGCACCATGAAGTTTGGCCAGGGCGGCCTTGGCTTCATTGGATACGACGCCAATGACGTTTGCCCCGAGATGCTTGGCCCATTGGCACATGACGAGACCTACTCCGCCCGCTGCCGCATAGATCAAGACAGTGTCCCCGGGCATGACCTTGTAGGTACGCTTCAGGAGGTATTGGGCCGTGAGGCCGGTCATCATCATCCCGGCCGCCGCTTCGAAGGATATGTCGGGCGGCAGGTGGACAAGCCGGTCTGCCGGCATCACCCGCCGTTCCGCATAAGCACCGAGTGGCGCCGAAGAGTAGGCGACCCGATCGCCTTCCGAAAACTCGGTCACGCCCGGGCCAAGGCGGATGATCGTGCCTGCCCCTTCCATGCCGGGCGTCATCGGCAGAGGGGTCTTGTAAAGGCCGCTGCGGAAATAGACGTCGATGAAGTTCAGCCCGACGGCTGCATGCTTGATGAGCACCTGCCCCGGCCCTGGGTCAGGCGTGGGCACCTGTTCCCACACCATCACCTCGGGGCCACCTACGGCATGCACGCGTATCGCATGGGTCATCGCGTGGTTCCGTTCGTCCTGTTTCGACATGACACTATTTCCAAGCTTGATCCTTCCTTCGACACGCCGGGCCTTCGGACCGTCGCGCGCCGCTCGAGATCGAGAAGAAAGTTCTTGGTCTCGACACCCTCCCCGCCACTATAGCCGCCGATTGCGCTACCACCGCGCGGACCGGTGCCGACAACGCGATGACATGGGATGAGTATTGGAACTGGATTGGCGGCCATAGCGCCGCCTACCGATCTCGGCGAGCCACCTGCGATCAATGCGACAGCTTGGTAGCTCAGGGTTTCTCCCGGCGCGATCCCGCCGACGACAGACCAGATGCGTCGTCGATAGACAGTGCCCAAGAGAGCGAGCGGTAAAGTCATGGGCTCCATCTCTCCGTCGAAATAGGCATGAAGCCAGGCTTTCGCACAGAGGAGCAATGGGACAGGGTCCTGATCGCGGCCCCAGCCCCAGTCAACGGCCACGATGGAATCTGCTTCCGCGGAAACCGTGATCGGCCCAATCGGCGTGTGAAGAGATAGCTGAGGCAAGGCAAGGCTCGATGTGGTGAAGCCTCATGCCAGCCCTCAGGCACCGGGTTGTCAAGCGGAGACTAGGGCTTAGACATTGTGAGCCTCTGTACAGGCGTCTTCCTCATCCGGGGCATGCCCTGTTGAGCAGGCGTCCAAGCTTAACAGAGACGAGAAGCCGTTCAACCAGGCTATATTTGACGATCGATAGGAACCGCTTGATGAATGACATGACTGCCACCTCGCCTGACACGGAGCGTCTGCCGTTCTTCGACGTTCATATATTCGTTTGCTGCAACCGCCGGCCTGATGGCCACGCTCGCGGCTCCTGTGCCGCTCGCGGCTCTGAAGCGCTGCGTGACTACATGAAGGCGCGGGTGAAGGAGGCCAAGATACCGCATGCGCGCGTGAACATGGCAGGTTGCCTCGACCGTTGCGAGGAGGGTCCATGCATCGTCATCTACCCTGAGGGCGTTTGGTACAGGATCGAGACCCGAGGCGATGTCGACGCTGTCATCGAACAGCATCTCCTGGGCGGAGGCCGAGCCGACGCCCTGCGGCTTCCCGCCGGCCGGTCGGCATAGCGTCCGTTCGCGGACGACTGTCAATGATTGAGGACACGATCTTTGCTCCCATGACTGGCATTGGCCGATCCGCAATCACCGCATTGCGAATTAGCGGAGCGAGGGCGAGCGCCGTCGCCGCTGCGATGTGCGGCGGCTGCCCTCCTCCGCGGCGCGCCAGCCTCAGGAGCATCCATGACGCCCGGGGAGACCTTCTGGACAGGGCAATCGTTATCTGGCTGCCTGGGCCGGCGACCTACACCGGAGAGGACGTGGCCGAGTTCCATCTTCACGGTGGTCGCGCGGTTCTGGATGGGGTCGCCGACGCCCTGCTCGAGTTTGGCCTTCGGCTTGCGGAGCCGGGGGAGTTCAGCCGCCGCGCGTTCTACAACGGGCGACTGGATCTGGTGCAGGCGGAAGCCATCAGCGATCTGGTTGCGGCCGAGACGGCTGGGCAACGGCGGCAGGCACTTCGGCAGATGGAAGGTGCTCTGGGGCGCCTGTATGAGGTCTGGGCGGATCGTTTGACGCGTGTTCTGGCTCACCAGGAGGCGCTTATCGACTTTCCTGACGAGAACCTGCCACCGGCCGTAGAGGCTGCTCTAACGGCAGAGGTAGCATCTATCGCCGCCGAAGTGGCTACGCATCTTTCGGACGGTCGCCGTGGAGAGAAGATGCGGGAAGGTCTGGTGTTCGTTGTGCAGGGACCGCCGAACGTCGGAAAGTCAACGTTGGTGAACGCTCTGGCGGAGCGCGATGTAGCCATCGTCTCTCCCCATGCCGGCACGACGCGCGACACTCTGGAAGTGTCGATTGTGCTGGGCGATGTGCCGGTAACTTTGATCGACACTGCTGGGCTGCGCGATACCGACGATCCGGTGGAAGCGGAAGGCGTCCGGCGCGCGCGGGCTAAAGCCGAAACAGCTGATCTCGTTCTCCGGCTGATCAGCGCACAACCAATGGTGGATGATGCCGCATCCAATGGTTGGCTAGCGGGGAAAGGCTTGATTAAGGGCGGTTGTGAGCCTCCCGAGCTGCTGATCGGAACTAAAACCGATCTGGCTCCACATTCTGCCGATGTCGACATTTCTGTAAGTGCTCGAACTGGCGCTGGGATGAGCGAGTTGCGGCATAGGTTGGCCACGATTGCCGCCGAGGCAACGGGCCAGAGTGGACCTCCGCCGCTTACGCGCCAGCGACACCGCGCCCTGCTCAGCGAGACACGGAACCTGCTGCACACGGCACACCTCGAGGCCGAGCCCGAACTGAGGGCGGAATCGCTGCGTTTGGCTTTGGCCGCGCTCGGAGGCATTACGGGAAAAGTCGGTGTCGAAGCTTTACTCGATCGCGTCTTCGGTGACTTCTGCATCGGGAAGTAGCGGTGACCGAACTGCGGCTGTATGACCGCATTATGGACAAACACGATGACCGACAGGATGGAACTGGCTTGCCCGGTTGGGCGGCAGCCGCCCGTCATCCGGACCAACAACCCTCGGATTACGATGTGGTTATCGTCGGTGGAGGCCATGCCGGATGCGAGGCTGCCGCAGCGGCGGCCCGAATGGGGGCCCGCACCCTTCTTCTCACGCACCGGATAGAGACGATCGGCGCCTTGTCCTGCAATCCCGCGATTGGCGGCATCGGCAAGGGGCATTTGGTGCGGGAGATCGATGCCTTGGACGGGGTCATGGCAGTGGCTGCCGACCGGGCCGGGATCCACTTCAAGGTATTGAACCGAAGCAAGGGACCGGCCGTTCGTGGGCCTCGTGCCCAGGTGGATCGGCATCTATATCGCCTCGCGATGCAGGCCTTGCTCGCTGAGCAACCGGGGCTTTCGATCGTCGAGGGTGAAGCCGCAGATATCTCACTTGGCGCGGATAGGGCCGTATCTGAAGTCATCGACAACAATGGCCGGCAGTACCGCTGCCGGGCGGTCGTGCTGACGACGGGTACTTTCCTTAATGGCTCAATCCACGTCGGCCATCAAAAGACGCCGGGCGGCCGGATCGGCGAAGAGCCTGCCATTGCACTTGCCATGCGCCTGCGGAATCTGGGGCTCCCTGTCGGGCGGCTAAAGACAGGTACGCCGCCTCGCCTTGACCGGGCAAGCATCAACTGGGACGTGCTGGCAGTTGACGAGAGCGAGAACCCGCCCGAGCCGTTCAGCACCATGACCGACCAGATCGAGAACCGCCTTGTGGACTGTGGTGTCACCGGGACAACGGAGGCGACACATGTGCTGATCCGACGACACCTACACGAATCAGCAGTTTATGGTGGCCATCTGTCAGGGCGTGGTCCGCGTTACTGCCCGTCGGTCGAAGATAAAGTGCACCGTTTCCCAGACCGGCAGAAGCATCAGATATTTCTGGAGCCCGAAGGTCTGCCGGAGCACCCAGGTGGAGATGTCGTCTATCCGAACGGCATCTCGACCAGCCTGCCGGCTGCCGTTCAGGAGGCTATGCTTGAAACAATTCCTGGGCTCGAGCGAGCCCGGATCCTCCGTTATGGTTACGCGATCGAGTATGACTTCATCGATCCGCGGGCACTGACGCATGACCTCGAACTAAGGGCGGTTCCTGGTCTTTTCCTTGCAGGACAGATCAATGGAACAACTGGTTATGAGGAGGCTGCGGCCCAGGGACTGATTGCCGGGCTTAACGCAGCTCGCCGCGCCGGAGGTGGCAGCCCTGTCCGCCTCGACCGTTCCGAAGGCTATATCGGGGTTCTGATCGACGATCTGGTCACGCATGGAGTGACGGAACCCTATCGAATGTTCACGTCGAGGTCCGAATATCGCCTATCACTTCGTGCGGACAATGCCGACTTGCGTCTGACTGCCAAAGGCATTGAGTGGGGCTGCGTTGGTGCATCTCGCGCTCGATCCTTTACAGACTACCGTAACGCGCTAGATCGCATCCGCCTCGTATCCAAGGCCTTTACCTGCAGCCTTTCGGATCTGAAAGCCGTGAATGTCGCCGTTCGCCCGGACGGGAGCGGGCGAAGCCTCTACGAATTGCTTTCATTGCGCGCCGTCTCCGCCGATACGCTTTTCCAGACGTTTCCGTTGTTGGCTGAGCTTCCAGCCAAAGTCTACGCTTCGCTGGAGACCGAGGCGCGTTATGCTGCTTATGTTGATCGTCAAGAAGCCGAGATACGTAGTTTCCGCCGTCAGGAGGACATTCAACTTCCGGAACGTCTTGAGATCGATGGACTCGGCGGGTTGTCGGCAGAACTTCGCGGAAAGCTCACTGAGCAGCGACCGCGATCACTGGGGGCCGCGGCGCGTATCCCGGGCATGACACCGGCGGCCTTAGCAGTGCTTCTTGCCGCTTTGCGGAAGCTGGATGGAAGTGTTCCACGTGAAACACCATGAACCATTGATGGAGCTCATGCCGCAGCACGAGGATGACCATCAATTTGTCATCGATGTGGGCCCCGCCATCCGAGACCAGCTACTTGCGTTCAGCCATCTGTTGCTCCGCTGGAACCCGGCTATCAAGCTCGTCAGCACGAAAGACCTCGCTCACCTGTGGTCGCGCCATATTAATGACGCGCTCCAGCTTGCGCCACTCATGCCACCAGACGTCGATCATGCTGTCGATCTCGGCTCGGGTGGTGGCTTTCCGGGCTTGGTTCTAGCTCTGGCCACAGGCGTGCATTTCGACCTCGTGGAGTCTGACACCCGAAAGGCAGCCTTTCTTCAGGAGGCCGTAACTCTCACGAAAGCGAATGCGACGGTTCATGCGACGCGGATCGAAAACGTTGGGCTGAAGCCGCGGATGATACTCAGTGCCCGAGCTCTGGCGCCGCTTTCGAGACTGCTGGAGCTGAGTTATCCACTGCTGGAGGAGGCCGGCATCTCCCTGTTCCCCAAGGGGGAGCGCGCTGAGGCCGAGATCGCCGAAGCAAGCAGAACCTGGGCAATGGATGTCGAACGGATCCAGAGCCGAACGTCACCCAGCGGCCTTATTCTGCGCATCAAGAACCTCCGGCGCCGCGAAGTGGCATTTTCATGAGCCTCCTTACCCGTGCCCGCGCAATGATCGAGGCCGATCGTAAGCTGACAGGCACAGAACCTGTTGCGGCTAAGAAGCCACCGACGGCTCCGGCTCGTGTCATCGCTATTGCCAATCAAAAAGGCGGCGTCGGCAAGACGACGACTGCCATCAACTTATCAACGGCTTTGGCTGCAGCGGGCCATTCGGTCCTGCTCGTGGATCTCGACCCTCAGGGTAATGCGTCAACCGGTCTTGGTCTCGCGCGCAACGCGCGTGGGCACGGCATGTTCGCAGTATTAGCCGAAGGGTATGCGATAGCCGACACAGTCCGAGAGACGATGATCCCCGGTCTTTCGATCCTTCCAGCGGACCCCGATCTTGCCGCGGCCGAACTCGAGCTTGTCAGCGCCAGCCATCGAGAAACACGTCTGAAAGCCGCGCTCGCCGCGTGGGGGGCACTGCCGCACCATGATTTCGTGATTATCGACTGCCCTCCAAGCCTGGGGCTGCTGACACTCAACGGGCTTATCGCCGCTCAGGATGTCCTGGTTCCTCTTCAGTGTGAATTCTTTGCCCTGGAGGGCATTACCCAAATCACACAGACGATCGAGGCCGTTCGCAAGCGGCTGAACCCTGCTCTTTCTCTTCACGGCATCGTCTTGACGATGTACGACCGCCGTAACAACCTCTCTGATCTTGTAGCCGAGGACGTCCGCGGCTTCTTCGGCAATAAGGTATATGACACCGTGATCCCCCGTAATATCCGTGTTTCTGAAGCTCCCAGCCACGGCAAGCCGGTCCTTCTCTACGATTGGAAGTCTCCTGGTTCCCAAGCCTATATCAGGCTTGCGGCTGAACTGGTGGAGCGCATGGGACAAGCTTCGGGTCGGGGTGCATGAGCGTGCGTGATGCCGGACCAAGGCTGGGTCGGGGTTTGGCGGCTCTTCTCGGTGAAGACACTCCAGTTCAGCCGAAGGATGCATCGATCCAGTTGCTGGCGCTGGATCTGCTTGCCCCAGGACCTTTCCAGCCGCGCCGACAGGTGGACCCGGCCGAGCTTGCGGCCCTCGCGGATTCCATCCGCGAACAGGGCGTGCTGCAGCCGATTCTCGCTCGGCCCGATCCTGACGCGGCCGGCCGCTACCAGATCATCGCCGGTGAACGCCGCTGGCGTGCAGCACAGCAGGCGGGCTTACATGAAATTCCAGCCCTTGTGCGCGTCCTCACCGACGTTACGGCGATGGCGGCAGCCCTCGTCGAGAATCTCCAACGCGAAGATCTCAACCCTATAGACGAAGGCGAAGGCTATCGTCGTCTGATCGATGATTTTGACCTTACACAGGAGCGGGTCGCGGAAAGCGTCGGCAAATCGCGCAGCCATGTCGCCAACACGATGCGACTACTCAAGCTGCCGTCTGCAGTGCAGACGGAACTTCGCCGCGGAGCAATCAGCGCCGGACATGCGCGGGCGCTGCTCACGCACCCAGACCCCGCGCGCGCTGCGCTTGCCGTCATTGCGCAGGGCCTCAACGTTCGCCAGACCGAGGCTCTTACGGCTCGTCAGGTTGATGGTGAGGCCACGACCAAGCAGCGGCCAACGCCCGCCAAGGATCCAGATGTACTAACTCTCGAACGCGACCTGCAGGAGAGGCTCGGACTAGCGGTATCCATTGTCGCGCGAGGTCAGGGTGGCGTCCTCCAGCTCAACTACAAGAACCCTGATCAACTGGAAGGCTTACTCGCACTTCTGCTTAAGCCGTAGCGCCGCTTTCGCAGTCGCACAATCCTGTGGCAGATATCGTTGTCGCCGTCGGCGGCTGGAGGACGCTACCCTAATTAACTTGCCGGTTACGAAGTTCCCCTAGAACCCGCGAGAGCGGGCGCAAACGTACAACGGCTTCAGCTAGTGATGAGAATGATCCATTACGAACTTCAGTGCGATAAGGACCACGCCTTCGACGGCTGGTTTAAAGATAGCATCTCGTTCGATCATCAAGCCGCGTCTGGCTTGATTGCCTGCCCGTTGTGCAGCAGCATCAGGGTAAGACGCGCTCTGATGGCGCCGGCTCTGAGCCGCCGCCGCCCTCAGGCCGGTGAAGTATCCGTTGTCAATCAGGCTGACCCCGCCCCTACTCCGGCCGACTCAAGCGGCTCTCTCTCCACCATAGCGCCGCCGCCTTCTGGCGCAGCCGGGACAGAAACAGCGGAGAAACTTCGGTCCTTGCTTCAGCGCCTCCGATCGGAGGTCGAAAAGCACTGCGATTACGTCGGTCCACAATTCGCGGAGGAAGCTCGGCGGATCCATTACGGCGAGAGCAAATCACGCGGCATCTATGGAGAGACAACCTCATCAGAGGCCGAGGCGCTTGCGGATGAAGGTATCGCCTTCGGTGTGGTGCCATGGCTCCGACGCTCCGATAGCTGACGCCGCCTCTTGCGTAGAAGCAGCGGCTCAGACTGACAGCCCGTGCTCTCGCGCCCAACTGCTGAGAGGTTCGCGCAGACTATTCGCTTGCGGCTGGTGGCTACGGATCGCAGACATCACCCTTCTGAATGCTCCTAGATCGGCGCGACGCAGAGCTGCTTTCACTCTTGGCAGGGCCGACGGCGACATGGACAGCGAGTGAAACCCGAGGGCCACTAGGATCAAGGCCTCCAAAGGTCTCCCGGAGGCTTCGCCGCAGAACGACAGCCAGACATCCTCGGCCGCGGCATGACGAACCACACTCTCTAGCAGGTCCAGCACTGGCGGCGAGATCAGGTCGTAGCGGTTCGCGAGATTTGGGGTGCCCCGATCGGCGGCGAACAGGAACTGCATGAGGTCATTTGAACCGACCGAGATGAAGTCGACCTCCTTCATCAAGGCCGGAAGCTGCCACAGCAGAGCCGGCACCTCCAGCATCGTTCCCACGCGAAGCTTTGCCGGCTTATGCTCGATCCGTGCCACTTCGGCTTCCAGAAGCGCACGCGCCGCCTTAAATTCGCCGACGGTCGCAACCATCGGAAACATGATGGAGAGGTCGCGGCCATGCGCGCCCGCCAGCATGGCGCGCAACTGCCGCCTCAGCGTCGCCGGACGATCAAGCCCTATACGAAGCGACCGCCATCCCATAGCCGGGTTTTCACTGATTGGCAGATTGGCGCCCGCAAGAATTTTGTCGCCGCCCAAGTCGAGCGTTCGAAACAATACCGGCCTGCCACCCGCATGATCGAGGACGCGAGCATATTCAGCGGTCTGCCGAACCACCAGCGTTTCACTTGCAAGATAGGCTTCCGCTGCCGTCTGATCCGCGGCCTCTGCCTCCGGCCGATGCTGCGCCAGAAGAGAAATCTCGGTGCGATAGAGCCCGATGCCGGCCGCGCCAGTCGCCTCCAGCTGCGGCAGTTCCAGTGGCAGCCCGAGGTTGATCATCAGCGACACTTCAACGCCGTCGGCTGTCGTCGACGGTTTGTCGCGCAATGCGATCCATTCCACCGCGTGCGCACGCTGCAGGCCGATGGCGCTGGCATAGGCTTGGCGAACCTCATCCTCGGGACGCAGGATGAAAATGCCATCATCGGTATCAAGGATGCCCTTATCTCCGTCGCGACAGGCATCCATCACCCCGCGCGCGTCCGATAGCGCCGGCAAGCCCAGCGACCTTGCCAGGATGGCCGCATGCCCAGCCGCGCTCCCCTCTTCGATGACCAGCCCCGCAATGCCGCGGCCATGCCAGTCCAGCAACTCAGCCGGCCCAAGGCGTCGCGCTATTAGGATAGCCCCGGCAACGTCTGGAAGCACATCTTCCGGGTGCTGCACGCCGTCATGATCAAGCCGAGCGAGCTGCAGAACAAGCCGATTGCCCAGATCCTCGATATCGACCAGCCGCTCCCTAAGGTAAGGATCGGTGATGCGGCGCATCCTCTCGCGCAATTCGCCCATCACGCGCATGACCGCCGCCTCAGCCGAGAAACCTCCCTCGATCATGGCTGACACGCGCTTGAGCCAGCCGGCATCCGCCGCGATCAGCCTGTAGGCCGCCATTATGTCGCCGGAAGCATCGCCGGCTATGGCGTCGGAGGTTCCCCGGATCAGCTCGTCCAGTCCGCGTTGCATTCCCTCGCTGGCAGCGAGCAGCCGACGCTGCTCCACCTCGGGGTCTGCGGCCAGGACATGCCGTCGGGCTACTCGTTGCCCAGCGCGGACAATCGGGCCGATGACGATGCCGGCGGCCAGCGGCAACCCGTCGAAGCGCCGAGGGAGCGCGGCACCAAAGCCCTCATCCCGTACCTCGACCGCTCCAGCCGTCGTCATCATCTCGGCGAGGAGCATGGCGACCGTCTCAAGCGCCTCCTGCTCGATATCGGTATATCGCCTCGGCTCCCGGCTCTGCACCGTCAGCACGCCGATGATGTGGCCAGAGCGTCTGATCGGGATAGCAAGCAGAGACGCAAACGCCGCCTCGCCGGTTTCCGGCCGTTGCGCAAAACCGGGATGGCCTCGGGCATCAGCCAGGTTGATCGGGCTGCCCATGGCAGCTACCAGGCCCACAATCCCCTCCCCTAGCCGCAACCTCGTCCTGCCGACGGCTCCGGCTTCCAGACCCCAGGTCGCCGCAAGTTCCAGAACCTCTCCCGTCCGCATGACGTAGACGGAACAAACCTCCGTCAGCATCTCAATTGCGACGAGCTCGATCAGCTTGGGGAGCGGAGTGCTCCCGATAGCCAGACGCTCGCGTAATATCGCGAAAAGGCGCCTTGGGCTCCAGCTGAGAGGTTCAGGCCTAGGTGCTGGAGTGTCCACGGGTCGCCAGCAATGCTTCAGCCTCGTCCAGCAGTTGCCCGATCACCGTGGCCACAGGCTTCTCCTCCTGCACCTGCCCGACCGATTGTCCGGCCATGACAGAACCAAGTTCCACATCCCCGTCGACCACGGCACGCCGCAAGGCGCCTGCCCAGAAGTGCTCGATCGACAGTTGGGCCTGTTCGCGGTTGACCTCGCCAGCCTGGAAGCGTCGCAGCGTCTCCGCCTGATGCTCCACGAAGCGGCGAGTGCCGGCATTCGCGAGGCCGCGGACGGGTATCACCGGAAATCGTTCGTCGAGTTGAACCGACGGCAAGGCGTCGCGCGCATGCGCCCGGAAGAACGCCTTTTTGAAGTTGGGATGGGCGATGCTGTCGCTCGTCGCTGCGAACATCGTGCCAAATTGGGCGCCCGCCGCACCCATTTCGAGCAAACCGACGATTGCCTCACCCCGTGAAAGGCCGCCCGCGACGAAAACCGGCACTTCGCGGACGACCGGGAGGATCTCCTGCGCCAGCACAATCAGCGACACCGGTCCAATATGGCCCCCCGCTTCCGATCCCTCGATGACCAGCGCATCCGCACCGGAGCGCACCAGGCGCCGAGCCAGCACCAGCGCCGGGGCGAAACAGATGAGCTTAGCCCCACCATCTTTAACGGCACGCACAGCACTCCCAGAGGGCACGCCGCCTGCCAGAACGACATGGCCGACCTTAGCGCGAAGGCAAACCGCAATGAGGTCATCCAGCGCCGGATGCATGGTGATCAGATTGACGCCGAACGGCCGGTCCGTCAGCGCCTGGGTCGCAGCGATTTCCGCCTCCAGAAGCGCGGGCGGCATCGAGCCGCAGGCGATAACCCCGAACCCCCCACCGTTGGAGATGGCGGACACAAGGTGGCGCTCGCTGACCCAACTCATCGCGCCGCCCATAATGGCATAGCGCGTCCCGAGAAATTCGGTCCCGCGTTGCCACAAGGCTGAAAGACCGGATGAAACAGACCGCTCCGCCGCATCCGCGACGGGAGAAGCCGGCATGACCGCGTCAGGAGGCATCGAGACCGTAGGCGGTATGGAGGGATCGCACAGCAAGCTCCGTATAATCGGCAGCAATGAGAATGCTTACCTTGATCTCGCTCGTGGATATTACTTGAATATTGATGCCCTTGTCCGCGAGCGCACGGAACATCGTGCTTGCAATGCCGGCATGGCTGCGCATCCCGACGCCCACGACGCTGATTTTCGCGACGTTGGTGTCCGCGAGGAGGTCCGCATACCCGATCTGCCCTTTGGCCGAGGCAAGAGCCTGCTGGGCCCTCGGCAGATCGGAGCGGCCGACCGTGAAGGTCATGTCGGTCATTCCGTCTTCGGAAATATTCTGCACGATCATGTCTACATTCACGTTTTCGGCCGTGAGAGCGCCGAACACCATCGCCGCTACGCCTGGCCGGTCCGGCACGCGGCGCACCGTGAGCTTCGCCTCATCGCGCGAATAGGCGATACCGGAAACGAGTTCCTTCTCCACGATCTCATCCTCATCAACAACCAGCGTGCCCGGAACGTCCTGAAAGCTTGATAGAACCTGAACCCGCACCTTTTCCTTCATCGCCAGCTCAACGCTCCGCGTCTGCAGCACCTTAGCCCCGACGGATGCGAGCTCGAGCATTTCCTCGTACGAGATCCGGTCCAGCTTCCTCGCCCGCGCGACGATCCGTGGGTCGGTCGTATAGACACCGTCCACATCCGTATAGATGTCGCATCGATCGGCCCGCAGTGCTGCCGCCAATGCCACTGCCGATGTATCCGATCCGCCACGCCCGAGCGTCGTGATGCGATGGTCCGGCCCCAGCCCCTGGAAACCTGCGACCACCGCCACCTGCCCTAGCCCCATCCGGTGGACGAGTTCCGCCCCGTCGATCGTCTCGATGCGCGCCTTGCCATGGGCGCCATCGGTCCGGATCGGGATCTGCCAGCCGGCCCAGGACCGGGCCTCGACCCCAAGCGTCTGCAGCGCGATCGCGAGCAGACCGGCCGTCACCTGTTCACCCGTCGCCACGACGGCATCGTATTCGCGCGCATCGTGCAAAGGCGACAGCGTCTGGCACCAGACGACAAGCTGATTGGTGGCACCGGCCATTGCCGAGACGACGACGGCGACCTCATGCCCGGCCTCGACCTCCCGGCGGACCAGGTTGGCCACATTGCGTATACGATCGAGATCGGCGACGGATGTGCCGCCGAACTTCATGACGATGCGGGCCATAAGACCTTTCGAAGCGATCCTGCCTCTTTGGCTTGCCTGGATTAGGCGCATGCCGGCCAAGGCGCTATGATGCCGGCAGTGCCGAAGTGCGGCGCGCCGGACGGCCGGAAGACATAGCCGTGCCAAAGCCCAGGGGCAATGATTGGCAATGCAGCCAGACGCCACGCTTTCGCTCGCCGAAGTTGGCCGCTTCAACGCGCTCGCCGATCGTTGGTGGGCGCCGGACGGGCCAATGGCGCCGCTCCATCGGATGAACCCGCTGCGCGTCGCGTGGATCACCCGGCGCCTGCGGCGTCATTTTGCCGAGGGCTTCCCGGGAGAGATCCTCGATGTGGGCTGCGGCGCGGGGCTTCTCGCCGAAGCGCTGGCGCGCGACGGGTTTCCGGTCCTGGGGCTGGACGCGGCTCCGGCCGCTATCGCCGCCGCGGAAGCGCATGCACAGGGTCAGGATCTTCCGCTTCGCTACCGCAGCGGCCGGATCGAAACCCTGATCGAGGAGCACATGACCTTTTCGGTCATCACGGCGCTGGAGGTCATCGAGCATGTGCCGGATCCCGGAGGCTTTCTCTCAGGTCTTGGTGCCGCCCTGGCGCCGCGCGGCCTGCTGATCGTCTCGACCTTGAACCGTACGCTCCGGTCTCTGATGACCGCCAAGATCGGCGCCGAGTATGTCGCCCGGATCCTGCCCACTGGCACGCACGACTGGCGGCAGTTCATTCCGCCGCGGGTCTTGAGCGGAATGGCCGGGGCGGCGGGCCTGCGGACCATCGACAGTGCGGGAATGAGCTTCGATCCGCTGCGCAGGCAGTGGCACCAAAGCCGCGACCTCTCGATCAACTACATCATGGCCTTCGAGAAGCGTTGAGCTTCCCGTATTCTGACCTTCATTTCGGGCTCAGCTCCTGAGGTTTTTCTTCAAGCAGACGGTAGCCGACGCCGGGCTCGTTGATCAGCAGGGCAATCGTGTCCGCACCCAGCTTCTGCCTCAGGTGCCAGATGTAGACGCGCAGGTATTGCAGGTCCTCGACATGAGCCGGACCCCAGACCGCTGTCAGAAGTTGTCTATGCGTAATGACTTTGCCAAGGTTCCGCATGAGGATTTCAAGAAGCGCGAATTCCCGCCGCGACAGCGAGAGGAGCTGCCCGTTCTCCCTGACCTCGCGGCGGTCGAGATCGAGCGACAGAGGTCCGGCCTTCAGGATGGTCTCCACGCCGTCCCGCATACGACGATGCCGCAGCGCCGCCCGTATTCGCGCGATTAATTCCCCGACCCCGAAAGGCTTCTCCACATAATCGTCGGCGCCGTTGTCGAGCGCCGTGATCTTTTCACTCTCCTGATCACGAGCAGAGAGGATGATGACCGGCACCGTGCTGAAGGCGCGCAGACGCTGGAGCGCCTGCTGCCCATCCTCGTCTGGCAGCCCCAGATCGAGAAGCACGAGGTCGGGCGCGCGGGAGGCCGCGAGGCGCAGCCCATCCGACGCTGTCGTGGTTCGTTCCACCTCGTATCCAGCCGCCTCGAGCGCCGGCACCAGGAACCGATGGATCTGCTTCTCGTCGTCGATGACGAGCAGCTTGGCGCGCGTCACGTGCCCTTGCTCCCAAAAGCGGGTGGACCTGCCGCAGGCAGGCTCATGGAGATGATGGTGCCGGGCAGGCCATCGCGGGCAAGGTCGAGGCGCGGGCTTTTCGCCGTGATCGTCCCGCCCATGGCCTGCACGAAGCCTCGCGCGATGGCGAGGCCGAGCCCAGTGCCGGGCGCCACGCGATCTCCACGTTTGGCCCGGTAAAAGCTGTCGAAGACGTGGGTGAGGTCCCCGGGCGGGATGCCGATGCCCTCGTCGGCCAGTGCCATCGTCACCAAGCCGTGCTCCGCCGTCACGCTCAGCGTGATGCCGGCGCCAACGGGCGAATACTTCACCGCGTTCTCCACGATATTCGTCAGCGCCTGTTCCAGCAGGCTCGGATCGGCGCGCACTGCGACCCCATCCGGCATGCTGACAGCCATATGCAAAGCCCCGGGAACCCGGGCGATGACCGCGTCGACCAGCGGGCCCAGTTCGACCGTCGTCAGGCGAGGGGCGATATCACCACCCTCGAGCCTGGTGAGATCCATGATGTTGCCGAGGAAGCGGGTCATCCGCCCTACGTCTTCCTCGATGCTCGCCAAAAGATCCTGACGCGTGGGTTCCGGCAGCTTCGCCCAATGGCCGCGAAGGGTCTCGGCCGCTCCACGAATACCGGTCAACGGCGTGCGCAAGTCATGAGACAGCGAATTGAGCAGCGCCGTGCGTAGAGCCTGAGTCTCGGACAGAGCCTCGCCACGGGCGGCCTCGCCGGCAAGGCGCACGCGCTCCAGCGCCACGGCCGCTTGGTCCGCGAGCGCCGAAACCGCCTGCAGCGTCGGGCCTGAGATAGACCCGTCTGCCGGCGGCCGCACACCCAGCACGCCGACGACGCCACGGCTGGTGCGGATGGGCATGAACCGCCAGGCTGCGGAGGGCAGGGTGGCTGTCCCGGCACCGGCCTCCTCCTGCCGGCTCAAGGCCCAGCGCGCGGCGGCAAGGCTGCCTTCATCCAGCGCCTCCGTGCCGTCCGGGCGGACGGCACGGGTGATCAGCCCTGCCGGCGTATCGGTGAGCACCGCGGCGGCCGGTGCCAGAGCGGCTGCCTGCTGCGCGATCTCCGTCATCAGTTCGTCCTCGGTCGCGGGTTCGCCCAAACGGCGGCTGAACAGGCCGATCCGGCGCAGACCCTCGATCCGTCCTTGCGCCGCGAGGGCCTCGGCGCGAACGCGCCCGGCCAGCACACCGGAAGAGACGGCGACAATCCCGAACACCACCATCGCTATCACGTCGCGCGGAGCGGCAATCGTGAGGCGGTAGATGGGCGGGATGAAGAAGTAGTTCCAGCACAGGAAACCGAGGACGGCCGAGAGGAGCCCGATGGCCACGCCCTGCAGAGCCGCCACGGCCATGACGGCGGCCAGGAACACCATCCCCAGCGCCTCGTGATCAACCCAGTCGCGCAGCAGCTCGCCGAGCACGACCACCGTCGCGATCATGCCGACGGCGCTGAGCCAAGGCGTTGGCGCCCAAGGGAGGCTGACGCGGAACTTTCGTGGCGACCGCTGGATAGCGGAGGGCACGATATGCAGATTGAAGTCAGCGCCCTGGCGCAGCAGCTGCTCCGCGAGGGACGCCTTCGCCCAGAGGCGGCGGCCCAGATGCTGGAACCGCCGTGGCCGTGGACGACCTACCACGATCTGGGTCACGTTCCGTCTGCCGGCGAGTTCCAGTGCTATCGCCACCACGTCGCGGCCCGCCCTGGTCTCGACCTCCGCGCCCAGCCGGGCGGCTAGGGCCTTCGGCGCCTGAGACCGGAAAAGGCCGCCTAAATTGTCCTTGGGCCGCTCGACATGCAGCGCGATCCAGGGCGCCCGTAGCGCATCGGCCAGTTGTTTAGCACGTCGCACCACCGCTTCGGCCGAGGCATCGGCGCCGATCAGCGCCAGAACACGCTCGCTCGCCGGCCAAGGACCCTTGATTGCGTTGAGGCGCATGTAGTCCTGCACGTCGGCATCGACATGTTGCGCCACCCGCCGCAGCGCGATCTCCCGCAGCGCGGTTAGATTTCCTTCCCTAAAGAAGGCGTTGAGGGCGCGGCGGGCGGTTTCCGGGCGGTAGATCTTCCCTTCGGTCAGGCGTTTGCGCAGCTCGGAGGGCGTGATGTCGATGAGTTCGATCTCGGCTGCGAGTTCCAGCACCTGATCCGGCAAAGTCTCGGTGACGCGCACGCCGGTGATGCGCGCGACATCGTCGTTCAGGCTTTCGAGATGCTGGACGTTGAGCGTGGCCCAGACCGGGATGCCAGCTTCGAGCAATTCGGCGACATCCTCCCAGCGCTTGGCGTGGGTGCTGCCGGGCACGTTCGTATGCGCGAGTTCGTCGATGAGGATCAGATCGGGCTTGCGCTCCAGGGCGCCGGCGAGATCGAACTCCTCGAGGCTTTGGCCGCGATAGGGAATGCGCCGCAGCGGCAGGATTGGCAGGGCCCCTATCTGAGCCGCGGTTTCCGCCCGGCCGTGAGTCTCGACGACGCCGATGACGACATCCACGCCCTCCGCCGCCCGCTGCCGTCCGGCGTTAAGCATCTCCCAGGTTTTGCCCACGCCGGGGGCTGCGCCCAAAAATATCCGCAAGCTCGCGCGTCCCTCAGCGGCGAGAGCGGCGGCCAGCGCATCGGGATCGGGACGGGTTTCTTCCAGCATCGATACCGGTTGTGATACCCGGTTTGCAGCGCCCTCGAAAGCGATGCCTGCTCCCCCTGACGGGAACGGGCTGTGCCGCTAGACCAGCGTCGCGATAAAATCGGGATCGACGTCCTCGATCCGCGCGGGCTGCCAGCGGGGCGCGCGGTCCTTGTCGACCACCATCGCACGAACGCCCTCGGCGAAGTCGGGGTACCGGATGATCCTCGTGACCAGTGCGAACTCGGCCGCCAGACATGCCTCGAGGCTGCGTTGGGCGCCAGCCCGCAACGAGGCGAGGCTCCAGCAGAGGGATGACGGCGACATCGATCGCAGGATCGCCAACATCGACTGGCTCCAGGGCGTTGCCTCGGCTTCGAGACGGGTGACGATCTCGCCCATGCTGTCGGCGCCGAAGCAGCGGTCGATCGCGCCGATCTCCGGCTGCATACGGAAGGGTGGCGGCGGCGCCTTGAAGCGCGCGATAGCGTCCGGTCCCTCCTGCGCGAGAGCCGCAGACAGAGCCGGCAGAAGCGCTGAAGGCACGAAGGCCGTTCCGAGGCCCGCATGCACGATGTCCGGACCCTGCAGCCGATAGCCGCAAAGGCCGAGATAGGTGCCGAGGAGTCCAGGGAGGCGCGGCAGGAAGAAGCTGGCGCCGATGTCGGGCGCGAGCCCGATTGCCGTCTCCGGCATCGCCATCACTGCGGCTTCGGTGACGATGCGATGGGTTCCATGGACGGAGATGCCGAGGCCGCCACCCATGCAGATGCCGTTGATGAGGCTGACATAGGGTCTCGGGTAGCGGGCTATAGCGCCGTTGAGGACGTATTCCTCGGCGAAGAACTGCTCGGCGGCGGCGTAGTCTCCGGCCAGCACCTGGGCCCGCACCGCACGGATGTCTCCGCCGGCGCAGAAGGCGCGCCCCTCGGCTTCCACCACCACCGCTTCGACCGCGTCATCCTCACGCCATAGGTCGAGGGTGCGCTGGATAAAGCGGATCATCGGCAGGTCGAGCGCGTTGAGAGCCTTCTGCCGGTCGATTTTCAACCGCCCGACTCGCCCGTCGCGCGAGGCGAGAACCCCCGGACCCGGGGTCGCCGCACTCGGATCGCCGTCCATCGCTCACGCTCCCGCCGAACGCTTCTCAGCTTGGCGATCTTCCGGAAGCTAGGCAATCCTCGCCACGTGTGGCGCGTCAGACGAGGGCAGGGGCTTGGACACCGCGCAGCCCCAACCGGCCCCGCACCCTGTCGACCTCCGGCCCGACGATGCGGATCGGGGCACAGCCGAGTGCATCCCGGACGAGCTGTGCCTCCGGACCTTGCAAGCCAAAGGCGCTGAGTGTCGAGCGTCCATCGCCGCTCAACAGCATGGCCGCGTCGGCGCCGGTATCGAGGAAGCTCTCGGTCGGCAGACCCTCCGAGAGGATAACCGCGTGTCGGGTAAGCTCGATGTGGTGATAGGTCACCGTCGGCCGCGCAACCTGGCGGATGGTGGTGCCGTTCACGAGCTGCTTCGCCGGGATCAGCACCCCTTGCGCCAGAATGGCGTGATCGGGCGACAGAAACAGGTCGCGGTGCGGCGCTCCCTGGGCGAAGGCGTGCGCCTCGATGCGGATCGGCCAGACGCGCTCCGGTTCCGGGTGGGCGTCGCAGTCGGCCACGCGATGTCCCGCCCAGACAACTGGCAGGATCTCGCCGAGGACCGTGAGCACCTCGTCGCCCGGCTTCAACTCCTCGACCAGCCTCTCGCCGCTGGGCGTCGCGATCCGGGTGCCGGACGCGAAGCAGGGCACGACCGCTATCGTCGTGTTGCCGCCCGAAGCGGTCACCGTCACCGCGCCGCCTGGATTGACGAAGTCGATGGTATCGGTCGTGCCACCCGAGGTGAGGCTCAGCACGCCGCCGGAGTAGCTGCTCGTCAGCCCGGTGACGCCATTCAGTGTGATGCTGTCGCCGATGGCGAAGCCTTTGACGAAGTCGCCGTTAAAGCCTGCAAGGGTGCCCCCAACGACCCAGGCATCGCCGCTGTCGAAGGTGATGGTGCCGAAGCCCGTGACTTGGCCGCCGATACCGCTGAAGGTGCCCGTTGTCGCGACCGGTTCCGATCCGAGCTCGAGCACGTTACCCGCACCGGCGCCGGTCACCGCGCCGATGAATACAGCCCCGGCTTCGACGACAAGATCGTTCGCGGCTCCTGTGAAGAGCACTGCCTTACCGGTAGCCGCGGTCGCATCGATGGTGCCCGCGTTGATGACCGTGCCGCCACCCATCATGACTGCTATCGTCGTCGATTGGATCACCGCGCCGGCCATGTTCGTGACCGAGCCGCCGGCAACCATGCGGGCGCCGTAATCTGAGCCGTAAATGTATCCTGAGTTGACCACGGTCGCGGCGACGTTGCCGGTCAACACGCCGCCGTAGGTGCCGATGATGGAGCCGGTGTTGGTAATCTGGCCGCCTGCCTCAAGATCGATCGCGTATCCCGACGCTCCGATCGCGCCGATATCGCCGCTGTTCGTGACGAAGCCGAGGCCGCCTTCGATCTTTACTCCGCTGTAGTCGCCGTAGATGCTTCCGGTCCCGCTGTTGGTGACGGTGCCGCCCTGGTCCAGTGCCACGCCCTGACCATCCAGCGTCGTCGTGACGATGCTGCCGGTATTGGTGACGGTCCCCACGCCGCCGGCAATGTCGATGCCGCCGATGCCGCCGAAGATCGTCCCGGTGCCCGAGTTCGTGACGCTGCCGCCGCCGCCGAGATAGATGCCGTCGTATTCATGGTTGTTCGGGTTGACGACGGCCTCGAGCCCGCTCGAGTCGATCGTGCCCGTATTGGTGACGACCGATGCGCCGGAACTGACATCAATGCCGTTGTAGAACCCGGAGATGACGCCCGAGTTTGTGATCGACCCGCCGCCCGCGAGATCGATGCCGTTTGCGCCCGCGGCCGACGCAGTCGCGGACACGTGGCCTTCATTGTTGATGGTCCATCCTGCTGCAGGTTTTCCGCCGGTTGCAGGCCCGATGATGGCGACACCGGTCGATACGGTGATCGACCCTGTGCCCGAGATCGTCGTCGGACTGACAGTGAGCGTAACGCCCTGCGTGATAGCGGTGGAAATTGTGCCCGACATGACCCCTCCGACTGATCGACATGCAAACAGTAGCGGAACGGTATGACCAGCCAGTTAACGGAACCCGGACAAACACTAAATCGTCGGGAAAGGTTGGATGTCGGCTTCCCTCTACCGGGCTAGCAGGATCGTAACGTCATGTTGCCCTATCGTTAAGCGCAACCCGCAGCGCGATTGACTTCGCGTGGGCGTCGAGCCCTTCCGCTTCGGCCAGCCGGACAGCGGCCGGTCCCACCGCCGCTAAAGCCGCCGCATCGCCCGCGACCCATGTCGTGCGCTTGAGAAAGTCGAAAACTGACAAGCCCGAGGCGAAGCGCGAGGTTCGTCCCGTCGGCAGCACATGGTTGGGGCCGGCGACGTAATCGCCGATCGCCTCCGGCAGATCGCGCCCGAGAAAAGCCGCCCCGGCATGACGGATGCGGGCGAAGAACGCCTCCGGCTCATCGATCATGATCTGCAGGTGCTCGGGGGCAAGCCGGTTGACCAGTTCCGCCGCCTCCGTCCAGTCCGTCACGATGACGATGGCGCCATGCTCGGCCCAGCTTTTACGGGCGATTGCCGCCCGCGGCAGCGTCGGCAGAGCCGCCTCAACCGCCGCGGCCACGGCGTCGGCGAAGGCCGCATCCGTCGTCACCAGAATGCTCTGCGCGGATTCGTCGTGCTCGGCCTGGGCGAGGAGGTCCATCGCCACGTGCGCCGGGTTACTTCCGGCATCCGCCACCACCACGACCTCGGAGGGGCCGGCAATGCCATCGATGCCCACGCGGCCGAAGACCTGACGCTTCGCCTCGGCGACAAAGGCGTTGCCCGGCCCCACGATCCGGTCGACGGCCGGAACCGTCCCGGTGCCGTAAGCGAGTGCCGCGATCGCCTGCGCGCCGCCGATGCGGTAAATCTCGGTGATCCCGGCCCGTTCGGCCGCCGCCAGAACCAGCGGATTGAGGACCCCGTCCGGCGCCGGAACCGTGATGGCGATGCGGCCGACGCCCGCCGCCCGTGCCGGCAGAGCGCTCATCAGAACGGACGAAGGGTAGGCGGCCTTGCCGCCGGGCACATAGAGCCCCACCGCATCGAGCGGCATCCAGCGCATCCCCATGCGATAACCTGCCGCATCCGCCATTTCCAGGTCGCGCGGCATCTGTGCCGTGTGGAATGCCTCTATCCGTGTCGCCGCGAGGTCGAGCGCCGCCAGAAGCTCGGGCTGCACCGTCGCCTTGGCGGCGGCGATCTCTGCCGCGGTCACCCGCAGACGGTCGGGCGCCACGTCCACACGGTCGAACCGCCTTGTGTAGTCGCAGAGCGCCGCGTCACCGCGCGCGCGGACGTCGGCGATGATCGCCGCAACCTGCTCGCCGACGATCTCGGTCGTCTCGCGCGCCTGGGCGAGCAGCGCCGCAAACTCCGCGGGAAACGTCGGGTCGGCGGTCGACAGCCGGCGCATCAGTTGGCTCCCTGGCCAAGGGCCTGGCGGAAGCGCGCGATCCAGGCGCCGATCACCTCGGGCCGCGTCTTGAGCGCGGCACGGTTCACGATCAGGCGGCTGGTGACGGCGGCGATGACCTCGGTCTCCACCAGGCCGTTCGCGCGGAGCGTGCTGCCGGTCTGCACTAGGTCGACGATGAGCCGCGACAGGCCCAGGCGTGGCGCCAGCTCCATGGCGCCGCTGAGGTGCACGACCTCTGCATGAATGCCGCGCGCGGCATAATGGCGGCGGGCGATGTTCGGGTATTTCGTCGCGACCCGGACGCGGGACCAGCGGGCGGTATCGTCGGCGCCTGCAGTTTCCTCCGGTTCGGCCACCGACACGCGGCATTGGCCGATCCCGAGGTCGAGCGGAGCGTAGATTTCGGCGTAGTCGAACTCCATCAGCACATCCGCGCCGCAGATGCCGATGTCGGCGGCCCCGAAGGCCACGAACGTCGCAACATCGAATGACCGCACGCGCACGATGTCGAGCCCTGGGTGGCTTGTGGGAAAGCGCAGGCGCCGGCTGCCTTCATCGACGAGGTCGGGCGGCGGCACGACCCCCATGCGGGCCAGAAGCGGCATGCAGTCGCCGAGGATGCGGCCCTTCGGCAGCGCCATCACGATGCCGCCTTCCGCCGCGTCGTCAGCGTCGGTCTCGGTGCGGGAACGATCGAGTGTCTGGGTCATGGGTGGGCGCTCTAGCATTCGCCAGGAGCAGGGCAAAGCCCGGCAGCTGTAGCTATTCCGAGATATCAGCGGCCCGCGGCGAGGATGAAGGTGCAGAGGAAGTGCAGCAGCGGGTTGCGCGCCACCTCGCCGGTCGCGAAAGGCGGCGGCGGCTTGCCGACCATATGCCGCTGCCGGTACTCGGCGGCGCGGAACCAAGGGGCGGGGTCCAGGTCGCGAGGCGCGCCGATCGCCAGATAATGGGCAAAGATGTCCCGCGCGCGGCCGAGGTCCTGCCCGTAGCTGGCGATATAGAATTCGATGTCGAAGAGCGGCAGCGGGCTGAACCGCCGCTCTGCACGATGTGTGAGGTAGTGCCCCAGGGCAGACTGGCCGGATGACAGGCCGTAAGCCGCACGATACCAGCCAGGATCGAAGTAGAGGCTTGGCCGGTGACCTAGCGCCTCGCCCTCCAGGACATAATGGCAGAGCGGGCTCACCGCGGCGGGCGGCGTGTAGCGCTGCCGGTACCAGACGCCATCGAAATACGGATTGGGCCGGCGATGCTCACGCCATCCCGCAGCCGCGTAATGATCGACGGCGTCGAGGCCGGCCTGATGCACATCCGGACCGTTGATATAGTAGTAGTTGGGATCGATCAGCCCCGATGCGCGCAGGATATCGGCCTCCTGGCGCGGAAGCCGGCCCTCTGCACGGCCCCGTGCTTGGTAGTGTTCGAATGGATCGAGACCGGCTGCGGCTACGTCCTGATTGTCCGCGACGTAGAAGCGCGAATCGAAGTCTGGGTTCGGGCTGACAAACCCCTCCGATCGATGGCTGAGATAATGGGCGAGGGCGGACACGTCTCTCGTCACGTTATGGGCGGCGCGATACCAGGTCGGGTCGAACCAGGCGATCGGCCGCAGCCCCGCTGCCTCCCCATGTTTCAGGTAGTGGAGCAGGGGGTCTCCAGCCAGTGCGCCCGGTAACTGAGCCTTGTAGAAGGCAGGATCGAAGGCAGCGTTCGGCCAGCGCCCTTCCTGCCAGCCGAGGCTTGCGTAATGCTCGGCGCAGTCCACCCCCGCCGCCGCGATATCGGGGTGCCGCCCGCGATACCAGGCCACGTCCACTGCCGCCCGGACGCCGGGTGCGGCGTCCTCCTGCTCGGCGGGTGAGGGGGCGACGGCGTTCACGACTTCGTATTCTCCTTGGCCGGTATCACCCAAAAGGGAACAGGCGGTCTCTTCTATAGCGCGAAATCGAGTTCTTCGATCCGGTCATCCTCGGCCGTCCGCGCCGGCGGTTCGGCGACGGCGTCCTCTGCCTGCTTCGTCTGGCGCAGAGACAGGCGGTAGCTGAACCGATCCCACCGCATGGAAGCATGGAGAAGCAGGATGGGCCGCCCCTCGGCGTCGCGCATCAGCCGGCGTAGGGAGAAGATGGGGGCGCCCGCCGGCAGGTCGAGCAGCTTGGCGATGCCCGGCGGGGCCGGCGCGGCGCTCAGCAGCTGCTCGGCGCTATCGGCCACGTGGCCGCGGCTCTTCAGGATATCGATCAGGTTCAACTGATCGAGCGCCTCCTCGCTCATCTCACGACCGATGTGCTCGGGCATCTGGACGGAGCTGTGGCTGACCGGTTGTCCCAGCCTACGGCGCAGCCGCGTGACCCAGAGCACGCGGCTTTCAGGATCAACCTGGAGCGTCTCGGCCAGATCGGCCTCTGGCCTGATCCAGCGGAAACTCAAAATCCGGGGCCTCATGTCGGCGCCCTCGGCCAGCACGGATGCGATCGCCTGCCCGACATCGACGACAAGAGGCGCTGGCCTCGGCAATACGGTGGCGCTCCGCCCTTGGCTGCGCTCGATCAGCCCGGCGCGCTCAAGCTCCTCAAGCGCGCGGCGGACGGTGATGCGGGACACCAGGAAGCGCTGCTCGAGCATGTACTCGCTCGGGAGCGCACCTCCCACGGTGTAGCGGTCGGAGAGAATTTCGTCGCGCAGGGACTGATAGACGCGAGCGTAAAGCGGCGGCCCCGACGGTTGCTGAAGTTTCGTTCGCATCTGTGCCTGTCCTATGCCGGCGCGAGTTGCAGGCCGAGGCCGCTGCGGTAGTAATCGAGAACCTCAGCCACCGGCAGAACATCCGCGTATTTCTTGTGCATGTCATAGAGGTTGGCGAAATGCGGGCTCTCATGCAGGTCGGCCACGCATTCCTCGGGGACAATCGTTCGGTAGCCGCGAGAGAGGCTGTCCACCACCGTGGCGCGGACGCAACCCGATGTCGAGCCACCGGTCACGATCACGGTGTCGCAGCCGTAATGGACCAGCAGCGATGCCAGGCTGGTTTCGTGAAACGCGGACGGCATGAGCTTGTTGACGATGTGGTCTAGTTCCGGATCGATGCGAAGTCTCTCATCGAGAGCGGCCCGCCGCTCTCCGCGTCTGACGTTCCGCAGCGAATCCGGCGTGTTGTCCCGGCACCCGAAGACGCCGCAGTCGGCGCCGTCCGGCCGGTAGGCGACGTAGGTCCACAGCACCGGCAAGCGCCGCGCCCGCGCAAGATCGGCCAGTTCGTTGACGTAGTCGAAGGCGCGGGGATCGTTGTCATAGGCCGTGACGAACTCATCGACCGCCGTGTAGGCGTTCTGCCAATCGACGTTGACCAGCATAGGCCTGACCCCAAATCCGAACCGGCGACGGCGCGGATCGGCGCGCAGTTCGGCGAACATCTCCCTGGCCGTCTTGCCGGATGTTTCCATGTCTGCAGTTCACCTCATCGATCGGAGTAGTGCGTCTTCAACGAAGGCGGCGGCGGCGAGGGTTCGCGCATCCTCGCCCCAGGCGCCGACCAGCTGCACGCCGACAGGAAGGCCACCTCGCCCGTCGCCGGCCGGCACCGCGACGCAGGGCAGGTAGAGCAGCGTCCACACCCGGTTGAACATGGCGTCGCCCGTGCTGCCCAGACCGGCAGGCGCCTCGCCCGGCGCGGCCAACGTCAGAATCCCGTCGAGCCCAAGGCCCCGCAAGGCCATGTTCCACCTCACCCGCGCGACCGCGGCGATCGTCAGCGCCGCCAGATGTTCCGCGGCGGAGGCCGGCGGCGTCGGCTCCACGAGGGTGCGCGTCTTCGGGCGCAGCCTGTCGAGATGGGCGAGACGCTCGTGGGCAAGGGCGCGCGGCACCTCCCACCGCATGACCGCGTCGTGCGCCGCCAGCAGAGCCTCGAAGTCGTCAGGGTCGTCGAACTCCACCAACGTCGCACCGGCCTGCGCCGCCGCAGTGGCCGCGGCCTCGACCGCCTGCTGGCTCGCGGGCTCGGCCCGGTGCCAGACGGGGGTGCGGAACACGGCCAGACGAGGCGGCGGTTGCGGTCCGTCCGCGACCGCCCAGCCGGGATCGCCCCGCAGCACGGCCGCAAAGAACGCCAGATCGCGCACATCCCGCGCCAGCAGTCCGACGGTATCGAGACTGTCGGCGAGGGCCTTCACCCCCGTCCGGTCGAGCAATCCGAAGGTCGGCTTGAAGCCTGCTACGCCGCAGAAGGCCGCCGGCCGGATGATCGAGCCCGAGGTCTGCGTGCCGAAGCCGAGCGGCGCCATGCCGCTGGCCACCGCCGCTGCCGAACCGGAAGACGAACCGCCGGGGGTTGTGCCCGGACGCCGCGGATGCTGCGTCGGCCCAGGGTCGAAGCCCGCAAACTCGGTGGTCACGGTCTTGCCGAGCACGACCGCGCCCGCGGCCCGGATCACCGCCACGGCGGCGGCATCGCGCGGCGGCTGGTTGTCGGCGGGATAAGCCGCCGATCCATAGGCCGTTGGCAGATCATGCGTGTCGAAGACGTCCTTCACCGCTACCGGAACCCCTCGCATGAGCCCAGTGGCCTCGCGATCCCGCAGCCTTGCCTCGGCACTCGCCTGTTCGGGGACAAGATGCGCCCACGCGCGGATGTCCGGCTCGACCGCCGCAATGCGGCCGAGATAGGCGGCGGTCACAGCTTCCGCAGTGGTGTCGCCGGCCGCGATACGGGCAGGCAGATGACGCGCAGGAATGGCGAGAAGATCAGTCAAGGGTGCTACAGGCATGGCGTATCGCTCCTCAGCGCTGGTGTCATCCAGCGTAAAGATGTCATAACAAGACGACATCGAATCGGCGATATCCTATTCATCATGCCACGCGCTTTCGAGGTGCGACCATGCCGCCCCACTTACTATCGTTCGGCGCGCCGAATGCTTGACCACGCAGGTCAGGCGCCGGCCGAGGTGGAGGCGCCGGAAGGTTTGCTTCGCCTCCTGATACCGATGACCGTGGCTGTCGCCTTCATGATGGAGCAGATCGACACCACCGTCATCACGACGGCCTTGCCCAGCATGGCAGCAAGCTTCGGCCGCAGCGCCATCTCCCTGAACCTCGCCATCACCGCCTACCTCATCAGCCTCGCGGTTTTCATCCCGGTGAGCGGCTGGGTCGCCGACCGCTTCGGCATGCGGCGGACCTTCGTCACGGCGCTCGGGTTGTTCACCCTGGGCTCGCTGTGCTGCGGAGCGGCTCCCAGCTTTTGGTCGCTGATCGCCATGCGGGTGCTGCAGGGAGTGGGCGGCGCCATGATGACCCCGGTTGGCCGGCTCATCCTCCTGCGCTCCTTCCCCAAGCGCGAGCTGGTGCGCGCGATGACCTACTTCACCATGCCGCTCATCATCGGGCCGACGCTTGGCCCCATCCTTGGCGGACTCATCACGCACTACTTCGGCTGGCGCTGGATTTTCCTCGTGAACCTGCCGGTGGGGCTGATCGGCATGGTGGCCGCGTGGCGCTTCGTGTGCGAACAGCGGCTCGCCAGCCCGCCACGCTTCGACATGCCGGGCTTCCTGATGACGGGCGCCGCCCTCGTTCTGCTGCAGATCGCCATCCAGTGCCTTGGCGAGCGGGCCACATTGCCTCTGGCCGGCCTGCTGTTCCTCGCCGCCGTCGTCATCTTCGGGCTCTACGCGCGATACATGCGGGGCCTCGGCCATCCCGCGCTCGACCTGCGGCTGTTGCGCATCCCATCCTTCCGCGTCGGCGTCCTGTCGGGCGGCATCAGCCGGATCGGACTCAACTCGGTGTCGTTTCTGCTGCCGCTGATGCTGCAGCTCGGCTTTGGCTACAGCCCCATCCACTCCGGCCTGATCACCTTCATCGGAAGTTTCGGCACCCTCCTCATCCGGCCCCTTGTCAGCCGGATGCTGCGGCGGCTGGGCTTCGGCCGGTTGCTGGCGCTGAACGCCGTCTACAGCGCCCTCTGCGTCGCCGGCTTTGCTCTGGTGGGGATGGGCACGCCGGACTGGACCATTCTGGTCTGGGTGCTCCTCTCGGGCATCGGCCGCGGTCTGCAGTTCACCACGCTGAACACGGTCAGCTTCGTCGAGACCCGGCCCGACCAGCTCAGCCGGAGCACATCCTTCTCAGGTGTCGCACAGCAGCTCACCATGGGCCTCGGCGTCGCGCTCGCCGCCGTCTTGCTGAAAACTTTCGGCCGAAGCGCCGCTGGGTTGTCCGTCGAGACCTTCCACCACGTGTTTCTGGTCATGGCGGTGGTGACGCTCGTCTCCATCCCGGGCTTCCTGATGCTGAAACCTGAAACCGGTTCTGCCGTCAGCGGCTATCGCCGCGCGAACGCTTAGGATACTGGCGCTGACGGTCCTTTCAGTTGGAGTAGGCTCTTGCTGCGCAAATTCGGTTTCGCCGTCATCTTCCTGCTCTGCGCGACGTCTATGGCGCAGGCGAACGACAAGCTGACGGTCCTGCTCGACTGGTTCGTCAACCCGGACCACGCGCCCCTGTTCGTCGCGCAATATATCGGCGCCTACCAGAAAGAGGGTCTGGACGTGCGCTTCATCGCCCCGGCCGATCCCAGCATGCCCCCGCGCGAGGTGGCCGCCGGGAAGGGTGACCTCGCACTCAGCTATCAGCCGCAGCTCTATCTGCTGGTGGATGCGGGCCTGCCGGTCGTGCGCGTCGGCACGCTGATCGACAAGCCGCTGAATACGCTGACGGCGCTCGCCGGCAGCGGCATCAAGACGATGAAGGACTTCAAGGGCAAGCGGATCGGCTATTCGGTCAGCGGCGTCGAGGACGCGCTTGTCGGCACCATGCTGCAGCATGTCGGGCTGTCGCTGTCGGATGTCACGATGGTCAACGTGAACTTCGCCCTCGTGACGTCCCTGCTGGCGCATCAGGTGGACGGGGTCATCGGCACCTACCGCAACTTCGAGGATAACGAGCTAACCGAGAAGGGCGCCACGCCCATCATCTTCTCGCCGCAGGATTACGGCGTGCCGATGGATGACGAACTCATCATCCTGGCGAACAAGAACCGGGTGAGCGATCCGCGCATCGCCCGCTTTCTCGCCGCCGTGCAGCTCGGCACCGCCTATCTCGTCGCCCATCCGGATGCGATGTGGGCAAGCTTTGCGAAGGATCACCCGGATCTCGACAACACCCTCAACAAGACGGCGTGGTTCCAGACGGTCTCCTACTTCGCGCAGGACCCGTTCCGGCTCGACGATGCCCGGTACCGGACCTATGAGACCTTCATGTTCTCCAACCATCTGATCGCGAAGCAGCTGCCGCTCTCAGACTATGCCGTGCAGCTGAAGCAGCCCTGACCGATGGTGCTCGACATCGATCTCGACCGCGGCCTGTTCGGACGTTTGCGGCGCGACGCTGGCGAGGCCTGGGCGCTCTACACGCGCCACCCGTTCCTCGAGGCGCTCGCCCTCGGCACCCTGCCGCTCGACGGGTTTCGCCGCTACCTGATCCAGGACTACCTCTACCTGATCCAATACGCGCGGGGTTACGCGCTCGGGGCCTACAAGGGCGAGACGCTGGTAGAGATACGCGCCGCCTCGAAGATCATGGCGGCGATCCTGGACGTGGAGATGCCGCTCCACATCGCCTACTGCGCCGAATGGGGCCTCACCGAAGAAGACATGGCCGCCGCCCCCGAGGACATGCGGATGATCGCCTATACCCGCTTCTTCCTGGAGCGCGGTCTGGCCGGGGACAAGCTCGATCTCGACGTGGCGCTCGCCCCCTGTATCGTCGGCTACGCCGAGATCGCGCAGTGGATGCTGGCCGACCCTAGTACTGTGCTCGCGGGCAATCCCTATGCGCCGTGGATCGAAGCCTATGCCGCGCCCGAGTATCGCGAGGCCGTAACCGCTGCGATCGACACGCTGGAGGCGCTGGGTCAGCGACGTGGCGCCGAGGCGCGCTACCCCTCGCTGCTGAAGACTTTCCAAACTGCCACAATGCTGGAGGCTGCCTTCTGGGGGATCGGCTGGCCCCCTTGATGGACCAGGGTGAACGCTGCCCAGGCATCCATATCGAGGGGCTGACGCTTCGCTACGGCACTCGGACGATCTTTGAGAACCTGTCGCTGGACATCCCCGGCGGCCGCATCATGGCGCTGCTCGGCACCAGCGGCGTCGGCAAGAGCAGCCTGTTGAAGATCCTCGCCGGTCTCGCCCCCGCCCACCAGGGCGCCGTCCACGCCAGCGACGGCGGACCGCTAGCCGGCCGTATCGCTTATATGGGCCAGACCGATCTGCTCTATCCCTGGCTGCGCGTCATCGACAACGTCATGTTGGGCAGCCGGCTGCGGCGCGAGAAGCCGGACACGGCGCGCGCCCATACTCTTCTGCAGCGTGTGGGCCTCGCCGACCACACGCGCGCCCTGCCAATGGAGCTTTCAGGCGGCATGCGGCAGCGCACGGCCTTGGCGCGAACGCTCTACGAGAACCGGCCGATCGTGCTGATGGACGAACCCTTCTCAGCGCTCGACGCCGTCACCCGCGCGCGCATCCAGGAACTGGCGGCAGAGTTGCTGCACGGCCGCACCGTCCTGCTGATTACCCATGATCCCATGGAAGCTTGCCGGCTCGGCCACCGGCTCGTGGTGCTGGCTGGGAATCCGGCAGTGCTGGGTGCGCCTATCACCGTGGCAGGCCGCGTTCCGCGCGCCTTGGATGATCCCGATCTGCTGCGTACTCAAGGCCAGCTGATGCGCGCCCTCGTGGCGGCCGAGGCGGGATGAGGCACGTCCAGCCGATCCTTCGGCCGCTGGTCACCATGGCGGGGCTGGTTCTCGCCTGGTGGTGCATCACGCGCTTCACCGGCATTCCTGCCTTCATGCTGCCGGACCCTGCCTCGGTTGCCCACGCCATGGTGGCGCAGGCGCCCCTCCTGTTCTGGAGCACGCTGACGACGCTCGCGGAGATCCTGCTCGGCCTCGTCATCGGCACTCTGCTCGGCGGCGGCCTGGCTCTCGCCATGGTCTTCTCGCGCGTGCTGCAACGCTGGCTGATGCCGCTGCTGCTGCTCAGTCAGGCGCTGCCGGTATTCGCCCTCGCGCCGCTGCTGGTGCTGTGGTTCGGCTTCGGCATCAGCTCGAAGGTGGTGATGGCGGTGCTGGTGATCTTCTTCCCCATCACCGCGTCATTCTTCGACGGGTTGCGTCGCACCGATATCGGCTGGCTCGATCTGGCGCGCACCATGGACGCAACGCCATGGGCCGTTCTGCGCCATGTGCGCCTCATGGCAGCGCTGCCCTCGTTCGGAGCCGGCTTGCGGGTCGCGGCCGCGATCGCCCCTATCGGCGCGATCATCGGCGAGTGGGTCGGCTCCTCGGCCGGCCTCGGCTACGTCATGATGAACGCCAATGCGCGCGTGCAGACCGATGTCATGTTCGCGGCGCTCTTCGTGCTGGCCGTGGTTGCGATCCTGCTGTGGGTGATCGTCGACCGCGTGCTCAAGCGTCTCCTCTATTGGGCGCCGGACACCACGACGGCCGGTGAGTGACCCACCTGGCAGGTGTGGTCCTGGAGGGCCTCGCCATTGCCCATGTCGCCCGTTGCCGGGTCGGCGTGGTTGTCAAGCAGGATGAAACCCGGCTCGCCGCCCGCGAAGGTCTCACCCGCCAGCACGAGCGTATGCATGCCCATCGCTGCCCGCGCGCCGGGCTCGCCATCGGCGAGAAGCGTAAAAGGATCGGCGTTCAGGGACGATCCATCGATCCGGATCGCGCGGTAGTCGGCGCCCGCTAGCGGGACTGGAAACGGCGCCCAGTTCCGCCCCACGGACGCCGCATGCTGGGCGAGGGCAGCCCGCACGTCGGCCCGGATGCAATCGATATGGATATGGAACTGGTCCTGCGTGCGGCCCGTGATGGCGTTGATCGCGAGGCTGAGGTCCTGCCTCGGCAGCGTCTTCCCCAGCCGTGCATCGACCAGATTGGTCTCGTTCCAGGCGTCGGCGAAATAGTTGGGCGTCGCCGGGTCAAGCACCGCCGGGCTTTCGATGCCGGTGATGCGCGTGGTCGGGATGAGCAGATACTGGGTCTTGCCCACGATATCCTTCAGCACCGCGAAACCTGCTGCGAGGTCGACGACGGCGCAGGGCGCGGCGTGGCCGAACCTGGTCTCATCGGCCACGCACCGGCCATGGACGATCTTCCACAGGATGTCCGGGTCGGTGGCGGCGCCAAGGAAGACGATGGGCAACATGGCGCCGATAACGGCGAGCGCCGCGATCACGCCTCGCATCCAGTCCAGCGCCATCCTCACCTCGACCGGCCTCCGGCTCTCACGCGTTCAACTTTAACCCAGGGAACTGCCTCTGTCCTGTTACCGCTTCCGGTCGAGCATCATCTTCCGGACAGTACTGCCCTGACAGGATTCCCAGACAATGACATTTGAGATGAAGCTGCTGCTCTGGTCCGTGGTGATCGGCCTGTTGCAATGCTTGGCCACCGGCACGGCCGTGATGAGCCAGCGCGGCTCCCACTTCAGCCGGAGCGCCCGCGACGACCAGAAGCCGATCGATGGCGTCGGCGGCCGCGTCATCCGCGCCTTCTCCAACTTCAAGGAAACCTACGTCTTCTTCGTCGCTCTTGTCCTGGTCGGACAAGTACTCAACCGCCACTCCGCGCTGACGGTGATCGGCGCGAACCTCTACTTCTGGGGTCGGGTCGTCTACTGGCCCCTCTACGTTGCCGGTGTTCCGGTGGTGCGATCGCTTGTATGGGTTGTCGCGATCGGCGGCATCGTGCTGATGCTTATCGGCGTTGCGTAAGATATTCGTTGATTCTCTTGCTGCGCTGCGGTATCAGGCTGCCATGATTGTTCGCGAGATGCGCGAACGGTGATCCTCGTTCGATAGTTGCATCCGGCAAACGGAGCGGCTTCGGGTATCATCTTTTTCCGAACGATCTCCTTCTTACCTGTTCCACTCCGCATCGCGCGGGGAGCAAGGGCACGAACCGCCCCGACGAGCGTCCGGGCGGCGTGGAGACTCTTTTGACTGAAATTCCGACCACCACGACCGACAGCTTCGCCTCCCTGGGGCTCAGCGAGCCGATCCAGCGCGCTGTCCTGGCGCTTGGTTATACCGCGCCGACACCCATCCAGGCGGGCGCCATTCCCCAGCTTCTGGCCGGGCGGGACCTGCTCGGCGTGGCCCAGACCGGCACCGGCAAAACCGGCGCCTTCGCCCTGCCGATCATCCAGCATCTGCTGAACGACCGGGGCCGTCTGCGTCCCTACGGCACGCGGGTGCTGATCCTGGCGCCGACGCGTGAGCTTGCCTTGCAGATCGACGAGAGCATCCGCCGCTTCTCGGCGGGCACGGGGCTCCGCACCGTCGTCATCCTCGGCGGTGTCGGCCGTACGCCTCAGGTCCAGCGCATGCAGCGCGGCACCGACATCGTCGTCGGCACGCCGGGCCGCATCAAGGATCTCATGAGCACACGGGAACTGCTGCTCGACCAGGTCACGCATTTCGTCCTCGACGAGGGCGACCAGATGCTGGACCTCGGCTTCATCCGGGACATCCGCACGATCATGGCGTCGCTTCCTGCCAAGCGCCAGTCGATGCTCTTCTCGGCCACGATGCCGGCGGAGGTGGGCAAGCTTGCCTCGAGCCTGCTGAACGACCCGGTGCGGGTCCAGGTGCAGGCTGAAACGGCGACGCCCGACAAGATCGAGCAGCACGTCTACTTCACAGACGCCGGCGGCAAGAAGCACCTGCTGGTCAACCTGCTGCGGAACCCCGAGATGGCGCGTGTGATCGTGTTCACCCGCACCAAGCGCGGCGCCGACAAGGTCGCCGAGCATCTGGAGGGCGCCGGCATTCCCGCGGAAGCCATGCACGGCAACAAAAGCCAGAATGCGCGCCAGCGTAGCCTGGAGCTGTTCAAGACCGGACAGGCCAGGGTTCTGGTCGCGACCGATCTCGCCGCGCGCGGCATCCACGTGACCGGCATCACGCATGTCATCAACTACGAGTTGCCGAACGAGCCCGAGAGCTACGTGCATCGCATCGGCCGCACGGCACGGGCCGGCGCCTCCGGCATCGCCTATGCCTTCTGCGATCCCACTGAGCAGGCGTTCCTGCGCGCGATCCAGCGGCTGACGGGCGTCGTCATGCATGTGGCGGGGCCGCATCCGGTCTCCTCCACGGGCGGGCAACCGGCAGACATCCTGCCGATGCGTCCCACCGCACCGCAAGCTCCGCGCGAAGGTGGCCTGGCAGACCAGGACCGCCCGAAGCGCCGCGGCCGCCGTTCAGGCTCCGGCCGTCGTCCGCGCCAGAACAAGGCCGCCTGAAGCCTTAAGTTTTTGTCGTGATCGAAGCCGCGTCTGGTCCTGCCAGCCGCGGCTTTTTCATGTCGGGTCCGTAGCGCGCCGTTTCTCTCTGGTCTTGGGCCAGCGCCGTTCGTAGGAGAGAGACGTTCTTCAACCGTTGAGTTCTTTACTGATGGCCGTCTACACAGAAGTCGCCGACGACGCGTTGAGCGCGTTCCTCAGCCTCTATGACATCGGCGAGGCGGTGGCGTTCCGTGGCATCGCGGAGGGCGTCGAGAACAGCAACTACATGCTGCGCACGACAACCGGCGATTTCATCCTGACGCTCTATGAGAAACGGGTCGATCCGGCGGACCTTCCCTGGTTCCTCGGGCTGATGGAGCATCTGGCAGGGCAGGGCGTCACCTGCCCGCAGCCGGTCCGTGGCCAGGATGGCAATGCCCTTCGCATGCTGGCCGGGCGTCACGCCGCCATCACGACCTTCCTGCCGGGCGTCTGGCCGCGTCGCCCGCAGGTGGCCCATTGCTCGCCGCTGGGCGTTGCCCTGGCACGCCTGCATGCAGCCGGCGAGAGCTACGCGCCCCGTCGCGTGAACGGCCTCGGTCCCGCCGGGTGGCGCCCTCTGCTGGAGCGGAGCCTCGGCCGCGCCGATGAAGTGGCGCCGGACCTTGGGGAAGAACTGTCGCGGGTGTTGGACCGGCTGCTCGGCGACTGGCCTCAGGACCTGCCGGAAGGCCAGATCCATGCCGATCTGTTCCCCGACAACGTCTTCTTCCTCGACCAGCGGATCTCGGGCCTCATCGACTTCTACTTCGCGGCGACCGACCTGCTGGCCTACGACCTCGCCATCTGCCTCAACGCCTGGTGCTTCGAGCAGGACGGCGCCTTCAACGTGACCCGTGGCCGGGCCCTGATCTCGGGATATCAGAGCGTGCGGCCGCTGACTGTCGCTGAGGCGGATGCAATGCCGATCCTGGCGCAGGGCGCGGCGCTCCGTTTTCTACTGACGCGGCTGTATGACTGGCTCAACACGCCGGCAGGCGCTCTGGTGACGCCCAAGGATCCGGTCGAATACCTCCGCAAGCTGCGCTTCCACCGTCATGCCAGGGGCCTCTCCGCCTATGTCGGATGAAACCGAGGGACGCACAGTCGAGATCTGGACCGACGGCGGGTGCAAGCCGAACCCCGGCCCCGGCGGATGGTCGGCGATCCTGCGTTTCGGCACGGCCGAGCGGGAGTTGAGCGGTGCCGAGGCGGCGACCACGAACAACCGCATGGAGCTGACCGCGGCGGCGGAGGCATTGGAAGCCCTCACCCGGCCCTGCACGGTCGTCCTGCACACGGACAGCGAGTATTTGCGCAACGGCATCACGCGGTGGACGACGGGGTGGGTCAGGCGGCGGTGGCGCAACGCGGCGGGCGATCCGGTGGCGAACATCGATCTCTGGCAGCGGATCCTGGCGGCGGCCCAGAAGCACGAGATCGATTGGCGCTGGGTTCGGGGCCATTCCGGCGACGCCATGAATGAGCGGGCCGATGTGCTCGCGACGCAGGCGCGCGCAAAACTGACAGCGGCTTGTTGAAGGATGACCTAAGGGGGTTACCGCGATGCCCTTCGGGCGGATCATTGTTCCAGTCTTCGATGTCAGGCTGTTGGAGTTCAAGCTTGACCGCGCCTTGTCGGTCGCTGACCGGTTCCATTCGAGGATCGACGTCATCTTCGTGCATGCCGCCACAGATCCTTCGTCCGTCGAAGGCGATCCGATCCTGAACGACAAAGTGCTCGAGATGGCCGAGGAGAATTGGGACAGAGAAAGACCCTCGGCGGACGCGGTAGCGGCACTGGTGAACAAGTGGGCTGTCGAAAGGGGCGTTCGTTCCATGGGCTCGAAGCTCGACGGGATGAAGCACGGGGGTGCTCCGTCATGTCGCGTCGAGGTGCTGACGAATGAGGGACCTTCAAACCTCGTGAGACACGCGCGTGCTACCGACCTGATCGTCATCGGCCAGCCCGACAGAAGGACCACGCAGCAAGAGCGAGAACTCAACAAGGTCGTTCTCATGACGAGCGGACGAGCCATCCTGATCGTTCCTGCTCAGGCTCAGACTTCTCGCGATATTCTGGACCACTCGATTCTGGCCTGGGACGGCGGCCTTCAGGTCTCCCGGACCGTCGGGCTGGCAATGCCCTTGCTGGAGGCCTGCTCGCAGGTGACCGTGTTCAGATGCGTGGCATCCGAGGAAGTCGCCGCGCATGAGGACGAGATTGTGGACTACTTGCGCTGCAACGGGATCACGGCTCGCTGCAAGATCGTGACGCATGATCCGTCCCGGGTAGCGTCATCACTCCTCACGTACGCCCAGGAGACAGGAGCGACGCTCATCTGCATGGGGGCCTACAGCAACTCCAGGGCATTGGAGATCCTCATCGGAGGCAATACGCAGTATGCGTATCATAATAGCGCCGTTCCGATCTTGATCTCCGCCTGACGACGGCGGACGGCAGCTGGACGCTTGCGGATGGCCAGCATCTCGTTCGGGCCGCGGCACGACCGGCCTCCGCAACCGGCCAGGGGAAGGTCCCCTGTTGTCAGACCCCTTCTCCGTCGACCCCGGCTTCCCGAGACGGGGCTTCGTCTTCAGGCGCCTCGGGCACGACGGCAGCCGCAACATCCTCGGCGGCTGCCTTCTCCGGTGGCGGCTCCTTGGCGCGTTCGCGGGCGGCGCCGAGATAATCGAACACCAGCGGGTCATGGCCGTTGAAGACCAGACGGTATTCGGCGCCCATGGGCGCGTGGGAGGCCTGATCGACACGGCCGACCTTCTCGATGATCCAGCCATCACCGCGGTCGACCACGGCGGGCGGCAGTGTCACGATCCGTGCGGGCGGCCGCTTTTCGTCGCGGCCTCGCCCACCTCCACCGCCGGGGCCGCCCGGACGGCCTTTGCCGCCCTTTCGCTCCCGACTGTTCATGTCGAACTGAGCGGGCGCGGCTGCCTTACCTTTCGACGGGCCGGGTGATTTGGCCATGAAGGCGTCTCCTCATACAGGCTGAAACCGAGGTTTAGAGAAGTTCGATTGTGGGGGATACTGCCTAGAACGCTACCTCTCGCTACAGGCGACGCAGCGTGGTCGGGGCGACAGGGCCGCTCGTTCGAGCGGGTCCCGGCGCCGTCCGATCGGCCCATCGCGCCAACGTAAACTTGAGGGTGTTGTACAGTCGCATTAAGTCGTCGGCACCCCAATTATTTCACGAAGCGTCGGGATCGCCCGCTGCCAGTGAAACAGGATTGTCATATGCGCCGTCTTCATTCTCTTTTGTTGTCGTCTTTACTTCTCGTAGCGCCGCTGTCTATGACCGCAGCCGTCGCCCAGAGCACGACCTCCACGGCCACCACGACCACAGGTTCCGTTGCAGGCGGGACATCCTCTACCGCTGTCATCCCACCGACCAAAAACAGTGGTACGAAGACCGGCATGGTCCGGAAGGTAAGCCCCGACTCGGCAGGCGCTCAGCTTGCCAACCCGACCGGCGCACAGCCGGGCACCGGTTCCGGCATGGGCAAGGTCAGCGGCACCGCTGCCGGGAACTGAACTCCGAGTGGAATAAGCCGGCACCTCGGATGAGGTGCCGGCGTCTCGACGGCCGGTCAGTCGAGCAGCTTGGCGTCCAAAGTTATAGTGGCGTTAAGAAGCTTAGAGACCGGACAGCCGGCTTTCGCCTTGCCCGCTAGTTCTTCGAATTGTGCCTGATCGGCGCCCGGAATGCGGGCCTCAAGCGTCAGATGAACCGCGGTAATTGCGAACCCATCATCGACTTTATCGAGTGTGACAGCGGCGGTTGTCTCCATGTGAGTTGCGGTCAGCTTTGCTTCTCCCAGGATGAGCGATAGCGCCATGGTGAAGCAGCCTGCGTGGGCCGCGCCGATAAGTTCTTCGGGATTGGTCCCGGGCTTGCCTTCGAACCGGCTGGCGAAGCCATAGGGATAGGCTTTCAACGCGCCGCTATGGGTTGAAATGGCACCTTTGCCATCTTTGATGCCGCCTTCCCAAACGGCCGATCCTGTCGTTTTCATGGGCGTCGTCTCCTATGGTGGAGCCGGTCACGTGGGCGGGCGCTTTAGTGCTTGCAAGGCAGAACCCATGGCGGACCAGTCACCGGCAACTGAGTTGCCGCGTATAGGTCCTCCGTGTCCACCGGATCATGCGCTACCGAGCCAGGGAAGGGCGTTGTTGCCATGTCGAGCGTTATGCGCCCCGCGAGCGTTACCCACCCAAGACAGATCGTTCTACCGCAACCGGCACGACCGCAGCGCCGCCGGTCGCAGTTGGAGGACTTCCTCGTCCTGAGGCGCAACCTGCTCGAGTTATGGGGTGAGCCGGCTTACACAGACGGCATCCTGCCCGGGACCTTCCTCGGCCGCCCGCAGGTCTTGCTGAACGATCCCGCTGGCATCCGCCAAGTCCTGGTCGCCAACGCCGAAAATTACGAGCGCAATGCGAGCACGATGCGCATCCTGGAGCCGCTGCTCGGCGGGGGTCTGTTTCTAGCCTCGGGCGAGGCGTGGCGGCATCGCCGGCGTGCGATCGCACCCGCAATGGCGCCGAGAATGATGCCGGTGCTTGCCGGGCACGTGATGACCATAGCCGAGGAGACAGTCGCGGAACTCGGCCGTGAGTTCGGCCTCGTCGAACTCCTCGGCCATTTGCAGCGTCTGGCGCTGCGGATCGCGGCGCATTCCATGTTCTCGCTGGAGTCCTCCAGCTTCAGCCGCGAGATGCGGGACAATCTGATGGAGTACGGGCTCAATCATACCCGGCCCGATCTGTTCGATCTGCTGCTGCCGGCCGGCATGCGCTCGCCGCAGGATCGGGCGAGGGCGCGGTTCCGGGGCCAGTGGACGGACATGATGGATCGCATCATCGCCATGCGCCGGACCCTCGGGCCGCCTCCCGAACACGCCCCGCGCGATCTGTTCGACATGCTGGACATGGCACGGGACCCTGAGACCGGCGCCGGTTTCGACCATGACGAGCTACGGGACGAGGTCTCGACGATGATCATCGCCGGGCATGAAACGACTTCCACCGCTCTGTTCTGGGCCTGCTACATCGCGGCCAAGCTGCCCGCCCTTCAGGCGCAGATTGCCGAGGAGGTGCGGACCGTCGATCTGTCGCCTGCCGTCGCGGCGGAGGCGTTGAAGAAACTGGTCTATACGCGCGCCTTCTTCGACGAGGTGCTGCGGCTCTACCCGCCGGCCTTCCTTATCGTCCGCGTCGCAAAGGAAGCGGACCGCATCCTGGATCACGCGATCGCGCCCGGAACGGTGGTGAGCATCTCGCCGTGGGTGGTGCACCGGCACCGAGCGCATTGGCGCGAGCCGGAAGTCTTCGACCCGGCTCGCTTTCTGCCCGGGGCGCCGCCGCCGGACCGCTACACCTATCTGCCCTTCGGCGCAGGTCCGCGCATCTGCGTCGGCGCCCAGTTCGCAATCACAGAGGGCGTCCTCGTGCTGGCAAGGCTGATGCAGAGTTTCCACGTCGATGTCGCGGGTGATCGCGGTATGCAGCCGATAGGCCGGGTCACCACGCAGCCCGATCGTCCGGTCTCCTTCATCCTGACCCGGCGGCGGGCCTCTAGCCTATAGAGAGCCCTGCGTGGCCAACGCCGCTATGCGGTGCCGAGGCAATGCCACGATCCGCGGCTCGCTCTCCCGAGAGGGCGCCGGCGTCGCGTCCAGATAGATAGCCGCGAGTTCGATGGCCTGATCCACCGCCCGCCTCAGGACCGGCCGCGTTTCAATCGGCCCGAGATAACGCGCGGGCTGAGCGTCGATGCTCTGCAGGATCTCCTGCAGCTCATGATAGGTGTCGACGGAGACGATGTGACCGCAGCCCGCATCGACGTCCTGAGCGACCGCTCCACGATCGGAGGCAACGACCCAGCAGCCGGCCTGGAGGGCCTCGCGCACGACGAGCCCGTAGCTTTCAGGCCAGACGGAGGGCGCCACGAGCACATCGATATCCTTGTAGAGATCGGCGACCTCCGCCTGCGGCAACTTGCCGCGAAAGCACACGGGCGTCGTGCCCCAGGTCGACCGATGTTCGATGCCACGCTGCAGCGCGTGGTCGACGATCAGGATTTCCAGGTTCTCGAAACGCGACTGCATGACGGCGGCTTTGAAGACATTGTAGCCCTTGTGCAGGGAGACGCCCCCGACGTGAGCCAGCCGCACCCGGCCGGCCGGCGAGACGCTCCGTGGCGTCACGGTGACAGCGGGGACGCCGTTTTCGGTAACAGCGACGTTCTGCACCCCGCACCGCTCATAAAGCTCGCCAAAACGGCTGGAGACCGCAAACACCTTGACCGCACCGGAGAGGGCCTCCGCGCAATGCGTCATGCGGATGAAGCGACGGGCGCCATGCCGCGCCAGTTCGGCCATCGGCTCTGTGTAGTCGTAAAGGTCCAGCGCGCCACAGCTATCGACAAGAAACTGCTTGTCCGAAATCCACCAGCCGTCATGCACGGTCACGTAGTACGGGATACGCCGGGCCTTCGCCACCTCGCAGACCGTCAGCGTCAACCGCTGGATGCAGTGAAAGTGGATGATGTCGGGACGAAACCGATCGAGGCAGCCTGCAAACGCAACACCCATTTGTTCATCGGCGATGCGCGTGTCGATGTCCGGTTCGTCCGGCGTCGTCACGCCGGTGACGCGGATGCCGTTCCAGAGATAGGTCGACAGGCGATAGGGTTGTACGGAGCCCTCGATTGCCGTGAAGACCTCTATTTCAAGCTCATCGCCGTACAGCCGATGGAGATCCAGCACGTTGTCCGAGACAACGCGCGTGGCGCCGCCCAGCGCCTGCGGCGGAAAGAAGACGTTGACGACTAGAACACGCTTTCTGACGGACTCGGCCGCCGGCGCCTCGGTCACGCCGGCCAGGATGGAGCGCAGGTTGCGCGCCATGGCGGGCACAGAGTAGGCGTCGCGCACCGCGACCTGCGCCGCGGCGCCCATCCGTCTCCGCTCCTTCTGGTTGACGACGAGGCGGCGGATCGCCCGATACCAATCTTCCGGGGTTGTTGCGAAGAGCCCGGTCTCCCCGTCGGAGACGGACGTGCGGTAGGTTTCGGTCGGCGTAACGACCGACGGGATCCCCAGCATCGCCGCTTCAAGCCACTTGATCTCGCTCTTGCAGTCCGCGACCGGCCCCGGCTTGAGCACGGCGAGGTTGATGTCCATTCCGGCCAGGATCCGCCAATAGGCCTCGATTTCCCAGACCGGAGGGATGAGCATGATCTGGTCGCCATAACCGGCGAGGCTGGGCGGTAGCGAGAGATAGCCGACGATGACCAGCTTCACCGCCGGAAACTCGGCCAGTATGCGCGCCAGGGCCGGGGTCAGGTGCTGCTCGAAATCCTCGTTATGGGCGCGGGTTCCGGTGCCATAGAAAAGGCGGATGGTGCCGTCGTCCTTGCGCGCCGGAAGTGCTCCCATCATCTTTTCATGCGGCGCATGCAGAGCATTGCGGTGAACGAAGGCTTGGCCGCTGCGCACCACCTGCGCCATCCGCTCGGCCAGCGGCGCAGTCGAGGCCAGCGCGTAGTCGCACAACCCCATCGCCGTCCGTAGTGCCGCGCTCCCCGTCACCAGCGTGGCGTAGAGGCCGCGGGAAATCTGCCCGCCGTAGCTCTCGAAACTGTCCGGGAAGTGCTCATCCTCGAACATGAGATCGTCGATTTCGTAGAAGCTTGGCAGTTCCGCACGTCGGACTGCATCGATCGCGTCGACGATCTCGGGCGTCGCCGGGACGCGGTAGAAGATGACCGCCTGCAACGAGGGCAGCCGTTGGTGGAAATCGGCAAGGTCGTCACGGAAGTCGAAGAGTTCCGCCTCGATTCCGAGCAGGCCGAGCTGGGCGAGCTTCTGGTCCAGGCGATAGAAGCGGCACTGCGGCAGGCCGGTATCGGCCACGATCGCGATCGTGCCGATGTCGCTCCTCGCATAAGCAAGCCCCGTTGGCGCAGTTTCAACCGGCAGCGCCAAAAGCTCCACCGCCTCCGCCATGCGCAGGCGGGCTTGGCGCTCGAACCCGTTTTCAGCGAGCCAGGCGGCCTCATGACGCATCGCCTCGAACCCCGCGCGGCAGACCTCGCGCAGACGCGTGCGGATACCGAGATCTCCGGCGTTTCGCTGCTGGATGGGCAACAAGGCAGCCGCCGCCTCGCGCCAGCGCTTGAGGTTCAGATAGCAGGTCGCGAGGTTGAGGTAGGTCCAGACCGTGCTGAGGTTCGACTTGATCGTCTCCTCATAGAGAGCCGCGGCGTTGAACCAGTCCCCGATCCGCAGAAGGCAGTCCGCAAAATGACGAAGACCGAGGACGTGACTAGGCTCGAGCGCCAGAACATCCTGGTAGATCCCTCGCGCCGCTTCGAGACGTCCTTCCATGGCCTGCAGGTCCGCGGCGGCGCGGAAGACGTCCACGTTCTCGCGCGAGAGCTGGCATCCGGGCCGCCGTTCGGCGATGCCGTTGCTGATGCAATGCTGCAGTAGCCGCCACTTTCCGGCAATCCGCTCGGCGAGATCCGGATTGGCGGCCGCGTAGATCTCGGCGACGAAGCCGGGTGGATAATGGCCAATCTCGAGGAGGCCGAGCTTGTGCAGGAACCGGCCCGCATTCGGGGTCTCGCCCCTGTCGAGACCGATATTGAGCCAATGACGATACGCTTCCCGATCGGAGAGCGCCGCGATCTCGCGATTGGTCGCGCGGTAAAACTCCGCATCGAAGGTGTAGTCGAGCGCGACCGGGCCGAGTTCGCGGAGCCCGTGTTCCGCGAAATGGTGTAGACAGTGCGCCCGGTTTTGCAGGCCCAGATTCGTATTCAGGCAAATGTAGTCGGAGACTTCGAAGATGCTCAGAAATCCGGTCGACCGGATGCCGATGCGGGCGAACAAGGCCGCTGCAGACTGGTCGATGTCGGCTTCTTCACGCCGCACCGCCGCGAGCAGCATCCGGCTGTAAGAAGAGCCCTCGTCGAAATAGAGCGCGTTGAAGAACGCCGGATCTTCAGGCTTGTACCGGTTGCCGGCGGCACGACCGACCGCGAGGTAGTGGGCGGCCGCATCGAGATCGCATTTGATGGCGCCGCGCATGGAGCGGCTGAGAAAAAGGCGGTAGAGACCGGCATCGAAATCATTCGGCAGGTGCTTCCCCTTTGCCGCGAAATCGTCGATGACCTGCTGGGCGCTACCGAACCTTCCTTCGCCTTTACCCAGCGTCCGCCAATGGATTTCGGCTTCTTTCGCGGTCTTGTCCCGCAGGTCCGCATAGAAGGCGACATAAAAGCCGGAGGAGAAATCCGGCTCGTCACGCTGATCCCCCGCCGCAGGTAGGCCGTCCGGTGTGGCAATCGCCGCCACCGCGTCGGGAATTGGCGCTGCGGTCAGAGGAGCAACTGATGAGGGATCGCCTGGAGAGGCCCTGGCCGGCGCGGACGCCGAGGACGCGCCCTTGGTCAGGCGCGGGCGGGTGATCTTGGCGTTGGGCTCGATCTTCATGGCTGACGCACCTGGCTTGAGGCGGCATCGGCACACGCTTGGCCATGTCATCTTCGACACGACAACTCAGCATATCCGATCCGTTGATTTGGTTGGGGCACGACGTGTGGATTGGTTCGACAAGGCAACCTTAACCGGAGAGCGTAAACATCCCGTTAAAGTGTATCCGCCTCAGGCCGCGTCTTCGGGCAAACTTCAGGCGGCCGGAGCCAGCGCCGGATGCTAAAGTCCGTCGATCTCAGAGACGAGGCTAGATGTCGTTACCTGACGGCAATAGCCTTTGTTGTTGGCCAACGCAGTGTCGTGACGCTGCTGGCTCTGCGTGACGCAGGCATCGACCGGCACCGTCACCAGATAGCCTAGATCGCAGGCATCCCGCACTGCGGAGTCGACGCACTGGTCGGTCAGCCCGCCGGCGAGGATCAGATGGCGCACCCCGAGATTGCCCAGCACGTAATGCAGGTTCGTGGAGATGAACACCGACGAGGAGGTCTTGCCGATGACGATCTCGTCCGGGCCCGGCGCCAGGGCGTCGACCACCTGAGCGTCTCGCGAGCCACGCGGACAGAATAACCCGCTGATCTTGTAGTCGAGGCTCAGATCACGTCCGTTCTGCGTCAGGCTTTCGATGACCGTATAAAGCACCTCGATGCCCTTCGCGCGGCAGGCCGCCTGCAGCCGCTGCATGTTGGGCAGGCCACGTGTCTCCATTTCGGTAAAGAAATACCCGTAGCGCGCTGCCACCTCGGCCTCATCAAGCCCGGCATATTCGCCGCCGCCGGGCATGACGTAGTTCTGCACATCGATGAACAGCAACGCCGTCTTGCCCAGCACCACCGGCACGTCCCGGCTCAGGCCGTAGGTCCTCATGGGTGCAGTCCTCAGTAGATGGCGGCGTAGCGGTCGCAGATGTCCGAGGGCTCCAGGTCCGCGAGCGCCTCGATCTCCGACCGCTTGAACTGGAGGTAGGCCGCGAAGAACTCCGGCCCGAACCAGCCGCGCGCCGCCTCGGTCGCCGCCAGCAGATCGAGCGCCTGGGCAAGCGACCGGGGCAGTTCGTCGATGCCCGCATCGGCGCGGGCGGCGGCCGTCATAGCCCAAAATTCGGGTTGCTCCGGCGGCAAGGTCATACCGCCGCGGATCCCGTCGAGCCCGGCGTGGATGATGGCGCCCAAGGCGAGATAGGGGCTCGCCGCGGCATCCGCCACGCGATACTCGATATTGAACTGCGCGTCGGCACGGGCCTCGGCGCCCTGAAAAACGGGGGAGACGCGCAGGGCGGCGCCGCGGTCCTGGCGACCGAGAAACGCCCAGACCGGCGCCCAGCGATTGGGTTGCAGCCGGTAATACGATGCAACCGAGGGTGCGGTGATCGCGGTGATCGCCGGCAGGTGGTGCAGCACGCCGGCGACGAAGGGCGCGATCCGGGTCGAGATGCCATAGGGCGCTGTCGCGTCGCGCGACACTGGCAACCCCTCCTGGTCCCAGAGACTGAAGTGGATGTGCGTGCCGTTGCCGATGCCATCGGTGTTGATGACCGGCGACAGGATCGCCCGGTGGCCAAGCCGTTCGGCGACCGATCGCACCATCTCCCGTGTGATGACGGCCTCATCGGCTGCCCGCAGCCCGACGGTCGGCTTCACCGTAACCTCGAACTGGCGCGGCCCGTATTCGGGAAGGAAGCTGTCCGGCGTCAGCCCGGCCGCCCGCAGCGCCCCAGTCAGGCTTTCTCCAAAAATGCCCTGGCGGCGAAACGAGTCGAGTGCGTAGGAAGCGCCGGGGCGATCCTTGACGCCGGTGTAGACGAATTCCTGCTCGAAGGCCGTCTTCACGACCAGCCCCGTTTCCGCCTCCAGCGCCGTGAGCGCACGCCGCAGAAAGTCCCGAGGGCAGCAGGACCAGGGCCTGCCATCCAGCTCCTGCAGATCGGCGAGGTAGAAATGCTCCGCCGCGCCCTCGTCGAAAGGCACCTGCACCACGGCCTCACGGTCGGGCATCATGACGAGGTCGCCCATCGTGCCGAAAGGCGTCGCCAGGATAGAGCCGAAGGCCGAGATCATGATGTTGGAGGCTGTCAGCCCGACGCCCTGCCGCAGCCGGGCTTCCAGCTCCGCCGCAGGGAAGCCTTTGCCGCGAACCAGTCCCGCGAGATCGCAAATGCCGACGAAGACGAGTTCTTCCTGCCGCAACGTGGCGCCTCCGCTCAACCGTCAACGATCTTGAGGCATTCCTGGCGCAGCGCAAGCCAGTGGTTGAGCTTCCTGGCTGCCACCCAAGATGGAGGCGCTGGATAACAACCCCCAAGCACAAGAGCACCGACCATGACCGACCACGTGTACCGCCTCATTGAAGTCGTCGGATCCTCCGAGACGAGCATCGAGGACGCCATCCAGTCCGCTATCACCAAAGCGTCATCGACTATCCGGCACATCCGCTGGTTCCAGGTCGTCGAGACCCGCGGCCAGGTCGAGAACGGGCGCGTCCACTACTATCAGGTGACGATGAAGATCGGCTTCTCGGTCGAGGACGAGAACGTCCACCTCGAGCCCTGAGCGCCGTTCATCAGGCTTGCGGGCGGCAGAGTTTCCTGGTCCGCAGGCCGTAACGGCTCGCGCAACGCGAGTGAGCGGCGTAGGTTAACAATCAACCGCGTTGCTGATTGCAAGATCGAGGACCACGCCGATGCCAGCCTACCGTTCCCGCACAACCACCCATGGCCGCAACATGGCAGGCGCCCGCGCCCTCTGGCGCGCAACGGGCATGACGGACGGGGATTTCGGCAAGCCCATCATCGCCATCGCCAATTCCTTCACGCAGTTCGTGCCCGGCCACGTCCACCTCAAGGATCTTGGCCAACTCGTCGCCGGCGAGATCCAGAAGGCCGGTGGCGTCGCCAAGGAATTCAACACGATCGCGGTCGATGACGGCATCGCAATGGGCCATGCAGGCATGCTCTACAGCCTGCCCTCGCGGGAGCTGATCGCCGACGCCGTCGAGTACATGGTCGAGGCGCATTGCGCCGACGCGCTCGTCTGCATCTCGAACTGCGACAAGATCACGCCGGGCATGCTGATGGCGGCGATGCGGCTGAACATCCCGACCGTCTTCGTCTCCGGCGGTCCGATGGAGGCCGGCAAGATCCGGTCGGACGGCACCGGCGGCGCTGCTGTGGTCAAGCGCGCCGATCTCATCACCGCGATGGTCGCGGCGGCCGATCCCCGCGTTTCGGACGCCGAGTCAGAGGAGCAGGAGCGGTCGGCCTGTCCGACCTGCGGGTCCTGCTCCGGCATGTTCACGGCCAATTCGATGAACTGCCTCACCGAGGCTTTGGGTCTCTCTCTGCCCGGCAACGGCAGCCTGCTCGCGACCCATGCCGACCGCCGCAAGCTGTTCGTGGAAGCGGGCTGGGTGATTGTCGATCTGGCTCGTCGCTGGTACGAGCAGGATGACGCTTCGGCTTTGCCGCGGACCATCGCCGCGATGAAGGCGTTCGAGAACGCGATGTCGCTGGACATCGCCATGGGCGGCTCCACCAACACGGTGCTGCACCTGCTGGCGGCGGCTCAGGAAGCCGGGCTGCCGTTCACCATGGCCGACATCGACCGGCTTTCCCGCCGCGTGCCGAACCTCTGCAAAGTCTCGCCCTCGGTGCCGAACGTCCACATGGAGGATGTCCATCGCGCCGGTGGCATCATGGCGTTGCTCGGCGAGCTGAACCGCGCGGGTCTGCTGCACTCAGACCCCCCGACGGTTCACAGCGCCAGCATGGGCGCGGCGCTTGAGCGCTGGGACATCGCGTCGGCGCGCGATCCGGAGGGCACCGCCGGCATGCTCTACCGCGCGGCGCCGGGCGGGGTTCGCACAACGGTCGCCTTCAGCCAGGACCAGCGCTTCGCGGAACTCGACGCCGATCGCGCCGGGGGCGTCATCCGTGACGTGGAGCACGCCTTCAGCAAGGACGGCGGCCTCGCAGTGCTCTACGGCAACATCGCGCTCGAGGGTGCGATTGTGAAGACGGCGGGCGTCGATGCCTCCAACCTCGTCTTCTCGGGGCCTGTGCGGCTCTACGAGAGCCAGGACGCGGCGGTCGCCGGTATTCTCGGCAACGAGGTGCAGGCGGGCGAGGTCGTGCTAATCCGCTATGAGGGGCCGAAGGGTGGGCCGGGGATGCAGGAGATGCTGTATCCGACGAGCTATCTGAAGTCGAAGGGCCTCGGCAAGCTATGCGCCCTGGTGACGGACGGACGCTTCTCGGGCGGCACGTCAGGACTTTCCATCGGGCACGTTTCGCCGGAAGCGGCGGAGGGTGGGGCGATCGGGCTGCTCCGGAATGGCGACAGAATCGACATCGACATTCCCAACCGCATCCTTCGCGCTGATCTGACGGATGAGGAGCTGGCGCATCGGCGGACAGCGATGGAGGCGCGGGGCTCTGCGGCCTGGAAGCCGGAGAGCCGAGAGCGGGTCGTGTCCCCTGCCTTGCGGGCCTACGCCGCGATGGCGACGAGCGCGTCACGCGGCGCGGTGCGTGACGTTTCGCAGGTCGAGCGGCGCTAAGGCAGAGAGTCGAACCGAACACGCCAGCAAACTCCGCATTTGTCTTAGCAGCCGGTCTGGCCTGCCACCTCTATGCATGGTTGCGTTTCGAATATTGCGTTTACCGGCTCAACGTGCCTATACCGAGTTGCAATTAGGGACAGCACCATGACGATGCCAGCATCTGCCCGGGCCGTGGGCGGCCAGCGGTTAGGGGCGCGTCTGCCCTCCGAAACAGAGCGCGCGAGCGCCACCCAGCTTCGGCGCATCATCGCAGCTCAAGGTGGCGAAGACACCAGAATCAAGGTGACAGGTGAGCACGGCAAACCGGCCGATGTCATTCTGACGGAAGGTCTGTCCACTCTGCTTCTCGAGCTGCTCCGCTACATCGAGCGGGGCGACGCGGTCACGCTCGTGCCGATCACCCAGATGCTGACCACGCAGCAGGCCGCCGATATCCTGAATGTCTCGCGGCCGTTTCTCATCCAGCTACTGGAACGCGGCGCCATCGGTTTCACGACGACGGGCCGACATCGCAGGATCAAGGCGGAGGATCTCTTCCGCTACAAGGCCCAGAGAGACCAAACGCGTGCCGAGGCTCTGTCCGAGCTGGCGGAGCTCGATGCGGACCTGATTTAGTCGGTGTTTGCCAACCGCTTCACTGCGCTCGTGGATGCTTGCGTGTTAGCGGGGGTGCTGAAGCGAGATCTCATCCTCTCTCTTGCGGAAGCTGAGTTTTTCCGGGTGCGCTGGTCCAACCGGATATTGGATGAAGCCGAGGCGGCCATTCACGGCATACGCGTTCGGAAAGGCTACTCAGACGACAAAGCCAAAATCGACGCCAAGCACTCACGACTAATGATGCAAAAAGCTTTCGAGGACAGTTTGGTCGAGGATTTCGACAACCTCATCTCGATCGCCGACCTGCCCGATCCTAACGACCTGCATGTCATTGCGGCCGCCGTTAAAACTCAGGCCGCCGTCATCGTTACCGATAATCTCAGGCACTTTCCCGAGCATATCCTGCGCCGGTTCAACCTCCTTGCTAAAACGGCCGACGACTTCATCGCGGATACTGTTGACCTCGATCTTCCGAGGGCCTTGACCGCAATCGAGAGGATGCGCTTACGCTCGAAGAAGCCGGAACTCACGCCGGAGGCGCTCCTGCTGCGTCTGGAAGACGTGGGGCTAACGGCAACAGCCGATCTCCTCCGGCCTAGCCTATCGGCGTACGGCGCTTGAGGCGTTGTTAGCTTCATAGGCGGGACCGCGATGCCGAGCCTGTGCCGATCCTGCGATACGATCAGCGACGGCCCCAGCCGTCTCTGCGCCCGGTGCGGATCGCGCCTCTCCGTGCACCACCCGGAGCTTTTGACCCTCGCCATCGCCCATGTCGACTGCGACGCCTTCTATGCGAGCGTCGAGAAGCGCGACCGTCCGGAACTCGCGGCCAAGCCCCTCATCGTCGGCGGCGGTCAACGAGGCGTCGTGACGACCGCCTGCTACATCGCCCGCCTCTCCGGCGTCCGCTCCGCCATGCCGATGTTCAAGGCGACCAAACTCTGCCCCGAGGCCGTCATCATCAAGCCCGACATGGCGAAGTATGCCGCTGAATCCCGCCGCATCCGGGCGCTGATGCGCGACCTCACGCCGCTCGTCGAACCGCTCTCCATCGATGAGGCGGCGCTCGACCTTTCGGGCACCGAGGCGCTGCATCGCGCCCCTCCCGCCGTCATGCTCGCCCGGCTGGCGCGTCGGGTGGAGAGCGAGATCGGCGTCACCATCTCCATCGGCCTCGGCCCGAACCGTCTGCTCGCCAAGCTCGCCGCCGAGCGTGACAAGCCGCGCGGCTTCTCCGTCATCGGTGCGGAGGCCGCCGCCTTGCTTGCGCCGGAGCCGATCAGCCTGTTGCCCGGGATGGGACCGGCGGCGACCGCCCGCCTCGCAGGTCTAGGCCTGACCCGCATCGGCCAACTTCAGGCGCTCGACATCGCGACCGCTTTCCGGCTCCTGGGTGAGGATGGGCCAGCCCTCACCCGGCGAGCACGTGGCGAGGATAGCCGGCGCGTTGTGCCCTTCCACGAGGCAAAGTCCGTCAGCGCCGAAACCACCTTCTCGCACGACCTCTGCACACTTCCAGACCTCGAAAAGGTCCTGTGGCGCATCGCGGAGAAGCTCGCGGCGCGCTTACGGGCGGGCGGTTGGGCCGCGGGGGGCCTCACGCTCAAGCTGAAGACGGCGAGCCACGTCTCGCGCACCCGCAGCCTGCGACTCGCTTCTCCCACCGCGCTGCCCGACGTGTTGTTCGCGGCGGGGCGTGGGATGCTGGCGCGCGAAGCCGATGGCACGTCGTTCCGGCTGCTTGGCCTCGGCGCGCAGCCGCTGCGTCCCGCGGCGGAAGCCGACCCGCTCGACCTCGCCGATCCCGACGCCGCTCGCCGGGTGTCTCGTCAACAGGCTGTGGACAAGCTACGAGACCGCTTTGGCGTCGCGATCATCGGGCGCGGACGAGGCTTCAACGCATGACGTGCTTCCTGGGCATCGATCTCGGCACCTCGGCGGTCAAGGCGCTCATCCTGGACGAGGCCGAGACGGTGTTGGCGACGATCTCGGTGCCGGTTCCCGCACCGGCGCACCCGACGCCGCTCGCCTCCGAGCAGGAGATCGGCAGCTGGTGGGATGCTGTCTCCACCGCGCTGACCCGGCTGGCTCAGGACCACGGACCGGCTCTGGCGCGGGTGCGCGGCATCGGTCTCTCCGGCCAGATGCACGGGCTCAGCCTGCTCGACGCCGAGGATCGCCCGGTGCGCCCGGCCATGCTGTGGAATGATGGCCGTGCCGAGGCGGAGGCCGAGGCGCTCCAAGCCCAGGGTTACGACCTCGCCCGCATCCTCGGCGTGCCGGCGATGGCCGGGCTCACCGCCCCCAAGCTCATGTGGCTCCAGCGGCACGAGCCTGCGTCGCTGGAACGTGCCCGCCACCTCCTGCTGCCCAAGGATGTAATCCGCCTCACCCTCACCGGCGAGCGGGTGACGGATGTGTCGGATGCTGCCGGCACCTGGCTGCTGGACCAGGCGGCACGTTGCTGGAGCGACCGCGCCATCGATACGCTCGGCATCGACCGGAGGCTGCTACCTCTCATCGTCGAAAGCCCGGCGCCGACCGGCACTGTCCGCCCCGAGATCGCGCGCCGTTTCGGCCTGCCGCAGGGCGTCATCGTCGCGGGTGGCGCGGGCGATACCCTTGCCGGGGGCATGGGCATCGGTGTCGTCGAGGACGGGCGGGCCTTCGTCTCCCTCGGCACGTCGGCGCAGGTCTTCGTCGCGACCGACAGCTACCGCCCCGCGCCCGAGAACGCCGTCCATAGCTTCTGCCACTGCCTGCCCGCGCGCTGGTGCGCCATGGCGGCCTTGTTGAACGGCGCCAGTGCGCTCGGCGCCATGAGCCGCCTCGCCGGCAGCGACGACATCGCTGGTCTCCTCGACGAGGTGGAAGCGAGCTTCACCGGCCCCAGTCCGCTGCTGTTCCTGCCCTACCTCACGGGCGAGCGTAGTCCGCACAACGACCCCTTCGCGCGCGGCGTGCTGTTTGGGATCACGTCGGACAGCAGCCGGGCGCAGATGATCCAGGCGGTGCTGGAAGGTGTCGCCTTCAGCCTGGCCGACGGGGTAGCGGCCCTGAATGCCGCCGGCACCTCGGTCGGTGCCGCGGGCTTCATCGGGGGCGGAGCGCGGAGCCGGCTCTGGGCCCGCATCATCTCAGCCGCCACCGGCCTCACGCTCAACCGCTTCGCCGGTGGCGAGCATGGCGCCGCTTTCGGTGCCGCCCGGCTTGGGCGGATGGCGACCGGCCAGCCGCTCGATGCCGGGATGCCGGCCGTCATCGAGACGATCGTGCCCGATCTCAGCCTGCGTGAGGCCTATCTGCCGCGGGTGGAGGATTACCGCAGCCTTTATCGGGCGCTTCGGCCCGAGTTCCGCCGCGGGAAACCAACATAACGACCGGGATTAACGGGGCGAGAGCCACTTGCCGCCCTGGCGGCTGGACGCGATTGCAGCCTCGATGAACTTCATGCCCGCCTCGCCATCCTCGACCGTCGGTAGAAACCGCGAAGTCGCGGAGGCCTCACGGCCTTCCCACTGAGCGGTGATCTGCTCGGCGGCATCGGCGTAAAGCTGCCCAAAGGCTTCCAGATACCCCTCGGGATGCCCCGCCGGCACACGCGGCAGATAGATGTTGGTGTCGCCCGCCCCCGGGCCGCCGCGTGTCAGCGTCTGCGATGGGCTGCCGTGCCGCGTGAAGATGAGTTCATTCGGCTGCTCCTGCTGCCACGCGAGGCCGCCTTTGGTGCCGAAAATCCGCAGCCGCATGCCGTTGATCTCGCCCACCGCCACTTGGCTCGCCCAGAGCATCCCGCGCGCCCCGCCCTCATAGCGCAGCAGCATGCTGACGTTGTCGTCCAAACGCCGGCCCTCACCGAAGGTCGATAGCTCCGCCGAGATCGCCTCGGCCTTCAACCCCGAAACATAGCCGGCCAAGTGATAGGCATGGGTGCCGATGTCGCCGAGGCATCCGCCTCCGCCCGACTGCGCGGGGTCGGTGCGCCAGGCCGCCTGTTTCTGCCCTGTCGTCTCGATGGTTTCCGTCAACCAGGACTGGGCATATTCCGCCTGGATCACCCGGATCGCGCCAAGCTCCCCCGCCGCGACCAGCGCCTTGGCCTGACGCACCATCGGGTAGCCGGCATAGGTGTGGGTCACGCCGAAAACGAGGCCGGTGCGCCGCACCGTCTCCACGAGATCGGTGGCTTCCACGGCCGTCATCGTGAGGGGCTTGTCGCAGATCACATGCACTCCGGCCTCCAGGAAGGCCTTCGCCGGACCATAGTGGACGTTGTTCGGGGTGACGATGGCGACCGCATCGATACGATCGGGGCGGTTCCGCTCGCCTTCCACCATCGCCTCCCAACTCGGGTAGGCGCGAGCCGGGTCGATATGGCACTCGACACCCGCCTGTCGCGACTTTTCGGGATCGGAGGAGAAGGCTCCGGCGACAAACTCGTAGCGGTCATCCATGCGCGCAGCCAAGCGATGGACTGGGCCGATGAACGACCCTGGGCCGCCTCCGACCATGCCCAAGCGAATGCGGCGTGGGGTTGTCGTCATTTTTGTATCTCCTCCCTGAGCGCGATCACCGAGGCTTATGCCAAGGTCTAATCGCGCGACCAACCAAGGCCCGGCGAGCTTCAGCACCCGCTCCAGCCGTTTCACTCACCGCTTCGACAGATCGACCACCGCCGCAAAGCCCAACTCGGTTCCGAAAGCCAGGTGACTGCCGGCGTCGTTCCAGACCAGAGTGGAGACCGTGCCATGTCCCGGCGGCGCAATCGGCAGCACCTTCTGGCTCTCGATATCCACCAGCACAACACGACCATCGGCAAACCCGGCCGCGACCACGTCGCTGCGCGGGTTGAAGACGACGCGCGACACGACGACACTGCCACCTCCGGCCAGTTCCAGCGGTGGCTTCCCCATCGGGCCGCCTCCGAAGAAGGGCCACAGCACGATCGTGTCGGCCCCGGATGAGGCCAGCCACCGGCCGGAACGGGAGAAGGAGATCGACTCCGGCTTCGTCGGATAGCCGCTCATCCGCATGTGCTGGCCATCGGTGACCCGCCAACCGTGGAGTGCGTTCTCCTGCATGCTCGTCACGACCGCCTCGGCATCGGGCTGCAGCGCCACGCCGATATGGCTCCCTTTCCACTCCAGCCGTCGCGGGGTGTCGGTTTTGGACGCGACGAACCACAGGCTGGCGCCATTGTAATGCGAGGCCGCCAGCCGCTTGCCCCGATTGTCGAAGCTTATGCCAGTGACCGTGGAAGGATGATCGAGCGTCTTTAGCCGCCGTCCCGACCCGTCGAAAAGATGCACCTGCTTGCCCGCAGAACAGGCGAGGACGGGCAGATCGCGGTCCCGCCCGCGGCCAGGCGCGAAAGTAACGACATGCTCGACCCATTTCGATCCCAGATCGGCAAGGGTCACGGCCTCGCCATCCGGCTTCACGCGGCGGTAGTCGCCATCGTCTCCGCCGCTGACAATGCTGCCCTCGAGCGCATCGGCGGCCATGCCGAGAACTGCGCCATCGTGCACGGTGACGCTGGCCCACTCATCGTCCGGGCCGGCAAGGGGCGCAAAGCGCACTGTGCCGTCGCCAAGCGCGAAGGCCGCGAACGACCCGCCGCGATCGAACGCCGCCTGCACCACGAAGGCATCGAGCGACCGGTGGATCCCGCGCGTCTCGAGCACGGACTCCCGTGGGGGGGCCTGCAGACCCGACATCCCGCGCGGCTCAGCCGGCCTGGCAGGATTCGAAGCCGCGCCGCAGCACGGGGCGGTTCAGTTCGCGGCCGATGAAGACGATGCGGCTTTGCCGGGGCTCGCCCTCCTTCCACGGACCGATGAAGTCGCCGTCGGCGATCATGTGCACCGCCTGGAAGGCGTAGCGGCGATCTTCGCCGACATAATCCAGGATGCCCTTGGTCCGCAGCAGGTCGGCGCCCTTCGCGTTGAGCAACGCCCCAATCCAGCTGTTGAACTTCTGCGGGTCGATAGGCCGGGAGACGGTGAAGCTCATGCTCGTGATCTCTTCGTTATGCTCGTGCTCGTCCGACTCCAGGAAGTCGGGGTCGAGCGCGAGGATGCGGCCAAGATCGAAGGCGTTCCGGTGCAGCACGGCTTCGATCGCCACCTGCGACCGCTCGGACCGGATGATCGGCGCCAAAGCATTGATGGCACGAACCCTTGCCTCGACCGCCGCCAGCTCGTCCGCCGTCACCAGATCCACCTTGTTGAGCAGGATGACATCGGCGAAGGCGATCTGCGCCGCGGCCTCTGCGCTGTCGTCGAGGCGCGCGGGCAGGTTTTTGGCGTCGACCACGGTAACGATCGCATCCAGGCGGGCCTTCGAGCGGAGGCTCTCATCGACGAAGAACGTCTGCGCGACGGGGGCGGGATTGGCGAGGCCCGTGGTCTCGATGATGATCCCGTCGAACTTCTGCCGCCGCTTCATGAGGCCCGCGACGATGCGAATGAGGTCGCCGCGTACGGTGCAGCAGATGCACCCGTTGTTCATTTCGAAGACCTCTTCGTCGGCATCGACGACGAGGTCGTTATCCACGCCCAGTTCTCCGAACTCGTTGACGATGACAGCATACTTGCGGCCGTGCTGCTCCGTCAGGATGCGGTTGAGCAACGTCGTCTTGCCGGCGCCCAGGTAGCCGGTGAGGACAGTGACGGGCACAAGATCCTGCGTCACGGCGGCGGCGGCTTCGGCGACGGTATCGGGCATGGTGGCTACTCCGGACAGAACGGAAATCGAGAAGAACTATATAGGTCCGGTGGCGGCAAGGGGCGAGGGGCTGGCGACGGAACGGGATGCAGGCCGCACCTGCCGCCACCGCGTCTCTGCCAGACCCCAGCCCAGAACGACGAAGAAATAGCCGCTGACGGGCAGGCTGGTGAAGGCGCTGGTCGAGGCGATAGGCCAGAGATGCAGCAGCGCCGCGACGAACAGTCCGGCCCGCACGGCATCGGGCTGCCGCCACAGGCCACGGCTCATGTCACGAAGCCAGGCGAGCACCATGAGCGAGAACAGGATCAGGCCCGGATAGCCGCCATCCGTACTCGCCTGAGTGTAGAAGTTGTGCGGATGCTGCTTGCAGATGCTGGCGCCGAGCCCGTTGTCGCCGGGATTGTGCGTCCAGCCCACGAAGTAGCGAGGATCCGAGCAGCCGATGCGAAAGCCGTTGAACCCGCGGCCGAAGACCGGGTTCTGCTCGGTGATCTCATCCGCCCGGCGCAGCAGGAGACCGTATGGGCTGATCCGGAAGTTCTCCATCTGCATGCTGAACTTCTCGACGAGCCGGTAATAGGTCGGCGGCGAAATCACAGGCGATGCCGCCAGCACCACGGCGCCTGCCACGATTGCGGCGAACGCGACCAGACGCAGCCGCGGCAGCAGCAGGGCCGACACGATCAGGCCCAGGCCGGTCAGCAGCACCGGCATGCGCTGACCGATCAGCACCATGACCGCGATCCCGAGCGCCGCCAGCGCCACGCCGGCTGCGCGATAAATGATGGTTTTCTGAGTGATGAGGGCCATCACAGGCGGCAGCAGCGCAGGGAAGAGGATCCGGACCAGTTCGGGGCCCGCACGCGGCTTGAAGAACGGACCTGTCAATTCGCCATCCGTCCAGCGGCCGAAGCCATAGAAGTCGCGGCCCGTCGCATACTGGAAGAGGCACTGGATGCCTATGTAGGCCGCCACCGCCTGCACCACCCAGCGCAGCCAGAGGCGGGGGCGTGCCTCACGAAGCAGCCAGTGCTCGAGCGCCGCCGCGAAGACGAAATAACGGACCGTGACGACGGCCTGCAGCAGGGATGGCCAGCTTCCGTAGAAGGGCGGCGGCAGCGGCAGGGAGCAGATCATCTCCCAGATCCACCAGGCGCCGGCGAAGGGCACCCAGCCCTGTCGCAGCCAGCGCCAGCGCCCGGTGCGCGCGCAGTCGAACAGGAACAGCAGCGCGACGACGGAAAACAGGATATCGGCCAAAGCCCGCGCGTTGAGGAGAGCGGGCGTCACCAGCAACATCGCGACGAGCGCAATGCGCTGGATAATCAGGTTGAGCGGCATCACGGCGTCAGCAGTTCCGTCCTCAGTTGGTCAAGTCGTTGGCGTGCGGCCGGCACGTCATACGCGCGGGCGCGTTCTCGGGCGGCCTCCGCCAGCCGCGCCCTGGCCGCCGGATCGCGCGCGAGTTCTACGATCGCACGCGCCATGCCCGCTGTGTCCTCAGGGTCGATCGGCACGGACACACCTTCCGTCAGTTCCGCCAGCCCGCCGCGCCGGCTGGCGATCAACGCGGCGCCGCTTGCCATGGCCTCCAGCGCCGTCAGCCCGAAGGGCTCTTGCCAGCGACTGGGCACGACGGCAATGGCAGCCTCGCCCAGAGCCGCCATGACGCCCGCATGATCGCGGTAGCCGGGGAGGTCGATCCCGGCCGCAGCCGCCGCACTCTTCAGCTTTTCGGTAAAGGGGGTCTCAGGGCTGTCGGGGCGGAAGCGGTCGGCCCCGATCATGACCGCCCGCCACCCCGGCAGCGCGGGCAGGGCGTCGGCGCAGGCAATGACGAAGCTGTCCGCACCCTTGTCCGCCACGATGCGGCCCGCGAAGACGATCACGTTCTCGCGCGCCGCCTGATCCGGCAGCGCCGGAAGATCGAGGCAGTTCGGCAGCACGTCGGGCGGCACGGCCCCGGCCACTCCTTCAGTCCAGCAACCGGCGATGTAGCGCGACACGCAGACGATCCGCCCGAGCCGCGCCGACAGGTCCGCGCGAGCCCGGGCGCTTTTGGCGCCCCGCATGCCCCGAGGATCATTGTGCAAGAACAAGGCGATGCGGCGAGGCGGGAACCAGCGGGCGAGGCGCAGAGCGACGTCAGGCTTGTTATGAACTTCGATCAGCGCGGGTTCGAGTTCCACGAGGACATCACGAACGCCGTCCGCGTAACGGGCGTCCGCGCTTCTTGGCCAGCGCAGCCGCCAACGCCTGATCCCTACAGCTCGGAACGGCTGCGAAAACAGTGGCCCCGGCTGCTTTGCGCCGATGACTATCGGGTCGAAGCGAGCATTCGGCGCCGGGTCAGGCTGGCCGAGCCTCGCCTGCAGCAGTGCGATCGCCCCGGCGGACTGCGGCCCAAATCCTTCACGTGGCGGCAGCACGATGGCGACGCGCCACCGGGCTGAGGATGTCGCCATGATCAGGCTCGGACTAGTTGTTGAAAGCGCTGAAGCACGTTTGACTTGAAGAGGTTACGCTCTAGCGCCACGCCGGATCAGAATTTCGAGGATCGCGGGATCGGCCACGCTGGCGGTTTTGGCCAGTACGGTATGCCCCTGAGCCTCGGCCATGCGAGGGACACTGTCGCGAGGTTCATCGCCCTTGACCAGAACACGAAGAAGATCACCGGCGGAAAGGCGCTCCAATGCCAGCCGCGTCCGCACGAAAGTCATCGGGCAGGTCTCGCGCGTGACATCAAGAAGGCTCTCTTTCTGCTGAGTATTTACGGTCATGGTCCTACGTTACTTGTTAGCTTTTCGGACATGTTGCAACGACTGCGGCGATAGATGTAAAAGAATGCTTAATCGGGATGTTCGGCAATAGCCGCAAACTTAAATTCATTTAAGCTGTAGTCTTACTTCTACCAAAAGCCGTGCGTGCAAGAAATATCCTATCCACAACGACATGCCTGCATAAGCCTTACGGCCAGGAGCGAGAACAATGTCTGACGAAACCGCAAATCCGAGTGTCCTCGGCTGGACAGCTCAGATTGTCTCCGCTCACGTCTCGCACAATACCGTTTCACCTGAGGCTTTACCTGCATTGATTCAGGAGGTCTTCCGGACACTATCGAATGTCGGCGTGCAGGTGGAGCCATCCGAGAAGCCGCAGCCGGCCGTTCCGGTCAAGAAGAGCGTCTTCGGCGATTACATCGTTTGTCTTGAAGACGGCAAAAAGCTCAAAATGCTGAAACGTCATCTCAAGACGGCGTACAACCTTGAGCCCGATCAGTATCGCGAGCGCTGGGGGCTGCCGCCGGACTACCCGATGGTCGCCCCGAACTACGCGCGCCAACGCTCCTCGCTCGCGAAGAAGATCGGCCTGGGAACGAAGCCCCGCGCCCCGGTCAAGGGCACTGCGCCGCGCGGCAGCCGCGCCGGGTAGTACCCCCGTCCTTAACCGAAGGTTTGCCTCCTCCGACTGCTCGCCTATAACGGTGTATATGGAAACCGTCGGCCTGCCGGATCTCCACCCTCGGCAGCCTGCGGCATAGCGCCGGAGGAGGCGGGGATAGAACCGGAGCCGAGACGATGATGTCGCGCATCGAGCGCCTGTGCGTCGAGAAGGGCCTGAAGATGACGGGGCAGCGCCGCGTTATCGCCAGCGTCCTGTCCGATGCGGCGGATCATCCCGACGTCGAGGAACTCTACCGGCGCGCCGTGGCGCTCGACAACCGCATGTCGATCGCGACCGTGTATCGCACCGTCCGCCTGTTCGAAGAGAACGGCATCCTCGAGCGGCGCGACTTCGGCGGCGGCCGGGCGCGCTACGAGCCGACGACGCCGGGTCCACACCACCATCTCGTCGATGTCGATACCGGACGGGTGATCGAGTTCATCGACCCCGAGCTTGAGGCGGCGATCCGCGCGATCGCCGGCCGGCTGGGCTTCGACCTCGCCTCCCATCGGCTGGAGCTGTTCGGTCGGCGGCGGACGGAACAAACAGCCGGGCCGGACGCCAAGGCCGCGGCGCTTGCGCGCGAGGTTAGGCGCGAACCCGCACATGAGAACGGACATGAGAGCGGGCATGAGAGCGGGCATGAGAGCGGGCACGAACCCGGTGCGGGGCGTACCCTGCATGAGCATGCCGACCAGGGGCATGCAGATCATGGACATTAAGTGATCTTGTCCGAACCTTTGGCCGGGATCGAAGTGGAGGAGGGCATCGGGGAACTGCGCGCCGGCAACCTCGGGCTGCGGATCGCCCGCACCCCAGAGGAGCTGGAAGCCGCCCAGGCGCTGCGCTACCGAGTCTTTTATCAGGAGCTTGGGGCTCAGCCCGATGCCGCCGCCGCCGCCAGCGGCCGCGACTGCGACCGCTATGATGGCGTCGCGGACCATCTTCTCGTGATGGACCACGACCTCGGCGACGGACCAGACGCGGTGGTCGGCACCTATCGCCTGATCCGGCGGGAGGCCGCCGAGAGCATCGGCCGGTTCTACTCGGCCGACGAATACGACATCTCCCTGATCGAGCGTTTTCCTGGCCATGTTCTGGAGCTTGGCCGCTCCTGCGTCGATGCCGCCTATCGCGGGCGGGCGGCGATGCAGCTGCTGTGGCGAGGGATCGCCGCCTATGTCTTCACCCACAACATCGACCTCATGTTCGGCTGTGCGAGCCTGCCGGGGACGGATGTGGACGCCTTGGCGGCCGAGCTGACTTATCTTTACACCAACCATCTGGCGCCGGCGGATATCAGGCTACGCGCCCTGCCGTCTCGCTACGTGGATATGCGCCGCATGGACCCGGCCGAGATCGATCCGCGCCAGGTCCTGGTGGGGTTGCCGCCGCTCATCAAGGGGTACCTGCGCCTCGGTGGCTTCGTCGGCGACGGAGCCGTCGTGGATTATCAGTTCAACACCACCGACGTCGCCATCGTCGTGCAAACGGACCTCGTCACCGGCAAATACTTCCGGCACTTCGAACGCGATCGGGATCGGCGCTAGCCTATGGGCTCCATGACTGTTCTGATTAACTCGCCGCATCTCGCGGCCGAGGGGGTAGCCGTGCTCGAGGCTGCCGGTTGCGATCTCCATTTTGTCGAGGCTTTCCCGCCCCCGGAACGTGTCGCCGAGGCCGCCGCAGAGGTTGACGCCGCCGCTATCATCGCCCGCCAGGGCCGGATAACGGCGGCGGTCATGGATGCGGCACCCAACCTCCGGGTCATCGCGCGGCATGGCGCCGGCACCGATGAGGTGGATCTGGAGGCCGCGCGGGCGCGAGGCGTGCTGGTGACGCGTACGCCCGGCGCCAACGCGCGCGCTGTCGCCGAACATGCGATCGCCTTGATCTTCCTTATGGTCAAAGACCTTCCTGGCATGCAGCGTCGTGTCGCGGCTGCGGGATGGCGCGAAGGCGATATGCAGGTCCGGGATATCGCGGGCCTCCGTCTCGGGCTCGTCGGCATGGGCCCTATCGGGCAGGAGACGGCTCGTCTCGGCCAGGGGCTCGGGATGACGGTCTCTGCCGTCTCCAGGCACGCCGACGACATGGCCTTCCGCCATGCGCGTCGCGTCTCCAACCTCGAGACGCTGCTCCGGGAGAGCGACATCCTTTCGCTCCACACGGCATTGACGGAGGAGAGCCGGGAGATGCTCAACGCCCGCACCCTCGCCCTGCTGCCGAGGGGCTCGTTGATCGTGAACACGGCCCGAGGTGGGCTTATCGACGAAAGCGCCCTGCTGGCGGCGCTCGATAGCGGCCATATCGCCGGGGCGGGGCTGGATGTGACGACGAGCGAGCCGCCGCCGCCGGATCATCCGTTTCGCCGGCACCCGTCGGTCGTTCTGACGCCTCATGTCGCGGGCGTCACCGCGCTTTCCATGGTGCAGATGGCGACGGATGCCGCGGAGTGCGTGGTGGCTGCGCTAACGGGTGGCATCGTGCCGCCCGATCGCATCGTGGTGCCATCACGGCTTGATGGTTCCAGGGAACAGCCATCGCCGAGTTAGTTACGATACCACATCTAACTTGACTTGAGTGCGCGAAATACGATTGTCTCCGTGGCGGCTTTGCCTTCTTCCCATGGAACGATCTCGGCGATGTATATCTTCGATCGGATGCTCTTCAACGTCGGAGCCATGAAGGCCGGAACCTCCTGGCTTTATGAGCTGCTCAAAGAACATCCCGACATCGATACGGTCCCGATCAAGGAGATCCATTTCTTTTGGGACAAGCACGGCGACTTCGGCCTGCTAAGCGATGTCCAACGTATCGAGACGGCAAGGTATCACATCAACCGGCTGTTGCCGCAGACGCCGCTCAGATCGGTGCCGGCCCTGCTCGACTGGTTCAAGCTCTATCTTGCGGGTCCTGTGGACGACGTCTGGCTCGCCAACCTCTTCACCCATCGCGGAGAGCGCGCTTACTGCGCTGAGTTCAGCAACATGTACGCGCTGCTGCCGCCCCAGGGCTGGGCGCACGTAAAGCATCTGACGCGGGAGGTCCGGGTCACCTATGGGCTGAGGTCACCGATGCAAAGGATGTGGAGCCATGCCCGCTTCCACGCCAGCATCATCGGCCAGTACGACACAATGGCGGACTGGAGCGTCGAGACATACGCGCATTTCCTCTCGGAGAGCGGGTGCTTCCGCCACGGCGCCTACTCAATGACGATCGAGGCGATCCTGGCCGCTGCCGGCCGCGAGAACTGCCTTGTCTGGCAGTTCTCCGACATAGAACGCGATCCAGCTGCCCTCATGAGAACGTTCGAGGACTTCCTCGCGATCAGGCACGTCGCCTATGCTCCGGAGACGTTTGCCGTCCGACACAACGTGACGCAGTGGCGAACGCCACCTCACGCCTTCATCGAGGCGGCAGCTCCTGCCGTTCGCGCGGAGCTTGAAGCGCTCGACCGGCTTGGCTTCACAGTTCCCGACGATCTGGCGTCGTAAGCCGCCCGGCGGGAGGCGCGGGCTAATCCTGCCAACGCGCCGGTTCGGCTGCGGGTGCGACAAAGCCGAGCTGCTGAAACGTCTCCGCCATGTGTGGCGGGAGCGGCGCGCTCACCGAGAGTTCGCCGCCTGCCGGATGCGGCAGCACCAGCGCGCGAGCGTGCAGGTGGAGCCGACCGGTGACGGTCTCCATGCCAGACTCGCCGCCGTAGGCCACGTCACCGAGGATGGGGTTGCCGAGCGCCGCACAATGCACTCGCAGCTGATGGGTGCGGCCGGTGTGCGGATGAAGTCCCAGCCAGCTGAACTTCCGGCCGGCATGGTCGATGGTCGTGTACTCCGTCACGGCCTTGGTCGCCTCGGGATCGGACGGATGGGCGATGCTGCTTCGTGCGCCGCCCAAACCCTGTGTCCGCGCCAGGGCCTTGTCGATACGCCCTTCCATCGGCACCGGCAGGCCGTTCACGACGGCCCAATAGGTTTTCCGCACCGTACGACCGCGGAAGGCGGCGGCGAGCTTGGCCGCGATCCCGGGCGTCCGCGCCAGCAGCAGCACGCCCGAGGTGTCCCGATCCAGCCGATGCACGAGGCGCGGCCGGTCAGGCGCGCCAAACCGCAGCCCATCCAGCATGCCGTCGAGATGCTTGGTGATGCCGGGACCGCCCTGGGTCGCGAGCCCCGGCGGCTTGTCGATGGCGATGACCCAGTCGTCCTTGTAGATCACCATCCGCGCGAGATCCTTCACCGTCCGCGCATCGAGCGGCTTTGGCGCGCGGTCGGGCTGACCCTCGGCGGCGGCCTGTACGGGCGGCGGCACGCGGATCGTCTGGCCGGGCTGAAGACGGGTCGAGGCCTCGGACCGCTTCCCCTGCACCCGGATCTGGCCGGTCCGGCAGAGCTTCTCGATCGCGCCCTGGGTCAGGCCAGGAAAATGCCGGCGGAACCAGCGGTCCAGCCGGATATCCGCCTCATCCAGCGTCACCATGCGTTCTTCGACGCCGCTCATTCCTGTGGCTCCTGTCCGCGTTCAGCGCGAAGGCGGTCCCAATGCTCGAGACGACGAGCGATCTCGCGCTCCAGCCCGCGACCTGTCGGCTCGTAGAAGCGGGCACGCGCCATGCCCTCGGGGAAGTAGTTCTGCCCCGAGAACGCGTCTTCCTCCCCATGGTCGTAGGCATAGCCTTCGCCGTAGCCAAGTTCGCGCATGAGTTTGGTCGGCGCGTTGCGGATGTGGGCGGGAGGCATCAGGCTGCCGGTCGCCCGCGCTGCCTTCTGCGCCGCTCCGAAGGCGGCATAAACCGCGTTCGATTTGGGCGCCGTGCCGAGATAGACGACCGCCTGAGCCAGGGCCAACTCGCCTTCAGGGCTGCCGAGCCGCTCGTAGGTCTGCCACGCCGTCTCCGTCACGAGGAGCGCCTGGGGATCGGCCATGCCGACATCCTCGGCCGCGAAGCGCAGCAACCGGCGGGCGATGTAGCGCGGGTCCTCCCCGCCGAGCAGCATGCGCGAGAACCAGTAGAGCGCCGCGTCAGGGTCCGATCCGCGCAACGACTTATGCAGCGCAGAAATGAGGTTGTAGTGCTCCTCGCGGTCTTTGTCGTAGAGCGCGGCGCGCTTGGACAGCAGGTCGGACAGCGCCGCCGCATCGAGCGGCGGCGTCTCGTCCGGCAGCGAGAACAACTGCTCGGCCATGTTGAGCAGGTAGCGGCCATCGCCATCCGACATCGCCCTCAGGCTGGCGCGTGCCTCGTGGTCGAGCGGGAGCACGCGCCCGATCTCGGTCTCGGCGCGGGTCAGCAGCTGGTCGAGCGCCGCATCATCGAGCCGCTTGAGCACCAGAACCTGACACCGCGACAGCAAAGCGCCGTTGAGGGCGAAGGAGGGGTTCTCGGTCGTCGCGCCGATGAGCGTGACGATGCCCTCCTCGACCACGGGCAGAAACGCATCCTGCTGGGCGCGGTTGAAGCGGTGAATCTCGTCGACGAACAGCAGCGTGGCCTGCCCCGTCCGCATATGCCGGGCCGCTTCCTCGAAGACGCGCTTGAGATCGCCGACGCCCGAGAACACGGCGGAGATCTGAGAGAACAACAGCCCGGCCTGATCGGCGATCAGCCGCGCGATCGTCGTCTTGCCGACACCCGGCGGCCCCCAAAGGATAAGCGAGGCGAGCGAGCCGCGCGCCAGCATGCGCGTCAGCGTGCCGTCCGGTCCCACAAGATGGTCCTGCCCGGTGACATCCCCGAGCGACATCGGCCGTAGCCGGTCGGCAAGCGGCCGCGGCTTCTTCGAACCGGCACGCGGTGCGGGCGCGACGGACGGCTCAGCGCCAAACAGATCGCCGGACGGGGCGGGAGGACGAGCCACGCGAAATGAACCTCAAGCACGAGACAGAAACGAAAAGGGCGGACCGACAGGCCCGCCCTTCAGCAGAAGAAAGCGCTTCTTTTTACAAAAAGAAGCAAAAAACTTTCATCAGTCTTCGGCGGTCGGGAACTGCGCCTCGGTGTTCACTTCCGGCTTCGGACCGCTGTCCTGGCCCTTGGCCGACGGATCGCGGTCGACGAACTCGATGATCGCCATCGGGGCGGCGTCGCCGTAGCGGACACCGGCCTTCAAAACGCGGGTGTAGCCGCCAGCACGGCCCTTGTAACGCTCAGCCATCGCAGTGAAGAGCTTCGTCACGATCACATCGTTCCGCAGCTGCGCGTAGGCCTGCCGACGCGCATGCAGGTCACCGCGCTTGCCGAGCGTGATGAGCTTCTCGGCGACGGGCCGCAGCTCCTTCGCCTTCGGCAACGTCGTCGTGATCTGCTCATGCTTGATAAGAGCCACTGCCATATTGCGGAACATCGCTAGGCGATGGGTGGAGGTAACGCCGAGCTTCCGCCCGGAAACGCCGTGACGCATGGTTTCAGTCCTTTGACCTGTGCGTGCTGATCATCAAAACGCGGTAGCTGAATCCAACCTTCAGAACGGCTCTTCGAGCCGCCTGGCAAGGTCCTCGATGTTCTCAGGCGGCCAGCCCTGCACGTTCATGCCAAGTGCCAAACCCATGGCCGTCAGAACTTCCTTGATCTCGTTCAAGGACTTGCGGCCAAAGTTCGGCGTCCGCAGCATCTCCTGCTCGCTCTTCTGAACGAGATCGCCGATATAGACGATGTTGTCGTTCTTCAGGCAGTTCGCACTGCGGACCGAAAGTTCGAGTTCGTCCACCTTGCGGAGCAGGTTGCGGTTGAACGGCAGGTCGTCCTGCTGCTCTTCCAGACGAAGTTGTTGCGGCTCGTCGAAGTTGATGAACAGCTGCAGCTGATCCTGAAGAATGCGAGCGGCGAGCGCCACCGCATCCTCGGGCGTCACCGCGCCATTCGTTTCGACCGTCAGCAGCAGCTTGTCGTAGTCCGTCACCTGCCCGACGCGGGTCGGCTCGACCTTGTACGACACGCGCTTGACCGGCGAGTAGATGCTGTCCACCGGGATCAACCCGATCGGCGCATCTTCCGGACGGTTGGCCGCGGCCGCGACATAGCCCTTGCCGAGGTTGATCGTGAACTCCATGCCAAGCTTCACGCCCTCGTCCAGCGTGCAGATGACGAGTTCCGGGTTCATGATCTCGATGTCATGGCCGGCCTGGATCTGCTCGGCGCGCACTTCACCCGGGCCGGTGGCCGAGAGCATCATGCGCTTCGGGCCTTCACCGTGCATGCGCAGCGCGAGCTGCTTCACGTTGAGCACGATATCGGTCACGTCCTCGCGGACACCGGGGATGGTGCTGAATTCATGCAATACGCCGTCGATCTGCACCGCTGTCACAGCCGCACCCTGCAAGGAAGACAGCAGGACGCGCCGGATCGCGTTGCCCAAGGTCATGCCGAAGCCGCGCTCCAGCGGCTCCGCCACGACGGTGGCGACGCAGGAGGGATCGTTACCCGGCTCTACTTCGAGCTTCTCAGGCTTGATCAGCGATTCCCAATTTCTCTGCAATACCACGTTCGCCTCTTAAAAGAACAAGCCGGGCGCCGAGCCCTCCACTCGACAGGCGGGGAGGGGATCGATCGTTCCGGCGACAGGACGGCTCTCTCGACCCGTTAGACCCGGCGGCGCTTGCGCGGCCGGCAACCGTTATGCGGCACCGCCGTCGTGTCGCGAATCGAGCTTACCGAGAAGCCCACCGTCTGCAGGGCGCGGAGCGCACTCTCGCGTCCCGAACCAGGGCCGCTGACCTCGATCTCGAGCTGCTCCATGCCATGCTCGCGCGCCTTGCGACCCGCATCCTCGGCAGCGACCTGAGCGGCATAGGGCGTCGACTTGCGGCTGCCCTTGAAACCCTGGCTGCCGGCCGACGACCAGGCGATCGTGTTGCCCTGGGCGTCGGTTATCGTCACCACGGTGTTGTTGAAGGTCGCGGCGACGTGCGCGACGCCGGAGCTGATGTTCTTGCGCTCTTTTTTGCGGGGGCGCGAGGTCGTCGCGGCGGGCTTCGCCATGGATAAATCCTGTCAAAAATACGACGATCGCTCCGGCTCGGGGCCAGATTGCGATCGGCGTCGGATGCAGCTTAACGCAAGGTGCAGAACGAAAGGCAGTTGCCCGCCTTACTTCGTCACCTTCTTCTTGCCGGCAATCGCCACGGCCTTGCCCTTGCGGGTGCGGGCGTTGGTGTGCGTGCGCTGGCCGCGAACCGGAAGACCACGGCGATGACGCAGGCCGCGATAGCACCCAAGGTCCATGAGCCGCTTGATGTTCATCGACACCTCGCGCCGCAGATCGCCTTCGACCCGGAACTCCCGGTCGATGATCTCGCGGATGCGGAGCACCTCGTCATCGGACAGCTGATTGACCCGACGCTCGGCAGCGATACCCAATCGCGTGCAGATCTGCTGCGCGTTGGTGGGTCCGATGCCGTAGATATAACGCAGGCTGATGACCACCCGCTTGTTGGTCGGGATGTTCACCCCAGCAATACGCGCCACACTTAACACTCCTCAAGCGCCAAACGCCTGCGCGTTCAGCTGGTCGTCCCGGACTGGGCGAGAAAAGGTTCCGGCCAGCTTTCGCTTTCGGCCGGAGGAGGAGCGGAATAGCTCTGCCGTGAACTGAGAGTCAACTCTGTGAGTTCAACTCTGCGTGAGCGCATGGGTGGGCTTACGATGAGGCAGGGTCTCGAAGGCGGCCTCGATAGCCGCCGCTACCTCATCGATGTCCGCCAAGCCGTCCACAACCCGCAGCCGGTCACGCGCCTCGTAATAGGGCAGCAGAGGCGCCGTTTGGGCATTGTAGGCGTCAAGGCGGGCGGCCACGACCTCCCGCTTGTCATCCGGCCGGCGGACGAACTCATGGTTGCCACAGAGGTCGCAGGTGTCCGCCACCTTCGGCAGATGGGTATGGTCGTTGTAGCTCGCGCCGCACTTGGTGCAACTGAACCGGCCGGCGATGCGCTCGATCAGAACCGCATCGTTCACCCGCAACTCGACGACGGCGTCGATCCCCGTCCCGCGTTCCTCCAGCATTGCGTCCAGGGCCTCGGCCTGGGGCACGGTGCGGGGGAAGCCATCGAGGATAAAACCGTGCGCGCAGTCGGGCTTCTGGATGCGCGCGGCGATCATGGCGACGAGGATGTCGTCGGACACGAGCCCGCCTTTGGCCATGATCTCCCGGGCGCGCAGACCGATCTCGCTGCCGGCCGCAACCTCGGAGCGCAGCATGTCGCCGGTGGAGATCTGGGCGATGCCGTGGCGGCTCTGCAGCCCCTTGGCCTGGGTGCCTTTGCCGGCGCCCGGCGGACCCAAAAGAATGATGTTCAACGTCCCCTCCCTCGCCCGCGGCCCCTTTTGATGAGGCCTTCATACTGGTGCGCAATGAGATGGGACTGGATTTGCGTCACCGTGTCCATAGTGACGGAGACGATAATGAGCAGGCTTGTGCCGCCGAAATAGAATGGCAGGCTGTAATGGCCAATTAAGAACTCAGGCACCAGGCAGACGATCACGAGATACAGCGCGCCGACCGTCGTCAGCCGCGTCAGAATGCGATCGAAATAATTTGCCGTATTTGTTCCGGGACGGATTCCGGGAATGAAGCCGCCCTGTTTCTTGAGGTTCGTCGCCGTCTCCTCCGGATTGAACACGACCGCCGTGTAGAAATAGGAGAAGAAGATGATCATCGCGGCATAGAGGATCATGTAGACGGGCTGACCATGCGCGAGCGAGCCTGCCAGCCACCGCATCCAGCCGGGGCCGGAAGCCGCGTGGGAGAAGCCGATGATGGTCGCCGGGATCAGCAGGATCGAACTCGCGAAGATCGGCGGGATGACGCCGGAGGTGTTGATCTTCAGCGGCATGTGGCTGCTTTCGCCGCCATAGACCCGCTGTCCGACCTGTCGCTTCGGGTATTGGATGATGATGCGGCGCTGGGCGCGCTCCATGAACACCACGAAGCCGATGATGACGACGGCGCCGACGATGAACGCCAGCACGAAGATCGGCGAGAGCGCGCCGGTCTTGCCGAGTTCGAGCAGGTGGACGAGGGCGCTCGGCAGGTTGGCGACGATGCCCGCGAAGATGATGAGGCTGGAGCCGTTGCCGACACCACGGGCGGTTATCTGCTCGCCGATCCACATCAGGAACATGGTGCCGCCGACCAGCGTGACGACGCAGGTGAAGCGGAAGAACAGCCCAGGGTCGATGACCGCGGGGCCTAGGCTGCCGCGCATGCTCTCAAGCCCGACCGCGATGCCGTAGCTCTGGAAAATGGCGATGACGGCGGTGAGGTAACGCGTGTACTGGTTGAGCCGCCGGCGGCCGCTGTCGCCCTCCTTCTTGAGGGTTTCGAGCGCGGGAATGGCCGAAGCCATGAGCTGGATGATGATGCTGGCGCTGATGTACGGCATGATGTTCAGCGCGAAGACGGTCATGCGGCCGAGCGCTCCGCCCGAGAACATGTCGAACATGCCGAGGATGCCGCCGCCGCCGCGCGTCATGAGCTGGGCCATGACGGCCGGGTCGACGCCAGGCACCGGGATGTAGGTGCCGATCCGGAAGACGATCAACGCCCCCAGGGTAAACCAAATCCGCTTCTTGAGTTCGGTCGCCTTCGCGAAGGTGCCGAAGTTCAGGTTTGCCGCAAGTTGTTCGGCCGCCGAGGCCATCCCAGGTTCCCATCACTGCGACGGGCGTGGACCGGTTCCGACCGTCCTGTCCGCCCATCTTCTTCACAAACACTCATCCAGCCCGCCTCGCATGTCAGCGCTCGAGCGAGCTGCCGAACACACGAACCCAACTTGCTGCCAAGGCGGCATCCAGTTCGGCCATGCTCACTATCATCCCAAGCGCATGGAGGCTTGTCACCCCATACTCGCGGATACCGCATGGAACAATGCCCGCGAAGTGGTCGAGCACAGGCTCCAGGTTCACCGCCACACCATGCCAGGTGACCCATCGGGTAACCCGGACCCCGATGGCCGCGATCTTCGCCTCCGTCCCGGCGGCACGGTCCTCGACCCAGATGCCGACGCGCCCCGGTCGCCTCTCGCCCCGGATGTTGAACCGGTCGAGGGTCAGGATCAGCCACTCCTCGAGCCCCTGAACGTAGGCCCGCAGATCGCGGGCGGGCACCACGCCATGCGGCCGGTCGAGGTCGAGCATCACGTAGGCCACGCGCTGGCCCGGACCGTGATAGGTCCATTGCCCGCCGCGGCCGGCGGCGAAGGTCGGGAAGCGCGTCGCATCCTCCAGATCCTCCGGCTTGGCCGAACTGCCGGCGGTGTAGAGGGGCGGATGCTCGACGAACCAGACGCGTTCCGCCGCCTCCCCGGCGCGGATGGCGCGGATGGAGGCCTCCATCGAGGCGATCGCCTCCGGGTAGGCGGTGAAGCCATCCGCGATCTCCCACCGGATGCGCGGAGCAGATGCCACCTCCGCGCGTGCGTTGGGTTGTTCAGCGACGATTGCCCGGGGCGCGATCATTCGCTATACCCCGCGCCCACGATGCGGTCGTGGCGGAATGGTAGACGCGCAAGCTTGAGGTGCTTGTGGGGGCAACCTCGTGGAAGTTCGAGTCTTCTCGACCGCACCATCTTTCTCTCATCTGGATAACTGACAGTCCGTCCCGGGATACCTCCGGCCGGCCCGCGACATTGCATACCGCCCCGTCAGTTGGTCTTATAGCCTTCGGACAAAAGTGCCGCTAACGGCGCTCGGGAGGCGAACGGTGGACGACAATCTCCGCAAAGCGGCGCTGGACTACCACCGGTATCCCCGGCCCGGGAAGCTCGCGATCGAGCCGACCAAGCGCATGGCGACCCAGCGGGACCTCGCCCTCGCCTATTCCCCCGGCGTCGCCGCCGCCTGCCAGGCCATCGTCGCCGACAGCGACAACGCCAAGCTCTACACGGCGCGCGGCAACCTCGTCGGCGTCATCTCCAACGGCACCGCCGTGCTCGGCCTCGGCAATATCGGCGCGCTCGCCTCCAAGCCGGTGATGGAGGGCAAGGCCGTCCTCTTCAAGAAATTCGCCGGCATCGATGTGTTCGACATCGAGGTCGATGCCGCCGATCCGGATCGCTTCTGCGACGTGGTGGCGGCGCTGGAGCCGACCTTCGGCGCCATCAATCTCGAGGACATCAAGGCGCCGGAGTGCTTCAAGATCGAGGCCGAACTCCGCCAGCGGATGAACATCCCCGTTTTCCATGACGACCAGCATGGCACCGCCATCACCGTCGCCGCGGCGGTGGTGAACGGGCTCACCCTGCAAGGCAAGAATCTCGACGAGATCAAGGTGGTCACCTCGGGAGCCGGCGCGGCGGCGCTCGCCTGCATCGACCTCCTGGTGACGATGGGCCTCAAGGTCGAGAACGTGTTCCTCACCGATATCGACGGCGTTGTTCATCGCGGTCGCAACGGCATGGGGCCGAACCTCGCCCGCTACGCGAAGGACACGGACGCCCGCCGGCTGGAGGACGTGCTTCAGGACGCCGATCTGTTCCTGGGACTGTCGGCGCCTCGCGTTCTCAAACGCGAATGGCTGGGCAAGCTTGCCCCCCGGCCTGTGATCATGGCGCTCGCCAATCCCGAGCCCGAGATCCTGCCGGAGTTCGTGCGGCTGGACCGGCCGGACGCCATCATCGGCACGGGCCGCAGCGACTACCCCAATCAGGTCAACAACGTCCTCTGCTTCCCCTTCATCTTCCGCGGTGCGCTCGATTGCGGCGCCACGACCATCAACGAGGAGATGAAGAAGGCGGCCGTCGAGGCGCTGGCCGGGCTCGCCCGCATGGAGGCGAGCGAGGCGGTCGTCGCGGCCTATGGCGGTTCGGCGCCGATCTTCGGGCCGGAATACATCATACCGAAGCCCTTCGATCCGCGCCTGATCCTGGAGATCGCCCCCGCCGTGGCGCGCGCCGCCTTCGCCAGCGGCGTCGCCCGCTTTCCGATCGAGGATTTCGACCAGTACAAGCGCGAACTCGAGCGCTTCACCTACCGCTCCGGTCAGCTCATGCGCCCGGTCATCCTGGCCGCCCAGCAGAACCTTCGCAGCCTGGTCTATGGCGCCGGCACCGACGAGCGCGTCTTGCGCGCCGTGCAGACGGTGGTCGACGACAACATCGCCCGCCCCATTCTGCTCGGGTCGCGCGAGGCAATCGAGCGCAAGGTGCGGGAGATGGGTCTCCGGCTCGACCTGAACCGCGCCGTGACCGTTCTCGATCCGGCGACCGATCTCGACTACTTCGCGCCGCTGCTCGAAAAGTACAAGAACTTGGCCGGGCGCCGGGGCGTAAGGCCGGATGCGGCGGAAATCCGCATGCGCACGCACCCCACCATCGCCGCCTCGCTGATGGTTTCCGAAGGCCTCGCCGACGGGGCACTCTGCGGTGGCTTCGGCGACTGGTGGCGCCATCTGCAATATGCGCTGCCGATCATCCCCCGGCGTCCCGGCTGCTCACGGATCTACGCACTGACCGCCGTCATCCTGCAGGAAGGCGCCCTGTTCTTCTGCGACACCCACATGAACGTCGACCCGACCTGCGAGCAGGTCGCGGAGATGACGGTGCTGGCCGCCGAGGCCGTGTCTTCCTTCGGGCAGACGCCGAAGGTCGCTCTGCTGTCTCACTCCTCCTTCGGGTCGAGCAACTCGGAGTCCGCCCGCAAGATGAGGCGCGCCCTGACGCTCATCCGGGAGCGGATGCCCTCGCTGGAAGTGGACGGCGAGATGCAGGCTGATGCGGCCCTGGCCGAGGCCACGCGCGCTCGGGCGATCGGCGAAAGCACCCTGACCGGGACTGCGAACCTCCTGGTCATGCCGACGCTGGACGCGGCCAACATCGCGTTCAACCTCATCAAGGCGTCCGGCGATGGGCTGCAGGTTGGGCCGCTTTTGCTCGGGCTGGCCAAGCCGATCCACATTCTTGTGCCCACGGCGACGGCGCGCGCCATAATCAACATCAGCGCAGTCGCGGCGGCGGAAGCAAATTCACACAGATAAACCTCGGCAGAGTGTGTCTAAACGTAATATGGGAGGCACCGAGAAAGCAGCAGGGCGCCTAGACCTCCGTGGTGCGGAACCGCTTGTTGCTTTCTGGATGTGAATCGAGCCTAAGTGCGCCCCGTTATTTAAGATACGAGGTCGATGATGACTGCTAAGCCGTTACGTAAAGCGGTGCTCCCCGTTGCTGGTCTGGGAACCCGCTTCCTGCCGGCGACCAAGGCGATGCCGAAGGAGATGCTGACGGTCGTCGACCGGCCCCTTATCCAATACGCCGTCGATGAGGCGCGCGCCGCTGGCATCGAGCAGTTCTGCATGGTGTCGGGTCGCGGCAAGACTGCCCTCATCGACCACTTCGATGTCTCGTATGAGCTTGAAGCGACGCTCCGGGAGCGCGGCAAGCTGGAAGCGCTGTCTCAGCTCGAGCATGACCGGCTTCAGCCCGGCGCCATCACCACGGTGCGGCAGCAGGAGCCCCTCGGGCTTGGCCATGCCATCTGGTGCGCCCGGACCTTCATCGGCGACGAGCCCTTCGCCATCCTGTTGCCGGATGACCTTGTGCTGTCGAAGACACCCTGCATGGAGCAGCTGGCAAAGGCCTACCAGGAGACCGAGGGCAGCGTCGTTGCCGTTGTGGAAGTGCCGCACGACCAGACGAACCGCTACGGTATTCTCAGGATCGGATCGGACGACGGACGTCTGGTGGAAGTCACCGGGCTGGTCGAAAAGCCAAAGCCGGAGGTGGCGCCCTCGAACCTCTCCATCATCGGACGCTACATTCTGATGCCGCAGGTCATCGAGTTCCTATCCATGATGGAGCGCGGCGCCGGCAACGAGGTGCAGCTGACGGACGCGATGGCGAAGCTGATCGGCCAATCGCCGTTTCACGGCCTGCGTTTCGAGGGCGAGCGGTTCGACTGCGGCGACAAGGTAGGCTTCCTGGAGGCGCAGATAGCGTTTAGTTTGGCGAGGCCGGACTTGGCCGGCGACGTGCGGAACTTCCTCAAGAAATACACCTAAGAAATTTCGTTAGGACGTCCGATGCCCTTCTCCCACAGCTTCCACCCCACCTCGCTTCGCGAATACGACATCCGCGGCGTTGTCGGCAAAACGCTCAACCCCGAGGACGGCTTCGCGATCGGCCGGACCTTCGGCAGCATCGTCGCCCGTTCGGGCGGCAACATCGTCGCCGTCGGCTACGATGGGCGGACCCACTCGCCGGAGCTGGAGAAGGCGCTGGTGGAGGGGCTGAAAGCTTCGGGCATCAACGTGCTGCGGGTTGGCCGCGGCCCGACCCCGCTGCTCTATTTCGCCGCCTTCACGCGCGGCACCGACGGCGCAGTCATGGTCACGGGCAGCCATAATCCACCCGAATACAACGGCTTCAAGATGATGATCGGCAAGAAGCCGTTCTTCGGGAAGGACATCCTGGAGCTTGGGCGTCTCTCGGCCGCAGGGGATGTTGTCGATGCGACAACCGGCCATGACGAGCTGGTGGACCTTCAAGCCGACTACGTGGCCCGGCTGGCGCGCGACTGGGACGGCGGCGAGCAGAAGCTCAAGATCGTCTGGGACAACGGGAACGGCGCCGCGGGCGAGGTCCTCCAGGAACTCGTCAAGCACATCCCGGGGGATCACACGGTGATCTTCCCCGAGATCGACGGTCATTTCCCGAACCACCATCCTGACCCGACGGTGCCGAAGAACCTCGAGGCGCTCATCGCAGCCGTCAAGGGCACCGCGGCCGACCTCGGCATCGCCTTCGACGGCGACGCCGACCGCATCGGCGCCGTCGACGGCAACGGCAACGTCCTCTTCGGCGACCAGCTGCTGGTCATCCTCGCCCGGGACGTGCTGAAGACGCACCCCGGCGCCATCATCATCTCGGATGTGAAGGCGAGCCAGGTGCTGTTCGACGAGATCGAGCGGGCCGGCGGGTCGCCGCTCATGTGGAAGACCGGCCATAGCCTCATCAAGGCGAAGATGGCCGAGACAGGCTCGCCTCTGGCCGCCGAGATGTCGGGTCACGTCTTTTTCGCCGACAAGTGGTACGGCTTCGACGACGCGCTCTACGCCGCCGTGCGCCTTGCCGGCATCGTCGCCCGCTCGCCCCTGAGCCTTGCAGAGATGCACGATGCATTGCCGAGCGTCATCAACACGCCGGAGCTGCGCTTCGAGTGCGACGACGTGCGGAAGTTCGCGGTCATCGGCGAGGTTGCGGCCCGGCTGAGGAAAGCGGGCGCCGCGGTTTCCGAGACCGACGGCGTTCGGGTGAAGACGGAGGACGGCTGGTGGCTGCTCCGCGCGTCGAACACGCAGTCGGTTCTCGTCGCGCGTGCCGAGGCGAAGGACCCCGAGGGTCTGGAGCGGCTCAAGGCCGATCTGGTGACGCAGCTGGAAGCATCCGGCATTGCGGCGCCGGATTTCGACGCTGCTTCCTCCGGGCATTGATGCGTTCACCGGCGCCGTGACTGCGGCACCGTGCTAATCTTTCTCTATGGTTCGCTGCGCGATCCGGTCCTTTTGGGCCAGATTGCGGGCGACCCGCGCATCGGCCAGACAGTGCGGCCGGCGCGGCTGCCGGGCTGGTCGCGCGTGCACATTGGCGCCTGGCGCGCCCGGTATGCCTCTGTGATCCGTAGCCCGGGCTCGGAAGTCGCGGGCTTCGTCGCCCGGCTGACCGCCACGGCTCACCTGCGCCTGATCGCCTACGAAGGCTCCGCCTATGAGTTGCAACGCGTCCGGGCGCTCGTCGATGGCCGCCCTTACCGGGTTGGCGTCTGGGTGGCGAGGGCGGTGACGCGGCGGGCCTGGGTTGAACCCACGGACCCCGCCCGTGTCAGGCTGGAGCGATCGGCGACCCGCCACGCCTGACGGCTAGTTTTCGCCCTGCGCGCGGGTGTAGCCGTCCAGCCCGTCGAAACGTTGCAGCTTCTCCACATGCATCCAGTGATGCTCGGCGGTCAGCCGCTCCATCAGATGCGCGATCTCGCGGGGTGCGCCCTCGCTCGGCGTCCCCAGCAGGAAGCGGCACCGGAACAGATCGACGAGGAAGGGTCGTCCGGTATTGGCGGGCCATACCTGAACGCCACGGTTCTCGATCATCTTGAGGGTGAAGTCCGTGCCCTCGGTCGCCGCCTGCAACGAGGCCGCCAGCTGCTCGGGGTCATGATCGCTCTCGATGAACACATCGAGACCCATCATGATCCGGCTATCGGACTCATGGTGCCAGACGCCCTTGGGCCAGACCGGCAGCGTCAGCGGGTGGTACTGCCGCGAGGGCTGGCTGCTGACCCGCCCGAGATTGGCGATGACCTGGTCCGTGTAAGCCGTGGTGCCGACGCCGGTTCCGCGCGCCGCGATGTCGCCGGTCAGGTTGCGGCCCTCTTCCAGCGTCACCAGCAGCGCCTGCTCGACGGCTTCGGCCACGGCGAAGTCGCCGATGTGCCGCAGCATCATGACCGAGGAGAGCAACAGCGCCGTGGGGTTCGCGAGGTCGCGCCCTGCGATCTGCGGCGCCGAGCCATGCACCGCCTCGAACATCGCCGCGCTGTCGCCGATGTTGGACGAGGGCGCGACGCCCAAGCCTCCGACCAGCCCCGCCGCCAGATCGCTGATGATGTCGCCGTTCATGTTGGTGGTCACGATCACGTCGAACTGCTCGGGCGCGATCACCAGCTGATGGGCGCAGTTGTCGATGATGATGTGCGAGGCCTGGATGTCGGAATACTCCGGGGCGACGCGCTCGAAGACGCGCTTCATCATGCCCTCGGTCATCTTCATGATGTTGGCCTTGGTCGCGCAGGCCAGCTTGTGGCGGCTCTCGGCCTGGGTCAGCGCGAAGGCGAGGCGGATGATGCGCTCGCAGCCCGGCTCGGTGATGAGCTTGAGGCACTGGGCGGCGCCGGCGCTCTGCATGTGCTCGATGCCGGTATAAAGGTCCTCGACGTTCTCACGCACGATGACGAGGTCGATGCCGCGCCCGGAGAATGGCGTGCGGATGCCGGGAAGTTCGCGGACCGGTCGGATGTTGCCGTAGAGCTCGAAAAACTTGCGCAGCGTGACGTTGGCCGATTTCTCGCCGTAACCGACGGGGGTCTCGAGCGGACCCTTCAACACAACGCCGGTGCGCGCGATCGAGTCGAGAGTGTCCTGGGGGCAGCCGGAGGCAATACCGCGCTTGAAGATTGCGGCGCCTGCCTCGGCATCCTCCCAATCGATCCTCGCACCTGCGGCGGCAAGCACGCGCTTAACGGCGCGCATGACCTCAGGCCCGATGCCGTCGCCGGAAATGGCGGTGACGATTGTGCTGGGGGAGCCGGACATGCGGCCCGTGGGGGAGGTCTGGGCGGAAGTAGGCGCGTCCAAGATACGGCCTCCTGATGTTGTTGGAAGCGGAGGGTATTTGCGCGTTAACCCTGGATGCTGCAAAGGAAAGCGGCGCCAACGCACCCATGCAGGTTTATCATGCACTGCACCATGAGCGGCCGATGGCGCGGGCGGACCAGGGCCGGATCGCAAATGCCGCGGTGGACAGGCCGCTTCGCCGGCGGGGAGGATTAGATTTGGCCGTGTCTCATATGACGGGAACTCCGTCCGATTATCCGGACGTTCCCAACCCCGACCTGATCGATCGTATTCCGCTCGATGCGGACGTCGTGCTCGACGTGGGCTGCCACAAGGGGATGCTCGGCGCCCTTTACCGGCGACGCAATCCTCGCGCGCGCGTCATTGGCGTGGATAACGACATAGCCGCCGTCCGTGTCGCGGCGACCCGGCTGACGGAAGCCGCCTGCCTCGACATCGAGAACGATCCGCTGCCGTTCGAGGTGCCGGGCGGCTACGACTGCATCATCTACGGCGACGTTCTGGAGCATCTGCGCGACCCCTGGCGCGTCATGCGGGAGCATGCGGCGCTGCTCAGTCCGCGCGGCGTCATGCTGATCTGCGTGCCGAACGTTGCCCATTGGAGCGTTATCCTCAAGCTCATCAACGGCACCTTCGACTACGAGGATCGAGGCGTGCTCGATCGCACGCATCTGCGGTGGTTCACCCTCGCCACCATGGAAAAGGCGCTGATGGAGACGGGCCTTCAGCTCTGCGACGTCTCGCCCCGGATCTTCGACCAGCAGGGCGCCGAGGCCCTGGCCGACATGCTGAAGGACGGGCTGGCCACGCTCGGCGTCTCCCGCGAAAGCTTTCTCGCCCGCTCGACGCCGATGCAGTTCATCTGGCGCGCGCGGAAGACGCCGACGCCGCCCCTCGCCATCCGCTCGACCATGCTGAAGCCTTACGGCGGTGTCAGCGACATTCGCGTGCTGCAGCCGCTCAGGGCGCTGAAGTCCGATCCGTCGACGGTGATCCAGGTGGGCGACATCGACAGCTTTCCGCCGCCGACCGATCGGCTGCCGGGCATCTGCGTCCTGCACCGGCCGCTGCTGCTGGGAGAGAACGGGGTTCTTTTCTTCCGCAACCTTCTGCAACGCGGTTTCCTCGTCGTCACCGAGTTCGACGACCGTCCGGATTTCATGCCGGAGCTGCGCGACGACAGCCTGATGAACTTCCGGGCGGCGCATGCGGTGCAGACGAGCACGGAGGTGCTCGCCGAGACACTCCGCGAACAGAACCCGGAGGTCGCGGTCTTCCGCAACGGCGTCTCCCAGTTGCAGGAGGTGGTGAACTTTGCCTCTGAGGGAAAGGTCACCCTGTTCTTCGGCGCCATCAACCGGCAGCCGGACTGGCAGCCCTTCATGCCCGCGATCAATGCGGCGCTTTCCGTGCTCGAGGCGCGGCTGCACGTCGAGGTCGTGCACGACCAGCAGTTCTTCGACGCGCTGGAGACCCCGCACAAGTCCTTCACCCCGACCTGCGACTACCCGACCTACACGCGGTTGCTGTCGCAGTCGGAGATCAGCTTCATGCCGCTGCGGGACACGCCCTTCAACCGGGCAAAGTCGGACCTGAAATTCATCGAGGCGGGAGCCTCCCGCGTGGTGCCGCTCGCGAGCCCCGTCGTCTACGAGGACTCCATCGAAGACGGCGTAACCGGCCTCATCTTCCGCAGCGACGCCGATCTCTACGAGAAAATCATCCGGCTCGCGACCACGCCGAGCCTTGGCGTCTCGATCGGCGATGCGGCGCGGGCCGTGGTCGCCGGGACGCGGATGGACGCCTACGGTGTGGCCGACCGACTGCGCTGGTATCGCAGCTTGCTCGAGCGCCGGGAGGAACTGACCCGCGCCCTGCTCGAGCGGGTGCCGGAGCTTGCGCCATGACAGTCACGGTCGAGGATATACGGATCTACCCGGTCAAGGCTCTGCGCGGCACTTCGCTGCCGGCCTCCGATGTCGCCATCTGGGGGCTGGATCACGATCGGCGCTGGATGGTGGTGAAGCCGGATGGCAAGTTCATCACCCAGCGGGAACTGCCCGCGATGGCGCGCATCGACGCCCGGGCGACGGCGGATGGACTGACCTTGGCCAATGCCTCTGCTCACGAAAATGGAGCCGAGGCCGATGGCGGCCTGCGGGTGCCGGTTCCCGGGTCTGCGGCCGAACGGCGGCAGGTCCTCGTCTGGAGCAGCGAGGTGCCGGCGCTCGACGCGGGGCCGGAGGTCGCCAACTGGCTGAGCGAGCAGCTCGGTCTCGCCTGCGGGCTCGTGTATCTCGCCGACCCATATGCACGGCCCGTGGATCCTGATTATGCGACGCCTGACGACCGCGTGCTCTTCAGCGACGGCTTCCCGGTTCTTCTTGCCAATACGGCTTCGCTCGAGGCGCTGAATACTGCCTTGCCGAGCCCGATCGGCATGACGCGCTTCAGGCCCAACATCGTGATGAACGGCGTCCCCGCATGGGCAGAGGATCGCTGGCGACGCATCCGCATCGGCGAGGTGGAGTTTCGTGTCGCCAAGCCTTGCGCCCGGTGCGCCGTCACGACCGTCGACCAGATCACGGGCGAGCGCCCCGACAAAACCGAGCCGTTGCGAACGCTGGGCCGTATCCGGCGGACGGCGGACGGCGTCATGTTCGGGCAGAACCTCATCCCGGACGGCCCCGGGCGCGTGGCGGTAGGGGACGCGATCGAGATCCTGGAGGTGGGAGAGAGCAATGTGGTTCTTCTCCAACCCGACGGAGACTGACCTTCATGAGTGACGAGCAGTCTGCGGGGCTTACTCAGGACGACGTCGAACGCTGCCGGCTTAGTATCTTCGTCAAGGCGTCGACCCGGACGGCCTAGGGCGCTCGATCCGGCGCAGGCCCTGCCGACCCCGCCATCGCCAAGCGCCTTGACCGCGCCCCGGCGGGCTAGGCCGGCCTAGCCCTCGGAGCCGGCACCGATGCCCGGCCGCTGGATCATCGCAAGAAACTCCCGGCGCGTGCCAGGATCGTTGCGGAAGGCTCCGAGCATCCGGCTCGTCACCAGGCTCGTTCCAGGCCGGTGAACGCCGCGGGTTGTCATGCATTGATGCGTCGCCTCGATCACCACGGCGACGCCGAGCGGCTGCAGCACCTCATCCAGCGTATTGGCGATTTGCGCCGTCATCTTCTCCTGGATCTGTAGGCGCCGCGCATAGGCATCGACCACGCGCGCCAGCTTGCTGATGCCGACGACGCGGGTGCGCGGCAGATAGGCGACATGGGCGCGACCGATGATCGGCGCCATGTGGTGCTCGCAGAAGCTTTCGAACCGGATATCGCGCAGGAGGACGATCTCGTCGTAGCCGTCCGTTTCGGCGAATGTGCGGGCCAGCAGGGCCACCGGATCCACTGCATATCCACCGAAATACTCTTCGTAGGCACGGGCCACACGCGCCGGCGTGTCGAGCAGGCCTTCACGGCTTGGGTCTTCCCCTGCCCAGCGCAGGAGTATGCGGACGGCTTCTTCGGCCTCTTCGCGCGAGGGCCGCTCGGTCGCGGTCAACTGGTGGGAAAGGTGCGTGTCCAAGGCCAACTCCACTTTCGCTAAAGAGGATTAGACGTAGTCGTTAAGGATAGGCAATGCACACCCGTGCCCGGGAGTGTTATCTTTACTTAACGCCTTTGACCATCGCTAAGCCATGAAATCCTTCACCTTTCAGAACAGAGAGTTTCAGAAGAGGAAATCCGCCGAAGTAAATGACCAAAGGTTGCAAAACTGTAACACGGTCGAACAGGGACGCCATACGAGAGGCATCGGCGGCTCCATTGCTACTGGACATAAGGATTAGCATCGGATGGCCGATGTATCGGTCCGCCGGGGCAAACACGCCGTATTCTCGGGCATCGGCCGCCAGCACCACCACCGGGAGGCTGCCGCCGAGCGCGTAGTCAACCTTGCCAGCATCGTTCCATTTCGTCACCGCCACCACCAGCCCCGGAGCCGCAAGCAGCCCCCGCGCTTCGAGTTGGGGGCGAAGGCCAGTCCAGTTGACGCCGCCAGCCACATCTTTGGCACGAGCCAGGAAGCTCGGCCCCGCCAAGGCCGTAACCCAGTTCAGCCGCATCTGCGTGCCTGTCAGCACGAGCGCGAATACCAGCAGGGCCGCCGTCGCCACGATCCCGCGGCGCAGGCGCGGGGCGCCCCGTTCCAACCGCCGCGCGATTTCGACACCAAGCAGCGGAAACAGCATCAGCGTGCCGGGAGCCGACCAGTGATAGAGGATGTGGTCGGACGACCAGATCGAGACGAGGGCGAACAACAGGATCGGTGCCGCTGCCAGCAGGGCGAGCAGCCAGCCGCGAGGTTCCGCCGGACCCCGCCGCAGTGCCGCGAGCCAGAGCAGGATGAGCGGCACCCAGATCCAGGGCAGCACGAACAGCGCCTCCCCACCCCAGACGCCGAGCGGCGCCAGCGGCCGGAAGCGCAGGCCGCCGGCGCGGTCTCCCTGGAAAGCGAAGGAGGCCCAGTGGTGCTCCACGTTCCAGAAGATTACCGGCGTGAAGAGGATCACGGCCAGCAGTCCAGCGACCCAAGGCTGCGGCCGCCGCAGCCAGAGGCGTCCCGTGGCTGTGGTTGCCAGGAACACCGGCAATCCGGCCAGCACGAGCACGCCGTTGTATTTCGACAGCATGGCGAGGCCGGCGCAGGCTCCGGCGGCGAGCCAGTCCACCCATGGGCGGCCACCGGCGACAAGCCCGGTGGCTTGCAGCGAGAACAGCAGGAAGCCGAGAAGCGCGCAGTCGAGCGGCCCGTCGGGCAGCACCCAACCGCCGCCCGTTACGGCATAGACCGGCGAGAGGTTGAGGATGAACGCGGCCCAGAAGCCGGCGCGGTCGCTATCGAACAGGCGGGAGGTGATCCGCGCCATGAGCCAGGTCGAGAGGGCGAAAAGCAGGATGAAGGGCAGCCGCACGATGACGGAGGCCTGGGAGCCTGAGAGCGCCATGGCGGCATGGGTCAGCCACCAGGCGATCGGCGGGTGATCGTAATAGGAGAGCTCGAGGTGACGGCTCGCCGCGACCATGTAGGTCTCGTCGATGCCGAGGCCGAGCGCCCATCCCATCACCACCCGGATCAGGGTGGTGATGAGGATCAGCAGGATAAGAGGCGACACGAGGGGCTAGGGTCGGCGGCGAAGCGGCATCGCGCCGCAACCTCAGTGGTTGTTGCGAGACTCCCCGCGCCGCTCGATGATGTCGAGATACTGGGTCGCGGGCTCCAGGCAGGCGCCGGTGCCCATCTGGCCCACCATGCTGCGGTAGATCTCTTCCCACGGCGTCTTGTTGTCGAGCACCGGCGGGATCCAGGCGGCACGGCGAGCCGCCATCTCGGCCTCCGGGATGAGCACGTCCACCCGGCGGCGGTTGAGGTCGATGCTGATCGGGTCGCCGTTCTTGAGGAGGGCGAGGCCGCCGCCCACCGCCGCCTCGGGGGAGATGTTGAGGATCGACGGGCTGCCGGAGGTGCCGGACTGCCGCCCGTCGCCCATCGTCGGCAGCGCGTTGACGCCGCGCTTCAACAGGACGGCCGGCGGCTGCATGTTCACCACCTCGGCGCTGCCGGGATAGCCGACCGGACCGACGTTACGGATGATGAGCACGCTATCCTCGTCCGCACCGAGGTTCGGGTCCTCGATCCGCGCATGATAATCTTCCGGTCCCTCGAAGATGACCGCCTTGCCGAGGAAGACGTTGGGATGCTCTGGGTCGCTCAGGAAACGCTCGCGGAACTCGATGTCGATGACGCTGGTCTTCATCACCGCCGTGTCGAAGATGTTGCCGGAGAGCACGATGTAGCCGGCCTCCTCGCGCAACGGCGAGGCATAGGCGCGGATGACCTCGCGGTCGCCCTCCGGCTTGTCCGTCAGGTTCTCGGTGATCGAGCGACCGGTGACCGTCAGCGCCGAGCCGTCGATCTTTCCGGCGGCCAGCAGCTCCTTCATCACCGACGGCACGCCGCCGGCGCGGTGAAAGGACTCGCCGAGGTAGCGCCCGGCCGGCTGCATATCGACCAGAAGCGGGATCTGCGGCCCGAGGCGCTGCCAATCCTCCAGGGTGTGATCGACGCCCATGTGCCGGGCGATCGCCACCATGCTGATGGGGCAGTTCGAGGAGGCGCCGAGCGCCGCCGCCGCCACCACGGCGTTCTCAAAGGCCGTCTTGGTCATGATGTCGGAGGGGCGGAGGTTCTCGTGCACCATGCCGACGATCCGGCGTCCGGTCTCGTATGCCATCTGCCCGCGCTCGCGGTAGGGCGCGGGGATGGCTGAGCAGCCCGGCAGCGACATGCCGAGCACCTCGGCCAGCGCGTTCATCGAACTGGCGGTACCCATGGTGTTGCAATGGCCGATGGAGGGCGCCGAGGCCGACACCATCTGCATGAACTCCTCGTAGCCGATCTCACCCTCGGCATAGAGCTTGCGCGCGTGCCAGACGACGGTGCCGGAGCCAGCGAGCTTGCCCTTGAACCAGCCGTCCAGCATCGGGCCGCCCGAGAGCACGATGGCCGGGATGTTCACGGTCGCCGCGCCCATCAGGCAGGCGGGCGTGGTCTTGTCGCAGCCGGTCGTGAGCACGACGCCATCCAACGGATAACCGTGCAGCACCTCGACGAGGCTGAGATAGGCGAGGTTGCGGTCGAGCGCGGCGGTCGGGCGCTTGCCCGTCTCCTGGATCGGATGGCAGGGGAACTCCAGCGGCACGCCGCCTGCCTCGCGGATGCCGTCCTTCACCCGGACCGCGAGATCGAGGTGATGCCGGTTGCAGGGCGAGAGGTCGGAGCCGGTCTGGGCGATGCCGATGATCGGCTTGTCGCCCTGTAGTTCGGCGCGGGTGAGGCCGAAGTTCATGTAGCGTTCGAGATAGAGCGCGGTCATGGCCGGATCGGAGGGGTTGTCGAACCAGCGGCGGCTTCTCAGGCGCTTCGGGCCGGTGTCGTTGTCGTTGCTGGCCATGACTGCTTATTCCTTCGTCTCGTCCCGGCGCCTCGGTCTCAAAAGGCGCGGGCCGCGCAGGCTGCCCCTCGACCCCCGAGGTGTCAACCGAGCCCGCATGTTAAGACATGCATAGGGGACGGCGAAGAAACGCCGCCCAACGAGGAGGCTAGACGATGCAGCCCAAGACGGCGGACCTTTCGACCTTGGCCCTCACCTGCCTGATCCTGGAGCGGGAGGAGGGGTATGCGATCATCCGCCTCAACCGCCCGGCGGCGCTCAATGCTCTCAACGGCGCGATGATGGACGAACTCAGCCTCGTCATCCCGGCGCTCGACGCCGACCCTGGCACGCGAGCGATCATTCTCACCGGCTCGGAAAAGGCTTTCGCGGCGGGAGCCGACATCCGCGAGATGGCAACGAAGACTTTTCCGGAGGCGATGGCGGAGGACTTCATCACCCGGAACTGGGAGGCGGTGGCGCGCTGCCGGACCCCCGTGATCGCCGCGGTCGCGGGCTATGCGCTCGGCGGCGGCTGCGAGTTGGCGATGATGTGCGACATCGTCCTCGCGGCCGACACCGCGCGGTTCGGGCAACCCGAGATCACGCTGGGCATTCCCCCTGGCGCCGGAGGCACCCAGCGCCTGCCGCGCGCCATCGGGAAGGCGAAAGCGATGGAGATGATCCTCACCGGCCGGATGATCGACGCAGCGGAGGCCGAGCGCGCCGGCCTCGTCAGCCGCGTGGTAGCCGCCGACAAGCTGCTCGACGAGGCGCGCGCGGTGGCTGGCAAGATCGCCGGTCTGTCGCCGGTCGCGGTTCAGCTCGCGAAGGAGCTGGTGGACGCGGCCTACGAGACGCCGCTGGCCCAGGGCGTGCGGGAGGAACGGCGGCTGTTCCATGCCGCGTTTGCCACCGAGGATCAGAAGGAAGGCATGGCCGCCTTCATCGAGAAGCGGAAGCCGGCCTTCAAGGGTCTCTGAACCCTAGACACGGCTGTAGCCGATCCCCCGCGCCAGCCAGCAGCCGGCGGTGACGCCATCGACACGGCCGGTTTCATCCCGGCTGAAGCGCAGGGTCCAGTCGCCGGGCGCGCTGTAGTCCAGCGCACGCGGGCAGGGCAGCAGCCACGTGTCGGGCCCGTAAGGCTGCAGCGGCTGCATCGCCCCTTGGCCAAGCATTCCCGAGAAGGCGCCGTAGAGCGCCCCGCCAGCCGAGACGCAGGTGATCTCCGCCCCGAGTTCCGCCGAGCGGAAGACGCCCTCGATGTCCGGGGCGCTCTCGCCCTCCCAAGGCGTCAGCAGCGAGGAGAGGTTTTCGTGCGGGCGCGTCATCCACACGCCGGCATCGTCATGGTGCAGGCGCACGGTGGCGGAGAGATAGTCGCCATCGGCGGTGGGCGAGAGCAGGTCGCTGCCGTGTCCGAACTGGAGGCGAAGCCGATGGTCGGGGGCGGTCTCGATCCGCACGGCGATGCCGCTCTCGGGCTCCAGGTAATGCCCCGCGAGGCTTGGGGCCACGGCACCCGCAGCGGCGTGTTCGACACCACCCGGCGCGTCGAGCAGAGCCGCGAGCACATCCACGGCCGGACCCCGAGGGTCAGCCATGTGGTTGAAGAGCGTGACCACCGAGATGCGCGCCTCGGGCACATAGACGCGGAAGCTGCGGAAGCCACGCAATCCGCCCTCGTGGCAGGTGGCGGCATGGCCGAAGAACTGCGAGCGGGCGAGGCCGAAGCCGTAGGCGGCGGGTGCGCCGTCGCGGAAGGTCACAGGGGCCGCGATGCGGCTGTAGAGGGCCTCCGGATCGTCCCGCGTCGCGTCGATGAACTGCTCCCAGGCGATCATGTCCTCGAGGCAGGCGGCGATGCCGGCGTCACCCGTCCAGTGGATGTTGTTGACCGCAGCGCGAAAACCTGTGGCGAGCGTGCCCTCATAGCCCACCGTCCCACCCGGGACGGCGGAGGTGTCCGCGTTCAGCCGGGCATAGGGCATCCCCGCGTGGTCGAAGATCCGCTGACGGAGGAGGTCGCCGAAGGCCTCGCCGGTGCGCTGCTCGATGAGGTCGGAGATGAGCCGGAAATTCTGGTTGCAGTAGGAGTAGCGGGTGCCGGGGGCGAAATGCAGGCTCCGCGTGCGGCTGATGATACGGTCGGCTTCCTTGAGGCCAAACGTGCCCTCGACGGGCGCGCCATACAGCATGGCGACGGCCCAGTAGTCGCGCAGCCCGGATTGGTTGTGGGCGAGGTCGAGGATGGTTGGCACACCCTCGTCGAGCGCCGGCAGACGGCGGCGGAGGTCGTCGTTGAGGACGGTGGGGTCAGGGAATTGGTCGAGCATCAGACCGCAGGTGAACTGCTTCGAGATGGAGCAGATCAGGCTCATGGTCAGGGGCGTGAAGGGGATGCGGCGCTCGGCGTCGGCCCATCCCCAGCAGTGGCGCTCGAGGACCTCGCCATCGCGGAGCACGGCGACGGCGCCGCCGGGACCTATGTAGCGGCTGGGTAGCGCGGCCAGCACGCGGTCGAGGTCGGCAGATATGGACATGGCGGCAGGCTCCCTGTGCCCATCGCTTGTCGCGCCACCGCCTCCGTCCCGCAAGGTGCTGCCCGAGACGACTGGGCTCGATAGACTTCTCCACAGGCGCCCATTAGTATCGATGTAGCAACGGGAGCGTCCGGCACGTGGTCAGTCTGGCGTATCTGTCGAAAATCCGTCAGAGCGACAAAACGAACAATTTCCTGGTTCTCAGGCTGACGGCAGCCTCTCTGGTGATTTACGGCCACGCTTTCGCACTCGGCGCCCCCTGCGCGAGCTGCATCGAGGTGATCTCCCGCTACGCCCATTACCGCTATTCGGGGGATGTCGGCGTCAGCATCTTTTTCGTCATCAGCGGCTACATGGTGGTCGGCAGCTACGACAAGCGCCGCGACCTGGGTGCGTTTCTCATGGCCCGCTTCATGCGCATCGTTCCCGCCTTCTGGCTTTGCCTCTTGCTCATGCTGCTTCTGGGAGCGTGCATGACCACGCTGCCGCTCCGCCAGTTCCTGACATCGCCGGAGAGCTGGCAGTATCTGAAGGCGAACGGGCTCTTCCTGTATGCCCAGTCCGATCTGCCGGGCGTCGTTCTCACCGTCAGCAAAACGTACGGCACCGTCGTCAACGGGAGCATCTGGACCCTGTTCGCGGAAGTCCGGCTGTACCTCCTCGTCGCCATCCTTGGCGCGGCCGGGATCTTGGCGCACAGGCAAGCCGCCAATGTGGCGATCCTTGGCCTCGTGCTGATCGGGATCGTCCTGCCCGGCCGCCTGCCGTTCCTCGGCACGTATAGCGGGAACCTGAGCATCGCGGCGTTCTTCGCGATCGGCGCTCTTTTCTATGTCAACCGGGCAGACGTGCCCATGAGCTGGGGTCTGCTCGGTCTCATGTTGCTCGCAACCTACCTGTCGGCGGGCGGTCCCAATTTCGAACTCTTTGCCGGAGGGTTCATCGCCTACGGGGTGATGATGCTGGGCTTCGCCCGCAAGCTGCCGCTGCCGGCGTGGGTGGAGGATTATTCCTACGGCATCTACGTCTACGGCTGGCCCATAGAGCAACTGACCCGCCATTACCGTCCGGGCTTCGGACCTTACCGGATGGCGCTCACGGCCGTGATCCTGTCCTGGATCGCGGGAGCCGCCTCATGGCACTGCCTCGAAAAACATGCGCGGCGATTGGCAAGGCGACCCGCAGCTCTGGCCTCCGCGGTTCTAGCCTAGGCTACTCCCGCGCGAAGATCGCGATGACGGCATCCAGGTGCAACGCCATCCGGCTCCGTGCCGCCTCTGTGTCACGCGCCACGATCGCCTTCAGGATCTCCCAGTGTTCCTGCTCCGAGCGGAACGGCATGTCCTCGGGCGTGTAAAGGCCTTGCAGCCGCTGGAACATCGCCCCGTACCGGTGCCCGAGCAGCAGCGTCATCAGCATCTCGTAGGCCGGATTGCCGCTCGCCTGCGCGATTCCGATGTGGAACTGCCGGTCGCCTGGATTAGTGCGCGACCCTTCCCGGTTGTCCCGCAGGTTACGCTCGAACGCCGCGCGCAGACCGTCGATCTGAGCCGGCGAGGCATTCTCCGCCGCCAGCGCCGCCGTCTCCGGCTCCACCAGACGCCGGGCCTGCAACAGGGAGAACGGCGGGATCTCCAGCGAAAGATCGAGCGTCACCGGCAACTCCGGGTCCGGGCCCGACTGGCTCATCCGCATCACCCGGTCCATGACGTCGGCGCCCGCGGCGTCGTCCGGCACCCGCAGCACCGCGACGCCCGCCCCGACGCGTACAGTGACCAGCCCCAGTACCTCCATCGCGATCAGCGCCTCCCGCACGGAGGACCGGCTGACCTCGAGGGTCGCCGCCAGTTCCCGCTCGGAAGGAAGGTAGCTGCCCGGCGGGTAGTCGCCACGCCGGATCAGGTCGCAGAGCCGATCTGCGATCTGGCTATAAAGCCGCCTGCTTTGGATGGCTTCCAGCGCCATTCTCTTCTACCCGTTCGTTCCACTTGGCACGCCTTCACGATCGCACTACAACACATCGCAAGTGGTCCGGCCATTAGTCCTTTCTTCAGGGATTTCGGGTTTGATAACGCCGACAAACGGCGGGATGGGAGGAGTTGGGCATGACGCTTCGCGGCGGACGCGCCTTCACGACGAGTTTGGGCTGGACGAGCCGGTGACCCGCATCACGGGCCTTCGCACGATCGACGTCCGGTTCCCGACCTCAGCCAAGCTCGATGGGTCGGACGCCATGAACCCCGACCCGGATTATTCAGCCGCCTACGTGATCCTGGATACCGACACGGACGGCCTGCAGGGCCATGGCCTCACCTTCACAATCGGCCGCGGCAACGAGATCGTCTGCGCCGCCATTCGCGCGCTGACCGGCCGTGTCGTCGGTCTGGAACTCGACTGGATCCGCGAAAACCCGGGCCGCTTCTGGCGGCACGTGACCGGGGACAGCCAGCTGCGCTGGATCGGGCCGGACAAGGGGGCTATCGGCCTCGCCACCGGTGCGGTCGTCAACGCCGTCTGGGATCTCTGGGCCAAGGCCGAGGGCAAGCCTCTCTGGCGCCTCGTCTCCGACATGGGCCCGGACGAACTCGTCCGCGCGATCGACTTCCGCTACATCACCGATTGCATCAAGCCGGAGGAGGCGATCGACTTCCTCACCGATGCCGCCCGCGGCAAGGCCCGGCGCCGGGATTATCTGAATGCCCACGGCTACCCTTGCTACACCACCTCGGCCGGCTGGCTCGGCTATAGCGACGAAAAACTCGAGCGGCTTGCCCACCTCGCGGTCGAGAACGGGTTCAACCACATAAAGCTCAAGGTCGGTCACGATCTCGACGACGACATCCGCCGTCTGAGCATCGTGCGGCAGGTGATGGGGCCGGACCGCCGCCTCATGATCGACGCCAACCAGGTGTGGGAGGTCGATCAGGCGATCGCCTGGCTCGACCGGCTCAAATTCGCCAACCCGTGGTTCATCGAGGAGCCAACCAGCCCCGACGACGTGGAGGGGCATCGCGCCATCCGCGCGGGCGCAGCGCCGATCAAGATCGCGACCGGCGAGATGTGCCAGAACCGCATCCTCTTCAAGCAGTTCATCATGCGCGAGGCCATCGACATCGTGCAGATCGACAGCTGCCGCGTCGGCGGCGTCAACGAGATCCTCGCCATCATGCTCATGGCCGCGCGCTACAAGCTGCCGGTCTGCCCTCATGCCGGCGGCGTCGGCCTGTGCGAATACGTCCAGCACCTCTCGATGATCGACTATCTCGTCATCTCGGGGACGATGGAGGACCGGGTGATCGAGTATGTCGATCACCTGCACGAGCATTTCGTCGACCCGTGCGAGGTGCTCGACGCCGCCTACCTGCCGCCGAAAAATCCCGGCTTCTCCATCACCATGCGCCCGGAATCGCTCGCGCAGTACGAATTCCGCGGCTAAGGAGCGCGACAATTGGACCTTGGACTTCGCGACCATGTGGTGATCGTGACCGGCGGCGCCTCAGGCATCGGGGCGGCGATCTCGACGACGCTCGCCGAGGAGGGTGCCATTCCCGTCGTCTTCGGCCGCACCGCGCCGCCTGCCGGCTTCATCGAGACGTTGCAGGCGCTGCGGCCCGAGGCCTGCTTCCTGTCGGTCGAATTGACGGACGAAGCCGCCTGCGCCGCCGCCATCGCTGAGACGGCGGAGCGCTTTGGGCGCATCGACGGCCTTGTCAACAATGCCGGGGTGAACGACGGCATCGGGCTTGAAGCGGGCGTTGCCGCCTTCGAGCAGTCGGTCCGCCGCAACCTGACCCATTGCTACACCATGGCCCACTACTGTCTGCCGCATCTGCGCCGGAGCCGCGGCAGCATCGTCAACATCTCGTCCAAGACGGCATTGACCGGCCAGGGCGATACCAGCGGCTACGCGGCCTCCAAGGCCGGGCAACTCGGTCTCACGCGTGAATGGGCGGCCTCGCTGCTGGCCGACGGTATTCGCGTCAACGCCGTGCTGCCCGCCGAGGTCATGACGCCGCTCTATGACCGCTGGTTGAAGACATTTCCCGAGCCGGAAGCGAAACTTGAGCGCATCACCGCCAAGATACCGCTCGGCGCGCGAATGACGACAGGCGAGGAGATAGCCGCGACAACGGTGTTTCTCCTGTCCGATCGTGCCTCCCACACCACAGGCCAATGGCTCATTCCAGACGGAGGCTACGTTCATCTGGATCGTGCCCTGACCTGAATCCAACCTGCCCGATCTTCCATAAAAAACCGAGGAACTCCGATGAAGACGCTCACCAAGACCCTGATGGCGGCAACCCTGCTGACGGCGCTCGTTGCCTGGAACGCTCCAGCCCATGCGCAGACGATCCCCGTGATCGTGAAGGACACGACGTCTCAGTATTGGCAGATCGTGCTGGCCGGCGCGCGCGAAGCGGGCAAGGAACTGCACATCAAGGTGCCGGAGCTCGGCGCGCAGAGCGAGGCCGACATTTCCGGCCAGATCACCGCGCTTGAGAACGCCGAGTCCGAGAACCCCGCCGCGATCGTGATCGCACCCACTCAGTACACGGCGCTCGGCGCGCCCATCACCGCCGCCGCGGCGAACACCAAGATCATCGGCATCGACAGCGCCGCCAACACGACGGCCTGGACCTCGTTCCTCTCGACCAACAACGTCACCGGCGGCAAGGTGGCCGCGGACACGATGGCGCAGGGCATCATCGAGAAGACGGGCAAGGCCGCGGGCGAGGTCGCCATCATCACCTCGTTGCCGGGCGTCGGTTCGCTCGATCAGCGCGCCGCCGGCTTCAAGTCGGAGATCGCCGCCAAGTATCCGAACATCAAGATCATCGCCAACCGGATCGCCGACGGCCAGCCGACCACGGGCCTCAACATCATGACCGACCTCATGACGGCGCATCCGCATCTCGTCGGCGTCTTCGCCAGCAACCTGCAGATGGTGGAAGGTGCCAGCCAGGCGCTTTCGGAATCTGGCAACAAGACGCTCACCCTGGTCGGCTTCGACAGCGACAAGAACCTGGTCGCGGACCTCAAGAGCGGCGTGATCTATTCGCTGATCGTTCAGGACCCGTATCGGATGGGCTATGAGGGCGTGCAGATTGCCCTGAAGGCCAGCAAGGGCGAGGCGGTGCCGAAGTCGATCGACACCGGCGTGACGGCGATCACCGCGGCCAACCTCAACACGCCGCGCGCCCAGGCCCTGCTGAACCCGAAGGTCTGAGAAACGCGTGGACAATCTCGCGCCCGATACGCCGATCCTGGAGCTGCGCCAGGTCGACAAGCGCTTCCTCGGCACCCACGCCCTGAAGCAGGTCGACCTGACGTTCCGGGAGGGCGAAATCCACGCCATCGTCGGCGAGAACGGCGCGGGCAAATCCACGCTCATCAAAATTCTGACCGGCGCGCATATCCGCACGGCGGGCACGATCCTGTTCCAAGGAAAAGAGGTCGCGCTCGCCTCCCCCCTGGAAGCCATCAGCCTCGGCATCAACGCGGTCCATCAGGAGGTGGTGCTCTGCACCCACCTCACGGTAGCCGCGAATATCTTCCTCGGCGACGAGCGCACCAACGGCGGGCTTCTCCGGGACCGTGCCATGGTCGCCGAGGCCCAGCGCCTGCTCGACGATCTCGGCTTCGATCTGCCGGCCGGCGCCGTCCTGGGCGACCTCGCCATCGGCCAGCAGCAGCTGGTGGCAACGGCGCGGGCGGCCGCCCGTGGCGTCAAATTCCTCATCTTCGACGAGCCGACGGCCTATCTGACGCGGCAGGACACGGACAAACTGTTCAAGCTCATCCGCCGGCTCAACGCGGAAGGCGTCACCATCGTCTATATCAGCCACCGCATGGAGGAGATCTTCCAGCTCGCCGACCGCGTTTCCGTCCTCCGGGACGGGCAGAAGGTCGCGACGCATGTCGTGGCGGAAACCAACGAGCGCGAACTCATCCGCGACATGGTCGCCCGCACCATCGAGGAGGTGCACTACAAGGAACACATCCCCACCGGCGACATGCTGCTCGAGGTGACGGGCCTTAGCGGTCCCGGCTTCCATGATGTCTCGTTGACGGTGCGCCGGGGCGAGGTCGTCGGGCTTTACGGCCTTGTCGGCGCTGGCCGCAGCGAATTCGTCCAATGCCTGTTCGGCCGCACCAGGCGGACTGCCGGCGAGGTCAAGCTGAAAGGCGAGATCGCCGTCATCCGGCACGAGAGCGACGCGATCGAACGCGGTATCGCGCTGGTACCGGAAAGCCGGCGCGACCAGGGCCTCTGCCTGAACATGGGCGTCGGCTTCAACCTCAACCTGCCCGTGTTCAGCCGCATCAGTCCGATGGGCCTCATCGACACCCGTGCGGAGAGGCGGGACGCGGCAAAGCAGATCGCCGACCTCCGTATCGTCGCAGCTTCGGCCTCCGTTCCGGCCGCCACGCTCTCGGGCGGGAACCAGCAGAAGATCGTCGTCGGCAAATGGCTGAACCATGGCGCCGAGCTTTTCATCTTCGACGAGCCGACAGTCGGGGTCGACGTCGGCACCAAGGTCGAGATCTACAAGGTGTTCGCGGCCCTGCTGAAGGCGGGCGCCGGCATCATCCTGATTTCGTCGTATCTTCCCGAGGTTTACGACCTCAGCGACCGGCTGCATGTCTTCAGCCGTGGCACGATCGTCGCGAGCCACGAGGCGAAGGCCGCCCATCCCGAAACCATCCTCTCGGAGGCCATCGGTGTCTGATACCAGTGCGGCCGCTCTACCGGCGCCCAAGCGCGCGGCTCTGAAAAGCCACCGCTTCGGTTTCCTGCTCAATCTCACGCTGCTGGCTTTGCTGGTGGTTCTGTGGCTCGCGCTGTCGGTCTCGACGGACAGCTTCGCGACCTTCGGGAACTTCGAGAACCTGCTGCGCCAGGATTCGATGTGGTCGATCATGGCGGTCGGACAGACCTTCGTCATCATCACCGCGGGCATCGATCTGTCGGTGGGCGCGGTCGTCGGCCTCACCAGCACGATCATCGCCATGATGCTGGCGGGCGGCGTGCCGATCTGGGCTTCGATCGTCATCACGCTCCTCATCGGCATCGCTCTCGGCGCGATCAACGCCTTCGGCATCGTCAACCTGCGGCTGCCGCCCTTCATCATGACGCTCGCGACCATGACCGCGCTGCGCAGCTTCGGGCTGCTCATCACCGACGGTCAGACCATCGGCGGGCTGCCGCTCAACTTCATCCTGTTTTCGAGCCACCGCACGCTCGGTGTTCCGAACCTCTTCATCATCGTGATCCTCATTGCGATCCCCTGCTACTTCCTGCTGCACCGGAGCCGCTGGGGCCGCTACCTCTTCGCGGTCGGGAGCAATCCGGAGGCAGCACGGCTTTCCGGCGTCTCGGTCAACCGCACGATCTACCTCGCCTACATCGTGTCGGCTTTGCTGGCGTCCGTCGTCGGCGTGCTGGTGGCGTCGCGGATCGGCATCGGCATTGCGACGACAGGCCAGGGCTGGGAGCTGCAGAGCATCGCCTCCTCCGTCATCGGCGGCGCGAGCCTGTTCGGCGCGGTTGGCAGCGTGATCGGACCGTTACTCGGCGCGATGCTGCTGACGACCATCAACAACGGCGCCAACCTGCTGAACGTGAACCCCTTCTGGCAGGGCATCATCACCGGTCTGCTGATCATCGTGATTGTCTACTTCGACCAGCTTCGTCGCCGGAAGACGCGCTGATGAGGGCCATCCTTTGCGACAGGCCCGGCACGCTCAGCCTGATCGAGCGCCCCGACCCCAGACCAGCGGGAGGCGAGGCGCTACTGCGCATCCGCCGTGTCGGCATTTGCGGCACCGATTATCACATCCTCGGCGGCAACCAGCCCTACCTGAACTACCCACGCGTCATGGGGCACGAACTGGGTGCCGAGGTTGTGGAAGCGCCAGCCGGCAGCGGCCTCCCGCCCGGCATGACCGTCGTCGTCGTGCCCTACCTCAGCTGCGGCACCTGTCGCGCCTGCCGCCGCGGCCTCACCAACTGCTGCCGGCGCATCAGCGTGCTTGGGGTCCATCAGGACGGCGGCATGGCGGAATACCTCGCCGTGCCCGTCTCCAACGTCATCCCGGCGCCGAACCTCTCGCTCGATCAGGCGGCGATGGTGGAGTTCCTCGCCATCGGCGCACACGGCGTGCGCCGGGCCGAAATTACGCCAGAGGACAGCGTGCTCGTCGTCGGCGCGGGGCCGATCGGCATGGCGGCGCTGATCTTCGCGCGCGCCCGCGGAGCCTCCGTCACCGTCATGGACCTGCGCGCCGACCGGCTGGAGTTCGCGCGCAGCACGCTCGGCGCGGCGGCAACCGTCACGGCCTCGGCGGATGCCGCTACCGAATTGTCGTCACTGACGGAGGGCGAGTTCTTCGACGTCGTGATCGACGCCACAGGACATCTGCCGTCGATCAAGCGCGGCCTGTCCTTCGTCGGCCATGGCGGCCGCTACACGCTGCTCAGCATCGTGCAGGACGATATCGCCTTCCCGGACCCCGAGTTCCACAAGCGGGAGACGACGCTGCTCGCCAGCCGCAACGCACTGCCCGAGGATTTCGCCGAGGTCATGCGCCAGATCGAGGCGGGCGCCGTGCCGACGGCGTCTCTGGCGTCGCATCGCGCGCCGATGAGCGATGCGCCGGAAATCATGCCGATCTGGAGCACCCCGCAGGCCGGCGTCATCAAGGCGATCCTCGAAGTCTGAACTACTTCGCCAGCGTCTTGCGATGCGTGTCGACCACGTCCATCACGCGGGCCATCTCGTCAAACCAGCCGACACTCTTGAGATAGGCCCGGGCAGTCTCGTTGAGGCCGCCCTTCGTCTCGTAATGCTCAGGCGGGAGCGAGCCGCCTCGCCGTTCATCCCTGAGCGCCAGCTCGCCAAGTCCGATATAAAGCGAACGCACAAATCCCGAGGATTGCCCGTCGGAAATTCCCCGTGCCCGAAGCCAGTCCACCACGGTGTTCTGCATCTGGAAGTGAGCCGACATCAGGCCGCTGGCGATGCTGATGGTGTCGAGGTCGCTCTCCCGGTCGGGAATGACGAGCTCCCCGACGGGTCCGAACAGCGCCTCCACCGCCGGATCGGCAGGCGTCATGAGGATCGGGCCCTTGCCGTATTCGATGCAGGGCAGCGGGATCATCCGCACCACGCGCTTCGCGGGTCGTACGCTGGCGCGCACAACCTCCACCGACACGCCCGCCAGGAAACTGACAACGATCTGGTCTTCGCGAAAGGGGAGGTCACCGAGCAGCCCGATCTGCTTGGGGAGGACGCCAAGCAGCACGATGTCGCTGTTGGCGACCACCGCCCCGTTGCTCTCCGCGCGGCTCGTGTTGGCGTAGGCGGCGGCAAGCGCCCGGGATTTCTCCTCGGATCTTGGCGAGAGGAGAAAGCGATGCTGGGTCGCCTCGGTCTGCTGTAGCCCCCGGATCACCGCTTCGGCCAAGGTGCCGGTCCCGACAAAACCAAGCGTCGTCATCGTCGTCCGTCCTCAGGTTGGAGCGAATTGTTCGTCGAGCCAGTCCAGCACGCGTTGATTGAGCAGCGACCGGTTGCCCATCGAGCAGTGGCCGCCAGCGCCTTCCCCGGCGGTGAACCGCATCAACGTCTTCGGGCAACGTAGAGCGTCCATCAATAGACCCGCGCCTGCCGAGAGGGGATCGTGCTCCGCCGTCGTCACCAATGTCGGGCACTCGATGCGTCCGGCGTGCCCTCGCAGCGTGAACATCTCGGCCGAGGCGAGGTAGGCCCGAAGATTGTCCACGCCATGCACCCAGAAGCCGCGCTGGACGATCTTCCAGTTGAGGTGGCGATCGCCCCGGATGGTGCTGTCGAGGCGGTCGATGAGCGACTGGTCCAGCGCGCCGAGATCGATGGCGGCCTCGGGCGCAATGCCGAACATGCGCACGACGACATCCCGGAAGCCGTCCGCGATGCTCCAGGTGCCGGGATCGGCGATGAGCGCCGCGATCCGCGCCTCACCGGCAGCACCGCGAGGGGCGAGGTGCCCGCCGAGGCTCCAGCCGCTGAGCGCGATGCGCCTTGTGTCCACCATGGGTTGCGCGCAGGCGAAATCGACCACCGACCTGATGACGACGTCCCAGTCCGGACGCAGCGGGATGCCGTGCTCGTACAGCATCGCGCCCTGCCCGGGACCGTCGAACAGGAGGCAGTGATAGCCGCGCCGGGACGCCGCGACCGCCGAGGCGAAGTACATGTCGGTGATGGTGGCATCGTAGCCGTTGTTGAAGATGATGAGCGGCCGCACCTCGCTCTCGAAGCCTTGGGCCGGGATGAGATAGGCGGGCAAGGGCGTCGCGCCGAAGGGAATTCGCGCCGGATGGACCGGAAAAGGGCCGAGGGCGAGCCCGGCATCCAGCGCTGCCACCTGACTGCGAAATGCGGCGAGGAGACGCGGATCGGCAGGCGCCCCATAGAGCGGGTGGAACGACGTCGCGTGGAAGACGCTCGCGCGGAGATAGAGCGCCCGGGCACTCGGCACATGACCGCGACGCAGCACCGCGTCGGCTTCCGCGCGGAGCCGGTCGCCCGCCGCGTTCCAAGCGTCATAGTAGGCGGCGTCGTCGCCGTCGCCGACCGCCTCGGCAACCGCCTGCACCTCGCCGAAGTCGGCCCCTCCATAGGGGATATCGGCGAGCGGCCAGGTGCCGAAATCCTCGTGCAGCTCATCCTGGAAAAGAGGTGACATGACCGCTGCCGTTGCCTGACGCGCGTGGACTGGCTCGAACGGTCGGCTTCAGATGGACCAAGCGACGTCCGAGACCGCCGCCGCCGGAGAGGGGGCCGGCGGCCGCACCAGCGCCGCCAGCTGCCCGGCGAGGAACTCCGCCTGCTGACGGATGTCGGGCACCGCCGTCATCTCCCAGAAGGTGCCTTTGGTGACCGGCCCCACGGCGAAAAGCCGGCGGGAGATCGCGCCGTCGCGATCCAGCAACGCGCAGTTCTGCGTCACGTCCAGGCCGAGAGAGAGCGGGTCGGGCCGGACCAGGCCCTTGTCGAGCAGACGCCGCACGAGAGGGTCACGGATGCGCCCGAAGTCGCTCTCCGGTCCCGAACAGTTGACGACGCGGGCCACGCGAACCGATGCCAGCGTCTCCTTGAAACGCGGCAGGTAGCTGACTTCGACCAGCCCATCCTCACCAGGGGCATAGGCGCGGATGCGGCCGGCCATAATGGTGAGCTGGCCCGTATCCCGCGCCGCCGCGATCCGCGCGGCCACCGGCCCGGAGATGCGATGGCGGTGAGTATCCCACCAGGGGCGCATATGGCGGAGGAACCGCGTGCGGTCTGCCGGGGTCATCGTCTGCCAGATGTCGGTCGTCAGCGGCCGGAGTTCGTCGATCACCGCCTGCCAACACCCGCCTGCGGCGTCCGCCTCGAGGCTGCGCGTCCGTAGAAACCGCGCCAGCGCATTCACCCGTGTCGGCAGGTGCTCATTCTCCGGCAGCTCCGTTTTTGATGGACCCTTGAGGTGATTGTGAGGGAGCAACCCCCTCCGGGACAAGGCGATGATGGGGCCATGGTGCCCGCGGTCGAGCAGGGACACGACCGTGTCGACAGTCGTGAGGCCGGTGCCGATCAGAAGAACCGGGGCGTCGGCATGGAGCCCGTCGAGCAGGTCCGAGGCCCAGGGGTCGGGGCGATAGGCGGCCGTATCGTAGAAGCTCAGGTCGGCGACCGGAGGTGGCGACGGCGGGAAATTGCCGATTGCCAGGACGGCACGGTCGACGGGAATCTCCGTCCCATCCGCCAAGGTCAGGGTCAGTCCACCGGATCGGGTATCGATGTCGGCCACATCGCCCCGCATAAGGTCGACCCGCCCGCAATGCACCGCGGATCTCATCTCGGAAGCGAGCAGGTCCTCGATGTAGCGCCCGAATATGCTGCGCGGCACGAAGGTGCCGGGGGACGGCTCGATCCCGCCGCGTTCCTCGGGCGGGAGGGTTCGCAGCCAATCAAGAAAATCGTCCGGCCGAGACTGAAAGGCGCTCATCCGGCTGGCGGGCACATTCAGCAGATGCGAGGAATTCCCAGTGGAGTAGGCGGCGCCGCGGCCAAATTGCTCGTTGCGTTCGGTGAGCAGGATGCGGACGTTCGGTGAACACTGCCGCATGAGATGCAGCGCCAGCAGGGTGCCGCTGAACCCGGCGCCGACGACGGCGATGGTCTGTTGGGTCATCCTGTTCCTCCGGGTCGCGCCTGCCATAGCCGAGGCGTCGATAGATAAACCATAGACATGAATGGCGAGCGCCGTCTCCACACGCAGCGGAGATTTATCGACCAAGCCCGGTGCCGTCACACGCGCGGCAAGCCAGGAAAAATACCGTCCGGAATCCCGTTTCCCTGGATATGGCCAACATCTTTCGCCAAGTTTGGCGGCTGATTGAGATCAGCCAGAGAACATCCTTCCAGAACACCGGCGGCAGCATCTCGGACGCGCTGCATCAACTGCGTCAGCTGGCAGCTCCGGCGATCGGGACAGTCCCGGCAGACACCGGTCTGCGTGCGGCTGGCGCAGGGGGTCAACGCGATAGGCCCGTCGATGATGCGGATCACGTCCGCGACCGTCACCTGATCAGCGGGCCTCAGTAGCTTGTGGCCGCCGACAGGGCCCCGCCGGCTCTCGATCACCCCCTCGTCCCGAAGCTGAACGAGGATGGCCTCGAGGAACTTTCGCGGAGTGTTGCTGCGCTCGGCAATCGTTTGCGCGCTGGTCCAGCGGCCAGCCGGCTGCGCCTCGGCCAGAACCAGGGCCGCCCGTAAAGCATATTTGGCGCGGCTGGAGAGCATGCGACTTAAGCCGGGGGAAGCGCTGCCGCCTGCTTGCGCGCTTCGGCCGCCTTCCGCTGACGCTCCCGCCAGGCGTCGATGAGCTGGATGATGGTTGCCGCCGTCTCCTCTATCGAGCGCCGGCTCACGTCGATCACCGGCCAGCCCCGGCTGGTGCACAGCCGCTTGGCCCACAGCAACTCGGCCGTCACCGCCTCCTGGTCCGTGTATTCGCCGCTGTCGTGGTGGCCCACGGTGCTGGTGCCGAGCATACGCAGCCGGTGGCGGCGGATGTCGATGAGCGCCTGCGGATCGAGCGTCAGCCCGACGACGGGACAGTTCGGACTGTCGAGCGCCGGCGGCAACGCGATGCCGGGCACCAGCGGGATGTTGCCGGCCTTGATGCCCCGGTTCGCCAGATAGAAGGACGTCGGCGTCTTCGAGGAACGGGAGACGCCCACCAGCACCACGTCGGCTTCGGCAATGCCGGCCTGCGCCTGGCCATCATCATGGGCGAGAACATAATGAATGGCGTCGATGCGCCGGAAATAGTCGGCGTCCAGCGTGTATTGCCGCCCGGGGCGGGCAGCGGCCTGCTCGCCGACATGGTCCTGCAGCATCGACATGACCTGATCGAGCACATGCACGATCGGCACGCCGAGCTTGGCGCAGGCCATATCGAGTTCGCTCCGCAGCGCCTTGTCCACGAGGCTCGACAGCACTGGCCCAGGCTCGGTCTGCAGCCCATCCAGCACACGGTGCAGCTGAAACCGCGTCCGGATCAGGCTCCAGCGGTGCGGCATGATGGTGAGATGCTCGAACTGGACGGTCGTCGCGCGGACGATCGCGTTAAGGGTTTCGCCGGTCGCATCGGAGACGAGATGGAGGTTGAGCCGGTGTGTGGACATGTCGGAACCATATCGGGATTACCGGGGACAAGGGAGGGGCGATTGTGAGAGTCACCCCTGGGAGCGGGGATAAGCAGACCGTGAGCGTGTCATGTGGAAGACGAAGCGCGTCGCAGCCCGGCGACCATGAAGTTAACGGACTGTTTAGAAAAAACAGCGCGGTAACCAATTTAGGGCTGTGGACAAGTCTGGGGATGGAGTGAGGGCGCGCGGGGTACCCCAGGTTTCACCGGCCCATCTACCATCTCACAATTCCTAGATCTTCTTAAGACATGTTAGGGAACTCGGGGCTTCTTGGGGACGGATGTGAAAAGACTGCTGCAGGCGCTCGGTGGGGACGCTGTCTGGCCGCCACCAATCTGGCTGATGCGCCAGGCGGGCCGTTATCTGCCCGAATACCGCCAGTTGCGGGCCGAAACGCCGGATTTTGTGAGCTTCTGTCTGGATCCGAAAAGAGCTGCCGACGCGACGCTGCAGCCCATCCGCCGGTTCGGCATGGACGGAGCCATCCTGTTCAGCGACATTCTCATCCTGCCGTGGGCGCTCGGCCGCGACCTCACCTTCACCGAAGGGCATGGGCCCAGGCTGACCCCGCTCAGGGCTGTGGACGAAGTGCTGGCGCTTGATAAGTCACGCTTTCTCGACAGGGTGGCGCCAGTACTCGAAACCATCGGCCTGATCCGGTCCGAGCTGGCGCAGAAGCATCCCGAAACCGCCTTGATAGGCTTCGTAGGCGCCCCGTTCACCGTCGCCTGCTACATGATCGAAGGCGGCGGCTCGAAGGAGTTCGCGGAGACGCGCCGGATGGCGGCGGCCAGCCCCGGGACGTTCGACCAGCTCATCGCGGTGCTCACCGAGACCAGCATCGACTACCTCTCGGCGCAGATCGCGGCGGGCGCCGAGGCCGTGATGCTCTTCGACAGCTGGGCCGGGCTGCTTTCCCCCACAGGCTTCGAGCGGCACGTGATCGGACCGGCGGCGCGGATCGCTGCCGCCATCGGCCAGCGTCACCCCGGCGTTCCAATGATTGGCTTTCCCCGTCTGGCCGGAACGATGATCGCGGCCTATGCGGAGCAAGCGGGCGTCGGCACCGTCGGCATGGACACGGCGGCCGACCCGCGCGTGGTGCGCCGGCTGGTGCCCGAGGCGACCGGGCTGCAGGGCAATCTCGATCCCTTCGCCCTCCTGCAGGGAGGGGAGGTGATGGAACGGGAAGCGCGTGCTATCCTCGACGCCATGAACAATCGCCCCTTCGTCTTCAACCTTGGCCACGGCGTGATGCCGCCGACACCGCCTGCCCACGTCGCGGCGCTGGTCGATCTGGTGCGGGGCCGCTGAGGTGGACATCTATGCCGGCTCGGCCCCCGACACGCTGGCGGTTGGCAAACGCCCGAGGATCGCGGTCGTGCTGTTCAACCTCGGCGGACCGGACAATCAGGAGGCGGTGAAACCGTTCCTGCTCAACCTGTTCACCGACCCGGCCATCCTGCGCGTGCCGCCGTTCATCCGGCCGTTCCTCGCCCGGCTGATCGCCTACCGCCGGGTACCGGCCGCCCGCGAGAACTACCGCCTCATGGGCGGAGGGTCGCCGCTGCTGCCGCTCACCCAGAAGCAGGCGGTGGCTCTGGAGGCCAGTCTGACGCCGGACTGGGATGTGAGATGCTTCATCGCCATGCGCTACTGGCACCCCTTCAGCGACGCTACGGCGCGCGCGGTGCGCGACTGGGCACCGGATGAGGTGTTGTTGCTGCCGCTCTACCCTCATTTCTCCACCACGACGACGGGGAGTTCCCTGAGCGCGTGGCGAGAGGCCGCGGCCCGCGTCGATCTCGTCGCGACCACCACCACGCTCTGCTGCTGGTTCAATGACGACCGGATCGCGGCCAACGCGGCCGACATCGTGCAGGCGACTATAGACGCAGCCCGCGCCGCGCTGCCGCCCGGGGTGCCGCTCCGGGTTCTGTTCTCCGCTCATGGCCTGCCGCAGACCATCGTCGACCGCGGCGACCCCTACCAGTTCCAGATCGAGGCCTACGTTGCCTCGTTGCGCCGCTTCCTGCGCGACCCCGAGATCGACGGCGTTGTCTGCTTCCAGTCCCGCGCGACGCCGCAGAAGTGGCTGGGGCCGAGCACGGACGAGGCGGTGGTCGAGGCCGGGCGGGACGGTTGCGCCGTCGTGGTGGTGCCTGTGGCCTTCGTCTCGGACCATTCCGAGACGCTGGTCGAACTCGACATGGAGTATCGTGAGCTCGCCGAGAAGAGCGGGGTGCCGGGCTACTTCCGGGCACCGGTGCAGAATGACGATCCGGGGTTCATCTCGGCGCTCGCCCATCTGGCTCGGGCGGCCCGCGAACACGGTGCCGGGCTCTGCAGCGCGGGCGACGGCCGCGCCTGCCCGGAGAGGCACAGCGACTGCCCCTTTGCCCGTGCCGGGCATCCTTTCTCAGCCGACCGCGCCAGGATCGAAACCGCTGTATGTTGACGGCTCGTGAGGTGCTGGCGAGGCGCGATCAACCGATCGAGCTGGTCATTTTCGACTGCGACGGCGTGCTGATCGACAGCGAGGGCGTGGCCAGCATCGTCCTGTCCCGGGAACTCCAGCGGATCGGCTGGATGATCTCGCCCGAGGAATGCGAAACCGTGTTCCTGGGCACGTCGCTGCGGGACATCATTGCGAAGACCGAGGCGGTGATCGGCCGGCCGGTGCCGGGCGCGTTCGCCACGGACTTCTCGGCCGCCATGATCCTGGCGCTGGCGGAGGATGTGTCGGCTATCCCGGGTGCTGCCGAGGCGCTGGAGCGTCTGACGGAGGCCGGCATTCCATGGCGGGTGGCCTCGAACTCCAGCCACAACGAGATGGCGGTGAAGTTCGCTCGGACGGGCTTGGTGGAGCTGGTCGGCGGACGTCAGCACAGCGCCGAGGACATGACGCGCATCGGATTGAACGGAAAGCCCGATCCGCATCTGTTTTTAGCGGCGGCGGGGGCGGGCGGTGTGCCGCCCGCGCGATGCGTGGTGATCGAGGATTCCATCCCCGGTTCGCGGGCGGCGCGGCTTGCGGGAATGACCTGCCTCGGTTTCAGCCCGCATGGCTCGGGCGTCGAACTCGCGGCCGAGGGTGCCGGCGTATTCAAGGATATGGCGGAGCTACCGACACTTCTCGGCATCGGCAAGCCGATGGCCCAGGCCTGCTGAGGGCTGGGGCATGCTGATCCATCTTTATCCGTGGGTGCTTTCGTTCCACCTCATCAGTCTGATCGCGTGGATGGCGGCGTTGTTCTATCTGCCGCGCCTCTACGTGTATCATTGCCAGGTGGCTGTCGGGTCGAAGGAGAGCGAGCGCTTCAAGGTCATGGAGCGCCGGCTGCTGAAGCAGATCATGACGCCGGCGATGATCGCGACCTGGGTGTTCGGGATCCTGTTGTTACTCACGCTGGGGCACGTCTTGTGGACCCAAGGCTGGTGGTACGTGAAGCTGGTGTCGGTGGTGCTGCTGAGCGGCTTCCACGGTGCCACGTCCAAATGGCGCAAGGATTTCCTCAACGACCGCAACCGCCGGCCGGAGCGCTTCTACCGCATGGCCAATGAGGTTCCGACGGTCCTGATGGTCGTCATCGTGATCATGGTCATCGTCAAGCCATTCTGAAATCAAGCCCGAGGACCGGGGTGGCGCGAGCCACCCCGGTTGGACGGATCAGAAGAAGCCGAGCTTCTTCGGGCTGTAGCTCACCAGCATGTTCTTGGTCTGCTGGTAGTGGTCGAGCATCATCTTGTGCGTCTCGCGGCCGATGCCGGACTGCTTGTAACCGCCGAAGGCCGCGTGCGCCGGGTAGGCGTGGTAGCAGTTGGTCCAGACGCGCCCCGCCTGGATGCCTCGTCCGAACCGGTAGGCGCGATTGATGTCGCGCGTCCAGATGCCGGCTCCGAGACCGTAGAGCGTGTCGTTGGCGAGGCTGAGCGCCTCTTCGTCGGTCTTGAAGGTCGTCACGGACACGACCGGCCCGAAGATTTCCTCCTGGAAGACCCGCATCTTGTTGTGGCCCTGGAAGATGGTCGGCTGCATGTAGAAGCCTTCCTTGAGGTCGCCCTCGAGCACGTTGCGCTCGCCGCCGGTGAGAACCTTCGCGCCTTCCTGACGTCCGATGTCGATGTAGCTCAGGATCTTCTCGAGCTGCTCCGAGGAGGCCTGGGCGCCGAGCATGGTCGTCGGGTCGAGCGGATTGCCCTGGACGATCGCCTGCACGCGCTTCACCGCGCGCTCCATGAAGCGGTCGTAGATGCTTTCGTGGATCAGGGCGCGGCTCGGGCAGGTGCAGACCTCGCCCTGGTTGAGCGCGAACATGGTGAAGCCTTCGAGGGCCTTGTCGAAGAAGTCGTCATCCTCGGACGCCACGTCGGCAAAGAAGACGTTGGGCGATTTGCCGCCGAGTTCCAGCGTCACCGGGATGAGGTTCTGGCTGGCATACTGCATGATCAGCCGCCCGGTCGTCGTCTCGCCGGTGAAGGCGATCTTGGCGATGCGCGGGCTGGAGGCGAGGGGCTTGCCCGCTTCGAGGCCGAAGCCGCTGACGATGTTGAGCACGCCCGGCGGCAGCAGGTCGCCGATCAGTTCCGCCAGCACGAGGATGCTGGCCGGGGTCTGCTCGGCGGGCTTCAGCACGACGCAGTTGCCGGCGGCGAGTGCGGGCGCGAGCTTCCACACGGCCATCAGGATAGGGAAGTTCCAGGGGATGATCTGACCGACGACGCCGAGCGGCTCATGGAAATGGTAGGCCACGGTGTCATGGTCGATCTCGCTGAGCGCGCCTTCCTGTGCGCGGACGGCGCTGGCGAAATAGCGGAAATGGTCAACGGCCAGCGGCAGGTCGGCCGCCGTCGTCTCCCGGATCGGCTTGCCGTTGTCCCAGGCCTCGACCAAAGCGAGCTTGTCGAGGTTGTCTTCCATGACCTGGGCGATGCGCATGAGGATTTGCGAGCGCTCGCCGACGCTGGTTCGCCCCCAGGCGTCCTTCGCTGCATGCGCGGCATTCAAGGCGAGTTCGATGTCGTCCTTGTCCGAGCGGGCGACCTCGCAGATGACCCGACCGTTGATCGAGGAGGTGTTTTCAAAGTAGCGGCCGTTGACGGGCGCCACCCACTTGCCGCCGATGAAGTTCTCGTAGCGTTTGGCGAAGGGGGGTGTTTGCAGCAGGCCACTCGGTGCCAGTTGGTCCATCTTTTTTCTCTCCCGAACGCGTTTGTTGTTTGCGTTGATTTTAAACAGTAGTTAACTCGTCCGGTGCCGACTTTGATGAAGATCAAAGGACCGGGCGCGTGAACGACGCTATCAGGCTGGGGCCGTCAGTCGCAATCACTCTAAAGTGCGCCGCTGGGGCCTGTCGTCCGAGGAGATTTCAGTGGTCAGAGGGCTTGACTTGCGGCGCTTGCCGGTCCAATCCACGCTAGTCTGAGTGGCTGGGTTTCTGCCCTCCGCTGTGCGGCGTTCCTCTTTGCCGGGGCTACGCCTGCCACCCGATCGATCAATGTCCGCCCTGGTCACCCCCACGCAACCCCCACAACGTCATCATCCGATGGTCCGGCCTTCCCGAAGGCGGATTCGCATCCTCCCCCGAAGGCGTCCCTATGCATCTCGCCGAGCTTAAAGCAAAAACCCCGACCGACCTGCTCAGCCTCGCTGAGTCGCTGCAGGTCGAAAACGCATCGTCCCTGCGCAAGCAGGAAATGATGTTCGCGATCCTCAAGAACCTTGCAGAAAACGATCAGGCGATTCACGGCGAGGGCACGCTGGAGATTCTGCCGGACGGGTTCGGCTTTCTGCGGAGCCCGCAGTCCAACTACCTGCCGGGACCGGATGACATCTACGTAAGCCCACATCAGGTGCGCCGGTTCAGCCTGCGTACCGGCGACAGCGTGGAAGGCCAAATCAGGGCCCCCAAGGACGGCGAGCGCTACTTCGCCATGTTCAAGATCAACACCATCAACTACGAGCCGCCCGAGGCCGTCCGTCACCGCACCAACTTCGACAATCTGACGCCGCTCTACCCGCAAGAACGGCTCAAGATGGAGATGGAGAATCCGCCGACGCTGCCCAAGGGCATGCAGAAGGACAACACGCCACGGGTAATCGACCTCATCGCGCCGATCGGCAAAGGCCAGCGCGCGCTGATCGTGGCGCCGCCCCGGACCGGCAAGACCGTGATGCTGCAAAGCATCGCCACCTCGATCTCCAACAACCACCCCGAGATCTTCCTCATCGTGCTGCTCATCGACGAGCGGCCGGAAGAAGTCACGGACATGGCCCGCAGCGTGAAGGGCGAAGTCATCAGCTCGACCTTCGATGAGCCGGCGACCCGCCACGTGCAGGTCACCGAAATGGTGCTAGAGAAGGCCAAGCGGCTCGTCGAGCACAAGCGCCACGTCGTCATCCTGCTCGACAGCATCACCCGCCTCGCCCGCGCCTACAACGCCGTCGTGCCGAGTTCGGGCAAGGTGCTGACCGGCGGCGTGGACAGCAACGCGCTGCAGCGGCCGAAGCGGTTCTTCGGCGCGGCGCGCAACATCGAGGAAGGCGGCAGCCTCACGATCATCGCGACGGCGCTGATCGATACCGGCAGCCGCATGGACGAAGTCATCTTCGAAGAGTTCAAGGGCACCGGCAACTCCGAGATCATCCTGGACCGCAAGATCTCCGACAAGCGGACCTTCCCGGCGATCGACATCACCAAGTCGGGCACCCGCAAGGAAGAGCTGCTGGTGGAGCGTGGCACGCTCTCCAAGATGTGGGTGCTGCGCCGGATTCTGAACCCCATGGGTTCGACGGACGGCATGGAGTTCCTGCTCGACAAGCTGAAGTACAGCAAGACGAACCAGGACTTCTTCGACGCCATGAACACCTGAAAGACCCGGGGGTTGGATGTCGCAGCCGGTTGATCCCCAGGCGCGTGATCCTCTAGCCGACGCCGACGATCTGTGCCGGCTGCCGGCGACGGCGCTCATCCAGCTCTACGCTAAGGGTGAGGCGTCTCCGGTGGAGGTCATACACGCCGCGCTCGTGCGGGCAGAGGTCGTTCAGCGCAAGTTCAACGCTTTCGTGCGCATCGAACATGAGCCAGCGATCGCGGCCGCCGCTCTCTCCGAGCAGCGCTGGCGGGCCGGGAAGCCGCTCGGGCCGCTCGACGGCGTTCCGACCACAATCAAGGACATCGTCTGGGTCGAAGGCGGCGTGACGCGCTACGGCTCGCGCGCGCCCGGAACGGATTGCGTTGAGGATGCGCCGTCGGTCGCCCTGCTGCGGGCCGCGGGCGCGGTGTTCATCGGGATCACCACCACGCCCGAGTTCGGCTGGAAGGCGCTGACCGACAGCCCGCTTACAGGCATTACCCGCAACCCGTGGAATGCGGACGTGACGCCCGGCGGTTCCTCGGGGGGAGCGGCCGTCGCCGCGGCGACCGGTGCCGGTGCATTGCATCTCGGCACTGACGGAGGTGGATCGATCCGGGTTCCGGCCGCCTTCACCGGCATCGTCGGCCACAAGCCGACTTTCAGCCGCGTGCCGGCTTATCCCGCCAGCGCCTTTGGGACTGTGGCTCATATCGGGCCGATGACCCGCACCGTCGCCGACGCGCAGCTCATGTTGCAGGCGATGTCGGGACGTGATCTCCGAGACTGGTACCAGAACCCGCTCGCCTTCGCGGCGGTCGACACGGTGCCGCCGCCACACCTCAAGGGTCTGCGGCTCGGCGTCTGGAACAGGCCGCCGGACGGTCTGGTCGATCCTGCCGTCGCCGCCGCTTTCGCGCGAGTGCTGGCGGGTCTGGAACAGGCCGGAGCGCTGCTGGAGCCGGTTGTCCTGCCGCCCGAGGAGGATCTGCTGGGGCTGTTCCACCTGCATTGGTTCTCGGGAGCCGCTGCCCGTCTCGCCATGCTGCCGCCTGAGGCGCTGGCGGAGGTCGATCCCGGCCTGCGGGAGATAGCCGCCGAAGGCAACACGATCTCGGCCGTGTCACTCATCCGCGCGCAGAACCGGCGGGCCGCCTTCGGTGCGGCCTTCGACCGGCTGCTGGCCGGGTATGACGCCACCCTCTCGCCCGCCTGCGCCGTGCTGCCGTTCGCTGTGGGCAACGAGGTGCCGCCAGGGTCGGGCCTCAAGCGCTGGACCGAATGGGCCGGCTTCAGCTACCCGGTCAATCTCGCCCAGGCGCCCGCCGCGGTGATCCGGTCCGAGATCCTGGCCGAAGGATTGCCGGTTGGCCTGCAGATCATCGGGCCGCGCGGCGAGGATGGCCGCGTGCTCGCCATTGCGGCCGCCATTCAGGCAGCCTGAGAGGCGGCAGTCAGCCGCTCGGCCATCCGCTGCACCCCAGGGAAGTCGATCTTTCCCGAGCCGAGCAGCGGCAAGGCGTCGACGACGCGCACCTCGGCCGGCACCATCAGCTCCGTTGCCCCGCGCGAGCGCCAATAGGTAAGGAGCGCGGCGCGATCGGCGTCCCGCTGCTCAGTCAGCAGGATGATGCGCTCGCCCTTGCGCGCGTCGGGCACGGTCGATGCGGCGGACATCGCCTCCGGCCACAGATCGTGCGCCAGCGTCTCGATGGCGGCCAGAGAGATCATCTCCCCGCCGAGCTTGGCGAAGCGCTTGGCCCGGCCCTTGATCGACACGAAGCCGTCCTCGTCGATGGCGACGATATCGCCGGTGTCGTGCCAGCCGTCGGGTGGCGGCTCCAGCACGCCAGGCCGTTCGGCGCGCACGTAGCCGAGCATGATGTTCGGCCCGCGAGCGTGGAGGCGCCCGCCGATGTCGATGCCCGGGACGGCCTCCAGCCGGTGCTCGACCCCCGGCAGCAGCCGCCCGACGGTTCCGAACCGGTTGAACATCGGCGTGTTGAGGGCCAGCACCGGTCCCGTCTCCGTGACGCCGTAGCCTTCCAGCAGACGGAGGCCGAACTTCTCGAGGTAGAGCGCCTGGGTCGCGGCCTTCACCGGTTCCGCTCCGGCAACCACATAGCGCAAGGAGCGGAAGTCATAGGCGTTGGCGGTGCGTGCGTAGCCCATCAGGAAGGTATCGGTGCCGATGAGCACGGTGGCGTTCGTCTTGTAGATGAGCTCCGGGATCGCCTTGTAGTGCAGCGGCGTGGGATACATGAACACCGGCACGCCGTAGATCAGCGGCAGCACAAGGCCGCAGGTCATGCCGATCGAGTGGAAAAGCGGCAGGACGCCGAACACCTTGTCGGTGCGACCGTATTCGATGCGCGCCCCCACCTGGGCAACATTCGCCAGCATGTTGCGATGGCTGAGGACGACGCCCTTCGGGGTGCCCTCGGAACCCGAAGTGAAGATGATCGCCGCCGGATCGTCCGGCTGCCGCCGGACCAGGGGTCGCCCGCCCTGCAACATGCCGCGTACTTTGTCGGCGAGGCCGATCCGGTCCCGCACGTCCTCCAGGTAGACGAGCTTCAGCTGCAGGCCCGGCGCGCCCGCCTGCAGGCCTTCCACCAGTTTCTCAAGCTGCCCACGGGCGATGAAGGCGCGCGAGGTGACGATCGTGCGCACCTGCGCCGCACGGCAGGCGTTGAGCAGATTGGTCGGGCCCGCGGTGAAGTTCAGCATCGCCGGCACCCGTCCGGAGGACATCAGGCCCAGCACCAGCGCCATCGTCGCGTTGGCGTTCGGCATCATCACGCCGACTGCGTCACCCGGCGCGGAGAGCGGCGCCAGCGCTCGCCCGAGCACCGCGGCGCCAGTCATCAGACGCCGGTAGGTGAGGGTGCCAGAGGTCAGGTCCTCCGCGGCGACCCGCCCGCGGCCATGGATTCTGGCGGCCTCCGCCACCGCCTGGGGGATCGTGAAGTCGGTCGACGTCGTGCGCCAGATCATGTCGGAAAGCACCGCATAGAGTGCGGCGCCACCTGCCTCGCGACGGCGGCGGATGGGCGGCGACGGGTCTATCGCGAGGCGCTCGGGCCGGAGGATGGTCACGCGGACGCGGGGAAACCAGCGCTGCCTTACCTGTCCGGCCTCGAGGCGTGAAAAGGGCGTTGCCTCCAGCCCCGAAATGCGGACCGGCACGATGGTCGCATCCGCACGGGCGGCGATCAGCGCGGCACCGTCATAGACCTTCATGAGGCTGCCGGTGACGGTGATGCGGCCCTCGGGGAAGATCACCAGGCTGCGGCCTTCCTGAACCGCATGAATAAGGCGCCGTGCGCCGAAGGGACGGGCCGGGTCGAGCGGAATTGCGTCCACGAAGCGCAGCGCCAGCTTCACCCACCAGATCTGCGCGACGTCGCTGTCGATGGCGAAGACCGGCGGCCGGTCCAGAATGGCAAGCGCCACCGCGGCATCGAGCCAGCTCACATGATTCAGCGCTATGATGGAGCGCGGACCGGCCTCCGCCAGATGGTCTGCGCCCACGACCTCGATCCGGTAGGCGATGCGGAAGATCATCCACATGACGTCGCGAAGGCCGCCGGTCGGCAGCGTGACGAGCATCCAGCCGCCGAAGGCGAAGCAGGCGAGGCCGAGGGCCGCAAAAAGCAATGGCACGCCGACGCCGACGGCGAGGAGGCCCGACATCATCAGTGCGCCCACAGCCATGGCGGCGGCGGAGATGACGTTGACGCCGGCGACGCATCGCGCGCGCCGGTCCGGCCCCGCCCAGGCCTGTACGGCGGCGAAGCTCGGTACGGCGAGCAAGCCGCCGGCGAGCGACAGCGCAAAAAGATCGACAATGATGTGGGGCATCAGTCGCGGCAGCAGCATCGGCACGCTATGCGGCACGCGCCCGTGGGTCACGGCTGCGATGTCGATCAGAAACACGCCCATGAGCAACGTGCCGATGGCCGCAGGCAGCATCGTCGCCCGTCCGCCGGAGAGCCAGGCCGCGATCAGGGAGCCGATGGCGATGCCGAAGCAGAACACGACGAGCGCAAGGGTCGCCGTCTCCTTGGTGCCGCCGAGCTCCTGCTGGACAACGGCGGGCATCATGGCGAGCGCGATGGCGCCCACCAGCCAGAACCAGCTGGAGGCGAGGCTCGCCCGCCAGATGCGCTGATCGACGCGGAGGTCGCGGATGAGCCCGATGGTGGAGGCGAAGACATTGCGCTGGATGCGGAGATCGGGGGCGGCCTCCCCGGTGGGCGGGATGAGCCGGGCGGCCAGCCAGCTGAAGACCGCGAAGACCATCACCGCCACGGCGAGCACGTAGTGACCGGCGGGGAAGGTCGCGGCGAGACCGCCGGCGACGGTGCCGCCGATGATCGCCATGAAGGTCGCGCCCTCGACCAGCGCGTTGGCCTGCGGCAGTTCCTCCTTTGGCAGATGGTCGGGCAGGATGCCGTATTTCACCGGGCCGAACAGCGCCGAGAGCGTGCCGAAGGTGAACAGCGCCACGAACAGGATCGGCACGCTCTGAGCCAGGAAGCCGACCACGGCGATGACGGCCGCGGCTAGCTCCGCCAGCTTGATCCGCTGCGCGAGGAAAGCTTTGTCGAGCCGATCCGCCAACTCGCCGCCGAGCCCGGAGAGGAAGAAGAAGGGCAGAACGAAGAAGGCGCCGGCCAGGGTGACGAGAGCGTTCGCGCCATGGGGCGCCGCGCCGTGCACCGCCGCGCCTGTCGCACCCCAGAGGATCAGGAACAGCAGGGCATTCTTAAGAAAATTGTCATTGAAAGCGGCGAAAAACTGGCACCAGAACAGAGGCGCGAACCGCCGCTCGGCGAGAAGAGAACGGATCATCGGCAGTCGGCCTCCCTAAGCAGCGCCCGTTGCAACCGGTTGGGCGACTTCTGATTGACCTGCGAGGGCGCTGCGTGCAGGGCTGGCTCGTTTTACTCGCGGGCAGCGTCGAAAAGGTTTCCCTGAGGCGGGCGCTCGGCTATGCCCCGCATAGAGAACGAACGGAATAGAGAACCATGCCCGACACCGCTATTGCTTCCCATGCCGAGGACTACAAGGTTCACGATATCTCCCTCGCGTCCTGGGGCCGGAAGGAGATTTCCATGGCCGAGGACGAGATGCCTGGCCTGATGGCGCTGCGCGATGAGTACGGCAAGTCAAAACCTCTGGCGGGTGCGCGTATCGCCGGCTGCCTGCACATGACGATCCAGACCGCCGTGCTGATCGAGACGCTGACGGCGCTTGGCGCAACGGTGCGCTGGTCCTCCTGCAACATCTTCTCGACGCAGGATCACGCGGCGGCGGGTGTCGCGGCCGCCGGCATCCCGGTTTTTGCCTGGAAGGGCATGAACGAGGAGGAGTTCTGGTGGTGCATCGAGCAGACGGTGCGCGGCCCGGACGGCTGGACGCCGAACATGATCCTCGATGACGGCGGTGACCTCACCGTTCTCATGCACGAGAAATACCCCGCGATGATGGCCGATGTGCGCGGCATCTCCGAGGAAACGACGACTGGCGTGCACCGGCTGTGGGAGATGGCGAAGGCGGGGACGCTGCGGGTTCCGGCGATCAACGTGAACGACAGCGTGACGAAGTCGAAATTCGACAACCTCTATGGCTGCCGGGAGAGCCTGGTCGACGCCATCCGGCGCGGCACGGACGTGATGCTGGCCGGCAAGGTTGCGGTTGTTGCCGGGTTTGGGGACGTGGGTAAGGGTTCGGCCGCGAGCCTGCGCAACGGCGGCTGCCGGGTGCTGGTGACCGAGGCCGATCCCATCTGCGCCCTGCAGGCGGCGATGGAGGGCTATGAGGTCGTGACGATGGAGGATGCCGCCCCGCGCGGCGACATCTTCGTGACCGCCACGGGCAATATCGACGTCATCACGATCGAGCATATGCGGGCGATGAAGAACCGCGCCATCGTCTGCAACATCGGGCATTTCGACAGCGAGATTCAGATCGAGGCGCTGCGCAATTACCGCTGGGAGAATGTGAAGCCGCAGGTCGACGAGGTCGTCTTCCCCGACACCAAGCGTCTGATCGTGCTTAGCGAGGGGCGTCTGGTGAACCTTGGCAACGCCACGGGCCATCCGAGCTTCGTGATGTCAGCCTCCTTCACCAACCAGGTGCTGGCGCAGATCGAGCTGTGGACGGCGCGGCCAGGAACCTACGAGAAGCGGGTCTATACGCTGCCGAAGGTTCTCGACGAGAAGGTTGCGGCGTTGCATCTGGCCAAGGTCGGCGCGGCACTGACCAAGCTGAGCCCGAAGCAGGCGGAGTATATCGGCGCCCAAAGCGTCAACGGGCCGTTCAAGCACGACCTCTACCGCTACTAGAACGTCGTCGCGATAGGCTCCGGGAGGGACGGGTTGGCGGTCGCCAGCTCGTCCCGCACGGGCCATACATTGTAAGACCGCAATAGCTGGGCTGTCTCGAACAACGGCAGGCCGACGACGCCGGAATAACTGCCGGACAGGAAGCGGATGAAGCGTGCAGCCTCGCCCTGGATGCCGTAGCCACCCGCTTTACCGCGCCACTCACCCCCAGCCATATACATGTCGATGTCCGCCAGCGTCAGCCGGGCGAAGGTGACGACGCTATCGACGATCCGCTCCCGGATCACGCCGGAGGCGTCGGCGACGACGACGGCTGTGTATACGCGATGCCGCCTGCCGGACAGGATGCCGAGGCAGGCGCGGGCTTCGGCCTCGGTTTCAGCTTTCGGGAGGATGCGACGTCCCGCGGCAACAGCGGTATCCGCCGCGAGAACAACCGCGCCCGTGACGGCGGCTGCCTTGCTGCGGGCGACCCTCTGAACGTAATCCCGGGGGAGTTCATGCCGCCGCGGCGTCTCGTCGACGTCCGGAGCGACGATCCGCTCAGGGACGATGCCAATCTGAGCGAGAAGTTCGCGGCGGCGGGGACTGGCCGAGGCCAGAACCAGACCGCTGGTTGGCAACGACGTTATTTGAACCGAAAGGTGATGCGGCCCTTTGTCAGGTCGTAGGGCGTCATCTCCACGTTGACCCGATCGCCGGCCAGAACACGGATGCGGTTCTTGCGCATCTTGCCACTGGTATGGGCGAGGATCACATGATCATTGTCGAGCTTCACCCGGAACATGGCGTTGGGCAGAAGCTCCGCCACCATTCCACTGAATTCGATCATGTCTTCTTTTGACATTTACCGGTCATATTCCTTCGAAAGATAAGATTGCGAAGGTTAAATGGCGCTCTGGCACGTCGTGGTCAAGCTGGAGACGCGCCGCCCAGACAAGCGCATACACCGGCCACCATCGGGGACGGCGGGTGGCCTCAGCCGGCGAGGGACTGCAGGTAGGCCGGCCAGAAGCCGAAATGGCTGACATCGGTGGCTCCAGCGACCAGCGCGCCTCCCTCGCAGATGAAGCCGAGGCAGCTTTCGTCCCCTGTCAGCTGGACCGTGCCGAGCCCCAGCGGCCGAGCGATGGTCGCCAGGAAAGCGGCAAGCGACGTCGCCGGCAGAGACCAGATCTCGCCCTGGATGGAGCGGCCCTCGTCGCCGGCGTCGATCAGTCCGGGGCGGAGGATTTCTCCCGGCAAGGCGACCATGCGGTAGCGCGCCGCCGTATGGCATCGCCGGACGAACCGGCCTCCCATGCTCCGCAACTGCGGGTTGAGAGCCCCGCCGGACAGATGGGCCCCGAACACGGCGAGGTCGACGGCGGGGTAGGTGGCGATCGCGGCGCTAGGCACCGGAGATGGTGGCTGGGGTTGGCCGGTGGCCCCGAGCGGCCCACCCATCGCCTGATGCATGGCGTGGCCGAGGGCTGCGAGCTTCGCATCGTGCCAGGCCGGCCCGATGAGGGTGACGCCGACCGGGAAACCGCTTGCCTTGAAGCCGCCGGGCACAGCGATGGCGGCGAGGTCGAGCAGGTTGGTGAAGTTCGTGTAGTAGCCAAGGTCGCTGTTGCGGGCGATCGGCTCCGCCGCAAGCTCGGCGAGGCTGAAGGCGGTGCCCGTGGTCGGAACCAGCAGACAGTCCACGCTGTCCCAGACCGGGCGGATGGCCTGGGTCAGCTCCTGCAGACGATACTGCGCCTCGAAGGTCTCGACGGCCTTGGGCGCGAGTCCAGCCTCGATGATCCTGCGGGTCACCGGGTGCAGAACGTCGGGCTCCACCGCCAGCAGCGGCCCGATCGCCGCGGTCCGCTCGGCGGTCCAAAGTCCGTAGAGCAGGCTGGCGACCTCGATCCAGGGCGCGAAGTCGATTTCCACCCGCGTGCCGCCGAGGGCCTCCGCGCGTGAGACGGCTTCCGCAAACAGCGTCTGCGCCTCGACGTCGCCGAAGAACTCAAGCTGCGCCTGATGCGGCACGGCGAAGGTGAAGGCCGCCGGAGCAGACCGCAGCGCCGCGCGGAACCCGGCGGGCTGGAGGCGGGAATAGGCGTCCAACTCGTCGAAACCTTGCGCGACATCCAGCACCGTCACCGCATCGCGCACGGTCAGCGCGAAGATGGAGATGCAGTCGAGCGACCGGCAGGCGGGCACCATGCCGCGGTTGCTGAGCAGGCCCCGCGTCGGCTTCAGGCCGACAAGATTGTTGAATGCAGCCGGAACCCGTCCGGAGCCTGCCGTATCGGTGCCGAGGGCGAAACTCACCAGCCCGGCCGCGACGGCGACGGCCGAGCCGGAACTCGACCCACCCGGAACCATGGCGGGGTCGAAGGTGTTACGCGGCACGCCGTAGGGGGAGCGGACGCCGACGAGGCCGGTCGCGAACTGATCGAGGTTGGTCTTTCCGATGACGATGGCGCCGGCGGCGATCAGCCTCTCCACAACCGGCGCCGAATCCGGTGGCCGGTACTCGTATGCATGGCATGCCGCCGTCGTCGGCAGCCCGGCGACATCGATATTGTCTTTGACCGCGAACGGAATGCCGTAGAGGGGAAATTCGGCGCGGTCGGCGAAGCGGTTGCCGAGTTGCTCGGCCTCGGCCAAGAGATCCGCGTCCGGACGGCGCGAGATCCAGATGGCGTCGTCGTTGAGAGCGGCGATGCGCGCGAGGACCTCGGCGATCATGTCACGCGGGGTGATGTCGCCAGCCTCATAGGAGGCACGGAGGCGCGCGATATCCAAGGCTGATGCAGTCATGGTCGACCCCGATCCAGCACACGCTTAAACCGGGGCCGACCCATACAAGAACAAGGCCAGCGAGACACTGGGCCCGCCGCCCGCTCGGTTAACGTGGCGTCAGCACCATGACCATCTGGCGGTTTTCCATGCGCGGCATTTGCTCGACCTTCGTCTGCACATCCATATCCGCCCGGATACGCTCCAGCACCCTGACCCCGATGTCCTGGTGAGCCATTTCGCGACCACGGAAGCGGAGCGTCACCTTCACCTTGTCGCCTTCATCGATGAAGGCCTTCATGGCGCGGAGCTTCACTTGGTAGTCGTTCTCGTCGATATTGGGGCGCACCTTGATCTCTTTGATCTCGATGACTTTCTGCTTCTTCTTGGCCTCGTTCTTCTTTTTTTGCTGTTCATATTTGAACTTGCCGAAGTCCAGGATCTTGACGACCGGCGGTTCGGCGTTCGGGCTGATTTCCAGCAGGTCAAGACCAACCTGGAAGGCGCGCTGCAGCGCCTCTCGAGCAGTCATGACGCCGAGCATCTCGCCGTCCTGGTCGATCAAACGGACCTGGGGGACTCGGATTTCCTCATTCACGCGCGGGCCATCGCCTCGCGTCGGAGTAGTGCCTTGGGGCGGTCTAGGGATGGATCTCTCCTGTCATAGTTTCCGAAACGATCGAAAGGCGGTCGGCGCGACCCGGAAGCCCGGAGCGCAGCCATAACCACCTTGCCACCGCATTATATCGTAGAATGTTGCCTGTCTCTGCAAGGCCCGCGTTATCAAGCCTGCGTTGTTACGCGGCCACCTCCAAGTCCGGAACGCGCAAGTCAGGCGCCAGTCCCTCTTTGGCAAGCTGGGTGACAGCCGCATCGAGCGCCATGACCTCCTGCGCCTCGGAGCCGAGCCGCCGCAGGCTCACCTGCCGCTGCTCCGCCTCCCGCCGGCCGACGACCGCGATCACCGGCACATGGGCGAGGCTGTGCTCGCGCACCTTGGCGTTGATCTTCTCGTTGCGGAGATCGAGCGAAACGCTCAGCCCCCGCGCCCGCAGCAGACCCGCGACCTCCTCGGCATAGCCATTCGCATCGGAGACGATCGGTGCCACGACGACCTGCACCGGCGCCAGCCATAACGGGAAGCGGCCAGCGTATTGCTCGATCAGGATGCCGAGGAAACGCTCGAAGCTGCCGAGGATCGCCCGGTGCAGCATGACGGGCCGGTGCCGCGCGCCGTCCTCGCCGATATACTCGGCGCCGAGGCGCTCGGGCAGCACGAAGTCGACCTGATGCGTGCCGCATTGCCAGTCGCGGCCGATCGCATCCCGCAGCACGAATTCCAGCTTGGGGCCGTAGAAGGCGCCCTCGCCGGGGTTGACCTCGTAGTCCACGCCGGCCTCGGCGCAGGCGCGCTTCAACGCAGTCTCGGCCTGATCCCAAACCGCATCCGTGCCGGCGCGCATGTCTGGCCGGTCCGAGAATTTCACCCGGAACGTATCGAAGCCGAGATCCTTGTAGATCGAGGAAAGCAGAGCGACGAACCGAACGGTTTCGCTCGTGATCTGGTCTTCCGTGCAGAAGATATGGGCGTCGTCCTGGGTGAAGGCGCGCACCCGCATGATGCCGTGCAGCGCGCCCGACGGCTCGTAGCGATGGCAGGAGCCGAACTCCGCCATCCGCCAGGGCAGCTCGCGGTAGGAGCGCAGGCCCTGGTTGAAGATCTGCACGTGGCAGGGGCAGTTCATCGGCTTGAGGGCGAGCGTGACGTCCGGCTCCTCCTCCACCGTCGCGATGAACATGTTCTGGCGGAACTTCTCCCAGTGGCCGGAGGCCTCCCACAACGCGCGGTCGACGAGCTGGGGCGTCTTTACTTCCTCGTAGCCGCCCGCTTCCAGCCGGCGGCGCATGTAGGCCTCCACCGTCCGGTACAGGCGCCAGCCCTTCGGGTGCCAGAAGACGGAGCCCTGCGCCTCCTGCTGCATATGGAACAGGTCCATCGCCTTTCCGATACGGCGATGGTCGCGGCGCTCCGCCTCCTCCAGCATCTTGAGGTAGGCGTCGAGCTCCTTCTGGTCGCGCCAGGCCGTGCCGTAGATGCGGCTGAGCATGGCGTTGCGGTGATCGCCGCGCCAGTACGCGCCCGCGACCTTCTGCAGCTTGAAGGCCGTGCCGACATCGCCCGTGCCGCGCATGTGCGGACCGCGGCAAAGATCGATCCAGTCGCCCTGCGCGTAGAGGGTGATCGTCTCCGTGACCGGCAGATCCTGGATCAGCTCGGCCTTGTAGCGCTCGCCCTTGGATTGGAAGAAGGCGATGGCCTCGTCCCGGTCCCATACCTCGCGCCGGAAGGGCGCGTTGCGGGCGATGATCTCGCGCATGCGGGCCTCGATCGCCGGCAGGTCCTCCAGCGTGAAAGGCTCGTTGCGGGCGAAATCATAATAGAAGCCGTTTTCGATCGAGGGGCCGATCGTCACCTGCGTGCCGGGGAAGAGCGACTGCACCGCCTCGGCCAGGACATGCGCCGTGTCGTGCCGGATCATCTCCAGCGCCTCGGGGTCTTTCCGCGTGACGAAGGTTACCGCGGCGTCCTGCTCGATCTCGCGCGACAGATCGACGAGTTTGCCGTCGAGCTTCATGGCTAGAGCTGCGCGGGCGAGGCCGGGGCCGATGTCGGCCGCCACCGTGGTGCCGGTGACGGGACCCGCGAAGTGGCGCACGGAGCCGTCAGGCAGGGTGATGGCGGGCATGGCAGTTCTCTCGGTTCAAACGGGACCGCCGGCTTGGCGGGCGTTTTCTATGGCCTCTCGTCTGGAAGGTCGCAACCCTCGACCGGCGCGAGGCGGCCAAGTGCGGCGGCAATGCCGAAAGGCCCCGGCAAGCTTCCGCGTGGGAATAACCGCGTGACGTGGCCCATCTTGCGGCCGGGGCGCGCCTCCGCCTTGCCGTAGTGATGCGGAATGAGGCCGGGCGTCGCGAGGATCTCGGGCCACAGAGCCACGTCGTCCGGCCCGATGAGGTTCTTCATCACCGCATCCGAATGGCGCGCGGCAGGCGGCAATGGCAGGCCGGCGACGGCGCGGATGTGCATCTCGAACTGGCTGACGGGACAGGCTTCGATCGTCCAATGCCCGGAGTTGTGCGGCCGCGGCGCGATCTCGTTGACGCGCAGGCTCCCGTCGCGATCGACGAACATCTCGACCGCGAGCAGCCCGACGAGTCCGAGCGCCTCTGCCACCTGTCGCCCAAGAGCCGTCGCGCGATCCGCCGTCTCCTCGGGAATGCGAGCCGGAGCAAAGGTAAGATCGAGGATGCCGTGGGCGTGTTGGTTCTCGACGGGGTCGAAGCTCGTCATCTGCCCGTCCGCACCGCGCGCAACCACCACGCTGATCTCGCAAGCAAAATCCACCGTGCCCTCAAGCACCAGAGGCTTCGGCTCCAGGCGGGCAAAGGCGGCCACGGCTTCCGCGCGGGTGGCGACGCGCGCCTGCCCGCGCCCGTCATAGCCGAGGCGGGTGGTCTTGAGGATGGCCGGCAGGCCGATGCGGGCGATGGCAGCGTCCAGGCTGGCGTCGTCGCTGACCTCCGCCCAGGGAGCGGTCGCGGCGCCATGCGCGTTGAGGAAGGTTTTCTCGGCCAAGCGGTCCTGGCTGATGCCGAGGATTTGCGGCGAGGGATGCACCGGTCGCAGCCCGGCCAGCAGGTCCAGGCCTTCGGCGCTGACGTTCTCGAACTCGAAGGTGATGACGTCGACGGCGGCGGCGAAGGCGCGCAACGCCTCGGGGTCGTCATAGCCGCCGACGGTGACGCCGGCTGAAACCTGCGCGGCCGGCCCATGCGCCTCCTCGGTGAGGATGTGAGCGCGGTAGCCGAGGCGGGCGGCGGCGATGGCCGACATCCGGCCAAGCTGGCCACCGCCGACGATGCCGATGGTTCGGCCGGGCGGCAGCATCAGCCCGGCTCCTCCTGGGGTTCATGGGCGACGCCCTCGGTCTGCGCGGCGCGCCACGCTTCGAGGCGCTCGGCGAGGGCCTCATCCGTGAGCGCGAGAATGGCGGCGGCGGCGAGGGCCGCGTTGATGGCCCCGGCGCGGCCGATGGCGAAGGTGCCGACAGGCACGCCGCCCGGCATCTGAACGATGGAGAGCAGGCTGTCCATTCCCTTGAGTGCATGGCTTTCGACGGGCACGCCCATGACGGGGAGGATGGTCCAGGCGGCGCACATGCCGGGAAGATGAGCAGCGCCCCCGGCACCTGCCACGATCACCCGCAGGCCGCGGCTGCGCGCGGTTTTCGCATACTCCGCCAGCCGGTCCGGCGTGCGATGGGCGGAGACGATGCGCGTCTCGTAGGGCACATGCAGCGCCGCCAGCGTCTCGGCGGCGTTCCGCATGGTCGCCCAGTCCGACTGGCTGCCCATGATGATTCCCACAAGCGGTCTGGGAACCGCGGCTTCTGTCGTCATGGCGGCGGTCAGGCAATGCTGTCGGGGATGAGGCGGCTTTCCAGCTTGGCAATCTCATCCTTGAGGACCAGTTTGCGCTTCTTGAGGCGCTGCACACCAAGCTGATCCTGCCCGCCGAGATCGCTCAAACGTATGATCACCGTATCGAGGTCGCGGTGCTCACTACGAAGCTCATGAAGGCGGCGGAGCAGCGTGTCACGGTCAGAGAGCATGGCAGGGTGCTTAACACGGGCGGTAGCCACCTCATACCCTCACCAAATGAAGGCAGACAATCGCGATTCTGTGTGTCGTTGGTGCTGGCTTGCGGCGGCGCGAAAGGGGTAGCGTCATGGATCTGCCGAGACGTAACGGTCATGGCAGATTGTTCATCACGAAGCTTGTAACACAGGAGTTCTCATGACTCTGCAGGCCCGCATCGAGACCCTCAAGGACCGTCATGCCGATCTGGAGGCGCGTATCGCTTCCGAGGACCGTCGTCCCGCGCCGGACAGCGAGACAATGGGGCTGCTCAAGCGCGAGAAGCTTCGACTAAAGGAGGAAATGGTCCGGCTTTCCGAACGCGACAGCCACTGAGCTGAACCCGCGATCATCCGCCGGCCAAGCCGGCGGATGATGAAGACAAGCCCCTAGGCGGCGTCGGTTTCGGGCATCGGCGGCGGAGGTGGCGGCACAGCCCGTCCCTCACGCGTCAGGCGCTCGTTCGCCTGTGCAATCGCATCGTTGAGGTCGCTCTGCTTGCAAAGCCCAAGGATCACCGGATCGCGCGGCTTGATGTTGGCGCTGTTCCAATGGCTGCGCTCGCGCACCTTCTGGATCGTCTCCTTCGTGGTGCCGAGCAGCTTCGAGAGCTGCAACTCCGACAGCTGCGGATAATTGCGGATGAGGAACGCGATAGCGTCGGGCCGATCATTCCGTTTAGCAACCGGCGTGTAGCGGCCGCCGCGCGCCTTCTTTGGATTGGGGTTGCTGGACGCCATGATGCGCAGCCGCGCATTTGGGTCAGCCTCGCAGCGCTCGATGTCCTGGGCAGTCACCTGGCTGTTGGCCACAGGATCGTAGCCCATGATCCCCTGAGCGACCTCGCCATCGGCGATGGCCTGAACCTCCAGCGGGTGCATGCCGCAGAATTCGGCGATCTGGTCGAAGGTGAGGGCGGTCTTGTCTATCAGCCAGACGGCAGTGGCTTTTGGCATCAAAGGAAGTGTCATTGTCGAAGCACCTGATGTCACCCGCGCGGACGCGGATGAGGGGGTAAGCGGTTCATGTCCGGATCTCAGCGGATATGGACGCCGCCGTTAATGCGGGTCAAGCTACGAATTGCTGTTCTGCAGGAGGGTCAGACGACTGAAAATCGCTGACCCGACACGAACGCCGACCCTCAGGCAGCCCGGGCGGAGGGGGCCTCGGGATGGTGGTGCGGCCGGGAAATGGCCCCCAATTCACTGGCATGGACCAGCATATGGTAGCCATCTCGCCAGAAGGCGTTTTCTGGTTCCTCCCGCATCCCGACGCTCGTCAGCAGCATGCGGGACGCCATATTGCCTTCCCGCGCCACCGCGATGATACGGGTCAGCCCGGCGCGCTCATGCGCGAAGCGGAGAGCGGCCAGGGCAGCCTCGCGCGCCAGGCCATGCCCCCGGGCCTCCGGCCAGAACGCGAAGCGCAGCGCCATGCCCCGGCCATCCGCCCGGCGCGCGATCCCGGCAATGCCGTAGAAGGCTTCGGTTTCAATGTCACGGGCCGACCATAGCCCGATGCCCCAGGCGCCCCAGGCGCGGATGTCCTCGGCCAGTTCTTCGGCCGCCTCGCGCTGGTTGCGCACGCCGCCGAGCATCATGGCGAAGGCCTGCGGATCCGCCTTCAGGGCTGCGATCGCTGGCGCATCGAACCCGGCGACGGGCCGCATCACCATGCGTCCCGTCCGCAGCACCCAGACCGGGTTCCACCACTTGTCTTGCGTCATCATGGGCCGAATGTGGATCGCTTGCCGCGCCCGTCCACCCGTCCGTGCACTGGAACGGGCAGTAGGCAGCCCCCGAACCTAACGCGCCAGGGGGCGATACTTGATCCGGTGCGGCTCGGTCGCCTGGGCGCCCAGACGACGTCGCTTATCCTCTTCATAGGCCTGGAAATTGCCCTCGAACCACTCGACGCGGCTGTCGCCTTCAAAGGCCAGGATGTGCGTCGCGAGCCGGTCGAGGAACCAGCGGTCATGGCTGATGATCACCGCGCAACCCGGAAATTCCGAGAGCGCCTCCTCCAGCGCCCGCAGCGTGTCCACGTCGAGGTCGTTGGTCGGCTCGTCGAGCAGGATGACGTTGGCCTCAGTCCGCAGCATCTTGGCGAGGTGCACGCGGTTGCGCTCGCCGCCCGAGAGGATGCCGACCTTCTTCTGCTGGTCCGAACCCTTGAAGTTGAAGGCTCCGACGTAGGCGCGGGAGGCGACGGTGCGCTTACCCAGATGGATCACGTCGGTGCCGCCCGAGATCTCCTCCCAGACGCTCTTGTTCGCGTCGAGGGTATCCCGCGATTGGTCCACGTAGCCGAGCTTCACGGTTTCGCCGATCTTGAGGGCGCCGCCATCCGGCTCCTCCTGCCCGACGATCATACGGAAGAGCGTGGACTTGCCGGCGCCGTTGGGGCCGATGACGCCGACGATGCCACCGGGCGGCAGCTTGAAGTCGAGATCCTCGATGAGCAGCCGGTTGCCGAAGCCTTTGCGGAGCTTGTCGGCCTCGATGACCGTGCCGCCGAGCCGCGGTCCGGGTGGGATGACGATTTCGGCTATACCCGTCAGCCGCTCCTGGCTCTCCTGCAGCATCTCCTCATAGCGCTTGATGCGCGCCTGGCTCTTGGTCTGGCGAGCGCGCGGCGAAGACTGGATCCATTCGGATTCCGCTGCGAGCGCCCTTTGCCGCGCACTCTCCTCCTTTTCCTCCTGCTTGAGGCGCTTCCGCTTCTGGTCGAGCCAGGAGGAGTAGTTGCCCTCGAACGGATAGCCGCGCCCACGCTCGATCTCGAGAATCCAGTTGGTCACGTTGTCGAGGAAGTAGCGGTCATGGGTGATGATCATGACCGTGCCCGCGAATTCGCGCAGGGTGTGCTCCAGCCAGGCGACGCTCTCGGCGTCCAGATGGTTGGTCGGCTCGTCGAGCAGCAGGAGGTCGGGCTTCTCCAGCAGCAGGCGGCATAGGGCGACCCGTCGCCGCTCGCCGCCCGAGAGCTTGGTCACGTCGCTGTCTGCCGGTGGGCAACGGAGGGCGTCGAGCGCGATCTCGATGCGGCGATCCATCTCCCAGCCATCGCCGGCGTCGATCTTCTCCTGCAGGCTGGCCTGCTCGGCGAGGAGGTCGTTCATCTCGTCGTCCTCCATGGGCTCCATGAAGCGCTCGGAGATGGCGTTGAAGCGGGTCAGCGCCGCCTTCACCACGGCGAAGGCTTCGGCCACGTTCTCGCCGACGGTCTTGGTGGCGTCGAGCTGCGGCTCCTGTTCGAGGTAGCCGATACGGACGCCATCGGCCGCCCAGGCCTCGCCGCCAAATTCCTTTTCGACGCCCGCCATGATCTTGAGCAGGGTGGACTTGCCCGCGCCGTTGACGCCGAGCACGCCAATCTTCACGCCGGGAAGGAAGGAGAGGGTGATGCCCTTGAAGACCTCGCGGCCGCCTGGATAGGCCTTGGTCACATCCTTCATCACATAGACATATTGATAGGCGGCCATGGGGATGCTCCGAATGCGCGGGGGAATGGTGGTGTGGCTTCAGTGTAGCGCTTCCGCAACCCGCACAACATACCGGCGTCCGCTCGGCGGGTTCGTGATCTGCGGCCGTGCCGGCAGATGCCGAGGCCTCATCCCGATTGTTAACCTATCACGCCTTAGGTGTCGTCGGCTCCTGATCAGGAACCGGCATGAGGGCCAGCATAATCTTGCTCGCGATCTTCGTGAGCCTCACCTGCGTGGTCTCCGCCTCGGCTCGGGAGTGCCGGCAGCTGCTGCTCGGCGGCGTTGCGCCGGAGGTAAGGGGCGAACGAACCGCCTCGACGACGCTGGTTTGCCATCAAGCCTACGAGGCGCTGGTGTCGGACCGGGCACGCGACCCGCTGTGGTCCGCCGAGCGGCTGGTCGTTACTGCCGGGGCGCCGCTTGGCGGGCACCGCCATAAGTCTTCCTTCCGGGCGGAACTGCTGGTGCCGGCGGACGATAGGGCCGAACCGTGGGACTACGGCCACGGCTACGATCGTGGGCACATGACGCCGTCGGGTGACGTCGCACCTGGTTCCGCGCGCAAGGAGACATACAGCCTGGCGAATGTCGTGCCCCAGGCGTCTCGTCTCAACAGGGGCAAGTGGGAGCGGATCGAGAACGTCGTGCGCCGCCTGGCGCGCCGCGACGGTCCGCTTTACGTCGTCACTGGGCCGGTGCTTACCGCCGGCGATCGACGTACGCGGGATGGGGCCGTCGAGATCCCGGCCGCTACATGGAAAGCGGTCTATGACCCTGCCACGCGGCAGACGTTTGCCTGGATTTGCAGCAACGTCGCCGCGCCCAGCTGCGCCACAACGACCTTGGCCGCGATAGAGCAGGTTAGCGGCGTCGAGCCGTTCCCGTCGCTCGACAAACCAAAGCATGATCGACGGCGCCTGCTGAAATCTGGTGCGCCTGGCAGGAATCGAACCCGCAACCAAGCCGTTATGAGCGGCCCGCTCTAACCGTTGAGCTACAGGCGCAGAAGACCGCATATCCTCCAACCGGCCAGCTGTTGGCAAGCGGGGCCTTCGGCAAATGGATAGGTCGAGCCCTTCCCTCCCTGCCGTCCCTGAGCGACAATCATCTGACGCCCAAGGAGAGAAACCGCGCCGATGTCCAGCACCCGCCTTCGGAGGGCGTCCAACGTCGCGCCCAGCACCGGCCGTATCGCCGTGGCCAGCCTCGTCGGCACCACAGTCGAATTCTACGACTTCTATATTTATGGCACCGCCGCCGCCCTGGTGCTGGGACCGGTGTTCTTCCCGAGCCATGCGCCGAACTCCCAGACGCTCGCGGCCTTCCTGACCTTCGGTATCGCCTTCCTCGCACGCCCCATCGGCGCCTTCCTGTTCGGGCACTTCGGAGACCGCGTCGGTCGCAAGACGACCCTCGTCGCCTCCATGCTCGTCATGGGCATCTCGACCATGCTCATCGGGCTGTTGCCCGGCTACGGCTCGGCGGGCCTTGCGGCACCAATCCTCCTCTGTCTGCTGCGCCTGGGGCAAGGGCTCGGCCTCGGCGGCGAATGGGGTGGGGCGGCGCTGCTCGCGACCGAAAACGCACCCGCCGGCAAGCGCGGCTGGTTCGGCATGTTCCCCCAGCTTGGACCCTCAATCGGGTTCCTGCTGTCGAACGGGCTGTTCCTGCTGCTGTTCTCGGTCCTCACGAACGCCCAGTTCATGGCCTGGGGCTGGCGCATCCCCTTCCTGGCCAGCGCCGTGCTGGTCGGCATCGGCCTCTATGTCCGCGGCAGCTTACCCGAGACGGTAGCCTTCGCCCGCGCCTCCGCCCGGCTGGAGCGCGTTCGGCTGCCTCTGCGGGATGTGCTCGCGCGCCATTTTGCGCCGCTGCTCCTCGGCTCCTTCGCGATGGTTGTCTGCTACGCACTGTTCTACATCTCGACGGTGTTCGCGCTGGGCTACGGCACCAAGGTGCGGCACATCCCCCGCATCACGTTTCTTGAACTTCTTTGCATCGCGATCCTCGGCATGGCGGTGGCGACCCCCATTGCCGGCGCTCTGGCAGACCGGTTCGGCCGGCGGCCCGTGCTCCTCGTCGCGGCGGCGGCGGCGGCCCTCTCCGGCTTCGCGATTGCCCCCATGCTGGGCAGCGGGAACACCGGCACCGTGCTCGCGTTCCTCGTCATCGAACTGACGCTGATGGGCTTCACCTTCGCACCGATGGGCGCGCTGCTGCCCGAGCTGTTCCCGACCGCCGTGCGTTACACGGGCGCCGCCTCCGCTTACAGCCTGGGCGGCATTTTGGGCGGTTCGCTCGCGCCCTACATCGCCCAGCGCCTGGTAGCGACGGGTGGCCTGCCCTGGGTCGGCTACTACATCACCGGCGCGGGCATCGTCAGCTTCCTGGCGGTCATGGCGATGCGGGAGACGCGGCAGACCGACCTCAACCGGCTTGGCAAGAGACAGTGAATGAGGGAGGGTGCGCCGCCTTCAAAGCCTGTATCCAGGCTAACCTTCCAGCCAAGACCGGAGACCCTCATGGACTTAGCCAAAATCTCCACCGGCCGCGCCCCGCCCGCCGACATCAACGTGGTGATCGAAATCCCCCAAGGTTCGTCGGTCAAATACGAGGTCGACAAGGAGAGCGGCGCCATCGTCGTCGACCGCTTCCTGTTCACGCCGATGGCCTATCCGGCAGCCTATGGCTTCATCCCGAACACGCTGTCCGAGGATGGCGACCCTGCGGATGCGCTCGTTCTGGTGCCGGCGCAGGTCGTCCCCGGGGCCGTCATCCGCGCACGGCCGATCGGGGTGCTGTTCATGGAGGACGAGTCCGGCAAGGACGAGAAGATCATCTGCGTCCCGCATGACAAGGTCCACCCTCAGTTCAAGGATAACACGGAGCTGTCGACGCTGCCGGAGATCACCCTCAAGGTCATCGAGCACTTCTTCACCCGGTACAAGGACCTCGAACCCGGCAAATGGGTCAAGGTCGTCGGCTGGGGCGATCGTGCGGCCGCCGAGGCGGCGATCGAAGCCGGTATGAAGGCCTTCGCCGCCGACAAGGGCTGACGCGAACCCAGGGCGACAGCTTCGGAGGGTGCGACATGGAGGCGGCGGCGCCGGACTCGGAGGCACCAGGCCGTGAACTTGCTGTCACCGCCGTCGAAGCCGGGGCGCGGCGCTACTTCGCTGACCGGCGCCAGCGGATCAAACCCTTCATCGATGCCCATTTCTCGCTGAACGGCACCCTCAAGCTGCATCGTGCGGCGCTCGGCTGGGATATTCCGAAGGCGCCGCTGAACCTGTCGCTCGCGGCACCGCAACTCGCCATGCAGGTGGGAGCCATCGCCGCCGGGCGGATGGGCGCCAAGAAGGCGCAGACTTTTCTCAAGCGCTCCATCCTGCTGGAGACCTCGGTTTCGCGCGAGATCGAGTGGCTCGTGTTCACCGAGCTTTTAGAACTGCCGATCGCGCAGAAGAAGCGCCAGAGCCAGCATGATGCTCTGTCCGAGGCGATCCTCGGCGAGCCCATCGTCGCCGAAGCGGTGGAGGGCGCGCTGCGGGAAATTGGCCGCCACGGCGGCGACCCCGTTTTCCGCGAGCGGCTGCACCACGCGATGACGGTCTACGGCATTACCCGGAATGCGGCGGCGGAGATCACGACCGGGCTGCTCAACCTTGGGGCTGGCGCGGTGGCGCTCAACAAGCTGACGCCGGGAGCGATGTCCCTGGGCCCGGCGCTTGCCGCCGTGCTGTCGCAGCAGGCGGCGGTGAACGCGTTTCCGCTTGGCGGATGGCTCGGTGGTGTGTGGTACGGGTTCTTCCCGGTAGCGCCCGGCCTCGGCCTGGTCATGACGACGACGGGCGGGCTGATGCTCTTCTCGGCGACGTTCGCGGCCTTTGCCGGTGTCATTTCCGACCCGATCCAGCGGGCGACGGGGCTGCATCAGCGGCGGTTGGAGAAGATGGTCGACACGCTGGAGAGGCAGTTCTTCGACCCCACCGCGCCTGGCTTCGCCGTGCATGACCATTACGTCGCGCGGCTGGTGGACCTGTTCGATCTGCTCGGCGCCGCGGTGCGGCTGGCAAGCTAGCCTCACGGAACGATCGTTTGTCCGTCCCAGGCCAGCGAGTTGCCGCTGTCGGCCGACGTCAGCGTGTCGATCACCGCGAGCAGGTGGCGTGCCGAGGTCTCGGGCGTAAAGAGCCGGCCCTCGGCCACGCCACGCTGGAAGGGCTGGCTGAGGCCCGTATCCACCGTCCCGGGATGCAGGCCGACGCAGATCGCCTCGGGGTTCCGGCGTCCGGTCTCGATGGCGAGGTTGCGGAGGATCATGTTCAGCGCCGCCTTCGAGGCGCGATAGGCGTGCCAGCCGCCGGCGCGGTTATCGCCGATGCTGCCGACGCGGGCGGAGAGCGCCGCGAACACAGTCTTGCCGCGCGGCGCCATCAGCGGCAGCAGGTGCTTCGCCACCAGCGCAGGCCCCACCGTGTTGAGGCGAAAGCTCTCCATCAGCGCAACCGGATCGAGCGCGCGGTAGGTTTTCTCGGGCTGAGGAAAACCCGGCCCCTGCAAGGCGCCGGTCGCGACGATGACCAGTCGCAATGGAGAGGTAAGCGCGGCGGCGGCGGCGATGATGCTGGCCTCGTCCGTGATGTCGATCCGCGCGCTGCCGTCGAAGGACCGAGCGAGGGCGAAGACCGTGGTGAAAGAAGGGTCGTCGTGCAGTTGCGCCACTAGCGCGCCGCCGATGCCGCCCGATGCGCCAATGACGACGGCGCTGCCATCGGGCTCGAAGTTGCGCACTTACCAGCCCATGCTGCCGGGGACGCCTTTGAAGGGACCGACCAGATCCCGCGTGATCCAGCCGCCGTAGAAGCCGCCCGGCTGTGGCGTGACGGCTTCGTCACCGACGAAGCACTGGTCCATCATCCCGGCATAGACGGCCAGATGATCGCGGATCGCTGCGTAAGCTGGCACCGGGTCGGGGTAGCTCCAGCCAGCGCGGAGAGCGCGCTTCCCGCCCGCGCGGATGCTCCAATAGACTGCATCGCCCTTCCATTCGCAGAGGCTGCTTCCTGAGGCGGGCTCCAGCGTGCCCTCCACAAAAGCGTCATAGGGCAGGTAGTAGACTGGCGGATGCGAGGTCTCGAGAACGCGCCAACCGGCGTTCGTCGAGGCGATGGCGATGCCCCCGAAGACGATCCTCAAGCGTGCCGTGACCGGTTCGAGTGCCGGCGGCCTCGGGTAGTCCCACACGTTTTCCATAATCCAGGAGATGCGGGAAACTCAGGCGCCCGACAAGACCGCCCGTGCCACGTCGATAGACTGAGGGATCAGATGCAGCGCCACGAAGGCGTCGGCGATGTGCTGCTGGTCGCCGATGATCGCGGGCGACACCGGCACGACGCCATACTTCTGGCGGGTGAACCAGACCTTCAGGATTGCCGGCGGAATGCCTGTCGTGCGGGACATGTCGCCCGCGATCTCCTCGATGTGGGCGGGCTCCCATGCCTCTATCTCCTTTACCGCCGATACAGCCGCCGCGAGGGCCGGAGCGTTCTGGAGCGCGAAGGGCCGGCTCGACAGGTAGAAGGCGCGGTTCGGCATCAGCCCGGTGCCGTCGGTGAGAACTGTGGCGCCGGCGACCTGGGCGGCTGCGAGGAACGGGTCCCAGATCGACCAAGCATCGACCGAGCCGCTTTGCAGGGCGGTGCGGCCATCCGCCGGTTGCAGATAGACTGGCTGGATATCGCTGTAGTGCAGGCCGGCGTGCTGAATCGCCGCAACCAGCAGGTAATGCGCGCTCGACCCCTTCGCCACGGCCACTTTCTTGCCGCGAAGATCGGCGACCGACTTAAAGGTGGAGCCGGGTTCCGTCAGGATCGCGACCGACCGGGGCGACGGCTGGGTAGCTGCGGCATAGACCAGGGGCACCCCGGCAGCCTGCGCGAAGATGGGCGGCGGCTCGCCAGTGAACGCAAAATCTACGGCTCCTGCGTTAAGTGCCTCGAGGATCGGCGGGCCGGAGGTGAAGATCGCCCAGTCCACGGTGTAGCCGAGAGGCTTGAGCCGTTGCTCCAGCAGCCCTTGAGCCTTGAGCAAGGTCAGCGCCACCGAGGCCTTCTGATAGCCGACGCGGAACACGCGGTCAGCCGCGTGCGCCCTGGCACCGGCTACGACCGCCGGCAAGGCGAGACCGGCACGGAGGAGGGCGCGGCGGGGGGTGAGAATGAAATCCATCGTCATGACACAACCCTCTGTAGGTGGCATTCGACGGTATTGCTGACCGAGATCGTATGTCAAATAATAGAACTATCAATGAACGTAATTTGCGTGGCTGTTTGCTTGACCCATAGGAGAGTTGTCACGGAAATACGGTCGACCGGTCTGAGGCCGACATGCAGTCGAGGCCACCGGGCAGCCAAAAGCCCGCTCACTCAGGGATGCCGATGGAATACGCCCGCCGCTTCAAGTTTCTCGTCTGCGTCCCCTCGTTCAGCGAGACTGATCTCGAGGGCGCCCGCCTGCACCAGATCCTCACCGAGATCGAGCAGGACGGCTACACCATCATGCGCGCGCGCCGCGACGATGACGCCGAACTCGCCATTCGCACGGATGCCGCCATCGGCTGCGTGGTTGTCGACTGGGGCAAGAAGGGCGCGGGCGGCAAGTCCTCGGCGCTCATCCAGCTCATCCGCAAGCGCGGGCTCGATATGCCGATCATCGTGCTGGTGCGGCGGCAGACGCTGGAGCAGATCCCGGTGGAGGTGCTGGACCATGTCGACGGCTTCATCTTCCTTGGCGAGGAAACGCCCGACTTCATCGCCAAGAACCTCGTGGCGCGGCTGCGGCAGTATGCGGATAGCCTGAAGACGCCCTTTTTCGGCGCGCTGGTGGACTATTCGGAACAGGGCAACCAGCTTTGGACCTGCCCCGGCCATAACGGCGGCGCCTTCTACCGTCGCAGCCCCATCGGCCGCATCTTCGTGGAACACCTGGGCGAAGCCATCTTCCGCGACGACCTCGACAACTCCGTGCTCCAGCTCGGCGACCTGCTGACCCATGAAGGGCCCGCGCTCCGTGCCGAGCAGGAGGCGGCGAAAATCTTCGGCGCCGAACGCACCTATTTCGTGCTGAACGGCACCTCGACCTCCAATAAGGTGGCGCTGAGCGCCATCCTCGCGGAAGGCGACCTCGTGCTGTTCGACCGCAACAACCACAAGGCGGCGCATCACGGGGCCCTGTTCCTGGCGGGCGCGACGCCGATCTTCGTCGAGACCGCGCGCAACCCGCACGGCATGATCGGGCCGATGCGCCACATGGCGCTGGATGAGGCGCGGCTGCGGGAGGCGATCCGCGTTCATCCAAAGGTCACGGACCCCGAGGCGTGGCGGCGTCCGCGCCCCTTCCGTGCGGCGGTGGTCGAGCAATGCACCTACGACGGCACGATCGTGTCCGCGGATGAGATCCTGCGGCAGATCGGGCACCTCTGCGACTACATCCTGTTCGACGAGGCCTGGGCCGGGTTCATGAAGTTCCACCCGCTGTTCCGGGGGCGCTTCGGCATGGGGTTGCAGAACCTCGGGCCGGACGATCCCGGCATCATCGTGACCCAGAGTTCGCACAAGCAGCTCGCCAGCTTCTCGCAGGCCTCGCAGATCCACGTGAAGGACAGCCATCTCGACGGCCAGCGGCGGCAGGTCACGTCTCATCGCTTCAACGAAATGTTCCTGCTGCACGCCTCGACGAGCCCGTTCTATCCGCTGTTCGCCTCGCTCGACGTCGGCGCGCAGATGATGAAGGGCCGCTCGGGCGAGGTGCTGTGGGATGACACGGTGCGGCTCGGCATCGAGGTGCGGAAGAAGATCAGACTTGCCGCGCGGGAATATGGGGAGAACGAGGCCAACCCCGCCCGCCGCTGGTTCTTCGAACCCTTCGTGCCGCGCTTCATTCAGCCCTCCGACCCCGCTCAAGGGTTGGAAGGCGTGCGTTGGGAGGATGCGGAGACCGACCTGCTGGCGAGCGATCCCGCACAGTGGGAGTTGCTGCCGGGTGAGGCGTGGCATGGCTTCCCGCACGCGACGAAAGGCTGGGCGATCACCGACCCGAACAAGCTCACGGTTCTGACGCCGGGCTTCAGCGATACGTCGGAGGATCGCTACGCCGATCATGGCGTGGCCGCGCCGGTGGTGGCGGAATATCTGCGCGAGAACCGCATCGTGCCGGAGAAGAACGATCTCAACTCGCTGCTGTTCCTGCTGACGCCCGGCGTGGAGAGCAGCAAGGCCGGCACGTTGCTGGCGCATCTCGTGACGTTCAAGAAGCTGCATGATGACAACAGGCCGCTGGAGGAGGTGTTCCCCAGCTTCGTCGCGCGGCGGCCGCAGCGATACGCGGGCGTGCGGCTGCGGGATCTCTGCGCCGAAATGCACGCCTTCTATCGGAGGAGCGGAACGAGCGAGTTGCAGGCGGCTCAGTTCCGTGCCGAGCATCTGCCGGAGTTGGCGATGCATCCGCACGAGGCGACGCGCGAGTTGGTGCGCAACAACGTCGACTACGTGCCGCTGGATGAGACGGTCGGCCGCATTGCCGCGACGCTCTGGCTGGTCTATCCGCCCGGCATCGCGACGATCGTGCCGGGCGAACGGCTGGGACCGCCCGCTCGGCCGATGATCGAGTATCTCAAGGTGTTCGAGAGGTGCGTCGAACCTCTTTCCGGGTTTCGAGTCAGAGGTTCAGGGCCTATATCGCGAGAACAAGGACGGCGTGATGCGGTTCTACACCTACGTCATTCGCGAGTAGGCTGGGGCGTGACTGATTCGGCTTTGGTGTTGTTTTCGGGGGGGCAGGATTCTGCGACCTGTCTCGCCTGGGCCTTGGCGCGGTTTGCCCATGTCGAGACGATCGGCTTCGACTATGGCCAGCGGCACCGCGTGGAACTGGATGTGCGGCCGGCGTTTCTGTCGATGATGCGTCTGGAGTTTGCCGACTGGAAGGCGAAGCTCGGCGAGGACCACATGGTCGATGCGGCGGTCATCGGCAGGCTCAGCGACACTGCGCTGACTAGCGAGACAGAGATCGCGATGCAGGCGAACGGCTTGCCGAATACATTCGTGCCCGGTCGCAATATCCTGTTCCTGACGCTGGCGGGGGCTGTCGCCTATCGGCGCGGCATCAAACACATCGTGACCGGCGTCTGCGAGACGGATTACTCAGGTTATCCCGACTGCCGCGACGACACGATCAAGGCGCTGCAGGTGGCGCTCAACCTCGGCATGGATCAGCGCTTCGTGTTGCACACGCCGCTGATGTGGATTGACAAGGCGGCGACCTGGCGGCTGGCGGAGGATCTCGGCGGCGAGGCGCTCGTGGGGCTCATCAACCGCGAGACCCATTCCTGCTATCGCGGTGATCGGACGGTGCTGCACGACTGGGGTTATGGCTGCGGCGACTGCCCGGCCTGCGATTTGCGAGCACAAGGCTGGACGCGTTACATGCAAAGTCCGCGGACTTGATCCGCGGGTAGTCTCGCTTATGCCGCCACTGAGACCGGAGGGAGCAGTGCTTGTGCAGGAATTTTCCAAGATCGATGCAGCATCGAGACCTGTTCCATCGTCAGTCGCCTTCGGCGGTTGAGTATTTCGGAGGCGCGCGATCTCGACCCGAGCAGCCGCGCCAGATCGGCCTGGGTGAAGCCATTCTGTTCCATGAAAAATTGGATGACATCCACCGGATCCGCTGGCGAGTCGATGGACCAGTGGCGCCGCTCGTAATACTCAATGAGGGCGGACAGCACGTCGAACCGCGCAGCCGCCTCTGTTCCTTCGGCGGGCTCATGCTCGAAGTAGACGGCAATCTCTTGTAGTGCCCAGTCGTAGTCCGCCTCGGTCTTGATCGGTCGAATGTCCATCAAACCGCCTCCGGGTTAATTTTGTCATAGTCGGCATGGGTTCCGACGAACTTGATCAGCACGCGTGCATAGCCGTAGGCGACATGGACGACGAGCCGATACTTGTTGCCGCCGATGTTGAAGATCACGCGGTTGTCCTCAACAAAATCGGCGGTTCGGAACATGGCTTTGATGTCAGCCGGGCCCGCCCATGCCGCGCCACCAACCAGAGCATACCAGGCGCGGAGTGGGCTCTCTGCCTGAGGATGAGCCTCCCAGAAGAGCTTGAGCGTCCGCTTGGCGATGATCTGCACAAGCGGACCTTCTACACTGTTCCCAATACGGGAACAAGGCCTGATTTCGAGGGTCGGGAACTTACCGCTCCCGCTTCAGCGGACGAGCGTGCGGCTTCTCCTATGAGGAGAAGCGCGTTCTAAAGCAGCTTGCTGCGCTCCGCCTGCTTCTGAGCCTCCTGCGCCGACTTCAGCTGCGCCTTTGTGTACATCAAAGCGTGCGTTGCGAGGTCCACACTGTCCTCCCACAGGTTGCGCCAGATGCCGAGAATGCCCTCCAACGGCTGACCCACCACGCGAGACGAGAAAGACTCGAAGGTGATCGGCCCCTGATAGCCAGACTTCACCACCGCGCGGAACGCACCCGCGAGATCGATCGAGCCCGAACCCATGTAGCCGCGATGCGAATCACCGGTGTGGAAGTAACCGAGATACTCGCCGGTATCGACGATGGCCTGCGCCATGTCAGACTCCTCGATGTTCATGTGATAGACATCGAGATGCGCCCGCACGTTGGACAGCCCGATCCGCTTGCACATCTCGACCGCCTGCGAGGCAGTGTTGAGCACGTTGGACTCGTAGCGATTGACGACCTCCAACCCGAGGATGATGTTGCTGCGAGCCGCGATCTCACCGACGTGGTGCAGCGTCTCAACCGCGCGCGCGACGCCGTCCTTGGTTGTTGGAACAGCATATTTCTGAAACGCCGAGTGCAGGATGCCGCACAGATGCGTGGCGCCGATGTCCCGGCAGAGATAGATGAAATCTTCTAGCCGCTGCTGGCCGCGCTGCGTCTTCCCGGAGTCGTTGCTCGAAATATCCGTCGAGTCATCCAGACCGAACGACATGGTCGCGCCAAGCTTATGCTGCTCCAACTGCTTGCGCGTGAAATCGATGTCGACGAGCTTCGGGTCGAGCACCGAAATCTCGATCAGGTCATAACCGACCTCCGCCGTGCGCGAGATGGCGCGAGTACATTCCTCATGGCTCCAGCCCTTCTCCCAGACGAAGGCATGCACACCAAGCTTGTTCATTGGACCTCTCCTTTATCTCAGGCCGCGCCGACGATATGGGCGACAACCTCGTTCATGCTTGTTTCGGCAATCGCCTCGTCGGCGACCACCTGACCCTGCCGCAAAGCGACGACTCGGTCGCACACCGCAAACACATCCGTCAGCCTATGGCTAATGAGGATGACGGCAATCCCCTGGCGCTTCAACTCCCGCACCAGCTCGAGCACATGCTCCACCTCCCGCACCGCGAGCGCCGCCGTCGGCTCGTCCATGATGACGAGCTTGGGCGAAAACGTCAGCGCGCGGGCGATGGCGACCGACTGCTGCTGCCCGCCCGAGAGGTTGCCGACGAGATACCGCACCGACGGCACCCGCGCGCCGAGACGCTTGATCATCGCCTCGGCCTCACGCTCGATACGCGGCTTGTCGATGACCGGAAAGCCGAACACGCGCCGCATTGGCTCGCGGCCCAGGAAGATGTTCGAGGCGACGTTCTGCTGCTTCGCGAGCGCCAGATCCTGATAGATCATCTCGATCCCTCGCGACCTGATCTCGCCCGGATCCTGGCCCGATAGATCTTCGCCGGCGAAGCGGATGGTGCCGCTGGTCAGCCGGTGAATGCCGGTGATGGTCTTCATGAGCGTCGACTTGCCCGCGCCGTTGTCGCCGAGAAGCGCCACGGCCTCGCCGGCATTGACGGAGAAGGTGACGCCGCGCAGCGCCTCCACCGGGCCGAAGCTCTTGCGGACGTCGACAAGATCGAGAAGGCTCATGACCGCCCCCTGCCGCGATTGATCTGGTCGAGCCAGACGGCGAGCACGAGAACCGCGCCGATCGCCATCTGCTGATAGAACGACGAGACCGCAAGCAGGTTCAGGCCGTTCTGCAGCACGCCCATGATGAGCGCGCCGATGAGCGTGCCGATGACGCTGGCGCGCCCGCCGAAAAGATTGGTGCCGCCGAGGATCGCGGCGGTGATGGCGGTGAGCTCGTAGCTGGTGCCCGCGGTCGGGTCGCCCGAGTTCACCCGCGCGGCGAACAGCAGGCCGGCGAGCCCCGCCAATGTGCCCGACAGCGTATAGAGCATGATCCGCTGGCGATCGACGCGGATGCCGGTGGCGCGCGCCGCCGCCTCGTTGTCGCCGATGACGAGGGCGTATTTGCCGAACCGCGTGCTCGACAGCACGTAATGCGTCACCGCGGCGACGGCGAGGAAGATGATCGCCGGCACCGGCACGCCGAGCGGCCGTCCCTGACCGAGCCAGACGATCGGCGCGGGCAGGCCATAAACTGGCTGACCGTTGGTCAGCACCAGCGCGGCACCTCGGGCGACGCCGAGCATGCCGAGCGTCACGATGAAGGCGGGGATGCGCGCGCGGGCCACGAGCAACCCGTTGATGACGCCGCAGAGCCCGCCCGCGAGCAGGGCGAAGACGATGGCGAAGGGCCACGGGAGCCCGATGGCGTTGACCGACAGCGCCGAGACGACGGCGGCGAAGCCGAGCACCGAGCCGATCGAGAGGTCGATGCCGGCGGCCGCGATCACGAAGGTGGAGGCGAAGCCGAGGATGCCGATGACCGACGTCGCCAGCAGGATGTTGAAGGCGTTCGACAGGCTGAGGAAATAGGGCGAGGCGATCGACAGCCCGACGATCAGCACGATCAGCACGATCAGGCTTTCCAGCCGGATCGCGCCGCCGAGGCCGCGCAGTGTGAGGGGGCGGCGGATCGCCGCTACGCTGGTGTCCATGTCCGTCTCCAGGGCGGAGGGCGGCGAACCGCCCGCCCGCTCACTTCATGTATTGGAGGTTCGGGTCGGTGCCGGCCGTCAGCACCGCCTCGGTCACCACCAGCGTCGGCACGTGGATGACCGAAGGCACAGTCTGGCCCGCCAGCACCTTCTTCACGTTGGCGACGGCCTCGATGCCCTCGAGATAGGGCAGCTGCGCCACCGTCGCCGTCAGCCGTCCGGCCTTGATCGACTTCACGCCATCGACGGTGCCGTCCACGCCGACGACGGTGATCTTGCCGCCTTTGCCATCCGCGAAAACGGATTCCACCGCGCCCAAAGCCATGGTGTCGTTGCAGGCGAAAATCCCGACGAGGTTGGGGTTCCGCTGGAGGGTGTCGTTGGTGACGTTGGCCGCCTTGTTGGCGTCCCAGTCGCCGGGCAGCGAAGCGACGACCTTGAGGCCGGGCGCGACCTTCGCCAGTTCATCCTTGAAGCCGCTGGCGCGCATCTCGCCGGTCACGTTGCCGGGCAGGCCCTCGATCACGAGAACGGGGCCGGTAGCGGACTTGCCGAGATGCTCGGCGAAGAAGTCGGCGGCCTGAGCCCCGGCATGCGTGTTGTCCGAGCCAATGCGGAACGCGATCTTCACCCCGGCCTTGGCAGTGATGGCGGGGTCGAGGTTGGCGTCGAGATCGACCACCGGGATGTTCGACTGGTTGGCGCTGCTCATGCACGGCAGCAGGTTCGACGAGTTGATGGCGGCGGCGATCAGCGCCTTGGGGTTGCGCTCCAGCATCGTGTTGCAGAGGTTGAGCTGGGTCTCGGCGTCCTGGTCGGATTGCGCCGCCTGCTGGAAGATTGTCACACCCGATTGCTTGCCGCCCTCGGCAATACCCTTGGACATCGCGCCCCAGAACGGGTTCGCGAGGGTCTTGAGCAAGACGCCGTAGGTGGGCTCATCGGCGCGCGCGCCGGCGCTCATCCCCAACACGAGCGCAAGGGCTGTGGTGATGGCCAGATTTTTGTTTCTCATTTTGGACTTCCCTCCGTTTGTTATTTTAAGACGAGAGACCGATCGGGACCTTCGCCCGATCATGGACGGCCACGCGGGCGCGCTGCGTGGACTCGCGCACGGCGAGCGCGCAGGGCAGGCGCAGGTGCCGGCGAACGCCCTTCGGGTCCGCCAGCCGCTCGCGCAGCAGCGACCAGACCGCGTCCGCCATCGCAGCCACTGGCTGGGCAACGACGCTGAGGTACGGCCGCAGCACCGTCATCCAGTCGGTATCGTCGAAACCGAGCAAGGACACCTCCGCCGGGAAATCGAGGTCGAGCGCCCGGATCGCCTTCACCGCCCCCAGCGTCGCCACGTAGTTGGCGGCGAAGATCGCCGACGGTGGCTCGGCGCGCAGCAGTTCCTGCTCGATGACGCCACGACAGCCCTCGATCGTGAATCCGCCAGCCAGGATGCGGGCGCGACCGGCCAATCCTGCCTCTGCGAGGGCCGCGCCGTAGCCGGCAATCCGCTCGCGCATGTTGTCGAGGTCGGGCGAGGTGACGACGAAGGCGATGTCGCGATGGCCGAGGCCGATGAGGTGGGCCGAGCCTCGGACGGCGGCGTCGAGGTTGTCGGCGGTGACGGTATCGAAATCGGCGTGGCCGAAGCCGCGATCCATGAGCACGGTCGGCGGTAGGCGGGACCGGTTGGCGACGAGCGCCGCCGTCTCGTCGCGCGCCGGGGCCATGATGAGCCCGTCGATCTGGCGGGAGAGCAGGGTCTGGAGCCGGTCGCTCTCACGGGCTTCGTCCTCGTTCGAGCCAACGAGCAGGATCTGGTAGCCGCCCTCGGCTGCGAGATCCTCCAGACGGTGGACGAGAGCGGCGAAGAAGGGATTGGTGAGATCCGGCACGACGATGCCCACGGTGTCGGTGCGCATCCGGCGGAGGCTGGAGGCGAGTTGGTTCGGCCGGTAGCCAGTGGCGGCAATGGCGGCGGTGACGCGGTCCCGTAATTCCGGCCGTACCTGCCGCCGCCCGCTGAGCACGTTGGAGACGGTGGCGGGGGCGACGCCGGCACGCCTCGCCACGTCCCGCATCGTCGGCACTCCAGCCGGCAAAAAACGATTTTCCTCGCCGATCGTCATGTGATGGCGATGGGTTTGGATCGCAGCCGTTCGGCGACGCCGGGGTCGGCGCGGCGGCAAAGCTGCGGCGGCAGGCCGCGCAGGATGAGTTCGGCATCGGCCACCGTCATCCGTCCGATGGCATGAAGGGCGTCGACCGTGCCGCCCGTGCGATGCGCCGAGAGCAGCAGACCCGGGATGCGGCGCACCGGATCATCGGCGGGCACCGGTTCCTCGGGGAAGACGTCGGTCGCCGCCCGGATATGGCCGCTCTCCACGGCGGCCAGAAACGCGGGGAAGTCGACGACGCCGGCGCGGCTCATCAGCAGCACGGCCGAGCCCGGCTGGATGAGCGCGAACTCCCGCGCGCCGAGAAAACCCTGGTTGTCGCTGGTGACGGTCGCAAAGATGAGGATGACGCGGGCGCGGCGCAGCAGATCATCGAGGCCCACCGGCTCTGCGTGGTGGCGGCGGATGAGGTCGTCCGGCAGCCATGGGTCGTGGACGAGCACCTCGTTGTCGAACGGCATGATGAGGCGCCGAAACTCGCGGCCGAGGTCGCCGAAGCCGATGAGGCCGACGGTGCTGCCGGCGAAGCGGAAGGTGCCGGTGTTGCCGGCGAGGCCGTAGGATTCGGAGCCGTCCCGCATCGCGCGGTCGGCCTGGGTGATGCCGCGGGCGAGGTCGATCGCCATGGCGAGGGCAGCCTCGGCGACCGGCGCCGCAAAGGCCGAGGCTGGCGTCAGCACCCAGATGCCGCGCGCCTGACAGGCAGCGTAATCGATGTTGGGCAGGAGATTGGTCTCGACGTTGAAGATCGCGCGGAGGTTGGGGGCGCGATCGAGCCGTGCCTTCGGCATCGCGGTCTGGCCGATAACGAGCACCGTGTCGGGCAGCAGGCGGTCGATCGTCTCGTCCGGCATCGGCCGGTCCTCGGAGATGACGAGTTCGCCCAGCCGTTCGAAACGGGCGCGTGTCGGCGCATCCATGATGAGGTCCAGGGTCCGCGGCAGCGGGTCCACGAGCACGACGTTGCCCAAAGCCAAGCCCTCCCCGGGGCGCGTTCTTTTTTGTTGAGCAATCATGACAATAAATCGATTTTCGGACAAGCCGGATTTAGCGGCAACCGCCAAAGGCTTGGATCTTTTCGGGTTCCATCTTAGCTAGGCTCGAAACCGGAAGGCGTGGAATGACCCCTGCGATCAATTTCGTCCTCACCCTGATCCTGCGCCTTGTCACGGCGGTGATGGCCGTGATCGGCGTCATCGAGGCGGGACTGCGCCGCTTGCTCGTCCAGGCGGGCGTCAACGGCGAGCTTCAGTCGGCGGTCCTCATCGTGGTGGCGATCCTGCTCATTATCGCGGCGATCCGCCTGTTGGGCGGCGTCTTCGGGTTGCTCATCACGGTTCTGCTGATACTTCTGATCGTGAACCTGCTCATGCCCGGTTTCCACATCCCGACGACCGCGCACGTCTGAGGCGCCACGTCCTCGGGCGACAACGCTGCGAGGACATCATGCTGCAAGGCTTCTTTATTCTGCTCGCCTGCCAACTGGTGGGCGAAAGCATGGCGCGTGGCCTGCATGTGCCGATCCCGGGGCCGGTGCTGGGCATCATGCTGTTGCTGATACTTCTCGCGGTCAGAGGCTGGCAGACCGGCGACGATCCCGCCCGGCCGGATACGGCGCTGGGCTTCGCCTCCGACGGGCTGTTGCGCAACCTCGGGCTGCTCTTCGTGCCCGCGGGCGTCGGTATCGTGCAGAGCTTTCACCTCGTGCTCGCGAACGGCGTGGCGGTGATCCTGGCCCTCCTCGGCTCGAGCCTCATCACGATGGTCGTCACCGTCTCCGTGTTTCGGCTCGTCTCCCGCGCGGTTGCCGGGAGGGCGGGGGCGTGACCGCGCCCGCCGATCTCTTCCACCTCTGGGTCTACCTCGCGGCGAGCCCGCTGCTGTGGCTGACGGTCACGATCGGCGTCTATCTGATGGCACAGCAGGCCTCGGCGCTGAGCGGCAACAACCCGCTGGTCAACCCGGTTCTGATCTCGATCGTCATCATCGTGCTGCTGCTCATCGTGACCAAAACCGACTACCGCGTCTATTTCGCAGGCGCGCAGTTCGTGCATTTCACACTCGGCCCGGCGACGGTGGCGCTCGGCGTGCCGCTCTACCGCAACCGCGCGCTGGTGCGGGGCGCGGCGTTGCCAATTATCGCCGCCCTTCTGGTGGGCGCGCCGACCGCCATGCTCTCCGCCGTCTGGATCGCGAGCGCTTTGGGCGCGCCGATGTCGCTGAAGCTGGCGCTCATCCCGAAATCGGTGACCGCCGGCATCGCGATGGGCATCGCCCGGCAGATCGGCGGCGACCCGACGCTGACGGCGGTGTTCGTCATCGCGACCGGGATCATCGGCGCCATCATGGTCACGCCGCTGATGAACCTGCTGGGCATCCGCGACTACGCGGCGCGTGGTTTCGCGGCGGGGCTCGCGGCGCATGGCATCGGCACCGCCCGCGCCTTTCAGGTGGATGACGTGGCGGGCGCCTTCGCGGGGCTCGCCATGGCGCTGAACGGGCTGATGACGGCGGTAGGCGCGCCCCTCATTCTCGCCCTGATCCGCCCGTAAACGATCCGCGAGACAGTAGCGGGGGCAGGGACGCATGAGTGGAGTGGTGGCGAGGCCGCTAGCCGTCGCGTCCCGGCCTGTCCGGTGGCTGCCCTGGACGATCGGGGGCGGGCTGGTTCTGCTGGCCGCGCTGACGCGGCTGCCGGCTTTCGCGCTGAGCGTCGTCGACTGGGACGAGAGCCTCTACTTCATCATGGCCGAGCAATGGCGGGCTGGGCATCTGCCGTACACCACCGTCTGGGACAACAAGCCGATCGGCATCTACGCGGTGTTCGCGGCCTTCCAGGCGTTGCTGGGTGATACGCCCGTCGCCATGCGGGTGGCGGGCGTGCTGGCGATCGGGGCGACGGCCGTGCTGGTCTATCGCCTCACCAGCCACCTGTTGAGGGAGGCGCCCGCGCTGACGGCGGAACTGTCGGGCGCTCTGGCGGGCGCGTTGTACATCGTCACCACGATTCCGGATGGCGGCGTCGCCTCCAACACCGAGATCTTCATGGAGGCGTTCACCTGCCTCGGCATGCTGCTGGCGCTGGCGCCTGTCGGCCCGTTGCGATGGGGGAGGGTTCTGGCGACCGGGCTGAGCCTGGGCGTCGCCTTCATGCTGAAATACGTGGCTGTCTTCGACATGTTCGCGGTGTTCCTGGCCATGACCATGCTGCCGGGGCGGACGCAGGCGCGCCTGATCCGACTGTGGGACGTGGTGAGGCTGGGGCTGGTGTTCAGCCTCGGCGCAGTGGTGCCCTTCGTTGCGGCGGTGCTGCTCTACGCGGCTCATGGCAGGCTCGGTGTCTTCCTGCAGGCGAGCCTGCTCTCCAACCTGCGGCGCGTTGCGATCCCGCTTTCGGGTCACAGTTTTCTCGGCAATTTCCACGGCCAGATGGTGCTGTACCCCACACTCTACGCGGCAGCGCTCTGGGTCGTCCTGCGGCTGTTCATGAGCCGAGGCGAGGGACGCATCGAGATGCTGGTGCTGCTGTTCTGGGCGGTGACGTCCAGTGTCGGCGTCGCTTCGGGCGGGCTCTACTTCAGCCACTACTTCCTGCAGCTTCTGCCGGTGCTGTGCATCGCGGCCGGGCTGATGGCCGGGCAGGCGGCTACATGGCGGCGACCGGTTCCCAAGGCGGTCCTCTTCGTGCTGCTGGCGGCGGGGCTGGTCCCGTCCATCCGTGAAGCCGCTGTCGATATCGGACGCATGGTCCCGATCCTGATGCGTCCGCCTGTCGGCTTCGGCCCGTTGCGGGATACGCCGGCCGAAGCGGCGAGCGCACTCCAGCCGGAACTGGCGAAGGCTCCGGGGCAGACGATCTATGTGTTCGACAGCGAGCCGGTGCTCTACAGCCTGCTCCACGCGAGGCTGCCGACGAAGTACGTGTTTCCGTCGTTCCTGCTCACCCGGCTGTTGTCGTACACCGTGAACATCGACCCGGTGGCGCAGTTGAACGCCATCATGGCGCAGCGGCCTCTATTCGTGATCCGCCGCCGCGTCTCGCAATACACGTCGCCGCAGGTCCGCAACGCGGCAGTCTACGCCACGATGGCCGCGGATCTCGCGGCCGACTACAGCGTCTGGCGCGCGTATGACACCATGATCGTCTACCGGCGAAGATCCTGATCCTCGTTGGATGCTTCGATGGCGTCCAGCACGGCCTCCGGGGCCACATCCCGGCTGATCTCGTCGATCTCGCGCCCCGGCACGGCATGCACCCCGAGCTTCTCCGAGATCGCGGCCACCATCTCGGTGAGCTTGGTCAACTCGTGCTCGGCCAGGAGATTGATGTGGAGGTCGAGATCGGCGCGCTTGTCGGCCGTCGCCGCCATGCGGTTCTGGCTGATGAGGACGAAGGTCGAGAGGAAGATGGCTTCGACCGAAGCCTCCATGGCCAGGATCACGAAGGACGGGTCGAAGCGCCGGACGCCAGGGACCCAGCCCAAGTTGATGACGATCCAGAGCGTGTAGATGACCAGATGCAGGCAGACGAACAGCATGCTGCCGGTGAAGCCAGTGATCCTGTCGGCCACCCGCTCCTGGAGGGATGACGCCGCCAAGTCGCGTTTCCGGCGCTCGGCAAGTTGCTCGATGTTCCGCTTGAGGGCACTGTGCAGGCTGTCGGCCGAGGGTGGCGGCACGGTCGGCGTCGTCGGCATGGTTCGATCCCGGGAAGTGTCTCTGCCCGCCATGTCGGGTGCCGGCGCCGGTTAAGCGAGGGCTACGGCGAAATTCCCGCATGAAGGGCACGCAGACGCGACAACCCCTCGGCTGAGCCCAGCACCGCCGCAGTTTCAGGCTTCGTGAGCGCGGAGAGGGCACCTTGCAGCGTCTCGGCCTCGGCGAGCTTGGTGAGGCCGACCAGCAACGGCACGTCGATCGGGTCGCGCCCGGGCCTGCGAGCCGGCGGCAGCATGGCCTCATGGGCGCTCAACAGAATGGGGTCATGTAGCAGGCGGCCGACAGCGCCATCGGTCTCGCCCGCGAAGCCCGCGTGCCACGCGGCAGCGCGAACCATGACACCCGAGGCCGCACGCTCCTCGGTGATGCTGAGGAGCCCCAGCCGCTTAAGCCCGAGGCCGAGGCCCTGGCTGCCGGTCAGCATCACGAGCGGCACCGCGAGCACGAGCCCCGCCAGCACCGGCGTCATCCACAGGAACAGTGCCGGCGAGACGGCATAGGCGGCGAGAGCAAGCACCACGCCGAAGACCATGAAGCGCCAGTACTGCCGCCAGATGATCCTCAGCGGCACCGCCGCCCCATCGCGCTGCTGAGCGTTCCAGCCGGAATCCCGGCCGCCGAGGATCTGCATCACCCCCTCGGTCTGGATCAGCATCGCGACCGGGGCAATGAGCCCGCCGAGCAGCGTCTCCAGCAGCAGGCTGAGCAGCGCACGGACGGCGCCGCCGCAGCCGCGTCGCAACGGGCCGTCGAACAATAGCAGGATATAGGCCAGCAGCTTCGGCGCCAGCAGGACCGCCATGGTGGCGATGAACACCCACTTCGCGAGGATGGGATCGACGTGCGGCCAGCGCGGGAACAGAGATTTGGAGGTTCCGAAATACTGCGGCAGCACGAAGCGCGATTGGAGCGAGATGAGAACACCCGCCAGCAGGAAGCACAGCCACAGCGGCGAGGTCACGTAGCTGCCGATGCCCATCAGCAGATGCAGCCGGCTGATCCAGTTCAGACCTCGCGCCGGCAACACGCCGATGTGCTGGAGGTTGCCCTGGCACCAGCGCCGATCGCGGATCGCGACATCGGTCAGCGACGGCGGGCTTTCCTCGAAGCTGCCGGCAAGGCCGGGCACCATATGAATCGCCCAGCCGCCCCGGCGCATCAAGGCTGCCTCGACGAAATCATGGCTGAGGATGGCGCCCCCGAAGGGCTTGCGGCCCGGCAGATGCGGCAGCCCGGCCTGCTCGGCGAAGGCCTGCGTGCGGATGATGGCGTTGTGACCCCAGTAGTTGCCTTCGGAGCCGTGCCACCAGGTTATCCCCTGGGCGATCAGCGGCCCGTAGACCCGCCCGGCGAACTGCTGCATCCGGGCAAAGAGCGTGGTGCCGTTGACGATCACCGGCAGCGTCTGGATCAGGCCGACGCCAGGGTGCCGCTCCATGGCCGCCGCCATCCGCACGATGGTGGCGCCCTCCATCAGGCTGTCGGCGTCGAGTGTCAGCATCTGCGGATAGGCGCCGCCGAAGCGCCGCACCCACTCCGCCAGATTGCCCGATTTGCGCTCGGTATTCTTGGGCCGGCGGCGATAGAAGATCTGCCGCGCCCCAGCGCCGGCGCGAGCCCGCAGCGCCAGGAATGCGGCTTCCTCGGCGATCCATACATCCGGGTCGGTCGTGTCGCTGAGGATGAAGATGTCGAACATGGCGCCGAGGCCGGTCGCGGCCAACGATTCATGAATCGCGAGAACGGCGGCCATGACACGGCCGGGGCTCTCGTTATAGGTCGGCATCAGCAGCGCCGTACGGCTGGCGAGTTCGGGCAGCGGACCGTCCCGCGTGATGCCGAGGCCCAGACCGCCGCCGGAGATCGCCGCGATGAACCCGCCGACGGCACTCATGAAGGCCAGCGCCACCCAGGCGAACAAGGCCAGGAACAGCACGAGCACGACGATCCCGAGGATGCTCGGCCCGTTGCCGTTGAGCACGCGATACATCTGCCAGCCGCCAGCCGCGGTCATCGCCACCGCGCCGCCGATGACGAACAGCCGTCGGAGTGCGATGCCGCGCGGGCTGGTCACCGGGCGCCGTGCATGTGGCGGGGAGACGCCGAGCGACTGCACCGGCATCGCCAGCGGCACCTCCGGCGGCAGCGCCGTGAAGCCGCCGGCGGCGGCCGGCAGGTCCAGCGCCTCGCTCACGGTGTCCATCGATAGAGCCAGGTTTCCGAAACCGGCGTCTGGCCGTTCATGAGCACGCCGTTGAGTTCGACGAGCGGCGCGCTGCCCGGCGTCAGCGTGAACAAGACGCGCCAGCCGCCGAGGGCCGGGTTGGGCTCCACCACCACGCCGGTGATCTTGCCCGTGTTGGCGCCGAGTTGGGCATGCAGCGACGCATCGGCGGGTAGCGCCTTCAGATCGTCACCGACGAAATCGAGCGCGAACTCCAGCCCGGGGTGATCGTCCGAGTTGCCGATCCGTGTGTCGACGACGCGGCCGAGCTTCGTCGGCCACGGGCAGTCCCAGCCCCAATGCATGCGGTAGGTGAAAGTGTATTCGCCCTTCGCCGCGAGCTTGTCCTTCGGGCGCCAGAAGGCAACGATGTTGTCGTTGACCTCGTTGGGCGAAGGGATCTCGACAAGGTCGACAGCACCCTGCCCCCAGTCGCCGATCGGCTCGATCCAGAGGCTTGGGCGCTTCTCGTATTGCAGCGCGATGTCCTGATAGTCGGAGAAGCTGCGCTTGCGCTGCATGAGCCCGAAACCGTGCGGATTGGTGTCGCCGAAAGCGCTGAATTGCAGCGTGACGGGGTCGTTGAGCGGCCGCCAGATCTGGGCGCCGCCACCCGACCATATCGAAAGACCCTCGGAGTCATGGGCCGCGGGTCGCCAGTCATTCACCTTGTTGCGGTTGTTGGCATCGAAATAAAACATGCCGGTCAGCGTCCCGAGGCCGGGCTCGGTGATGTCGACGCGCGGATAGAGCGCGCTTTCCACGTCGAAAAGCGTCTCCGAACCGGGCGTGATGGTGAAGGTGAAGGCGCCCGTCACGCTCTGGCTGTCGAGCAACGCATGCAGAACGATCGAGGTCTGCCCGGGCAGTGGCCGCTCCAGCCAGAAGGCGCTGAAGCGGGCGAACTCCTCACCCTTCGGGTTGCCTGTCCCGATCGCGAGGCCGCGCGCGGAGAGGCCGTAGATCTGGCCCTTCGCCACCGCGCGGAAGTAGCTGGCGCCGAGGAAGACGCAGAATTCCTCGAATACATCCGGGTTGTTGAGAGGGTTGAGGATGCGCAGGCCCGAGAAACCGATGTCGCCCGGCACCTTCAGCTTGGGATCGGCGAAGTCGAACAGGTCGGAGCTGTAGGGCACGGCAGTCGCCTGACCGTCGGCGACCTCGAACATGTCCACCCGCGCCTCATACAGGAAACCGCGCGGGAAGAACTGCACCTGGAACCGAAGCTTCTGGTTGTGCCACAGCGCCTGTTCGGGCCGATAGACGATGCCCCGGTAGTCGTCATAGGTGAGATGTGCGAGCGGGCCGGGGAGGCGGGTGTCAGGTCCGCGATATGGCTGCACCGCCATCTGCTGCGCGAGGCGCCGCACCGTCGACTGGTCGAACGGTCCCGGCGCCGGGCCCACGGGTGACGCGGTCGCGGCGCGAGCAGGAGAGAGGCCGGAGGTGGAGAATGCAGCCAGGGCAGAGAAGCCGATGCCGCCGTGAATGAAATCGCGTCGCTGCAAAGACAGTCCTTCCGTCCGGATTAGTCGCTGTTGCAATCCGCAAGGTGGTCCCATGTTGTGGCTTAACAACGGCAGCCAATCCGGTTCTTTTCTGAGAAAAGAACCGGAAAACTTTCATCGTTAGTTACGCTTCCAACGGTGACTGGAGATGGAAATCGGTCGCGCGCTGGAAGGCGCTGCCAAGGCTGAGACAGAGCGCATCGTCATACGGCTTGCCGACAACCTGAATGGCCACCGGCAGACCGGACACACCTTGCCCCGCCGGCAGCATCAGGGCGGGCAAGCCGGTGTAGTCGAAGATCATCGTGTTGTGCGGCAATACCAGTTGGAGCGGATGCCGGGCGCCGTTCACCATGACGGTCATGTCCGCGAGCGACGCGGCCTCGCTCCCGATGCCCGGCGTCACGAGCACATCGACAGAGGCCATCTCGCGCGCAACCCGCTCCATCACCAGAGGCCGGCGGCGGAGCGCCCGCAGGTAGTCCGTTGCCGAGAAGCGCAGCCCTTGCTCGATGCGGGCGCGGGTGCCGGGATCGTATGCGTCGATCCGATCGAGATCCGGCTCCTGCAAACTCGCCAGTTCGCACATCATGATGCAGTAGCCGTCGGTATGCGCGGGCCCGAGGTCGCCCAGGTCGACCGGAACCAGCTCGGCCCCGAGGCCCTCAAAAACCGCCAGCGCCGACCGCCATGCCGCCAGCACCGCCTCGTCCTGCAGCTCCAGGAACCAGCCGCCGGGCACGCCGATGCGGAGCCCCCGGAGATCCGTGCGCCAGCGGTCGCCCGCGTAGCGGCCGGCGGCCATCGGGTCCTGCCCGTCCGGCCCGGCGATGACCGGCATGACCAAGGCGAGGTCGTCGGCAGAGCGCGCCATCGGCCCCACGTGGTCGAGCGTCCAGGAGAGCGGCGCCACGCCTGTGCGGGGCACCAGCCCGCGCGTCGGCTTGAGGCCGGTGATGCCGCACCAGGCCGCCGGAATGCGGATCGACCCGCCGGTATCGGAGCCGAGCGCCAGCGGCAGCATCCGGGCAGCGAGCGTCGCGCCCGAGCCGGTGGAGGAACCGCCCGTCCAGCGCGTCCGGTCCCAGGGGTTGCGAACCGCGCCGTAGCGGGGGTTATGCGCCGAGCCGCAGGCGAACTCCGTCGTTGCCAGCATCGCCACCGGGATCGCGCCCGCCTCCCGCAAACGGGCGACGATGGTGGCGTCCGTGGCCGCCACGCGGTCGCCGGTCTGGAAAGACCCGCAGGTGACGGGCTGACCAGCGGCGTCGATGATGTCCTTCACGCCGAAGGGCACGCCCTCCAGCGGCCGCGCTTGGCCCGTCCGGATCCGTGCGGCGCTGTTGGCCGCCATTGCCTCTGCCTCCGCGATCTGGGCGAGCACGGCGTCGCGTCCCGTCGGGTGCGTTGCCATCCGCGACCGGAGTGCGGCGAGAACGGCCACGGGATCGGTCCGGCCGGCCGCATAGGCCGCGAGCAGATCGCCGACGCCCAGATGGTGAAGCGGAGCATCAGCAGCAGCAGCGGCGGCAGGCGAGGCCGGTGCGGTGCTGGCGGTCGGTGCGACGGCGCGAAGATCACGTTCCGCCCAGCCGGGTTCCGGCGTGCCGAACGCCGCCGGGGGCAGGTCGCTGGCCGAGGGCGCCGCCACCGTGCCCGCCAGGATCGTCGTGCGCAGAACCTCTGGCGAGACCACGGCGCTCACGCCGCGAGCCGCCCGGCGATGTCCGCGCGGGACGCCATGAGCGGCTGGATGCGCTGGCCGAAGGCGTCGATGCCGGCGATGAAGTCGTCGAACACCAGCATGATCCCCTTCATGCCCGGGACGGTCGCCGCCTCATCCAGCATCGCCGCGACCGAGGCGTAGGAGCCGACGATGGTGCCCATGTTGAAGTTGACCGCGCCCTCCGGCAGGTTGATGTAGCTGGCGGTGCCGTGCGCGTCGGCGGTCTTGTCCTGGCCGCCCTGGTCGGCCATCCAGGACAGCGCCCCCATATCGGCGCCCGCGCGGTAGCTCTGCCACTTCGCCATCGCGCCCGCGTCCGTCTCGTCGGCGATGACCATGAACAGGATGTAGGCGCCGACATCGCGCCCGGTCTTTGCGGCAGCCTCCATCAGCTTCCGCGACGTGCCGGCGCAGGCCTTCGGCGTGTTGACCCCGGCGCCCATGACGAAGCTGAAGTCGGCATATTCGGCGGCGAATTCCATGCCGCGCCCGCTCTGCCCCGCGGCGACGATCTTGATGTCGGAGGAGGGCGTCGGCTTCATTTGGCAGTCCTCCATGCGGAAGAACTCGCCCTTGTGGCTCGATGAGCCGGTCGCCCACAGCTCCTTCATGATCTTTATGTACTCGCTCGAGTATTCATAGCGCTTTGCGAAGTATTCGTCGCCGGGCCACAAGCCCATCTGCTCGTATTCGGCCTTCTGCCAACCGGATACGATGTTCACCCCGAACCGTCCGGGCGCGATCGACTCTATCGTCGTGGCCATGCGGGCGACGAGCGCCGGCGGCAGGGTAAGGACGGCGGTGGAGGCGTAGAGGCGAATACGCTCCGTCACCGCCGCCAGCCCGGCCATGAGGGTGAACGACTCCAGATTGTAGTCCCAGAATTCGGTCTTGCCGCCGAACCCGTGAAGCTTGATCATGGAGAGCGCAAACTCGAAGCCGTAATCTTCGGCTTTCTGAACGATCGTCTTATTCAGGGCAAAGCTCGGCTTGTACTGCGGCGAGGCTTCCGAGATCAGCCACCCGTTGTTCCCGATGGGAATAAAAACGCCCATATCCATCTTGCTCTCCTGCCCATAGACGCGTGGATCGTCGGGCGAAGATGTGCAAGTCCGGTGCCAGAAGTCCGGTTCGTGGCCGGCTCTAGGGCTGTAGCGGCCCGAGTACCGGATGTGGAATATCCGCAAGCTCGTCGATGATGATGCAGCCGGGTTCATCGTTGATTTGGCAACGACGAGCGAGATCCCTTAGCGCCGTTGTAATTTCGTTGATTTCGCGCGCCTTCGCCTCGAGTGCTTCCGCGTGCGACAGCGCGAGTTCCATGACCTCGGCCTTCGAACGCCCTTCGTCTCGCCACAGCGCCAGCAGGTCCCGCATCTGTTCGACCGAAAATCCCAGTCCGCGAGCGCGTTTGAGAAAGCGAAGCGTTCGGATGTCAGACTCGTCATAGCGGCGATAGCCGGCAGCCGTCCGTCCGGCAGGGCGTATCAGTGACACGCTCTCGTAGTAGCGGATCATCTTCGCAGAAACGCCGGACGCCGCAGACGCCTGGCCAATATTCATTACATGAGATGCCATCAACATGTCCGTGTGTACGTCGTAACCGCGCTATCGGATGCAGCCGCTCGGCACGAACCTGAATCACTAATCCGATGCTGGAATAATGCACCTTTGGCCAGACAGTCAACTTCATCATGAAATATGTGCCAGAAAGGCGTATCAGCACATTGAGGGATGCGACGTTAATGTCCGGCGAAAATGGATAGGGGCGCTACTGTTCTGCCTCTACACTGGGCGCCCGAGGCCGATACAGGATCTTGATATTGACGAGTTGGGACGAGGTTGACAGACGGTTGCGCAAGGTCTGCGACGAGCAGCTCTTTTTTATCGGCGGCGCGCCGCGATCCGGCACCACCTGGCTGCAACAGATCCTCGATTGCCACCCGAATGCGTCCTGCAAAGGCGAAGGACTGTTCGCCAAGGATCTTTACCCGCCGTTAGAGACGGCTTTGGCTCAGCGACGCCAGGCTCTGCAGACGAAGAACCAGGGTTTGTTTCAGCACACAGGCGGCTATCCGCTACCGACCCCGGAGGACACCGAGCATCTGGCCGGAACCGCCATGCTGCTCGCGTTCAGCCAGCAGGCCGGGGACAAAGACTGCCGGGCGTTCGGCGAAAAGACGCCCGAGAACGTGTTCTTCTTCGAGCGTTTCAGGGTGATGTTTCCGCGTGCGAGGTTCATCGCCATCGCGCGTGACCCCAGGGACGTGCTGACCTCAGCCTGGCATTTCTTTCGGAAGCCTGCGCCCGGCGAGGATGACCGGGCGGCGAAGCTCGCCTTCATCCGCGGCGCCCTCCCGTCTTTGGCCGAAGGCGCGCGTGCGATGCTGGCGTTCGGCGAACGCCACCCAAACTCCTATCGGATGGTGACCTACGAAAGGTTGCGGGCAGAGCCGGAGCCGGCCGTGGCTGAGCTACTCCGCTTCCTCGGCCTCTCCGACAGCGCCGGGACGGTGCGCGCCTGCCTGGACCGGACATCCTTCACGGTCGCAACAGGGGGCCGCCCGGCCGGAGTTGCCCAGAACGGTGCGTTCCTGAGAAAGGGAATAGTGGGGGATTGGCGATCCACCCTGACGCCTGAGATGAACGATGTGGTCTTGCGCGAACTGGGCTGGATGTTTCCCTATTTCGGCTGGACGCCCTGAAGCCAAGGACCCGAAACAAAAGAAGGCCCCGGCCGGAGCCGGAGCCTTCTTCATTGCTGACGGCCGAACGGGCCGAAGCGACGTCTCAGCCCCGCCGAGTATCTCCGGCAGTGGTCATCCAGGTCGCGACAGCCTTCGGCATCACACAATGAGACACTGGATCACCTCCTTTCTGTTGTTTCGAGAAGGTCAGTCTGGCACTGCCAGCGGCATCCCTGCAAGCAGAAACGGTTCTCAGAACACGAGCGACATCCCGAGCAGTAGGTTGTTGCCGCTCACCGGGCCGTTCAGGCTGTAGCCGACGCCTTGGTCGGAGGCGCTGGCGAAGACCTGCAGGTGCTTCAGCCGCAGCAGCCGGTAGCGCACGGTCACATCGAGGTTGTAGTCGCCCGTTCGGCTCGTGGGCGGCGGTTGCAGCGCCGGATCCTGAAGCACCACGACGGGCAGCCCGCCGGTATTCGTGGGACAGCCTATCAGGCCGTGCTCCACCGTCATCTGTGGCCCCGCCATCATGGGCACGCTCAGCCCCAGCCCGGCGCGCACGCAGAGCCGCGCTTCGGAGGCGTCGGCGTCGTCAGTCACAGAGACCACTTCCGGCTTGGGTGCCGGCACATAGGGAATACCGGCCTCGGCTGATACCTCCGCCAGAAGACTGGCGGTAGGCGCCGCAGTTCGCGCCGGCGCAGAAGTTCGTGTGGCAAAGCTAACTTCAAAGTGAGCCGAAGTCTGTGCCCACGCGCCCGCGCTGCATGCCAGCATCAGGCTCGCGACCGTTGCCGGAAGAACGAATTGGGGCCAAAACATGATGTCTCCTGACATGATTTCGCCTTAATCCGGTCGTTGTGGCGATAATTGTTAGGGAACGCAATTCCAAAATTACGTCAGTTGTTGTCTTGTTACGCATCATCTCATAAGCCATTGGAAACCTTAAGTTAATGATTATGAACTTTTGTTGCATCGCACAATGACCGAGTTACTTAAGCCGGATGGTCTGACGGAAAGGCTGCTGCACGCCCGGCGCAACGGCCTGGCGATTTCGGTGACACCGGAGGATGTGCCGGCGACCGAGCAGGAGGCCTACGCTGTGCAGCGTGCGGTGGCAGAGACGCTGGGGCCGGTCGGCGGCTGGAAAGTCGGAGCGGGCGGCCCAGGAGCCGCACCGAGTGCGGCGCCTCTGCCGGCCTCGGTGATAATGACAGCGCCCGCCACGTTGCCGCCTCAGTATTCTAACCGGCTGATCGAAGCCGAAATCGCCTTCCGCATCGCGCGTGATCTGCCGCCGCGAGATGCCGCGTACACACGTGACGAGGTTCTGGAGGCCATTGGCAGCTGCCACCCCGTGATTGAAGTGGTGCAGTGGCGCATCCGCGATCATCGGGCGGCTCCCCCGAACCTGAAGCTCGCCGACCACTCGGGCCATGGCGCCCTGGTGGTGGGTGAGCCGGTGCCTGGCTGGCGGGCGATCGACTTCGCGGGCCTCCGGGTTACTCAGGAGATCGCAGGTCAGGCGACGAAACACGGCATCGGCAATCCGGCGGGCGACATGATCCGGCTCATCGCCTGGCTCGCCGACGAGGGTGCGGTATGGGCTGGTGGCCTTAAAGCCGGGCAGATCGTGACCTGCGGCTCGTGGACGGGTATGACCGAGGCGGCGGCGGATGCGCCGGTGGTGGTCAGCTTCGCCGGGTTCACTCCGTTGACGCTGAGCTTCCAGTCCTCTTAGGTCCAGCGCCCTTCAAGCGGTGGCCGGCGTCACCACCTGCTGTAGGTTTTCAGGACAGGAGAGAGCGGCAATGGCGACGGTTAACGCTGCGGCTTCAGGCGACTTCATGATCGGCGGCGACCTTCGGGTCACCCGCCTTGGTTTCGGCGCCATGCGGATCACAGGCAAAGGCATCTGGAACCAGCCGGCCGATCCGGCAGAGGCCAAGCGGACCCTGGCGGCGCTGCCGGACCTCGGGATCGACCTCATCGACACCGCCGACAGCTACGGCCCCTACGTCAGTGAGGATCTCATCGCCGAGGTGCTGTCGCCATACAAGAACATAACGATTGCCACCAAAGGCGGCCTGACACGCCAGGGGCCCGACATCTGGAAGCCGGTCGGCCGCCCCGAATATCTTCGCCAATGCGTGATGATGAGCCTGCGGCGCCTGAAGCTGGAGCGCATCGATCTCTGGCAGCTTCACCGGATCGACGCGAAGGTGCCGGCCGAGGAGCAGTTCGGCGAAATCGCGGCAATGCAGAAAGAGGGCCTCATCCGCCATGTCGGGCTCAGCGAGGTTTCCGTCGCCGAGATCGAGGCGGCGAGCAAGCACTTCCCGGTGACGACGGTGCAGAACCGTTACAACCTCGTCGACCGCAAAAGCGAGGACGTTCTCGACTACTGCGAGAAGCACGGCATCGGGTTTATCCCATGGGCCCCCTTGTCGGGTGGGTCACTGGCGCGGACGGGCTCGGCGCTGACCGAGATCGCGGGCAAGCTCAACACCGGGCCGAGCCAGGTGGCGCTCGCCTGGGTGCTGAAGCGCTCGCCGGTGATGATCCCCATCCCGGGCACGGGCAGCGCCGATCACCTGCGTGAGAATGTGGCCGGCGCGTCGATCGAGCTCACCGATCGGGAATTCGGCGCGTTGGACGCGCAGGGGCGGGAGGCTTGGCGCGCCCAGGCTCACTGACGGGCAAACTCAACATCAACGGCCATAAGCGGGAGGAACAACCGTGATCGACCATGAGGTTCGGGTTCATCCCGAGGCGGATCGGCTGGAGCGGAAAAACCAGCTGGCCTGGAAGATCGCGGAGGTCGCCACCGACCCTGTCGAGGTGGAGACTGCCGTTGCCGAGATGATCGTCAACCGGGTGATCGACAACGCATCGGTGGCGATCGCGGCGATCCACCGCCATCCGGTGACGACGGCGCGGGATCAGGCATTGGCCCATCCTCGCCCGGGTGGTGCGACTGTTTTCGGTCTCGGGCCGGATGTGCGGGTGCATGCGGAATGGGCCGCCTGGGCCAACGGCACAGCGGTGCGTGAACTCGACTACCACGACACCTTCCTCGCGGCCGAATACAGCCATCCGGGCGACAACATCCCGCCGATCCTCGCGGTCGCTCAGCAGTGCGGCGCCGACGGCGCGGCGCTCGTGCGGGGGCTCGCCACCGGCTACGAGATCCAGGTGGATCTCGTCCGCGCCATCTGCCTCCACAAGCACAAGATCGACCACGTGGCGCATCTGGGGCCGTCGGCGGCAGCGGGCATCGGCACGCTGCTCGGTCTCCCTACCGGCATCATCTACCAGTCCGTGCAGCAGGCGCTGCATGTGACGACTGCGACCCGCCAGAGCCGCAAGGGCGAGATCAGCTCATGGAAGGCGTTTGCGCCGAGCCATGCCGGGAAGCTCGCGGTCGAGGCCGTCGACCGGGCCATGCGTGGCGAAGGTGCGCCAAGCCCGATTTACGAAGGCGAGGACAGTGTCGTCTCCTGGATGCTCGACGGCCCTAACGCCCGCTACGTCGTGCCGTTGCCGGCGCCGGGCGAGCCCAAGCGCGCTATCCTCGATACATACACCAAGGAGCATTCGGCGGAATACCAGAGCCAGGCGCTGATCGACCTCGCCTTCCGCATGGGGCGCCGGATCGCCGCTTGGGAGGATGTGGCGAGCATCCTCATCCGCACCAGCCATCACACGCACTACGTCATCGGCACCGGATCGAACGACCCGCAGAAGTTCGACCCCACAGCGAGCCGGGAGACGCTCGACCACTCCATCATGTATATCGTGGCGGTCGCGTTGCAGGACGGCGCCTGGCACCATGTCCGATCCTACGCCCCCGAGCGCGCGCAGCGGCCGGACACGATCGCGTTGTGGCGCAAGATCACCACCGTCGAGGACCCCGATTGGACGCGCCGCTACCACGCCGACGATCCGGCGGTGAAAGCATTTGGCGGCCGGATCGAGATTACGATGACGGATGGGCGCGTCATCGCCGACGAGATGGCGGTCGCCAATGCGCATAGCCTCGGCGCGACGCCCTGGGCGAGGCCTGATTATGTCCGGAAGTTCCGCACGCTGACCGAAGGCGTTCTGGATGCAGCCGAGGCCGCCCGCTTCCTGCAGGTGGCCGAGAGCCTCCCACGGCTCCGTGCGCATGAACTTGCCGAACTGACGATTGCGCTGCCAGCGGACGCTCTGGCGCACGGCGGGATGGCCGGAATTTTCGGTTTCAAAGCCACCTAGCGGGAGAAGAAGAATGAGCGAAACGCTCGCGGCGCCGCCCAAGGCGAAAAAGTCGGTGGCGCTGTCGGGCGTCGTCGCCGGGAACACGGCCCTCTGCACGGTCGGGCGGACCGGCAACGATCTGACCTACCGCGGCTACGATATCCTCGACATCGCGCCGCGCTGCGAGTTCGAGGAGATCGCGCATCTGCTCATCCACGGCGCCCTGCCGAACGAGGCCGAGCTGCGCGGCTACAAGGCAAAGCTCCGTATGATGCGCGGCATTCCGGCGGCGGTGCGGACTGTGCTCGAGGCCATTCCTGCCGCCGCGCACCCGATGGACGTGATGCGAACCGGCGTCTCCATGCTCGGCTGCGTGCTGCCTGAACCACCCGGCCATGAGGCGGAGGGCGCCCGCACGATCGCCGACCGGCTCATCGCGTCGCTGGGTTCGATGCTGCTCTACTGGCACCACTTCGCGCTGCACGGGCGGCGGATCGATGTCGAGACCGACGACGACGGCATCGGCGGCCACTTCCTCCACCTTCTGCATGGGCATCCGCCGCGCGAAAGCTGGGTGCGGGCCATGGACACCTCGCTCAACCTCTATGCCGAGCATGAATTCAACGCCTCCACCTTTACCGCGCGCATGGTGGCGGGCACCGGCTCCGACCTCTACAGCGCGGTCGCGGCGGCTATCGGCGCGCTGCGCGGTCCCAAGCATGGCGGCGCCAATGAATTCGCGTTCGAGGTCCAGAAACGCTACGCCGACCCCGATCAGGCGGAGGCCGACATCCGCAGGCGAGTGGCCGCGCGCGAAGTCATCATCGGCTTCGGCCATCCGGTGTACACGATCGCCGATCCGCGCAACGTCGTCATCAAGGCGCTGGCGAAGGAACTCACCGGGGAGGTGCACTCAACCAAGATGTACGACATCGCCGAGCGCATCGAGACGGTGATGATGGATGCCAAGCGCATGTTCCCCAACCTCGATTGGTATAGCGCGGTGAGTTATCACCTCATGGGCGTGCCGACGGCGATGTTCACGCCCCTGTTCGTGATCGCCCGCAGCGCCGGGTGGTCCGCGCATGTGATCGAGCAACGCGAGGATGGCCGCATCATCCGGCCCTCGGCCAACTATACGGGGCCCGAGGACGTGCCATTCGTGCCACTGGCCGAGCGGGGTGCCGCATGACCTACCTCGTTGGCGCCGATCTGCCGGTCGAGCCCGCCGGGACCCGGTTCCGTACGCTGCTGGCGCGCACAGGCATATTGCAGCTTCCCGGCGCCCATAACGGAATGGCCGCGCTGCAGGCGAAAGCCGCGGGCTTCGAGGCGCTCTACCTCTCGGGCGCCGCCATGACCGCCTCGATGGGGCTGCCGGATCTCGGCATGATCACCGTCGACGAGGTTGCCTTCTTCGTGCGCCAGATTGTGCGGGCAAGCGACCTGCCGCTGCTGGTGGACGGCGATACCGGCTATGGCGAAGCGCTCAACGTCATGCACATGGTGCGCGTGTTCGAGGAGGCAGGCGCTGCCGCCGTGCATCTCGAAGACCAGCTGCTGCCGAAGAAATGCGGGCATCTGAACGACAAACGGCTGGCCGATCCGCAGGACATGGCGGCGAAAGTCGCGGCGGCGGCGCGGGCGCGACGGCATCTGTTCGTGATCGCGCGGACGGATGCGGCGGCAAGCGAGGGCATGGACGGCGCTGTGGCGCGGGCGAAGCTGTATGTCGAGGCGGGTGCGGACGCGATCTTTCCCGAGGCGCTGACGACTCGCGCGATGTTCGAGGAGTTCGCGGCGCGGATGGCAGGCGTGCCTCTGCTTGCCAACATGACGGAGTTCGGGCGGACGCCGTTCTTCACGGCGGAGGAGTTCGCGGCCATGGGCTACCGGATGGTGATCTGGCCTGTGAGCAGTCTCCGCGTGGCCAACAAGGCACAGGCGGAGCTGTATGCCGCAATCGCACGCGACGGCGGCACACACCGGATGATCGATCGCATGCAGACACGAGCCGAACTTTATGAAACGATCGGGCTGCACCGGTACGAGGCGCTGGACGCCGCCATTGTGCAGACGATCATTCCGGCGGGCATGCCACAGCGCAACTGACCGCGTGGCCGGCCAATTTCTCGTATGTCCGCATGCGCCAGAAGGCTTCCAGCGGCCCGTTCAAGCCCTTTGTCCAATTTCCAGCACAGCAGGTGTTCTGGTCGAAACCGCCGCCAGCGGCTTCGTCGACCTCCAGCACCCCGATGCGCTGGAGGAAGACGCCGCCGGCAGGTGACGATCTACTCCATGATCGGCGCGAGTTCCTGCGCGCTCTCGACATCCTCGCCGAGCCACTCAGCGTTCTTGGCGGTGCCGTCGAAGATGGAACTGGTCTTGAACAGCTCGAACTTGCCCTCCACCGCATAGGGCTTGCTGCGCTCCAACAATTCCGTGAGCGTTGTCTTGTCCATTGGCTTGAAGTCGCGCACTGCTTCGAACGCCTGGTCCAGATCGCGCTGGCTCTCGATGCCGGTGATGACGGTCGCGGTCGGCAAGCTCAACGAGTAGCGCAGGTATTCCAGCGGCTGGATCGGCGCCTTGCTCTTGAACAGGACGCTGTCGGCGAAGGTCTTCATTCCGAGCGGCGCGATGCCTTGTTCCACCAGATACGGCAGCACCAGATGGGCGAAGCTGCGGAAATGGGCGTCCATCACGTTCAGCGGCATCTGCACGGCGTCGATATGGAAGCCGCGCTCGGCAGCGACGGCCAGCATCTGCAGGTGGATGCGCGGGTCCTTGTGGCCGGTAAAGCCGATGTAGCGCAGCTTTCCGGCCTGCTTCGCCTCGACGAAGGCCTCCATGGCGCCGCCCTCGGCGAAGATCCGGTCCGGGTCGTCGAAGCGCAGGATCTCGTGATGCTGGATCAGGTCGATCCGGTCGGTGCGGAGCCGCTTGAGCGATGTGTCGATCTGGTCGGCCGCCTCCTTCTTGGAGCGGCCGTCCATCTTCGTCATCAGGAACACCCGGTCGCGGTAGCCGCCCTGGTCCAGCGCCTCGCCCATCCGCAACTCGGAGCGGCCTTTGTTGTAGTCCCAGCAATTGTCCATGAAGGTGATGCCGCGATCGATCGCCTCGTGCATCAGCCTGGTTGCCTCCGCATCGCTAAGCGCGCTCTTGCCGAGATGAAACCCGCCCATGCCGATGGCGGAGATCTTTTCGCCCGACTTGCCGAATGGGCGGTAGAGCATCTCGCCCCGCCGCTCGCCCGCCTCGCTCGCGAGGGGGACACTGGCCGGGTCGGCTATGCGGGTCACTGGGAGGTGCGAGGTGGCGTTCATGCGAAGCTCCTTGGGGGTTGAAGATTATCTGGGGCCTGGCTCCGAGAGCCACCAGGGCGCTGTCATCCGCAGTCCCGGATTAATCGCCTAATCGTTCCGGCCTGAAATCGCACGGCAGACCGCCGCCGTCACCTCGGAAGTCGTCGCCGTGCCGCCGAGGTCGCGGGTCAGCACGCCCGACGCCGTGACCGTCTCGATCGCGCTCATGAGCCGGGTGGCGGCGGCGGTTTCGCCCAGGTGATCGAGCATCTGCACCGCCGTCCAGAAGGTGCCCACCGGGTTCGCGATGCCCTTGCCGACAATATCGAAGGCGGAGCCGTGGATCGGCTCGAACATCGAGGGGAAGCGCCGCTCCGGGTTGATGTTCGCCGTCGGCGCGATGCCGATCGAACCCGCCAGTGCCGCCGCGAGATCGGACAGAATGTCGGCATGCAGATTTGTCGCGACAATCGTGTCGAGACTTGCGGGCGACAGCACCATCCGCACCGTCATGGCGTCCACCAGCATCTTGTCCCAGCGCACTTCGGGGAAATCACGCGAGACCGACGCCGCGACCTCGTCCCACAGCACCATCCCGTGCCGCTGCGCGTTCGACTTCGTCACCACCGTGAGCAGCTTGCGCGGCCGGCTGGCCGCAAGCGCAAAGGCGTAGCGCATGATCCGCTCGACGCCGGCGCGGGTGAAGATGGAAACCTCGGTTGCGACCTCCTCAGGGTGACCGCGATGAGAGCGGCCACCTTGGCCCGCGTATTCGCCCTCGCTGTTTTCCCGCACGATCACCCAGTCGAGCGCGGCGGGTTCGCAGTCCCGCAGCGGCGAATGCAGGCCGGACAGCACGCGCGTGGGCCGCACGTTGGCGTATTGGTCGAAGCCCTGGCAGATCGCGAGGCGCAAGCCCCACAGCGTGATGTGGTCCGGCACTGCCGGATCGCCTACCGCGCCGAAGAAGATCGCATCCACATCCCGGATCTGGTCGAGCCCATCCGCCGGCATCATCAGCCCGGTGCGGCGGTAGTAGTCCGAACCCCAATCCAGGGTCGTGACATCGAGGCGGAAGCTGCCTTCCCGTTGCTCGAGCGCCTGCAGCACTTTGAGGCCTGCGCCGATGACCTCGGGGCCGATGCCGTCGCCGGGTATGGCCGCGATACGGTACGTGTTCATCGGTTTTTTCTCCTGGGGGAGAGGTGGCGCTTCAGCCGAGCATGTCGAGGGCGCGCGCGAAGAAGTCCGGACCGCCGAAGTTGCCCGATTTCAGCGCGATACCCAGGCCTGCATGCGCGCGGCCGATGACGCGCAGCGCCGGCACGCCCGGCGCAATTTCAGCGCCGATCCGGAAGCCCTGCAGTCCGAGGCGGTTCACCACCGCGCCTGATGTCTCGCCACCCGCCACCACCATCCGCCCGACGCCCGCATCGACGAGGCCCGCAGCGATCTCGGCAAGCGCCGCCTCGATCTGTTCGCCGACAGCAGCGCCGCCGTGCCTCTTCTGAAGAGCCGCGACCTCGGCGGGCGTGCCGCTGCTCGCAATGAGCACCGGACCGTCCTCGAGCTTGTCGCGCGCCCAGGATAGTGCGGCCTGGGCCTCTTCACCGCCGGCCAGCAGCTTCTCCACATCCAGCCGCAGAACCGGCATTTGCTGCTCGGCCACGCCGATCTGCTCGAGCGTCGCCTTGGAGCAACTCCCCGCGAGGATCGCCGAGAAACGGCCGGCCGGCGTGTCGTTGGTGTCCGCCACGTGCTCGGTCACGATGTCCAGCCGCCGGAGCGCGCGAGCGAGACCGATGCCGAGGCCCGAGGCGCCGGTGGAGACAGGGCGATCCAGCGCCACCTGGCCAAGAACCTCGAAGTGCTGGTCGTTGACGGCGTCGACGATGGCCGCTCCTCCGGGGAGCTTGGCGAGGGCGGCGCGCACCGCATCGGCCCCCTGTTCCACCACCTGCAACGGCACCAGTCCGACCGGCGAGCGGCTCTGGCGGGTGAGGACGCGCACGAGGTTCGCGTCATGCATCGGGTTTAGCGGATGATCCTTCAGCGGGCTCTCGTTCAGGGGCTGGTCGTGGACGAAGAGGTGCCCCTGGAACACCCGCCGCCCGGCGCCGGGAAAGCCCGGATTGACCAGCGTGATCCCGCCGCTCGCCGCGTCGCGGAGTGCATCGCTGACCGGCCCGATATTGCCGGCATCGGTGGAATCGAATGTCGAGCAGATTTTGAACAGCACATGCGCGGCGCCTCGCGCCCGCAGCCACCGGTCGGCCTCCAGCGACTGGCGTACGGCCTCGGCCGCCGCAATCGAGCGGCTTTTAAGCGCCACGACCACAGCATCGACATCGGGCAAAGCGAGGCTTTCGGGCGGCACGCCGATCGTCTGCACAACACGGAGCCCGTTCGTCGCGAGCGCATTCGCAAGGTCCGAGGCGCCGGTATAGTCGTCGGCGATTACGCCAAGAGCGAGCGTCACACGACATCTCCTGGAAGTTTGAGCCGAGCGAGTTGCGCGTAAACCCGCGCCACAGAGCTGTCATCATCACCCGCCATGCCGGCGGCGGCGGTCATCAGAAACATCTGGAGCGCGCTGCTGGCAAGGGGCACCGGGAAGTTGGCGCTGCGCGCCATGTCGAGCACGATCCCGAGATCCTTGGTGAAGATGCTGACAGAACTCTTCGGGCTGTAGTCGCCCGCCAGCACATGCGGCATCCGGTTCTCGAACATCCAGGAATTGCCGGCGGAAGCCGTGATGACGTCGTAAACCTTCTGCAGATCGAGATTCTGCCGCGCGGCGAAGGCCATCGCCTCGGAGGCCGCCGCGATATGCACCCCGGCGAGCAGCTGGTTCACCATCTTGAACGCCGCGCCTTGCCCGGGCTCGTCGCCCAGTTCGTAGAGCGTCGCCGTCATCGCTGCGAGGGCAGGACGCGCGGCCTCGAAGGCCGCGGCGGAGCCAGAGGCGAGCATGGTCAGCTTGCCTTCCTCGGCGCGAGCGGCCCCGCCACTCATTGGCGCGTCGAGGTAGTGCGGGCCCATCGCCTCCAGCCGCGCGGCGAGCCGTCGTGCCACATCCGGCGCCATCGTCGCGGAGGAGACGAAGACCGACCCCGGCTGCATGGTGGCTGCACACCCATTCTCGCCAAACAGCACGGCTTCCGTCTGCGCCGCGTTGACAACAACCGCGATGACGGTGCCGGCGCCCTCGGCGGCGTCCGCAGGCGTTGTCGCCGCGCGTCCGCCGCTGGCCACGAAACGTGCAACGGCATCGGCGGAGACATCGACACCCGCCACGGAGAAGCCCGCGCGCAGCAGCGAGCGCGCCATGCCAAAACCCATCGACCCCAAGCCGATGACAGCGGCCTTCATCGCCGGGCTCGCGTCCGAATTGCTATTGTCCGCAGTCATGCGATCCCACTCCTGAACGAGACGGTATTTGGCACTCGACAATCGGCCTGCGAAATGGCAGCGCTACCGACAGTACAACCGGAGAGACGATCATGAGCGATGCCAAACTCCGTGAGCAAATTTGCACCTTCTCGCGCTCGCTGTTCGAGCGCGGTCTGACGCCCGGTTCCTCGGGCAATGTCAGTGTGCGTCTTGAAGACGGTGGCTATCTGATGACGCCGACCGATAGCTCGCTCGGCTTTCTCGATCCGGCACGGCTGTCGCGCCTCGATCGTGACGGCAGGCTCATATCCGGTGACAAGCCGACGAAAGAAGTCCCGCTGCATACAGCCCTGTACGACACGCGGGATGGATCGGGGGCCGTGGTTCATCTTCATTCGATCCATTCCGTTGCCATCTCGATGTTGCCGGAAATCGACCCGGCCTCCGTGCTGCCGCCGATGACCGCGTACTACGTCATGAAACTCGGCCATACCGCGTTGGTGCCCTACTACCGGCCGGGCGACGAAGCGGTCGCGGGCGCCATTCGTGGGCTCGCCGGTCGCTATTCCTCCGTGCTGCTCGCCAACCACGGGCCTGTGGTTGCAGGCACAACGCTCAGTGCCGCCGTCTACGCCATGGAGGAGCTGGAGGAAACCGCGCGGCTGTACCTCATGCTGCGCGGCCTCAACCCCCGTATGCTCACACAGGCGCAGGTCGATGATCTTGTGCGGCACTTCGATCTTCAGATGCCCGATGATGCGGAAGGTCACGATCACAACAGTCTCGTTTGAGGCATGGTGAACATTCCTCACGAAAAGCGGTCCTTTTTTGGAAAAGGACCCAAAAAACCGTTTTCCTCAGCGGGCCGCTGGGACGTATTTGCGCCAGTTGTGCGCCTCGCTGAAGCCGAGCATCGCCTTCGTCTTCTTGTTGGATAGAAGGCCTTCGAATTCGGCCAGTTCACCCTTCACGGGCACGTTCGGGTAGTAGCGGCGCAGCAGCTCCGCCGTCGGCAGATCGGACGACGTATCATCGTTGACGGCGTTGAAGACCTGGAAGCCGAGACCGTCCTTCTCGATGCCGAGCTTCACGATCTGCCCGAGGTCGCGCGCATCGATGTAGCTCCAGGCGATCCGGCGGCGAAACTCGGGCTTCGCGAACCAGCTGGGGAACAGCTCGTATTCATGCGGCTCGATGACGTTGCCGATGCGGATGGCGTAGATGTCCGTGCCCGAACGGCGCGCGAAGGCCTGCGCCGTCTTCTCGTTCACGATCTTGGAGAGCGCGTAGCTATCCATCGGATCGACCGGATATTCCTCGTCGAGCGGGAAGTATTCTGGATCGCGGTGGCCATTGGCAAAGACGATGCCGTAGGTCGTTTCGGACGATGCAATGATGACCTTCGGGATGCCGAGCTTCACCGCCGCTTCGATGACGTTGTACGTGCCCATCACGTTGATGCGGTAGACCTCGTTGTCGGGCGTGATCATGATCCGCGGGATGGCCGCGAAATGAACGACGGCGTCGATCTTCTCGGGCCGCAGGTCGGGGTCGAACTCGTGCAGACCCGTGTAGCTCGACAGCGCGTTGAACACCTGGCCGGAGTCGGTGATGTCGGTGATGAGCGTGCGGACGGCGGGGTTGTTCAGCGGCTTGGTGTCGAGGTTCAGAACGCGATAGCCGGCATCGACCAGATATTGCACCACATGACGTCCGGCCTTGCCGCTGCCGCCGGTAAAGATGACACGCTTCATGCTCATTCCTTTTGGATTGGCCCCGTCCTGCGAGCAGGACGGGGATGGAGGGGTTGTTAGAAGTGATACTTGTCGATGTTCGACGCGTTGAAGATCAACGGCGTGCTGAAGATGATGACGCCATCCTTGGCGGTGAACGTGCCAAGATCGCCAGCGGTGAAGGTGCTGTTCTTCTGGATGGCGTTGTTATAGGCGAGACGTGCGACATACATCACCAACTCGCCTTCCTTCACCTCATCCCACAGCGGACTCTCCTTGATCACGCCCGCCTTGACGTATTGGCGGATGGAATCCGGGTCGGAGCAGCCGCCGACGATCACCTTGCCGGTGAGGCCGAGCTTCTGCACAGCGGCGGCGGCACCCACTTCGGCCGCGCCGTCTGGTGCGATGATGCCGGTGACGCCCGGGTTCGCCTGCAGGATGTTCAGCCCCGCCGTCAGCGACTGAGACGGGCTCGACTGCCCATACTGCGTCGTGACGATGGTCATCTTCGGATAGGTCGCGGCCATGTAGGTCTTCAGCGCGTCGATCCAGGCGTTCTGGATGGTGGCGTCGGGCGTCGAGGACAGGATGGCGATCTTCGCGTCGGGCTTGATGTACTTAGCCACGCTGTCGACCAGCGCCTTGCCGAACGCCGGATAGGCGGTGTTCTGGATGAAGAAGTCACGCGCGTCGGGCGCCACGTCGCTGTCATAGGATACAACCTTGATGCCCATCTTCATCGCGCGCCGCAGGGCGGGAGCGAGTTCGGTCGGGTTGTTGGAGGTGGTCGTGATGACGTTGAAGCGGCGGGCGATGAGGCTGTTGAAGACATCGACCTGACCTTGCGCCGAGGCCGTGACCGGACCCGTGTAGAGGAAGTTGATGTTGAGCTTCTTGGCGGCCTCGATGGCGCCCTTCTCGTTGGCCTTGAAGACCGAAAGCCCGATCAGCTTCGGCACCATGGCAACATGGATGCGCTTCGAGGTGTCGATATCTGCGGCATGCGCGCCGACCGAGAAGCCGAGCATCGCGGCAACCAGAAGAGCGGCCTTTTTGGAGTTTCTCATCGATTTCCCTTGGATCTTGTTTTTCGACATGTGCGGTCGTCCGGTCGCCGTCTTATTCGGCGGCCTTGGGCACTTTGCCGCCGCCAAGCCTGCGGAGGCGAAGGAGGAGAAGGGCGACGCCGGTGCCGCGTCCCGACAGCAGGTTGCGGATGGCGATGGCGGCCAGCAGGATCGCGCCGGTGACCATGGTCGTCACCATGTCGGAGAAGCCCGCGATCAGCATGCCCTGGCGGAGAACGCCGAGCAGGAGCACGGCCATGACCACGCCGGTGATGGTGCCCTCGCCGCCGAAGATGCTGACGCCGCCGAGCACGACCATGGTGATGGTGGTGAGCAGCAGGATGTCGCCCATGTCGGGCCGGACGGCGCTGTAGTAGGAGGCGAGCACGATGCCGGCGAGAGCGGCCGTGGCACCGCTGATGACATAGGCGCTGCACACCACGCGAGCGACGCGCATGCCGGAATAGCGCGCGGCCTCCACGTTGTAACCCACCATGACGATCTTGCGGCCATAGGCGCTGCGCGACATGAGCAGGCTGAAGAAAATCGCCAGAATCACGAACAGGATGAGCTGGTAGGGCAGGAGGCCCGCCACCTCGCCCTGGCCCAGTGCGTTGAAGCTGTTGGGGAAGCCTGAGGGCGGATTCTCTCCCGCCAGGGCCGTGCCGACACTGCCGTAGATGAAGCTCGTCGCCAGCGTGGCGATCAACGGCTCGGTGCGGAGGCGGGTGATGATCATGCCGTTGATCCAGCCGAGGATCGCGCCGCTGCCGACGCCAATCGCGGCCGAGAGCCAGATCGACAGGTGCAGGCCCTGCCAGAGCTCGGCCATGACCATCGCGCCGAGGCCCGCTACGGAGCCGACCGAGAGGTCGATGCCGCCGGTGAGGATGACGACACTCAGCCCCAGTGCCACGAGGCCAAAGGGCAGGAAATTCTGGGTAAGGCCGAGGAGCGAGCCGATGCCGTCGTAGAAACCGGGAATGCCGATGCAGAAGCCGATGATCTCGATCAGCAGCAGCGCGAGCAGGGACCTCTCCCATCCGTCGAGCGGGAAGCGCGAACCGGTGCGGCGGGCGGTGACGGCGTTGTCGACCGTTTTCATGCGGAGCCTCTCCCGGCGCCGCTTTGGCGCATGCCGAGCGTCACAGTGAGCAGGATCATGGCGCCCTCTCCGGCCGAGTACCAGATTGGCGGGACGTGCAGAAAGACGAGCGCGGTGAGGATGACGCTGAGGAAGAGGCCGCCGAGAACGGTGCCGATCATGTTGCCGCGTCCGCCGACGATGGCGGTGCCGCCGATCAAGGCGACCGCGATGGATTGCAGCTCGACATGGTCCCCGGTGCCGGTCGTCACCGTGGCGGAGCCCGTGTAGCAGACGAAGACGAGGCCCGCGAGCGCTGCCAGGACGCCCGAGATCATGTAGACGCGGATCTGCGTCGAGATGACCGAGACGCCGGCATTGTAGGCTGCAACGGCATTGTTGCCGATCGCCAGCACGGCGCGGCCGAACAAGGTATGACCGAGCGTGAACCAGCAGAGGAACAACACGGCCGCGAGCACCAGCACTGGAATGGGGATCGGTAGCCAGTTGGCGATGATGCCGTTGCCGAAGGTGGCGTAGCCGGGCGGCACCTGGTCCACCTGCGTGCCGTTCGAGTAGATGAAGATGAGGCCGCTATAGATGCTGTAGGTGCCAAGCGTCACGATGATCGGCGGGATGGTGAGCCGGGCCACCAGCAGCCCGTTGACGGTGCCGAGCACCAGGCCGATGACGAGCGCGATGCCGGCGGCGCCGATCAAAGGCAAACCATTGCTCTGCGCCAAAAGGCCGGTGACGACGGCGGTGAGGCCCATGATGGGGGCGACCGACAGGTCGATGCCCTTGGTCGCGATCACCCAGGTCTGCCCGAGCGCCAGGAGCGACAGCACCACCGAGTTCAGCACCATGAAACGGATGTTCTCGAGCGAGATGAACCGATGGTTGATTGCGCCCACTGCCAGCAACACGACCATCGCTGCGACGATCAGAGTGATCTCGCGCGTTTCCCCGCGGATCCGGCGCCGTGGCTGCGCGGTCTCCGCGCTGGAAGCGGCGGTCTGGAACGGCGGGGAGGCTTCGGTCATGCTCGCCTTCATCGGCCGGATGCCTCGGCGCTGGTAAGGTATGAGGAGGACACGCGATCCGGCGTGATCGCGTCGCCGCTGATCTCGGCGACGATCCGACCCTCATAGACCGAGAGGATGCGGTCGCAAAGACGCACGAGTTCCTCGAGTTCCGAGGAGATGACGAGGATCCCCATGCCCTCCTGGGCGAGGCCGTCGATGAGTTCGTAGATCTCGTCTTTGGCGCCGACATCGACGCCGCGTGTCGGTTCGTCGAGGATGGCGACCTCGGGTCCGATGCCCATCCATTTGCCGAAGACGACCTTCTGCTGATTGCCGCCCGAGAGTTGCCGCATCTTCTGGTTGGTGCCGGCGCAGCGCACGCGATAGCGCGCCACGGTCTCGGCGCCGATGCGGTCCTCGTCGTTCTGGCTGAGCAGGCCCATGCGGGTCTTCACGCGTTCCAGAAGACCGGAGGTGAGGTTTTCGGTGATCGTCATCGGCAGGATGGCGCCGTGCTTCGCCCGATCCTCCGGCGCGTACACAAGCCCTTTGCGGATGATGTCATGGCTGCTGGACGTCGAGATGTCCGCGTCGCCCAGATGAACCGTGCCGGCGTCACGCCGCCGCAGGCCGAAGATCGTCTCGGCGATCTCTGTGCGCCCGGCGCCGACGAGCCCGGCCAAGCCGAGAATTTCACCTTTATGGAGGGTGAAGCTCACATCGCGGAAGCGCGGCTCATGCGCGAGACCTTGCACGCGCAGAATGGGCGTGCCGGTGGAGTGGCTGATCTGCCGGCGTGGGATGACGCGCATCTCGCGGCCTACCATTTTCGACAGAAGCCGAACGCGATCAAAATCCTCGCGCTCGACGTTGTCGACCAGCGCGCCATCGCGCAGCACGCTGATGTCGTCGGAGATGTCGAGCACCTCGTCCATGCGGTGGCTGATGAAGCCGAGCGTGTAGCCCTCTCGGCGCAACCGGCGCATGGTGGTGAACAACCGCTCCACCTCATGGGTCGTGAGCGGCGATGTGGGTTCATCGAACAGAATGACGCGGCAGCCGCGCAACAATGCCTTGGCGCATTCCAACTGCTGCTGCTGGGCAATGCTGAGATGCCCCGCCCGCTGATCCGGGTCGATATCGAGTTTAAGCGTGGCGAGCGCCTGAACGGCACGGCTGCGCGCGACTTTCCAATCGACGCGGCGCGGAAAAACGCCTCTCGTCGGCAGCTGCCCGACGAACATCGTTTCGGTGACCGTCAGCTCCCGCATGAGCGCAGGTTCCTGAGGCACCAGATAGATGCCCGCATGGTGCGCTGCAGCAGGAGAGGCGAGCGACAGCGGCTGGTGGTCGAGATGGAGCGTGCCGCTTGTCGGCCTTACAAGACCCGAGAGAATCTTGAATGCCGTCGATTTTCCGGCGCCGTTTTCGCCCATAATGGTGTGGACGCGGCCGGGGCGCATAGTCAGGCTGACGCCGCGCAGCACAGCGACATTGCCGTATTGCTTGGTGAGATTTACTGCCTCGTAGACCCCGGTATCCGGATCGCGCGGGGTATCAAGAGCTGCCGACGCCACTCCGTTTCCTCCAATGACGGTTTCTGTCCCCTTCGGGTGACCGTTCGTGGCAGCTGCTCTACTCCCTCAATCATGGTAGCGCAACCAAAAAATCTTCACATGGCGGAGATGGGAACGAAGAGTTAATCTGGGCGCATGAGCGAGACCACCGTCCAGCCCACCCGGAAAATGACCCGCCCGGCGACAGTCACGTTGAAACATGTGGCCGAGCGCGCGGGCGTCTCGCCGATCACGGTGTCCCGCGTCATCAACACACCCGATGCGGTATCGGAGCCGCTGCGGCTCAAGGTGGGCCGTGCAGTCGAGGAACTCGGATATTTGCCAAACCGGGTTGCGGGCGCGCTCGCCTCGGCTGAAAGCCGGGTGGTTCCGGTCATCGTGCCTTCGCTGTCGAACGCCGTGTTCATCGAGGTCATCCAGGGCGTGCAGGACGTGCTGGAGGTTGAAGGCTATCAGCTGCTGCTCGGCAATACGCAGTATGATCTGCAGCGGGAGCAGGACTTGGCGGCGACCCTGCTCGGTTGGTCGCCAGCCGGCGTGATCATCGCCGGGCTGCGTCACTCCGAGCGCACGCGCGCGATGCTGGAGGCGTGGCGGCGGCCAGTGGTCGAGATCATGGAGTACGGCGGCCATCCGATCGATATGAACGTCGGCCTGTCCCACTACAAAGCCGGGGACAGCATGGCCCAGCATCTCATTGCCAGGGGCTACCGAGAGATAGGTTTCATCGGCGGCGGACTGACGACAGATTACCGGGCAATGCAACGCTTCAAGGGGCTGGACCGCTCCCTGGCCCGCCACGGTTTGCCGAGGCGGCCGCCCTTCACGCATGAGGGACCATCGAGCGCACAGGTAGGAGGCGACGCTTTCGTGCGCGCGCTCGAAACCGACCCAGAGCTCGACGCGATTTTCTTCGCCAACGATGACCTGGCGGTCGGAGCCTTGTTGCGGGCGCAGCGCGAGGGAATAGCGGTGCCGGAACGTGTGGCGATTGCTGGTTTCAATGGCTTCGGCATCGGGGAGCTCATGCAGCCGCCGTTGACGACGATCGTGTCTCCGCGGAAGCAGATTGGGCAACTTGCCGCGACAAAGCTGATTGCGCGCGTTCAGGGGCGGGACGACGGAACTGCGTGCGTGGATGTGGGATTTTCACTGCGGATAGGCGGAAGCACGTAGCGTGCTCGATCAAGCGCCGGGTTGGCATGAGCTTGCATGAGGCGCCGCTTATCCTGACGCTTGTGCTGGACGACACGTCACAAGCGTTTTTCGATCGCGCCCGGGAACTGTGGTTCCCGCCTCGGCTCAACTTCATTCGCGCCCATGTCACGATGTTTCATCACCTGCCTGGCGCGCAGCTGGCGTCCATCAGGAATGATCTGGCGTCGGTTTGCGCGGGACAATTTCCCGTCAAGGTGGCTGTCACCGGGTTGCGGTCGCTAGGGCGCGGGGTCGCCTACACTCTACGCACGCCGGAGATCGAGGGGCTGCGGTCGCGGCTTGCGGGGCAGTGGCGGGATGATCTGACGGCGCAGGACCGTCAAGGCTGGCGGCCGCATGTGACGGTGCAGAACAAGGTGTCGCCGACGGAAGCAAAAGCGACGCTGGAGCGGCTGTCTGGCGAATTCGTCCCCTTCATGGCGACGGCGACGGGGGTGGCGCTGTGGCGCTACCTCGGCGGTCCTTGGGAAGAGGTAGCCGTCCTGGCGTTCGCGGGGTGAGGCCGGGCTACTCCTCCGGCTCGGTCGTGAAGAGCAGGGGGTAGCCCTGCTTGCGCGCCGCGTCGATCGCATTCGCCGTCTTGGCTTCCGCGATCTCCTTCGTGAAGACGGCGACGACGCAGACACCGCGACGGTGGGCGGTGATCATGACTTTGCGGGCCTGCTCCTCCGTCAGCCGGAACTCGGACCGGAGCACGGTGACAACGAAGTCGCGCGGCGTGTAGTCGTCGTTGACCAGCACGACCTTGAACAATTTGGGCCGCTCGACCTTGAGGTCCGTCTGGGGCCGCTTAACGATGATTGTCTCGGCCATTCCGGCTTTTTCCTCCTGTCCCCAAGCGGTCGATGACCGGAGCCATAGCACGGCTCAGGGACCGCTGCATCCCGGTCCTGTTACCGTGAGGCTTGCTCCAACGTCATCGTGTTACCCCTCTTGCGAGCGGACCACGGTTATTCCCGGTTGAGCGGGGCCAGGGCAGGCGTCTGCTGATGCTGGACGACGTGCCACTTGTCGTGTTCAAGGCGGCGATAGACCGTTGTGCAGTGCGCCTCGTAGGCCTGTTCGCCCTCCCGCTCCGCCCGTGCGGCGTAGGCGATGACGATAAGACCCTCCTGCGGCCGCGCGACCTGCCGCTCCGTCAGTGTCACGGAGGTCCAGCGAGGCGTGTTCGCAACCGCCTCCGCCGCCTGCCGTCCGGTCACGATGAAGGGCTTTGCCGGCAACACCATGAGGCATTCCTCATCGATGGTCGCGCGATAGTTCTCTGCCCCACCGGTCCACAGACCTTCCTCCGAGCCCCAGATCCGTTGGTCGTCCATTCGCGCCTCCATCTCTCGCCCGAGCCCTATCAGACCCCGCGATCAGCCGCCAATCACCACCTGGTGCGAAGGCGCTGAGCTATCGGCGAGGTTCAGACAGCGCCAAGACGCGCCGCGAGCCGCAGCAGAGCCGCGTCGCCCGATCGCCAGCCGATGAGAGAGAGCCCCACCGGGATGCCGTCCGGCGTCTCGCCCAGGGGCAGGTTTACCTGCGGCAGGCCAGTGAGACCGGCGATGCAGGTCAACGTGACGATCCGGCTCCCCGCCTCCGCCATCGCCGAGAGCGAGATGTCCCTTCGCGGCGGCAGGATCGGCACGGTCGGCAGGCAGAGCACGAAACGATCGTCCAGAAGGGTGTCGATGCGCTGCCGCACCTCCTCGCGGAAGACGCGATCACCCACGACATCGGCCTCGGCGAGCAGGGACGCCAAAGCAAGGGACCGCCCGACCTCGAAGGAAAAGCGAGGATTAACGCGGTCGATCCAGTCACGGAACGTCGAGGCATATTCGAACTGCTGGAGGCGGCGCTGATGATCTTTCCAAACCGGCAGCCCCTCGGACGCAAGCACGATGTCCTCGCTCGCCGAGAAGGCACCGCGCAGTCGCGCGATGGCGGGGCCGAGCGTCTTCGCCACCGCGGGATTGGCGGTTGCCAACGCATCGATCGCGATGAGCAGCTTCTCCGGCATCACCGGGTCGTCGTGCTCCGCGAGCAGCACGCGCCCCACAGCCTCGAAAACATCGGCCGAACGCGCGAAGAACCCGATAGTGTCGAAGCTCGGAGATTGGGTCATCAACCCCTCAACCGGAATGCGCCCGTGGGTCGGCCGTAACCCGTAGAGCCCGGTGAAGCTCGCCGGCACGCGCACCGAGCCGCCGCTATCCGTGCCGAGTGCCAAGGTGACGACACTACCGGCCACTGCCGCCGCCGAACCGCTGGACGAACCGCCTGGCAGCCGGTCTGGCGCGCGGGGGTTGACCGGCGTGCCCTGGAACTGGTTGTGCCCCAGCAGCCCGAGCGAGATCTCGTCGGTGATCGTCCGGCCGCGCAGCGAAGCGCCCGCATCGAGCAGGCGTTGAACCGCCCAGGCGTTGCGCGTTGCAGGCTCATGAGTACGAGCCCAGTCGGGATTGCCGCAGCCCGTCACCAGACCCGCGACATCGAACAGGTCCTTGGCGGCGAACGTCATTCCCGTCAGCGGCCCCGACGCGCTGCCGTCGCAGGTCACCGGATCGCCCGGCACAAATGCTCCAAACGAATTCTTGAATTCGGGCGACGGCGTCATCCTGCGATCAGACCTTGTACATCGTGCGATAATCGAGGTGGGTGTGGAACCAATAGACGTAGCCTTTGACGTTTTTCTGCATCGCCACGTCGAAGAACAGCCTGGCCAGCGGAATGCGCGGCATGTCGGTCATGACGATGTCGTTCATCGCGACGAGGTCCTGATCGTATTTGGCCGGGTCCGTCTCGAAGCGCGCAGCCTCGATGAGCGCATCGAGTTTCGGGTTCTGATAGTTGGCCGTGTTGAAGACGGCGTCGTTCTTGCCGTAGAAGTTCCAGTAGAAAAAGTACTCCTCCGGCACCAGCCAGCCGTAGAACTCGGTGATGACGAACGGCATCGTCTTGGACGCCATCTGCGCGAACCAGTTGGCGCCCGGCACCTTGTTCAGCGTTACCTGCACCCCGATCTTCGCGAGCGATTCCTGCATGAACAGCGCAATCGGCTCACGCGTCGTCGCCTCGCTAAGATCGTAGGAGAGCGTGGTCTGGAAGCCGTTCGGGTAGCCCGCCTCGGTCAGCAGCTGCTTCGCCTTTTCGAGGTCGGTTTTGTAGGGAGAAACCACGGGCCAAGCCGGCGGGTAGGGCTTTGACGGGTCACCGCCCCACATCGGGACATCGCGGTTGTAGAGGGCGGAATCCATGATCGACTGATAGGGAACGGCCCAGGCCATGGCCTGCCGCACCTTGAGATTGTCGAACGGCTTCATCTTCACGTTCATGTCGACGAACAGCAGATCGTTCTGCACCGGCGTGCCGATGACCTGCAGCTTGCCGGCCGCCGCCAACTCGGCGTAGTCGCGCGGCGGGAGACCGACGGATATGTCGACGTCACCGCGTTCGAGCAGCGCGCGCCGGGTTCCGGGCGACGCGATCTGCCGGTAGATTACGCGCCTCAACTTGGGCTTGGGCCCCGACGTCCAGCCGTCGAAGCGAGTGAAGACGATCTCCGTGCCGGGCTGCCAGCTCGCGACCTTGAAGGCGCCGCCGCCGGCATCGTTGTGCTGCACCCAGTCGAGCGCCCAGGGATCGGCGGCCGTCGCATGCTGCTTCGCGAGCTTGGAGTTCACGATGACCGGGATCGGCACGACGAGATCCGGCATCGTCAGCTTGTTGTGCTCGTCGAACGTCATCTTGAAGGTGTGCGCGTCGACGACCGAGAACTGGCCGGGATGCACCATTGATCCCGCACCCATCTGGACGGTAGCAAAGCCGCCTACCGATACCGCGCGATCGAATGACCATTTCACGTCGTCCGCGGTCACCGGGCTGCCGTCGTGGAAGGTGGCGTCCTTGCGGAGGTGGAAGACGTAGGTCTTGCCGTCGGCGCTGATGTCCCAGCTTTCGGCGAGTTCAGGCACCATCACCGTCACGTCGTAGCCGGTCGCGCCATTCGCCATCGTCTTTGTGCCGTGGCTGACGAGACGGTCATAGACGTTCCAGGCGACGAGCCGGCTGTAGTCGTTGGCGACAGGCACCATCGTATCGAGCGAGTTGGGACCCTGCTCGCCGACCACCACCAGCACCTCCTTGGGGGTTGCGGCCTCGGCGATGCCATCGAGAGCCAAGGCAACCGGTGCGAGGATAGAGCCCGCGAGAAGTGTTCGGCGGTTGACGGACGTCATGAGCGAATTTCCTTTTCGAGGGTCACGGAGGAAGTGGCTGGCCGGTTGCGCCGAGCGTCAGGCCGCGCTGGCGCTCCCAGGCCGCGGCGAAGCTCGTTATGCGCGCGTCCTGCATCGGCAGCCCGACGAAGCTGATGCCTTGCGGCTTGCCGTCGGGCCGCATCCCGTTCGGAACAGCGATCGCGCATAGATCGAGCAGGTTGACGAAGTTCGTGTAGGTGCCGAGCTCCGCGTTGCGGGCGATGTTGTCGTCGTTCATCGCGGCGACGGTGAAGGTCGTCGGGGTCGTAGGCGTTACCAGCACATCGACATCCGCCAGCATGCCGAAGATCATCCGCCGGTAACGCGCCAGACGATGCTGTGCCGCGAACACATCCGCGCCCGAATAGCCTCGGCCCCAGCCAACGATCGTGCGTGTCGCCGGATGCAGCGCCGCTTCGTGCTCGTCGTAGAAGCTCTGCAGATTGGCGTAGCGGCGGGCGATGAAGGCGTCCTCGTACAGCATCTTCGCGACGGCATGAAACGGGCTGTAGTCGAGAGGCACCGCCGCACCACCCATAGCCTCGAGTTGCGGAATCGCGGCATCGAACAGCCGCTCGGCCTCGATGTCGCCGAAGAACATCCGGGTCGCGGTCGATGGCACGGCGAAGCGGAAGGCGCGCGGCAGCGGCTCCGCCTCCAGGGCGAAGGCATCCGCCTCGGGGCGCGACTGCGGATCCTCGGGGTCGTAGCCAATCAGGATGCGCGTCGCGGCAATTGCATCCGCAACCGTCAGCGTCAGCACGGTGTGGCTGGCGCTCATCCCCGCGCGGGAGCGGCCGCCAAGCGAGACCAGCCCCGGCGTCGGCTTCAACCCGACGATGTTGTTGAGCGCCGCGGGCACCCGGCCGGAGCCCGCAGCGTCCCCGCCGAGCGCGAGGCTGACCAGACCCGCCGCAACCGTCACGCCGCCGCCCGAGGTCGATCCGCCGGAGATGTAGTCATGGTCGAACACGCAACGCGGGATGCCGTAGTCGGTCCGGGTGCCGTTAATGCCGACGCCGAACTGGTCCATGTTCGTCTTGCCGATGACGATGGCGCCGGCATCCAGCAGCTTTGTCACCGTCGGGTCGGTGCTGTCGGCGCGATGGGCGAAGGCGCGGCAGCCCTCGGTCGTCATCATGCCCGCGATGTCGAAGCTGTCCTTCACCGACAGCGGCAAACCGAACAGCGGCAGGCGGTCGCGGTCTGCGTGGCTTTCCAGCGAGCGTGCCGCAGCCACAGCCTCCGTGCGGGGCACGAGACTGATCCAGGCCGGGTCGTCGCCGCGCGCCGCGATCCGGTCGTAGACGGCATCGACCACCCGGCTCGGCGTCAGGCCACCACTCGCATACGCCCGGTGCAGGGTAATGAAGTCGAGGCTGCCGGTGCCGGGCGACCAGGGTTCCGTCACAAGCCCAGCTCATCCAGCAACGCCGGCCAGCGGTTCGCCCAGGGCCGTGCCGCCTCGAACGCCGCGGCGGCGGATAGCACCGAGGCGTCGGCGAGGTGGCGGCCGATGATCTGCAGGCCGACGGGCAGGCCGTCCTTCGTGAAACCTGCGGGGACGGAGGCCGCCGGTTGTCCGGTCATGTTCAGCGGAAAGGTGAAGCAGAGCCACTGGGTCGAGCCGACCATGCGGCCTTCGATGACTTCCGGCCCCTGCATGTGGACGGGGAAGGGCGGCACCGCGAGCGTCGGTGTCAGCAGCAGGTCGTAGCGTTCCATAAATCGCCACATGCGGTTGCAGACGGATTTGCGGACGACGTTGGCGTCTGTGAATTCAGTCGCCTTCCAGTCGCGCTCGAGGAAGGCCAGCAGATGCGGAGACATCGACGCGCCATGCTTCTCGGCCATGCGGCGCATCCCCGTCAGGTCGCTCTCCTGCGCGACCAGCGCCCAGAAGGCGCCGTAGGGATCTTCCCAGCCCGGATGTGCCTCCTCAACGATGCAGCCGAGATCGCGCTCGAACACCCGGACCGCTTCACCGACCACGCGGCGCACCTCGGGGTCGACGGCGGCGTAGCCCCAGTCTGCACTGTAGGCGATGCGCTTGCCCCGGAGATCGCTCGCGCGCGCCGCACCGATCCAGTCGACGTCGCCCGCCGGAATGGAGAGCCGGTCGCGCGGGTCGGGGCCGGTGATGACGCTGAGCATGAGCGCCGCGTCGGCGACCGTTCGGCTCATCGGGCCGATATGCTCCAGGCTCTCCCAGGAGGAGACGCCCGGATAGCGTTCATCGCGGCAGCCGGGATAGAGCGCGACCCGGCCCATGGACGCCTTCACGCCGACGAGGCCGGAATGTGCCGCGGGAATGCGGACGGAACCGCCGCCATCGCTGCCGATGGCGAACGGCGCGACACCGGCGGCCACCGAAGCGCCCGAGCCGGCGCTCGACCCGCCGGGGGTGAGGGCGAGGTTCCAGGGGTTGCGCGTGGTCGGGAAGATCGGGTTGTGGCCGACGCCGCTGTAGCCGAATTCCGGCACGTTGGTCTTGCCGATGATGACGGCGCCCGCCGCCCGCAGACGCTCGACGCTGATGTCGTCCTCGTCGGGGATGAAGTCCCGATAAGCGGGCGAGCCCATCGCCGTGAGAATGCCGCGGGTTGCGACGAGGTCCTTGATGCCGATGGGCACCCCGGCCAGCGGCCCCACGGTCTCGCCCGCGCTTATCCGCCGGTCGATCGCCGCTGCCGCCTCCCGCGCCAGTTCCGGCGTCGGCGTGCAGAAGGCATGAATATGCGGTTCCAGCACCTCCATGCGCCGCAGGACAGCCTCCGTCACTTCTACGGCGGAGAGCGAGCGGTCCCGGATGCGCGCCGCGAGCGTCACCGCATCGGTCCGGCAGATTGCGTTGTCATCTTGTGTCGTCATTGGACGGTCTCCTCCGCGAAATGGCAGGCGGCCCGGTGGTCGTGGCCGAGCGCGCGCAGCAGCGGCATCTCCCGCGCACACCGGTCCTCCTGGCGCGGGCAGCGGCCATAGAAACGGCAGGCGTTCGGATCGGGATCGATCGGGCTGCCTGCGGAACCCTCCAATCGCGGCGGGCGTTGTCCGCGCCGTGCCGGATCGGGGATCGAGGCGAGCAGCGCCCGCGTGTAGGGGTGGCGCGGCTCGCGGAACAATTCCTTTGCGGGCGCCTGTTCGACGACGCGGCCCAGATACATCACGACGATCCGGTCGCAGAGCAGGCGCACGACGTTGAGGTCGTGCGACACGAACAGGTAGCTCATGCCGAGTTTGGCGCGCAGATCGGCGAGCAGGCGCAGGATCACCGCCTGCACGGAGACGTCGAGCGCCGATGTGGGCTCATCCAGGATCAGCAGAGGCGGGCGCAACACGATGGCGCGGGCAATCCCGACGCGCGCCTTCTGGCCGCCGGACAGCTGGTGCGGGTAGCGCCCCTCCATCTCCGGCGGCAGCCCGACGAGGCCGATCGCCTCACGCGTGAGGCGCGCCAATTCCGCCGCGCTCTCGGGAGGCCGCAGCCGGCGCAGCGGGTCGGCGACGGCATCGAAGACCGTGAGCGTCGGGTTAAGGCTCTCGGTCGGGTCCTGGAAGACGACCTGGATGCGCCCTCGCGCCGGGTCATGCACGAAGCGCCGCAGTGGAATCGGCGCGATGTCGTGGCCGTCGAAAACGATGGCCCCCTCGGTCGGGTCGATGAGGCGCGCGAGCAGCCGCACCATCGTCGATTTGCCGCAGCCGGATTCGCCGACGAGGCCGACGCTCTCGCCGCGGCGGATGGTGAGGTCGACGCCGTCGACTGCATGCAGCAGACCATGCGACGTCGGGTAGCGCTTGGAGAGCGCAACCGCTTCCACGAGCGCCGTCACAGCGGGTTCCAGCAGCGGAGGCTGTGGCCGGGCCGGATTTCGGTCAGCGGCAAAGGCTGCGTACGGCAGCGCACATCGCTCCGGTCGCATCGATGCAGGAACCGGCACGGCGGTAGATCGCCGCGCAGATCCGGCAATGTGCCGGGAATGGCCGCGAGATCTGCGATCTCGGTTTCGGCGCCGGGCGTCGCGCCGATCAGCCGCGCGGTATAGGGATGCGCGGGATGCCGCAGCAACTCCGCGATCGGCGCCGCCTCGACGATGTGCCCGGCATGCATCACCAGCACGCGGTCGCAGTATTCGCCCGCCAGTGCGAGATCATGTGTGATGAGGATCACCGAGGTGCCTGCATCCCGCACCTGATCGCGGATGAGGTCCATCACCACGGCTTGCGTCGTCACGTCCAGGCCGGTCGTCGGCTCATCGGCGATGAGCAGCTTGGGCGTACAGGCCAGCGCCATCGCGATCATCACGCGCTGGCAGAGGCCGCCGGAAAGCTCGAATGGGTAGGCATGGTAGCGCCGCTCCGGATCCGGAATACGGGTACGGCGCAAGGCCTCCACCGCGCGGTGCTTCATCTCGCGAGCGGGCAGGCGCGCATGCCGTCGCAGCACGTCCTCGATCTGCAGACCGACCTTCCGGATCGGGTTGAGCGCGGTGCGCGGACTCTGGAAGATCATGGAGATGTCGCGGCCGCGCGTGTCGGCAAGCGCCGCGTCACTTTGGTCCAGCATGTCGCGGCCGATGAAGTGCAGCGCCCCTCCGCGCACGTTGGCAGCGGGGTCCATGAGGCCCATGATCGCATAGGCGAGCACGGACTTGCCGGAGCCGCTTTCGCCGACGATGCCGATGATCTCGCCGGGCTCGACGGAGAAGGAAACCTGATCGAGCGCCTGCACGCGCCCTGTGCGGGTGCGGAAATCCAGCGTCAGGCCCGCAACCTCCAGCAGAGGCTGCGGCTTGGGCTCGAGTTTGATCGCGGCGCTCATGTGCGCTTGCGGGGGTCGGCCATGTCGCGCAGCCCGTCGCCCAGCATGTTGAAGCAGAAGACGGCGATCACCAGCGCGGCGCCGGGAAAGACGAAGGTCCACCACTCACCTGAAATCATGTAGCTGGCGCCTTCCGACACCATGATCCCCCATTCCGGCGTCGGCGGCCGGACGCCGAGTCCGATGAACGAGAGTCCAGCCGCATTGAGGATGGCCCAGCCCATGTTCAGGGAAGCTTGCACCATCATCGTCGGCAGGATGTTGCGAAGGATGTGGCCCCAGATGATCCGGAAACCGCCGTTGCCCCCCATGCGCGCCGCCTCGACGAAGGCGAGGTCCCGGCGCACGTTCACCTCCGACCGCGCGAAGCGGCCATAGAACGGCAGATTGATGACCGCCGTCGCAATTATGATGTTGACGACGCTGTTGCCGAGCGCGGCGACGATGCCCATCGCGAGGACAAACAGGGGAAACGCCATGATCGTGTCCATGATCCGGCCGAAGATGGCGTCGAACCAGCCGCCCCAATAGCCTGCGATCGCGCCGCATGCCGTGCCGATGACGAAGGACACCACCACCGCCGAAACCGCCATGCCGAGATCGAGCCTTGTCGCGACGACGACGCGGCTGAAGATATCGCGCCCGAGCGCATCCGTGCCGAACCAGTGCGCGCCGCTCGGCGGTTGCAGATGCCTCGCGCTGTCCGTCGCCAGCGGGCTGTATGGCACGACGTCCGGTCCGATGACCGCGCAGACGAGCATGACGACGAAGATGCCGACGGCTACGAGCGTAAGGCGGTTCTCCGAGAGAATATAGCCGGTGTTGCGCAGCATCGTCGTGGCGGACATTTCTCAGCCCTCGAAGCGCACGCGGGGGTCGATCGCCATGCTGGCGAGATCGACCGCGAGGTTGAGCAGGATGTAGAGCGTGGCCATCATCAGGATGAAGCCCTGCACGGCGGCATAGTCGGACTGGATCACCGCCTTGACGGCATAGGCGCCGACGCCGGGCCATCCGTAGACGTCCTCGATCAGCACGTTGGACCCCAGCACGAACGAGAACACCATGCCGAGCACATTGACGACCGGGAGCAGCGCGTTCCTGAAGGCGTAGGTGATCAGGATCTTGGCCGGCGACAGGCCACAGGCCCGCGCGGTGCGGACGAAATCGCTGCCGAGGGATGCGAGCATCGCCGCCCGGGTGATGCGCGCGATCGGTGCGAGCGCGAAGAGGCCGAGCGAGATCGCCGGCAGGATGATCTGCGCCAAGGCACCGCCGAAGGTTGCCCAGTCGCCCGCGATGACGGAGTCGATCAGGTAGAAGCCTGTGATCGTCGGTGGCGTGTCGTAGTAGACGTCGTTGAGCCGTCCGAGCGGTTCAGGCGCGAGATGCAGCAGGAAGTAAAAGACGTAGACCAGCAGCAGGGCGACGAAGAACGTCGGGAAGGCGGCGGCGATCGTGACCGTGCCCCGGCAGAGGTGGTCGATCCACGAGTTGGGGCGCGTGGCCGCCAGCATGCCGAGTGGCACCGCGACGGCGATAGCGAAGATCAACGCGGCCAAAGTGAGTTCGAGCGATGCCGGCAGCCGCTGCACGAGGTCGGTGAGCACGGGCTGACCGGTGCTCAGGGATTGTCCGAGGTTGCCGTGCGCCAGTGCATCGACATAGCTCAGAAACTGAACCGGCAGGCTGCGGTCGAGCCCCAGATGTGCCCGAACCTGGGCGACCGAGGCCGCATCCGCCGCAGGCCCAGCAAACAGCACTGCGGGATCGCCGGGAAGTGCGTGCGACAGCAGGAAAGTCACGACGATAACGCCGATCAGGCTCGGGACTGCACCGGCAATCCGGCGCAGCACAATCCGCAGCGTGGACGCAAGCGTTCCAGTCGCCATCAGGCGCTTCCACCACCTGGGCAGCAGGCGGCTTGCCGATGAAGGCGTCTGTGGGCTGGCAGATGTCGATGTCAATAATCACGGTCCATGCCGGAGGCGCCAGAAGATCGTCGCCGGGTATCTTTCAAGACTTGTGCCAGGGCCGTGGAGGCGGGTTTCGCCCGAACAGCCGCGCCGCCCGATCAATGCAGGCTTAGTCGTGCCTAATTTCTAGGCACAAGGCAGGCATCATTCCGCGGTTCGATCATGTTCCGGTGCGTCTGCCGAAAAAGCTGGCAACGACCAATGGCAGATATCAAGGCAAGATCGATGACTTGTCAACCAACTGGCGGCACCGTCACCCCGATCATGTCGCCCTCACGCACGAGGCTGGCGAGCCTGTCCTCGGGCCAGCCTTCGGTGCCTTCGGGGCGCATCGGCAGCACCATCCAGCGATAATCGGCGGTGCTGTCCACTACGCGCAGCGTCACCGTCTCGGGCAGCGTGAGGCCGAACTCGGCAAGCACACCGCGCGGGTCCCGCACGGCACGCGCGCGGAAGCTCGTCGATTTGAACCAGAAGGGCGGATAGCCCAGCACCGCCCGCGGATAGCAGCTGCACAGCGTGCAGACGACCAGATGATGCAGATCGGGCGTGTTCTCCAGCACACCGAGCGGCGGCATGCCTCGCATCGGAATGCCGAGGCTTTCGGCGGCTCTCGCCCCATCGGCCAGCATCAACGACCGGAACTCCGCATCCACCCAGGCCTTCGCGACCATGGCCGCACCCTGCGCCGGGGTCGCTGCGTCCGTCAACGCGATGCGTTCCGCGATCTCCTCGGGCGCGGCGATGCCCTTGGCCGCCAGCAAGGCGCGCAGCGCACCCAGCAGCCGGCCGCTTTCAGTGTCGGCGAGGTTCATGGCGCCGTCTCCAGCCAGGGCTCGAAGATCTCGACGAGGATGTCCTCGTTCGTGCGGCGTTCGGGCCAGAGCGCCGACATGTCGAAGCGCACGTGGTAGAGTGGCAGCGTCTTCCCCGGACGCCCGAAGGCCAAGTCCTCGGGGTTTGGGAAATCGCCCAGATGACGCGTGACGACGCCTGCCTCCCCGCGCAGGTAATGGGGCGTGCGGATATGGCAGGGGCCGCGCGTCTCCGGCCAGTCGTCCCGCACCCGGACCCGCGTGCCCGGTGCGATCATGGCGCAGACGCCACGGCGGCCTGCAATTCAGCCTCGCCGATGACGCCTTTCAGCAGCAGCGTCGCAGTCATCGCGCGCAACCACCGCTCGTAGTAGGAGAGGCGAAGATACTCGGCTTCGGGTAGCGCCTCGATGCCGCGACGCAGTTCATCGACCGACATGACCTCCTTCATCCCGAGGATCTGGCGGATCGCATCCACCTCCCGGTCGAAATCCGTCAGCGCGTGCGGTTCGGTATCGATCGCTTCGCACATGTAGCGGGAGACGCCGCCCAGATCGTGCATCGCGCGCGGCACGTCTTTGCCGGGGAGGCCAGGGCGATCGGCGAGGTCCGTCACCGCGTCATTCCCCGCGCCGCCACCGGCCAGATGCCCTCGACGATGCCGTTGCGACTCACCACCACCTCGTCGTGCAGGTTCGTCACGACGCATACGTGATTGGGAAGAATCCGAACCCGCTCGCCCAGAGCGGGCTTCGCCCCGCTGCGGCTGAGATCGACCATGCCATGCTCTTCGCTGAGCCTGTCGATCACCGCATCCGGGTAGTCGACGAGCAGGCCGTAGCCGGCCGATGCGCCGCGCGGGATGAGGTCGCTCGATAGCGTCTTGGAGCCGCAGTCGAGGATCGCGCGATCCCCGGCCGGGCGGCTGATGACCGTTGCATGCACAAGCAGCGCGCAATCCTCGAGCGTCGCCGCGCCCACTTCCACCAGCGTGCGGTCGTTATAGATATAGGTGCCGACACGCATTTCAGTCACGCCACCGATTTCGTGTGCATGCGCCGCACGCGGCGTGCCGCCCCCCGAAACGATCGGCAGATCGACGCCGGCGTCCTTTATTGCGCGAACGAATTCGACGGTGGCCGCACTGCTCGGATAGGTCATCAGTCCGTCGAAGCGCAGCCCGTCCGCCGCGCGCACCTGAGCGATGAGCGTGAGAGCTTCGTCGACGGAACCGACACCGGTACGGTGCATTCCGCTGTCGAACTCCACCAGCACGCCGATCTGGCGGCCGGCTTCCTGGCCCGCCAGCGCCACCGTCTCAAGCGCCAGGGGGTTGTCGATCGCCGCCCGCATCGTCACCCGCCGGGCAAGCGCCGCCAGCCGCCGTGCCTTGTGCGGGCCGATCAGCGGATAGGAGATGAGGATGTCGTCGAGCCCGGCATCGGCCATGACCTCGGCCTCGCCGAGTTTCTGGCAGGTGATGCCGACGGCCCCCAGCGCCACCTGTGCCTGCGCGAAGCGCGGCAGCTTGTGCGTCTTGATGTGCGGGCGAAGGGCGAGGCCATGGGCGTCGGCATAGCCCTGCATCCGGGACAGGTTGCGCTCGACCACATCGAGGTCGACGACCGGAACCGGCGTCTCTAGTCCAGTGACGGCCAGCGTATCACTCATCGGCGAGAACCGCGATGCAGTCGACTTCGACCAGGATACCGTTGAGCTGGCAACCAACAGTGGTGCGTGCCGGGGGGCTGACGGGGAAGAACTCGGCGTAGATCGTGTTCCATTCCTGGAAGCGCGTCACGTCGCTGAGGTAGCAGTTGATCTTGACCACATCGTCGAGGCTGCTGCCGGAGCCTTCGAGAATCGTCTTGAGGTTGGTCAGTGTCTGCCGCACCTGGCCCTCGAAGCTGTCGGGCGTCTGGCCGGTATCGGGCTCCTTGGGTCCTTGGCCGGAGACGAAGACGAAGCCGTTCGCCACCACCGCGTGCGAATACTGGCCGCCGGGCTTGGCCGCGCCCTCGATCATCAAAGCCTGCCGCATCGTTCGGTCTCCTTACGCTTTCGCGAGCACTTTACCGGGCCGAGCGCCCGTCGACTTGCCCTGCGCCACCACGGGCTGACCCGCAACCCATACGTCGGTAATGCCGGTGGGCGTCTGGGCAGGCTCCTCGAATGTTGCGCGATCCGTGACTGTATCCTCGAACAGGACGAGGTCCGCGACCATGCCGGGCCGGATCAGCCCACGGGTGGCGAGGCCGAAACGCTGGGCGGACACGGATGTCATGCGCCGCACGGCATCTTCCAGGGTGAACCAGTGGCGGTCCCGCCGCAGCGGGCCGAGGATGCGGGGGAAGCTGCCGAAGGCGCGGGGATGCGGGCGCGTGCCGGGACGCGGGAGCCCGTCCGACCCGACCATGTGCAGCCGGTGGCAGCAGGCGGCCTGCAGGTCGCCGTCGTCCAGCTGGAACATGACGATGGCGGTCTGGCCGTCATCCTCCGCGACCAGTTTTGCGAGCAGGTCGAAGGGCTCGATCCCGAGGCCCGCCGCCGCCGCATCCATCCGCTGGCCCTCAAGCGGCTTGAGCGCCGGGTGCCGACGCCCGAGATCAGCACATTGCCCCAGCCGATGAGCGCGATCTTCGACTGCGCATGGCCGTCGGTGCTGCCTTGCTCCACCCAGCGCCGCAGATCGGCGCGCGCTGCCGGGTCGGCAAGGCGGGCGCGCAACGCGCCGAGGCCGCCTTCCTGTGCCGCGGGCGGCAGGAGTTGGAGCACGTAGCTACTGCCGGCGGGGTAGGGGTACATGTCGAAGCTGATGTCGATCCCGGCGGCGCGCGCCGCTTCAAGCCGCGCGAGGGCCGCTGGAATGGCGCCCCAGTTGGGCCGGCCGGCAGATTGCAGATGCGACAGCAAGCCGGGAACCTTCGCGGCCGTCAGGATGTCGATGAACTCCTCGATCGACGACAGCAGTCCGCCCTCGTAGCTCCGCACATGGGCCGCGAGCAGTCCGCCCTCCGCGCGCACCGTCTCGGCCAGCGCCACCAGCTCGGCACGTTCGGCGAAGGCGCTTGGGGGATAAACGAGGCCGAGCGACAGGCCCACCGCGCCGGCCTTCAACTGCGCGGCCAGAAGCGCCTGCATGGCCGCAATCTCGGCCTCCGTCGCGGGACGCCGCTCATAGCCCATGACGGCGAGCCGCAGCGCCGCGTGACCGACGAGGGAGACGAGGTTGAGCGCGATTCCCGGCGCTTCCAGGGCCGCGCGGTACCCTGAGAAATCGGCGAACACCTCGGATTGCGCGGTCTCTCCCAGCAGGCCGCCGAAGTGGCCGCGCAACAGGTCGGTGGCATGGGGCGGCGCGGGATAGAGCGAGAAGCTGCAGTTGCCGACGACGATGGAGGTGACGCCCTGCAGCGCCTTCTCGGGCCGGTCCGGCTCGCGCAGGAAGGCGAGGTCGTCATGGCAATGGGCGTCGATAAAGCCGGGGGCGAGGTAGCGGTCCTCTGCCTCGACGACCGCCGCATCCGCCGCCGATAGGTCGGGTCCGATGCCGGTGATGAAGCCTCCCGACAGCCGGACATCGGCGCGGAACCAGGGGGCGCCGGTACCATCCAGCACGCGGGCGCCCTTGATCAGAGTGTCTCTAGTCATGCCCCCAGCCTATACGCCGCGCGCGGCTTCCGCCATGCTCTGCCCACTCGATCGCCCCGCCTCTACTCGCCCCGCCTTGACCACTGGAGACCGCCGATGTCCGCTCATCAACCGACCCGCTGGGCCTTTGTAACCGGGGCGGGCGGCGATATCGGCGGTGCCATTGCGGACCTTCTGGCGGCGCGCGGCTGGGGCGTCGTTTGCGCCGACATCGATCTTGCGCGAGCCGAGGCGCGGGCCGAGGCGGTGCGTGCCGCCGGGGGCCGCGCCGCCGCGCTCCATGTCGACGTAACCGACGAGGCGTCGGTCAATGCGGCAGCGGAGGCCGCGCTGGCGCTCGGCGATGTCCGGGCTTTGGTGAACAACGCCGGGCGGGCTTTCGCGCCCAGCATGCGGACCACGGATTACGCGAGTTGGCGACGCGACATGTCGGTCAACCTCGACGGCGCATTTCTATGCATCCATGCCTTTCAGGATCATCTGCTGGCCGGCGGCGGCTCGATCGTGAACATGGGATCGGTCAACGGCATCGGCATGTACGGCAATCCCGCCTACAGCGCCGCCAAGGCGGGGCTCATGCACCTGACGCGGTGCCTGGCGGTGGAGTTTGGGGGTGCGGGCCTTCGCGTAAACGCGGTCGCGCCCGGCACGGTTCGCACGCGGGCGTGGGTCGAGCGGCTGGCGGTGAACCCTCAGGTGTTCGATGAGTTGAACGCGTATTATCCGTTGGGGAAAGTGGCCGTACCCGCCGACGTGGCCGCCGCGGTTGCATTCCTCGTGTCGGATGACGCGTCGCACATCACGGGTGTCGTTCTGGCGGTCGATGGCGGGATCAGTGCGGGCATTCCGCAACTCGCCGCGGCCGTCACGCAGGATCGCTGAGAGACAAAAGCTTGCTTCTTTCCCCGCATAGAAGCGCCTTCCATGCTGCTCGTCATCGTGATCATGGCAGCTATACAAGCTTGCGTTACCGCGCTTAGAGTTCGGCCCGCTGCACCACACGGAAGAAAAGGCCCCTCATGCGCATCGCTCCCCGTCCTCTTGCCCTCGCCGGGGCCTCCGCGGCTCTCGCGCTCACGTTAGCGGTTTTCGGGGCGGCGCCTGCGCGCGCGGCGACCGTGCTCAATCTCGTGGCTGCGGACTACGGCACGGGTCCGGCCGACACCAGCCAGACCTACTGGCAGACGATCGCAGACGCGTTCCATGCCGCCAATCCGACGATCACGGTGAAGGTGCAGACCATCAACTGGAACGATTTCGACACCAAGGTCCAGACGATGGTGCAGAACCGGCAGTATCCGGACATCACCGAGGGTGACTACTTCTCGAACTACGCCCAGGAAGGCCTGCTGTACAAGGCCAGCGATGTGATGACCGATCCGTCCAACCTGATGCCCGCCTTCAAGACGCTCGGCAGCTATGGCGGCGCCCAGTACGGCATGCCCTTCACCACCAGTTCCCGCACCCTGTTCTACAACAAGAAGCTGTTCTCGCAGGCAGGCATTGCCGCTCCGCCGAAGACCTGGGACGAGCTTTACGCCGACGCCGGCAAGATCGAGGCGCTCGGCAAGATCGGCTACGGCATGCCGCTCGGGCCGGAGGAGGCTCAGGCCGAGACCCTGCTGTGGTTCCTCGGCAATGGCGGCGGCTATCAGGATGCCGGCGGCAAATGGGTCATCAATAGCCCGCAGAACGTCGAGACCCTCGAGTACATGACCAAGCTGGTGAAGGCCGGCTATACCGAGCCGAACCCCGGCACCAAGAACCGCGCCGCGATCCTGGAGCAGTTCGCGCAGGGGCAGATCGGCCTCATCAACGGCATCACGACGCTGCTGCCGATCATTAAGCAAGCGGGCGTCCTCACCGACAGCGACTGGGGCACCTCGGCCATCACCGGCAAGACCGGTCCGCTGGATAGCACTCTCGGCGTCTGCGACTTCATGGCCGCCTTCAAGACGAACGGCAGCAAGCAGGCGGCGATCAAGAAGTTCATCGATTTCGCGCTGCAGGACCAGTACCAGATCGCCTTCTCGAAGGAATATAACCTGTTGCCGGGCACCACCTCCGGTGCGGCGGCCTTCTCGAAGATCGATCCGCAGCTGGCGCCCTTCATGGCGGCGCTGCCCAAGGCCGTTCAGTATCCGAGCGACACGGTCTGGGCTCAGGTGAAGGTGCAGATCCAGCAGACTATCGGCACAGCCATCGGCCCCGATCCGAAGCCGGTTCTGGATGCCATCCAGGAAACCGCACTCAAGGGCAGCTGACGCCGCATGAGCATTTCGGCTGCGGGCGACCGGGTGGCGGCGCGCCCGCGTCGCCTTCCCCTGAAGCTCGCCGCCAAGCTGGCGCCGCTGGTCTGGGTCGGCCCGGCGATGGCCCTCATCGTCGTCGTCGTGCTGTGGCCGGTGGTCATCATGATCGAGACCGCCTTCCAGCACATCAGCCCGGACGGCTTCATCCTCGGCTGGGCCGGCTGGCGGAACTTCGTCTACCTGCGTGAGGAGCCGGATCTCGTCGACATCCTGGTCCGCACCGGCATCTGGGTCGGCACGGTGGTGGTCGGCACCATGCTCATCTCGCTGGCGCTCTGCCAACTCTTCAACCAGAAGTTTCCCGGCCGGCGCATCGCGCGCTGGGCGCTCATCGCACCCTGGGCCGCCTCCGTCGTGATGACGGCGATCGTCTTTCGGTGGGGCCTCGACGCCAACAACGGCATCATCAACGTCCTCCTCTACGATCTGGGCCTGCTGCACCGCTTCAACAGCGACGCCGCCGACTGGCTCGGCACGCCGGGCTCCGCTCTCGTCTGGATGATCGTCGTCGCGATCTACGTCTCGGTGCCGTTCTCGACGTACGCGCTGCTGGCGGGCCTGCAGGCGATCCCGTCGGATGTCTACGAGGCCGCGCGCGTCGACGGCGCCGGCGTCTGGCGCACCTATTTCACCATCACGCTGCCCCTGCTGCGCCCGGCCTTCATCGTGGCGCTGCTCATCAACGTCATGAACGTGTTCAACTCGTTCCCGATCATCTGGGAGATGACACGCGGTGGCCCGGGCCATCAGACCAGCACGACCACGACCTTCATGTATCAGCTCAAGGAGAGCTACATCGGCGAGTCCGCCGCCATGTCGGTGGTGAACTTCGGCCTCGTCGTGGTGATCGTGGCGATCTACCTGCGCGTCACCGTCTGGAAAAGGGAGCCCGCGTAGATGTCGGCGGTCAGTTCCGCGCCGCCGAGGCGTGCCCGGTGGCCGCTGCATAGCCTCATCTATGCCGGCATCGCCTACATCGTCGCCACCATCTTCCTGCTGCCCTACATCGAGATGATGATCTCGGCGGTGCGGCCCGCCGACCAGATGCTCGACCGCGACTTTCTGCCGACGCGCTTCGATGTCCGGAGTTTCTTCGACATCTGGAGCACCGGTTTCGGCAACAACCTGCGCATCAGCCTGGAGGTCGCGGGCGGCTCCACGGTCCTCGTGCTGCTGGTGGCGATCCCTGCCGCCTACTACACCGCCCGCCAGCGCTTCCGCGGCCGCGGCCTCTTCATGCTGCTGGTGCTGGTGACGCAGATGTTCCAGCCGACGGCCATGCTGGTCGGCATCTACCGCGAGTTCCTGAGCTTCGGCATGATCGACACGGTCTCGTCGCTCATCCTCGTCAACGCCGGCTTCAACATGGCCTTCGCCGTCTGGATTCTGAACGCGTATGTCTCCGCCATCCCGCAGGAGCTGGAGGAGGCTGCCTTCATCGATGGCTCGACGCGCCTGGGCGCGCTGTTCCGCGTGACGTTGCCGCTCGCCTTGCCGGGCATCGTCACCGCCCTCATCTTCACCTTCATCGCCGCCTGGAACGAGTTCATCGTGGCGCTGACGCTGACGACCTCCTCGACGACGGAACCGCTGACGGTGACGTTGAACAGCTACATCGGCCAGTATTCTGTGGATTGGCGCCATCTCTTTGCGGGTTCGGTGATCGCGACCATCCCGGTCATCATCCTCTTCGCCCTGATCGAGGGGAAAGTCGTCGGCGGTCTCACCGCCGGCTCTATTAAATGACGCCGCCGCTGGTCGAGATCTGCGTCGACGACGTGGCGGGCGCTTTGGCCGCCGAGGCCGAGGGCGCCGACCGGATCGAGCTTTGCAGTGCGCTGTCCGAGGGCGGGCTGACGCCGAGCATCGGGCTGGTGCAGGCGGTTCTCGGACGTGTTCGACGACTCGGTGTGAGGATCATGATCCGGCCGCGTGGCGGCAACTATGTCTTCTCCTCGGAGGAGGTGGACGTCATGCTGGCCGACATCGCCGCCTTCCGCGCCCTGCCAAAGGCTCCGGGCGTCGTTGTTGGTTTCGTCTGCGGGGCACTGACAACCTCCGGCGTCATCGACGCGCGGGCGATCGCACGGCTGAAGGTCGCGTGCGGCGGCCTGCCGATGACCTTCCACAAGGCGTTTGACGTGACGCGCGACCTCGGTGCCGCACTCGACACGCTGCTCGGCCTCGGCATCCGGTCGGTGCTGACCTCCGGCGGCAGCCCAACCGCGGAGGGCGGCGTCGAGACCCTGAGGATTTTGGTCGAGCGGTCTGCCGGGCGGGTGACGATCATCGCCGGCGGCGGAGTGCGGGCCGGGAACGTGCGCGCGCTGCTCGAGCGGACGCATGTGCCCGAGGTGCATCTCCGGGCGATGCGTCCCGACGCCTTCGGCCGGCAGGTGACCTCGACCGAGGAGATCGCGGCTTTCATCCAGGCGGCACGGCACGCGGCATGACGCCGCCCGTGGTGCTGGCGGTCGATGTCGGTGGCACGAGTTTCAAGGCGGCGCTGATCGATGCCGAGGGGCGCCGCCTCTTGACCGATGCCACGTCGACCCTCGGTGCATTGGGCGAGGCGGCATTTGCGCGGCTCGACGCCTTCGTCGGTCGTTGCATTGAGGCCGCCGCCGCGTCGGGAGTGACGCCGGTTGCAATCGGGCTCATCGCGCCGGGGATGGATGAGAGCACAGGCCACGTCCTGTTCGCCGCCAATCTCGGCTGGCGCGACTTCCCGCTGGGGCCGCGTCTCGCGGAACGGCATGCGCTCCCGGTCGCGAGCGGCCATGACGTGCGGACGGCCGGCCTTGCCGAGGCGCTTCTCGGCGCCGCGCGTGGGTTCCCGGACTCGGTCATGGTTATGATCGGCACGGGGATCGCTGCGTCCGTGGTAACCCACGGGCAGGCGGTCGCAGGTGCAAAGGGCATGGCGGGCGAGTTGGGGCATGCGCCGGTCTTTCCGGGTGGCGAGCTGTGCGCCTGTGGGCAGATCGGCTGCCTCGAGACCTACGCCTCTGCTGCCGCCATCGCCCGCCGCTACCGTGCTTTGGGCGGCGAGGGCAGCCTTGTCGCCGGCGACATCGCAGACCGCCTAGGGTCTGACCCGATCGCTGCTCGCGCCTGGGACGACGCGGTGCAAGCCTTGTCGATCGCACTGACGACAGTGACGATGCTGCTCGACCCGGCGGTGATTGTCATCGGCGGTGGCCTCGCGGAGGCCGGTGAGATTTTGCTGGACCCGTTGCGGCTGGCGTTGTCCCAGCGCCTCGCCTGGCGTCCGCCGCCGCCGATCCTGCGCTCGACGCTGGGTGGGGGCGGCGCTTTACTGGGCGCTGCCATTCTGGCGTTCAGGCGGCTCGGATTGAGCGATCTTGCCCCCGGTTGGAACGCCGCGTGAAGACCAGCACAGGCTATCGTCGGCGCTTCGACACCAGCTCATAGGAACGCCGCACATAGTCGCGCAGTTCGTCGTCGGCCAGCGCGTCATGCCGCAGCAGTTCGACCCACCGCGCGCGGCCTAGATAGGGCATCGGCCGCGCGATGCCCTGTTCGATGAGCGGCTCGAAGGCGACGCCGGCCTTGAAGCCGTAGAGCGGGGCTTCTTGCCCTACCAACCCGGCGCGCGCGAACATATGGCCGCCAACGCAGAACGTCCGCTTGTTTCCGAACTTCACCTCGAGCGAGGCGCCGGGCAGGCTACCGACGACCTCGCGGAACGCGTCGAACAGCATGACGGGCGATGACGCCCTACTCCGCCGCGCGAGGCAGGTTCGGTGAGCCGGTCGTCACCCTGTCGTGCGGCCTCTCCCGCAGCCGGATCGTCATCATCAGGATGCCAGCGAGCGCCAGCGATCCCGCGAACAGCATGGCCGTCGCGAAGAAGCTGCCCGTCCGGTCCTGCAGGTACCCTCCGAGAAACGGCCCGAAATAGCCGCCGAGATTGCCGAGCGCGTTGATCAGGCCCATCGCGCCGCCGGCCATCGCCACCGGCAGCACGCGGGAGGACGCCGCCCAGAACGGCCCGTCATAGGCGAGCGCCCCGCCGATCGCGAGACAGATGAAGACGACGGAGAGCGCGATGCTCGTCGAGGCGACGTAGACGGACAGCACCAGGGCGATCGCCCCCATCACCGTCGCCAGGCAGACATGGAACGCGTAGCGCCGGGTCTTGTCCGCCAGCCAGCCGTTGCCGAACAGCAGGACGATGGCGGTGAGATACGGCAGGGCCGCGATCAGCCCGACGGTGCCGAACCCCTGCTTGGTGAGCGTCTTCAGCAGCGTCGGCAGCCACATGTTGAGGCCGTAGAAGCCGACCTGGATGAGGAAGTATACGCCCACCAGCCGCCAGATGGTGCTGTTGGTGAAGATGTCGCGGAACGGTCCGGGCGTCGGCTCATGCGCGCGATCCTGGGCGATCGACCGCTCGATGTACTCCCGTTCGGAGGCCGACACCCAGGTAGCCTCGCTCGGCCGGTCCTTCACGAAAAGCAGCCACAGCGGCAGCGCGATGATGAACGGCAGCGCGCCCTCGACGAAGAACAGCGTGCGCCAGTCGGAGTGCGAGATGATCCAGCCCGACAGAGGCTGCGTGATGATGGAGGAGATCGCGAGGTTCGCCATCCAGAAGGCATAGGCGCGGGCCCGTTCCTGCACGGGAAACCAGTGGCTGAGCAGCACGAGGATAGCGGGCCAGATGCCGCCCTCAGCTACGCCGAGAAAGAACCGGGCGATGACCAGTTCGGTAAAGCTATGGACGAGGCCGCAGGCCAGAGCCGCAAGGCCCCAGAAGACGATCATCACGGCAACGAACTTCCGGGCCGACCAGTGCTCCGCCAGCCAGCCGCCGGGGATTTGGAGCATGATGTAGCCGACGAAGAAAATGCCGCCCGCCGCACCCTGTGCCGCCTTGTTCACATGGAACTCGTGCCCGATGCCCGCGAAGGCGTAGGAGATGTTCGTCCGGTCCATGAAGGAGATGACGTAGACGATCATGGCGATCGGGATCAGCCGGAGCCATCGCCGGTTGCCTACGTCCTCTGGTTTTATGGTCGCGTTCGCAGACATGACGTGTTCTCCCCAGCCCCATCTTCGACGGGTTCGCCGGAAGGTTAGCTCCTACCTGAGGAGAAGCGAAAGTCGTCGGCCGGTCACCGCTTCGTCAGTACACGGCTCAACTTCCGAGGCCGCCTAACGCGACGTATTTGATCTCGAGGTAATCTTCGATCCCGTACTTGCTGCCCTCGCGCCCGAGACCGGATGACTTGACACCGCCGAAGGGCGCGACCTCGGTGCTGATCATCCCCTCGTTCACCCCGACCATGCCGTATTCGAGCGCCGACGAGACGCGGAAGATGCGGCCCACGTCGCGCGCGTAGAAATACGAGGCGAGGCCGAACTCGGTGTCGTTGGCGAGCTGGATCGCCTCCTCCTCGGTTTTGAAGCGGAACAGCGGCGCCACCGGACCGAAGGTTTCCTCGGAAAAGATCTTCGCGCCGCGCGGCACATCGGCCAGCACGGTCGGCTCGTAGAAGTTGCCGCCAAGCTTGTGCGGCTTGCCGCCGGTGACGATGCGCGCGCCGTGGCTCACCGCATCCTCGATATGCTCGCGCACCTTCTCGACGGCGGCCTTGTTGATGAGCGGCCCCTGGGTCGCCCCCGCCTCCATGCCGTCCGACACCTGCAAAGCCTCGACAGCCGTGCGCAGCTTCTCGGCAAACGCGTCGAAGACGCCGTCCTGCACCAGGATGCGGTTGGCGCAGACGCAGGTCTGGCCGGTGTTGCGGAACTTCGAGATCATCGCGCCCTGGACCGCGGCATCGAGATCGGCGTCGTCGAAGACAATGAAGGGCGCGTTGCCGCCAAGCTCCATGCTCGTCTTCTTGATGGTCGGCGCACATTGCGCGAGCAACATCGCACCCACCTCGGTGCTGCCGGTGAAGGAGAGCTTGCGCACGAGCGGGTTCGCGGTGAGTTCGGCGCCCATCACGCGGCCGGGGCCGGTCAGCACGTTGCAGACGCCGGGCGGCATGCCAGCCCGCTCCGCCAGTACGCCGAGGGCCAGCGCCGAGAACGGCGTCTCGGTCGCCGGGCGGATCACGCCGGTGCAGCCGGCGGCCCAGCCGGGACCCGCCTTGCGCGTGATCATGGCGGCTGGAAAGTTCCAGGGCGTGATGGCGGCGAACACGCCGATCGGCTCCTTCGTCACGAGAATGCGCCGGCCGTGCAGGTTCTCGGGGATCACGTCTCCGTAGATGCGTTTGGCCTCCTCGGCGAACCACTCGATGAAGCTCGCGGCATACGTGATCTCGCCGCGGCTCTCCGCCAGAGGCTTGCCCTGCTCGGCCGTCATGATGATGGCGAGGTCTTCCTGGTTCTCCATCATGAGGTTGAAGAGCCGGCGCAGGATGGCGCTGCGCTCCTTGGCGAGCAGCCCCCGCCACGCCGGCTGGGCGCGATGGGCGGCCTCGATCGCGCGGCGGGTTTCGGCCGTGCCCATGGACGGCACCGTGCCGATGACGGCGCCGTTGGCGGGGTTCGTGACGGGCACCGTGTCGCCGCTGTCGGCACCGATCCAGCGGCCGTCCAGCAGGTTCGCCTGCCGGAGCAGCGAACTGTCCTTCAGAGGCAGATCGGTCACCGTATCGAGCATTGGCGTCACTCCCATATCCGCCGAGTTTACGCCGCGGAGGCGCTAGCGCCTATCGATCCGCCGCAACACGACCCCGAGATACTGTGGGTCGTCGCTGTCGTTGAGCGCCTGGAGCCAGTGCGGCTGAGGAATGACCAGCGTGACGCGGACGATGCGGGCCATCGGGGCCGGAGGCAGGCCGATCCTCAACTCAATCGTCTGCCCGACCATGAGCGACGCCGGCATCTGCGGCGTGCCATCGACGATGGGCCTGATCTCGATCTCGGTTCCCGCGGCGCGGCGGGCGATGCGGGGTGGCGCGTAGCCCTCCACGATCAGCGTGGCGCTGGTTTGTCCCGGCCGGACCGGCAGCATGATCTCGACGTGCTCTCTCTGGCTGAAGACGCCGCCGTCGGCGGTGCGATGTGGCGCGGGGGGCCAATCCGGCAGCAGCATGCAGAGGGTGCGGTGGTCGAGACGCGCGACATCCGCCTCGTCGGGCAGCCCGGCGAGGTAAGGGTCCGCCGCCGCCTCCGCCTGCTCGGCCGGCGACAGCCAGCACAGTTGCCGGTGCGCGAGATAGACCGCGCGATACTGCTGCGAGACGGCCGGCCTCAGCAGACTGATGACGATGGTCGATGCCTCGAAGCCCAACAGGCCGAGGCCAAGCAGAAGGGCCCCGATCCGCAGCATCCTAGGAGAGAACCGGTGCGCCGACGCACCAGGCGAGAACGAGCAGCAGCTGCGCCAGCCCTAGCGCCAGCGCGATCAGGGTAAGGCGGAGTGGGCTCGCCCCCGTCGCACCCAGGCGGAACAGGGCCAGAATGACGATCGGGTTCGTCAGCACGAAGCGCGGCATCGACTGCAGTCCCGAACTGCTCGCGACCAGGATGCTGGCGCCGATCAGCCAGGCTTCCGCGAAGCGCCGCCGGAGCAGCTGGTGCAGCGCGAGCGCCAGCCCCGCGATCCCGAAGCTCGCCTCCACGGACAGGCTTTCCCGGGCCGGATGGGCAAGAACTCTGCTCCAGTCGTTGGCCGTCAGCCCGTCCCACAGGAAGAGCCAGGGCGGCAGATCGTGCCGGTTCCAGGTCGCCTGCACGTGGATGAAGGCGAGGCCGTCACCCATATGCCAGCGCAGATACGCCATGAAAGCGAAGAGCCCGAGCGGCGCCAGCGCCACAGGCAGCAGGACGTGGCTCAGGGCGGTGACGGGCATCTTTCGCAGCGTGCCCGCGCGGTGATGCTGCCACAGATAGCGCAGCCGGTCGGCGACGATCACGGGCACCATCATCACCCCGGGCGGGCGGGTCGCCGTCAGGGCCGCGCTTGCGAGCGCCGACCGCAGAACTCGCCGCTGGGTCAGGGCCAGCAGCGACGCCATCATCAGCAGGGCATAGAGTGCCTCGGAATACGGGAAGGCGAAGTAGAGATCGCCCGGCCATAGGCTGACGAGGCCGAGCCATGCCATTGGCATGGGGACCCGCCACGTCGTGTGCCCGGCGCCGCTCCCCTGGAGGTACAGCCCGCCTAAAGTTCCGAAGCCCGCGAAGCAGACCGTCGACAGCAGGATGCCGGCCCAGCTCATGCCGACCGATGCGGGCATGATCGCAGTCACCGTCGCGAGGAGCAGCGGGTAAAGCGGGAAAAATGCCCAGTTCGCCGTGTTGGAGTAGATGTCGCCATGAGGGGCGAGATCGTATCCCGCCCGCGCCGTCATCTCATACCAGGCGCAATCGTAGTTGCAGAGCACATGGGTGGCTCCGCCGAAGCTGCGCGCGATCACGCAATAGACCAGCAGGCGGAACCCGGAGAGGGCCATGAGGATGAGGAAGGTGCTCGTCGCCGGATGGACGCGCCACATACGGGCCCCAGAACCGCGTTTGGTTTCCCACAGCGCGGGCGGCACTCCTACACGCTCCGTTTCGACCGTGGGCACGGCGACACTGGACAGGTGCGGGAGCGGCTGCTGCGGCACGTTCGCTCCTTGAGCGTCAACACCTGGACGGACCGAACGCTACTACAGCCGCCACGCAGGGCAGCATAGAGCATTCGTGGGCGCTAACCCTTTGTCGGTGCTGCGGTCGGGGCCCGGCCGCCATGGCCGCTCATCTCTGCGCCGGCCGCGGCGGGAAGTTGAGCGCAAAGCGGGCCGCAGAGCAGCGAGGCGACGCTGACCACGAGGAATGCGATGCGGAAATCGCCGAGTTCCGGGTTCGGGTGGCCGGCGATCGCGGAGGAGATGGCGAGCGCCCCGGCTGCGACACAGATGCCCATCGACAGCATGAGCTGCTGGAAGACGGTGTAGAAGCTGGTGGCCGCGCTCATCCGGTCCGGCCGCAACTCGGCATAGGCGATGGTGTTGTAGGCCGTGAACTGCAGCGACTGGAAGAAGCCGCCGGCGAGCAGGATCGCGAAGATCGCCGGCGTCGGCCAGCCTCGGGTGAAGGTGGCGCAGGCGGCGATGCAAAGCGTCGCCAGCAGCTGGTTCCAGATGAGCACGCGGCGAAAGCCGAAACGCCTGAGCAGGGGGGCTGCGAACGCCTTCATCAGCATCGCCCCGGCGGCGCTCATGAAGGTGACGGCGCCACTGCCCGCGGCGCTCATGCCGAAGCCGAGCTGCATCATCATCGGCAGCAGAAACGGCACCGCGCCCCAGGTGATGCGCGAGAGCGACCCGGCGATGGTCGAGACGCGGAAGGTCTGCACCCGCATCAACCGCAGGTCGAGAATCGCGTTCGGGCGGCGCCGCGCATAGATCACGTAGGCGGCGCCGCTGACGACGCCGACCGCGAGCAGCAGAATGGCGTCCACCGCTTCCGAGCCGCGGCTCGCCAGGGTGAACCCGAAGGTCAGGCAGGCGAGGGCGATGCCCGAGAGCACGAACCCCGGCGCGTCGAAGGGCGTGCGGTGCGTCTCGCGGATGTCGGGGATGAGCAGGGTCGCCAGCGTGCCGCCGAGCACGCCGATCGGGATATTGATAAAGAATATCCATCGCCAGTTGAGGTACGTGGTGATGAAACCGCCGAGGGGCGGACCCAGCACGGGACCGACGAGAGCGGGCACGAGAAACCAGGCCATGGCCGAAACCAGCTCGGACTTCGGCACGCTGCGGAGCAGGATGATCCGTCCGACCGGCACCATCATCGCGCCCCCCATGCCCTGAACGAGGCGCGCCGCCACCAGGAGGGGCAAACTGCTCGCTTCGGAGCATAGGATGGAGCCGATGGTGAACAGGATGATGGCGCCGTTGAACACGCGGCGGGTGCCGAACCGGTCGGCGATCGTGCCGCTGGCGGGGATGAACACCGCCAGGCTGAGCAGATACGAGGTGAGCGCGATGCTCATATTGAGCGGCTGAACGCCGAAGCTGCGGGCCATGCTTGGCAGCGCGGTCGAGAGCACCGTGGCGTCGAGTTGCTCCATGAACAGCGCGGTCGCGACGATCAGAGCGATCGTCCGGAGCCGGCTGCGGGAGGCGTCAGCTGCTTCAGGCACGTCTGTCATCGACCTTCGATCGTCATGGCCGGAGGAGGATCGGGAACTCCATGACCTGACCATGCTCTGGCTCTCCCACCTAGGCTAGTGTCGTATTTTGAATGCTGCTCCCGCAGCGGAGCCGAGCAAGACCATGGTTCCCGGCCATAGATGAGCCCCTGACGCGACAACCTCCCGCAGGATCACGAAGTCGTGTCGGCCATCACGTTGATGCATTGCAGCAATTACCGTTGCCTCTAAACGCGTAAGTCGACGTAGAGTATTGGAAGCGAGCCGCCGCCGGCGATTGCGGCAGCCACCCGCTGATGCGCGGGTTACGTTTTGCCATGTGACTGCCGCTTTTCCCTGTTTATAAGTCTCGCGAAGTGAAACACACTGCCACCAAACGTGATGAGGCTCCGGTAGCGACGCGACATCTTCGTTCGCGAGCCATCCGCTTGCGACTCGGCCTAGGAGCTTGCGGTGTGAGGCGGACTGCCGCGTTGGACGGTGTGCCGGCTATGGGGGTTGAATGAGCGCTGTTCCGGACCGTCTGCATCTGCTGCGTCAGGGCCAGATCGAGGATCAACTCGGCTCGGCGCGTCCATCCTGGCGTGGCCGCAAGATGCCCTCGGCTTCCGCACTGTCGCGGCGGAGGTTCTATGTCGCCTGTGTGAAGCGTCTGCTCCCGCTGGGCGCGCTGATGCTGCTCAGCCTCGTCATCCTGTGGCCCGAGATCAGCCGCCACAACCCCGCTCGTGTCACGTACCACGTCGCGACCGGCAGCATGGGCGGCACGGATCAGGGCAGCATGACGAAGGCGCATTACGAGGGCGTGGACCAGTCCGGGCTGCCCTACACCATGACCGCCGACCAGGCGGTGCAGACGGACGCGGACACGGTGCAGCTCACCGGCCCCGCTGGCGACATGACGATGAAGAGCGGCTCCTGGCTGATGGTGCAGTCGCGCAACGGCATCTACCACGCTCACGCCCAGCATCTCGATCTCAGCAACCATGTCGTCCTCTATCGTGACGACGGCACCACCGTTCGCACGTCGAAGGCTAATATCGACCTGAAGGCGGGCACGGCCTCCGGCCATGAGGTAGTGAATGCAGATGGTCCGTTTGGAACGCTCGATGCACATGGCTTCACCATCATCGACCGTGGCGCCCGGCTGCATTTCACCGGTCCGGCAAAGCTCGTGTTAGACGGGAGTCCATGACCGCACCCACCGCTGATCGCGCCCGAGCCCGGATTTACGCCGCCTACGGGGGTTTAGCCCGGGCACTGACTTTGGGCGTTCTGGCACTGGCGGTGACGGCCTCTCTGCGGCCAGCGTTCTCCCAGGCAATCGACATGACGAAGGGCGGCCCAATCACCGTCACGTCCCAAGGTGGCATCGAGTGGCGGCAGCAGAGCCAGGAAGTGATCGCGGATCAGGACGCGAAAGCCGTTAGAGGCACCGTCACCGTGACCGCGAACCAGTTGATCGCCCACTACCGAAAGAAGGCAGCGACGCCGGGCCAGCCCGCGGCCCCCGCCGCCGCGTCCAACGCCACGGATACTGGCTCATCCGAGGGGCTCCAGGGCGACAACGAGATCTACCTGCTCGAGGCCCAGGGCAACGTCAACATCTTCACGCCCACTGACCGGGCAACCGGCGATCACGGCGCTTACGACATGGACCAGGGTGTCCTCGTGCTGACCGGCCACGACCTGAAGCTGACGACCCCGACCTATGTCGTGACCGCCACCAATTCCCTCGAATACTGGTCGAACCAGCACATGGCGGTCGCCCGTGGCAACGCCGTTCTGGTCACGAATACCGGCCGGAGGATCGCCGCGGATGTGCTCGTGGCCTACACGTCGCCCACGTCCGGGCCGGCGACCACTGGCGCGGCGGCCGCCAAGACGACGGTCGTCGCCAAAACCGGCCAGACCGCCGCGCAACCCGACGCCACCGACCCTACCGACCCCTCCGGCAGCCTCAAGCTCGTCGACGGCATCGGCCATGTCGTCATCATGACCGCGACCGACATCGTGCAGGGCGACCGCGCCGTCTACGATCCGACCTTGGGCATCGCCCGTATCGCCGGGCACGTCCACATCACCCGCGGGCAGAACGAGCTTGTGGGGTCAGAGGCTCTGGTCAACATGAAGACCGGCATCTCCCGCTTGCTGTCGCACAGCCGGGATCAGGTGAAGGGCCTCATCATGCCCAATCAGGCTGGCGAGACGGCTCAAACCGGGCAGATCCACCAGGCGCCGGGAGCGCGGGCGCCCGCGGCGTTGGCCCCCTGAGCACGACTGAGGAACCTCCCAAGATGGCGGAAGCGGCGCGTGGCTATGCAGCACGGCCCGGCGCTGGGCTCGTGGCCAGAGGTCTTGGCAAGAGCTTCAAGCAACGCCCCGTGGTGCGTGGGGTGTCGATCACGGTCAAGCGCGGGGAGGCGGTCGGCCTGCTCGGTCCCAACGGGGCGGGAAAGACCACCACCTTCTACATGATCATGGGCCTTGTTCGCCCGGACAGCGGCGAGATCACGCTCGACGGCAACCCCATCACCTCGCTGCCCATGTATCGCCGCGCGCGGCTCGGCATCGGCTACCTGCCCCAGGAAGCCAGCGTTTTCCGCGGGCTCAACGTCGAGCAGAACATCAAGGCCGTCATCGAGATCAGCGAGACCGATCCCGACCGCCAGCGGATCATGCTGGACGGGCTGCTGCAGGAGTTCGGCATCGCCCATCTGCGCCGCACTCCGGCGCTGGCGCTTTCGGGCGGGGAGCGCCGCCGCGTCGAGATCGCGCGGGCGCTGGCCAGCAGGCCCGGCTACATCCTGCTCGACGAGCCGCTCGCTGGCATCGACCCCATAGCGGTGGGCGAAATCCGCGATCTCGTCTCCCACCTCAAGCATCGCGGCATCGGCGTGCTCATCACCGACCACAACGTGCGGGAAACGCTCGAGATCATTGACCGGGCCTACATCCTGCACGACGGCCAGGTGTTGATGGAGGGTCGGCCCTCGGAAGTGGTGAGCCACGAGGGCGTCAGGCGGGTTTACCTGGGCGACCGATTCAGCATGTAGCTGGCCAGTTAGACACTTCTGCGGCGGCCGTATGCTGCTATAGCTTGGGCCGATGTCCATCGGAGCAAAAATCGGGCCAAGGCTGGTGATGCGCCAGTCTCAGTCCTTGGTGATGACCCCCCAGCTGCGGCAGGCGATCAAACTGCTGCACTACTCCAACCTCGAACTCGCCGGTTTTGTCCAGGACGAGCTCGACCGGAACCCATTGCTCGAACGTGACGAGCGGCCGGAGTTGCCGGTCGCAGAGGCTTCGGCGCCCGACCAAGCGGTGGCGCCTGTCGCCGGTAGCGACAGCCTCTCCTTCGCTACTTCGGAGACCATCCCGAGTGCCGCGAGCGCTCCGCTGGACGGCGACTTTTCCAATGCATATGACGCCGGGGGCGTCGCCGACGGCGCCGGGCTGAACGGCACGCTCTATTCCGGCATCGGGCGCGGTGGCAGCCATTCGTTCGACGCCGATGGGCGCGGGATCGATGATCTTGCGGAGAGCCCCGGCACCTTGCGCGACCATTTGGCGCAGCAGCTGCGCCTCGGCTTTCCTGATCCCTCAGACCGGCTGATCGGCGCCCATCTCATCGCGTTGCTGGACGGCGCCGGCCGTATCACCGCGAGCCCGGCCGACATCGCCGCCGGTCTCGGAACGGCGCTCGAGCGGGTCGAGGCGGTGCGCGCGCGCATGATGCGCTTCGATCCGCCCGGGGTGTTCGCATGCGACCTGCGGGAGTGCCTCGCCGCCCAGCTCGCCGAGCAGAACCGCCTCGATCCGGCGATGGCAACGCTGCTCGACAACCTCGACCTCCTGGCGAAGCGTGACCTGCGCCGGCTCATGACGCTCTGCGGCGTCGATGCCGAGGATATGACGGACATGGTGGCCGAACTGCGCCGTCTCGATCCGAAGCCCGGCGCCAGCTTTGACAGCACGCCGCTGCGGCCTCTGGTGCCTGATGTCCTGTTGCGGCGAGCCGCTGACGGGGGCTGGCATCTCGAACTCAACACCGAGACCCTCCCGCGGCTGCTCGTTAACCAGAGTTTTCATGCGCGGATCGTGTCGCAGGCAGGCAAGGAGGATCGCGTTTTCCTTTCCGAGCAGCTGCAGACAGCGAACTGGCTGGTGAAGTCGCTGCGGCAGCGGGCGCAGACGATCCTCAAGGTGACGACCGAGGTGGTTCGCCAGCAGGACGGCTTCCTGCGTCATGGCGTCGCGCATCTGCGGCCGCTCACGCTGCGGGATGTAGCGGACGCTGTCGAAATGCATGAGAGCACGATCAGCCGGGTTACCGCCAACAAATCGATCGCGACCCCGCGCGGCGTGTTTGAACTTAAGTTTTTCTTTACGACGGCGATTGCCGGAACGACCGGCGAAACCTTCAGCGCCGAAGCGATCCGCCATCGCATCCGGGCGCTGATCGGCGCGGAGCAGCCGAGCGACATTCTGTCAGACGATGCGATTGTAGCCGCCCTGCGTAAGGAGGGCGTGGACATCGCCCGCAGAACCGTGGCCAAATACCGCGAGACGTTGCACATCCCAAGTTCCATGCAACGCAAGAAGGAGAAGACCGCGGCCTGAACAGTCGGGCTTGAAAGTCGGGCGGGAATTAGCCGGACGTTGAATGCCGCCGTGCAGGCCCAAAGTCCTAAAGGGTCACCCCGCACCCGGGGCGATGCCCAATGACAGTTGCCCGGGCGTTAACCCCGGGTGAACATCTGGAGGTAGGATGCACATTACGGTTTCCGGCAAGCAGCTCGATCTTTCGGACGCGCTGCGTCATCGGGTGTCGACCATGCTCGATACCATTTCCCGCAAGTATTTCGGCGATGCCCTTGAGGCACACGTAACGTTCAGCCGGGCACGGAGTTTCTTCACTTGCGACATCAACATGCACGCTGGCCGCGGACTGACGCTGCGCGGGGAGGGCGAGGCGGCCGACGCTAACGCCGCTTTCGACGACGCTGCCGAACATATCGCCAAGCGTCTCCGGCGTTATCGTCGCCGGGTTAATGAACATGCGCGCGATCTTGCGAACCGTCAGGACACCGAACCATCCGAGCCCGCTCAGCACTATATCCTTCGTCAGCAGGATGAGGCTGACACGGACGCCGCCGACAGTGCTGCGGATCATCCCGCGCCGCCAAGTCATTTCGCCACCGTTGTCGCCGAAAATCCGGCCGTGATCTTGCGGTTGACCGTCAGCGAGGCGGTCATGCGGATGGACCTCGCCGATCAGCCGGTGGTTATGTTCCGAAACTCGGTCACGGGGCAGTTCAACGTCGTCTATCGGCGTCAAGACGGTCACGTGGGCTGGATCGACCCTGCCGCTGACTGAGTGAGGGTCCTCTTCGTCTGCCATCGCCGGGCGGTTCCCTGCCCGGCTGATCGCTTGTCCCGAACTCCCAAGCTTCCTTCCGCCTGCAATCGGCTGGTAGAACCAAGTTTATAAGAAAATTCTTCTTTTCTTGCCCACGCGTCTTGCAAACCGGAGAAAAATCGTCTTCTAGAGTTCCAACACGGCCCGAGTTGTACCTGAGATGATTTCCGCCTTGGCCTCACTCTCTCACTCTGCGGACCAGTATCAGGCGAACCTCTGCGACGCCTTGGAACGCCGGATCGCGGACAAGCGGGATGCCTTGGCGGTGCTGCGTTTAGCCATTGCAGGCGAGTTGCCGGGGCCGGTGGCGCTGGTCTCCTCCTTCGGAACCGAGTCCGCCCTGCTGCTGAGCCTGGCCGCGCAGATCGATCCTGCAGTTCCGGTCATTTTTCTGGATACGGGCAAGCTGTTCCCCGAGACGCTGGAATATCGGGGAACTGTGGTTGCCCGGCTCGGCCTTACCGATGTTCGTCTGGTCAGGCCGGAGGCGCGGGTCGTTGCCGCCGAGGATCCCGATGGGAGCCTTTGGCGTCGGCACGCCGATCGTTGCTGCACCATGCGTAAGACGGAGCCTCTGCAGGCCGCCTTGCAAGGCTTCAACGCCTGGATCACAGGACGAAAGCGCTTCCAGTCGGCAACCAGGCGCGACGTCGGCCTGTTCGAAGCCGACTATGGCGGGCGGATCAAGGTCAACCCGTTGGCCTACTGGTCGGCGACGGAGATTTCGGCTGAGTTCGAGCGGCGCGATCTGCCGCGTCATCCGCTCGAGGCGTTTGGATTTCTCTCGGTCGGTTGCACGACGTGCACCGTACCCGTGACCGAAGGCGAGGATCGCAGAGCCGGTCGCTGGCCCGGGCAAGCGAAGACCGAATGCGGCATCCATGTTCCGGCGCCCGCGTTCGCCTGAGGTTTCATCCGCCGGTTGCGTATGCGGCGGCATGGCGCGCGTGGACATCCCACACATCATAAAAAACCCCTGGCCTTGGCCAGGGGTTCGATAGTCCGGCGGCGGGATGACCCGCCGCCCTCAAGCACGATACGAGTAGGCTAGCTTACCACTGGATCTGGGTGCCGACGCCGAACAGCTGCGACTGAACGTAGTTGTTTTCGGTGCCTGCCGTGTCGGACGCGAAGTCCAACCCACCCTGCTTGCGCCAGCCGTAGTCGTAGTCGACGAAGAGGCTCACGCCAGGCACGAGGGTGTAGGTGCCACCAACGGCGACGCCGTTGTTGACCTGCTGGCCCGAAGTCAGCTGGTAACCGCCAACGCCGTTCGAAACCAGATCACCCGTCGTCTGGAAGCGGAACACGCTGCCGCCGACGACAACCGGTCCGAGTGTGTACTGGGCGCCGAACAGGGTGCCGATGGCCGCATGACCGCCATCGGGCTCAAGCTGGAAGTTGTAGCCGGAAACCTGGTTGAACGCGCCGTAGACGACGTTGCCACCGACGGTCACGCCCGCGATCGTCGCGGTGGCGCCACCGGAGAAGATGTTCAGGTCTTTGTAGCCGACGCTCGACGCTCCGGTGTAATGAACCTGCCCGGCGCTGACGTAGTCGGCGCCAAGCTGCACTCCGATGGGCCCGAAGGTCTGGGTGAACTGGCCGCCCACGTCGATGAGGTTGCGCGGCTGGCCGCCAGAAATCGCATTCGGGGTCGACGTGACGGCGTCCGTGTAGTTTTCGGCGGTATGGTTCGGCTCGAAGCCGACGGCAAACTGGAAGCCGGCAATGGTCGGCGACAGGTAGACGATCTTGTTCGTCTCCTGGCTGAAACCACCGTTATCCACGAACGGATAAACGGGCTCAGCGTTCCCCGGGACAATGGCGGGAAGATCGCCCCACCAGCCGCCGTCGTTGAAGCCTTCGAAGGTGCCGGTTTCAAACAGGACGACAGGGCCGTTTTCCTGGCCAAAGCTGATCTGGCCAAGCTTGGGCAGGCCGAAATAGCCGTAGGCCTGGTGGACGAACAGCGTCTCGGCGCCGGCGCTCTGGCCGCCGTTGATGCGAATTTCGGCCGCGGCACCGTAGTGCAGGCCGTTCGCGGCCACACCGTCGAAACCGGGAAAGAGGCGGAGATAGCCTAGGAAGTTGTCGGTGGAGGTCTTCACGCCGGTGCTGGAGTTGTTGTCCAGCGAGGAGCCTTCGATGCCGGCGTACCAGTTGACACGGCCGTTCAGGCGAACAGTGACAGAGCCGGGGGCGGCAGTTTGAGCTTGGGCGGCGGCCATCAGACCCATGGACGCGCCAACAGTGGCGACGGTCGCCAGTAGGAGCTTACGCATTAATTCCTCCTCGTTCGTGCCGGAAGTCCGGCGCATCATCAAAACGTCGCCCCTACCTTCATCCGTTGCTCACGCCTGACGGCGAAGATCGGCTCGGAAGTAGCGCGCCGGATAATGGGCACCCGGTTAACAAATCCGCAACGGTAGTGCAGGTGCAGCATGACATTTACGGAACACTGTGACCCAAAAGACACGAAATTGGCTTAGCAGACCGGTTAGTTCGTTACGAAAAAAGGGCGACCGGTGCTTTGCACCGATCGCCCCTTGAAGGCGTGTCGAAGGGTGGAGTTGGCGCGCCGTCAGGCCGGCGCGAGGATTACCAGTAGAGCCAGGCGCCCAGCGCGATGACCTGCGCCTGAGTGTTGTTGTAGGCACTGCCTGCGGCTGAAGTGAGGTAGTCGAAGCCGCCTTGATGGCGTGTGCCGTAGAGGTAGGAGACAAAGAGCTTGGCGCCGGGCACGAGGATGTAGGTGGCGCCGGCGGCGACACCGATATTCTGTTCCTGGCCTTCGGTCGCGGGCTTCGAGTAGTTGCCCTGGTCGTCATAGAGGAAGTAGCTGCCGCCGACGCTCAGATGGCCGATGGTGTAGACGCCGCCGGCCAGGAAGCCGACCGCGCTCTTCGCGCCATCGGGAGCCGGCTCATAGACCCCGTTCATGTTGCCGAACTTGGCGTTCCCGCCGACGGTCAGGCCGCCAAAGGTCACGGTTGCAGCGGCGCTGCCGACGCTCACGTCCTGATACTTGTTCGGGCCGCTGGTGTTCGAGACCGGTGCGGCGGTCTGGTAACCGCCGGACAGGTTGATACCGAAGCCGTCGATCTTCGTCTTGTAGCGCGCCCCGATCTCGAGGGTGTTGCGGCGAAGGTCGGCGGCGCCTGGCTCGGCCACGGCCGGGTCGCTGTCGTTGGCGGCGTCCTGGTTCGGCTCGAAGCTCACGCCCGCGCTGAAGCCGCTGAACGTCGGCGTGATGTAGGCGATTTTATCGGTCGTGCGCTCGTTGTTCGACCAGGTGAAGGGGTAGACCGGGCGGGCGCTGGAATTGACGAAGAAGTTCTGGGTGTCACCGTTCCAGCCGCCGTCGTTGAACGCTTCGGTGCCGCTTTCGAAGCGACCGGTATCGAACAGGTAGAGCGCGCCTTCCTGCTGGCCGAAGCGAACGAGGCCTACCTTCGGCAGGCCGAGATAGCCGAACTCACGCAGAACATAGAGCGTCTCGGTGCCGGCGCCGGAGTTGGAGCTCGTCTCCGTGTTCTCGCGGATTTCAGCCTGCGCACCATACTGCAGGCCGTTCGAGGCGACGCCGTCGAAGCCCGGGTAAAGGCGGAGATATCCGCCCATGCTGAAGCCCGCGTCCTTCGTGCCGTTGTAGCTCTGCCCGGTGAAGCCGCTGACGCCGGCGAACCAGGAGATGCGACCGTCGAGGCGGACAACGATCGCACCTGGAGAGATCGTCTTCGTAAAGTCAGGGGATGAAACCTGAGCCTGAGCGGCCCCTGCGAGACCAAGAGCGGCCGTCAGCGTGGCGGCGCCGGCCAGAAGAAGTTGTCGCATCGAGAAGATACCCTTCGGTTGTAACCGCATCCGCGAGATCGGCTGCGAGACGGACACGCAGAAAAAGCCGCCCTGAGACTGTGCGGCAAACAAAATCACCAAACAAGGTCGTGATAATCAGATAGGACGGAGTTTTAACGTATATCTATTAGCGTTCAGTTAACTGCTGCCAGCTCGCCACACTTTCTTGGAAAGTCGTGCAAAATTGTCACAGCCGCATGTGGGTTCGGTACCACAACAGGCGTGTCGCTTAGTGTTAAGCTTCGGAGACAACGTGCAATCATCGATTGTGGTGAAGCCTTGACCCGAAGGGCACGATGAGTGGACTCTGCCCCTTATGATGCCATCCAGCAGCCAGACATCCGGTAGCGCGCACGATGTCGCGGCGGCTCTACGGGCCGTCCGCGCCAGTATCTCGGCGGCGGCGGCCGATGCGGGCCGTGATCCGGCCACGGTCGCGCTGGTTGCGGTTTCGAAGTTCCATCCGGTTGAGGCAGTCGCCGCCGCCATGGGCGAGGGCCAGACGATCTTCGGTGAAAACCGAGTTCAGGAAGCCGCAGGGAAGTTCGGCCCTCTGCGAGCCTCTGCGCCCCCATTCGCCCTGCACATCATCGGCGCGCTCCAGACCAATAAAGCCCGGGATGCGGTACGCATCGCTGATGTCATCGAGACGCTGGACCGCCCACGCCTGGCCGATGCCCTGGCCCTGGCCGCCGAGCAGGAGGGGCGGCTGCCCAGGCTTCTGGTTCAGGTCAACGTAGGCGACGAACCTCAAAAGGGCGGGGTGCCGACGGCGACGGCGGATGCCTTCATCGAGACCATGCAGCGCCGGTTCGGCGGGCAACTCAGCGGACTGATGTGCATACCGCCCGCCGAGGGCGACCCTGTGCCGCATTTCCTGTGGCTGAAGGCTTGCGCCGCGCGCCATGGCCTTGGTCAGCTCTCCATGGGCATGTCCGGAGACTTCTCCGCCGCCATTGCCTGCGGAGCCACTCATGTGCGGATCGGCACCGCGATCTTCGGCCACCGCCCGGCAGGACCCAGCGGTGACGCCCCCTCATCGCCCTAAACCTCCCCATCGGTCCGGACCTCAGCGTCGCCCCGCTCCTCGCCGCCTGTCGGACAACGAGCGCGCGGAGTGGCTAAGCTTCACCCATGCGATGGGGGCGAAGCCGCTGCGCTCGTCCGAGCCTGAGGCCAACCCAGCCCCCGCTCCGGCGCCTGTTTCAGCGCCCGTATCGGCGCGGGTGGCGTCGCCGGACCCTGTGATCGAACCACAACCATTGCCGTCCCTGCCGCGCAAGCCCGGGGCCCGGCCGCAATTCGTGGAGTTGACCGTGGGCGGCGCGGCTGCCGGCCTCGATAGCGCCTCATGGGAGAGGTTGCGCCGAGGACGGATGCGGCCTCAGCGTGTGCTCGATCTGCATGGCCGGACCGTACAGGCTGCTTTCATCGCGTTCGAGCACTTCATCGCGGCGGCCCGCGCCGACGGCATTCGCTGCGTGGAGATCGTGACCGGGCGCGGCGCAGGGGAAGGCGGCGCTTTGCGGCGGGAACTGCCGCTCTGGCTCAACCTGCCGCAGATGCGCGGGTGCATCCTGGCGGCGACGCATCCGCACCGGGCCAACGTCGGCGCCGTCGTGCTGCTGTTGCGCCGCATCCGGTGACGCCCTTCGGTGCGCGGCTGCGGGCGCTCCGCGCCGCGCGGCAGGTGACGCTGGCGCAGCTGGCGGCGCAGATCCAGGTTTCGGCCGCTTATCTTTCGGCCCTGGAGCACGGCAGGCGAGGGCGGCCGAGCGCCGGGCTCGTCCATCAGGTCTGCGAGTTTTTCGGCCTCATCTGGGACGATGCCGAGGAGCTGGCGCGCCTCGCGAAGCTCTCGCACCCGCGTGTGACGGTGAACACGGCCGGCCTGGAGCCGGAACAGACGGCGCTCGCCAACCGGCTGGCGCAGTCGATCCACCGTCTGCCGCCGGAAACGATCGCGGCGATGCACGCGCTCCTCGACGCGACGAAGCCCGTGCCGAAGCCGCGGCTGCGCCGGCGAGCCAACTACCGGACGTAAATAAAGACGGTTGGCTTCCGGTTCGCGCCGCAGCTTCACAACCCGCCGTTAACTGATGATCCCGTAACGTTCATCTGAGGCGACGACGTGACAGGAGCGCGGATTGCCGGCCATGAATGACAGAGCGAAAACGATCCACGGGCGGGGGCACCCATGAAGGTGGTGTTGCTTGCGGGTGGTTTGGGAACCCGTCTCGCCGAGGAAACCGGCAACCGTCCAAAACCGCTGGTCGAGATCGGCGGCATGCCAATCATCTGGCACATCATGAAGATCTACGCAGCCTACGGGCTGAACGAGTTCATCATCTGTGCCGGCTACAAGGGTCATATGATCAAGGAGTATTTCGCGAACTACGCGTTACGGACCTCCAACATCACGGTCAATCTCCGGTCGGGTCATATCGAGCTCGAATGCGTGAAGCCGGAGCCCTGGACGGTGAAGATCATCGACACGGGTGAGAACACGCTGACCGGTGGCCGCATCAAGCGCATCCTCCCCTATCTGGGCGACGATCGCGAGTTTCTCATGACCTACGGAGACGGCGTCGCCAATGTCGACATCAACCAGCTGTTGCAGCATCACCGGAGGGAGGGGCGCGCCGCGACAGTCACGGGCGCGCAGCCTCCGGGGCGGTTCGGTCAGCTGAGCATCAACGGCAACAGCGTGACCGACTTTCTGGAAAAGCCCTATGGCGAGGGTGGGTGGATCAACGCCGGCTTCTTCGTCCTGCCGCGCGATATCGGAGACTATATAGACGGTGACGAAACGACGTTCGAACGCGAGCCGCTCGAGCGACTGAGCCGCGAAGGGCAGCTGTCCCTCTACCGGCACGAGGGTTTCTGGCTGCCGATGGACTCATTGCGTGACAAGACAATGCTGGAAGGCCTCTGGCAGACCGGGAAGGCGTCTTGGATGATCTGGTAACTTTGCCGGTTCATGAAGCGCGCCGGATGACGGTTCGAATGGACCGAAGCCGCCACCAAAACAGATGTCACGGCCAAGCTTGAAAAGAACCATGAAAAAGATCCTTGTGACCGGCAACATGGGGTATGTCGGCTCCGCGGCGGTTGCCGGTCTGCGAGCGGCTAATCCGGATGCGGAGATCATCGGCTATGACTGCGGCTTGTTCGCCGCGAGCCTGACCAGCCGCGCGCCGTTGCCCGAGACAGCCTTATCGTCGCAGCACTTCGGCGATGTCCGCGACTTCCCCGCGAGCCTGCTCGAGGGCGTCGACGCCGTGGTTCATCTCGCGGCTGTGTCGAACGATCCGATCGGTCTCAAGTTCGAAGCGGTGACGGATGCGATCAACCATCGCGCAAGCCTGCGCCTCGCGGCGCTCGCCCACGCCGCCGGCGTCAGGCACTTCGTTTTTGCATCGAGTTGCAGCGTTTACGGGGTCTCTGAAGGCGATGGCGCGCGCAAGGAAGCCGACGCGGTCAATCCCCAGACCGCCTACGCGCGGTCGAAAATCGCCACCGAGGACGGGCTGCGGCAGGAGCGCCTCGACGGGATGACGGTCTCGTGCCTGCGCTTCGCGACGGCGTGCGGAATGTCTCCGCGGTTGCGTCTCGACTTGGTGCTGAACGACTTCGTCGCCTCCGCCATGGCGACAGGCCGGATCGAGGTGCTGAGCGACGGGAGTCCGTGGCGCCCGCTGATCGATGTCCGCGACATGGCGCGCGCGATCAGCTGGGGCATCATGCGGCCGGAGGCGGATGGCGGCGCCTTCCTGGTGGTCAATGTTGGATCGAACGCCTGGAACTACCGCGTCCGCGAACTCGCCGCGGTGGTTGCTGAGCAACTCCCGGGAACGAGTGTCGGCATCAACCGGGATGCGGCGCCTGACCGACGTTCCTACCGGGTGGACTTTTCCCTGTTCCAGTCTCTGGCGCCGGAGCACACGCCATGCGTCGACCTCGCCGATAGCGTGCGCCGGCTGAAGGAAGGCCTCACCACGATAGGATTTGCGGATCCCACATTCCGTTCATCACGTCTGATGCGGCTTCGAATGGTCGAGGACCTCATGACCGAGGGAAGGTTGACGTCCGACCTCCGCTGGACGCGTTTCGGAGCCGCCGCGTGATCTTCGAACCAACGCCTCTGTCAGGCGCCTTCACGATAGGGCTCGAGAGGCGAGGCGATGATCGCGGCTTCTTCGGCCGCGTGTTCTGCACCGAGGAATTCGCAGCGCAGGGCGTCGAGACACGGTTTGTCCAGATCAACAACTCTCTGACGCAGGTGCGGGGGACGGTTCGCGGCATGCACTACCAGTTGCCGCCGGCGGCGGAGGTCAAGGTGGTCCGCTGCATCCGTGGCAGCCTGTACGATGTCATCCTCGACCTAAGACCGGACAGCCCGACGTACCTGCGCTCCTTCGGCGCCGAGCTGACCGCCGAAAACCGCGTGATGATGTATGTGCCGCGTGGCTTCGCTCACGGCTTCATGACCCTCGAAGACGATACCGAGGCGCTCTATCTGGTCAGCCATGCCTATGCGCCGCAGGCCGAGCGCGGTCTACGCTTCGATGATCCGGCGCTCTCCATCTTCTGGCCGCTGCCGGCGACGGAGCTGTCGCCCAAGGATCGAGCTTGGCCGGACTTCGACCCCGCCTTCCACGGCGCCGAACAGTTCGTAGGCCAGTCATGAGGATTCTGTTGACGGGCGCCAGCTCGTTCACCGGCTACTGGTTCGCCCGCGCGCTCCGCAAGGCGGGGCACGAGGTGGTGGCGCCGCTGCTGCGTCGGCGTCGCGACTACGACACCGGCATGCGTTCGCTCCGCGTTCGCCTGCTGGAAGAGCAGGCCACGATTGTCGAGGACTGTTCCTTCGGCAGCGACCGGTTTCTCGATCTGGTGCGCCACGAGGATTTCGCAGTTCTCTGCCACCATGCGGCACAGGTCGGGGATTACCGCGCGAGTGACTACGACGTGGGCGCCGCATTCTCTGCGAACACCCATCGGATGCCCGAGGTGCTGGCGCGTCTGTCGGAGCGTGGTTCGATGGGTGTCGTGCTCACGGGAACATTCTCCGAGCAGGGAGAGGCGGCGGGCACGGAGCCGCGGCTTGCCTTTAACGCCTACAGTCTTGCCAAAGGCGTCACCGCCGCCGCCGTCGCTTTTTGGTGCGAAGCCTCCGGGCTCTCCTACGGCAAGTTCACCCTGCCCAATCCCTTCGGACCGCTCGAGGAGGCTCGCTTCTGCGCCTACCTCGCGGGGTGCTGGAAGGCCGGGCAGGTCGCCGAGGTGCGGACGCCCGCCTATGTCAGAGACAACATGCACGTCGATCTGCTCGCCATGAGCTATGTCGATTTCGTCACCGCTGTCGGGCAGCGGCGGGGCGCCCTCCTGCGCCGCAACCCGAGCGGCTATATCGAGAGCCAGGGAAGTTTCACTCTGCGCGTTGCCGCCGCGATGCGGGAGCGCAGCAATCTGGCTTGCGGCGTCAACCTCGCCGTGCAGACGAGTTTCTCCGAGCCGATGGTACGCGTGAATATGGAACCCGCGGCGCTGTGCTTTCCCGAGTGGGATGAGCGGGTCGCCTGGGATGAGATGGCCGCTTTCTACGGCATCGGTTCGCGATGATGAGCGACGTGTTGATATTGGGGGGCGGCATCGCTGGGCTCGGTGCCGCCCATGCCGCGCGTCGGCACGGTATCACCTCTCTGGTGCTGGAGGCCGGCTCGCGTCCCGGCGGCTTGTTGGACAGCTTCAGCGTCGAGGGGTTCCGTTTCGACAACGCCGTGCATCTGTCGTTCGCGAACGAACCCGAGGTGCGGGAGATATTCGATCGCACACCTTATCTCGAGCACGAGGCAGCGTCGCTCTGCTGGGACGATGGCTATTGGCTGCGCCACCCGGTGCAGAACAACCTGTTCCCGCTTCCGGTCGAGGAGAAGGTGGCGCTCATCGAGGGCCTGGCCCGGCAGGAGCAGGGCGAGATCCGCAACTATCGGGACTGGCTGGTTCAGCAATACGGAACGCCGATCGCTGCCCGCTGGCCTCTCATCTATACTCGGAAGTACTGGACCATTCCGGCTGAGGAGATGGGCACGGGCTGGATCGGGCCGCGGATGCGCCAGGCTGCGCTCAATGAGGTGCTGCTGGGCGCGATGGCCGAGCGCGCACCCAACACCTACTATGTCAGCGTGATGCGTTACCCGAAGAAGGGCGGCTACCGCGCCTTCATCGAACCGCTGATCGAGGCGGCGGAGATCCGGTGCGGCGCGCACGTCGTCTCGGTGGATCAGCTTGGGCGCCGGGTGAGGCTCGCCGACGGCGAGGAACTGCCGTTCCGGCTTCTCGTGAGCACGATGCCGCTGCCCAGCCTCGTCGCAATGATGCGGGACGTGCCGGAGGAGATCCGCGCCGACGCTGCCAGCCTGTTCGCCACCCGCGTCGACCTCATCTCCATTGCACTGCGGCGACCGGAGGTTTCGCCAAGTCTGTGGTTCTATATCTACGATCAGGACGTTCTGGCTGCCCGTGTATACTCTCCAAGCTGGAAGTCGCCGGACAACGCGCCTCCTGGATGCTGTTCCCTGCAGTGGGAGATCTATTCTTCCTGCCGCCGCCCTCTCCAGGCGAGTGTGGCGGAGATGACCGAAAATTGTCTCGCAGCCATGGAGCGTATGGGACTTGCCGCGCGCTCTGACGTCATTTTCACGCATCATAAGCAGCTGCCATTCGGCAATGTGGTGTTCGACCTCGGCATGGAGGAAAGGCGCGATCGTGTTCGCGCTTGGGTTGAGGCGCAGGGCATCGGCGTGGCCGGGCGCTTCGGCGAGTGGGCCTATCTCTGGAGCAACCAGAGTTTCATGTCGGGCTGCGCGGCGGTGGATCGTCTGCACGCTGCAAGCGGATGAGGGTTTACAAACACCGTTGACAGCCGGACCGCCGCCTTCAACGATGACGCATGACCATCCCCAGAACGATTGAGACGATCCGCGGGACGATGTTCACCGCGCTGCTGTCGGATTGCCTGGATGCGGTCGGTCTGCGCCGTCAGGCAATGCCGTCGCGGATGAGGCCGCTCGACGATGCCCGTTTGCTGGTCGGGCGTGCCCGCACGGCGGCCTTCATGGAGGTCTTTCATGTCGAGCCGGGGGTCAATCCTTACGAGCTGGAGATGGACCTGATCGACAGCCTGCTGCCCGACGAGGTGCCTGTCTTCGCTTGCGGCAACCCGTCTCGCGTGGCGCCTTGGGGCGAACTGCTATCGACGGCGGCGCAGATGCGCGGTGCGGCGGGCGCGGTGATGGACGGCTGCGTGCGTGACGTGAGGGCCATCCGCGCCATGGGGTTCCCGGTCTTTCATGGCGGCATCGCGCCGCTCGACACCCGCGGCCGGGCGCGGGTGATGGCGATCGACGTTCCGGTCGAGTGCGCCGGCGTGGCTGTGGTCTCGGGCGACCTCATCTTCGGCGACGCCGACGGGCTTGTGGTTGTGCCCAAGGCGGCCGAGGACGAGGTGCTCCGCCTGGCTGCGGAAAAGCTGGCGGGGGAACGCGACACTCTTGCCGAGCTGCGGCAGGGCAAGAGCCTTCGCGAGGTGTTCGACCGCTTCGGGATCCTCTAAGCCGGGGGCGCGCCTTCGGGTGTCGCCACCTTGTCCTGCGTCTTGGTGTCGAAATCCGCGGCATCGTGGCGTTCATGCAGCTGGCTCGAGAGGTCGCCGGTGACGCGGTTGACCATGCGTCCGCGCTTGGCTGCCGGCCTTTCGCCGATCGCGTCCGCCCAGCGGTTGACGTTCTTGTACGTCTCGACCTCGAGAAACTCGGCCGCTCCATACTGCCAGCCTTTGACCAGCCCGCCGTACCACGGCCAAACGGCGATATCGGCGATCGTGTAGTCCTCGCCCGCCAGGTAGGGCTGCTCGCCCAAGCGGCGGTCGAGCACGTCGAGCTGGCGCTTGGCCTCCATGGCGAAGCGGTCGATGGCGTATTCGATCTTCGTCGGAGCGTAGGCGTAGAAGTGGCCGAATCCGCCACCGAGATAGGGTGCGCTGCCCATTTGCCAGAACAGCCAGGACAGGCATTCGGTGCGGGCGGCATGCTCAGTCGGCAGGAAGGCGCCGAACTTTTCCGCGAGGTAGAGCAGGATCGAGCCGGATTCGAACACGCGGACCGGTGTTGGGCCGCTACGGTCCAACAGCGCCGGTATCTTGGAGTTGGGATTGATGGCGACAAAGCCGCTGCCGAACTGGTCGCCTTCATTAATTTTGATCAGCCAGGCGTCGTATTCCGCGCCGTTGTGGCCGAGCGCCAGCAGTTCCTCCAGCATGACGGTGACTTTAACGCCGTTCGGCGTTCCCAGCGAGTAAAGCTGCAGCGGATGCCGTCCGACCGGCAGCTCCTTCTCATGGGTAGCGCCCGCGATGGGCCGGTTGATGTTCGCGAACCGGCCGCCGGTGCCCTGCCTCCAGGTCCAGACTTTCGGGGGCACGTATTCGGCTTCATCGGTCATCGTCGACACTCCCTATGGCGCATTAGGAATAGGATTGCCTTCAGGGCTCAGCAATGGGCAGGGCGCGGCTTGACAGGAGGTGCAAGCTTCCCGAAGGCCAGCGTCGAGACGGCTATGACGTTCGGGGAGGCACTCATATGCGGATGATACTGGCGGCGGATCAGCACGCGCTGGGGCGGGAGGCCGCCGCCTTGGGCGGCATCGCGATCCGGGAAGCGATTGCCGCGCGCGGGCATGCCGCCATCGTCCTCGCGACCGGCGCCAGCCAGTTCGAGATGCTGGAGGCGCTGTGTCAGCGCACGGACATCGATTGGTCGCGCGTCACCGCTTTTCATCTCGACGAATACATCGATCTGCCGGAGACGCATCCGGCCAGCTTCCGCCGCTATCTGGCGGAGCGCTTTCTCGCGCATGTGCCAAACATCGGTGCGTTTCACCTCATCGACGGCAACGCCGATCTCGCCGGCGAGCTAGCCCGCCTCAACGGTCTGATCGCACCTCTCGCGATGGACGTGGTCTTTGCCGGCATCGGCGAGAACGGCCACCTGGCGTTCAACGATCCTCCGGCCGATTTCGATGCGGAGGATGGGTTCAAGGTCGTGACGCTCGACGAGGCCTGCCGCCGCCAGCAGCTGGGGGAGGGCTGGTTCCCGACGCTCGACGCCGTGCCGCATCAGGCAATCTCGATGACTATTCGCCAGATCATGCGCGGGCAGCTCGTGGTTCTGTCGGTCTCGGGGGAGCGCAAGGCAGCCGCCGTCCGCGATGCGGTCCTGGGAGCGGTCACGCCTCTCTGCCCAGCCTCGATCCTGCAGCAGCACCCGAACTGCCACGTCTTCCTCGATCCGCCCGCGGCGCGGCACCTGTAGATCTCGCGGGTTGTCGGAGCCTGACGCGGACGACCCGATGGCACTGCCGAACACGGACTGGCTGCGGCACAGCCTGACCGTGAGCGGCCCCGCCGAAGATGTCGGTGCGTTGCAGGCGGCGGCGGCGGGTGCCGGGATCATTCCGTGGCAATTCCCTGACCTCGACGCGATCGAGGAGGATCATCGGCTCGCCTTGCTGCGGCCGCCGGATGGATCGCCCGGTCTGCCGCCCGCGGATGCGAAAGTGCTTGCCAGCCAGTTGCGCGAGGCGATGGAGAACCATCAGCTGCGGGTTCTGGCGGTCGCCGCGACCAGCCGCGTTTGCCCGTTCGATCTGCACGCGCTGCTGCCGCTGCCCGCCGACATCCTGCGGCGCGGCCCCGCCGACGCCGTGGGCCTTGCGTGGCTGCGGGCGCATTGGGGCGTTGTCCAGCCGCTCCGCCGAGTGGAGTGCCTGACGGGAAAGACGGATGGTCGCCTGCGCCGGTCGGCCCGGCTCGACTATACGTTCTGGTCCGCCGACTGGACCCCGTGGCCGGCGTTCCGCACGCTGCGGCAAAACTGGCCGCGCCTCATCTTCGGCATCCAGCCGCAGTACGAAGACAGCCGTGGCTGAGCCGGACGATTGGGGGGAGCCGCCGACCGTCTTCGGCAGCCCGACCCTCCATCTATCGGGCTTCGATGGACCGATGGATGTGCTGCTCGATCTCGCCGAGCGGCAGCGTATCGACCTTGGCCGGATGTCGGTGCTGGCGCTGGCGGAGCAGTTCGTGGCCGCCATGGAGCGTCTCGCCGCGCACGTCCCGCTGGAGCGGCGGGCCGACTGGCTGGTGATGGCGACGCGGCTGGTGCTGCTGCGCTCTCGTCTCCTGTTTCCGGCAAGTCCTGAAGCCGCGGCCGAAGCGGCCCGGGATGCGGCGGCCGCTCTTCATCAAATCGAGAGCTTGTCCGAGGCCCGTGCGGCTGCCAGTTGGCTGCAGCGGCGGCCCCAGCTCGGGCTGGAGGTGTTCTCGCACCCGCAGCCTCAGAGACCTCGCGAAAGCGGCTACGTGGCGCTGATGGAGGCGTGTCTCGTGCTCCTGGAGGGTCGCGATGCGCAGCCCTGGGAAGCCCCGCTCTATGAGCCGATGCCGGATCTATGGCGGGCGACGGACGCCCTTGCCCGGATCCGGAGCCTGCTGCTCGTCCACTCCGAGGGCGGAGCGCTGGATCTCTTCCTGCCGGCGTTGTCTCCGGACGACATAGACCGCGAGATGAAGGCGAGGGGTGCCGTCTCCAGCACCTTCCTTGCCGGGTTGGAACTGGCGAAGGAGGGCGAAATCGATCTTCAGCAGGATGAGCCTTGCGGTCGCGTCTTCCTCCGCCCGTTTGACGTGGAAAAGATCGTTTCCTGAGGGTTCTGTGAGTTGGCTGCTTCAACCGGGCAGCCCAGCGCCGACCTCCGCCATCAGTGGTCGCGCCGCGGGGTTCGGCTCCGTGCACTGCCGGTGGAGCGCGCGAAGGACGGATGGCGCTTCGGGACACCGGTCCAGCAGTTCGCCGAGCAGGATCCCCCAGGCGAGAACCTCGATCCGCTGAAGGCCGGCGCCATCTTCGCCGCGCGGAAGGCAGGCAGCCGCGCCGAAGTCGCTCAGCACACCCTCGCCAGCCATCCCGTCCCAGATCGTGTTGTGCGCGTAGAGGTCGCCATGCAGCAGGCCACGCGCGTGAAGATGCGCGGTCGCGCGCGCGATGCCGGCCGCCAGCCGCAACGCCGCCTCGGGCTCGAAGCGCAGGTGCGGGTCGTAAACATCGCGCGTGCAGCTTTCCAGGCTCGGAGGACCGGCCAAGGGGCGCCAGGCGGCGGGCAGCAGCGGCATGACCAGACCCGCCAGGTCCTCCGGGTGGCTCGCCAGGCGGCCCACGGCGTAAGTGAGGTTGGGATGCGCCCCAGCTGCCAGGCAAGCGGACATCTCGCGCTCCGGCAGGCCGTCGCTCGTCATGCGGCCCTTGAACAGCTTCAAGGCGACTGCCTGGGGCGGACCCGCGCCGGCCGGCTGCCAAAGGGCGCGATGAACAAGGCCGGAGGCGCCTTCGCCCAGCACCGCCTCAAGCTGAAGGTGGCGCCAGTCGATGACGGCAGCGGCCGCGGCTTCGGGCGGCGGATCGAAGGCGTTGCCGGCATAGGCAAGCCAGGCGAGCCGCGGCAGGCGCATCAGCCAGGGCGGCAGGCTTGTGAAGGCATTCGCCGAGATCCGCAGCAGCTCCAATCGTTCCGCACCCGCGAGTGTCGCGGGCAGCGTGTTGAGGCGGTTGCCGGACAGCATGAGCTTCTGGAGGGCCGGACGCTCTCCCAGCGCCGCCGGCAATGTCGTCAGCTCGTTATCCGTCACCGTCAGCCAGCGCAGCCGGCGGGGCAGCGCCTCGCCCGGGATCTCGCGCAGGCCGGTCCTGCGAAAGCCGATCTGGCTCAGCGCCGGGCAGTCTCCGAGGGAGGGCGGCAGGCGCTCGAAGCGGTTGCCCGAACAGAAGATCACCCGCAACCGCTTGAAATGCGCCATGTCGCCCGGCAGATCGGTCAGGGCGTTGCCGGCGAGGTCCAGCACCTCGAGCGTGTCGGCGAGGCCGAAAATCTCGGGCGGGAACTCCGTCAGTCCCGCATGGAGATGCAGCGCGCGTGCGCCGGCCAGATCACCCCGGCGCAGCGCTTCGAGCGTCATGCCGGTGCTAGCTCCCGCCACCGGAGGCGATGAAGGGCTCGTTGCGATATCTAGGCTTGCCGTAGAGGAAAGCTCCACCTTCGGCCGTCAAGACTTGGCCGCCCGCGGCCAGGAGGACGGCGTGGCCGGCGGCAACGTCCCACTCCATTGTCGGGCCGAAACGGGGATAGAGATCGGCCTCGCCGCGGGCGATGAGGCAGAGCTTCAGAGAACTGCCGGCGGCTCGGAACGCCGCAACTTTCCGGTGCCCCAGAAATCGTTCCATCGCTTCGGCGTCGCCATGCGACCGCGAACCCACCACCGTCTCCCCCTCTGCGGGGACGGCGCGCACCTGGATCGGCCGCTCGCCGTCGGCATCGGCGATCGTGGCGGTGCCCGGACCATGGCCGCCATAGCTCTGGCCGAGCGCCGGCGCCACGACAACGCCCAGGATCGGCTGCCCATCCTCGATCAGGGCGATGTTGACGGTGAACTCGCCGTTGCCGCTGAGGAACTCGCGGGTGCCGTCCAGCGGGTCCACCAGCCAGAACCGATGACCGACAACGTCCGGCGCCTGGCCCTTGGCCATCGCCTCCTCGGCGATCACGGGGATCTCGGGCGTGAGGTCGGCGAGCGCAGCCAGGATGATGTCCTCAGCGGCCTGATCGGCCGCAGTCACCGGGCTGCCATCTGATTTCAGCTTCGCTTCTGCGGTTCCATAGTAGCGAAGCGCGGCTGCGCCGGCCTCTTCCGCAACCTGACGGATCGCCGCCATCAGATAGGCGAGGTCGAAGTGGGAACCAGCCAGGCTCATGCCTCCGCCGAGCGCAGGATGCCCCGATCCTCGAGCGCCTGCACGACGCGGTCGGCTGCCTCCTCCGACGCCACGAGAGCGGTGTCGATGTGGATCTCGGGGTTCTCGGGCACTTCGTAAGGGCTGGAGATGCCGGTAAAATGCTTGATTTCGCCGCGCCGCGCCTTCTTGTAGAGGCCCTTGGGATCGCGCGCTTCGGCCACGTCCAGGGGCGTGTCGATAAAGACCTCCAGAAACGCGCCCGGCGGCACCAGGGCTCGCGCCATCTGCCGCTCGGACCGGAACGGCGAGATGAAGGACACCAGAACGATCAAACCGGCGTTGGTCATCAGCTTCGCGACCTCGCCGACGCGGCGGATGTTCTCCACCCGGTCCGTATCGGTGAAGCCGAGGTCCCGGTTGAGGCCGTGCCGCACGTTGTCGCCATCCAGCAGCGTGCTGTGCTTGCCGAGCGCGAACAGGCGTTGTTCCACCAGATTGGCGATCGTCGACTTCCCGGAGCCCGAGAGCCCCGTGAACCATAGCACGCAGGCCTGCTGAGACTTCTGGTTCGCCCGCGCCGCCGGCGTGATGTTGACCGCCTGCCAGTGGATGTTCTGCGCGCGACGCAGCGCGAAGTGGATCATGCCCGCCGCCACCGTCTCGTTCGTGAAACGGTCGATCAGGATGAAGCCGCCGAGGTCGCGGCTGTTCGCATAGGCGTCGAAAGCCACCGGTTCGCTAAGGCTGATGTTGCAGAGGCCGATCTCGTTGAGGCTCAGCTGCCGCGCCGCCACCTGCTCCAGCGTATTGACGTTGACCTTGTGCTTCAGCGCAGTGACCGAGGCAGACACGGTCTTCGTGCCGAGCTTGAGGAGGTAGCTGCGCCCCGGCAGCATCGGCGTGTCGTTCATCCATACGACGGTCGTCTCGAACTGGTCGGAAACCTCCGCCGGAGCCTCGACACTGGAGATGACGTCGCCGCGGCTGCAGTCGATTTCATCGGCCAAAGTGAGCGTCACCGACTGGCCCGCCGTCGCATACGGAAGATCACCGTCCAGGATCACGCGGGCGACGTGGCTCTGCCGGCCTGAGGGCATGATGCGGACGGCGTCGCCAGGCTGCACCGTGCCGGCGGCGATGAAGCCGGAGAAGCCGCGAAAGTCCGGGTTGGGGCGATTGACCCACTGCACCGGCATGCGGAAAGGCGCCTCTACCGGCCGGGTGCTGACCTCCACCTGTTCGAGGTAGGAAAGCAGGTCGGGCCCATCGTACCAGGGCATGGCGCTGCTGCGCCGGGTGACGTTCTCGCCCAACAGGGCCGACATCGGGATCGGCTCGATATGCGCGATGTCGAGACCGCCCGCGAACGCCCGGTAGTCGCTGAGGATGCTGTCATAGACATCGCGGCTGTAGTCAACGAGGTCCATCTTGTTGATGGCAAGGATGACGCTGCGGATGCCGATAAGGGAGGCGAGGTAGGAGTGCCGCCGCGTCTGCGTCAGAACCCCGCGGCGCGCATCGATCAGCAGGATCGCGACATCCGCCGTCGACGCGCCGGTCACCATATTACGCGTGTACTGCTCGTGGCCGGGCGTGTCGGCGACGATGAACTTGCGCCGGTCGGTAGAGAAGAACCGGTAGGCGACATCGATGGTGATGCCCTGTTCGCGCTCCGCCGAAAGCCCGTCGACCAGCAAGGAAAAGTCGAGGTCCTTTCCCTGTGTTCCGAGGCGGATCGAGTCTGCCTCCAGCGCCGCCAGCTGGTCTTCGAAGACCATCTTGCTGTCGTAGAGAAGGCGGCCGATCAGCGTCGACTTGCCGTCATCCACTGAACCGCAGGTGATGAAGCGCAGCAGGCTCTTATTCTCGTGCTGCCTCAGATAGGCGCCGATGTCCGTGGCGATGAGGTCGCTCGCGTCGTCGCTCACGCGCCCCATCAGAAATATCCCTCCTGCTTCTTCTTCTCCATGCTGGCCGTGGCGTCCCGGTCGATCGCGCGGCCCTGCCGCTCGCTGGTCTTCGTCAGCAGCATTTCCTGGATGACTTCCGGCAGCGTCGTCGCGTGGCTCTCCACGGCGCCCGTCAGCGGGTAGCAGCCCAGGGTCCGGAAGCGGATCATCCGCAGCTCGGGGGTCTCGCCAGCGGGGATCCGCATGCGCTCGTCATCGACCATCAGGGTGAGGCCGTTGACGCGGATGGTCGGGCGCTCGGCGGCGAAATACAGCGGCACCAGGGCGATCCCCTCGCGGGCGATGTACTGCCAGATGTCGAGTTCGGTCCAGTTGGACAGGGGGAAGACGCGGATGCTCTCGCCCTTGTTCTTCCGCGTGTTGTAGAGGCTCCAGAGTTCCGGGCGCTGCCGTTTCGGGTCCCACCGATGATCGGCCGAGCGAAACGAAAAAATGCGTTCCTTGGCGCGGCTTTTCTCCTCGTCGCGCCGCGCTCCGCCGAAGGCGACATCGAAGCCGTGATGATCGAGCGCCGCCTTCAGCGCCTCGGTCTTCATGATGTCGGTGTAGGCGTCGTGATCGAACGGGTTGATGCCGCGTGCCACGGCTTCATGATTTATCCATTCGATGAGCTCCAGTCCGAGCGCTGCCGTCTGAGCGTCCCGGAACGTGATCATTTCGCGAAATTTCCAGGTGGTATTCACGTGCAGCAGCGGGAATGGGGGCTTGCCCGGGGCGAACGCCTTCATCGCCAAGTGCAGCATGACGGCGCTGTCCTTGCCGATGGAGTAGAGCATCACCGGCTTCTCGGCCTCGGCGGCCACTTCGCGGATGATGTGGATGCTCTCCGCCTCGAGCCTTTGCAGATGCGTAAGAGTGGCCTGCGCGAAACCACTGGAGCCGGCGTCAGGCATGCGTGTCTCCCACTGCTCGGGTCGTGGCTCGGGCCGCCCGAGTCATGTGCGCGTTAGCCCGCGGCTGAGACAAAGCCAGGGTTCTTCGGCAACGGAGAGCTTTAGCGGAGCCAATCTCGCATACGCAATATGGGCCGCGCCGTTCGGCAGCCTGCGGGCCGCCGGCCGGCGCATGGGAGGGGAACATTAGCTGCATCGACCAAACCTTCGTCGCCGGATCATGGCGGACCATGAACGGCCGATGGTTGGTGTCGCGTTAATTAGCGGGGGCGCGACGGCAGATCTTTACCGTCGCTCATGTCGCCTGCGGGGCCGCTCAGCGGCGGTAGTTGCCCGCCGCCACGGCCGGAATATCGAGGCGGCTCAGGCCGAGTTCGCCAAGCTCATCGTCCGAGTAGGTCGAAAGCTCGCGCATGATCTGGTTCCGCTTCCTGGCGGCTTCCCTGGAGGCCTGGAACCGGAGGCTCAGATTGCGGAGGCGGTCGCCGAACGTGCGGCCGGTGGTGCGGGTATTAGAACGAGCGATCGTCGCCATGTCCAGGCTCCTAAGCTTTTGTGCTGAGCGAGAACATAGGTTCGCCTAAGGCTCAGGTCTATTGCGCAGTGCAGCATACTGACATGCAGCAACGTCACGTATTCGCTATAACGTTTCTCCTGACCCGGATGCCGGTTGGGGCCCCGCTACAAACCGTTGAAGAGATTGGTCGAGAGGTAGCGCTCTGCAGAGGATGCGGCGATTGCGACGATACGCTTGCCCTCGTTCGCAGGATCGCGCGCGAGAACGAGCGCCGCATGCAGGGTGGCGCCGGAGGAAATGCCAATGGGAATGCCCTCCAGCCGAGCGCATTGCCGCGCCGTCTGCATCGCGTCTCGCTCCGATACCGGCATCACGCGGTCGATGAGGCTCATGTCGAGGATGGCGGGGCAAAAGCCCGGCCCGATGCCCTGAATTTCGTGCGGCCCGGGGTCATCGCCGGAAAGTACCGCACTTTCCGCTGGTTCAACGGCTATCACCTGCATCGTCGGCCGCCGCGGCTTGAGGGCGCGGGCGATACCGGTGAGCGTGCCACCGGTGCCGGCGCCGGCCACGATCATGTCGATCTCGCCGGCGCAATCGGCCCAGATCTCCTCGGCTGTTGTCGCCTCGTGGATGGCGGGATTGGCCGGGTTGTCGAACTGGCGAGGCATCCAGGCATCGGGAGACTGCTTCAGGATCGCGTCCGCGCGGGCGATCGCGCCCGCCATACCCAGGCGCGCCGGGGTCAGTTCGACCTGTGCGCCCATGATACGCAGCATCTTCTGGCGCTCGATCGAAGCCGAGTCCGGCATGACAACCGTCAGCGGATAGCCCTTGGCGGCGGCGACGAACGCCAGCGCGATTCCGGTATTGCCGGAGGTGGGCTCGACGATGTGGCTGCGGCCGGGCGTGATGAGGCCCGCCTGTTCGGCCGCCTCGACCATGGCCAGCCCGATGCGGTCCTTCACGGAGCCCAGCGGGTTGAGGTACTCCAGCTTCAGCAGCAGGTCCGCGACGAGACTGTCCCGCTCCGTGAAGCGGCTGAGCCGGATCAGAGGGGTGCCCCCGATCGCGTCGATAATGCTGCCGAAGATGCGGCCGCGCGGCTCCGCCATGGGATGATGCCGGGCGACGGCGACTGCCGGCTCCGCCCGTTTTCTTGCCGCAGAAATGTGGGAGCGCGGCGACGAAACCTCTACTTTGGTTGCCCTCATCAGCCTATATAACCCTCAGCAGAAGTGAATATTATTCGGCCTGCGAGTCGGAACGGGGAACGCCCATGCTCATGCGTCGCGAACGTGCCTATACCGCCGTCGCGGTCATGCTGGATATAGGGTGGTACGCGGGCCGGCAGCGCCTGGAAAGTGCCGGGGATATCGCCGATCGTCTTTCGATGGCGCGTCGTGGCATCGAGCCCGTGCTGCAAGGGCTGGCGCGCGCAGGTTTGCTCGATAGCACACGCGGCCCTAAGGGCGGCTACCGCCTCGGTAAAAGCGCGCGTCAGATTACCCTGGCCGAAGTCGTGGAAGCCGTGACAACCGGCGAGACAGCGGACGTTCCGGAGATGGAAGCAGGGGGCGAGCTGCAGACCGCGGCGGTCGAGCCCTTGTGGCTGGAACTCGAGGAGCACGTGCAGAGCCATCTGCGCAGCATCACGTTGGAGGCGTTGATCCAGCGAGCCCAGGCGCAGGGCTTGAAGCGGCCCGCTCATGCGCCGATTGTATTCGCTATATGACGGGCACAACGCGGTAGTAGTTGCGCGTTTGGCTCCAAAATCCGCTATAACGCCCGCTATGGGGATGAGATCATGATAGCGAAGAAAGCCGCTGCGTCGCCCTCCGGCCGCGCGACTTCGGTGACGAAGACGCGGGCCGTGGCAAGAGCGCTGGTTTCGGGTGCGGTGGCGAAGGACAAAGCCGTTCAGCCAGCACCGGAGCAGGCCGACAACTTCTCAGATGTCATGAAGACGTTGGATCAGGTCCGCGTGAAGAACGACGAACTCACCGTCCGCATCAACAGGCTGGTGACCAGCCTGCAATGACGGCGGCTGGCGAGGCGATCAGAGAGGCGGCGAAAGCCATCGCGGATCTTCAGGAGAGAGTGGACGGGCTGACGCTCTCCTTCGAATTACTGAAGAAGAAGGTCGACGCCATCGATGCGCGGATGCCTCCGCCCTCGACGCCACAAGACTGATCCTGCATGGTGGACGATAAGCCGCATCCGATCTCGGTCGACGACCTGGACCGGCTGGGCATCAACAGCCGGCAAGAGCTGTTCTGGGATGGCAAGCGTGTCGAGGTCCGGAGCCGCATCAACCTCACCTGGGCGCAGACCGCAGCCGCTATCCTGGTGGGGGCAGCGGCCATCTGCGGCGGGTTTTCCTCGGCCGCGAACGACGGGACCGAGTTCACCTGCCGGCAGTGGCATCTGTTTTGTGGTCATGAAGCCCCTGTCGGGGTAGCGGCGAAGGCTCCCTAGACCGTGGCGCCCAGTTGCCAGGGTGCGAATTCATCATCGCCGAAGCCCAACGCCTCGCTTTTCGTCTGCTCGCCCGAGGCGACGGCCAGGATCATGTCGAAGATGCGCTGTCCGCACTCCTCGACCGTCTCCACCCCATCGGCGATACCACCGCAGTTGATGTCCATGTCGTCGGGCATCCGCTCGTAAAGCGGCGTGTTGGTCGCGAGCTTCAGCGACGGCGTCGGCTTGCAGCCGAAGACCGAGCCGCGTCCGGTCGTGAAGCACAACACGTTCGCGCCACCCGCGATCTGGCCGGTGGCCGAGACCGGATCGAAGCCTGGCCCGTCCATCACCACGAGGCCCTTCTCGCGCACCTGCTCCGCATAGCCCACGACATCGACCATGTTGGTCGTCCCGGCCTTCACCACCGCGCCGAGCGACTTCTCGACGATGTTGGTCAGGCCGCCGGCCTTGTTGCCGGGCGAGGGGTTGTTGTCGATCTCGCCGCCGTTGCGGCGGGTGTAGTCCTCCCACCAGCTCAGCCGGTCGAGCAGCTTCTGCGCGACCTCGGCGCTCACGGCGCGCCGGGTCAGCAGATGCTCGGCGCCGTAGATTTCCGTGGTTTCGGTCAGCACGACAGTCCCGCCGTGGCGGACGATGAGGTCGGAGGCGTAGCCGAGCGCAGGATTGGCGGTGAGGCCCGAGAAACTGTCCGAGCCGCCGCATTGCAGCGCGACGAGCAGGTTCGACGCCGGCACCGTGACCCGCTCCACGGCGTTGGCGGCTGGCAGCAGTTCCTTTACCCGGGCGATGCCGGCCTCGACGGTCTTGCGGGCGCCGCCGCTCTCCTGGATGACGAGCGAGGAGAGCGTGAGGCCGGGCTGAAGCTTCTGGGTCGCGAGCAGCGGGCCGATCTGATTGGCTTCGCAGCCGAGGCCGATAATGAGCACGGCGGCGAAGTTAACATGCTGGGCATAGCCCGCGATGGTCCGGCGCAGCGTGTCCATGCCGTCGCCGATGATGCCCATGCCGCAGCCGGTCTTGTGGGTCAGCGCCACCACCCCGTCGACGTTCGGGTAGTCGGCGAGGAGCCCGTTATCGCCCGTGATCGGGTTGCGGCGGAACGCCTCGGCGACGTAGCGCGCGGTGCCGGCCGAGCAGTTCACCGTGGTCAGCACGCCGATGTAGTTGCGCGTGGCGACGCGGCCATCCGGGCGGACGATCCCCTGGAACGTCGCCTGCGGCTGGATGTATTCCGTCGGCCGCGCGTCGACGCCGAAGGCATGGTCACGGGCGAAATCGTGGATCTCGCAGTTGTGGACGTGGACATGGTCGCCGGGCGCGATGTCCTCGCTGGCGAAGCCGATGACCTGACCGTAGCGGAGGATGGGGCTGCCCTTCGCGAGAGCGGCGATCGCCATCTTGTGGCCGCGCGGGATGCGCCGGACGGCGGTGACGCCGCGATCCGGCAGCAACGTGCCCTCGGAGATTTCGCTGCGGGCGACGACGACGTTGTCGATCGCGTTGAGATGCATGGTGGAGGAGAGCGTGTTCAGCATTATGTCCGACCCTTCGGTCCGGGACGAGCGGACCGTTCTTCTCTTTCGCCCGCCTCGTTGGCCGAAGCAGGCTGACAAGATCGGATTTTGCGCCTTAAGGCGGCCTAGCGCCACCCCGGATAGCTCCGGGGTTTCCCGCGTCCAGCGAAGGGCTTAGGAGCCGCGGCCGTAGCCGCGGGTGAGGTCGCGCAGCTTGACCAGAACCTCTTCCTGCTCGGGGGTGGACGTTTTCCACGCCCCGCCGTCGACGACGCCGGTGGCGGTCGCGATCAGCGGAACATCAGGCTCGCCGTGCTCGCTCACGTCGGCCATCGACCATCGTCCGAAGACCGGTGCGTCGACCTCGCCTTCCTCGTAGACCACGACGGCATCATGCCGGGGATCAACGCTGATGCGGTCGAAGAGTTCGCGGACCTGCGTCCGCGATCCTTCCAGCACCTGAGCGAACCACCCCTCATACATGAGGAGTGCGCCGGTCACGCCACGGTGGATGTTGTTGGCGCGCGAGGTGCGGAGGATGTTGCCGAGCTCCACCCGGTCGCTGTCGGTCGGTATCCGGCTGTGACTTCGGTAGATCAGCCGGTAGGAGCGTTCCGCCGTCGCAGCCACAGGACGCACGTCCGTTGCTTCACTCATGCGACTTCCCGCCTGTGTTGAAACATCGCTTCTATTGGCGATGATGTCGGCGAAGCTAAGAGTTTTTCATTCCCGAGTTCAACCAAAATCGCGGCGCGGTCTCAGTCTCTGACGCTCAGGACGTATTGCTCCAGGTCGACCAGCGAGCCGGTCATCGGGAAGGACGCATCGCCGAGCAGGAAGAGAGCAAGCCGCGCCACATCCTCGGGCACGAGAAGCCGGCCGATCGGCTGGCTGGCGCTCGCCTCGGCGAGCCAGCCGTCACCTTGCCCGAGTGTGACGCTTTGCATGTGCCGCTCGGCCGGCGTGTCGATCCAGCCCGGGTTGATGCCGTTGATGCGGATGCGGTCGAAGCGGTGGGCGTGGGCGGCGTTGCGCGTCAGCAGCGACAGGGCCGCCTTGCTCGCGGCGTAGATCGCGAGGTCTGGCGTGCCGCCATGGGCGTTTATCGAGAGGATGTTGAGGATGGTGCCCGGCGCCTTCCGCTCCTTCAGGTGGCGTATCACCGCCTGCATGAGGAAGGCCGGCGCACGGGCATTGATGGCGAATACCCGGTCCCACGTCGCGACGGACACGTCGGCCACCCCGGCGCGGTCGGTCACGCCCGCCGCGTTGACGAGGCTGTCGACGCGCCCGAAGCGCCCGATCGCCTCGCCGACCACCCGCGCAGGAGCATCCTGTTCGGCGAGATCGGCGTGGATGAAGCCGCTTTCCGCGCCGAGGCCCTGGACTTCGGCGGCGACGGCCTCGCCCCGGTCCTGCTGGCGGTCGCAGAGGATCAGGGTGGCGGCTCCCGCCTGCGCCAAGTCCAGCGCGATCTGTCTCCCGATGCCCTGGGCGGCCCCGGTGACCAGGATTGCCTTGCCCTGCATGCGTCTCACCTTTCAGGGCGGAGGGCCCAGGATTTCCGCGGTGTATTTCTCGGTAACCTGAGAGATCGGCAAGCCGCCCGGGATCGTGAGCAGCCCCTCGTTGCGGAGCAGATGGTCGGGGATCGTCATCATCCCGCCGGTCGTGGTCGGAGCGCCCGGAACCCAGAGCACTTCGCTGCTCAAGGTCCTGCGCTTGAAGTGCAGGCTCCGCACGGCGAGGCCGAAGGGCATGTCGGTCTCGTCCAGGCGCTGGTTCATCGCGCCAGTCAGCCGGTCGGGGACGTACCAGTTGTCCGCGTCGGAGAGGATGCGGTCGCCGCAGAGAAGCTGCACGCGCCGGTAGCCGACCGCCTCGCCGGGCTTGAGCCTGAGGTTGAGCCGCACGCGCTCCGGCAGCGGCCTGGGCGGACCGAGGACGCGCCGGGCGACGATCTGCGGCTCCGGCACGAGATGATGGGCAGCGCACCAGTGGGCGAGCACAACGGTGGCGCTGGGGTTGCTCATCAACTGCTGCTGCAGCTGCTCGACGCGGGATTTTGCCGCTTCCCTTGCGGCGGACGTATCTGGCCATTCCACAGGACCGGCTGCCATGGCTATCGGTGCACCCAGGATCAGAACCAGAAGCCCAGCCCTCCAGAGTCCGCCTCTCACGGCGATTTAAGCCTCCTGGGCGACGAACCGCTCGAGCCAGTGGATCGTGTAGTCGCCGGCCTGGAATGTCGGGTCGTCGAGGATGCGGCGATGCAGCGGCAGCGTCGTCTTGACGCCGATGATGGCGAACTCCTCGATCGCCCGGCGCATCCTGGCGATCGCCTGCGGGCGGTCCGGCGCATGGACGATGAGTTTGGCGATCATGGAGTCGTAATACGACGGCACGCGGTAGCCGGCGTAGAGCGCGCTATCCACCCGAACACCCAGCCCACCGGGCGGATGGTAGTGGCTGATCAGGCCGGGGTTCGGAATGAAGGTATCCGGGTCCTCGGCGGTCACCCGGATCTCGATGGCATGGCCTTCGAACTTGACCGACGACTGGTCGTAGCCCAGCGGCTCGCCGTAGGCGATGCGGATCTGCTCGCGCACCAGATCGACGTTGCAGACCATCTCCGTCACCGGATGTTCCACCTGCAACCGGGTGTTCATCTCGATGAAGGCGAACTGGCCGTCCTGATAGAGAAACTCGAGCGTCCCTGCGTTGCGGTAGCCGAGGCCGCGGAGCGCCTGCGTGACCGTCTCGCCGAGCGCATCGCGCTGCGCCGCGGAAAGGGCGGGCGAGCCGGCCTCCTCCAGCAGCTTCTGGTGGCGGCGCTGCAGCGAGCAGTCACGCTCCCCGAAATGGACGACATCGCCGTAGCCGTCGGCAAGGACCTGCATCTCGATGTGGCGCGGCCGGTCGAGATACTTCTCCATATAGACGGCGTCATTGCCGAAAGCCGCCTTGGCCTCGGTGCGCGCCACCTGCCAGGCCTCGGCAAGCTCGTCCGCGGTATGGGCGACCTTCATGCCGCGCCCGCCGCCGCCGGCTGCCGCCTTGATCAGCACCGGGTAGCCGATGGTCTCCGCCACTTCCGCCGCCGCGGCGAGGCTCGGCAGGGCGCCCTCGGAACCGGGCACCAGAGGTACGCCGAGGCGCCTCATCGCGTCCTTGGCCGCGATCTTGTCGCCCATCATGGTTATGTGCGCGGGCGACGGCCCGATGAAGGCGATGCCGTGCGCCTCGGTGATTTCGGCGAAGCTCGCATTCTCGCTGAGGAAGCCGTAGCCGGGATGGATGGCGTCGGCGCCGGTGATGTGGGCGGCCGAGAGGATCGCCGGCATGTTGAGGTAGCTGTCCCGCGCCGCCGGCGGCCCGATGCAGACGCTCTCATCCGCCAGACGGACGTGCATCGCATCCGCATCCGCCGTGGAATGAACGGCCACCGAAGCAATGCCCATCTCGCGGCAGGCGCGCTGGACGCGCAGCGCGATCTCGCCACGGTTCGCGATCAGGATTTTGCGGAACATGACCGGGGTCAGTCCAGAATCATCAGGACTTCGCCGAACTCGACCGGGGTGGCGTTGCCGACGATGATGCGGGACACGATGCCGGCACGCGGAGCTTTGATCTGATTGAAGGTCTTCATCGCCTCGATGAGCATCAGCGTCTGCCCGACCTCGACCCGCTGGCCGACGGACACGAAATTCGGGCTCTCGGGGTCCGGCGAAAGATAGGCGACGCCCACCATGGGGCTCGGAACGGCGCCCGGATGAGAGGCGTCGGGCTCGGCGCGCACCGGCGCGATGACGGCAACGGGGGCGGCAGCCGGGCTCGGAGCGGCTGCAAGGGCATGTCCCGCCGCCTCCTGGTATGGCATCGCAAAGCCCACGGGCGCCGGCGAGCGGACGATGCGGATCCGCCGGTCCTTCTCGGCGATCTCGATCTCGCTGAGCCCGGTCTCATCCAGGATGGCCGCGAGTTCGCGAATGTCTTCCGGGTCGAACGACAGCCGGCTCATAGGCCGCCCTCCAGTATCCGCGCCATCGCGATCAAAGCCAGGGCGTAACCATGTGTTCCGAATCCGCACAGCACACCCGTTGCGATTCTCGAGATGTAGGAGTGATGCCGGAATTCCTCCCGGCGGTGAATGTTGGAGATATGAACTTCCACCACCGGAAGCTCGGCGGCCAGCAGGGCGTCCATCAAAGACACGGATGTGTGACTGAGTCCGGCTGGATTGATCACAATGCCGCTGGCGCGCCCGCGGCATTCATGGATCCAGGAGATGAGTTCGCCTTCGCTATTCGTCTGGCGGAAATCGATGGCGAGCGCCAGGCCTTCCGCGGTTTCGGCACAGAGCTGCTCGACGTCGTCCAGCGTCGCCGCCCCATAAACCTCGGGTTGACGGAGACCGAGCATGTTGAGGTTGGGGCCGTTCAGCACGGCGATAAGGGGAAGGCTCATGGTTGGGGGCTAGCATAGGCCGGTGAGCGGGCCAATGGGCGAGCCGCTATGCATCTTAACCCTTGGAGTGGCGTCACCTCAGATGACCTCGCAGATTTCCTCGAAGGCGAGACGCGGATTGCGCGGGGCCTCCACCGGCTCGGCATAGCCGAGGCTGACCAGGAAGTTCGACCGCCATCCCCGCCCATCCAGAAAGACCTGATCGACCCGCGCGTTGTCGAAGCCCGACATGGGCCAGCAGTCGAGCCCGAGCAGGCGCGCGGCCAGGAGAAGATAGCCACCCTGCAGGCTGCTGTTGCGGATCGCGGTCTCCTGCGAGAACTCGTCGTTCCACGCGAACCAGGACCGCGCATCCGCCTGCGGATAGAGGCGCGGCAGATAGTCATAGAAGGACGGGTCGTAGGCGACGATCACGGTTGCCGGCGCCGCCATGATCGGCGCGACGTTGCCGGGGTTCAGCGCCGGGCGCAGGCGGTCCTTTGCCTCCTGGCTGCGGATGAAGACATAGCGCGCCGGGGAGGAATTGGCCGAGGTCGGCCCGAGCTTCACCAGATCGTAGAGGTGGCGGAACGTTTCCTCGTCGACCGGCCGGTCCGTCCAGGCGCGCGGGGTCCGGGCATGGAGGAAGGCGCGCGCGAGTTCGGGACTTTCCAGGTCGTAGGGGAAGACCTTCGGCGGCGGCTCCGCGAGATCGGCGGCGATCAGGGCTTCGCCGACCGTCGGCTCCTCGGTGGCCGGGGCGTGTTCCTCGACCAGGGACTGATGCACCGTCTCGGCGGGCTGGAGGATCACGGCTTCGGGCAGAGGGCCGGGAAGGTGGTGCGTCTCGGCGTTCTGCGTCGCCTCCGCGCCGTGGGTGGCGCCGACGTTGTCCGGGGCGGTGCCGATCGTGTTGGTGTCCGTGGTGTCAGTCATTGGCCCGTTCCCTAAGTCTGGCGGCGGGCACTGATAGCACGGGCCTCCGAGGGATCAACGGGCCGGGCCGCACCATGCGGCTACTCGGCCGCCATGCGCGGCGCATTCTCCGTCATGGCGACCGCACGATGGAGATCGACCGAGAGCAGGCGCGAAACGCCGCGCTCCATCATGGTGACGCCATAGAGCCGGTCCATGCGCGCCATCGTGTGGTGATGGTGGGTGACGACGAGGAAGCGCGTGCCGGTTTCCCGCACCACGTCGTTCAGCAGGGTGCAGAGCCGCTCGACGTTGGCATCGTCCAGCGGCGCGTCGACCTCGTCGAGCACCGCCAGCGGCGCCGGGTTGCAGCGGAACACCGCGAAGATCAGCGAGAGCGCCGTCAGCGCCTGCTCGCCGCCCGACAGGAGCGAGAGCGTCGCGAGCTTCTTACCCGGCGGCTGGGCGTAGATCTCGAGCCCGGCCTCGAGAGGGTCATCCGACCCGACCAGGGCCAGATGCGCCCGGCCGCCACCGAACATCCGCGTGTAAAGCGCCTGGAAATGCTTGTCGATCTCCGTGAAGACGGTCGCCAGCCGCTCCCGGCCCTCGCGGTTGAGGTGGCCGACGGAGCCCCGCAGCTTCGCGATGGCCGCGACCAGATCGCCCTTTTCGCCGTCGATGAGCGCGATCTGGCGTGACAGTTCCTCGGCCTCGATCTCGGCCCGGAGGTTGACCGGCCCCATCTCGTCCCGCTCCTTCGTCAGGCGGTCGAAGCGGCGGCGGGCCTTCTCCTCGGCCTCTACTGTCGGCTCGTCGGCGATCTCCGGAAACTCCGGATTGGCGCCGAGCCGTTCAAGCACCCGTTCGGCGACGGTGCCCCAGGCGTGATCGGCCTGGGCGACGGCGCCCTCGGCGCGGAGCATCGCCTCCCGTGCCAGGACCTGCGCGGTCTCTGCGGCCCGAGAGGCCCTTTCGGCAGCGCGGGCCTCCGTCTCGGCCTGCGAAAGGCGGGCGGCGGCGTTTCTGTGGGCCGTCTCCGCCTCGGCGAGCAGTGCCGCCTGCGCGGCGCGCTCGCCTGCGAGCCGCTCCGGGATGGCGACAACCGCCGCGTGTTCGGCTGCGGCCTCCGTCTGGCGCTGTTCCAGGTCGGCGATGTGAGCGGAAGCCGACTCCGCCCGCTCGGCCCAGCTCTCCCGTTCGCGCGCCAAGGCCTGCCGGCGCTGCGTGCGTGCGGCGATGTCGCGCACCAGCCCGTCATGCCGGGTGCGGCTCTCGCTCTCCTCGCGCCGGGCCAGTCCCAGCGCCGCCCTCGTCGCCTCGACCTCGGCGCGCATGGCGGTGAGGTCGGGCAGAGCGATGGCCTCGGCACGGACCGCTGTGAGCGCCGCCTCCGCCTCCGTCCGCTCCGGTTCGGCCGTGGCTAGCTGCGCGGCGACACCCGATAGTCGCGCCTCGGCCGCGGCGGCACGGGCGGCGAGCGCGGTCGCCGTTTGCCGGAGCCGCTCGGCGGCCTGCTCGGCGTCACGCCGGGCGTTACGGGCGGCCTGTTCCTCGGCAAGGCCGGCGCGATCGGCAGCTTGCGCCGCCTCCTGAACTGCCCGCGCGGCGGCGGCGGCGGCATCGGCTCTGGCGCCCTCGTCCCGCAGCTTTCGCAGGCGGTTGCGCTGGGTGAGCCGCACGGTCGCGGGCGTTGGCGTGCCGGCGCGGATCGTATAGCCGTCCCAGCGCCAGACACCGCCGGCCTCCGAGACGATCGTCTGACCGGGCCGAAGCTGCGCCTGCAGGTCGGGCGCGGCTTCGGCGGGGGCTACGGCGATTTGCGACAGGGTGCGCGCCAGTGCGGGCGGCCCCTGGACGAGGCTGTTCAGCGGCGTGCAGCCCCCGGGAAGTGTGGTCCCACCCTCTAGCGACGGAAGTTCGCGCCAATGCCGCGCCGCATCCGCATCGGTCGAGGCGCTGAGTTCTTCGCCCAGTGCGGCTCCGAGAGCAGCCTCCAGCCCGGCAGGCACGGTCAGCACGTCCACCATTTCCGGGCCGGTCTGGCTGCCGCCGACACTCAGCACCTCGCTGAGGGCACGAATTTCAGCCCGTAGTTTCGTGGCGGACGCCTCGGTCGTGTTGGCACGGTCGCGGGCCGCGGCGAGGGCGGCCTGCGCCGCGACCCGGCCACGCTCCGCCGTCTCCATCCGCGTCGCCGCATCCTGCCGGGCAGCCTCGGCGGCGGCGACGGCCGCGCGGGCCTCCTCCATCTTTTCGGGCGAAACGAGATCGGCGGCCAGACGGTCCCGGTCGGCGATGAGCCGCGTCACCTGCTCGGCGAGCCGCCTGGTGCGCTGTTCGGCCTGCGTGAGGCGCTGGGTGAGCGCCTGGCTCTGCGCGGCAAGGCCGGCGTTGCGCTCCACCGCCTGTTGCGAGGCGGCCTCGGCGGCGCGGGCGGCCTCAGCGGCCTGGTTCATGGCGGCCAAGGCGGCGGTCAGGCGGCCTGCGGATTCTGTTTCCGCCGCTGCGAGAGTGGCGTCTTCCGCGCCCAGCCGCTGCTCGGCCTCGGCCGCGTCCCGCATCATCGCCCGCGCCCGGTCGAGGTCGCGTTTGGCCTGCTCCAGCCGCTGGGTGGCGGCGCCAATGGCGGCGCGGGCACGGGCCTCCTCGCCGGCAAGCTGCTCGGCGGCGACGCGCTGACGCTCCAGCGCCGTGCGGGCATCCGCCTCGGCCGCGCGCAGCGGGGGCACGATCCCGTCGCTGCCGCCATGCGACTGTTCGGCTGCACGCACAGCTTGGGCAGCCTCGGCGACAGCGGACCGCGCGGCTGCCAGCGCCGCATGGGCCCCGGCACGGTTCCGCTCCGTGCGGGCATATTGGATGGCGAGGAATTCGGCCTCGGCGGCACGGATGAGCCCGGAGATGTTCCGGTAGCGTGCCGCCTGCCGCGCCTGCCGCTGCAGGCCCTGAAGCTGGGCCTCCACCTGTCCGCGCAGGTCCTCCGCGCGCTGCAGGTTGGCCTCGGTTGCCCGGAGCTTGAGCTCGGCCTCATGCCGCCGGGCGGAGAGACCGGAAATGCCGGCGGCCTCCTCCAGTATCTGTCGGCGTTCCTCGGGCTTCGCGCCGACGATGGCGGCGACGCGGCCCTGGCCGACCATCGCGCAGCTGCGGGCACCGCTGGCGAGATCGGCGAACAGCGTCTGCACGTCCCGCGCCCGCACCTCGCGGCCATTGACGCGGTAGTTGCTGCCGGCCCCGCGCTCGATCTTGCGGGTGATTTCAAGCTCTGACTGTTCGTGATGGGGCGGCGGCACGATGCCCGCCGCCTCCTCCAGCGTCACCGTCACCTCGGCGATGTTGCGCGAGGGGCGGCCTGTCGTGCCGGCGAAGATGATGTCGTCCATCTCGCCGCCGCGAAGGGAGCGGGCGCTGCCCTCACCCATTGCCCAGCGCAGCGCCTCGACGATGTTGGATTTGCCGCAGCCGTTCGGCCCGATGATGCCGGTGAGGCCCGGCAGGATGTCCAGGCTGGTCGTATCGGCGAAGCTCTTGAAGCCCGCGATGCGGAGCCGGGCGAGCCGGGCCGCCATTATCCAGTCAGACCGATCGCGGAGACGAACGAATTGTAGTCCATGTCGCCCGCCTGGATCTTGCCGTTGATGAGGAAGCTGGGCGTGGCGTCGATATTGTACTTCTTCTCGTCGGCGACCTGCTGCGTCTGGATCCAGGTCTTGAGGCCGTTGTCGGCGATGGCGCGGTCGAAGGTCGGGCGGCTCATGCCGGCAAGTGCGGCCATCTTCCAGAGCTGGTCCGTATAGTTGATGCCGGGCGCGAAGGCCCAGCTGTCCTGGCTGGCGAACAGGGCGCTGCAAAACGGGAAATACTGCGCCGGCGGCAGGTACCGGGCGATCATCGCCGCCTCCAGCGCCACGGCATCCAGCGGGAAGTCGTGGTAGACGATCCGCAGCTTCCCGGTGTTGATGAGCTTCGTCATCACGTCCGGCATCGTCGTGTTCGAGAAATGCGCGCAATGGGTGCAGGTGAGGGAGAAGAACTCCTCTACCGTTGCGGGCGCCGTCGGCGAGCCGATGAAGCGGGGCCCTTCGGTCGCCGGTGGGGCGGCATCGGCGGCGAAGCCGAGGACCGGGACGGTCGCGACACCAAGGGCGGCGGCACCCGTTGTCATAAAGAATCGGCGAGAGATCATCTACGCTACCTTCAATATCTGGTGGTCGTTAGCAGATGGGGCAACTAGCTGTCGATATTTGTATTGCGGCGAGGAGCGCGCGTTACTCTCTGCGGGTCTGAAGAGCCTGGGCGAGACGGATCAAGGCATCCCGGACAGGGCCGGGTTCGAGATCGATCGCGGGTGGTGGTTTTGGAGCCGCGCGAGGCCGTTCCGGCGCGACGGCGGCTTTTGGCAGCGTGTTCTGCTGCACGAATCGGAGGCGCTGGATCGGCGCCTTGTCCCCATGCCCCCCGACATGGCCATTGATGCGAGCGATGAGCTGGGGGGCGAAGTGCTGCAGCTCCATGGCCGCCGGTCCGGCGCAGGCGATGGTGAGGGTGCCCGCGGACAGCTTCTGCGGCACGGTGCGGCCGCCGAGGTCGGGCCCCATGATCTCGATCCAGTCGGTCATGATCTGGCTGGTCGCCGGGGACCGCCGCTTGAAGCCGGGCTTCGTCACCCGCGTGATTAGCCCGCCGATTGCCCGCGGCCCGTAGGCCCGAGGTGCATCCGGTGGGTTGTCGCGGGAGGGCCCCGGCGGCATCCTGGGTGTCGTGCCCTCTCTCATCTCGTCTTCCGCCATGCCGTCCCGGCCCTCCATCGCGCGCCTGCTCGCCTGGTATGCGCGCCATCGCCGCAGCCTGCCGTGGCGGGCCAAGCCGGGCGAGGACGCCGATCCCTACCGGGTGTGGCTCTCCGAAATCATGCTACAGCAGACGACGGTCACTGCCGTCATCCCCTATTATGAACGTTTTCTCAGCCTGTTTCCAACGGTGGCGGCCTTGGCGGCGGCCGAGGACGGGGCTGTCATGGCGGCCTGGGCGGGCCTCGGCTACTACGCCCGCGCTCGCAACCTTCTCGCCTGCGCTCGCGCCGTCGTGGCTCTGGGTGGCTTTCCGTCGAGCGTGGAGGGGCTGCGCGCCCTGCCCGGCATCGGCGACTATACCGCCGCCGCCGTGGGCGCCATCGCCTTCGGCCTGCCGGTAATCCCCGTCGACGGCAATGTCGAGCGTGTCGTCAGCCGGCTTTTCGCGATCGAGACGCCGCTGCCGGCCGCCAAGCCCGCGATCCGCGCCGGCGCGGCGCTGCTCGCCGAGGATGCGTCAGCGCAGGCCGCACCGTCCGACACGGCGCAGGCGCTGTTCGACCTCGGCGCCACGCTCTGCACGCCGACCGCACCCGCCTGTGCGCTCTGCCCGTGGGAGACAGTATGCGCAGCGAAGCGGCTGGGAATCGCCGCGACCCTGCCGCGAAAGGCGCCCAAGCCCGAGCGGCCTCGCCGCCATGGCGCCCACTTCCGGCTGAGCGATGCCGCCGGGCAGGTTCTGCTGCGGCGCCGGCCGCCGCGTGGCCTGCTCGGCGGGATGATCGAAATACCCGGCACCGCATGGCGGGCGGAACCCTGGGCACGGCCGGATGCGCTGGCGGAGGCCCCGGCACAAGCGGAGTGGGTCAAGTGGGGCGTCGTCCGCCACGTCTTCACGCATTTCGAGCTTTGGCTGGATGTCTATGCGGCGCAGCTGCCGGTCATCCCCAGGGAGGCGATGGGCGACGGCTTTCTTTGTCCCACGGAAGATTTGCTGGCTCAGGCCTTGCCGAGCCTCATGGCCAAATGCCTCGCCTTGAGCGAAAACACGGCGAGCCCGGCGCATCCCGTGCCGTCGTCTGACCTTCTCGTTTAGGGAGCATTGCATTGAAAACCCGTGCCGCCGTGGCTCGCGCGAAGGCGCAGCCCCTGAGCCTGGAGACCATCGACCTGGAAGGCCCCCGCGCGGGCGAGGTGTTGGTGGAGATCAAGGCGACCGGCATCTGCCACACCGACGAGTTCACCCTGTCGGGCGCGGACCCCGAGGGGATTTTCCCCTCCATCCTCGGGCATGAGGGCGCGGGCGTCGTGGTCGATGTCGGCGCGGGCGTCACCAGCCTGAAGAAGGGCGACCACGTCATTCCGCTCTACACGCCGGAATGCCGGCAGTGCGAATACTGCCTCAGCCGCAAGACGAACCTCTGCGTCGCGATCCGCTCGACCCAGGGTCAGGGGCTGATGCCGGACGGCACCTCCCGCTTCTCGAGCGGCGGCGAGCCGATCCACCACTACATGGGGACCTCGACCTTCTCGAATTTCACCGTTTTGCCCGAGATCGCGCTGGCGAAAATCCGCGAGGACGCGCCGTTCGACAAGGTCTGCTACATCGGCTGCGGCGTCACCACGGGCATCGGCGCCGTCATCAACACGGCCAAGGTCGAGCCTGGAGCCCGCGTCGTGGTGTTCGGGCTGGGCGGCATCGGGCTGAACGTCGTGCAGGGCGCGCGGCTGGCGGGCGCCGAGATGATCGTGGGGGTCGACCTCAACCCCGGGCGCGTCGAGATGGCGACCAAGTTCGGCATGACCCACTACGTCAATCCGAGCGAGGTCGAGGGCGATCTGGTGCCTTACCTCGTGAGCCTGACCAAGGGCGGCGCCGATTACAGCTTCGAGTGCATCGGCAATGTGAAGGTCATGCGGCAGGCTCTGGAGTGCGCGCATCGCGGCTGGGGCAAGTCGATCATCATCGGCGTGGCGCCCGCGGGCGCCGAGATCAGCACGCGCCCCTTCCAGCTCGTCACCGGGCGGCAGTGGCTCGGCACGGCCTTCGGCGGCGCGAGGGGCCGGACCGACGTGCCGCGTATCGTCGACTGGTACATGGACGGCAAGATCAACATCGACGACCTCATCACCCATGTTCTGCCCTTCGAGCAGATCAACGAGGGTTTCGGCCTGATGAAGCGCGGCGAGTCGATCCGGACGGTGGTAACCTACTAGACTTCCCGGCTGCGGCGGAGAGCGGCGATCGTCTCCGCCGCCTGACGCTGCTCCTCCAGCCGGACCGCATGGATCTCCGCGGCCGGCGCCAGCGGTGCGCCGCGCGAAAACTCCTCGGCCAGGATGAAGCCCACGCCGAGGAGCACCGGGCCGAGGAACACGCCGAGGATGCCGAAGGCCAGCGCGCCGCCCAGCACGCCGAGCAACGTCAGGATGAAGGGCAGGTGCGCGCCGCGGGCGATGAACCAGGGCCGCACGAAGCTGTCGGCGATGGAGATGCCGATGCCGCACCACGCCGCGAGTCCAAGACCGGCGACATCGTCCCCCGAACTCAGCAGCCAGATCGCGGCGGGAACCCAGATCAGCGCGCCGCCGCCCGGCACCAGGGAGAAGAACGTTCCAGCCAAGGCCAGCGCCGCAGCATTGGGAACGCCGCTGAGCCAGAGCCCTAGGCTCAGCATGATCCCCTGCACCAGCGCCGTGCCGAGAATCCCATAGACCGCCCCGCGCACCGTCGCGCCGACGATCTTCAGCAGGCGCTCCGCCTGGCCGCCGATGATGCGATAGAGAAAGCCGCTGATGTGCCGCGCCAACGCCTCTCCGTAGATGAACAGGAAGAAGGCGATGAACAGGGCCAGCCCCATCCGCACCACGCCGTCGGTCACGGCGATGAGGAGCTGCAACCCCTCCTTGGCGACGGTGCCGAGATACGGATGGATGGCCGCGAGCAGACTTTCGAGATCGGCCGACCAATGGTTCCAGAGGTCGCTGATCGTCGAGCCAAAGAGGGGGATGCCGGCGACCCAGGGCGGCGACTGTGGCAGGCCGAAGATGAGCACCTCGTTGATCATGCGGCGAATGTTGGCGGCATTCTGCAGGGCGCTCTCGGCCAGCAGCGTCAGCGGCAGCAGGATCAGCAGCGCCGCGACGAGGATCATCAGCAGCGCGGCGCCGGCACGGGGCAGGCGCAGCCGGACCCTCAGCCAGAGGTAGATCGGCCAGGTGGTGAAGGTCAGGATCGCCGCCCAGGCGATGGCCGCGATGAAGTGCTGCAGCACGGCCAGGCAGCCGGCAATGAGCGTTCCCAATAGCACCCAGATCAGAAAGCGTTCGGTCACGGGTGCGCAATCCTTGTCGTCGCCAATGCTCGCATTGCGCTTCGTTACCGCATCTCCAGGCTCAGGGGCAGACACCCCGCGCCGGCACCTTGTGACAGTCGCCTCCGAAGGCGAGATTAAGGCCAGCAACCGCCGAGGATCGATCATGACGCCCCTGGTCAGCACCGAATGGCTCGCCGCCAATCTCGAGAACCCAGACCTCGTGGTCTGCGACTGCTCTTTCTACCTGCCGACCGACCCTCGAAACGCTCAGGCGCTGTTCGCCGAGGCCCGCATTCCCGGGGCCCGGTTCTTCGACATCGACGCGATCAAGGATACCCGTAGCGACCTGCCGCACATGCTGCCCTCGCCGGACGTCTTCGCCGAGATGGCGGGCGCCCTCGGCATCTCGAACCGCTCCACCGTCGTCTTCTACGACCAACTGGGCCTGTTCTCGGCTGCGCGCGGCTGGTGGATGATGCGCGTCTTCGGCCATGACGAGGCGGCGGTGCTCGATGGCGGGCTGCCTAAGTGGCGGGCCGAGAACCGGCCGCTCGAGACATCGTCGGCGGTTCTGCCGAGCCCGGTCGCCTTCAAGCCGGCGCTTCGGCCCGAACTGGTGCGCGACCTCGGCGCCATGCAGGCTACCGTGGCGGATGAATCGGCGCTGGTCCTGGACGCACGCCCGGCGGGCCGCTTCGCCGGCACGGCGCCCGAGCCGCGGCCGGGCCTGCGCGGCGGGCACATGCCCGGCGCTCACAACATCCCGTTCGGCGAACTGCTGGCGGCGGATGGCACCATGCTGCCGCCGGACGCGCTGCGAGCGCGCTTCGCGGCCGAGGGCGCCGACGGTAGCCGCGCGGTCGTCACCAGCTGCGGCACCGGCGTCACGGCGGCGGTGCTGAGCCTGGGGCTCGCGGTCGCGGGCTTGCCGATGGGCGCTCTTTATGATGGGTCTTGGTCCGAATGGGGCGCTCGCCCCGATACAGCAGTGGAAACCTCCTAGCGATGCCTGATGACCAGAAAGACGCGCCTGCGAAGAGCCAGGGTTTCGGCACGCGGCTGACACAGGTCGGCCGGCCGGGGTCTCGCGCGCACGGCTTCGTCAACGCGCCGCTCGTTCGTGGCTCGACGGTGCTGCACCCGAACCTCGCCCATCAACGGAGCCAGGGCGCGCTTCGGCACGAGCAGGCGCTGGTCTACGGCACCCATGGAACGCCGACGCATTTCGCGCTGGAAAACGCGATCGCCGAGATCGAGGGCGGCACGCGCTGCCAGATCGTCTCTTCGGGGCTGTCCGCCATCACCACGCCGCTGCTGGCGTTCCTCAAGACCGGCCAGCATGTCCTCGTGCCGGACAACGTCTACGGCCCGACGCGGCGTTTCTGCGACGGGATGCTCGCCGGCCTCGGCATCGCCACGACCTACTATGATCCGATGGCCACGGCCGAGGCTCTGGAGGCGTCGATCCGCCCCGAGACCGCCGTGCTGTTCCTGGAAAGCCCCGGCAGCCATACCTTCGAGGTGCAGGATGTGCCGGCGCTTGCGGCGGTGGCCCATTCCCACGGTATCAAGGTCATGATCGACAACACCTGGGGCATCCACTTCTTCCAGCCGTTCCGCCACGGCGTCGACATCTCGATCCAGGCGGCGACCAAGTATATCGGCGGCCACTCCGACATCATCCTCGGCGCGGTCACGGTCGCGACGGACGCGGACTGGGCGCGGCTGCGGGATGCCTCGATGGCGCTTGGGCAATATGCGAGCCCGGACGATTGCTGGCTGGCGTTGCGCGGCATCCGCAGCCTCGGTGTGCGGTTGAAGACGCAGATGCAGAACGGGATGGAGGTCGCCCGGTGGCTCGCCGAGCGCCCCGAGGTGCTGCGCGTCCTGCATCCGGCGCTGCCGGGCTCGCCAGGGCACGAGATCTGGCAGCGCGACTTCACCGGCGCGTCCAGCCTGTTCGGGGTCGTCTTCAAACCCGAATACTCGGTCGAGGCGGTGGCCGCGATGATCGACGGCATGACCCTGATCGGGATCGGGGCGTCCTGGGGCGGCTTCGAAAGCCTCGTCCTGCCGTCGACGGGCTCGATCCACCGCACGGCGGGTTCCGGCCGCTTCGGCGGCGAGATCATGCGGCTGCATGTCGGGCTGGAAGACCCCGCCGATATCATGGACGATCTGGAGCGCGGCTTCGCTTGCCTCGGGCATGTCTGAGCCGCCGGACGAGGTGCTGGCGGCGATCGCCTTCAACGCCGACGGCTTGGTGCCTGCCATTGCCCAGCAGCATGACACCGGTGCGGTCCTGATGATGGCCTGGATGAACCGCGCGGCGGTGGCCGAGACGCTGGAAACCGGCCGCGTCTGCTACTTCAGCCGCAGCCGTGACCGCCTTTGGCGCAAGGGCGAAAGCTCCGGGCAGGTGCAGCGTCTGGTGGAGCTTCGGGTGGATTGCGACGGGGACACGCTGTTGCTGCTCGTCGATCAGACGGGCGTTGCCTGCCATACGGGGCGGCTGAGCTGCTTCTACCGCGCCGCTCGTCCCGAGGGGCTGGTGGAGATCGCGGCGCCGGAGGTTGCGCCCGAGGTGCTTTACGGCGGCGGCTGACCGTCTCCCTACGTAGCTCTAGGTAAAATTGCGATGCAGCCAGCGGCCGTCGACGACACCCGGCGGAGAACGGTTCAGGGCGTTGCCGTCTCGTTCCTGGGCTATGCCGTCTATGCCTTGAGCGATGCTTCGGTGCGGGCGCTCCATGGCGCGGTGCCGCCGTTCGAACTCGTCTTCTTTGGCTCCCTGCTCGGTTTGCTCGCAGTGCCGTTCGTGCGCGGGAAGGACGACCGCTGGCTCGATCTGGTGCGTTGCCGTGACCGCAGGATGTGGACCATTCGCGCCGGAGCGGCCGTCGTCGGGGCGGTCTGCTCCGTCGTCGCCTTCACGCAGCTGCCGATGGCGGAAGCCTTCGCCCTGCTGTTCCTGCTGCCGGGCTTCGTCACCATCCTGTCCGTGATATTTCTTAAGGAGCCGGTCGGCTGGCGGCGCTGGTCGGCCGTCGTGGTAGGTTTCATAGGCGTGCTGGTCGTGCTGCGGCCGGGGTTCGAGACGCTGAAGCTGGGCCACATCGCGGCGCTTTGCGGTGGCTTCGCCGGCGCGGTGACGGTCGTGCTGCTGCGGCACCTAGGCAATTCGGAGAAGCGGACCTCGCTCTACGGCGCCGGTCTCATCGGGCCACTGTTGGCGGGGCTCGTCCTGAGTCTGCCTCATTTCGTGGTGCCGACAGCCCACGACCTCATCTTCATTGTGTCCTACGGGCTGATGGGCGCCGCCGGGAACATCCTCATGATGGTGTGCGGCCGCATGGCCCCGGCAAGCATCGTGGCGCCGACGCAGTACAGCCAGATGCTGTGGGGCATCGGCCTGGGCTACGGGGTGTTCGGCGACGGGTTGGACGGGGTGATGATCCTCGGCGCCATCATCATCATCGGCGCCGGCCTGTTCACCTTTGCGCGGGAGAAGGTGAAGCAGCCGCGCGTCACCGCCCAGCATCCGCCGGTTCACCCTCAGTGACGGCGCGGCTCAGGCAGCCGCCTTCTTTTTCTTCTTCTTGCCCTCGCGCGCGATCTGGGTCGGTGCCGGCGCGCCACCCTTGGCCCGCTCCAGCACGAACTTCGCGTAGTCGTCCATGTCGCCATCGAAGGGCACGACCGTGCCGTCGGCCGCCAGCCACAGCCGGTCCGCCACCAGCTCCATGAGCGAACGGTCATGGGTGATGAGGATGACCGCACCCTCGTAATCGTTCAGCGCGTCGAGCAGCGCGCGCCGGCTGTCGATGTCGAGATGGTTCGTCGGCTCGTCGAGGATCAGCAGATGCGGGGCCGCCTGCGCCACGAGGTTCAGCAGCAGACGCGCGCGCTCGCCGCCGGAAAGGTCGAAGACCGTCGTCTCCTGCTTGCTGAAGCCCAGGCCCCATTGGGCGAGCCTTGACCGCCGGGTGGATTCGCTGATCTCCGGCATCGACCGCCGCACGATCTCCAGGGGGGTGTCGTCGGGGTCCAACGCCTCGATCTGATGCTGGTGGAACCAGCCGACCTTGATCCGCCCCTCGCGCTGCATCCGCCCGGAACGTATTTTCAAAGCGCCCGCCGCCATCTTGGCGAAGGTCGACTTGCCGGCGCCGTTGACGCCGAGCAGCCCGATGCGGTCGTCGATGTCGAGCCGCAGGTCGAGCCCGCGCAGAATAGGAGGATCGTCGCCGTAGCCGACATCCACATTCTCGAGCCGCATCAGCGGCGGGGCCAGAGGCCGCGCGGGCGAGGGCAGCAGGAACGGCGCCACCCGCTCCTCGATCGTCTCGCCGATCGGCTCCAGCTTCGCCAGGCGCTTCATGCGGGACTGCGCCTGCGCCGCCTTGCTGGCGGTCGCCCGGAAGCGGTCGACGAAGCTCTGCAGATGCGCCCGCTCGGCCTCCTGCTTCGCCCGCGAGGCCGATAGCAGCCGCAGCTTCTCGGCCCGCCGCCGCTCGAAGTCGTCATAGCCGCCGGTATAGAGGTCTAGCTTGCCCTCGCTCACATGCAGGATGTGCTGCACCGAGTTGTTCAGCAGCTCGCGGTCGTGGCTGATGATGAGCGCCGAATGCGGATATTTCTGCAGCCGCGCCTCCAGCCACAGCGCGCCCTCGAGATCGAGATAGTTGGTCGGTTCGTCGAGCAGCAGCAGGTCGGGCTCCGCGAACAGCGCCGAGGCAAGCGCCACGCGCATGCGCCAGCCGCCCGAGAACTCAGCCATCGGGCGCTCGAGGTCCTCGGTGGAGAAGCCGAGGCCGCTGAGGATTTCGGCGGCCCGCGCCGGCGCGCGGTCGGCGTCGATCTCGTTCAGCCGCATGTAGATGTCGCCCATCCGCTCGGGTTCTGCCGTCTCCAGCTCGGTGTAGAGGGCGTCGCGCTCAGAGTCGGCGGCGAGGATCGTCTCGATCAGCGAGATGGGCGTCGCCGCGTGTTCCTGGTCGACCGCCGCGATCCGGGCGGCGCGCGGCACGAGGATCTCGCCGCTATCGGGCTGCAGCGATCCGAGGATGAGCTTGAACAGCGTCGACTTGCCGACGCCGTTGCGGCCGACGAGGCCGACCTTCGAGTTGACCGGCAGCGTGACGCTGGCGCGGTCGAAGAAGCGGCGTCCCCAGGCGTTGAAGACGAGGCCGTCGATCTGGATCATGGGAACAGGTGCCGCGGGTCAGTGTAAGCGGGCTTCCCTACAGGCTTTTGCCGCACTGCACCATGACCGCCGTCGGTAATCGAACTAGTGTTCGAACTGCGGCCCTACGAACGTGAACATGCTTTGAGGAAAGGTGCCCCCGAACTTCATGTCATAGAGGCTGATCTGGGTCGAGCGCCCCTGCGCGTCGCGGATGACCCAGCTTCGCAAGGTGAGCGGATCGGTCGCGAAGATCAGGGTGATGGTCCCGCCCGAGGGGTTGCTCGTCCGCACCAGGGTGATCTGGATCTGCCCGGTCGCCCGCGCGATGCCGGTGACGGTCACCGGGCCGGCGAGCTTCAGATTGTCCTGCAGCAGCAGTCCGAGGGGCGTGCTCGACAGGAACAGGTTCGTCGTCTGCCGGACTGCCGGATCGTAATAGACGAGCAGCCCGTGCCCGGCGACGAGCAGCATCCGATCGGGCGGATCGTATTCGAAGCGCATGCGCCCGGGCCGTTGCATCCAGACATTGCCGCCGATGGTGTTGCCGTTGTTGTCGACCTGCAGGAAGCGCGCCTGCATCGTGTGGATGCTGTTGAGGTGTTGCTCGATCGCTGCGATATCGGCCTGATCCTGCGGCGTCCTCGGAGGGGCGGTCGCCAGCTGTGCCTGCGCCCCGGTCATCGGTGCGGCGGCGAGCGGGAGTGCGACCAGAGGGGCCAGCATGAGGAAGGTGCGACGGTTCATAGCGCCGCATTTGGCACTCCCGCGACCGCTTGAGAAGGGCGCCCGCGTGAAGCCGGGATTACCGAATGGTGTGCCGCGTCACGCGGCGGCGGCGGCCAGACCCATCGGCATCTGCCCCGCGCTGATGAAGCCGCGGCTGAGCAGACCGCCCGCCGTCACGTAGCGGAAGGCGCTGGGATCGGAGAGCAGGGCGCGCAGAAGAAGATTGTTGGTCCGGTGGCCAGAGCGGTTGCCCCGGAAGCGCCCGATGATGCATGCGCCGGCCAGCGCCAGGTCGCCGACCGCGTCGAGCACCTTGTGGCGGACGCACTCGTTCCCGAAGCGAAGACCCGCCGGGTTCAGAACCGCATCGCCATCGACGACGACAGCGTTGTCGAGGCTGCCGCCGAGCGCCAGACCGGCGGCGCGCAACCGCTCGACCTCCTGTGCCTCCACGAACGTCCGAGCGCCGGCAACCTCGGCACGGAAACTCGGTTCGGAAACCCGAAGTTCAAAAGATTGCCGGCCGATCGCGGCGGCGGTGAAGTCGATCGCCATCGAGATGTCGAGCCCGACCCAGCTGCCGCCGGCCGGCAGCGGCTCGAAGCTGGCGGAAGCGGCGCCGTCGCTGACGAGCACTGGCCGCATGATCTCGATCATCTCGCGCGCGGCCGGAAGGTCGACCACGCCTGCACAATCGATCAGGAAGACGAAAGGCGCCGCCGAACCATCGAAGATCGGGATTTCAGGCCCATCGACCTCAACCAGCACGTTGTCGACGCCAGCGGCCGCGAGCGCCGCCATGATGTGCTCAACCGTTCCGATGGAGGCCTCGGGATGATCAGGCGATGCCAGCCGCGTGCAGAGCCGCGTATCCGAGACGCAATCGTGCCGCGCCGGGATGTCGATGCCGAGATCGACGCGGCGGAACACGATGCCGTGGCCGGGTCCGGCGGGAATGAGGGCCAGCCGCGTTTCCAGCCCGCTGTGCAGCCCGGTGCCGCGGCAGTCGATCGCGTTGCGCAGGGTTCGCGAAGCCGCCGGGATCGCCGTCTCCGTGTAGTATCCCGGCAGACCATCCATCACCGTGCGCCCCTCCATTACAACCGAGATAAGCGGCCGTTTGCCGCTTGTTAATGCAAGCGGAAGAAAGCATTCCCGGGGTGCGACCGCCAGTCAATGATTGTTGCCCAGTGTTACCGCATAACAAACTGTTTTTATAAGATTTGCATATTTCAATCTGATACATTGTGATCAAGTTCGCGCCGGAGCGCGGCGGCACCGTCGCCGGGACCGATCAGCCCCTGCCGCAGGAACAGGTCGATCAGCACCAGACTGACATTGAATTTGAAGCTGTCGCCGTCGCGGACCGCTTCTACCGCCCTGCCGATCGGCCAGAGCTCGAACGCTTCCACCTCGCCGTCACTGGGTTGAGGGATGAAATCCTCCGGTAGGTCGAGGTCGTAGCAATAGAGCAGGTCGCGGCGCAGGCCCTCCGCCCGCTCCATGTCGTAGCGGATACGGCCCACTGCCCGCGCCTGGCTGATGAGAGCCAGGGGCACGGCGGCCTCCTCCCCGGCTTCCTTGAGCAGCGTGTCGAGCGGACCCATCCCGGCCGAGATGCCGCCGGCCACGATATGGTCGAGCTTGCCGGGGTCGAGCAGCTTGTTCGCCGCCCGCCGGGCGACCCAGAGATGAAGTCCGTCGGCGCGCTCGACGAGGCCGTTGCAGTGGACGCCGCGCGAGGTGATGCCGAAGGAAGGCACGGCGCCTCGGTCGACGATGGTGATCGGTGGCGTGTCCTCGTTCACTCGCACGTCGAAGGCTTCCCCCCGCAGCCGGTATTGCCCTTGCTGGCCCAGATGCTCGGCGATGGCTGGCAGTTCCGCCGCGCGCCCGGCAGGCAGGGTGATGCCGCCGTCGGCATCGTGGGCGAGGCTCGTCTTCCGGCTCAGCTCGCCCGCGAAGGCCGGGCGCAGCCAGCCCACGGCGTCGGCGCCGATGCGGAACGGCAGCCGCTCGCCGGGCAGGACGGCGTTCCGGCACAGGCGTAGATGCCGCATGAACATTCCAGTGGCATCGTCAGCCATGCGAGAGGGACCTTTGCAGAGTGAAGGAGGCCGTGCGACATGCGGAGAATGGCGACAGCCTCCCCAACGAACCCCCTGGATAGCACGGCGGCCGCCGCCACGAAGAAGGATACGGCAGCGCATACCGTGCGGATGCTGTTGCCCTATCTCTGGCCGCCCGGCGACCCGGTGGCGAAGCTGCGCGTCAGTGCCGCTGTCGCCTGTCTGATCCTGGCCAAGGTGGCGACGGTCTACATCCCCATCCTCTACAGCCGCGCGGTGGATCATCTGGCGCCCAAAGGCGCGCATGCTCTCGGCGGCGGCCCAGCCTCGGCCGCCATCACCGTCCCCGTGGCGCTCATCATCGGCTACTGCCTGCTGCGCATCGCCTCGGGGGCCTTCGCGGAGCTGCGGGACGCGGTTTTCGCCGCCGTGCAGCAGCGCGCGGTGCGGCGGATCGCGCTGCAGACCTTCGAGCATCTGCACCGGCTGTCGCTGCGCTTCCACCTCGACCGGCACACCGGCGGCCTCTCCCGTGCCATCGACCGCGGCACCAACGGCATCGAGCAGGTGCTGAGGTTCGCGATCTTCAACATCATCCCGACGCTGTTCGAGTTGGCGATGGTCACCATCATCCTGTGGCGCCTGTTCGACTGGCGCTACGCGGCCACGACCCTGATCGCGGTCGGCCTCTATGTCGGCTTCACCCTCACCTTCACCAACTACCGGGTGCGGTTCCGGCGGCTGATGAACGACAGCGACGCCGACGCGCAGACCAAGGCGGTCGACAGCCTGCTGAACTACGAGACCGTGAAATACTTCGGCAACGAGCGGCACGAGGCGGCGCGGTTCGATACGGCGCTGGCGAAATACGAGCGCGCGGCCGTGCGGTCGCAGGTGACGCTCAACATGCTCAATATCGGGCAGTCGGTCATCATCGCGCTCGGCCTCGCGGCCATCATGATGCTCTCGGCGACCGGGGTCGCCTCCGGCCACATGACGGTCGGGCGCTTCGTGCTGGCCAACACCTACCTCATGCAGCTCTACACGCCGCTGACCTTTCTCGGCTTCGTCTACCGCGAGCTGAAGCAGGGGCTCGTCGACACCGAGCACATGTTCCGCCTCATGCAGGTGGGCGCCGAGGTCACCGACAGCCCCGATGCGCATGAGCTGGCGCCGGGCAGCGCGGCGCCGACGCTCGCCTTCGAGGACATCCATTTCGGCTACGGCCCTGACCGGGCGATCCTGAAGGGCGTGAGCTTCGCGATCCCGCCGGGCGGAAACCTCGCCATCGTCGGGCCGACGGGCGCCGGCAAATCGACGCTCACCCGCCTGCTGTTCCGCTTCTATGACGTGGGCGAGGGCAGCATCCGCATCGGTGGCGAGGACATCCGGGACCTCACTCAGGACAGCCTGCGGGCGGCGATCGGGGTCGTGCCCCAGGATACGGTGCTGTTCAACGACACCATCCGCTACAACATCGCCTATGGCCGCCCAACCGCATCGCCGGAGGAAATCGAGGAAGCGGCGCGGCACGCCCAGCTGCATGATTTCATCCTGACGCTGCCCCTCGGCTACGAGACGAAGGTCGGCGAGCGGGGCCTGAAGCTCTCAGGCGGCGAGAAGCAGCGGGTGGCGATTGCGCGGACGCTGCTCAAGGACCCGCGCATCCTGGTGCTGGATGAGGCGACCAGCGCGCTCGACACCAATACCGAGCAAGAAATCCAGGCGGCGCTCCGGGCGGTCGCGCGGAACAGGACGACGCTGACGATCGCTCATCGCCTCTCCACGGTCGTGGATGCCGACGAAATCCTTGTGCTGGAGGGTGGCCGCGTGGTCGAGCGGGGCAGCCACTGGAATTTGCTTGCCCGAGGCGGCATCTATGCTGGGATGTGGGCGGCTCAATCCGAGCAGGAAGAGGGCGCCCGGGCCGAACGGGCCATTGCCGCGAACGCGGCGGAGTAGCCCCCGACAAAGGATAGCGCGCATGACCCCCGAGGACCCGTCCGACCTTCCCGGCATTGAAAACGCCTCCCCCGATCTGCGGCACGCGGGCGCGGTGGTCGATCAGGCGATCGATTACATGACGAAGCAAAGCCTCGATCCGGTGGCGATCGCTTCGGCGCTGCTAGGCGGGGCAATGGGCATGCTCACGATGCACCTGGGTCCTGACGCCGTCCTCGCGGTGCTCGATCAGGCGCGGGCGAGCGTCGAGTCCGGCGAGATGGCCTCTCTCGCCGAGCCTCCGGCGCAGGGCCACGCCTGACCACACCCCTGCGACCCGGTTGCCGAGCTTGACGCGCGGGGCGGCATTGGCCATAAGCCCGCCTCCGTCGGGACGCCGCACCCCTTTTCTTCGCGCGGCATGACCCGTTTGACGTTTTCGAGGTTTCCTATGTCCCGTCGCTGCGAGATCACCGGCAAGGGCGTGCAGTCTGGCAACAATGTCAGCCACGCCAATAACAAGACCCGCCGCCGCTTCCTGCCGAACATGCAGGACGCCTCGGTGATGTCCGAAATTCTCGGGGCGCCGATCACGCTCCGCGTGACGACGCGCGGTCTCCGCACGATCGAGCACAATGGCGGCATCGACAGCTTTCTGCTGAACACGGCGGCGAGCCAGCTACCGCCCGAGGCGAAGGCCATGAAGCGTCGCATCCTGCGCGCCCAGGCCCGCAAGAGCACCTCAACCTCCGCCTAGCTGCTGGTGCCTCTCCTTGAGGCGCGCCGGACAATCGACCGTCAGCCGCCCGTCATGCTCATGTGACGGGCGATTTTCGTTGTCGGCTGCTCGCGGTCGATGATGAAGTCATGCGCCTTGGGCTTCCGTGCGACGGCCGCCCGGATGATCGCCTCCATCTCCACGTCCGTGGCACCGTCCCGCAGCGGGGTCCGTAGGTCCGCCTGATCGTCCTGGCCCAGGCAGAGGAACAGCGTGCCCGTGCAGGTCAGCCGCACCCGGTTGCAGCTGTCGCAGAAATGCTCCGTTAGCGGCGTGATGAACCCGATCCGCTGACCGGTTTCCGCCACCCGCCAGTAGCGCGCGGGACCGGGGGCGACGCCCTCCAGGCCGGGCGTGTCATCGCGCGCCAGTGTCCAGCGGTGCTGCAACCTTGCCCGCACGAGCGACAGCGGCAGATACTGGTTGACCCGATCCTCGCCGGTTTCGCCTAGCGGCATCGTCTCGATCAGGCAGAGGTCGAAGCCCTGGCGGCCGCACCACGCGATGAGATCGTCGAACTCATCCTCGTTCACGTCCCTCAGCGCCACCGTGTTGATCTTGACGCGCAGGCCCGCGGCGCGGGCGGCCTCCAGCCCGTCCAGCGTCTGCTGGAGCCGCCCGCCGCGCGTCACGGCCCGGAACCTGTCGGCATCCAGCGTGTCGAGGCTCACATTGATCCGGCGCACCCCGGCCGCGGCCAAGCCGGCAGCGTGGCGGGTCAGTTGGCTGCCGTTGGTGGTGAGCGTCAGTTCCGCGAGACCGTTCGCCCCGAGTTCCTGTCCGAGCGTGTCGATCAGCCGCATGACATCGCGGCGCACCAGCGGTTCCCCGCCGGTGATGCGGAGCTTCTTCGTGCCCAGCCGGATGAAGATGCGGCCCAGCCGCTCCAGCTCCTCGAAGGTCAGGAGTTCATCGCGCGGCAGGAAGACCATGTTCTCCTGCATGCAATAGACGCAGCGTAGGTCACAGCGATCGGTGACTGAGACGCGCAGATAGGAGATTGCGCGCCCGAAAGGATCGATCAGCGGTTTGTGTTCGGAAGGCATCAATCGTCCACCAGTTCGAGGGCGACGACGTGGGCATTGATCAGCACCTTGCCCGCATCCTCGAAGTTCACGGTAATGCGGTCGCCGATGACGGACTGCACCTGACCCACGCCCCAGTCGGGAGAGGCGGGGTTGCGGACCCGCGCGCCGGGCTCGATGAACAGGAAAGTCTGGTGCGCCATGAGCGGCGATTATCCTTGAGACCTAGGGCACAGGCGCTATGGTTGGCTACGGCCGACGACCTACCACGTAGGGTGGCTGATGGTGAACGGCCAGAGTGAGAATGCACGGATGCGCTTCCGATGCAGGTCTGGCACGCAACATGACACGCGATTCATCCAAGTGTCACTGGGATGTGCGCCCAGCACGGCATAGTCGGATGCATGATTGTGCTCACCCCTATGCGAGTCGCGCATCATGAACAACATGCCGTACAACCTCGCCGGTTTGGCAGCCGGCCTGGCAGCCGGTCACAGCCCCCAAGGGTTTGAGCCGGCCAGATATCGCGCTGTCTTCATCTCCGACGTGCATCTTGGCACCAAAGGCAGCAAGGCGGAAATGCTTGCGGCCTTCCTCGCGGACGCAAGTTGCGAAACGATGTATCTCGTCGGCGACATCATCGACGGCTGGCGATTGAAACGTTCCTGGTTCTGGGACCGGCATCATGACGCGGTGCTCCGCACCATCCTCCGCCACGCCCGCCACGGCACGGAGGTCATCTATATCCCCGGAAACCACGACGAGATGCTGCGCGACTGGCTACCCATCGGGCTTGAGATCGCGGGTGTCCGCCTGGCCGAGGAGGCCGTCCACGTCACCGCCGACGGCCAGAAGCTGCTGGTCATCCACGGCGACGCCTTTGACAGCGTCGTTCGCTACGCTGCGTTCCTCGCCCATCTCGGCGACCACGCCTATACCGCCGCGCTGGTGCTGAACCGCTGGTTCAACTGGGGGCGCCGGCACCTCGGCTACCCCTACTGGTCGCTCTCGGCCTGGCTGAAGCGCCAGGTCAAGGAGGCGGTGAAGTTCATCGACAGCTTCGAGGTGGCACTCGCCCAGGAAGCGAAGAGCCGCGAGATGGACGGTGTGGTCTGCGGCCATATCCATCATGCCGAGATGCGGATGATCGGGACGACGCGCTATTTCAATACCGGCGACTGGGTGGAGACATGCTCGGCGCTGGTGGAGCATCATGATGGCCGGTTCGAACTCATCGACTGGCCGACGGCGATCCGGGCGCGGGTGCCGGTGGTTCCGCCGGGGCGCGAGGCGGCTCCGGCCGACGCCCCTGTGGCAGACGAGGCGGCGGTTCCCGCATGACCGGCTGGCCCGAACGCGTCGCGATCGTCTCGGATGCCTGGCATCCTCAGATCAACGGAGTTGTCCGCAGCCTCGGCCAGCTGGTCCGGGAAATGCGCGCCCAGGGGATCGAGGTCGAGATTTTCGGCCCCGACCGCTTCAGCACGCTGCCCTGCCCCTTCTACCCCGAGATCCGGCTGGCGCTGTGGCCGAAGCGCGGCCTTCACCGCATGCTGCGGGACTTCAAGCCGGACGCGCTGCATATCGCGACCGAGGGCCCGCTCGGCCTGTCGGCCCGGCGCTGGGCCATGCGGCAGCGGCTGGCCTTCACGACCAGCTTCCATACCCGCTTCCCGGAGTATGTCGCGGCACGGCTGCCTTTCCCGCGCGCCCTGACCGAACGCCTCGTCTACCGCTGGATGCGGTCCTTCCATCGTTCGGCCTCTGCCGTCATGGCGCCGACGCCGAGCCTTATCGGGGAACTCACCGCGCGCGGTTTTGCCAATGTTTGTCTTTGGACGCGGGGCGTCGACACGGCCGGGTTTCACCCGGGCCTGCGGGACGAGCCGAGCGGGCAACCCCGGCCGGTCTTCCTTTATGCGGGCCGGCTCGCGGTCGAGAAGAACATCGAGGCGTTCCTCAACCTCGACTTGCCCGGCTCCAAACTGGTTGTGGGTGATGGCCCCGACCGCGCGCACCTTGAACGCAACTACCCCGATGTCAGCTTCACCGGGATGCTGTCCGGGGAGGCGCTGACGCGCGCCTACGCCTCTGCCGACGTGCTCGTTTTCCCAAGCCGCACCGACACCTTCGGGCTCGTCATGCTGGAGGCCTTGGCGTGCGGCACGCCGGTCGCGGCCTATCCGGTCACGGGTCCGCGCGACGTTCTGGGCGCGGCGTCACCGCCTGTCGGTGGATTGGATGAAGACCTGCGGACGGCGGCCCTGGCGGCGCTGACGGTCGATCGCGCGCTGTGCCGGCGCTTCGCCGAGGGGTTCTCGTGGTCGGCGGCGACCAAGATGTTTTTGGGCAACCTCGTGCCGACGGCGGGGCTGCGTAACCGGGGCGCGGTTCGGAAATACAAGAACGCGCGCGTTTTAACCGGGGTTCAGGCCTGATCCGGAACCTTGCCTTCTACGTCAGATGCGGCAGCTCGAAGTAGCCCTCGGTCCGCATCTCCATGAGGCGTGACGCCGTCCGCTCGAAGGCTTTCGCGCCGTCGCCCTCCGCGTAGAGCTGGTCCGGCATCGCGGCGGCCGAGGCCACCAGCTTCACCCGGTGATCGTACAGGTTGTCGATCAGGTTGATGAACCGGCGGGCTTCATTGTGGTTGTCGGGCGTCAGGCGCGGCACATCGTCCAGCACGACCGCATGGAAGTGCGTGGCGATGGCGAGGTAATCGCCCGCGCCCAGATTTCGGGCGCAAAGATCGTTGAAGCTGAAGCGCGCCACGCCGTGCGACGCCTGCACCACGGGCAGCGTGCGCCCCATGACCTGCAGGGAGACCGGCGCCACCGCCTCGCCTTCAGTCATCTGCGCGAAGGCCTCGTCGAGCGCTGTCCGCGCCTCGGCGCCCAGCGGCACATGCCAGGTATCCTCGGTGTCCGGGCGAGAGCGGCGGTAGTCCTGCGCCGCCTCCAGCACCAGCACGTCCAGGTTCTGCTTGAGGATGGCGATGAAGGGCAGGAAGGCATCACGGCCGGGCTGCCCGCGAAAGAGGTCATCGGGCGCCGTGTTGGAGGTGGCGACAACGATGACACCGCGTTCGAACAGCGCCTCGAACAGCCGCCCGAGGATCATGGCGTCGGCGATGTCGTTGATCTGGAACTCGTCGAAGCAGAGGAGGATGGCTTCCTCGGCGATCTGGTCGGCGAGCGGCGGGATAGGGTCGTGGCCGTCGTGATTCGACTCTCTCCACGCGAATATCCGCCGGTGCGTCTCCTGCATGAAGGCATGGAAGTGGATGCGGCGCCGGCGAGGGACCTCGGCGGTCTCGAAGAACATGTCCATCAGCATGGACTTGCCACGTCCGACCTCGCCGACGAGGTAGAGCCCGTGCAGATGCGAGGCGGGGGCCTCATCCACCGGCTTGCGGCGCAGGAAGCGCCCGACAAGCGTCTTGCGCGCCAGCCGCGCCGGCGGATCGTAATGCCGTAGTTTCTGCCATAGCGATTGCAGGCGCTCGGCGGCGACCGCCTGAGCCGGATCGGAGAGCAGCCGCTGGCTGGCAACGGCATGGCGATAGACGGCCAGCGGCCCAGACCCCTTAGGGGCACCGCTCAGCACCGACTCAACGGGAACTGCCATATCCATGTTGCAGTGCACATAATGCCGAGGGAGTTACCAGGCAATGGACCTTTTGGCTGAACTTGCTTGCATGGATAGAGGGGCGCCGAGGCTCTGCCCGTGACTTCGGGGCAGGTGCGGGCTATCGAAGCCGACGCGCGCCAGAACCGGCGCAAGTGCAGGGTGAGAGATCATGACAGTGCGGATCGACCGGGTGGTGACGCGCGGCGGCGATGGCGGCATGACCTCGCTCGGCACCGGCGAGCGGGTGCGCAAGGACGCCCTGCGGGTGGAAACTTTCGGCACGGTCGACGAGGCCAACGCGGTCATCGGCATGCTGCGGCTGCACACGCGCGATCGGCCGGTTGAGGATGCGATGCTCGCCCGCATCCAGAACGATCTGTTCGACCTCGGAGCCGACCTGTGCGCTCCACCTGCCCCGGAGGAGGACGAGCCGGGCGCCCGGCCCCGCCTGCGGGTCGGGGAGGCCGCTATAGTGCGGCTCGACGCCGAGATCGTGCTGATGAACGAGAGCCTGCCGCCGTTGACGAGCTTCATCCTGCCGGGCGGCACGCCGGGCGCGGCCTATGCTCACCTGGCGCGCACGATCGTTCGCAGAGCCGAACGGCTTGCGGTGGCCCTGGCGGCCTCGGAGGCGGTCAATCCGCGCGCTCTGCTCCTGCTCAACCGCCTTTCGGACCATCTTTTCGTCCTCAGCCGCGTGTTGAACGTCGGCTCGGGTCAGGAGGTGTTGTGGGTTCCCGGCGGTTCACGGTAACAGCGCGGCTCTCGGGACTTCGCGCGCGGCTCGTTTTGGTATAAGCCGCGGACAATGTCCAAGCATCGCCCGCTTCTCAAAGTCCGGCTTCTGCCCGTGGCCCTCATTCTCGCGCCGACGCTGACCGGCTGCGGGTTCTTTAACTCCGGTCCGACCGCTGCCCAGATTCAGCAGCGGAACGCCACGCTGCCGCCTGAAGTCGTCTACAACAACGGCATCAATGCGGTTCAAAAGCAGGACTATCAGGGCGCGGTCAACGACTTCAACGACATCGAGCAGAACACGCCGTATTCGCCGTGGGCCACGAACGCCCAGCTGATGCATGGCTACACGGAGTATCTGCGCAGCCATTACACGGACGCGATCAGCGCGCTCAACCGCTACATCGACCTGCATCCGGCGGATCGCGACATCGCCTACGCCTACTACCTGCGGTCGCTTTGCTACTACGAGCAGATCTCAGACGTGCAGCGTGACCAGGCGACGACGCATGACGCGATCGGCGCCTTGCAGGAGGTGGTGAACCGCTTCCCAGACAGCGCCTATGCCCGCGATGCTCAGCTGAAGATCGACCTCTGCCAGGATCAGCTGGCCGGGCACGAGATGGTCATCGGCCGGTTCTATGAGAAGCAGCACCTCTACGCGGCCGCCATCGGGCGCTACCAGACGGTGATCAACGATTACCAGACCACCAACCACGTCGCCGAGGCGCTGGAGCGCCTGACCGAGATCTACCTGAAGCTGGGCCTGACGGATGAGGCGCGGCGGACCGCTGCGGTGCTCGCCTATAACTATCCGGGCAATGTCTGGTATCGGGACGCCTATTCCAAGCTGTCGAGCCAGGGCATCATCGACCGGCAGACCGGCGGCGCCAACGCGCTTGCGTCGGACGCCGACACGACGCCGGATACCGGCACCGTGCCGGCCGGTCCGGCGACCCCGCCGCCCAAGTCATCCGGCGGCTTCTTCGGCTGGCTGTTCTAAATCTGAACCGGACGCTGGGAGGGGCGCCATGCTCAGCGCGCTTTCCATCCGGGACGTGGTTCTCATCGACCGGCTGGACCTCAGCTTCGGCGAGGGGCTGACGGTCCTCACCGGCGAAACCGGCGCCGGCAAATCCATTCTGCTCGACAGCCTGGGGCTGGCGCTGGGGGACCGCGCCGACAGCGGCCTCGTCCGCGCGGGCCAGGAACAGGCCGCCGTCAGCGCGTTCTTCACGCCGCCGCTGACCCACCCCGCTTTCGCGCTTCTTGCCGAGCAGGGGTTGGAGGCCGAGGGCGAAATCGTCATCCGCCGTCTGGTCAACCGGGACGGGCGGTCGCGCGCCTTCGTCAACGACCAGCCGGTGAGCGCCGGGCTTCTGCGGCGTCTCGCCGGTTTGCTGGTCGAGGTGCAGGGGCAGCACGACCAGATCGGGCTGGCCGACCCCGCCGCTCATGGTCCCCTGCTGGATGGTTTCGGCGTGGCGTCTGCCATCACAGGCGCGGTGTCGACCGCATGGGCCGCGTGGCGCGAGCGGCTGGCAGCCCTCGATGCCGCCCGCCGCGCCATGGCCGAGGCGCAGCGCGACGAGGAATGGCTGCGCCATGCAGTCGGCGAACTGTCGGATCTGAAGCCGCAGCCGGGCGAGGAGGAGCAACTCGCCCAGGCCCGGCATGCCATGCAACAGGGCGTGCGGCGCGCCGAGGGCATCGCCGCGGCGCTTTCCGAAATCGCCCCGCGCGAGCGCCGTAACCCCGGACCTGGGGCGGCGCTCCGCTCGGCCGCGCGGAGCCTGCAGAGGCTCATCCCGAGCGGGACCGCCGCCGAGGACGAGTCCGACAGCCCGCTCGCGCCCGCGATGGCAGCGATCGAGCGCGCCGAGGAGGCTCTGGCCGAGGCGGAGACGCTGCTTTCCCGTCTGGCGCAGGAGGCCGAGGCCGATCCACGCGATCTCGAGCGGGCGGAGGAGCGGCTGTTCGCCCTCCGGGCGGCGGCGCGCAAGCACGGCGTGCCGGTGGCCGAACTGCCGGCGCTGCGCGATAGCCTGGCGGCCCGGCTGGCGGCGCTCGACACCGGGACGGCGGGGCTGGCGGAACTGGAGGCCGCGGTGGTGGCCGCGCGAACGGCCTTCATCGCTGCGGCGCAGACACTGACCGAGGCACGGACGCAGGCGGCGGGGCGGCTGGAGAAAGCCATCATGGCCGAGCTGCCGCCGCTGCGGCTCGAGAAGACGCGCTTCGTGGTCGAGACGGTGCCGCTGGCCGAAGTCGGCTGGGGGGCGCGCGGGGTGGAGGCGGTGCGTTTCCTCATCGCCACCAATCCAGGCCAGACGCCGGGGCCGATCGAGAAGATCGCCTCGGGCGGCGAGTTGTCGCGCCTCATGCTGGCCCTGAAGCTGGTGCTGAGCCGGGGCTCCTCGGTCGGCACGCTCATCTTCGACGAGGTCGATTCCGGGATTGGCGGCGCGACGGCCGCGGCTGTGGGCGAGAGGCTGGCGCGGCTGGCGCAGGACATCCAGCTGTTGACGGTGACGCACAGCCCGCAGGTCGCGGCGCGCGGACAGGCGCATTTCCGGGTCGCCAAGGGTTTGCACGATGGGCGCGGGGTGACGCGCGTGGAGCCGCTCACGGGTCAGGCGCGGCGGGAGGAGGTGGCGCGGATGCTGGCGGGCGAACAGGTGACGGAGGCCGCCCGAAAGGCTGCGGACAGCCTTCTGGGCGATGCGGCATGAGCCGGAAGCCGAAGGGGTTCGAGGCGGCGCGTGCCGAGCTCGCGACCCTCACCGAAAAGATCGCGGCGGCCGATGTCGCCTATCATGGGAATGACGCGCCGGAAGTCACCGACGCCGAGTATGACGGCTGGCGGCGGCGCGCAGCGGAAATCCTCGCGTCGTTCCCGGATCTCGCGGATCCGGGGTCGGCGGTGGCCGGTGTCGGCGCCGCCCCGGCCACCGGTTTCGCCAAATGGCGGCACGGCATCCCCATGCTCTCGCTGGAGAACGCCTTCGAAACCGCCGACTTCACCGAGTTCGAGGCGCGGATCCGGCGGTTCCTCGGCCTCAAGACCGACAACGCGCTTTCCTTCGTGGCGGAGCCGAAGCTCGATGGGCTGTCGATCTCGATCACCTACGAGAGCGGGTCGCTGATCGCGGCGGCGACGCGCGGCGACGGCTTTGAAGGCGAGGAGGTCACGGCCAACATCCGCACGCTCGCAAGCGTGCCGGACAAGCTGAAGGGTGAGGCGCCGGCGCGGATCGAGGTCCGGGGCGAGGTGCTGATGACCAAGGCGGACTTCCTTGCGCTGAACGAGGCGCAGGCGGCGGCGGGGGACCGGCTGTTCGCCAATCCCCGCAATGCGGCGGCTGGCAGCCTGCGGCAGCTCGACGCGCGGATCACCGCCGGGCGTAAGTTGCAGTTCTTCGCCTATGCCATGGGCGAGGCAAGCGAAGAGGTGGCTGGCACCCACTCGGAATTTCTGGCGCGCCTCGAAGGCTGGGGCTTCACCGTCAATCCGCTGCGCCGCCGGGTCTCGGGCGGCCCGGAAGCCGAGGCCTTCCAGCGCGAAATCGGCGAGGGCCGCGCGGCGTTGCCCTATGACATCGACGGCGTCGTCTACAAGCTGGACGACATCGGGCTGCAGCGGCGGCTCGGCTTCGCGGGGCGCGCGCCGCGCTGGGCGATCGCCTGGAAGTTTCCTGCCGAACAGGCGGTGACGATCCTGCGGGACATCCGCATCCAGGTCGGGCGGACTGGCGCGCTGACGCCGGTCGCGGAGCTGGAGCCGGTGAATGTCGGCGGCGTGCTGGTCACGCGGGCGACGCTCCACAACGAGGACGAGATCGCCCGCCGCGATGTGCGGGTCGGCGACACCGTCATGCTCCAGCGGGCGGGCGACGTGATCCCGCAGATCCTGGGCATCCTGCCCGACAAGCGGCCGGAGGGTGCCGTGCCCTGGGTGCCGCCGGAGACCTGCCCGGTCTGCGGCTCGCTGGCCCTGCGGCCCCCCGGCGAGGTCGTGCGCCGTTGCACCGGCGGCCTGATCTGCCCCGCGCAGACGGTCGAGCGTCTCATCCATTTCGTCTCGCGCGGCGCGTTCGACATCGAGGGGCTGGGCGACCGCACCGTCGCCGAATTCTACACCGACGGCCTGCTGAAGACGCCCGAGGACATCTTCGCGTTGCCGCAGCATGAGCCGGAGATCGCCAAGCGCGAAGGCTGGGGTGCGACCTCCGCGCGAAACCTCAGCCGCTCGATCGAGGCGCGGCGGGTCATTTCCCTGGCGCGTTTCATCTACGCGCTGGGCATCCGGCGGATCGGCGAGACGAACGCCAAGCTGCTCGCCCGCCACTACGGCAGTTTCGCCCATTGGCGCGAGCAGATGCTGGCGGCGCGGGTGGTGGGGTCGGACGAGCGGCTGGCTTTGGGCAGCATCATCGGCGTCGGGCCTGCGGTCGCCGAGGAGCTGATGGAGTTCTTTGCCGAGGACCGCAACATCGCGGCGCTCGATGCGCTGGCGGCGGTGCTCACCGTCGAGGATGCGGCGGGCGCCGGGGCGGATAGTCCGCTGGCGGGCAAGACGATCGTCTTCACCGGCGGAATGGCGACGATGACGCGGCCCGAGGCCAAGGCGCGGGCAGAGACTCTGGGTGCCCGCGTCACGGACAGCGTGTCCAAGAACACCGACTACGTCGTGGCGGGCGCCGATGCGGGCTCCAAGGCGAAGAAGGCGGCGGCTCTGGGTTTGACGGTGCTGGACGAGCCGGCGTGGCGTGAGCTTGCCGGGCTGCCGCCGATGGACACGCCCGCCGAGGCGTAGGCCCGACAAGGGTCTGCAGGATGGAGCAGAAGGTTACGTTCGCGGATCCCCTGGCGGATACTGCTGTCTCTGTGCCAAGTAGCAATTTCGATTACTTGGAGCGGCCCGCACCATGCGTCTCACGTTTTCCCGCCGCGCCGCCAGACGTTGCCTTGCCGGATGACGAGCAGCCGGCCGCGCGTCTTCATTGCTTGCGTTCTGCCACCGGCCGCCGCCAAGCCCTTTCGTGATCGATACGACGCAGTCTTCAATGCAACGGACCGCGTGCTGACCGCCGACGAACTCGTGGCGGGAAGCATCGGCGCCGCGATCCTGGTCGTTACCGCCACCGACCGGCTCGACGCAGCGATGATTACGCAACTGCCGCCGAGCCTCCGCATCGTCTGCACCTACTCGGTAGGCACGGACCATATCGACCTTCCGGCGCTGGCGGCTCGCGGCCTCACCCTCCTCAGCACGCCGGATGTGCTCAGCGAATCCTGCGCCGACATCGCCCTGCTGCTCATGCTGGGCGCGGCGCGGCGCGCGGTGGAGGGGCTGGCGCTCGTACGCGGCGGCGCATGGGGCGGCTGGATGCCGGGTCAGCTTCTCGGCAGCGATGTACACGGCCGGCGGCTCGGCATCCTCGGCATGGGACGGATCGGCCGTGCCGTCGCCCGCCGCGCGCAGGGTTTTGGCATGCGCGTGCATTACCACAACCGCCGCCGGCTCGACCGGGCGCTGGAGGATGGCGCGCAATACCAGCCCGTCCTCCAGGATCTCGCCATCGTCAGCGACATCCTCTGCATCGCCTGTCCGGGCGGGGCCGCGAACCGCCACCTCATTGACGGCACATTCCTCGACCAGATGCCCGCGGGCGCGATCGTCACCAACATCTCCCGCGGCGACGTGATCGACGATGCGGCGCTGGTCGAGCGCCTGCAGGATGGCCGCATAGCGGCGGCCGGGCTCGATGTGTTCGACGGCGAGCCGACGATCCACCCGGCCTATCGGACCTTGTCCAATGTTTTCGCGCTTCCCCATAGCGGCAGCGCCACGGTCGAGACGCGGCGCGAGATGAGCCGCCTGCTCTGCGACGGCATCGATGTCGTTCTGGCCGGGGGGCAGCCCGCCAACCTCGTACGCTGACTCAGGCGGCAGAAGGCGCCCAGCCGGTCATGATGCCGAGCCGCAGCCGTGCGGTGATGCGGCCATCCTCATTCACCGGCAGCTTCATCAGCGCCGCCGGAAACAGCGCGCGCGGCGGCACCGACCGGCTACGCTCGCCAATCGCGTTCCTCTCGCCTGCTGCCTGCAGGTCCCGCAGCAGGGCCAGCGGGTTGGCGTAGAGCAGGTCGATATCCTCGGCATCCGCCACAGGCAGGGTGAACCCCGCCCGTTGCAGCAGCCCGGCGCAGTCCCGCAGGTCGGGGAAGGGCGAGATGCGGGGGCTGACCCCGCCACGCAACTCGGCCTCGGTTCCGGTGAGCGCGCGGCGCACCTCATCCAGCGTGCCGAGCAGCGGCAGGCTGGCCAGCAGCAGCCCCTCGGGCCTGAGCGCGCGGCGGATCTGGATCAGCGCCCCCGGCAGGTCGTTCACCCAATGCAGCGAGAGGTTGGCGACCACGAGGTCGAAGCTGTTCGTGCCGAACGGCAGCACTTCCTCGTCGCCGACGAGCGCGGGCGCACCGCTCAACGCGGCCATGCGTGCCGAAAGATCCATGGCGACGGTGGGGATGCCGGCGGCGCGCAGCCGGGGCGCGATGATCCCCCGTCCGCCGAGGTCGAGCGCCGCCATGAAGCGGCGGGTCGTGTCGGCCAGCCGGTCGAGCAGCCTGTCGGCCACGTCCTCCAGGATTGGCGCGACTTCCGAGACCGTGGCCGCGGCGCGGTCGCGGTGGCGGCGGACGGCGCCGCGGTCGAAGATGTCCGCCTGATCGGTCAGATCGCGGCTTCCGCGAAGATGCGGCGCGTGTCGCCGGCCCAGTCGCCGTGCCAGCGGGCCAGCCAGTGCTCGGCCTGGGTCGGAGCCCCGGCGGCTATTTCCCGCAGTGGCTCCAGGTAGATGCGTTCATCCGCGCCTTCGGCATTCCGGTGCGCCCGCGCCGCGAGCCCGCCTTCGGCGATCGCCACCAGAGGCTGGACGAGGTCGCGCAGGGTGCCCCGGCGCCAAGGCGCGTCGAGGCCCGCGCCCGGCACCGCCGCCCGCACCGCCATCAGCGCCTCGGGGCCGAGGTCTGCCACGAGCGCCTCGGCGGCGGTCAAGGCGGCGCCGTCGTACAGGATGCCGACCCAGAAGGCGGACAACGCCGTCATCATCGCCGGAGTGCCGGCATCGGCGCCGCGCATCTCCAGGAAGCGCTTGAGCCGGACATCGGTGAAGATCGTGGTGATATGGTCGGCGAAGTCGCCCATGGTCGGCACCTGGCCTTCGAACCCCGGCAACCTCCCGGCCATGAAGTCCCGGAACGAGGCCCCGGCGACATCGATGTAGCGGTCATCGCGGTAGACGAAATACATCGGCACATCGAGGGCGAATTCCGCGAACCGCTCGAAGCCGAAGCCTCGCTCGAAGACGGCGGCGGGAATGCCGGCGCGCACATTGTCGGTGTCGGTCCAGACCTGGGCCCGATTGGACAGCAGCCCGTTGGGGCGGCCCTCGTAGAAGGGCGAACTGGCGAACAGCGCGGTGGCGAAGGGCTGCAGCGCCAGACTGACCCGGAGCTTGGCGACCATGTCCGCCTCGGAGGCAAAGTCGAGATTTACCTGGACCGTACAGGTGCGCGTCATCATGTCCAGGCCGCGCGTGCCGACCTTCGGCATGTAGCTCTTCATGATGCCGTAGCGGCCCTTGGGCATCCACGGCATCTCGTCCCGCCTGGCGAGAGGGTGAAAGCCGAGCGGCGCGAAGCCGAGGCCGAGATCCGCCGCCACCGGACGCACCTCGGCCAGATGCGCGGCGAGCTCCGCCTGGGTCTCGTGCAGCGTGCGGCACAGGCCGCCGGAGAGTTCGAACTGCCCGGCCGGTTCCAGCGAGATCGAGGCGCCGTCGCGGCTCAACCCGATCGGCTGGCCGTTGTCGAGAATCGGCGCCCAGCCATCGGCCGCGATGCCTTCCAGCATGCCGCGGATGCCCCGTGGCTCGTAGGGCGGCGGAGCGAGGTCACCGAGGCGGAAGCCGAATTTCTCGTGCTCCGTGCCGATGCGGAAACGGTCCGGCGTTTTGCAGCCGCTCGCCAGATACTCGGCAAGCTGGCTGGTCGTGGCAATCGGGGTGAGGTCGCCCTCGCCGGGGTTGGACATCGGCTGTTCCGCTCAAGCGTCTATGGTCAGGAAGTCGATGGGCGCTGCAGCAAGGCGAGACCCACGATGGCTGCGGTCTCTGCCCGGAGAATACGGGGCCCGAGCGACGCCGGCACAAGAAAGGGAAGCCGACGCATTGCGTCAAGCTCCATGCGGTCGAACCCGCCCTCCGGCCCGATCAGCAGCGCGGCGGAACCGGCCTGCGGGCCAGGCGGCGCAGCCTCGCCGCGTTCGATGGCGGCGATCAGCGGGCGCCCGGCCGGCCAGTCCCGCAACGCGGCCTCCAGCGGCCGGGGCGGGTGGATCGCCGGCACGGTCAGGCGCTCGCATTGCTCGGCCGCCTCGATCGCGATCGCGCGAAGCCGCTCGGGGTTCGGCCGCGCCGGCTGGCTGCGGACCGTGATGACGGGGTGGATTTCCGCCACGCCCAGCTCCGTCGCCTTCTCGACCGCCCATTCCAGCGCCTCGCGCTTGATGATGGAGAGCAGCAGCCAGTGGTCGGGCCCGGCTGCCTGCGGGCGGAGCAGCGCCTCCGCCTCGGCCAGCGCGCCGCGCTTGCCCAGCGTCACGATGCGCGCCTGCCACTCCCCGTCGCGGCCATTGAACAGGCGCAGACGGTCGCCCACCGTCCGGCGCATGACGGTGCCGAGGTAGCGCGATTGTGCTTCCTCCAATAGGACGGAGGCGCCTTCGGCCAGGGCCGCCTGCACATGGAGACGGATTGACCCATGATCGGCTGAGGGGGATGGAGAGGTCATGGCGACGCACACAGATATCGAGGGTGGCGGCTGGGTCGGCAAGCTCCCTCGCGTCATGGCGCCCTATGCCATCCTGGCCCGGCTCGACCGCCCCATCGGCGCCTGGCTGCTATTCCTGCCCGGCCTCTGGAGCATCCTGCTGTCCCGCGCGCCCTGGCCGGAGACGCTGCGGCTGATCGTGCTCTTCGGCATCGGCTCCGTGGTCATGCGCAGCGCCGGCTGCGTCGTGAACGACGTCTGGGACCGCAAGATCGACCGGCTGGTGGCGCGCACCGCCGGGCGGCCCCTGGCCTCGGGCGCACTCTCCGTGCGGCAGGCGGCGGTTTTCCTCGCCGGATTGCTTTGCATCGGCCTCGCCATCCTGCTGAGCCTCAACGGGCGGGCGCAGATCCTCGGCGCCTCGTCGCTGATCCTGGTGGCGCTCTATCCGGCGGCCAAGCGCGTCACCTGGTGGCCGCAGGCGATGCTCGGCATCACCTTCGGCTTCGGCGCCCCGCTCGGCTATGTCGCCGCGACGCGGCATTTCGATCTCGCCGCTCTGCTGCTCTACCTCGCGGTGTTTTTCTGGATTCTCGGCTACGACACGATCTACGCGCATCAGGACCGGGAGGACGACGCGCTGGTCGGCGTCCGCTCGACCGCCCGCCTCTTTGCCGAAACCTCCCAGCCGTTCCTGGCGGTGTGCTTCGCGCTGACGGTCGGCTTGCTGGTCGCCTCCGGTGTGCTGGCGGGGCTGTCCGGTTGGTTCCTGGTGGTGCTGGTTCTGCCGGCGGGCCTGCTCGCGCGGGAGGTCTTGGCGCTGGACGTGAACGATCCCGGCCTTTGTCTCGCTTTGTTCAAGAGCAACAAGTGGGTGGGGTTGGCGGTCGGGCTGGCCCTGGTCGCCGGACGGCTGTGAGCCCAGAGGACTTCCTGCGCCGCCATACGCGTCTCACCCGCTCGGCGCTCGTCCCCGAAATCCGGCTGCACCTGGCCACCGAGATCACGCCCATTTGGCAGGCGACGGAGGCCTGGCTCGTGGAACAGGGCATCGAGCCGCCCTTCTGGGCCTTTGCCTGGCCGGGCAGCCAGGCCCTGGCGCGGATGGTGCTCGACCGCCCGGCGCTGGTCGCCGGCAAGCGGGTGCTGGATTTCGCCGCGGGCTGCGGGCTCGCGGCAATCGCCTGCGCGATGGCCGGCGCGGCCGTGGTGGAAGCGGCCGAGATCGACCCGCTGGCGATCGCGGCGACGCGCCTCAACGCGGCGGAGAACGGCGTGGCCGTGCTGGCCGAGACCCGCGATGTTGTCGGCGACGCCTGCCGCTGGGACCTCATCCTGTGCGGCGACGTCTGCTACGAGGCGCCGATGACAGGCCACATCCTGCCCTGGCTGCGGGAGATGGCGGCGGCCGGAGCGGAAGTCTGGATCGCCGATCCCGGGCGTGCCTACCTGCCGCGCGACGGCATGGAGGTCGTCGCCCGCATGATGGTGCCGACGACCCTGGAGCTGGAAGACACGCTCGAGCGCCCGGTCACGATCTACCGGCTACAATAAGCCTCCGCCAGCGGGCGCCGGTCTCAGCCGAGGTTGCCGATGGCTTAAGCCGCGCTACCGGCTCATCAGAACCGGCAGATCGGCGTTTTCCAGGATATGCCGCGTCACGCCGCCGAGGATGAGCTGGCGCAGGCGCGAATGCGAGTAGGCTCCCATCGACAAAAGGTCGGAGCCGAACTCCCGCGCGGCCCCGAGCAGGCCGGCGCCCACGGACTTGTCGATCGGGCGGAAGGTCGCGATCTCGGCGTGGATGTCGTGCAGGGCGAGGTAGGCTTCGAGATCGGCCGCGCCCGGCCCGCGCCGCTGATAATCCTCCGAGGTCAGGATGCGGACGGCCTCGGCCCGCTTCATCCACGGGATCGCCGCCTGGACCGCCGCGGACGACTCCGCGGTTCCATTCCAGCCGACGCAAATCCGGCGCCCTATGCTTTTCGGCGCGACGGGGGGCGCGACCAGAACGGGCCTGCCGCTGTCGAAGAGCACCGCATGCAGGGCATCCGAGGACGACACGTCCTGGCCCGCCTCGGGATGCGGGATGACGGCCACATCCGTCAGCCGCGCCTGCTGGGCAAGAATCTCCTCCTCGCGTCCCGCCACCGACACGAAGTTCGCCGTCGCGCCGCCGCCAGCGCGCGCCTCGCCCACCGCCACGCCATGCAAGGCGACTGCATGCTCGAACAGCACCCGCACGTCGTGGGCGCGGGTCGCGCTCTCCTTCTCGGTCGCGACCATCATGTCCTCGATCATGGCGCCGGAGAGCCCTTCGCCCGCCAGAGGCGCCACATCCCGCGCATCGACACGGACATGCAGCACCGTCAGGTGAGCGTTCCAGATGCGCGCGGCGTCCAGCCCCGTATCCAGCGCCGCCTTGCCGGCTGAGGTCTCGTTTAGAAGCAGGATCAGCTTGCGGATCGCCATGCTCGTTGGTCCATCCCCGTCGTTGGGCGTCAATTGTTCCTCTACTGTAGCATGTCGGAGCTCAGGGAAAGAGGCGGCCCGTCGACCAGGGCGCCCCGGGCGCTCCACGGCTGAAAATCAGCCGGTCGTGCAGCCGGTACGGCATCTCCCGCCAGAACTCGAACCGGTGCGGCATGACGCGAAACCCCGACCAGTGCGGCGGCCGCGCCACGTCGTCGGTCGGGAAGCGCGCCTCGGCCTCGGCCAGCCGCCGCTCCAGCTCCACACGCTCGGCAAGCGGGCGCGACTGGTCCGAGGCCCAGGCGCCGATCTTCGACAGGCGAGGGCGCGATACGAAGTAGGCATCCGCCTCCTCGGGCGTCACCCGCTCCACCTGACCCTCGATGCGGATCTGCCGCTGGAGCGACTTCCAGTGAAAAACCAGCGTCGCCCTCGGGTCGGCCGCAAGTTCTTCCCCCTTCCGGCTCTCGTAATTCGTGTAGAAGACAAAGCCGCGCGCATCCTGGCCTTTCAGCAGAACGATCCGGGCATCCGGCGCGCCATCCGGCCCTATGGTCGCCAGCGTCATCGCAGTGGGGTCGTTGATTTCCGTGCGGCGGGCGTCGGCCAGCCACTCGGAGAAGAGGGTGAAGGGGTCGGCGCTCGGCAGGGACGATTGGGACATCGGTGCGGTGGTCCTTAATGCTGACGAACGTGAACGGGCGCTGGGTGCCGGGCCGCAATGTGGCGTGGCGGCGCCGGGCGGCCAAGGTGCCTTCATGCAGCGCCGACCGGCTTTCCAGGAGGCGCCTCTTGTGGGTGAGGGGCTGCCTGTGCCAGGACGCGCTTCGCCCGGACCCGGCTTCGCCACCGTGCCCATTGCCGTCAACCAACCAGCCCAGAAGAGGTCCAGCATGTCCGCAGACGCCCCAGCCGCCATGACTGCCGCCTCGCCCGCCCGCGGAACGCTCATGGCGGGAAAGCGCGGCGTGGTGATGGGCGTCGCCAACGACCGGTCGATTGCCTGGGGCATCGCCGCCGCTTGCGCCGCCCAGGGCGCCGAAATCGCCTTTACCTATCAGGGCGAGGCGCTGGAGAAGCGTGTGCGGCCGCTGGCGGAGAGCGTCGGCTCCAGCCTCGTGCTGCCCTGCGACGTGGGCACCGAGGAGAGCATCGACAGCGCCTTCGCGGCGGTCGAACAGGCCTGGGGCAAGATCGACTTCCTCGTCCACGCCATCGGCTGGGCGGACAAGGCCTACCTGCGCGGCCGGTATGTGGACACGCCGCGCGCCGCCTTCCTGCAGGCGCTCGACATCTCCTGCTACAGTTTCGTGGCTGTCGCCCAGCGCGCCGAGCGAATGATGAACGACGGCGGCTCGATGCTCACGCTCACTTATCTAGGGGCCGAGCGTGTCATGCCTCACTATAACGTGATGGGCGTGGCCAAGGCGGCGCTCGAAGCCTCCGTGCGCTACCTCGCCGCCGACCTCGGCGAGCGCAACATCCGCGTCAACGCCATCAGCGCTGGCCCGATCAAGACGCTCGCCGCCAGCGGCATCGGGGACTTCCGCTACATCCTCAAATGGAACGAGTTGAACGCGCCGCTTACGCGAAACGTAACGACCGAGGAGGTCGGCGGCTCCGGCCTCTACCTTCTGTCGCATCTCGCGGCGGGCGTGACCGGCGAGGTCCATCACGTCGACTGCGGCTACCACATCGTCGGCATGAAGAACCCGGCGGCGCCAGACATCGCCAGCGTCATCGGCTAGGCCGACGGGGGGCTGACGCCTTGTCCCACAACACCTTCGGCCATCTGTTCCGTGTCACGACCTGGGGCGAGAGCCACGGGCCCGCGATCGGCTGCGTGGTGGATGGATGCCCGCCGCTCATTCCGCTGAGCGAGGCCGATATCCAGCCGTTCCTGGACCGCCGGCGTCCGGGGCAGTCGCGCTTCACCACCCAGCGGCAGGAGCCGGACCAGGTGCGTATCCTGTCCGGCGTCTTCGAGGGGCGGACGACGGGCACGCCCATCGCGCTGCAGATCGAGAACGTCGATCAGCGGTCGAAGGATTACAGCAACATCGCCCGCAGCTTCCGGCCCGGCCATGCCGACCTCACCTACGACCTGAAATACGGCATCCGCGACTACCGCGGCGGCGGCCGGTCCTCGGCGCGGGAAACCGCAATGCGGGTCGCGGCCGGCGCCATCGCCCGCAAGGTGCTGGGGGAGCGGGTCATTGTCCGTGGAGCCATGGTGAGCCTGGGCGCCGACGCCGTCGACCGCACTCGCTGGGACTGGGCGGCGGTCGAAGCCAACGACTTCTTCTGCCCCGATCCCGTGGCGGCGCTGGCCTGGGAGACGACACTCACCCAAATCCGCAAGGAAGGCTCCTCCATCGGCGCCGTGGTCGAGATTGTCGCCGAGGGCGTGCCGCCCGGCCTGGGCGCTCCCATCTACGGCAAGCTCGACGCCGACCTCGCGGGCGCGCTCATGAGCATCAACGCGGTCAAGGGCGTCGAGATCGGGGACGGTTTCGCGGCTGCCGCATTGCGCGGCGAGGACAATGCGGACGAAATCCGCATCGGGGCTGACGGCCGGCCTGTATTCCTCTCCAACCACGCCGGCGGCGTGTTGGGCGGCATCTCCTCGGGGCAGCCGCTGGTCGCCCGGTTCGCCGTCAAGCCGACCAGCTCGATCCTGACGCCGCGCCGCTCGATCGACGATCAAGGAGCGGAGACGGATGTCGCGACGAAAGGCCGGCACGATCCGTGCGTCGGAATACGCGCCGTGCCCGTCGGCGAGGCGATGATGGCCATTGTTCTTGCCGACCATCTGCTGCGGCACCGTGCCCAAAATGCTACGGAGAAATAAAGAGTTTGCAATCACATGTCTGTGTTGCCTAACTTCATTGAGAGCTAGGTCCACATCTCGTATTTGTGATTCATGACCAGAACCTTGTCTGCCGAGAACCTGAAGCAGTCCAGCCGAGACTTTCCCGTCACGGCGCTCTCTCCCATCGAGCAGTTCGTCATGTTCGTGGGCCCGGATATCTGGGCCGCCCGCCTTTCGGACATCGCCGCGCGATCCGCCGCCGCGAACCGGGCGAGCGGCGTCATCAAGCAGACCCATGCGCTGGAGCTGGCGCTGGAGCGGATGCGCAGCCGCGCCGTCGGAGGTGGTGCGGGCGCAATACCGTCGATCGCCGAGCAGAAGCTGCATGAGATCCTCGCCGAAGCCGTTTCGGCGATAGAACGTCTTTCCCCGGCGGGCGTGGAGCGGCTGCGCGAGCGTCTGCGGACTGCGCTGAGCGGCGACCGCAGCCTGGTTGCGAGCTTTCACCTGTTCCGAACCGCCGCGCTGCATCAGGCGCGTGGCTTCGCCGTCTTCTTCACGGGCCTCGAGCAAGGCACGCCGTATGACTTCCTTCTCAGCCGGGACGGCGTCGAGATGGAATGCGTTTGCGAAACGATCTCGGCCGAGGCCGGGCGCGATGTGCATCGCCGTGCCTGGGCCCATTTCTGCGACCGGGTCGAGGGCCGGATGAAGCCGTGGCTCGGCACGCGGCCGGGCCGCTACCTGCTCAAGATGACCCTGGCGCGCGGCCTGCGGGACGGGCGTCCCGAACTCGTCGAGAGTCTGCATGCGCGCGTGCTCGCCATGTTGGCGGCCGGCACGCGCCTGGACCAGGACGAGACGGCGGTGCTGCGCGTGGAGCCGCTGGCCATGTCCGGCACCAGCCCGACGGTCGAGAGCCTGATGACCCGGCTGCGGCGCGAGTTCGGGCCCGAAGCCCATCTGTCGGTGTCGGCATCTGCCGATGGCGTGTGGGCGATGGCGGCGCGGGCCGGCCGGCGCAATGAGGTGGCGGCGGTCATCCGGGCCCACCTCGACACTCTTGCGCCAGGGCGCGTTTCCGGCGAACGGCCGGCGCTTCTGTCCCTGTTCGTCGAGGATCTTGATCGCGCCGAGTGGCGTGGCCTTCGCGAAAGCCTCGAGCTTGAAGGCGCAGCCCGCCACTTCATGACGTGCAACGGCGCGGCGGCCGTCGTCGCGGTGACCTGCTACAGCCGCATGGAGATGTTCGGGCTCACCGGGCCCGATGCCGTGGCGGAGGGCGAGTTGCGTTTCCGTAATCCCGCTCATCCGGCCGCGAAGAATCCTGCTCTGGCGCCGGCGATCCTGTCCTCGGTTTAACGCTTTTGGGCAGTGCCTCTGGAAGATGCTGCCCTAAAACCCAATATCGCTGTTGTTCCGCGGGATTGTATCGAGGCCCGCGGCTGAATAGAGGCGGTAGAGGATGATGCAGCGCACGATCGGGTGGAAATTGGAAGAACTGGACCGGATCCTGAACGATCCGACCGCGCCAATGGAAGCGGATCGCGTTTGGTCTCTCCTGGACGATGTTTCGGCCAGCTTTGGGATCGACGAACAGATTGGCTCCGCGGGCTCGAAATGCGTATCCGGCGGGCCGTGATAGCCTAGTCCGACTTGACGGCGCCGATCAGGAATTCGTGGTTGCCCTCCGGCCCGGTGATGGGGCTTTCACTTATTCCCGCGACCCGCCAGCCGGGGAGCCTGGACCACCACGTCCCGATGCGCTCGCAGACTTCCTCCCTTACCGATGGTTCTGTCACTACGCCGCGTGGGCCGATTTCATGCGGTGCCGCCTCGAACTGGGGCTTGATCAGGGCAATGGCCCAGGCTCCTGGCTCGCACAGCCCCAGGGCAGCAGGCAGCACGGCGGTCAGGCCAATGAAGCTGGCATCGCAGACGAGCGCCCGAACGGGTTCCGGCACTTCTCTGGCGGTAAGCAGGCGGGCGTTGGTCTTCTCCCGGACAACTACCCTCGGGTCGCTACGAAGCTTCCATGCCAGCTGTCCGTGACCGACGTCGACTGCGTAAACCTTCGCCGCACCTGCGGACAGCAAGACGTCGGTGAAGCCGCCGGTTGAGGCGCCGATGTCGAGGCACACGCGCCCCTCTGCCGCGAAGCCGAAATGGGTGAGGCCGTGCGCGAGCTTCACGCCTCCGCGCGAGACCCAGGGGTGATCCTGGCCCTTCAGGGTGATGCTCGCATCCTCAGGCAGCAGATCGCCCGCCTTGGCGATGCGGCGCGTCTCGATGAAAGCCTGTCCAGCCATGATGACGGCCTGAGCGCGGGCTAGGCTTTCGACGAGCCCTCGATCCGTCAGAAGCTTATCGGCGCGCACCCGGCGCGGCTTGGCGGCGGCCACGGCTGTCGCGTCGGTCGGTAAACGGATGGTCAGTCGTTCACGGGATAGGCGGCGAGCAGCCGTTTCTGCTGCCGCCACATCCGGAGCAGCGTGAAGAACGGCGTCGACCGATGCCCCAGTGCGCGGTTGGCAGCGGCGATCTCGAACGCAGAGCGGTAGTGGAAGAACTGCGCCGCATAGGCTTCACGCAGCGTCGTCTGCGGATCCCAGATGTGGGTGGCTTCAGAGCCTACGCCATTGATCTCGATGATGCGGAAGGCGTCGCCGGCGCGCAGCTCGCCGGTCGAGGCGTAGCGGATGTCGAAGCGGCCGAAATGGAAGTTGGGGATCGAGCGCGCGATCTCGTCGATCCGGGCTGTCAGTTCCCGCGTCACGAGCTTGGCGCCGTTCCGGAAGGTAGAGCCCTTGCAGTGGTTGCCGACGAAGACGAGCTTCACGCGCTCGCCGGCGGCCGGCACCTCGTGCAGCCGGGCGGCGAGCCGCGGCAGATAGAGATGCGGCACCTGGGCACAACGAGGCTCGGCCATGATGAGCTGACGCAGGTTGGAGCGGCCGTCGCCGACGACAACGGGCGATGACTTCAGCGTCACGGATGTGATGGCGCCGGTCTTCTCGCCCGGGCGGCGAATGTAGAAGATGCCAGCTTCGGCCTCGTGCGGAATGAGCGCCTGGAGCATGACGCGAGCCAGGCGGGGGAAGGCGGCGAGGTAGCGGGCGAGATCCGCCCGGTTGTCGACAAGACAGACGCCGGTGCCGTTGCAGCCGATGTCCGGTTTCACGACAACGGGGAAGTCGAGGCTGGCGGCGCGCATTGCGGCTTCGGCGACGCCCAGGTCATCCGACTCCGGGAAGGCGCCGGTCGTACACACGGTGTAAGGCGCAATCCAGTCGCGCGCCGCGCCGCCGATCTGGTCGAGGATCGACTGCTTAGACTCGCCGCATAGGCCGCCGGCCTCGATACCGGGGTTGGCGGCTGTTGCCAGGATCGGGTTGCCGTAGCGGATGCCGAGGCCGATCCATTGCAGCACAATCGGTGTGTATGCGATCCAGCCGGGCCAGAACTCGAAGAAAGAGGTCAGACGCTCCGGACGTGGCGCGGACGGAGAACGACGGAGACGGGAAAGAGCCGTCGAAGACGCCTGGAGCTCGCTCACGTCGTCTCTTTTCCTCTCAACTGCTGGGCGAAGAAACGGCTGGCGCCCAGGAGCACGATGCAAAAAACGGCAATGCCGGCCCAGCGCCACGCGCCGAGATAGCTCATTATGTAGTGCCCGAGCTTCATCGATATGGTGAAGAGCAGGCTTGTCCATATCAACGTGGCGAAGATCGCCGTCAGGGCGAAGACCACGAACGAGGTCCGCAGGAAGCCACACGTCGTATAAGTGGGTAGGCGGAGGCCAGGCAAGAAGCGGCTGACCAAAATTACGCGGGCGAGGCGGCTGTTGAGCCAGTCGCGCCCTATATCACGCCGTCTTGCAGGGATGAAACGCTCGAGCCAAGGCACCGAGGCCGCCAGCCGGCCGGCTCCGTAAAGCCCGAGGTCGCCGAGGATTATCCCCGCATAGAGCGAGAAGAGCCCTATCTGCAGCGACATCGCGCCGTCCTGCACCTGCATGGCGGTGACGACCGTTGCGGCGTCTTCCAGGATGAAGGTCGCGCCGATCACCGACAGCACCTGCACGATCGGGTGCCGCAGAACCGCCGAAACGAAGATAAGAAGAGAGGACATCAATCGGGCGTCTGGGCAGAGCGTTCGGGCGGCCGCGCGAGGATCATGAAAGCGTATCACCCGAACGGCCGCCAAAACCAAGCGGATTATCGGCGTCTCCCTCCGGCTCGCCGTTCTTGGCGGCCTCGCTTCGCGCGGCGATAACAGCATCATGCGAGCTTCCGATTTCCGCGCGGGTGTCCTGGTCCTCGTTCTGGGCGTGGTGGCGCTGGCGACGGCTTTCGGCGCCCAGGGCTTGCTGGGCATGGCCCCGTGCGAGCTCTGCCTGTGGGAACGGTGGCCGTATCGCGTTCTGATCGTGCTCGGGGTGGTGGCGCTCTGCGTCCCGCCGCGCCCGCGCCGGGTCCTCCTTTGGCTTGCAGGCCTCACGCTTCTTTGCGGTGCGGGGATCGGCTTTCTGCATGTCGGCGTGGAGCGACATTGGTGGCCAAGCCCTCTGCCGGAATGCAATGCCTCGAATATCGTGGCGCGGAGCGTCGGCGGCCTCATCGCGAACCTGCCCGCGGCGCCCGCGAAACCATGCGACGCGCCCAACTTCCTGATCCCGGGCCTGCCGATATCCTTCGCGGCGATGGATTTTATTCTGGCCGCAGTGTGCGCGGTCGCTCTCCTGGCCTATCTTAGTCGAAGCAGAGCGGGATGAACGGGTTATGAGCAGCGCTGAGATGGGGGAGGACATGGGTTCGCAATCCGGACGCCTGCCAGGGGATGCGACGCCGCGAGCGGTGATCGAGCGCATCATCCGCGTCGATCATGCGGGCGAGTTCGGCGCCGGGCAGATCTATGCCGGCCAGATCGCCGTGCTCGGGCGTGGCGACAAGGGCGATCTCCTGCGCCACATGGCGGCCCAGGAGAAGGTCCATCTGGAGAGCTTCAGCAAGCTCATCGTCGAGCGGCGGGTGCGCCCGACCGCGTTGCTGCCGTTATGGCGGCTGGCGGGGTTCGCCCTCGGTGCGGCGACGGCCGCCATGGGCACGCGGGCGGCCATGGCCTGCACCGTCGCGGTGGAGGAGGCGATCGACGAACACTATGCCGCGCAAGCCGCGGATCTCACCGAGGAAGAGGCGCCGCTGCGGGAGATGATCGAGACCTTCCGGGCGGAAGAACTCGAGCACCGCGACATCGGGCTGGAGAACGAGGCGGAACTGGCTCCTGCCTATCGTGTCCTCTCGGCCGTCATCAAGCTCGGCTGCCGCGCCGCCATTCGTGTCAGCGAAACAATCTGACGGCCTGAGAACGAAAGTTCATTTGACTTTCAGACCCCTGCTGCGGCTTCTTCACGCAGTTTTCGATCTGGCGGAGAGTGTCTGATGCGGGCGTGGCGAGGCTGTCTCTCGGTCCTGGGCGCGGGCGTGCTTGCTCTCTGCGCTCTTGCGCGCCCGGCGGCTGCCGACGACCTCAAGGCTGGGCACCTCAAGATCGCCTTCGTCATCAACTCCAACAGCGCCTCGATCGACGAGATCAACGTCGATACACACAACCTTATCCGCACGGTGCCTGTCTACCGCGAGCCGCACCACATGGCGCTGACGCCCGACGGGCGGTCCCTCGTTGTGGGGGACACGACGGGCAACGCGCTTTTCTTCCTCGATCCGCGCACCGGCGTCCTCCAGCGCAACATCACCATGAGCGATCCGTATCAGATCGTGTTCAGCCCCGACGGGCGCTACCTGACTGTCGCCGGCCTCGCGCGCGACCAGATCGACATCTACGACGCGCAGACGATGCAGCTGCTGCACCGCATCCCCGCCCACACGATGCCGAGCCACATCAACTACGCGCCGGACTCGCGCACGGTCTTCGTCAGCTTGCAGGTCTCCGGCCAACTCATCGCGATCGATACCGCCAGCGGCCGGGTCGAATGGCAGAAGCCGGTCGGCAACACACCGGCCGGCGTGCTGTGGCACAACGGCATGCTGATGGTCGGCATCATGGGCGAGGCCCATGTCGCGGAGGTTGATCCGGCCACCGGCAGCGTCATCGGCACGATCCCGACGAAGCCGGGCGCGCATGTCATGTTCATCCCGCCCGGCGGCCGGATCATCTACGTCACCGACCGCGAGAGCGGATACATCTCGATCCTCGACGCGAAAACGCTGGCGGTGCTGAAAACCTTCCACATGCCCGGCGGCCCCGACGACATGGACTTCGCGCCCGACGGCACCATCTGGGCGACGCTCCGCTGGGCGCATAGCGTGGCGCTGATCGACCCCAAGACGTTCACCTTCACGACGATCCGCGTTGGCCGGTCGCCGCATGGCATCTGGCTGAACACGCACGACCCGAAGATCTGGCAGACGACCGTCGCGAGCGCTCAATGAGCTTCCAGGATTTCCTGCTCGATCCGTTCGACACCCTGGCCGGCTGGCTGCAGGGTAATCTGCTCCTGCCATTGCTTTGGCATCTCGGTCTCAGCGCCTGGGAGGATATCTCCTACGGCTGGGCGCTGGTGGCGCTGTACGGGATCGCGCAGGTCGGCATCACACTCGCTCTGTCGATGCCGGCGGAACGCTTCGCCCCGCTGGAGCGCTGGGTCCGGCGCGAGAGCGTCGGCACCGACATATTCTATACGTTGCTCCAGCGCATCGGCGTGCTGCCGCTCGTCACCTTCGTGCTGTTCTACATCGTGCAGACCTGGCTCAACGGGTTCCTGACCGACGAGGGCATCGTCCCGCCGACGATCGAGCGCGCGCTGCCGTTCCTGCTCGGCCACCCGATCCTCACGCTGATCACTTACCTGATCATCCTGGATTTCGCCGAGTATTGGCGGCACCGGCTCTCGCATCGCTTCTACTGGTGGTATGCGCTGCATTCGCTCCATCATGCCCAGCGGCAGATGACCTTCTGGTCCGACGACCGCAATCATCTGCTGGACGACCTGATGTCGGGCGTCTGGTTTGGCGTTGTCGCACTGGCCATCGGCGTGCCGCCGCTCCAGTTCCCCATGTTGGTGCTGACCGTGCGGGTGCTGGAAAGTTTCAGCCACGCCAACACCCGCGTCTATTTCGGCTGGCTCGGCGAACGGCTGCTCATCTCGCCGCGCTTTCACCGCGCGCATCATAGCGTGAAGGCGGCCGGGCAGCGCAGCTGCAACTACGGCGCGACGCTCCCCTGGTGGGACATGATGTTCGGCACCGCGGATTTCGGGCGCGAATATATCCGCACCGGCGATCCTTCCGCCGAGGAAGCGCTGCACACCGGCAATTACATCGAACAGCAGGCGGCGGGCCTGCGCCGCTTCATCCGTGCGCTCCGTGGCCGTCGGGGCCGTCGGGCTGCCCAAGCCTGATCGCCCGGAGTTTCCGGGACTACCGCTGCAGGTAGCTGCCTAAGTCGCCGGCCGACATCGGCGCGCTGAAGACGCTGCCCTGGCCGTCGTCCACGCCCAGCTTCTGCAGCGTCGCCCGCTGCGCCTCGGTATCGACGCCGTCGGCGCAGACCCTCAACCCCAGCATGTGCGAGCTATCGATCACGGCCCGGACGATGGTGAGGCTGTCCTCGTCCACGGGCAGGCCGCGCAGCATCACCCGGTCCACCTTCAACGCCGTCAGAGGGATCGCCCGAAGCGCCGTCAGGCTGGCGAAGATATGGCCGAACTCGTCCAGCAGAAGGTGCACCCCGATATCGCGTAGGCTCGCAAAGGCGATGTCCGCGTCATCCTCCAGGCTGAAGACGAGATTTTCGGGAATGGACAGTTCCAGGCGCTCAGGGGCAAGGCCTGTGGCGTCCAGCGCCGCGGCGATCTGGAGGCAGAGTTCCTCGGCGCGCAGCTGGGTCGCCACCAGCTTGACCGAGAGGCGCAGGTCGTGGCGCTCCCATCCCGCGGCCTCCGCACAGGCCGTGCGAAAAATCCACGCGCTCAGCAGGCTCGACAATCCGCGCTCGATCGTGGGGATGGCCGGCATCGGAAGGTGGCTCGGCGCGCCAAGGCGGCGAAAAGGCCATCCAAGGGTTGCCTCCACCGCGCACAGGCTTCCCGTTTTCATGTCGTGGCGCGGCTGGAAGTCGAGCACCAGCGCCTCGCGCGCGACGGCTCTCCGTAGCTCCGCTTGCATCCGCCGCTCGACGGCGCCTGCTGGCGCCGTAGGGGCCGCCGGGGGGTGAGGAGAGTGCAGCCGAACCTCCTCGATGGTTGCGTTGAAAGATCACAGGCTAGATTACAGCGCTGCTGTCACCGTTCGGTTAAGGCCGGGCGCTTCGATCAGCGTCCGGAGATCTTTTCGAAGCGATAGGGGCTGTCGCCGCGTGTCAGCGGGTCGAGCGCCAGGCGATGCTCCAGCGGCGGAAAGGCGCGGCTGCGGCAATGCGTGCGGTCGCAGAGCCGGCAGGAGAGGCCGATGCCGACGGCCGCGTGCCCGACATCGATGCCGTCGGCATAGACGACTTCGCCGGCGTGGGCGATGTCGCAGCCCATGGCAATGACATGGACAGGCTTCGGCTCCGCCCAGGAGGAGGCCATGCGCGAGACGCTGCGCGCGAAGCACAGGAAGGTGCCGCCGTCCGGCAGCTGCGCCACCTGCACGCGCACGACGCTGGGCGTGGCAAATGCCGAATGCACCACCCAACGCGGGCAGGAGCCGCCATAGCGGGCAAAGGGAAAGCCGGCGGCGGAAAACCGCTTCGACACGTTGCCCGCGGGGTCGAGACGCAGGAAGAAGAAGGGCACCCCGCGCTCGCCCGGCCGCTGCAGGGTGGAGAGCCGGTGGCACGCCTGCTCGAAGGAGACGCAGAAGCGCGCCGCGAGCGCCTCCACGTCATGGCGGAGCGTGCGCGCCGAGGCGAGGTAGGCGCTGTAGGGCATCAGCAGGCAGCCCGCGGCGTAGTTGAGCAGGCCGATGCGGATCAGCGATCCGGCCTCGGCCGAGGATGGGCTGAGCGCCATGACGACCTGTTCGACGACATCGCGCGCCTCCAGCAGCATGAGCTGGAAGGCGAGCTGGAAGCCGCGGCTTTCTCGCGGCAGTTGCTCCGAGAGCGTCAGGCTGCGCACCACCGGGTCATAGAGCCGCAGCGCATTCTGCAGCGGCGCCACGCGGACGGAAACGCCATGCCGCCGCCGCAACGACTCCGCGACGGCGTGGTTCATCTCCGCGGGCGCGGCGGCGAGTTCCTTGCCTACGCGTTCGGCGGCGGCCTCAAGCTCGGGGAAGTGGTTCGTGCGCTCATGGAAGGCGTCCCGTGCCTCCTCCGTCGGCAGCAGGATGCGCCGGCCCGACGGAAGCGCGATGCCGCTGGCATCCTCCGAGGCCACACGCCAGGCACGGTAGAGCGCGAGCACCGCCCGTGCAGCACCCGGCAAAGCGGCGAGCGCCTCGATCTCGGTCTCCGGCACCGGCTCGCTGCCCAGCAGGGCGTCCGCGAACGTCTCCCGCAGGCCGGTTTCGATTTGCCGTTCCTGCGCGCCCGAGAGAGTGGCGAGATCGACCCGCAGGATCTCGGCGAGCTTGATGAGGAGGGTCGCGGTGACCTTCCGCTGATCGTGCTCGATGAGGTTGAGATAGCTCGCGGAGATGCCGAGGCGGCTGGCCAGCGCCTGCTGCGACAGCGTCATCTCCAGCCGCAGCCGGCGAACGGTCCGGCCGATGGGCGCCCGCGACATCCTTTACAGCCTTTACAAAACAGCGGTGATTTGCGTCGAGACAGCAACGGCTTTCGCCGTTCTGGCTCAGAATGACGATCCACATACAGGCGCGCAATGTTAAGTTTTGACGACGCTGAAGCCTGAGGAGGACATCATGATCGACCGCCCCGCCATCTGCCGCGCACCGGAGGGACTTTCCGCTGAGCCCGGCCCGCAGGATGACCGTTTCGCCGGCATCGTCCGCGACTACACGCCCGCCGATGTCGAGAAGCTGTCGGGTTCGTTTCGCGTCCGCCACACTCTCGCCGAGCGCGGCGCCGCCCGTCTTTGGCAATTGCTGAAGACCGAGCCCTACGTGCCGACGCTTGGCGCGCTCACCGGCAACCAGGCGGTGCAGCAGGTCAAGGCGGGGCTCAAGGCGATCTACCTCTCCGGCTGGCAGGTCGCGGCCGACGCCAACCAGGCGGGCGAGATGTATCCCGACCAGTCGCTCTACCCCGCCAACTCGGTGCCGCTGGTGGTGCGCCGCATCAACAACGCGCTCCGCCGCTGCGACCAGATCGCGCAGCTCGAGGGCGATCATTCGACCCATTGGATGGCGCCGATCATCGCCGACGCCGAGGCGGGCTTCGGCGGCCCGCTCAACGCCTTCGAACTCATGCGGGCGATGATCGAGGCCGGCGCCGCCGGCGTCCATTTCGAGGATCAGCTGGCGTCAGAGAAGAAATGCGGCCATCTCGGCGGCAAGGTTCTGGTGCCGACGAGCCAGCACATCCGCACGTTGAACGCCGCGCGGCTGGCCGCCGACGTGGAGGGCGTGCCGACGGTGCTGCTCTGCCGCACCGACGCCCATTCCGCGCAGCTGCTGACGGCCGATGTCGATCCGCGCGACCGCCCGTTCCTGAGCGGCGAGCGCACCTCCGAGGGCTTCTACCGGATCAAGGCGGGTGTCGGCGTGGACTATGCGATCGCCCGCAGCCTGGCCTACGCGCCCTATGCCGATCTTCTGTGGTGGGAGACGAGCGAGCCGAACCTCGAGGAGGCGGAACGCTTCGCCGATGCGATCCACCGGCAGTTCCCGGGCAAGATGCTGGCCTACAACTGCTCGCCGAGCTTCAACTGGGCCCGCAAGCTGCCGCCGGAGAAGATCGCCTACTTCCAGAAGGCGATCGGGTCGATGGGCTACAAGTACCAGTTCGTGACGCTTGCGGGCTTCCACAGCCTGAACCATTCGATGTTCTCGCTGGCGCGTGGCTATGCCGAGCGCGGGATGGCCGCCTACTCGGAGCTGCAGCAGGCCGAGTTCGCGTCGGAAGCCGACGGCTACACGGCGACGCGCCATCAGCGGGAGGTCGGCACCGGCTGGTTCGATGCGGTCGCGGTGGCGGCCTCGGGGGGTAAATCCTCGACGACCGCGATGGCCGGCAGCACAGAGACCGCGCAGTTCGAGCACGCTGCCCACGCGGCGACGGTGGTGCATCCGATGAATGATTTCTATGATGACGGGCTGGTGCATTCCCACGCCTGGGCAGCGGTCGACTGAGCTTCTGCCCGCTCCACGCAGTTTCGCCGGTGATGCGCCCGTGCGGGCGCATCACTCGCCGAAAACCAGCTGCTCCCTAACATAAAAGACATCTCGCGGATCGTGACGCCATCAATGCGGCGTGGTTACGTCGCTCCCATTTCGAAATGTGAGCGTGTCGAGCCAATGAACAGCCTGCACCCTCCGGCCGATGAGGCTGGAGTAGAGACGCCGGAGACGGGCCCGAACCCGGCATCGCTTCCAGTCGGGCCTGTCAGCCGCTACGAGGCGACTATCCTGCGGATCGCGGCTGAACGGGGCGAGGACAAGTCCTTCTGCCCGTCCGAGGTCGCACGCGCGCTGTCGGAGGACTGGCGTCCCCTGCTCAATCATGTCCGCGCTGCCGCCCGCCGCTTGGCCGAAGCCGGGCGCATCGATATCCTTCGCCACGGCAAGCCGATCGACCCGGCGGTCATCAAGGGCGTCATACGGTTGCGGCTGAAGAAGCCCTGACCGCCATGCGCGAACACAGAGTGCGAACCCACACCGTAAGCCGATAGGATCGATGATGCGCCGTGCGATGCGCCGAGTGGGGCCGGTCCTGCGGGATGCCTGGATGCTCTCCGTCCCCTATTTCCGGTCCGAGGAAAAATGGAGCGCGATCACGCTTCTGGTCGCGACGATCGCCCTGAACCTGTCGCTCGTCGGAATGACGGTGGTGCTGAACTTCTGGAACGGCGCCTTCTTCGACTCTATCCAGACGCATGACTGGCACTCCTTCATCCAGCTCATCTTTCTCTACAAGCGGACGCCGCATGGCTTCCTGCCGGGCTTCTGCAGCATTGCGGTCGTCTACATTTTCGTCGCCGTCTACGCGACCTTCCTCAGCCAATGGCTGCAGATCCGCTGGCGCCGCTGGCTGACCCGCCAATATCTCGACGACTGGATGGGCGACCGGACCTACTACCGCATGAGCCTGACCTCGCGGCCTGGCGGCGAGGGTACCGACAACCCGGATCAGCGCATCAGCGAGGACATCAACAGCTTCGTCTCGAGCACGCTGAGCCTCGGGCTCGACCTCATGTCGAACATCGTCACCCTGTTCAGCTTCCTCGGCATCCTCTGGGCGCTGTCGGGTTCCATCACCATCCTCGGCGTGACCATTCCCGGCTACATGGTCTGGGTGGCTCTCATCTACGCCGTCTGCGGCACCTGGCTGACCCACCTCATCGGCCGCCCGCTGGTGCGCCTCACCTTCAACCAGCAGCGTGTCGAAGCCGACTTCCGCTTCGCCCTCATGCGCCTGCGCGAGAATACCGAGGGCGTGGCGCTCTACAGCGGCGAGACCGAGGAGCGGGGCGAGTTGCGCACGCGGTTCACCGGCGTGGTCGAGAACTGGTGGCAGATCATGCGGCGGACCAAGAGCCTCAACATGCTGACCACCGGCTACGGCCAGGTGGCGAACATCTTCCCCATCGTCGTCGCGGCGCCGCGCTACTTCTCGGGCGCGATCGCACTCGGCGTGCTGACCCGGATCAGCGACGGCTTCGGGCAGGTGCAGTCGGCGTTGTCCTGGTTCGTCAACAGCTACGCAAGTCTGGCCTCATGGAGCGCGACCGTCGAACGTCTCGGCACCTTCAAGCGGTCGATCGACGAAGCGCGCGCCCATGCGCATGACGGGCCGCACACCCTCACCGGCGGCCAGGATGTGGTGCTCGACGATGTCACTCTGCTCCTGCCAAGTGGCAAGCCGCTGATGGAGCACGCCCAGCTGCGGCTGCGGCCGGGCGAGTCGATCGTCATCACGGGGGCCTCGGGCGCCGGCAAGTCGACGCTGTTCCGGGCTATGGCCGGCATCTGGCCCTATGGTACCGGCACCATCACGCTGCCCGCGGGCGAAAGCCTGTTCCTGCCCCAGCGGCCTTACCTTCCGCTAGGCACGCTGCGCCGTGCGGCGACCTACCCGGGGGATGCGACCACCATCTCCGAGGCCGAGCTGACGGCCACCATGACCGATTGCGGCCTTGGCCACCTCCTGCCGCAGATGGAGGAGCGCCGGAACTGGACGCAGGCCCTGTCGGGCGGGGAGCAGCAGCGGCTCGCCATCGTCCGCGCCCTGCTGCTCAAGCCCGACTGGCTGTTCCTGGACGAGGCGACAGCCAATCTCGACCCCGAGGCGGAGGCGGCGCTCTATGCCCTGCTGCGGACGCGGTTGCCCAAGACGACCCTGATCTCGATCGCCCACCGGGAATCGGTGGCGCGGCTGCACGACCGCCGTGTCGAGCTGGCCCACGGCCACATCGCAATGCCGGCAGGGCCCATACCCACGCCGGCGGAATAACAGGAGAAGCGGCTTGATCGACCTCTATTACTGGACGACGCCGAACGGGCACAAAATCACGATCTTCCTGGAGGAAGCGGGCCTGCCCTATCGCATCCATCCCATCAACATCGGGAAGGACGAGCAGTTCCAGCCGCAATTCCTCGAAATCGCGCCGAACAACAAAATCCCGGCCATCGTCGACGACGAGCCCGCCGGCGGCGGCGAGCCGATCTCGGTTTTCGAGTCCGGCGCCATATTGCTCTACCTCGCCGAGAAGACCGGCCGGTTCATACCGGCGGATCTGCGGCAGCGCGTGGTGACGCTGGAATGGCTGTTCTGGCAGGTCGGCGGTCTCGGGCCGATGGCCGGGCAGACGCACCACTTCAACAACGTTGCGCCCGAGAAAATCCCCTATGCGATGAAGCGCTTCGTCGGTGAAACGGCGCGGCTCTACGGCGTGCTCGACCGCCATCTGGCGGATCGCGAATATTTGGCGGTCGAATACACGATCGCGGATATGGCGAGCTATCCCTGGATCGTGCCGTATGAGCGCCAGGGGCAGAACCTCGACGACTTCCCCAACCTCAAGCGCTGGTTCGGCACGATGAAGGCCCGGCCTGCGGTCGCACGCGCCTACGCCAAAGCCGATGAGGTCAATCCGCCCTCTCGCTAAATCTTCGGGTCCGCGATAGTCCTGGAACGGGAACGCGCATTCGAGAAAGAGGGGAGGAACGGAATGTTTGATATGTCTGGAAAGGTCGCCATCGTGACCGGGGCGACGCAGGGGCTTGGCGCTGCCATTGCCCGTGAACTGGCGGCGCGTCATGCGGCCGGCGTCGTCATCACCGGCCGCAGCACGGAACGCGGCGAGGCGGTGGCGGCGCGGATTTTGTCCGAGACGGGCGTGCGTACGGTTTTCGTGCAGGCGGATGTGCAGGATGTGGAGTCTTGCCGGCACGTCGTGGGCGAGGCGGACCGGACGTTCGGCCGCGTCGACACCCTCGTCAATTCCGCCGGCAACACCGATCGCGGCACCATCCTCGACACTTCGCCGGAGCTTTTCGACCGCATCTTCGCGATCAACGTCCGCGGGCCTTTCTTCCTGATGCAGGAGGCCATCAAGCTGATGCGGCGGGACGGCATCGAGGGCACCATCGTCAACATCGGCTCGATGTCGGCGCTCGCCGGGCAGCCGTTCATCGCTGCGTACTCGGCCTCCAAGGGCGCCTTGGCGACGCTCACCCGCAACACCGCCTATGCTCTGTTGCGGAACCGGATCCGGGTGAATGCGCTGAACATCGGCTGGATGGCGTCCGACGGCGAGGACCGCATACAGCGCGAGTTCCACGGCGCAGACCCCGATTGGCTGGATGCCGCCGCGAGCCGGCAGCCGGCGGGACGCCTGATCGATCCCGCCGAGGTTGCGCGTGCGGTGGCCTTCCTTGCCTCGCCGGAGTCCGGGCTGATGACCGGCTCCGTCATCGAATACGACCAGTCGGTCTGGGGCGGCTACGACTCAGGCCCCTCGCCCGACGCTCCCTTGTAGAGCCGCCCCTGGCTGCGCCATCTGACGCAGCCAGGATCGAGGCCCGCAATGGTGTCGGTGCCGAGCAACCCGACCACGCGGTCGATCTCGTTCGCCAGGATATCGATTGCGCGCGCCGCCCCCGCGCCGCCGCCGGCGCCTAGTCCGTAGAGGCCGGCGCGGCCGATCAGCACCGCGTCGGCGCCCAGAAGCAGCGCCTTCACGATGTCCGACCCGCGGCGGAAGCCTCCGTCGAGCATGATGGTGAGCTGGCCCTTGAGCGCCGCCACCACCTCGGGCAGCACCTCCATGGGCGAGACGGCACCGTCGAGCTGCCGCCCGCCGTGGTTCGACAACACCACGCCGTCGACGCCGTATTGCGCCGCCCGCGTCGCGTCGGCGACGCTGTTGACGCCCTTGATGATGAGCTTGCGCGGCCAGAGGTCCCGCAGCCACGCCACATCGTCCCAGTTGAGGGAGGGGTTGTGCTGCCGCCCGAGCGGCGCGGATGCGCCACGCGCAGAGGTCATTCCCGGCGGCAGGAGTTCGGTGACGTTGGCGAGGCGTGGCGTCCCGTGAGGGATCATCACATCGAAAAGCCATCGCGGATGCATCAGCGTCTCGATCTTGTTCCGGAGATCGAGCTGCCCCGGCTTGGCAAAGTTCCGCGCGTCCCACTCCCGGTTGCCGTAAACGGAGATATCCACCGTCAGCATGAGGGCCTCGTAGCCCGCCCGCTCGGCCCGCTCGATCAGCCCGCGCGCCCAGTCACGGTCGCGGAACAGGTAGAGCTGCATCCAGAGCCGGCCGCCGGCCCGACGCGCGACCTCGTCCAGGGCCACGGTCGACACCGTGCTGAGGGTGAAGGGGATGCCCGCGCGGGCGGCAGCCGTCGCCAGCTGCACGTCGCCCTCATGCGTCATGAAGCCGTTGAACCCGGTCGGCCCGATCAGGAACGGGAAGGCGCTGTCGCGGCCGAACAACTGGATGCCGAGGCGCCGGTTCGAGACATCGACCAGCGTTCGCGGCACGAGCGCGATGTCGTCGAAGACCTCGCGGTTGCGCCTGAGCGTGACCTCCTCCTCGGCGCCGCCTTCGACATATTCCCAGGCGAAATTGGGTGCCCTGCGGCGAGCCATCTGCCGCAGGTCCTCGATCGTAAGGGCTCGCGCGACATCGCGTCCCTGGTAGCGCCGGCGTTTCATCTAAAGTCTCTCACTCGTTATTGGGCCAGAAAGCCGCCATCGACGGGCAGGATGGCGCCGGTGATGAAGGATGCCTCGTCCGAGGCCAGGAACAGGATCGCATTGGCCACCTCCGACGGTTCGCCGATGCGTCCCATCGGATGGCGGGCTATCCCCGCCTTGATGCCCTCCGGGTCCATGCGGGCGACCGGCCCGGTATTGATCGTGCCCGGAGCCACTGCATTGACGCGAATGCCGTGCCCGGCCAGTTCGACGGCGAGGTGCCTGGTGAGGCCGGAGGCCGCGAACTTGGACGGACCGTAGATGACCTGGGCCTTCTGGCCAACAACGCCCGACACCGAGGAGAGGCAGACGATCGCGCCGCCCCCCGCCTTCAGCATTTCGGCAGCGGCATACTTGCAGCTCAGGAACATGCCACGGGCGTTGACCGCCATCGTCCGGTCCCACAACTCGCCGGTGGCGCCCGGCAGGTCGGCCTCGGGGATGATCCCGGCATTGGCGACCATGATGTCCACCTGCCCATAGGCGGCCACGGCCTCGGCGATGAGGCCCCGTACGTCTTCCGGGCTGGAGACATCCCCGGCAACGCCCAGAGCGAAACCGCCGGCGACTTCAATCGTCTCCACCAGATTGTCGAGCGCCGCCTGATCCACGTCGTTGAGCGTCAACCGTGCGCCTTCCGAGGCGAAGCGGATGGCGGTTGCACGTCCGATGCCGTTCGCGGCGCCTGTGATGATCGCGGACTTGCCCTGCAGTCGGCCGCCTCCGGCCGCGGATGCCTGGCTCATGTCGCCTCCCTCCGTTATGCGGTTCTAAACTGTCTCGCTCTACCATAGGGTGGCAGGAGCCCCGCACCCAGCCCGCTTGACGCCGCTTTGCCAGGCGGGGATGGAGAAGGGGTAGCGCTACCACGTCAAGCGGATGCGGAACGGATGGCCGACGACTTCCTGTTGACCCGCGCCTTCATAGAAGCCGGCGGCATCGACGCACTGGTTGCTCAGGAAGCGCCCGATCTCCAGTGCTGGTCCGAGGCCGAGCGCGCGGCATCCCTTCATTGCTTCATGCAGAACCGGCCGCCCGGCGACGTCTGGCTCTTTGGTTACGGCTCCCTGATCTGGAACCCGACGATCCACAACACCGAGCGGCGTGTCGCCCGCATCGAGGGGTGGCACCGCGCCTTTTGCCTATCCACGCGCGCGGGCAGAGGCTCTGCCGACAACCCCGGTCTTGTCCTCGGCCTCGAACCCGGCGGTGACTGCGTCGGCGTCGCCTTGCGGATCGAGGAAGCCTCGGCGGTGGCGGAGCTGACCCTGCTCTGGCGGCGCGAGATGTTGACCGGCGCCTATGTGCCTCATTGGGTCGATCTGCTGGATGAGCACGGCGTGCGCTTCGGCATCGGTATCGCCTTCACCGTCAACCCGGAAGGTGACCACTACGCCGGCGACCTGCCCGAGGCCGAGATCGTCCGCAGGCTCGCGACCGCCGCGGGTTCTCTCGGCAGTTCCGCCGACTACCTGTTCCGCACCTGCGACGGGTTGCGCCTCCATGGCGTGGAGGATGCCGAACTCGAGCGTCTGGCCAGGGATGTCCGCGCGGAGCAGGCGAAACTCTCCGGCGGCGCGTCCGGCTGATGGACGCGGCAGCCAACCCGGCCTCCTTGGGTACGTACGACACCATCATCATCGGTGCCGGGTCGGCGGGGTGCGTGCTGGCCAACCGGCTCTCCGCCGATCCCAGCCACCGCGTGCTGCTGCTGGAGGCCGGTGGCCAGGACAACTGGATCTGGTTCCACGTGCCGGTCGGCTACCTCTTCGCCATCAACAACCCGCGCGCCGACTGGATGTTCCGGACCGAGGCGGTGCCGGGGCTCGGCGGCCGCATCCTCGCCTATCCGCGCGGCCGGGTCATCGGCGGCAGCTCCGCCATCAACGCCATGATCTACATGCGCGGGCAGGCGGCCGACTACGACGGCTGGCGGCAGCTCGGCCTCACCGGCTGGGGGTGGGACGACGTGCTGCCCTATTTCCTCAAGCACGAGGATCACATCGCGCCGCCCGGTCCGCTGCATCGTGCGGGCGGCGAGTGGCGCGTCGAGCATCCGCGCATTCATTGGCCTGTTCTGGACGTCGTCCGGGCAGCGATGGCGAGCGCCGGGATACCGCCGGTCGACGACTTCAACGGCGGCGACAACTCAGGCTCCTCCTATTTTCAGGTGAATCAGCGCCGGGGCCGCCGCTGGAGCACCGCGCGTGGCTTTTTGCGGCCGGCGCTCCACCGGCCCAATCTGAGGCTGGAAACCGGCATCCAGGCCGAACGCATCCTGTTCGAGGAGCGCCGGGCCTCCGGCGTCGTGTTGAGCCGTGGCGGCGAGCGCTTCACCGCCGACGCCCGGGCGGAGGTCATCCTGGCGGCAGGCACCGTCGGCTCGCCCGTGCTGCTGGAGCTTTCCGGCATCGGCCAGGCCGAGCGGCTGCAAGCCCTGGGCATCCCGGTGATCGCCGACCTGCCGGGCGTCGGCGAGAACCTGCAGGACCACCTGCAACTGCGGCCGGTCTTCGGCGTCTCCGGCATCCGCACCCTGAACGACGATTACGCGAAGCTTTGGAAGCGCGGGCTGATGGGGTTGCAGTACGTGCTGCAGCGGCGGGGGCCGCTGACGATGGCGCCGTCGCAACTCGGCGCCTTCGCCCGGTCATCCAGCGACTACGCCACCCCCAACCTACAGTTCCACATCCAACCGCTTTCGCTCGACAGCTTCGGCGACGCGCTGCACCGCTTTCCGGCCTTCACCGCGAGCGTCTGCAACCTGCGCCCGAGCAGCCGTGGTTCGGTCCATGCCGGAGAGATCGGACGCGACGGCGTCACCCGTCCGCGCATCCAGCCCAACTACCTGGAGACGCTGGAGGACCGGCGGGTCGCGGTCGATGCCCTGCGGCTGGTGCGCCGCATCGTGTCGCAGCCGGCGCTCGCGCCCTATAAGCCGGTGGAGGTCAAGCCGGGACCGGGGCTCGCAACCGATGCCGAACTCGAGGAGGCGGCGAGGGCGGTCGCCACCACGATCTTCCACCCGGTCGGCACGGCCAAGATGGGCCTCGACCACGATCCGATGGCCGTGGTGGATGGGCGTCTGCGGGTGCGCGGGGTGACGGGCTTACGGGTGGTCGACGCTTCCGTGATGCCGCGCATCACCTCCGGCAACACCAACTCGCCGACTATCATGATCGCCGAGAAGGCGAGCGCGATGATCCTCGCCGACCGTCACGCGTGAGGTGTGGGCGCGCCTACCAGCGCGCGTGCACATGGGGCCGGATGTCCTCGTCGTAGATCGCGCGCAGTTGCGCCATTACAGGGTCCGGCAGCGGCGGCAGATCGGCGGCGGCGGCGTTGGACTGCGCCTGCTCAGCATTGCGCGCGCCGGGTATGGCGACCGTCACCGCGTCGAACATCAGGATCCAGCGGAGCGCGAACCGCGCCATCGTGGTGTCGCCCCCCACCAGCGGACGCAGCCGCTCCACGGCGCGGAGGCCCACATCGTATGGCACGCCGGAGAAGGTCTCGCCCACATCGAAGGCCTCGCCGTTGCGGTTGAACTGCCGGTGATCGCTCTCCTCGAACTTGGAGTCCGCGCGGAACTTGCCCGAGAGCAGCCCGCTGGCGAGCGGCACGCGCGCGATGATGGCGACCTGCCGCTTCCGGGCCTCCGCGAAAAAGAGTTCAGCCGGGCGCTGGCGGAAGATGTTGAAGATGATCTGGACGCTGATGACGCCGGGAAACTCGATCGCCTTGAGCGCTTCCTCGACCCGCTCCACGCTGACGCCGTAGTCCCGGATCTTGCCCTGGGTTTTCAGCGTGTCGAGCGCCTCGAACACCTCGGGCCGGTAATAGACGTCCGTCGGCGGGCAGTGCAGCTGGACGAGATCAAGGGTGTCGACCTCGAGGTTGCGAAGGCTGCGCTCGATCCAGCCCGAGAGGTTGTCGAAGGTATAGCCCTCGACGACCTGTTTCGGCAGGCGCCGGCCAGCCTTGGTCGCGACATAGGGCCGCGTGCCGCCACGCTCCTTCAGCACGCCGGCGATCAGCCGTTCGGAATGGCCGTCGCCATAGACGTCCGCGGTGTCGATGAATGTCACCCCGGCATCGAGTGCGGCATGCAAAGCCTGCCTGGCGGCGGTGTCATCGACCTGACCCCAGCTTGCGCCGATGGCCCAGGCCCCAAACCCGATCTCGCTCACGGAGCGCCCCTCGCGCCCGAACGTGCGGTTCTGCATCTGCGCTCTCCTATCGGCGGTTGCCACGAAACCTAGTCAGGGGGCTGTTGTGAGACAACCCTGGATGACCGGCCCATCCGGCTGCGGTATGACGCACGTGACATAGCCTCAAGGATCAGCATGTTGCGCCTCTTGCCCTGCCTGCTTGCTGCCGGAACGCTGGCGTTTGCTCAGGATGCGCGAGCCCATACGGCGCTGGTCCATACGAACAGCAGCGGGACCTTCTACATCGAGGCCTCGCAGGTCGATCTGGATCATCTGCTGGCCCCGCCGCCGGCGCTGGGCTCGGCAGCGGAGACCACTGACCTGACGGCGGTCATGAACGCCGAGCGCGACCGGAACGCCGACGCGGCAGTGGCGGCGGAAGAGGACCATGAGAGAACGGTATTCCGCTTCGCGGATGTCCTGGGAGCGGGCTTCACCCCGCAGAACCTGCCCTTCGCGACGAAGTTCTTCAAGCGTGTCTATGCGGACGAGAACAAGATCGTGGAGCAGGCAAAAACGCATTTCGCGCGTCCGCGGCCGTATCAGGTGAACGCCGACCTCACGCCGATGCTCTATCCGAAAGCCACGCCCTCCTACCCCAGCGGGCACACGGCCTTCGCCTATGTCATGGCGATACTTCTGGCGAACATGGTGCCGGAGAAATCTGTACCCATCTTCGATCGGGCAGCCGAATACGGCTACAACCGCGTGGTTGCCGGCGCCCATTTTCCGACGGATGTCGAAGCCGGGCGGATCGCCGGCACGGTCATCGACAGCGTGTTCTTCCACGAACCGCGTTTCATGACCGACTTCATCCGTGCGCGCGCCGAGGTTCGCCAGGCCCTCAAGCTACCGCCGGTGCCTGGCAAGCTCTGAGACCATCCTCACGACAGGTCGTGCAGATCCTTCGCGACTGATGCCGTGACGCTGAAATCGGAAAAGGCGACCGCGAGCCCCGCGCGTTCCGGCGTGCAGCACATCGGCCCGACCATGTAGGGACCGCCCTCCGGAAACGGGCAGAGCCGGAGCAGGGGCCACCTCAAGCCATCTGCCGACGCCTGCAGGCGGAGCACGCCACGATCGATTGTTGCCCGGATCCAGAAGTCGGCGGCGTCGCCCTGGAACAGCCCGGTCGCCCAGTCGGAGCGCCCGAGCGTCAGCACGCTGCTGAGTTGCGCGGCGCCGTCCGAAAGTTCGATGCCGGCTTTGACCCAGCGCGTCTCGTCGATGAGGATCATCATCCCCGCCTGATCGTAAAGGCTCTTGTAGCCGGCGCGGATGCGCAAGGTGGCGGTAAACCCGCCGGAAACCGCAGTTCCAAAGACGTGCCCGCTGTGGCGGATGAAACCGTATTGGGTTTCGCGCCAGAAGTCGGTCGCCTCATCCGTCACCACATGAAGTGCGCCGCCGCTAACGCTCCACGTCGCCGGTTCGTTAAGCCAATGACATCGGTCGAACATGCCGCCACTCCGTTGCCTCGGGGGGCTCATAGCGAGGACGACGCGCGAATGCCATTGCGGCCCTTCTCCTAATTGCACCGTCAACGTAACGCTCACGCTCAGGCTCCCGCGCAGAGGAGCGACACCGGTTCACGCAGCAGGTCGTTCGGCACCCTGTGACGATCTGCTGAAGCTTCGGTTGACGCCGCGTTCATCGTCACGGCTTGATGCGAGCGTAACGATCAAGGATTGCGCGCGATGGCAAGGCGGAAAGTGCTTTTGGCGGGCGAGAGCTGGGTCACGTCCGCCACCCACTACAAGGGCTTCGACCAGTTCGGCAGCGTCAGCTTCCATCTGGGCGCGGAGCCTCTGGTCAAAGTCCTCAAGGACACGCCGTTCGAACTGGTCTACATGCCCTCGCATGAGGCGGCGACGAACTTCCCGTTCACCGCCGCCGGGCTCGCCGATTACGAGGCCATCATCCTGTCGGACATCGGCTCCAACACCTTCCTGCTGCCGCCGGCGGTCTGGATGCAGGGGAAGCCTATGCCGAACCGCCTCAAGGTCATTCGCGACTGGACCCGCGCCGGGGGCGGGCTGATGATGATCGGCGGCTACCTCAGCTTCCAGGGCATCGACGGTCGCGCGCGCTGGCGCGGAACCCCGGTGGAGGATGCGCTGCCGGTAACCTGCCATCCCTATGACGACCGGATCGAGGTGCCGGAAGGGTTTGTGCCGGAGATCGTGGGCGAGCCCGACAATCCGATTTTGCGTGGCCTCGGGCGGGATTGGCCGCTCCTGCTTGGCGCGAACGAGGTCATGGTGCGGAGCCGCGCCGATATCGAGGTGCTCGCCCAGTTGCCGGCGGCGGAGGGCGGCCATCCGTTGCTCGTCAGCGGGCATTACGGCCGTGGCCGAACCCTCGTCTGGACCTCCGACATCGGTCCTCACTGGGTCCCGGACAGCTTCTCGCAGTGGGAGGGCTTCGGAAAGCTCTGGATCAACGCACTGACCTGGCTGACCGGCGGCGGTTGAACGCTGCTTCCCGAGCCGCCGGCGCCTGCTCAGTAGGTGGCGCGGCCGCCCGAAACGTCGAAGACGGCACCGGTGGTGAACGAGGCTTCGGTGCTCGCCAGCCAGCAGACGAGCGATGCCACCTCATCGATCTCGCCAAAACGGCCGATTGGAATCTTCGACAGCATGAAGTCGATGTGCTGTTGCGTCATCTGGTCGAAGATGGCGGTGCGGACCGCCGCCGGCGTGACGCAGTTAACCCGGATCTCTGTCTTCGCCAGTTCCTTGCCGAGCGACTTCGTGAGCCCGATGACGCCGGCCTTGGACGCACTGTAGGCTGAGGCGTTCGGGTTGCCCTCCTTGCCGGCAACGGACGCGATGTTCACGATGCGGCCGTAACCGTTCCGGTCCATGAACGGCACGACGTATTTGTTGCAGTAAAAGATGCCGTTGAGGTTCACGTCGATCACCCGGCGCCACTCCGCCACCGGGTATTCGGCGACGGTCGTGTTCGGCCCGGTGATGCCGGCGCTGCAGACAAGCACGTCGATCTTGCCGAGCGCGGCTGCGGTCGCCGAAGCCGCCTGCGCGACCGCCTCCGCATCGCCGATGTCGAGCATGTGCGCGTGAGCGGCGCCGGATGTCGCCTGTGCCGCGTCCAGGCGGGCAGCGTCGCGGTCCCACAGGCTCACCTGTCCGCCCTCGCGAGTGATGCGCGCGGCGATCTCGAGCCCGATGCCCGCGGCGCCGCCGGTGATGACGGCCACCTGCCCCGCAAAACGATTTGGGATGGTGTGCTCGGTCATCGTCACCCTCTGATCAGGATCGCGCGGAAATCGTTGACGTTGGTCAAGGTCGGGCCGGTGACGACAAGGTCGCCCAAGGCCGTGAACACGCCGTAGCCGTCGTTATCGGCCAGCCGGTCCCGCACATCAATGCCCAAGGCGCGGGCGCGCGCGAGGGTATCGGGCGAAAGCGACGCTCCGGCGTTGTCCTCCGTGCCGTCGATGCCGTCCGTGTCGCAGGCGACCGCCCAGATGCCCGTATGGCCGTCGAGGGCGACGGCGAGGGCAAGCAAGAACTCCGCGTTGCGTCCGCCGCGCCCTTGCCCGCGCACGGTGACCGTTGTCTCGCCGCCGGAAATGAGCACGCAAGGCGGCGCCGCCGGTTGACCATGCAGCGCGCAGTGCTTCGCGATGCCCGCCATGACACGCGCGACCTCCGCCGCTTCACCCTCGATGGCGTCGCCGAGAATGACCGGCAGGATGCCCGCAGCCCGGGCCACGGCGGCCGCTGCCTCCAGCGACGCCTGCGGGCTCGCGATGACGTGCGTCTCACTGCGGTGGAAGCTCGGAGCTTGCGGCTTCGGCGTTTCCGCCCCCGGGTCCCACAGATGCGCCTCGACGGCGGCGGGCGGCGTGATGCCGTAGCGCGCCAGCACGGCGCGGGCGTCGGCGAGCGTCGTCGCATCGGGCACGGTCGGGCCGGACGCAATCACCGATGGATCGTCCCCCGGCACATCGGAGATCACGAGGGTAACGACGCGGGCCGGCGCCGCCGCTGCTGCCAGCCTGCCGCCCTTGATGGCCGAGAGATGCTTCCGCACGCAATTCATCTCGTGAATGCCGGCTCCCGAGCGCAGCAGGGCGCGGTTCACCGCTTGCTTGTCGGCGAGCGTGAGGCCGGGCGCGGGCAGCGCCAGAAGGGACGATCCGCCGCCCGAGATAAGGCAGAGCACGAGGTCCTCAGGGGTCAGTCCCCGCACCATGCCGAGGATGCGTGATGCGGCCTCTGCGCCGGCGGCGTCGGGCACCGGATGGCTGGCCTCGACCACCTCGATGCGTGGCAAGACGCCGACGCCGTGGCCGTAACGGGTAATGACGAGCCCCGAGAGCGGCGCCGATTGCGGCCAATGCGCCTCGACCGAAGCGGCCATGGTTGCCGCAGCCTTGCCCGCGCCCACGACCACGGTGCGGCCGTGGCGCGGCGGCTCCGGCAGATAGGGCGGCACGCAGGAGGCCGGGGCCGCCGCTTCGACCGCCGCCGCGAACATAGCGTGCAGCAGGTCCCGCTCAGACGTCAGCGCCACCGCCTGCCTGGGCTGGGGCGTCGGCCAGTTGCTGGGACATCATCTCGATCAGATCGCCTTCGCGAAACGGCTTCGAGCAAACCCGCCATTCCGGCCGGTCCTTGGGAACGGCGCTCTCACCGTAGCCCGAGAGGAAGAGAAACGGAATGCGGCGAGCCATCAGCGCGTTGGCCACGGGATAGACCTTGAGCCCGCCGATGTTCACGTCGAGAAGGGCCACGTCGATCTCCTCGGTCATCGCGGCCTCCACCGCGGCGGGCACGGACGCGAACGGCCCGATGATGGCGCAAGCGTGGTCGATCAGCATCTCCTCGATCAGCAGCGAGACCAGCATCTCGTCTTCCACGACCAGAACGCGAAGCCCAGTCAGCATGGGTCCCTCGGTGCTCATGCGGAAGCAGTCTCCGGGGCCATTATCCCCTGCGGGTAGAGCGGGGCTCGTAAGCGGGCACAGACGCCTGTCGGCGGGAATTCCACCTTGATTTCCGCCGACATATCTTGTTTCAGCCCACGCTCGATGAGCAGCATGCCGAAGCCATTCCCGTTCGGGCGCCCGACCGTGGGGCCACCGGTCTCGACCCAGTCGAGCACAAGGGTCTCGCCCTTGGGGTCCGTTTCGACCGACCAGTCCACGCGAACCTTGCCTTCCGGCACGGACAGGGCGCCGTATTTGATGGCATTTGTCGTGAGTTCGTGAACCGCCATGCCCAGAGCGAGAGCCGCGCGCGGCTCCAGAAGCACACGCGGGCCGGTGGCGACGATGTTGCTACCGTCGCCCACCAGGAAGGGGCGAAACTCCTCCATGAGGATGTCGCGTAGCGCCACCGTCTGCCAGGACTCGCTGCTGAGCAGGGAATAGGCAGCCGTGAGGGCGTGGATGCGGCCGAGAAAGGTTTCCGAGAACGCCTCCAGTGTCGGCGACCGCCGCAAGGTCTGTGTCGCCAGCGAGATCACCACGGTCAGCATGTTCTTGACGCGGTGGTTGAGTTCATCGACGAGCAGACGCTGATGCTCTTCCGCCTTGACGATGCTTGTGACGTCCACAAACGTCATCACCGCGCCATCCACCGTGCTGTCCGGTGTGCGGTAGGGTTGCGCACGCATCAGATAGTGCATGGAGCCGTCATCGCGCGTCACGCGGCGTTCCAGCGGTTCCAGCGTGTTGAGCACGCTCTGCACATCCTCCCGCACGCCCGTATAGCGCAGCCGGCTGACGATGTCGGTCAGCGGGCGGCCCTGGTCGCTCGGGATCAGGTTGTAGATATTGGCGACCGCCGGGGTGAAGCCACGCACGATGAGGAAGCGGTCCAGGAAAATCGTCGCGACCTCGGTGCTCTCGAACAGGTTCTTGAGATCCATGTTCTTCCGGTCAAGCTCGTCGAGCTTGACCGAGAGCTGGGTATTGACCGTCTGCAGCTCTTCATTGATCGACTGGATTTCTTCCTTCGAGGTTTCCAGTTCCTCATTGGTCGACTGCAGCTCTTCATTGACCGAATGCAGCTCTTCGTTGGAGCTGCGCAATTCTTCGAGCGCGGTCTCGTGCTCCTCGGTGATCGCCTGCAGCTGCTCCCGCACGTCGCGGAGTTCCGACTCAAGCCGCTGGTCGATGGTGCCAGGTGGCTCGGCGCGTCCATCGGCGTCCGTGCGATCGGATGGCTGGGCGGCCTCCAGGAAGACGACGAGGTAGAGCGTGCTGGCGCCTTGCTCGAACAGGGGATCCACCGCGAGCGTGATGTGCCGGTGGCCTTCGCCCGGGATTGACACGGGTACGTGCGGCAGCTCGACGCTGCGCCCGCTCTCCACCGCCTGCTTCAGTGCGCCGCGGAGATGCAGCCTGAGGCCGCCCCGCGCCATGTCGAAGGCGTTCTGGCTGGGCACGCCCGGCGGTGGCTCGAGGAAGCGTCCGATGCGGCTCGAATACTGGGCGATGAGGCCGTCGGCGCCGACCACGACGAAGGCTGGCCCGAAGCGCTCGAGCACCCGCGCATTGGCGCGGTTCGCCGATCTCAGGTTGCCACGGCGGACCGGCGACGAACCCGCCGGCGCATCCGAGGAGATTTGCAGTTCGCGTGGAAGGGTGCGGCTATGCATCTGGAGCGGTGGGCTCGGCGTGTTGCGGCGCCGAAAGATCCGGTGCGGTCTGTCCAGAGCCTCGAACAGGGTCTCGTGCCGGGAGACGGTCTCGGCACTCCCGAGCAGCAGGATCCCGTCGGGCACAAGGGCGTAGTGAAACGCGGGAATGATGGCCGACTGCAGATCGCTGTCGAGGTAGATGAGCAGGTTGCGGCAGGAGATGAGGTCGATGCGCGAGAACGGCGGGTCGCGCGTCAGGCTGTGGGCGGAGAAGGTGCAGAGTTCCCGCACCTGCTTTTTCACGGTGTAGGCGCCGTCGCCGCTCATCACGAAGAACCGCTCCAGGTGAGCGGGCGAGATCGCGCTCATCAGGGCCGAGGGATAGCGGCCGGCCCGCGCGGTGGTGATGGCGGCTTCGTCGATATCGGTCGCGAACACCTGGATGCGCGGCGCTGGAGCGGGCAACTGTCCGGCATACTCCGCGAGCAGGATCGCGATGGAGTACGCTTCCTCGCCGGTCGCGCAGCCTGGCACCCACACACGGACATTGCTATCCGCGCTTTTGCCCTGGAACAGCCGGGGCACGACGATCTGGCGCAAGGTTTCGAATGTCTCGGCATCCCGGAAAAAGCTGGTGACGCCGATGAGCAGGTCGCGGAACAGCATCAGCACTTCTGAGCGGTCGCGTTCCAGGCGCTGGATGTAGGCGTCGGTTTCCCCCAGCCCGACGACCTGCTTGCGACGCTGCACCCGGCGCATGAAGGTCTTGTCCTTGTAGCCGGCGAAGTCGTGGCCGAGATCCCGGGTCAGGATGGCGCAGATGGCGAGCCGTTCGGCATCATTGATCAGTCCCGACGATCCGGCCAGCTCCGCTTCCTGCCGCCTTACCTTCTGTGCCGCGATGATATGCCGGGGCATGTCCTCGGCGGAGGCGACGATGTCCACCGCCCCGGTGGCGATGGCGCTATCGGGCATGCCGCCATGCAGAGGCGAACTGCCGTCGGTGCCTTGCGCGAGGGTCAGGCCGCCGCAGGTCTTGATCGCCTTGAGCCCGAGGGCGCCGTCGCTTCCGGTGCCCGAGAGAATGACGCCGATCGCGTCCTCGTGCAGCGCCTGCGCGAGGCTGTCGAAAAAGACGCTGATGGGGATGGGTTCGGGCGGTTCGTCCTTGGCCGGTTGATGCAGGTGAAGTTTGCCGTCGCGAAAGGTCACGATCGACCCTGCCTGAGGCACGTAGACGGTATCGGCTTCCAGTGCGCATCCGTCGGCGGCTTCGACGATCGGCATACTCGTCCACCGGCTGAGGATCTCCGGCAGCAGGCTTTTGCGGTTGGCGGGCAGGTGCAGGACAACGACGAATGCCAACCCGCTATGCGCCGGCATCATCTCGAAGAACTTACGGAATGCTTCGATGCCTCCTGCCGAAGCGCCGATGCCGACGATCGGTACGGGTCTGATCCGATTATCGGTCACATGTCCGTCCAAAGGTTGCTCTACTTCTAGATGGCATTAAGCCAAAGACATCAAGTGGAAGCGTCACGATTGTGAGCGGTGACCTTGCCACTTCGTCCGGTGACCCGGTCCTGACGGCCTACACCGCTGCAAGTCGGATCTCGTTAAGGCGCCTGAAGGGCATCCCATCCCATGATCGTGATGCGAGCGCAGCACAAGGAACTAGCCGCCCGATCCAGTTTTCCTTCCTGAGCCAGAACCTCGAGAACAAAGTTATAGTTTTGCACCAAGATAATTTTGACGTTACCCTTATCAACTTTGATAGATACACGAGCGTAGATGGCCGCATGGTGAGTGGAGGGAATGAGCGAGAGTAGCATCTGGGATTATTTCGTTACGGGAAATTTGGTCACGTCGGCGCTCCACTCGCTGGCCTTGTCGCGTCCCGTCTTTGTCCGAGGCGACATCCCCATCTGTCCGTCGAAAGACTCCCTCGAGAACTACTCGCGTCACGGATGGAATGCGGGAGCCGACATTTCAGATGCAGATGAGCACTCCGGACGGCGCCATCCGGGGCTGGGTTAACTACAACAACCTGGTGAACTGAGCCCCGGACCCGCTCAGGCTAGCCGGCGCTCGGCGCCAGCATATCCTCCGGCCGCACCCAGGCGTCGAACTGCTCTTCCGTCACGAAACCCAGCGCAAGCGCCGCCTGCTTGAGGCTGCTGTCCTCACGATGCGCCTTCAGCGCGATCTGGGCTGACTTCTCGTAGCCGATGTGCCGGTTCAACGCCGTCACCAGCATCAGCGAACTTTCCAGATTGTGCTTCAGGCGCGGATAGTTGGGCTCGATCCCTTGCGCGCAATGGGTGTCGAAGGCCCGGATCGACTGGCTCATCAACGTGATCGACTCCAGCACGTTGTGCAGCATCACGGGCTTGTACACGTTGAGCTGGAAGTTGCCCTGGCTGGCCGCGAAGCCGACCGCGGCGTCGTTGCCATACACCTGCACTGCGACCATCGTCATGGACTCGCACTGGGTCGGGTTGATCTTGCCCGGCATGATGGAGGAGCCGGGCTCGTTTTCGGGGATGTGGATTTCCCCCAAGCCCGCGCGCGGGCCGCTCGCATGCCAGCGCACGTCGTTCGCGATTTTGAGCAGCGCACCCGCCAGCGTGCGAAGCGTGGCGCTCGCATGCGCCAGCGCGTCATGAGCCGACAAAGCTGCAAACTTGTTCGGTGCTGAAACAAACGCGTGGCCGGTCGCCACGGCGATATAGCGCGCCGCAGTGTCGCCGAACCTGGGATGGGCGTTGAGCCCGGTGCCCACCGCGGTGCCCCCGATCGCGAGCTCGAGCAGCCATGGGATCGCGGCCTCGATGGCGCGGGCGCATTCGGCGAGTTGCGCGACCCAGCCCGAGATCGCCTGCCCGAGCGACACCGGCGTTGCATCCTGCAGATGGGTGCGCCCGATCATGATGACGTCGGCGAAGGCCTTCGCCTTGGCGTCGAGCGTCGCGCGCAGCACCTCGATCGACGGGAGCAGCGTGTTCGACAACTCCTCGACCGCGGCGATGTACATCGCCGTCGGGAAGGTGTCGTTGGAGGACTGGCCGCGATTCACATCGTCGTTGGGGTTGATCGGCTTCTTCGAGCCGAGCACGCCGCCGGCGATCTGGATTGCCCGGTTGGCGATGACCTCGTTGGCGTTCATATTGCTTTGGGTCCCGGAGCCGGTCTGGAAGACGACGAGCGGGAACTCGTGGTCCCATTTGCCCTCGATGACCTCCTCCGCCGCCTGGACGATGAGCGCCACCTTCTCGGGCGGCAACTCGCCCAGCTCGCCATTCGCCTGAGCAGCGGCCTTCTTCAGGATGCCGAGCGCCCGGATCACGGGACGGGTCCAGATGAAGCGGCCGCTGCCGATGGGGAAGTTATGGATGGAGCGTTCCGTCTGGGCGCCCCACAACCGGTCGCTGGGGACCGGCACGTCCCCCAGCGCGTCGTGTTCTATCCGGAATCCGGTCGCCGGCATCGTCTCTGTCATCGTCCGTTCCTTTGGATCGAGGGCTCGTTTCTACAGGGAAGGGCCGCCTGTGTCCCCCAGCGCCTGCCGGAGGATGCCGCCATTGCGGAAGAGAAGAGCTTCGGCGGCGGCGCGATCAAGCTCCCTCAGGATCATGAGGCTGGCGAGTTTCGTGCTGCCGCCTGCATGGTCGAGCGCGGCGGCCGCGGCCGCGGGATCGCATCCGGTCAGCTCGGCCACCATCCGCCGCGCCCGTGCCAGCAGCTTGGCGTTGGTCGGCCGCATCTCGATCATCCGGCCGGCATGGATCCGGCCCAGGCGGATCATGATGAGGGTCGAGAGCAAGGTCAGCGCAGCCTTCTGCGCCGTTCCCGCCTTCATGCGGGTGGAACCGGCGATAGCCTCGGCGCCGGTGTCGATCAGGATCGCGTGTTCGGCGGCGGCCACCAATGGGGCGCCCGGGCTGTTTAGGATGGCGATCGTCAGCACGCCGAGCGCGCGGGCGCTTTCCACCGCGGTGACGGTGAAGGGCGTGCCGCCGCTCGCCGCGAGCGCGACCAGCACATCCCCCGAACCCGCCTGCAACTCCGCCAAGGCGACGTCGGCGGCGCCAGTGTCGTCCTCGGCCCCCTCGGCGGCACGAAGCAGGCTTGCCGTGCCCCCGGCGATAAGCAACGCGGTTCGCTCATGCGGCCAATCGAAGGTCGGCGGCAATTCGGCGGCGTCGAGTGCCGCGAGCCTGCCGGAGGTGCCCGCGCCGGCGTAGATCAGCCGTCCGGCCTCGCTCGCGAGCCGGGCGGCGGCGGCATCGGCGGCGGCGGCGAGCGCCGGCAGCGCCGGGCGCAAGGCGGCGACGGCGGCCATCTGCCCCTCCCACAGAGCCTCCGCCGCCTCGGCGCTGTCCCACAGGTCGAGGTCCCGGTAGCGGGCGCTCACCTCTTCGGTACGGGGCAAGGGCATGGAACGGGTCATGTGCCCCCATGACGACAGCAAGGCTTCTGCGTCAAGGCAGTACAGCGCTTAACCGGCCTCCTAGCCAATTTGCTGCAGGTGCGTATGCTAGCGTCTCGCCTGAAGAGGAACCTCAGCGCATGGTAGCCCGCATTATCACCGTGGATCCTTTCGACATCATCGTCTTCGGCGGCTCCGGCGATCTCTCTCGCCGGAAGCTCCTGCCCGCGCTGTACCAGCGCGACCGCAGCGGCCAGCTGCCTGCCGAGGCGCGGATCATCGGAACCTCCCGCCGCCACATGTCCGATGAAGAATTCAGGGATATGGCGCGCGACGCCATCCAGAGTTTCGTTTCGACCAGCGACATCGACGAGGAGGTTCTGGAGCAATTCATCGCCCGCGTCGGCTACGTGCCGATGGATGCCACGGGCTCCGACGGCTGGAGCGACCTCGCCGCCAAGCTGAGTGACGCCCCCGACCGGATCCGGGTGTTCTATCTGGCCACGGCGCCCGACATCTTCGGGCCCATCTGCGCCCAGATCAGCGCCCATGGGCTCGCATCGCCCAAGAGCCGGGTGGTGATCGAGAAGCCGGTCGGCAAGGATCTGGAATCGGCCCAGGCCCTCAACGACGCCGTCGGCAAGATTTTCCCGGAGAGCAGCATCTATCGCATCGACCACTACCTGGGGAAGGAGACGGTGCAGAACCTGATGGCGCTGCGCTTCGCCAATTCCCTGTTCGAGCCGATCTGGAACTCCAAATACGTGGATCACGTGCAGATCACCGTGGCGGAGGATCTGGGGCTCGAAACGCGCGCCGGCTACTACGACACGGCTGGCGCCATGCGGGACATGATGCAGAACCATATCCTGCAGCTCCTGTGCCTGACCGCCATGGAAGTGCCGACCTCCCTCGATGCCGACCGCGTGCGCGACGAAAAGCTGAAGGTGCTGAAGTCGCTGAAGCCGATGTCGACGGCGCAGGTCGCGGCGATGACGGTGCGCGGCCAGTATACGGCCGGCGCCTCCACCAAGGGGCCGGTGCGCGGCTACCTCGAGGAGTTGGAGCGCCCCACCAGCATGACCGAGACCTTCGTCGCCCTGAAGGCCGAGGTGAGCAACTGGCGCTGGGCGGGCGTGCCCTTCTACCTGCGGACGGGCAAGCGGCTGCCGAGCCGGGTGTCGGAGATCGTGGTGCAGTTCCGCGGCATTCCGCATTCGGTATTCGAAGAAGCGGCGGGCACGCTGCAGGCAAACCGGCTGGTCGTTCGCGTGCAGCCGGATGAGGGCGTTCGCCTGTGGCTGATGATCAAGGATCCCGGGCCGGGAGGCATGCGCCTGCAGTACGTGCCGCTGGATATGAGCTTCGCCAAGGCCTTCTCGGTTCGAAATCCGGATGCGTATGAGCGGCTCATCATGGATGTGGTACGGGGCAACCAGACCTTGTTCATGCGCCGCGACGAGGTCGAGGCGGCCTGGAGCTGGATCGACCCCATTCAGGATGCCTGGGCGGCCACGAACGAGCCGCCAAAACCCTACCGGGCGGGAACCTGGGGTCCATCCTCGGCGATTGCTCTGCTGGAGCGCGACGGCCGCACCTGGCACGAGGAATAGCCGCACGCAATGGCTGCGCCGGGTATCGCTACGCCCGGCGCGCCTTTCCTGACGGCCCCAAGCTTCATGGCATGGTCATGCGCCGCGTCGCCCGATGACGGCTGCCGGGGCGCGTTGTGTTGTCACTGGACGCTTCCGGCGTTCCCGCAGACATCTCTCGCGGCAATCGGGTATGCCGGGGAGCCGCTTGGAGGCGCTAACGACGCTGCCTCTATGAATTAATCCAAAAGCTGAAAAAGTTGAGCCAGCTGCTTCACTTGACTCACTTTCGCCTTCCTTTTGAGCGTATAGCATCATTGGGCTAGCCCATCTACGCTTTACGATCTCGGGAGGAACTCAGATGCTGAGAAATTTGGGCCGGGCGCTTTGCCTGCCCATGCTGCTAAGTCTCGCCACGTGCAAACCGCCGCCGCCTCCTGTGCATGTGGTTCAGTTCGCCCCGCCGCCCCCGACGAAGCCGACGGATCGGCCGCCGATCTGCGCGCGCCCCGAGGAGGTCGATGCGTCTCACACGATCGGCCTGCAGACGCAGCTTATGCAGATCGCTCTGTCCTGCGGTGACGACGACAAATACGATACCTTCGTCCGAAAGTTCCAGCCGGAACTCAGGCAGCAGCGGGACGTTCTAGGTTCATTCTTCACGCGCGCCTACGGCCGCACCAGGTCGCAAAGCGCCTACGACGAATACATCACCCAGCTTGCGGATGCGGAGTCGACCTACAATCTGGCTTCGGGCGTCCAATTCTGCAGCCTGAGCAAGCCGACGTTGGACCAGGCGATCTCGCTTTCATCGCCCGATGACCTCAACAAGTTCATCGCCAAGGTGCCTGTGCAGCAATCGACGGACTTCGAGACCTGCGGAACACCCGGAGCGCCCCCCGCGGCGGTTGAAGCAAAGCCGCTCAAGTACCACCGGTTCCGGCATCATTACAAAAAACACGACTGAGATCCGAGGACGGCATGCGCGTGTTTTTGGCAAGCGCATGCCGTTCCGCTTCGTTCCACGATCTCAGTTTCCGCCCGGGCGGCTCATCGGCACGATCAGTCTGGTTGCAATATCAACAATGACCATGTCGTCCGGCGTCTTTGAAGCGTCGCCGTCATCTGCGGGGTGATACTCGATCCGCAGCTGCTGGGCATTCACGACCAACCGCATGTAGCCGTACTTCTGGTCGTCATAGCTTTCGAGCGTCACGGTGTCGCCATCGCCGGAGTCTAGAACCGAGGGTGTGCGCAAGGGAGGCTGGCCTTTGCGCACGAGCTTGGCGATGCCGTGCCCACCATTCCCTGAAATGATGTAGGGGATCTGCATCTGGCCATGGGCGCGGGTGAAACGCTGATAGTTGTGAGCGTGACCTGAAAGCACCGCATGCGGCCACAAACCCACCTGATCGCAGATGGCGTCGACCTCCTCGCGAAGTTTGATGCTCCAGCCATGTTTGCTGCCCGCGGTATAGGCCGGGTGGTGATGCGCCAATATCAAGGCACCGGCGAAGTTCTCGTCCTTCGCCCGCTGCAGCGCCGCTTTCAGGTAGGTCAATTGGCTGTCGCCGAGGTCGGGCCAGGTGCCGCCCTCGGAGGAGATCACCCCCGGATCTTCGAGCGTGTTGCTGTAGAGCACGAAGAAGCGGACGAATGGCGCCTCGAAGGTATAGAACACGCCAGGCTGGATCTGGGCCGTGCGGTTGAGGCCACCCGCTTCCGCCGTGGTGTGGAAATCACCGTCGGCGCAAAAATTTTCGAGGAATGCGGTCAGGGTTGTGGCGGTGCTTTCGGGCTCGACCATGCCATCATGATTGCCGGCCAGCGCCACGATCGGCGCCGGATAGTCCCTGTACGGGTCATAGAACTGGTCGTAGTAGTATTTCGCTTCGCCGAAGTTGTAGATCACGTCGCCGAGGTGCAAGAAGAAGACCGGCACGTCGCTCGCGTTCTGCTCCACGAAATCGCTCAGCATTTTGTCGGCGACTTCGTTCTGAGAGTCCGGACCGCGCGTATTGCCGGTATCTCCGACCGAGTGGAACACCATCTGCCCGGCGCTCGTTATCTTCTGCTCCGCGGCGGCGCCGTTCGGCCCAAGAACCTCCGCGAGCGTCAGACGCGGCTCCGGCAAGCCTCGCGGCGCCGGGAAAGGAATGGGCGCCAGCTTGTGCTCGCGGTTGAGTTCGTCGATCTGCTTGTAGGCGGCGGCGTCGGTCGGATGATAGACGACGAACTTCGTGGGGTCGGGCGTGGCTTCAGGCTGTCCGAAGCTGGGGCCGGGCTGCTCGGGGCCGGGCCGACCGGAGCCCGGAACACCCTGCGCCGTTCCGTTGGTATCGCCCGTTCCCGTCGAGCCCTTGTGCGTGTGGCCCTTATGACGCTTGGGTCGCTGTGCCATGTTTACCTCCGTTATCGTAGCAAGCGGAAAACATGGGGCTGGCGGCAGAGCCTGTTCGTGAAGCTTGGATGACCTTGAGGCTAGTCTTTACCGAGGCGGCGCTTGTTGGCGGCGACCTTGCGGCTGTACATGCGGGTCACAGCCGCCGCGCCCTTTTCAGGCGAGCCTGAGATCATGGCGCGCGCCATGATGCTTTGAGCCTCGACTGCGGCCTTCAGTTTCTCGGTCACCATGAGGCTGGACTCGGCCTGACCGCGTTTGCCGCCACGTCCGATTTTCGCGAGCCGCAGCGCCATCACCTGGGGGACGTTCCAGGCGAGGCTCATTGCGGCGAAGCCACCGGCAAAGCTCTTTCGACGCGCCATCGTCACATCCTTTTCGGGCACAGGCCCGTAACGAACATGATGCGGCGCGTCGCTCGTAACAGGGGATGGCTCAGGACTTCGCCATCGCAAGCTTCAGATTGTCGTCGATCTTGGCCAGGAAGTCCTGGGTGGTGAGGAAGGGCTGATCCTTCGCGATGAGCACCGCCAAGTCCTTCGTCATGAACCCGCTTTCGACCGTCTCCACGCAGACGCGCTCGAGCGTCTCGCCGAACGTGGTCACATCGGGCGTGTTGTCGAACCGGCCGCGATAGATGAGCCCGCGCGTCCAGGCGAAGATGCTGGCGATCGGGTTCGTGCTGGTCGGGCGGCCCTTCTGATGCTCGCGGTAGTGGCGCGTCACCGTGCCGTGCGCGGCCTCGCTCTCGATCACGGTGCCGTCCGGGTTGGCGAGCACGCTGGTCATCAGCCCCAGCGAGCCGAAGCCCTGGGCGACGATGTCGCTCTCCACGTCGCCGTCATAGTTCTTGCAGGCCCAGACATAGCCGCCGTTCCACTTGAGCGCGCTGGCCACCATGTCGTCGATCAGGCGATGCTCGTAGGTGATGCCGAGCTTCTCGAACTCCGCCTTGAACTCGGTCTCGTAGATCTCCTGGAAGGTATCCTTGAACATGCCGTCATAGGCCTTCAGGATCGTGTTCTTCGTGGAGAGATAGACCGGATACTTGCGGGCGATGCCGTAGTTGAGGCTGGCGCGGGCAAAGCCCTGGATCGAGGCGAGGGTGTTGTGGATGCCCAAGGCTACGCCGGGACCCTTGAAGTCATGGACCTCGAGTTCCATCGGCGCGCTGCCGTCGGCGGGCACGTAGTTCAGCGTGACGCGACCGGGACCGGGAATTTTCGTCTCGGCGGCGCGGTAGATATCGCCGTAGGCGTGACGGCCGATGACGATCGGCTCATTCCAATGCGGCACGAGCCGGGGCACGTTGCTGCAGATGATCGGCTCGCGGAAGATGGTGCCGTCGAGGATGTTGCGGATGGTGCCGTTCGGGCTGCGCCACATCTTCTTGAGCTTGAATTCCTCGACGCGGGCCTCGTCCGGGGTGATCGTCGCGCACTTCACACCGACGCCGTATTGCTTGATGGCGTTGGCGGCATCGACCGTTACCTGATCGTTCGTCTCGTCGCGATACTCGATGCCGAGATCGTAGTATTTGAGATCGATATCGAGGTAGGGGACGATGAGCTTCTCCTTGATGAAGCCCCAGATGATGCGCGTCATCTCGTCGCCGTCCAATTCGACAACGGGGGTCTTCACCGGGATTTTCGCCATGTCGGTCCTCGTGAGGTCGTGGATGTCCTGACGCGCAAACTCGCACCAAGGCCGGTTTGCGGCAACCCCGCGTCACAGGCGCCTGTCTGGCACCCATTGAAGCGACGTCGCGGAAGGGGCAGGGTAAGCGTGAACGACCGGCAAGAAAACCGGCTTGCACTGAGGGAGAGCCATCCATGAGCGGCAATCGCGGCGTCGTCTATCTCGGCCCGAAAAAGGTCGAGGTGCAGGACATTCCAGATCCGAAGCTGGAGGCGCCGGACGGTCGCCGCATCGAGCACGCGGCCATCCTCAAGATCGTCGCCACCAACATTTGCGGCTCGGATCAACACATGGTGCGCGGGCGGACCACGGCGCCGGCGGGGCTGGTGCTAGGGCATGAGATCACCGGCGAGATCATCGAGACGGGCCGCGACGTCGAGATGGTGGGCGTCGGCGATCTGGTGTCCGTGCCGTTCAACGTGGCGTGTGGCCGCTGCCGTACCTGCCGTGCGGGCGACACCGGCGTCTGCCTCACGGTGAACGAGGGCCGGGCGGGCGGCGCCTACGGCTATGTCGACATGGGCGGCTGGATTGGCGGGCAGGCGCGCTACGTCATGGTGCCTTACGCGGACTTCAACCTCATCCGGTTCCCCGACAAGGCGCGGGCGATGGCCAAGATCCGCGATCTCACGATGCTGACCGACATCTTCCCGACCGGCTTTCACGGCGCGATCGGGGCGAAGGTGGGCGTCGGGTCGACCGTGTATGTCGCAGGTGCCGGGCCGGTCGGGATGGCCGCGGCGGCCTCCGCCCGGCTGCTGGGGGCGGCAGTCACGATGGTGGGCGACTTCAACCCCGAGCGTCTGGCGCATGCCAAGAAGATGGGGTTCGAGCCGATCGACCTCTCGAAGCACGACCGGCTGGGCGAGATGATCGCGCAGGTCGTCGGCGTGCCGGAGGTCGATTCCGCGATCGACGCGGTGGGCTTCGAGGCGCGCGGCCATTCCGGCGGTGAGCAGCCGGCGGTGGTGCTCAATCAGATGATGGAGATCACGCGGGCGGCCGGCGACATCGGCATACCGGGCCTCTATGTGACGGCCGATCCCGGTGCCACCGATGCGGCGGCAAAGGAGGGCAGCCTCAGCCTCGCATTCGGCAAGGGCTGGTCGAAGTCCCACACGCTGCACACGGGGCAGACGCCGGTGCTGAAGTACAACCGCATGCTGATGCAGGCGATCCTCTACGACCGGGTGAACATCGCCGAGATCGTCAACGCGACAGTGATCGGCCTCGAGGATGCGCCGCAGGGCTACGAGGCGTTCGATGCGGGTGCGGCGCGCAAATACGTCATCGACCCGCACGGCATGGTTGCCGCGGCGGCCTAGGGCTCCGGCAGGACGAGGAGGGCGGCGCCGATGACGCCGGCCCTCTGACCAAGGGCCGCCGCCACGATCGGCACGTCCCGATGGGTGGGCATCGCCTGGCGCCGGATCACCGCTTCGATGTCCGCTTGCATGGCCGGCAGGCTGTCCGAGACACCGCCGCCGACCACGATCATCTCCGGCGCGTAGAGATGAAGCAGATTGGCAAAGCCGAGGCCGAGGTAGCGGGCCTCCTCGGCCAACAGGCCAAGTGCGGTGGCATCGCCGGCCTTCGCGAGGCGCGCGACATCGCGGGCGGTGACGCGGCCGAGCGTGCCCAACTCGGTCGCCCGCTGCCCGAGCGCCGGGCCGGAAGCCAGTGCCTCCCAGCAGCCGAAAGCGCCGCAGGTGCAGAGGACGGGCGCCTCGGTGATCGTCATGTGACCGAACTCTCCCGCCATGCTGCGGCGTCCATGCATCAGCTTTCCATCAAGGATCACTCCGCCGCCGATGCCGGTGCTGACCGTGACATAGACCATGTGTCGCAGGCCGCGCCCGGCTCCGAACCGCCACTCGGCGAGGGCGGCGACGTTGGCGTCATTGTCGATGCGGACGGGCAGGCCAAGCCGCGCTTCGGCAAGGGCGGCGAGCGGGACATCGTTCCAGCCAAGCAGCGTCGAGGCATGGACGACCACGCCCGCCTCGGCATCCAACGGCCCTGGCGAGCCTATGCCGACGCCGCGCACATCATGGCCGGCGGCGATCCGCCCGACGAGCTCGGCCATTTGGGACACGACTGCCGCCGGGCCGTCCCGGGCAGCGGTTTCAGTCCGGACATGGGCCAGCACCTCGCCATCGGCGGAGACGACGGCCGCGCGAAGTTCCGTGCCGCCAAGGTCGATGCCGATCGCGACCGTCATGCAGGCAAGGAGTGCAGCCACTTGGTGCGGGCGGCGAGATCGGGCGCGCCGAAGGCGAGCGACCCCAGCACCACGGTCTGCGCCCCCGCCGCGCGTAGACGCGGCACGGTGTTCTCGCGAATGCCGCCGTCTGCCGCGAGAGTGATGGCCCGGCTTCGTCCCGCCGATGCGATGAGCAGGGAGGCTTCGAGCAGGCGCGGACAGGCTTCCTCCGACAGACTCTGGCCCTTCACGCCGATGGCGGTGCCGAGCAGGGTCACGAACCGCACCTCCTCGAGCCAGGGCGCCAGCATGGCCACCGGCGTCTCGATCCGCAGCACGATCCCCGCCTGCTTGTCGTGCTCGTGGATGCGCGCGAAGGCTTCGTGCAGCACCTCCTCGTTCTCGCCATGGACCGAGATGAGATCGGCGCCGGCCTCGGCGAACTGGTCGATCTGGCTGAGCAGAACATCATCCGCCACCATGAGATGCACATGGAAGGGCCGCTCCGTCAGGCGGCGCAGCCGGGCGACGAGATCCGGGAACAACAGGAACGAGGGGGCGAAATGACCGTCCGCCACGTCGATATGGTAGATGTCGGCGTGTGGCTCGGTGCGGCGGATGTCGTCCTCGAAGCGCGCGAGGTCCGCCGACCACAGCGAATACTCGGCGATCAAACGATCGCGCGGCAGGTCATCGATCCAGTTGGAGCCGGGCATGAGACGCATCCTCTTGAGGTGTTCTTGATGGGTTTCAGAGGGATGTGAGAAATCGGCGCAGGGCCGAGCGGAACTCGTCCGCATGGCGCTCGGGGTCCGTCGCCTTGGGTGTGATCTCGACCAGTTGCGCGCCGGGGATCGTCGCGGCGAGCGTCTCGGCATAGGCAAGCGGATGAACCAGATCCCGGCCATGGCCAATGACAAGCGTGGGCACATCGAGGGCGGCGGCCTGATCCCGGGTGACACCGGGACCGTCGACCGCGATGGCGCCGAGCAGCGCCGCCGTGGCTTCGGAGTTCGGCCGGGCAAAGAAACCACACAACGAGGCCAGATTGCCGGGCGCCTCGACCGCGAGCCTCAACGCGGTGTTGCTGGCGTTGAAGGTGGTGAGGCCATCGATCGTGCCGAGCAGGCCCGCTACTTCGGCGTAGGGCGCCATGGTTTCGGGCGCGGCCTCGAAAAGCCAGGCGGGCCGGGCGAGGATCAATGCCGTCACGCGTCCCGGATGATGCACGGCGAGATGCAGCGCTATCGCGGCACCCATCGAGATGCCGCCGGCAACGAACCGCTCGACCCGCCGCTCGTCCGCGAGCCTCAGAACATCCTCCGCAAACGTCCGGATGGCGTAGCGGTTCTGAGGGTCCGGGAGCGTCCTGCCCTGGCCGCGACAATCGAGCGTCAGGCGGCGCCAGAGACCATCCTCATCGGGAAAGACCTCGGCGACCTGCGCCTCGTCCCCGCCGAGCCCATGCTGGAACACGACGGCCGGACCGTTGCCACGATCGACAAAGAAGCCGTTCATGAACCGACCGTCTGACGCAGGAAGCGCGCCACGGGAGCAGCCTCCGTGGCGGCGAGGCCATGCGTGACAACCGGGCCGACGAAGCCGACGCGCGCGAGCTGGGCGAAGAAGGCGCCGAAATCGATCATGCCGCGCCCGGCGGGGACAACGGCGCCCGTGGCGTCGCGGTCCTTCGCGTGGGCCATGACGATGCGGTCACCGAGCAGGTCGCAAGCCTCGGCATACAGGCGAGGCTGATCGGTGTCGGCGGCCTCGACCATGTTCGCCGGGTCGAGGACGATTTTCAGCCGCGGGGAGGGAACCTCCCTCAGCAGCCGTGCCGCGTGGGCCGCCGAACTCACAACATTGGCGTGCTCCGGCTCGATGCCGAGATCAATGCCGTAGCGCTCCGCCAAAGCGGCGGCCTTCTCCGTCTCCGTCAGCAGATCGGCCCAGGCGGCGGGCATGTCGTTGTCGGGATGATGCCGCCATTGATCCTCGGGATCGCGCGTGCCGGTGCAGAGCGTCACCAATGAGGTGCCCATCGCTCGCGCTTCACTCAACAACACCTCAAGCCGCCGCAACCCCTGAGCGCGCACCGCCGGATCGGGGTGGATCATGTTGTAGGTGCCGGAGAGGCCCGCAATCGCCACACCCGTCCGCGCACTGGCCGCAACGATGGCCGCCGCCGTTCCGGTTGGCACGTCGTCCGGCATCGAGGGCAATCCGCAACAGGCGAGGTTGAACTGCACGCAGCCGTAGCCGGCATCACGAGCGGCCGTCAGCACGGCCTCGGCCGTGGTGCCGGGGAAGGTCTTCGCGAAGATGCCGAGGCGGCTCACAACGCACCCGAAACTTCATCCAGTCGCACGGCCCGCCCCTTTTCGACCGAACGGGCTATGGCGACCATGGCGCGGATGCTGGCGACGCCATCCTCGGCATCCGCGCCACGCATGGGCGCGCCATGCAGGATGGTGTCGGCGAAGCCCTCGATCTGGCGGCGATAGAAATGCCCATCGGCGCCGAGCGGGCGATGCGTGGTTGCATCGGCCTCATGGAAGATCTCGACATCGCTGGCACGGTAATACCAGGGGTTGAAGGTCTTCGCGACGACGCTGCCGTTCTGGCCGTAGAGTTGCAGCCCCTCGTGCCAATCCATCCGCACGGCGACGGTGAGATCGAGATGCCCGAGCGTCCCGTTGGCAAAGCTCGTTTCCACGAACCAGCAATAGGCCCCGAAGCGCTCCGAAAGCCGCGCATGAACCTCGGTGACTGGTCCACACAGCCAGCGTGCGGTGTCAACCAGGTGGCTGCCATGGGCGAGCATGTAGTAGCGCTGCAGATCGGCTTTCGGATTGCCCGAGGGCTTGCGCGCGCTCTTGCTGGTGACGGGCAAGGGCTGCACGGCATCCGTCATCGTGTAGCGATGGGTGCTGTCGCAATACCAGGCCTTCAGCGCGAGCAATTCGCCCATTTCCGTGTCGACGAAAATCTTGGCTGCCTCCAGCCCCGGATCGAAGCGCTTCATGTGCCCGATCTGCAGCGTGAGCCCCGAACGCGCCACCGCATCGCGGAGCTGCTCGACCTCTTCGACGGAGACCCCAACCGGCTTCTCGCAGAACACATGCTTGCCGGCTTCGAGCGCGCGCAAGCTCGCGGGCACGTGGAAGGCGTCCGAGGTCGCGACAATGACGGCCTCCACCTGGGGATCTGCCAGCATGGAGTCGTAGTCGGCGAAAGCCTTCTCCGGCATGTGCGTCGCGGCCATGCGGGTCCGGAGATCCTCGGCGACGTCGCAGATGGCATAGAGGTCGGCATTGCGGGCCTTGGTGCATGCCTCGAAATGTGCGAACTGCGCGATCGGGCCGCAGCCCAGCACGCCAATCCTCAGGCGGCGATCGTCCTTGCGCGGCATGACATCAGTGCCCCACCATGAGACGCACGATTTCCTCCGGGTCGGCCTCGCCCACCATACGCTCACCCGACACCACGCCCCGCCGCAGCACCACGATCCTGTCACTGACGGCGAACATGTCGGCGAGGTTGTGCGAAATGAAGATCACGCCGATGCCCTTGGTCTTAAGCGAACGGATGAGGTCCATCACCTTGCGCTGCTCGGGCACCCCGAGGGCCGCCGTCGGCTCGTCCATGATGAGCACGCGCGCATCCCAATGGATCGCCCGCCCGATGGCGACCGCCTGCCGCTGGCCGCCGGAAAGGGCGCGAACGGGACGGTCGAGCCGGTCGAGATGCACGTCCAGCACCTTGATGGCTTTCGCCGCTTCCTCCCGCATGCGCTTCCGGTCGATGCGCGGAAGGAACAGGAACTTGGTCTTGAGTTCGCGGCCGAGAAAGACGTTGCCGCCGATGTCGAGGTTATCGGCCAGCGCCAGATCCTGGTAGATCGTCTCGATCCCTTGCGTGCGCGCTGCCTGCGGCCCGTCGAAGGTCACGGTCCTGCCGCAGTAGCGGATCTCGCCTTCGCTGGGTTGGAAAACCCCCGATACGATCTTGGTGAAGGTCGACTTTCCCGCGCCGTTGTCGCCGGCCAGCGCCACGACCTCGCCCGCGCGCAGCGTGAAATCCACCCGCTCCAGCGCATGCACGCCGCCGAAGCGCTTGGAGAGGCCGATGGTCTGCAGCACCGGATCACCGGCGAGGATGTCACTCCCCATCTTGCTTTCACTCATCGACCCGTCCTCCCCCGAAGCGCCTTTGGCTCTGGTCGACGAGCACGGAGACGATGATGACGAGGCCCACCGCGATGAACTGCCAGAAGGGCTCCACGTCGAGGAAGACGAGGCCATATTGGATGACGGCGATGATGAGCGCGCCGATGATGGTGCCGATGATCGTGCCTGAGCCGCCAAAGAGGCTGGCGCCGCCGATCACGACGGCGGCGATGCTGTCGAGCAGCAGCGGCTCGCCCGCCTGGGGCGCGCCGGCAGCGAACCGGCCCGTGTAGAGGATGCCGTCGATGGCGGCCGTCACCGCGGAGAGGATGTAGAGCAGGATCGTGACCTGGCGGACGTTGACGCCGGCGCGCAGCGTCGCCTGCCGGTTGCCGCCGATCGCGTAGGTGTATTGCCCGAACAACGTCTCCGACAGCAGGTAATGCACGAGCGCCACGAAGATGACGGTGACGATGACGATGACGGGAAAGCCCGCGATGCGTCCGTTGCCGAGATAGGTCAGCCAGCTGTTGGACACCGGCACGGTGGTGCCGTTGGAGAACAGGTAGGCGGCTCCACGGGCGACGCCATACATGCCGAGCGTGCCGATGAACGGCGGCACGCGGAGGCGCGCGATCAGCAGCCCGTTGATGTATCCAGGAATGATGGCCGCGATCAGTGCGACCGCGACGCCCGCCAGCAGGCCGATGCCGGGACCGGCGGACGCGCCGACCACATTCGCGATGTTCGCGGCGATGACGGCGGCGAGGCCCATGGTGAAGCCGACCGAGAGATCGATGCCGCCCGAGATGATGACGAGCGTCTGGCCGAGCCCGAGGAGTACGGGTGCGACCGCAAAGACAGCGACCGATCGGATGTTGAAGATGCTGAAAACGAAGGTCGAGCCATAGGCGATCTGCGACCAGATCTCGAAGACGACGAGCAGGAGAAAGAGGAATATCCAGGCCCGGGCGGAGGCGAGTACTGCCAGGGTGCGGCGCCCCCGGGAAACTCCGGGGGCCGCGCGCGTGGACGTTAGGGCGCTCACGAGGTGTAGATGAATTTCTGGATGTCGGCGTCATCCACGTTGGATTTGTCGATGACGGTGAAGCCGGTTGCGATGGCGGGCGGAATGGATTGCCCGGTCAAATGCGCGTAGGCTGCCGCCACGCCGAACCAGCCGATCTCCGCCGGGTGCTGCGCGATCGCGATGTCGATCAAACCGCTTTTGATGTTGCCGATGATGGTCTGCGGCGCGTCGAAGGCGACAACCTTGACCTTGCCCGCCGATCCGCCCTGTTGGATGCCATTGGCGGCACCCATGGCCGAGAACAGGTTGGCGCCGAAGATGCCGGCGAGATCGGAGTTGCGGGCCAGCACGGACTGCGCCTGAGACGCCGCCTTGTTGGCGTCGTCATCGTTGAACTGCGTGTTCAGGACGGTGATGCCGGGATAGTCCTTCTTCATCTCGGAGATGAAGCCCTCCTGGCGCTCATCGGTCGTGGAGACGCCGGGCTGCACGTTGGAGACGTAGACCTTGCCCTTGCCGCCGATGGCCTTGGCGAGCGCCCGCGCCGCCATCTGCCCGCCCAGCGTGTTGTTCGACGCGATGTAGGAGAGCGGGAAATCGGCGTTGCCGCTGCCGGTCTGGTAGACGCCGGTGCCGATATAGGTGTCGACGGTGATGACGGGAATGCCGGCGTTGAAGGCGCCCCGCAGAGGCTCGATCAACTGCACCTTGTCGGTGGGCGCGATGAGCAGCGCATCCGGCCTGCGGGCGATGACGGCATCCAGCACCGGCACCTGCTCCACAGGGTTGAAAGCAGGTGCGCCCTGGAACACGAGCTTGACGCCCAGGGCCTTGGCGGCGGCCTGCGCTCCACGATGCATGGTGATGTAGAAAGCGTCGGTGGTGAGACCCGGCACCAGCGCCACGGTGAAGGATTTGTCCTGCGCCTGAGCGCGGCTGGTGGCCAGCAGCGACGCAGCCCCTACCAGGCCAAAGCCGACGCCGCCTAAGACAGAACGCCGTTCCATATCTTGACTCCCGATATCGTTATTATTGTCGTTTTCTTGGTGTCGTTCCGGCCGCGCCGGTAGCGCTTAGCCGACCGCATCAGGCCACGCTATCGCCCGCCAGCCTAGCCTCATCAACCGAGAAATTAATGCGGGAAATTAATTTCTGTCAACCGGAAGCGTTGACGATCAGAGGACGCTGCTCAGGCCGCCATAGACGCCGAGGGCGCAGGTAATCGTGCAGACGACAAGGACCACCCAGAAGTACCAGCCTCGCAACCGGTAGGCGGGCGGCAGGGTCACCATCGCCAGGCGGATAAGGAAGCCGAGCACCAGCGGCAGCAGCAGGGCGTTCATGACCTGCACGCCGACATTGAGCGAGATGAGGTTCGGGGCGAAGCCGACCACGGCCGCGCCGCCGATGACTGCGATCGCATAGACGCCGTAGAACCAGCGCGCCTTGAACGGGTGGTATTCGAGAGAGCGCCTGTAACCGGCGACCTCGCCCAATCCCCAGGCGAGGGCGAGCGAGGACACGATGGCGGCGACGAAGGCCGCGCCGAGCACCCCGAGGCCGAAGACCAGCCGCCCGACCTGCTGGCCGAGCAGTGGCGTGAGCGCCTGGCTCATGTCGCCGACGGTGTTGAGGGTGGCACGGGGATCGTGCCGCCCGATGGTGGCGGCGGCGGCGACCAGCACCGCGGCCATGACGAGTTGCGTCAGGATGGAGCCGATCGCCGTGTCCCAGCGCGCGGCGTGATAATGCTCCGCCGTCAGCTTCTTATCGGCGATGGCCGACTGCTGGTAGAAGATCATCCAGGGCATGATGACCGCCCCGATATTGGCGGCCACGAGGTAGAGATAGCTCGTGTTCGTGATGGGCACCGACAGGCTGTCATGCACAAGCGAGCCGAGGTGGGGCCGCGCCGCCCAGGCGACGCCGAAGAAGGCGAACTCGAAGAGCCCGATGATGATGGCGGCCCGCTCCACCCGGCGGTAGGAGCCGGTGATGACGATCGCGAGGAGCGCGATGACGGCGAGCGGCAGGGTGACGGCGCGCGAGACCCCATACAACTCGCCCACGCCGGCGACGCCCGAGAACTCGGTGAGGAGAGCGCCGACGGTGGCGACGGCGAGGCCGGCGGCGGAGAGCCAGGCCCAGCCGGATCCGAAGGCCGTCCGGATCAGTTCGCCATGGCCGCGCCCGGTGAAGATGCCGAGCCGGACGGTCAACTCCTGCACGATGTAGAGAATGGGCATGAGCACGATTTGGAGCAGGAGCAGCTTGTAGCCCCATTGCACACCGCTCTGGCCGGCGGTGATGATGCTGCCGACATCGGTGTCCGCGAGCATGACGACGAGGCCGGGTCCGAAGACCGCGAAGAACGGCAGCCTCGGGCGCAGTCCGCTGCGCACGGATTTGGTCTTCAAACTCGGCTCAGTCATCGCCGCTCATCCTGCTCGTCGGGTAACACTGCAAATGCGAGCGACTTGCAAAGGTGGTTCCGGAGCTAGCTTGGCGTTGCCGCGCTTGTCAACGGGACGGCAGCTTCGGCGCCGAACGTCACGCCGGTGAGCGCCTCCGAAACCTGCCACAGCCGAGCGGCCGTCTCCGTATCCCAAGCCTGGGGCATGATGCGCGCGGGTCCGACCGCGCCCTTCATCTCCCGCAGGCCGCTTGGTCCATAGTAGGCACCCGCGATCGCGCCAGGCGCCGTGGCGGCGAAAAGGAGCGGCAGCGCACCGGCCGCGGCGGACTGGCTGACGAATGGCATCACGAGCCCGATCATCAGCTTCTGGATCCTGGCGCTACCGGGGCCGTTGGTGAACAACTCCGTGCGCGCGATACCGGGGTGGGCGGCGAGGCTCATCAGGCCCCAGCCTCCAGCATCGCTCCGGCGCTGCAACTCGATCGCGAACATCAGCATGGCGAGCTTGGACTGGCCGTAGGAACGCCAGGGGCTGTAGCTGCGTTCGCCCTGCAAATCCTTCAACCCGATCGTGGCGCGGCGATGGGCGATGCTGCTCACCTCGACGACACGCGGCGCACGCGCGGCTCTCAGCAGCGGCAGCAGATGGGCGGTCAGGGCAAAGTGGCCGAGGTAGTTGGTGCCGAACTGCAACTCGAACCCGTCCGTCGTGGCTTGGCGGTGCGGCGGCGCCATCACGCCGGCATTGTTCACGAGCAGATCGAGGGTGCCGTGCTGCGCCGCCATCCTGTTGGCGAAGGCCGCGACCGATGCGAGGCTGGCGAGATCCAGGTCCTCGAAGCGGATATTGGCCTGCGGCACCTGCGCCTTGATGCGGTCAACGGAGGCCGCGCCCTTTTCCGCGCTGCGCCCGGCGAGGATGACCTCGGCGTTAGCACGCGCCAGGGCCAGCGCCGTCTCATAACCCAACCCGCCCGCGCCGGTGACGACTGCCGAGCGGCCGGTCTGATCGGGAATATCGGCCGTGGTCCACTGTGCCATGCGGATGCATCCTGTGCTGCGCCCGGGATATGGGGACGATGAGGCTGGCTTGACCCCCGCGCCGGGTTCTGACGGGATAGCTCCATGACCCAGGACAACCCGTTGCTCGCCACATGGACCACGCCTTTCGGGGTGCCGCCCTTCGACCTCATCCGGCCCGGGCATTTCGTGCCGGCGTTCGAGCAGGCCATGGCGGAACACCTCGCCGAAATCACGGCCATCGGCGCGAACCCCGAGGCGCCGAGCTTTGTCAACACGGTGGAGGCGCTGGAGCGCAGCGGGCGGAGCCTGGAGCGGGTCGGCGCCGTGTTCCATAACCTCGTGAGCAGCCTCGGCGGGCCGGCGCTGGAGGCGGTCGATACCGAGATGTCGCCGAAGCTCGCGCAGCATGGGATGCGGGTGTCGCTCGACCCGGCGCTGTTCCGGCGCATCGACGCCCTGCATGATCGCCGCAAGGAGTTGGAGCTTGCCGAGGACCAGCGTCGGTTGCTCGAGCGGATGCACCTCAACCTGGTGCGTAGCGGGGCGGCGCTGGGCGAGGCCGAGAAGGCGCGGATGACGGAAATCTCCGAGCGTCTGGCGGTGCTGCATACGGCCTTCGGGCAGAACGTGCTGCACGACGAGAAGGACTGGGCGCTGCCGCTGGGCGAGGGCGATCTGGACGGGCTGCCCGGTTTCGTCCTCGCGGGGGCGGCGCAGGCGGCGGCGGAGCGAGGGCTGGATGGCCACGTCATCACCCTGTCGCGGTCGCTCATCGAGCCGTTCCTGACCTTCTCGGCTCGGCGGGATCTGCGGCAGGCGGCGTATCAGGCCTGGATCGCGCGGGGCACGCATGACGGGCCGCACGACAACCGGGCGCTGATCCCCGAAATACTGGCGCTGCGGGCGGAGCGGGCGAAGCTGCTCGGCTACCCGAGTTTCGCCGCCTTCCGGCTGGCGGATTCCATGGCCGGAACGCCGGACGCCGCCGAGGCGCTGCTGGCCGAGGTCTGGGAGCCTGCGAAGCAGAAGGCGGCGGTGGAGCGGGACCGTCTGCTGGCCATCGCGAAAACCGAGGGCTTCAACGGCGAACTCGCCGCCTGGGACTGGCGCTACTACGCCGAGCGGGTGCGGCGGGCGGATTACGACCTCGATGAGACCGAACTCAAGCCGTATTTCTTGCTGGAGAACCTGCAGCGCGCGGTGTTCGACACGGCGACGCGGCTGTTCGGGCTGACCTTCACCGCGCAGCCGGACGTGCCGGTCTATCACCCGGATGTCCGGGTCTATGAGGTGCGGGACGCCGAGGGCCATGTCGGCGTCTTCATCGCCGACCACTATGGACGGCCGGACAAGCGGTCGGGCGCGTGGATGAGCAGCTTCCGCGATCAGGAGGCGATGGACGCGCCGGTATCGCCCATCATTGTCAACAACAACAACTTCGCGAAGGCTGAGCCGACGCTGCTGAGCTTCGACGACGCCGAGACGCTGTTCCATGAGTTCGGCCACGCGCTGCACGGGCTGCTCAGCCGGGTGCGGTATCCGGGGCAATCGGGCACGTCGGTCCGGCGCGACTTCGTGGAGTTGCCGTCGCAGATTTACGAGCACTGGATCGCGCTGCCGGAGACGCTGCGCGCCTATGCCCGTCATGTCGAGACCGACGCCCCGCTGCCGGATGCGCTGATCGAGCGGCTACTGGCGGCTCAGGGGTTCAACCAAGGCTTCGGCACCGTGGAATACACGGCGGCGGCGCTCATCGACATGGCGCTGCACAGCCACCCGGCGCCGCAGACGATTGCGGTGGAGGCGTTCGAGCGATCGTTTCTGGAGGGCATCGGAATGCCGGCGGAGATCGGCATCCGGCATCGTCCGGCGCACTTCCAGCACCTGTTTGCGGGCGGTGGATACGCGGCCGGATACTACTCGTACATGTGGTCCGAGGTGCTCGACGCCGATGGCTTCGAGGCCTTCAAGGAGGCCGGCAACCCGTTCGACGCGACGACGGCGGCACGGCTGCGCGTGCTCCTGAGCGCGGGCGATACCCGCGACCCGATGGCGTTGTATGTGGCGTTCCGTGGCCGTCCGCCGAGCACGGCCGCGCTGCTGCGCAGCCGCGATCTGGTGCCGGCCTAGATCCCCAGCAGCTTGCGGTTGGTGGCAAGGTCAACGCCGCTCGACGCGAAATCGTCGAAGGCACGGGACGCGACCTGAATGATGTGGTTGGCGATGAACGGTGCGCCCTCGGCGGCGCCCTGTTCGCTGTCCTTGATGCAGCACTCCCACTCCAGAACCGCCCAGCCATCGAAACCGTATTGCGAGAGTTTGGAGAAGACCGCCGCAAAGTCCACTTGACCATCGCCCAGCGAGCGGAAGCGGCCCGCGCGCTGCGCCCAGGGTTGGAAGCCGGAATAGACGCCCTGCCGCCCCGTCGGGTTGAACTCCGCGTCCTTGGCGTGGAACATGCGGATGCGCTGGTGATAGATATCGATGTAGTCGAGATAATCGAGCTGCTGCAGCACGAAGTGGCTGGGATCATAGAGCAGGTTGGCGCGAGCGTGGTTGCCGACACGCTCCAGGAACATCTCGTATGTCACGCCGTCATGAAGATCCTCGCCGGGGTGGATTTCGTAGCAGAGATCGACGCCGGCATCGTCGAAGGCATCGAGGATCGGGCGCCAGCGGCGCGCCAACTCGTCGAAGGCCGTTTCGATCAGCCCCGCCGGGCGCTGCGGCCAGGGGTATAGGAACGGCCAGGCGAGCGCCCCCGAGAAGGTCGCGTGGGCAGTGAGGCCGAGGTTGCGTGAGGCTTTCGCCGCGAGCATGAGCTGCTCGACCGCCCAGCTCTGCCGCGCCGCCGGGTTGCCCCGCACGGAGGCGGGCGCAAAGCCGTCAAATGCGAGATCATAGGCGGGGTGTACGGCCACGAGCTGGCCCTGCAGGTGGGTCGAAAGCTCCGTGAGCGTGACGCCCGCGTCGCGGAGCGTGCCGAGCACCTCGTCGCAATAGGTCTGGCTTTCGGCGGCACGGGCGAGGTCGAACAGGCGAGCATCCCATGACGGGATTTGCACGCCCTCGTAGCCGTGGCCGGCGGCCCATCGGGCGATTTCGGACAGATTATTGTACGGAGCCGTGTCGGCCGCGAACTGGGCGAGAAAGATCGCAGGGCCTCGGATGGTGCGCATGATCGGTCCTCTTCTTCTTGGTTCCTCGACTGACTATAGCCATGCCACCAACGCCGTGCAGATGAAAGTCTTTGCGTGTTGAAAGCGGATGCGTGGCCTGTCTTGAAGGATGCCGCCCGGTTGAAAGAAAAAGCCAGGCGCTTCGTTCCTGTTACCAATCCTCTAATAGAATCGTTAATACAACAAACGTCAGGTAATCGCTTAGTGTATGGCACTCGATGTTCTTCACGTTGACGTCATGCCGGATGCGCGTACAAGACGACGGTTCAACGGTCCCGGAATTTCATACGACAAGATGGCGGCAACGGTATCAAACCAAAAAGTTGCCGGCAGGGAGACTAGAATGCGAAATTGGCTTTTGGGCGGTGTCGCTCTCCTGGCGGGCGCGGGATGCATTGGCATCGGCAAGCCCGCGATGGCGCAGACGGCACCCTCAGCATCCCCAGGTTCAGTCACTGTGCGCTTGAATGGCCGCGTGAACTGGTATGCGGGAGTTGAGGCATCCTCGCTCGACGACGACAGCGCGACAGGCGAGAAGACCAGCACGACGAACTTCCTTGGCTATCTGCGCCTCTATCCGGGGTTCGATGGCGTTGCCGCCAATGGTCTCCATTATGGCGCTGCGTCAGAAATCCGCATCAATGGCGGTGAAAACGCAAGTAACGAGAGCCTCTACGTTTTCCAGGCATACGGCTATTTCGGTCTGCCGAAGTTCGGCCAGATCAGTTTCGGCCAACAAAATGGCCCGACAACCGTCTTCGAGACCGGCACGTTCGAAGGCTTCAACGACGGCGGCTGGAACGGCGACATCGAAGGCATGATCCCGACCGCCGCCAATCCACTGTATCCCTTTCCGGACACCGGGGGAAATGACCAGGCGACGGACAAGATCGTTTATCTCTCTCCGAAATTATTGGGGCTACAGGTTGCCGCGGCTTTCACCCCAAACCAGACGGCCGAAAACTATAGCGATGCGCCGACCTCCGTCACGACCCCGATCATCGGCGGGCAGCCCCGCAACATCGTCGATATCGGCGGCCAGTACACGAAAGCCTTCGGCCCGTTCGGTCTGCAAGTGGAGGTCGACGACAGAACTGGCGGTCAGGTTGCCTACAATGGTCCTGAAACCACGACGACACCCGACCACTACCGTAACCTGAACATTCTGAGCGGTGGCGTCACGGTCACCATCGCGGGCCTCACCTTCGGCGGCAGTTCCTACTACGGCGCCTATAACCTAGGTGATGGCGACACACTTGGACTTGCACCCGACGGCGGCTCGAACGCGATCGCCTGGATGGCGGGCGCGCAATACACGATCGGGCCGTTGGTCGTCGGTGGCAGCTTCTTCCGGACGACCGAAACCGGCGATCTGCCGGGTGGCATCGACACCGGCAGCGGCGCCGTCATCACGCCCGCCGGGCTCACGACGGGACAACAGCAGAACGACGGCGTGGCCGCGGGCGCAACCTATACGCTGGTTCCCGGCGTCAGCATGTTCGTCGACTATCTGTATGGTCTTCGACAGCAGGGCGGCTACGACTTTGAAACCGGCAATGCCGGCACCGCCAACAACTACGTGCAGTCCCAGCTATTCGGCGTCGGCACGCAGATCCAGTGGTAGTCGCCTAAGCACGCGGCATCAGTCAACGTCGATGGCGCGGTCGATCCAGACCGCGCCGTTTGTTGCTTCCACAACGTAGCCTTCGAAGTCCGGGCGGCCGCCCTCCGCCATCGCAGGCGTGGCCCTGCTGCCGCCGAGCCGCCGCAACCACTCGCTGGTCCAAGCGCCACGTCAAGGTTGCTGCCGCAGAGCGGCGCGCAGGACCTGCATCATGTCCCGGATCGCCGCCCCGCTGTCACCGTCCTTCACCACGAAGTCGACGCCTGCCGCGAGGTGATCCGCGATGACCAGCAAGGTCACTTCCCGGATTGCCGAAGCAACCGCGTTCGCCTGCTGAACCTCGTCCATGCAGTAGCGGTCATCCTCGATCATCTGCCGGAGGCCCCGGACCTGACCCTCGATCCGGTTCAGGCGGTTGAGCAGCGGCGCCTTCTGCTCGGCAGTGCGATGCAGATAAAGCCTGTCATCGCGGAACTCGTACTCCATCTCGTGACCCTTAATCCTGTTCTCGTGATTATACTCCCAGGGAGTATTCTTCTTTAACGGCGGCGCGCACATGCGCCTTTGTCGCTCTCTCTACGACGGACGGAGGCAAGGCGATGGGCGCTTCACCCGCATAGGAGTTCGCGATGTATTATCATGACAAAAAGATGCAGTGGCCGGTCACCGTCGAGACCCCTGACCCGCTGTTCGCGCGCCAGCTGCAGCAGGCGATCGGCGGCATCGAAGGCGAAATCCGCGTCTGCATGCAGTATTTCTTCCAGGCCTGGGGTGCGCGTGGGCCCAGCACCAAGTACCGGGACATGCTGCTCCACACGGCGACGGAGGAACTCGGCCATATCGAGATGCTGGCAACCGCGGTCGCGCTGAACCTCGAGGCGGCACCCGCCGGGGCGCAGGCGGCAGGAGCCGTGGGCGTCGTCGGCGCCATCATGGGCGGCGAGCGGCCACGCCACGCGGTGGAAGGGATGCTGCAGCGGCACATTCTATCGACCGGCATGGCAGCCTACCCGGCCAATGCCGACGGTGTGCCCTTCGACATGTCGCATATCTACGCGAGCGGCAATCTTGCGGCCGACATGTATTGCAACGTCGCCGCTGAATCGACCGGCCGCGTTCTTGCGGTGCGGCTTTTCAACGCGACGACGGATGCGGGCATGAAGAAGATGCTTTCGTTCCTCATCGCCCGCGACACGATGCATCAGCAACAGTGGCTCGCGGTGGTCGAGGAACTCGGCGGCTCGACGGCCCTGCCTATCCCGAACAGCTTCCCGCAGAGCGAGGAGACGCAGGACTACAGCTACGCCTTCTTCGCGACCGCGGCGGATGGCGAAACCCCGCTGCCGGCGGCATGGAACAGCGGACCTTCGCTCGATGGCCATGGCCAGTTCAGCATCTTCCCGAACCGGCCGATGGGCGAGGAGCCCGTGCTCGGCCCGGCACGCCCGGACAGCGCGGCGCAGACCGAGCAGATGGCCTCCGGCGCCAAGACGCCTGGCTGAGGCGTTGAGGGTGGCTACTTCGCCACCATCACGTCGGACGCCTTGATGACGGCCATGGCTTCGTCACCCACCTTGAGGTCGAGATCGTCGATCGCCTCGTTGGTGATCGACGAGGTGATGACGATGCCGTGGCCGATGTCGATCCGCACGTGGCCGGTCGTCTGCCCCTTCTGGACCGCGATGACCCGGCCTTTGATCTGGTTGCGGGCGCTGAGTTTCATGACAGGACCTTCTTTGTTCGGCGCGTCAGCCTAGAGCCTGATGGGAGGCTCGCCCAGGTCAGAGCATGCCGCGGCCCAGACCTGGATTGCCGATGGCGGAACGGCGAGCAGCGCCGGCCCCGGCCGCGGCATTGCCTCCGCATCCTGCATCAGCCGGAGCGGCACATCGGCCAGCCTCACCCGCACCTCCTGCCGTCCTGCGATGGCCGGATGAACGGTCGTAATCGTGCAGGGATAGCCGCCGGCGCCGACGATCCGCAGCCGGTCCGGCCTCACGGACCAGCCGATGCGCGATCCTGGCAGCAGCGGCGGCCCTGAGACGGCGAGGCGGAGGCCGCCGGGGATCTCGATCTCGTCCTCAGCGATCGCGATGCCGGCGGCGACGGTTTCGGCGCCCAGCAGCCGCGCCACCGTCGCATTCGCCGGGCGGGCGAAGACGGCATTCATCGGCCCCGCCTGCAGCACCGAGCCCGCTCCCAGCAGGATAAGCTCGTCGGCGAGGAGGAAAGCCTCCTCGGGATCATGGGTGACGAGGATCGTCGTCGTCGTCACCTCGTCCTGCAACGCCCGGAGCTCCTGCCGCAGTTGCGCGCGGAGCGGCGTGTCCAGCGCGCCGAACGGTTCGTCGAGCAGCAGCAGGCCAGCCGGCCGGCTGAACGCGCGGGCGATGGCGACGCGCTGCTGCTGGCCCAGCGAGAGTTCGCCGGGCATACGCGCCTCAAGCCCGCCAAGGCCGAGGCGCCGGAACCAGAACGCCGCCTGCGCCGGGTCGTGGTCGATCCCGAAGCGTAGCTGGCGCTCGACCGTCAGGTGCGGAAAGAGGCCATAGCTCTGCGGCACATAGGCGATGCCGCGCCCTTCGGGCGGTACGGCGGAGAGGTCCCGCCCGTCGAGATGCAGCCGGTCGCCGGCCGCTCGATCCAGCCCGGCGATCGCACGTAGCGTCAGGGACTTGCCGGAGCCCGAGGCGCCCAGCAGCGCGATCCGCCGTGCGGCGACGCGGCTCTCCACGTCGAGCGTGAAGCCGTCGAGGTCGCGGCGGAAGGCAAAGCCAAACGTGGGCGTCATGGCGGCCGGCGCGGCGGGCAGGTGGGGCGCGGCTTCCAGCGCAACCGTTTCCGCTTCCAGCGCCGTCGCGACGGCGGGGCGCGTCTGGCGGCCGGAGGCGAGACGCCATGCCAGCAGCATGACCGCGAGGGCGGCGGCGAGCGTCGGCGCCAGCACCGGGATCATCGCCGGCAGCCCTTCGCTTCCGAAGGCGACGTAGGTGTAAACGGGCAGGGAATAGGGGTGATAGGCGACGAGCACCGTCGCGCCGAACTCGCCGAAGGCCCGCAGCCAGCACAGCAGCATCCCGGCGAGGATGGCGCGTCCGCCAATGGGCAGGCTCGCCCTCAGAAAGACACTGGCCGGACTGTGACCGAGCGTCGCCGCGACATCCTCCAGCACCGGATCGACCGACGCGAAGGCCGAACGCGCGGCGATGATGAGGAAGGGGGCGGCGACGAAGGCTTCGGCCAGCACGATGCCGGGGAAGCTGTCGGTCAGCGCGCCATGGGTCAGGGCGCCGAGTGGACTGGCGTAGCCGAGCAGGAAGAGCAGCAGGATGCCGCTCGCCAGGGGCGGCAGCGCCAACGGAAGTTGCACGATGAAGCCGAGCAGCGCCATCCCGCGGCCTGGCCGCCGGGCGAGGAGGTAGCCGAGCGGAATGCCGCCGATCGCGACCAGGAGCGTAGCGGCGGAGGCGCTTGCCAGCGAGACGAGGGTGGCGCTGGCGAGACCCGGCCAGTCGGCGCCCCGCCAATCCGCGGTGCCTGTCATGGCGATGCCCGCCGCGAACGGAGCGATGAGGTAAAGGGCGAGAAGGCCGCCGAGCCAGGGCAGCAGGCCCCAGGAAGGCCGCCGCATGATGAGCCTAATCCGCCGGTTTCGTCAGCGCGAGGATGGCGGGCGGAACTTTTGACGTGTCGCCGCTGAGCTTGGGCGCCACGATTCCGAGGCCATGCGCGCGCATCATCGCGGTGCCGTCCGGGCCAAGGAGGAAGCTCAGTAAGCTGGACGCAGCCGCCGCATGCGGTGCGCCGCTCAGGATCGTGGCGGTGTAGTGCGCGCTGAGGGCGGTTTCGGGCGGCAGGGTGAGGGCGGGGATTTTCAGGTCGGTCGTCTCCGTGGAGTAGAAAAAGCCCACGTCGATCTGGCCCGACTGCAGACGGCCAACGAGGTCTTCCTCCGGCAGAACCTGGGCGGAGTTCTCCGGCGCGCCCAGAACCTTCTCCGAAAGGCCGGGGATTTTATAGAAGGCAGAAGCCTTCTTCAGGAGTTCGAGGGTCAGCTTGCCCTTGGGGTCGAGCTTGGGATCTGTGCGGCCGATGCGGATACCGGGTTCCTGCAGCACCTCATACCATGGCTTGCTCTTGAGGTCGGCGGCGTATCGGCTCGACGGATTGTAGCCGATGACGAGGGGAGACTGCGCGAAGGTCACATACCAGTCCACCCAGCCGCCGTTTGTGGCGCCCATCAGGCCAAAATTCACCTTGGGGTTGGCGCTGATGAAGATGTCGCCTTGCAAGAGTTTGCCCTTGATCTCGTTGGCGAGCTTGTTGGACCCGCCGGCGTAGCCGCGGAAACTGCCGCCGTCGGCGCGGTCGAAGGCAGGCCCGACGCCATGCTCCATCAGGTTCACGAGCGACCCGGCGTAAAGGACGTTCACCGTTCCGGCTCCTGTCGTTTGAGCGGAGGCCAGGGCAGGCATCAGAGACAGCGACAGGCTCGCCACCAGAACATCACGTCGCAGCATCGCAATCTCCCCGCTGAACATTACCCGTCGGTAATGTTCGTTATTCCCAATCCAATATAGCGACGTGGACCCACCATCACTAGGGGGTGGGCGATGACGATGTCCCCCCCGCCGTGCCTTCGGCTGGGCTTTCCGGCCGATCCACCTCCTGCTGGAGCGCGGCGAGGTCCTCACGCGTTACCTGCGCGATGGCGGCCTCTATGGCGCGGAAGCGGGCAACGAGGGTGAGGCCGAGCGGCGTGAGCGTCGCCCCGCCACCATGCCTGCCGCCGATCTGGCGGGCTGCGACGGGCTTGCCGAAGATGCGGTTGGTTTCCTCGACCAGTTCCCAGGCGCGACGGTAGGACATGCCCATGTCGCGCCCGGCCGCCGCAATGGAGCCGAGGCTCGCGATCTTTTCGAGCAGTTCGATCTTGCCCGGGCCGATCCGGCCCTCTGGATCAAGATAGATGCGCAGGCTCAGATACGGCATAAGGAGTAGCCCCCAGGCGTCGGGGGTGGCCCCGGCCGACAGACCTCTTCATACTAACCGCCGCGGCTCCATCTTTAAGCGAGTCTGCCGCGCCGCCTGAGGAAGTGCAAATTACCTCATGTCCCCTGCAGCCCATCTTGCGCTGATCAACTTCTTCACCGGCGACATTCAAGGAGGCCTCGGGCCTTTCCTGGGAACTTGGCTTGCCGCCAACGGGCACTGGAGCGCCGCCCGCGTCGGATCGGTCACAACCGTGATCGGACTTTTCGCCCTCATGCTGAACGGGCCGGCCGGTGCGCTCGTCGACCACACGAGCTATCCCCGGCTTCAGCTGAGCCTCGCCTGCGGCGCCATCCTGGCGGGCACGCTGCTCATCCTGCCCGCCCACACGATGGTCTGGGTGCTCGTGTCGCAGTTCATGACGGGCGCCGGCGGAGCGTTGCTGCTGCCGGCCCTGACGCTGCTCACGCTCGGGATCGTCGGCAAACGGCGGTTTCCGCATCAGCAAGGCCGCAACCAGGCGTTCAACCATGCCGGCATCGTTTTCGCCGCCTCTCTCATCGGGCTCGGCGGCCCGCTGCTGGGGCTGGGCGCGCCGTTCCTGGTCTTCGGCTCGATGGCCTTCGCCGCCATCGTCGCGGTCATCATCACGCCGCTGCGCGCCTTCAATGGACGGCGCGCCCATGGCTGGGCGGAAAGCGAGCCCGACCACATCGAGCACCGCTCGACGATGCGCGAGGTGCTGAGCAATCCCCGGTTGCTCCTGCTCGCGGCGGCGCTCGCGCTGTTCAACCTCGCCAACGGCTACATGCTGTCTCTGGTCGGGCAAAGGCTGGTCGCGACCGGCCACAACGCCACCGGCTGGATCGCCGTCTACGTGATCGTGGCTCAGCTCACGATGATTCCGGTCGCGCTGTGGGCCGGGTCGCGCGCTGATCAGGCCGGGCGGCGCCGCCTGCTACTCATCGCCTGCCTCGCATTGCCGCTGCGGGCGCTGTTCTGCGCCATGGTGACCGATCCGTGGGGGCTGATCGCGGCGGAGGTGCTGGACGGCGTCTCCTCCGGGCTGATCGGCGTGGCTGTGCCGCTGGTGGTCGCGGATCTCACCTGGGGCAGCGGCCGCACCCAGACGGCGCTCGGGGCGCTCAACTCGTTGCAGGGGCTTGGCGGCGCACTGTCCGGCCTGGTCGGCGGCACGCTGGTCAGCCTGCTCAACTGGAACGAGGCATTTCTGGCGCTGGCTGTGCCGGCCGTCGCCGCCGCCGGGCTGGCCCTGTGGCTGGAGGAAACCCGCGACGTTGGCATGCCGTTCCCGCCCGCGCCCGCAGAGGACGCGGCACTCTCGGCTTCAAAACGCTGAACCCCCGGTAGCTAAGGGCAAGGCGAGGCCTTATGGTCTGACCATTCTACACCAAGAAGACGGAAACGAACGCCCATGACGACCAAAAAGCCCCTGCGTAGCCAGGCCTGGTTTGGCCGGCAGGACAAGATGGGGTTCTACTACCGCTCCTTCCTCAAGAACCGCGGCTTCCCGCAGGACCAGTTCGAGGGCAGGCCCGTCATCGGCATCTGCAACACCTGGTCCGAACTCAACCCCTGCAACTCCCACTTCCGCACCATCGCCGAGCATGTCCGTTACGGCGTGCTCGATGCGGGCGGATTCCCGCTTGAGTTCCCGGTCTCCTCGCTCGGCGAGGTGACGATGCGGCCGACCGCCATGCTCTATCGAAACCTCGCGTCGATGGATGTCGAGGAAGCGGTGCGGGCGCATCCGCTGGACGGCGTCGTGCTGCTCATGGGCTGCGACAAGACGACGCCCGCGCTGCTGATGGGCGCGGCGAGCGCCGACCTGCCGACCATCGGCGTCTCGGGCGGTCCGCAGCTGCGCGGCGTCTATCAGGGGCGGATGATCGGCTCGGGCACCAACATCATCTCCATGAGCGAGCAGCTGCGCGCGGGCGAGATCACGCTCGAGGAGTTCCACGAGGCCGAGGCGGGCATGAACCGCTCCCACGGGCACTGCATGACGATGGGCACGGCCTCGACGATGGCGTCGATGGTGGAGGCGCTGGGCGTGTCGCTCCCCGGCAACGCCGCAATCCCCGCCGTCGATGCGCGGCGCAACGAGCTGGCCCGCTTCTCGGGGCGGCGGATCGTCGAGATGGTGAATGAGGACCTGATCCTCTCCAAAATCCTTACCCGCGAGGCGTTCGAGAACGCCATCCGCACGCTGGCGGCCATCGGCGGCTCGACCAACGCCGTCGTTCATCTGCTGGCGATCGCGCGGCGGGTCGGCGTCGATCTGACCCTCGACGACTTCGACCGCCTCGGGCGCGGCGTGCATTGCCTGGTCGACCTGATGCCCTCGGGCCGCTTCCTGATGGAGGACTTCTACTATGCGGGCGGGTTGCCCGTGGTGCTGCGCACGCTCGTCGAGCAGGGGCTGCTCCACGAGGACGCGCTGACCGCGAACGGCCGCAGCATGGGCGAGAACGTGAAGACGGCGCCCTGCTGGAACAAGGAGGTCATCACCTCCTTCGAGGCGCCGTTCAAGCCCGACGCCGGCATCGCCATCCTGCGCGGCAACCTCGCCCCCGACGGCGCGGTGATAAAGCCCTCCGCCGCCTCGCCGGAACTCATGAACCATACCGGGCGCGCGGTGGTCTTCGAATCTGTCGAGGACTTGCACCACGCGGTCGACGACGACAGCCTGGACATCGACGCGAGCTGCGTGATGGTGCTGAAGTATTGCGGGCCGAAGGGCTATCCCGGAATGGCCGAGGTCGGGAACATGCCGCTGCCGCAGAAGCTGCTGCGCGAGGGCGTGCGCGATATGATCCGCATCTCGGACGCCCGCATGTCCGGCACCGCCTATGGCACCGTGGTGCTGCATGTGGCGCCCGAAGCCGCCGCCGGCGGGCCGCTCGCGCTGGTGCGGAACGGCGATCTCATCACGCTGGATGTGGCGGCCGGCAGGCTGCACCTGCATGTCTCGGACGAGGAGCTGGAGGTGCGTCGCGGCGAATGGGTGCCACCCTCGCCCGCCGCCACCCGCGGCTACACGAAGCTCTATATCGAGCACGTGCTGCAGGCCAACGAGGGCGCCGATCTGGATTTCCTCGTCGGCCGCAGCGGAGCCGCCGTGCCGCGAGATAACCATTGATAGGGCGCGCGGGGTCGGCGGGGCGGCCGCGCGCGGAAACAACACCAAGGAGCGACAGGGATGACTGACGTCAATCGCCGCTACAAAGGCATCTTTCCGGTCGTGCCGACGACCTTCGACGAACAGGGCGCGCTGGATCTGCCGAGCCAGTTGCGGGCGGTCGACTTCATGATCGATGCGGGCTCCGACGGGCTCTGCATCCTCGCCAACTTCTCCGAGCAGTTCGTGCTCTCGGACGAGGAGCGCGAGACGCTGACGACCGCCATCCTCAGGCACGTCGCCGGCCGGGTGCCGGTGATCGTGACGACGACCCACTACAGTTCGCATGTCTGCGCCGAGCGCAGCCGCCGGGCGCAGGACCAGGGGGCGGCGATGGTGATGATCATGCCGCCCTACCACGGGGCGACGTTCCGGGTGCCGGAACTCGGCATTCACGGCTTCTTCCAGCGGGTGTCGGACGCCATCGACATCCCGATCATGATCCAGGACGCGCCGGCCGCCGGGACGCCGCTGTCGGCGCCCTTCCTGGCCCGCATGGCGACCGAGATCGAGCAGGTCGCCTACTTCAAGATCGAGACGGCGGGCGCCGCGCAGAAGCTGCGCGACCTCATCCGGCTGGCGGGCGACGCTGTCGAAGGCCCGTGGGACGGTGAGGAGGCAATCACCCTGCTGGCGGATCTCGATGCAGGGGCGACCGGCTCCATGACCGGGGGCGGCTACGCGGATGGGATCAAGCCGATCGTCCACGATTATCTCGCCGGCAACCGTGAAGCGGCGGTGGAGCGCTACAACCAGTGGCTGCCGCTCATCAACTACGAGAACCGCCAGTGCGGGCTGCTCGCCTGCAAGGCGCTGATGCAGGAGGGTGGCGTGATCGCTTGCGAAGCCCCACGTCATCCCATCATGCCGCTCTCACCCGAGACGCGGGCCGGGCTGATGGATGTCGCCCGCCGGTTGGACCCCCTCGTCCTGCGCTGGGGCAAATGACCGCTGCCAATAACGGAGAAAGACGATGGACCTGACCGGTGAACTGCTGATCGGCGCGACCGCCAAGCGCGGCGACGACCAGGCCTTCACGGGCTATGACGCCGCCACCGGAGCGGCGTTGGAGCCGCGCTACGGCGGCGCCACCGAGGCCGATGTCGATCGCGCCTGCGCGCTCGCCGAGGCCGCCTTCGACCCCTACCGCGCCACGACGCCTGAGGTCCGGGCACGGTTCCTGGAGCTTGCCGCCGATAAAATCAACGCGCTCGGCGATGCTCTGACCGATCGCGCCTGCGCCGAAACCGGCCTGCCTCGCGCCAGGATCGAGGGCGAGCGCGGGCGGACCGTGGGTCAGCTCAAGCTGTTCGCGTCCGAAGTGCGGGAAGGCGGCTGGCAGGAGGCGCGGATCGATCCGGCGCTGCCCGACCGCAAGCCGCTGCCGCGCCCCGACCTGCGTCTGCGCATGATCCCGCTCGGCCCGGTCGCCGTGTTCGGTGCGAGCAACTTCCCGCTGGCCTTCTCGGTCGCGGGTGGCGACACCGCCTCGGCACTCGCGGCGGGCTGTCCGGTGGTGGTCAAAGGCCATCCGGCGCATCCCGGCACGTCCGAGATGGTCGGTCGCGCCGTTCAGGCGGCGGTCGCCGAAAGCGGCCTGCCCGAGGGCGTGTTCTCGCTCCTGTTCGGCGTCGGCGACAAGCTTGGCGGCGCGCTGGTCGCCGATCCGCGGATCAAGGCCGTGGGGTTCACCGGGTCGCGCGGCGGTGGGCTGGCGCTGTCGAAGATCGCGGCTGCCCGGCCGGAACCTGTCCCCGTCTATGCCGAGATGAGCAGCATCAACCCCGTCCTCCTGATGCCGGGTGCTTTGGCCGAGCGTGGAGCGGAACTCGGGCGCGCCTTCGTCGGCTCGCTCACTATGGGCGCCGGCCAGTTCTGCACCAATCCGGGGCTGCTTCTGGCGGTGCCGGGCCCCGGCCTCGATGCCTTCGTCGAAGCCGCCGGTGCGGCGATGGGCGACGCCGCGGCCGGCGTCATGCTCCATAAGGGAATTCTGGCCGCCTACCAGAAGGGCGTCGCGCGCCTTGAGAAAACTCAGGGCATCGAACGGCTGGGTGCTGGCCTGACAGCGGATGGCAAGGCGGGCGCTGTCCTGTTCGCAACCGATGCGGAGACGTTCGAACACACTCCGCATCTGGCCGAGGAGGTTTTCGGCGCCGCGGGCTTGCTCGTGCGCCACTCCGGGTGGGAGGCGCTGGAGCCGCTGCTGCGTACGCTCGAGGGCCAGCTCACCATCACGATCCACATGACCGCGGCCGATGAGGCTCTCGTCGCCCGCCTGCTCCCCGTGCTCGAAACGAAGGCAGGGCGCATTCTGGTCAACGGGTGGCCGACCGGCGTGGAGGTCAGCCATGCGATGGTTCATGGCGGGCCGTTCCCGGCAACCTCGGATGCACGCACGACCTCCGTCGGCACGCTCGCCATCCGGCGGTTCCTGCGACCGGTCTGTTACCAGAACCTCGCGGCCGCGCTGCTGCCCGAGGCGGTTTCGGATGCCAACCCGTGGCGGCTGTGGCGCCGTATCGACGGCACGACGACACCGCCCTCTGCGTAGGGCTGCGACACCGTCCGATCGGGTGCCGCCACCCGGTCGGACGGTCCTCTCGGGTTCGCCCGCCGCCCGCCGCCCCCCAGCCAAGCATTAATGACCGGGCTAGCCCTCACAAAAACGTGATCTTTGGAAACGGTGGTGCTATAGTGCCTTCGCAGTGCAGCGCACAGCGAAGAACGTTCCCGATAAGACACTTTTAAGCGCTCTTCCCAGCAGGGACGACAGTCGCGCTTCTCAAAAGTTTCTCGTGTTACCAGTCAAAGCTCTTTCCAAACCCCGGCTGCGAAGCACGACGGAAGCTTGAACCGGACATCCCCAAATGGGGCTAGCGACGCGAAAGGTTTAGCGGATAGCAAGTCTCATCAACGCCGTCGCGGAAAGGCCTGATGATGCCTGCCTGGGTGCCAAAGGCATATGAGCCTCAAGCTCGCCAGACCACAGTTCTCGTGGTGGACGATGACGAACTCGTCCGCTCCGTCGTGGCGGAGTTTCTCGAGGATTGAGTGACTTCAGGGATACAGACTGCGCCGGGCCGCGAGGCGGTCGGTTCGATCTTAGATCGAACCGAGCCAGACCTTGCGATCAGTGGCGTCAACAAGCCCGAAGTGGATGGCCTGCACTTGGCCCAGGAGTTCAAGTCGATGTATCCCCCTATGCCGATCATACTCATGGGTGGGCGACCTTCGCGAAACGGTGCGCACGCGTTCCTTCTCGACATTTACACGGCAGTCTCTGCTTGCCTGCATCGCCAACGGTTCGATCGGACTGCTCAGCTTGCAAATAAACGGTGCATATAAGCAATGAGCTGCCGGCAGGGTTTCAGGCAGGCAAAGCGGCCGGGACGTGCGGCCCCAGATCCAATCAACATCGACCGCATCAACAGGCAGCGCGACAAAACGAAGCTGCGCGACGCCGCGCACTTGATGATAGTTGCTTACTCGACATTTCCGCACCCCTCTCGCCCTAGCCCGCAAATCATGTCGCAGCCGCTGGAAACGCCGCCGATGGCGGGAAGCTTCGTCGCCTGCGTGCTGGAAGAACAATCGGGGACTTCGATCCCCCGCGCCGCGATCATCTTCAAGGCGGATGTCGATTTTGACTGCCCTCAGATGCCTGCGTTCATCCTCAAGCTCATCGATACCGTCGATGTGATCCGCGCATTGTCTCGCCGGTCGAATGCGCGGGTGGTGGCGTCCCGGTTCGTGCTGAAGAACCCGCTTGCGGAACTGGATCGTGAGAAATGTCAGGAGATCTTCGACTGGCAGTATCTCGGCTATAGCCAGACGAACGTCTCGAACTGATGTGACCGCCGATGGGCGCCGGCCCTCTATCAGCAAGCGTGAAGCCGCCTCTGCCTTGGCCTCTAGCGCGCCTGAAGCGCTTTAGGGCCTTCGACATCCGTGGCGTTTTAGCCAATCATCCTTCAAAGTGACGAAAAGACTTGCCCCGCTTCTTCAAGCCAGCCAACACATCAATGGGAAGGCGGCTTTAGTGGGTAACGGGTTGAGCGGAAGTCGTGGGAGCAGAAAGACGTGTTCAAGATAAATCTTAGAGTGCGTTCTTCGACTGCGGGAATGTGCATCGAAACGTTCGAAAAGTGTTCGGCATCAGTCGGAGTGTGCTCCGGTGCATACGCCAGTGCCGGTTAAGAAGAGGCCGAGCCCGACACTTGCCGGTGCCGAACAGGCCGGATTTGTCGCGCGCCTCCGGCTTGTCGTCGCACAATGGCCAAGTGCGGATCGGCTGGCGCGGGCGACCGGCGTTTCCCCCTCGGCCTTTCGCAAGTGGCTGAAGGGCGAGGCGGAGCCCAGCCGCGACCGTCTCGTGGCGCTGGCCGGCACCGCCGGCGTAAGTGTGGCCTGGCTGGCTCAGGGTGAGGGGCCTGAGCCCGATCTGGTCGGGTTGGACGCCCGTGCGCGCAGCCCCGGTGGCGCCGGCCCGGACCGTGCAAGCTTTCACCTGCTGCCGAAGGTCGCGGAAGCCGCGGCGGCAGGGAGCGGACAGCACAGCGCCAGCAGCGCTACGGAGTTCATCGGGTTTCGGCACGACTGGCTGCGTTCGACCTTCAACCGCGACCCTGAGGACATCATCCTCGAGACCGCCGTCGGCGACTCCATGGAGCCTCAGATCGGCAACGGCGATCTCCTGCTGGTCGATACGACCGACCAAACCGTCCGCAACTTCGGTATCTATGTCATCGAGGTCAGGGACGAGCGCCTCGTCAAACGGGTGCAGCGGAAGTTCGATGGCAGCCTCATCCTGATAAGCGACAACATCCGCTACCAGCCTGAAACGATCGGGCCGGACATCGCCGCGGAAGTGCGGTTCGTGGGGCGCGTCGTCTGGCGGGGCAGCAGCCTTTAGCCCATCGAATGGCTGGTGCTCGAACCCCAGGTGAAGGAGCCTTGTGATGGCAAAGCGCAGTCTTCGCGCCGCACTCGATGCCGGCGAGTTCATCATGGCGCCCGGCATCCACGACATGATCGCGGCCGTCATCAGCAACGAGGTCGGGTTCGACTTCGTCTACGGCACCGGATATTGGATGACGGCCTCTGCCTATGGCCTGCCCGACGCGGGGATTGCCACGTACAGCCAGATGCTCGACCGCGTCGCGACGCTGGTGCGCACGGTCAACGCCAGCGTCATCGCCGACGCCGATACCGGCTACGGTGGCCTCCTCAACGTGCATCACACCGTGCGCGGCTATGAGGACGCGGGCGTGAAGGCAATCCAGATCGAGGACCAGGAATTCCCGAAGAAGTGCGGCCACACGCCCTTCAAGCGCATCGTGCCGATGATCGACATGATCGAGAAGGTCAAGGTCGCCTGCCAGGCGCGGCGCGATCCCGTGGAGACGCTGATCATCGCGCGCACTGATGCGCGCCAGAGCGAGGGTTTCGAAGGGGCGGTAAGGCGCGCCGTCGCCTATGGCGAGGCAGGCGCGGACATCGTTTTTCTCGAGGCGCTGGAAAGTGAGGACGAGATGCGGGCGGCTGGCGCCCGGATCGGCAAGCCGCTGATGGCGAACATGGCGGATGGCGGCAAGACGCCCATTCGCTCGGGCGAGGCGCTGGCGGCGCTCGGCTACCGGCTTGCGATCTATCCGTCGATGACGGGCCTGGCGGCGGCGCACGCCGTGCAGACCGCGCTCATCGAGTTCAAGCGGCTTGGCACGAGCGACGCCCCATCCATTCCGCTTTTCTCATTCAAGGCCTTCAACTCGTTGATCGGCTTCGAGGAGGTCTGGGCCTTCGAACGGCTGTGGGCCCGGGATGTGCAGAAGCCGGTATCGGATGACGAGGCATCGGCCGCGGACGGACGGCCACGTTGACTTGCCGGAGTTGCCCGAAATCTAGCCAGTCGTCCACAACTTGGTCACTGAAGCCAACCTGCGCGCCGGTTTCCGCATTGTTCCGGCATCAACCTTGTTGATCGTCGGCGGCTTCCGATGGAGACTGCCTGACGAATGTGAGGAACTTCTGGGTGGCGGTCACTGAACTGCAAGAGGGCGGCGACTTCGAGATGGTCGCCACCGGAGCAAGGGTCCGGCTCGGCGGCCCGCTTCTGCAACTCGATGCGGTGCATAAACGGTTCGGCACACACGACGTTCTGTTGGACATCGACCTCACTCTGCATAGCGGCGAGGTGATGGCGATCATCGGACCGAGCGGATCCGGCAAAAGCACTCTGCTCCGCTGCATCAACCAGCTTGAACCACCGACGAGCGGGCGGGTGACGCTTGCCGGCGTGACGATCGAGGCTGGGCGACCGCCGTCGCGCAGGGATCTGCTGCAATTGCGCCGGGCCGTCGGCATGGTGTTCCAGTCCTTCAACCTGTTCCCGCATCTGACGGTGCTGCGGAATGTCTGCCTCGCGCAGGAGCGCACGATGGGGCGCAGCCGGCAGGAGGCCGAGGCGGTCGCCATGAAGCTGCTGCGCCGCGTGGGGCTCGAGGACAAGGCGCAGCAATATCCGTCCCGATGCTCCGGCGGTCAGCAGCAACGCATCGCGATCGCGCGCGCGCTCGCTCTCGAGCCGCAGCTGATGCTGTTCGACGAGCCGACCTCCGCGCTCGATCCCGAGCTTGGCCTCGAAGTTCTGGCCGTGATGCGCGAGCTGGCGGAAGGCGGCATGACCATGATCGTCGTCACCCACGAGATGCATTTCGCCGAGAGCGTCTCGAACCGCGTGGTGGTCATGGCCGACGGACGGATCATCGAGGAGGGGCCGAGCGAAACCGTGATGCGCAACCCGCAGAACGCCCGCGCCCTGCGCTTCCTGAACGCGGTCAAGGACCGATGATCGGCCACGACGTGGCGGCCATCCTCGTCGGCGTTCCGCTGACGATCGCGCTGACGCTGGCGGCCTTCGCCATCGGGGCTCTGCTCGGGCTGCCGCTCTGCGCCCTCCGGCTTTCGAGGTTCGGCGTCATCCGTTTCATGGCGACCGCCGTCATCCTGATCTTTCGCGCGATCCCGCCGATCGTCTGGCTGTTCATCATCTTTTTCGGCATCGGCTTCGGGTATCTCCAGCTCGACCCCTTCTCCTCGGCGGCGATTGGCCTCGGGCTCATCACCGCCGCCAACATGGCGGAGATCTACCGGGGCGCGCTCTCCGCGATCCATATTGGGCAGTGGGAGGCCGCGGCCGCCCTCAGCCTCTCGGCGCGACATCGCTTCATCGACGTGGTGGCGCCGCAGTTGATGCGCATCGCCCTGCCGTCCGCCACGACCTACGGCATCGGCCTGCTCAAGGACACGGCCGTCGCCTCGGCCATCGGCGTGCACGAGATCGCCTTCCACGCCTATCATGTGTCGCAGGAGACGTTTCGCGGCCTCGATGTGTATGCTGCCGCCGGGCTGCTCTATGTCCTCATCAGCCTGCCGATCGCCTGGACGGCACGCTGGACCGACCGGCGTCTGCGCGCCCGGGTGGCGGTGTGAGCACGCTTCTGGCCTTCTGGGGGACCTGGTTCCCGACACTGCTGACGGGCTTCGTGCTCAGTCTCAAGGTGACGGCGGTCTGCCTCGCGCTCGGCTTGCCTCTCGGCCTCCTGCTGGCGCTCGGCGTCAGGTCGGCGGGAGCCGTCGTGCATTGGATTTCACTGGCCGTGGTCGAGATCGGGCGGGGAGCGCCGGCGCTCATCCTGCTTCAGTTCGCCTATTTCGGGTTGCCGAGCGCAGGCCTGACCCTGTCCTCCTTCACCGCGGCGAGCCTGGCGCTCGCCTGGACCACCGGCGCCTACACCAGCGAGATCATTCGCGCGGGGATCGAGGCGGTGCCGCATGGGCAACGCGAGGCGGCCCTCGCCGCCGGTCTCAATCAGGCCGATACGCTCTGGTACGTCATCCTGCCGCAGGGCCTGCGCGTCGCGTTTCCCGCGCTGCTCGGCTTTTCGATCCTGATGCTGCAGGCCACGTCTCTCTGTTTCACGATAGCGCTGCCCGAGGTCGTCAGCCAGGCCTACATGGTCGGATCGAACACGTTCCATTACATGCCGATCTTCCTGCTTGCCGCGCTCATGTTCGCCGTCGTCTGCATTCCGGCCACGATCTGCGTCTCGTGGCTCGAGCGGCGGCTCGGCAGGCATGCGGCCTGAGTCTCTGTCTCACCTTCAACCGATCAAGGACCGCAGATGCAACGTCGTCTCCGCCTGACCATCCTCGCCGGCACAGCCATCGCGTCTCTGCTCGGCAGCGCCGCCGCAGAGGCCTGCACCCCGGCCCACACGATCGCATCGACCGTCAGTCCCGGTAAGCTGACCGTCGCCATCTACGAGTATCCGCCCTTCGCGGTGACCGGCGGTGCACAGATCAGCGGCGTCGACGGCGACATCCTGCAAGGCGTCGCCACAGCGGAATGCCTGACGCTGACGCCGGTCGTCGTCGATCCGGCGGCCACGATCCAGTATGTGCTGGCAGGCAAGGCCGACGTGGCCGCGGGCGACTGGTATCGCACTGCCGCCCGAGCGCAGGTGCTGGGCCTGTCGGCGCCGACCTATCTCGACCAGATGGGCATCTATTCGAAGGATGGCGTGTCGACTGTCGCGTCGATGATGGGCAAGCAGGTCGGCACGGTCTCCGGCTTCCTCTGGGTGGCCGAACTTCAGAAACTGCTGGGCTCCAACCTAAGGCTTTACCCCAATCCGGTCGCGCTCGCGCAGGATCTCGAGGCCGGACGCATTGAGATCGGCGTCGATAGCTACGGCACGGGAGCATACGCGCAGAAGCGCGGCGGCTACCGGGGGATCATCATCAAGGTGGCCGAGCCGGATCCGCGAGTCCAGGCATCCATCCAGGCCGCGCAATCGGGCTTTCCCTATACGAAGGCCAATGCCTCGCTCGGGGCTGCGATGGATGCCGATATCATGACGATGCACACGGACGGCAGGATCGCAGGCTTCCTGAAATCTTATGGGCTCGATCCGTCCGGGGCCGATGTTGGAGCGCCGAGGCTCGTGAAGTAGTCAAACACGGCCGCCGCGTCAGCCGGCGAGCCAGCCGCCGTCGACGACCAGATTGCTGCCCGTGATGAAGGTGGCGCGGTCGCTGGCCAGGAATACGGCGGCGTTCGCGATATCCTGCGGCCGGCCGAGACGCGGCCACGGGGTGCGGCGCCGGGCATTCTCCATCAGGGCCGGGTCCATCGGCAGGCCGGGTTTGCCTGTGACCACTTTGCCCGGAGAGATGGAATTGCAGATGATCAGGTCCTTTGCGTAGTCAACCGCGATCTGCCGGGTGATATAAATGGCGCCCGCCTTGCTGACACCATAGGCGGTATCGCGCGGCGAGGTGACGATCCCCTGCTGCGAACCGAGGTTGATGATCCGCCCGCGCGACTCTGCCACCGGTTCTTGCGTGAGCATCTGCTGCACCGCGCGTTTGCAGCCGTTGAACATGCCCGTCATATTGACACCCATCACCTCCTCCCACTGGGCCGAGGTCGTCTCGACAAGCGCCGTGCCCGAGTATGTCGCCGCATTGTTGACGATGACGTCGAGACGGCCGAACTCTCGGACGATATCGCCGATCCAGGCATCGACGTCCGCCCAAAGCGACACATCGACCCGCGTATACATCCCGTCGCCGCCCGCCTGACGAACGAGATCGAGCGTCTGCTCGCCGCCCTCCTTCGGTTCGGTCGTGATGTCCGACAAGGCGACACGGGCGCCTTCCGCCGCAAAGCTGAGCGCGATGGCGCGGCCGATGCCGGAGCTGGCGCCGGTCACGGCGGCGACCTTGCCTTCGAGTAATCTGGACATTCGTGCGGCTTCCCTGTTCTGTGTTACGGTCATTGAGTCCGCAGCATCTTTCGGCACGTCTCAATCGGCTGGCAGAGGAATTTCTTATTTCCAACGGAAGTATGCCAACGAGCGACCTCGCAGCAAAACTGTTCCTCGCGCTTGATCAGGCGACGCGACAGGGGCGCGGCATCCAGCGCGATACCTACGGGGCTGGAGAGCAGGCGGCGCACGACATCATTCGTCAGTCGGCGGAAACGCTGGGTCTTGAATGCGCCGTCGACGCGATCGGCAACCTGACGATGACGATGCCGGGCCATGATCGCACGCAGCCGCGCATCGTGATCGGCTCACATCTCGATAGCGTGCCGCAGGGCGGGAATTTCGACGGTGCTGCAGGCGTTGTCGCCGGGCTTTGTGCCATCGCCCGCTTGCGTGCGGACAACGTCGTGCCGCCTTGGGATATTGCGGTGATGGGCATCCGGGGGGAGGAATCGGCGTGGTTCGATGTGCCTTATCTTGGTAGTGCCGGCGCTTTCGGGCTGCTTGATCCCAAATGTCTTGAGGTTCGGCGATTTGATACGCAGCGCAGCCTCGCCGATACGATGACGGCAGGCGGCTTCGATGCCGGCGCCATCCGGGAGCGCCGCCGCTTGCTCGATCCCGTCAGCGTTCGGGCTTATCTGGAGGTGCATATCGAGCAGGGGCCGGAGCTTATCGGCGAGGGTCTTCCGGTCGCCGTTGTCACCGGTATCCGCGGTTGTCTGCGCTTCCGCAACGCGCGTTGCGTGGGCGCGTACGCGCATTCGGGCGCCGTGCCGCGCCGGCATCGCCAGGATGCCGTGGCCGCCACCGTCGCCCTGTTGCACCACATGAACGAGTACTGGGCGCGCATCGAGGCGCGAGGTGACGATCTGGTGCTGACGAGCGGCGAGTTCTTCACCGACGCTGCGATGCATGGGCCGAGCAAGGTCGCGGGTGAAACGCGCTTTGTGCTGGACATCCGCAGCACCGCCGATGCCGTCATGGAAGCGGCGGCGAGCGAGGCGCGCGTTGCCGCGGAGCGGTTCGAAGAGCAGTTCCGTGTCCGCTTTGATCTCGGGGCGACCAGCTATTCTCCTCCCGCCATGATGGACGCGCGGCTGCGCCAAACGCTTCTGAACCTCTCCGACCATCCGTATGAAATGGCCAGTGGCGCCGGGCATGATGCGGCGATCTTCGCCCAGATGAAAATTCCAAGCGCGATGATCTTCATCCGCAATGCCAATGGCAGCCACAATCCGGATGAGGCGATGGCGCTCGATGACTTCGATGCCGCGGTCATGCTGCTCACGCGGCTCCTGAAATCATCTTGCAGCGCAGCCGTCGCTTAGCTGACTGGCGAGGATCGAATAATGGCGCCCGGCGAAGCGAGCTATCCGCGTGACCTGATCGGCTATGGCGGCCAGCCACCGGACCCAGCTTGGCCAAACGACGCCAGGATCGCGGTGTCCATCGTTCTGAATGTGGAGGAAGGTGGCGAATACAGCCTGCTGCACGGCGATCGCCACGCGGAGTATGCGCTGACGGATGCCGGCGTCACCACGCCGCTGCAGGGTGGGCGCGACCTCAATGTCGAGTCGACCTTCGAATATGGCAGCCGCGCTGGCTTCTGGACGATCATGCAGCTGCTGCGCGACAGAGGCTGTCAGGCGACGATCTATGCGGTCGGCATGGCGTTGGAGCGCAACCCGGCCGCCGCGGCCGAAATCAAAGCGAGTGGCTTCGATGTCGTCTGTCACGGCTATCGCTGGATCGACTATCATGGCGTGCCGGAGGAGGTGGAACGGGCGGAGATCGCCCGCAATGCCGAGGCAATCACAACGATTATCGGGCGCGCCCCGATCGGCTGGTATACCGGGCGTCCGAGCGCCAATACGCGCCGGCTGGTGGTCGAGCATGGCGGCTTCCTGTTTGATTGCGACGCCTATAACGATGACCTTCCCTATTGGACCGAGGTCAGCGGCAAACCGCATCTGATTGTGCCGTACTCGCTCGACAATAACGATGCGCGCATGACGCGGGGCGGGGACTTCGCAACGAGCAACGACTTCTTCACCTATTGCAGGGACGCGTTCGATTGGCTCTACCGGCAGGGGAGGGAAGGGCGACCGCGCATGATGTCTGTGGGGCTGCACAGCCGCATCATCGGACGCCCCGGCCGCATCGCGGGGCTGGCCCGGCTTCTCGACCATATCCAACGGCATGAGGGCGTCTGGCTCACAGGGCGAGACGCGATCGCCCGGCACTGGATAGAGCACCATCCGCCAGGTTGAGCCCCGCTCGCCTTACAAGCGGTGCCGTCATTTGAGGCAGACATGTCGACTTTCGGACATATGATGTCGCCTTGACGACAGCACGCCTCTATCCTGTGCGGCAGATTGCGTCGGTAGCCGGCGCATGCACCGCATGTGAGGAAGCCCAAGGATTAGACGGCATGAACGCGTTTTCTTCGGAAACCTCCCTCATCCCCGCACGGATGACCTCCGAGCACGTGCGCAGCCTCCTGGCGCAGCGGCGGCCCGGCTATGGCCTGCCAGGCAATTTCTACACGGACCCCGACATCTACGCGATGGATCTGGCGGTCATCTTCGAGCGCGAGTGGATCTTCATCGGCGCCAGCTGCGAGATCCCCAAGCCGGGCAATTTCATGACGGCGATGATCGGTCCCACCCCGATCATTGTCCTGCGCGATCGGCAGGGAGAGTTGCGTGCCTTCCACAACACCTGCCGGCATCGCGGCTTCAAGCTGTGCGAAGCGTCACACGGACATACCCCCGCTCTCATCTGCCCGTATCATCGCTGGACCTATCGGCTCGACGGCACTCTTGCCCATGCCAAATACATGCCCGAGGATTTCAAGCCGGAGGAATTTCCGCTTCTTCCCGTTCATCTGAGAACTGCTGGCGGCACGATCTACGTCTGCCTCGCCGAGGAGCCGCCCGACTTCGCGCCCTTCCAGGAAGCAATGACGACGCAACTGGCGCCGCATGGGCTTGAGAATGCCAAGCTTGCCTATGAGGACAACCTCATCGAACACGGCAACTGGAAGATGGTCATGGAAAACTCGCGCGAATGCTACCACTGCGCGACAGGCCATAGCGAGTTGATGATTACGTTCCTCGACATTTATGATTTTGCAAATCCGGAACAGAACGCGCTGATCCGGGGTTATTGGGATAAATGGGACAGGGCGGGCTTCACTGCCAGCGTCGCGGAGGGGCCGGATTACCGCGCGGCGCGCCTTCCCTTCACCGGAAGCGCGCAGTCGATCACCATGGATGGCAGCCCGGCGGTCTCGCGGCCCTTAGGGCAGTCGCCCGCGGATGCCTACGGCTCCCTGCGCTGGGTTCATTATCCCTCTACCTTCAATCACTGTCTGAATGACTACACGGTGCTGGTTCGCATGCTGCCGATCGGCCCCGAGGAGACAATGGTCACCACGAAATGGCTGGTCGACGCGGATGCGGTCGAGGGGGTCGACTATACGATCGAGAAGCTGACCAAGGTCTGGAGGGTCACCAATGATCAGGACAAGGCCCTGGTCGAGCGTAACCAGGCGGGCGTGCGGTCCTCCGGCTACCGGGCCGGCCCCTATTCCCCGAGCCTGGAGGCGGGCGTTCTGAAGTTTGTCGATTGGTATTGCGGCAAACTGTCGCCCAGGCAGCTGGGCGTGGGACGCGAAAGGGTAGCGTCATAAGCGCCATCTTCCCACCCTCGGAGCGGCCGACGCGCATCGGCTTCCTGCTGATGCCGGGCTTCCCGTTGCTGCCCTATGCTTCGGCGATCGAACCGTTGCGGGCGGCCAATGTCCTGGCCGACCGCGCGCTCTACAGCTGGCATCATCTGACGCCTTTCGGCCTGCCGGCGCAGGCGTCCAACGGCATCAGCATCGCACCCGATCTCGACTGGCAGATGGCGGCTTCGCTCGACCTTCTGATCGTCTGCGCAGGTGCCTCGGTGACGGGACTTCACGATGCCGACACGGAGAGGCGGCTCGCCATGCTCGCACGGCAAGGTACGCGCATGGGCAGCGTATCGGCAGGCACCTATCTGCTCGCGCGGGCCGGCCTGCTGAACGGGTATCGTTTTACCTTGCACTGGGAGCTGGCGCCGGGCTTCCAGGAAGAGTTCCCAGCTCTGGACCTGCGGCGCAGCCTCTTTGAGATCGATCGCAACCGGCTGACCTGCTCCGGCGGCGCGGCGCCGCTCGATATGATGCATGCGGTTCTCGCGCAGGATCACGGCAGTGTCCTTGCGCTTGCCGTCAATGACTGGTTTCTCCAGACCGAGGTTCGTGGCGGGGAACATCCGCAGCGCATGGCGCCGGTTGTGCGCTTCGGCGTTCGGAACGCCGCCGTTCTTCGTGCGCTCGCGCATATGGAGGCGCATCTGGACCAGCCTGCGAGCGGATCGGAACTGGCCGCCGTTGCCGGGGTGTCGCTGCGCCAGTTGGAGCGCTTGTTCCAGGCGTATCTGGGCGCGACCCCGAACGCCTTTCAACTGAAGCTAAGATTGGAGCATGCCCGCACGCTCCTCCACCAGACCGAGATGTCGATGGTCGAGATCGCGGTAGCAACCGGCTTCGCCAATGCCAGTCATTTCGCCCATGCGTATCGTAGCCGTTTCGGCCGCACGCCGCGGTCCGATGCGCTGCGGACTCTCCGCCTGATCGGCAAGCGGAACTCAACGATGGAGGCCGCCCCGCGCCATGCCATTCGAGCCTGATCCCAAATCCATCGCCGGCAACGAGCTGCCTTTGGCCGAGCGAACCGATGTCCTCGTCATCGGCGCCGGGCCGGCGGGTCTTGCCGCGGCGCTGCAGGCGGCATCCGACGGGCGATCCGTCATTCTAGTCGACGAAAATCCCATCAGCGCCGCGACGATGGGTGAGAGCCTTCCCCTGCATTTCGGCGGCGGCATGACGGGGGCAGTCCGCAACCGCAATGCCATGCTGGAAGCGGTGGTCTCGGCCATGCCAGGGCTTGCGGAGGCCTTCGAGGCCGGTGTGGATGTGCGTCTCGGCACGGCGTGCTGGGGTCTCTATGCACCTGGCGCCGATGTCGGCTGGCTGCCGGGTCCGGTGGCGGGGCTCATGGATGAGACGCGGTCCTGGATGGTCGGCGCCGAGCGGATCGTGGTGGCGGCCGGTCGCCGCGACATGGGTCTCGCCTTCCAGGGGTGGGAGAAGGAGGGCGTGATGGGGATCGGCGCCGCGTTGCGCCTTGCTACCCTCTATGACGCGCTGCGGCCGCGACGGGTCGTCGTGCTCGGTACCAGCGCCGAGACGTTGCAGGCGGCGCTCATGCTGCAGGCAAAAGGGGTGGTGATCGCGGCCATCGTCGATCCCGGCGCCGTGCCGCTCGGACCGGCAAGCCTCGTGGCTGAGTTGGAGGCAGGAGGCGCGCAGTGTCTGTTCGGCCATGCGCCGCGCCGGGCAGAGGGCGCTGAAACGGTCGACGCGCTGACACTCGCGCCGGTCGACGCGGAGGGCCGCAGCGTCGGTGGCCTGGAGACGCGGATTGCCTGCGACGGTGTGCTGCTGGGCGTGGGTCACGTGCCGGTCGTGGAACTGCTCGATGCTGCCGGTTGCCGGGTGGTCTTTGACGCGGCGCGTGGCGGGATCGTGCCGGTGCTGGACGCGGCGCAGGCGACGAGTAAACCCGGCATCTATGCGGCGGGGGACTGTGCCGGCATCTGGCCGGGCAAGACGCTTGATCCCGCGATCGCTGCCGCGGAAGGACGACGGGCAATCTCGGCTTTGGTGGCTCCTGTGGCCGTGATACCGGACGGAAATCTGGGGGAGGATCGGCTAGCCTGGGTCCGTGCCGCAGTCTTGGATGCCGGCGACACCACCTATGTCTGCCAGTGCGAGGAGGTGACCGCGCGCGAAATCCTCGAGTTGCGACCGCCCCGCTACCTGAATCAGGATATGGCGGCGAGCGGTGACGGCGCGGTGGCGGCACGCCGCAACGCGCGGGATTTGCGTAGTCTGCTGGGCGACAGGCCGCACCCCGATCAGGTCAAGCGCCTGACGCGTGCGGGCATGGGCACCTGCCAGGGGAGGCGCTGCCGGGAACAGGTCGCGGCGCTGCTGGCCCTCGCGTCGGGGCTGCCCTATGGCGGTGTGGCGCCGGCTTCGCACCGGGCGCCCGTGCGGCCGATGCCGATGAGCCTGGCCGCCACGACCAGTGTGGAGTCAGCGGCCATGGCGCGGCACTGGGACACCTGGTTCGGCATGCCTGCCCAATACGTTCCCTTCTGGGAGGTGCCGGCGCAATACACGGCGGCCGGCCGGCCGCGCGATGACGAAGTGGCAAGCGAATGAGCGATATCGACAGCCCCAAGGGCGCTTCCGTCGTCATCATCGGCGCCGGCGCCACAGGCCTCAGCACCGGCTGGTGGTTGGCGCGAAGCGGCGTGGATGTGCTGGTGATCGACCAAGGATTGGTCGGCTGGGGCGCTTCCGGTCGCAACGGCGGTGGCTGCTCCCACCATTTCAGCCCGCTTTTTGTCGAGGAGCAGCGGCTGTGGCCGCAGATGGACGCGCTACTGGGCTATCCGACCGAGTTTCAGCCCAAGCGCATCCGTATCGCCTTCGATGAGCGGCAGCTGGAACTCTACGGACGCGCGGTGCGCAATGCGGCGCATCAGGGCTTCGGCTCCACGCTGCTCGATGCAAAACAGCTGCGCGAGATGGTGCCGCTGGTCGGCGAGGAAGCCGTCGGCGGCTACTTCTATGACTTCGGCGGCCACGCCAATCCGCATCGAACCGTGCAGGCCTATGCCTGGGCGATGCAGGATCATGGCGGTCGTGTGCTGCAGGAGACGCGGGTGGCCGGTTTTCGCCGTGCGGGCGGCCGTATCATCGCGGTGCTGACGGATCGCGGCGAGATCGGGTGCGATCAGGTCGTGCTGGCCGCCGGTCCGGCGACGCAGCGGCTCGCTGCCATGGTCGATGTCTCCGTGCCGATGGTGCCGGCACGGGCTGAGATGCTGGTGACGGAGCCGCTGCCCCTGATGCCTCTGGGCGGTGTCGACGGCAACGGCCTCTATGGCCGGCAGACGCTGCGCGGCAATCTCGCCTATGGCGGCGGCCCGCATGAATGGATCGATGAAGACGCAGTAGCCGGCACGCCGGCAAGCACGCCGCTGATGTGCAATATCGCCGGCCGGCTGGCCCGGCTTTTTCCCCATGCCGCTCACGCGAAGATCATCCGCAGCTGGGCCGGCGTGATCGAGAATACTCCCGACGGGCGGCCGGTGATCGACCGTCCGGAGACGCCCGGGAATATGATTGTGGCCAGTTTGTCCAGCATTGGCTTCGGACTGTCGCCCGCAACCGGCCACGCCATCGCCGAGATGATAACCCAAGGCCATTGCCGCTTTGCCGATCTGTCCAGTTTCTCTCTGTCCCGTTTCCGTGGGCTGGAACCGGATTGGGCGAGCCTGCAGGGCTGGCGGGAGCCTGTATCCGTTTGAGCGGCATCGGATCTGAATCCGCCACGGTGGTTGTCATCGGCCTCGGCGCGATTGGCAGCGCAACACTGTATCAGCTTGCAAGGCTGGGCATCCGGGCGATCGGTATCGACCGCTTCACGCCTCCCCACGATCGTGGATCGAGTCACGGGGAAAGCCGCATCACGCGTCTGGCGGTGGGGGAAGGGGACAGCTACGCGCCGCTCGTCCGGCGTTCGCACGCGATATGGCGTGAACTGGAACGCGAAACGGGCAGCGCGCTGCTGAACCAGGTCGGAGGGCTCATCATCGGAGATAAGGATGACACGCCGCACCACGGCAAGGCCGCGTTCCTGGAACGGACGATCGCTGTGGCCGAGCGGCATGGAATTGCTCATGAGGTTTTGGGAGCCGAGGAGATCGGATATCGCTTTCCGCAGCTCGGACTGAGCGGCCAGGAACGCGCCTACTACGAACCCGAGGCGGGGATGGTTTTCCCTGAACTTTGCGTCGCCGCTCAGCTGGACGGCGCCCGGCGTCTCGGCGCGACACTCCGCTTTGGAGAGGCCGTCCTGTCGGTGCAGCGGTCAGGCACCGGCATCGAGGTGACAACAACGCAGGGCCGGTTTATGGCGGATCGCGTCGTCATGGCTGCGGGACCGTGGCTGCCGGCTCTGCTCGGATCAGCCTATACGCCGTTGCTCCGCGTGTTCCGGCAGGTCTTGCACTGGTTTCCGACCGATAGCGAGGCCTATGCGCCCGAACGCTGTCCGGTTTACCTTTGGATGCATGGCACGTCCGAGGAAGACTACTTCTACGGATTTCCGAAACTGGCCGGAAGCGCCGGCATCAAGGTCGCAAGCGAACGCTACGCGCTGACGACAACACCCGATGCCGTCGACCGGCACGTCGCGCCGATTGAATCCACGGCGATGTTCGACCGCCATGTCCGTGGACGGCTTCGTGACGTTGAAGCACAGGCGGCGAAAGCCTCCGCTTGCCTCTACACGGTCACGCCGGATTCCGGGTTCCTGATCGATGCGTTGCCAGAGATACCCGGAGTGGTTCTCGCCTCCGCCTGTTCGGGTCACGGCTTCAAGCATTCAGCGGCGCTGGGCGAGTGCATAGCGCAAGGAATTGCCGGCAACACCGGTCTCGACACATCGCTCTCTGCATTTGGGTTGGGGCGCTTTCGACAAGAAGCTGCCTGATGCGAGGCTGCTGACGCCTCAGCTTGCAAACCCGAGGGCGAGCACTCACTGGCCAGGCGCTGGCATGTCCCTCGGCCAAGTCCTTCACTTGGCGCGAGCGCCGGCCGGCAACGATCGCCGCGTAGACGCTATCCCTCGCGGTCTAGTGGGTGTCGAACACCTGCTGATACCGCGCAACGGCCGCCTCATGAGCATCGATCTCGGCGGAGGTCGGTGCCTTGGGATCGGCAGCAATCGGCAGGCTGCCGAACTTCATGAGGCAGGCCATCAGCAGCATGCGCGCCTTGGTCGCTGTCAGATTGCTGCCGGCAATGGTGCGTGGGTCACGATCGGCAAAACCTTCCGGCGAGCCCCGGCCCACGCGGACCACCGGCGCACCGCAGAAGCTCGCGCTCCGCAGCATGGCGGCGCGTAGCTCCGAGGTCGCCGAGCCGTAGGGCACGAGACCTTCGACCACGAACCCCGCGAGCCGCCCGCTGCCCATCCTGTGACGGATGAGAAAGTCGAGATCGGCTTCAGGGGCAGGGTCGTCGCCAAATGTCTCGGCGGCGAAGCCACCATCCTTCACGATGGAAACCGAAGGTATCGCGTCCGGCAGGATCGCTCCGTCCGCTCCCTTGATCCGGACGGTGACCGTCTCGACGCCGCTGCTTGTCATCCTGGCCGCGAGAACGCTCTCGGGGAGCTTGGTGACGTTGACGTCGGAGGCGGCGGTGTGGCGATAGGCGGGGACGTACATCAAATAGGGCACGCCAGCATGCGTGACCTGGCCGAGAATGCCGCCATGGCCTCCGGTCGCCACATAGCCGCCCGGACGTGCGTCCACCTTGGCAACTTCACGTGCTGCGAAGAATTGCTGTTCCTGGATCACGACGGTGCCGGCGCGGTTGCGTCCGTCGGCGTCGGCCCAGATGCGAGACTCGATGTAAGTCACCGCGTCCACGATGTTGGCGGGTCCGTCGTTGCTGATCTGGCCCTGCGGGCGTTGCGCCGCGTTGCAGGCGATCGGCAGATGCGTGTCGATCAGCAGGTTGAACCAATACGCGATCTCCTCCACCTGCGGACTTCCCTGCGTCCAGATGGCTCCGTCGTAACGGCCTGAGGAGAGGATCGCCTGGACGTCGTTGGTGATCTTGGCGAGCATGGGCCGCGGCGGCGCCTTGGCCAGATGGAACGGCTTGTAGGTAAAGAAATCCCATCCCAGCCGCTCAGGAGACCTGTCATCCTCCAGGCCCTTGGTGTAGCCGCCCGGAGGCGCCACACGGTAGAAATCAACATCGGCGCGACCTCGTATCAGATTGACCTTGCCGTCAGCGCCGACCGAGAGCCGATCGATCTCCTCAAAGCTGCGGGAGCCGTCGGGGAAGAAGCCTTGCCGGTAGTTCTTGCTGCCGGGGGCGGTGCATTCCTCCTCCCAAGGCGTGCCATCCTTCTGCATGGCGACATAGGGCAGCGGATAAAGGCCGTCCGCGGGCGAGAGCTCGATCTCGTACACGGGGCGGTCCGCCGGGTCGCGGCGCTCCGGGCTGAAGACGCTGTCCGCTCCGATATAGCCGTCCGGTGGTCCATAAAGCTCGGCGGCATCCGCCTCGAGCGGGTGGGCGGAAAACTGCTCGACATAGACCTTCACCGGGGCCGCGAGACGCTGAGGACGCAACGCGTCGAAGGATGATTGGCCATCGCCCGTGCCATCCATGGGCTCGAGACCGTGGCGACGCCGGGCCTTGTCGGAGGTTACGAGGGGCGGCGTGTTTTGAATGGTGGCCGTCGGGCCTGCCAAGTGCGCGATGCGGATCTTGCTCATGTGGGTCCTTCCCCTTGGCCGCCGTTTTCAGACAGTGCCGTCACGCTAAAGCATCGGAGGCCATCTCGGAGCCGATCTACCAGTCCTGCCTGGCGCAGAGCGACAAGATCGGCGTCTTCGGCCATGGCTTCACCTGTTCAGGGCACCCGGTCGCGAGCGCCGTCAATGCCCGCATCCTGACGAGACCGACGGCGCCTCCCCAATTGTAACAAAACGCGAAACCATTCGAGTTGTCGAATGACAACTCATGGGCTGAGCGCCGGGCGAAAGGCGTCATCAGGATATCAACACCCTTTGGTCAATAACCCTATGGCAGCTTGGGCATCACCGCTTACACTGAGGATGTGCCCAATGCGTCAATGGGGCGCTATGATGACCGAAGTCAGACTTCATTCGGTATGACGGGCTATTCATCAACGAGATTGGAGAGTTACATGACCTACACCATTCGTATCTCCGCTGACAGCTCCGAGCTTGGCGCGCAGAACGATGCCGCCAAGGCCGAGGCTTATGGCCTCCGCAGCGTTGCAACAACCCAGAAGGTGCTCAACGAAAACAAGTTTGATGCGGCCGAGATCGTCCGCCAGAACCAGTTCGAGGAGCTGGAAACCTATATTACGAACGAGGACCGTGCCTACTGGGTGTTCATGCAGCAGTCTGAGCGCCCGAGCTTCACGCCGAAGCTCCTCAGAAGCCTCGTCGGGGTGCAGGCGCAGATTTCTCAGCTGTTCGCGTCTCAGACGGAGAGACCGCTCGACTATCTCGTTGTCGGCTCAAGAACCTCGGGGACGTTTAGCCTCGGCGGAGATCTAGACCTTTTCCGCAAGAAGATCGAGGAAGGTGACGCCGACGCCCTCCGTGCCTACGGGTATCAGTGCAACGAATCGTGCTACGTCAACTACATGGGGTATGGGCAGCGCTTGATCACGATTGCTCTGATCCAGGGTGACGCCCTCGGGGGTGGTTTCGAGTTGGCTTTGACCTGCGATCTGATCGTTGCCGAGCGGCAAGCCAAGTTTGGGTTTCCGGAAGTGCTGTTCAACTTGTTCCCGGGGATGGGCGCCTACAGCTTTCTGGCACGACGGATCGGCGTCGCGAAGACCGAAGAAATGATCCATAGCGGCAATATCTATACTGCCGAAGAACTGCATAGGCTGGGCGTGGTGGACATCCTTGTGGATCAGGATGCCGGTGTTGAAGCAGTTAAAGGCTACATCGCCAAGAACCGTCTCCGCCACAGCGCGCACTCGGCAATGTATCAGGTGCGCCGCCGCGTGAACCCCGTTACCTTGCAGGAGCTTAAGGACGTCGTCGACATCTGGGTTGAGACGGCGCTTCGGCTTTCCGAGCAGGATCTTCGGAGGATGGCTAAGATCTCCTCCGCGCAGGATCGTTCTCGTCAGCGCCGGCTTGCCGCGGCAATGGCCATTGCGGCCGAATAAAGCAGTGCGCAGCACGTTCGCGATCGCCCGCCGAGCGCAGGCAAAGTCATGGGAGCTACTGCTCTCATGGCTTGGCCATGCCCTCAGATTCCCAGTGCATCAACGCTTCCTCGACGACGGCCAGCTCCGTGGACAGACGCCTCAGATGCGCGAGGCCGGCTCCCCGCAGGTCGTGGCCGGAGATCAACTCCAGCTCGCGGCAAATGTCAGACAACCTGATGATGCCGAGGTTGGCGGCGCCGCTCCGCAGCGCGTGCGCCGAAAACCTGAAGCCTTCTACATCGGCCGCCTCATAGGCCTGCTGCAGGGCCTCGAGGCTTTCGCGCGCTTCGATCAGGTAGTTGTCGATCACCTCTTGGACAAACTCGGGCCCGGCGAGGTCGTTTAGGTGGTTGATCATCTTCCGGTCAAAGGAGGGGCTGGCGACCTCGGTGAACCGGGGATGCGAGCTGATCGCCGTAACCCGGGAGGGCAGGCTGACGGGCTTCGGGCGCCTCGGACGTATCCGCGATACGACCTCGTCAATCTCGGAGAGAAGAGCCGCTGGCTCTATGGGCTTGGTGATGCTCGCATCCATCCCGGCGTCCAGGCACCGTTTGCGCGTCTCCGGGCTGGCATCCGCCGTCAGACCAAGAATGGGCAGCCTCTCATCCGCTATCGCACCGAAACGGAAGTTCTGGACGACGGCCACTCCATCCATGACCGGCATGTTCACGTCCATGATTGCCACGTCGAACTCCTCGTCGGTCATCGCGTCGAGGGCGGCCCCGCCATCGCCCACGACGCTAACCTTATGACCGGCCTTCTGGAGGATCTTGGTCATGACGAGCTGGTTCATCCGGTTGTCGTCGGCAACCAGGATTCTCAGACCCGGATTTTGCAGGGATGCTTTTATGACCTCCGGAGCGACAGGCGCCGGAACCGGAGTAGTTGCCAGCGCGATCGAGAGCACGGTCATCAAATCCTCGTCCGAAAAAGGTGGCGACAGCTCCGACATGAAGCGCCGGTTGCCGCGGCTTCGCGGTAAGCCGAGGCTCGGTGTCGCCACCAACTCCACGAGCATCGAATCCAGGTTCGCCGGGCGCGCAGACGCCTTTGGTTGCAGGCATAAGACCCCGAGTGCCTGCTCAGCGTCGTAAATCGTGTCGAGAGCCGTGGCTTCGGCTTTTGTCGCGGCCCGGATCGCCAGGCGCCAGTCGGATAGCCGAGCGACGAGGGCCGATACGGCTCTCGGGTTGCGCGACACGAGGATTGCTTGCAACCCTGCAAAGCGTTCGATCTGCGCGACGGGCATCCGCCCGGAAGGGAAGTCGAGTTCAAACCAGAAAGTGCTTCCCTTTCCCACGACGCTGTCAACGCCGATTTCGCCGTTCAGCAAAAGAACAAGCCTTCTGGTAATGGCAAGCCCCAAGCCTGTGCCGCCGTAGTTGTCGAGGATCTTCGGATTTGCCTGCTCAAAAGTTTCAAAGATCCTGCCCAACGCCTCTCGTTCAATACCGATGCCGGTGTCGGCCACCTCAAAACGCAAGCGACTTGTTGAGTCGCTCGCGTTTGTTTTGTCGACCGAAATCGTGACGCCGCCATCCTGGGTGAACTTGAGCGCGTTGGAGCAAAGGTTGAGCAGTATCTCGCGCAGCCTTCTATCGTCCCCGTTGAGCCGCAACGGCGTCCGGGATGACACGTGCAACGTTAGGAAGAGGTCCTTCGCCTGCGCCTGGGTGGCCATCATCCGCTGCGTCTGCCCAAGCAGGTCAGCCAGGTCAAAATCGTTGGCGACCACCGGCATCTTGCCGGCCTCGATGCGCGAGAGGTCCAGAATGCCGTCGATCAGCGACAGCAAGGCGCGGGCGGCGCCCATGACGGTCCTGGTCATCTCCTGCTGTTCGTTGTCCTCAACGGCCGCTTCAAGCAGGGCTGCCGTGCCGACGATCGCATTGAGCGGGGTCCGCAGCTCGTGGCTGACGCTTGCCAGGAACAGAGACTTGGCTTGGCTGGCGACCTCCGCCCGGCGCCGCGCGTCCGATAGCTTGCGTATGAGTGTGATGGAGTACAGCGGCACGATGATCATGCCGACCAGCAAGCCTACGGAAAGCGGCAGCTGAGCGCGCCAAAATGGCGTTACGAGAACAGCGAGCGAGAATGAGACGGCACTGATGCCCGTCGCCATGATAAGAAACGTCTCGCCAAAGCGGAAGCCGTTGCCGAAAATCACCCAAAGGTAGATTGGATAGAGCCAGGCAGTATTTGCTCCACCAATGTGGAGTTCATAAAACGCAGCCGCGAAATCGAGCGCCATCGCAGCAACGCGCCGCATGAGGAAGCGGCGGGGCGCAGCGATGCAATGAGCTAAAACGACAAATCCTAAAAGAAGATTTATTGCTTGCGCGATGAGCAGGCCATGCGGATCCTGGATATGCCGGCTCAGCCAGAGAACGTTGAACAAGCCGACCGCGATGGCTGCTGCGAAACGGTTCAGAGCCATTTCCCAGTCGCCAGGCGCATCTTTCCGCGAACGCCGCGCCAGCGCGTACAACTTTCTTGCCAACCTGGAGATGCCGCCAATACCCCGCCACATCAGGTGCGTCGTCTCGTAGGAGTTTGTTTCCTTTTCAGCCATGCCGTTAATCAGACGTGAGGCAGGTTGTAAGGCTGTGGCGCAACACGTCCAGAACAAGGGCGTCTATCGGCGAGAGGTGCCCGACCTCATCGTAACGTTGCACGCTTGCGCCCTCACTCATGATCCTGCTCCTGCCGCGCCACGGCAACACCTTCACTGCTATCGATCAAACGTGCAATCGACCACTGCTCCACTAGGCTTTTGGGACAATCGAAAACATTTAGCCGATAACCCCGCTTCTTTCTAGAGTGCGAAGACCGATCACCCGCCGATAATGGTTGCCGCGCTTGAACGGCCAGTTTGGGTCATCCATCATGACAATCCGCCAGTCCGAGCGCGAGCACGTAATCAAGCACATAGCGTATCGTTTCGAGCGCACGATATGGTGACGCCTATCAAAACAATTCGTGGAACAAGACATGCTTCGTTAAAAGGACTGCATATATAAAAGTTCCGCTTTCCTATCACGACAGACGGGACCGTATCGAACAGATAGCAGAACACTTATTCAAAGGGAACGGTGCGAAACCGGATGGATATGGATTAGTGATGAGCGAGCATTTGCGCGGCTGCGGGCGCCGCGCCGCGACAGCTATCTTACCACCCGAGCGCTTGTCCGTCCTTACGGGGGTCGGACCCTGCCACATATCCACCGTCCGGCTGGCGCAGGATGATCTGCGCGCCCCCGAATGCAAAATGGGCTTCGGGCTTTTCCACGACGACCTCATGACCACGCAGCCGTAGCGCCGCGACGAGCGCCGCATCCATCTCTGGTTCTACGGCGATCCGCCGGCCCGAGAGTATCCGCCAACGCGGCGCGTCCGCGGCTGCCTGCGGGTTCTGCCCATGGGCCAGGATGCGCAGCGCCAGTTGCAGATGTCCCTGGGCCTGCATCGGGCCGCCCATGAGCCCGAAGGCCATGAGCGGCCGTCGGTCCGGCGTCATGGCAAAGCCGGGAATGATCGTGTGGAACGGACGTTTTTGAGGGCCGACAGCGTTCGGATGCCCCGGACTCAGCGTGAAGCCCGCACCGCGGTTCTGCAGGCTGATGCCGGTGCCCGGCACGACCACGCCCGACCCGAAGCCCATGTAGTTGGACTGGATGAAGGAAATCATCCGGCCGGCGCGGTCGGCCGCGGCCAGGCAGACGGTGCCGCCAGGGCCCGGAGCGCCATGACCCGGATCGCCCGCCCGCGCCGGATCGACAAGCGCCGTCCGCCGGGCGAGGTAGGCGCTGCCCAGCAGGCTCCCAGCGGAGACATCCATGGTCGCCGGATCACCGACATGCTCGAGATCGGCCATTCCCAGCTTCGTCGCCTCGATGGCCCGATGCACGGTCTCCACATCATCGACGGGATGATGATCGGGCCCCAGTCGCTCCAGGATGCCGAGCCCGATGAGCGTCGCGATGCCTTGCCCGTTCGGCGGCAACTCGTGGACGACGCATCCCGCGTAAGGCACCGACAGGGTGCCGACCCAGTCGGCCTGATGCGCGCCGAGATCCTCTGTCGTCATCGCCCCGTTGTGGCGTGCGGCATGCTCGGCGATCCGCGCCGCGAGGTCTCCGTGGTAGAAGGAGGCCCCGTCCGAAAGCACAATGCTCTCGAGCGTGTCCGCCATCGCGGGGCACGAGAAGGTCTCGCCGGCTCGAGGCGCCCGGCCGTCCGGCATGAAGCATTCGGCAAAGCCCGGCTGGTCGCGCAGAAGTCCGGCGGCACGCGCCCAAAGGGCGGCGACTATAGGCGTGACGGCGAAGCCCTCGCGCGCAAAGCGGATCGCCGGGGCCGCAACCTCGGCCAGGGGCAATTGCCCGAAGCGACGGTTGAGAGCGACCCAGCCCGCGACCGCGCCTGGCACCGTGACGGAATCCCAGCCGCGTTCCGGCATCACAGACCGACCGGCGAAGCGCTCAGGCGTCCAGGCGGCCGGCGAGCGCCCGGACGAGTTCAGCCCATGCAGGTCGTGGCCGTCCCAGAGGATGGCGAAGGCGTCGCTGCCGATGCCGCAGCCGCTCGGTTCGACGACCGTCAGCGCGATGGCGGCCGCGACCGCGGCATCCACGGCGTTGCCTCCGCGCAGCAGCATGGCCATGCCCGCCTGCGAGGCCAGCGGATGTGAAGTGGCGATCGCATCGCGCCCGAAGACCGGAGACCGAGCCGATCGATAGGGGGTGGAATAGTCAATCGTAAGCATGCCAAGCCTTTGGTTGTGACCGCAAACTGCGACCATATTCCCCGAGGCCGGCGGGGTTCGAGCCGCCGGCAGTCTACCTTGGCTCAGACATACAAGGCCGCCATTTCACGCCAAGCGCGGGCGCGATGGGCGCGTCCGTCCCAGACGTGCAGTTGGTGGCGCACACTCTTCTCGGCAAGGAGGCGGCTGAGGTGGCGGTTATTGTCCAGGAACGGATCTGCATCGCCGACTGCGAGCACGATGTCGAGCTCACGCAGCTTGTCGAGCCGCCAGCCGCCGGCGAGGCCCGGCAGGAAATGCGTCGGCGTATGGAAGTAGATGTCGTCGCCGTAGTAGCCGTGGAAGAGGTCGTCGAAGCACTCCACCTTCATCGTGAGATCGAAGCGACCGGAAAAAGCAACAAGCTTACGGAACAGGTGGGGATGGCGGAGCACGAGGCTGGCAGCCTGGAACGCACCGAGGCTGCAGCCCATCGCCATTGTGCAGTCATGCGAGTTGTTCCAGGCCATCAGAGGCAGCACTTCGTGGAGAATGTAGTCCTCGAAAGCCGCGTGCCGGCGGATGCGGTCGGCCGGATGACGCCCGAGGTCGTAGAAGGTTTCGCGCGCCAGCCCCTCGACGCAATAAAGCTGCAGTTGGCCGGCGTCGACCTTCTCTGCAAGCCTGCCGACGATGCTGAGCGTTTCGTATTCCCAGAAGCGTCCGTCCCGCGTGGGGAACATGAGCACCTTGGCCCCCGCATGGCCGAAGATCAGAAGCTCCATGTCACGATTGAGCCGTGGACTGTACCAGCGCCGGTATTCTCGCCTCATGTCGCCCTGAAAAACCGCCTGACCTCTTCCGAGAGCAACGCATGCTGCTCCCCCATTCCAGGATAGTCGAAATGCCCCGCGTCAAGAACGAAAGTTCTATGATGATTCGACGCGACGCGCGCATTCGCGACCGAAAATTGGCAGGGCGGCGCCACCGCCGGGTCGAAGCGGGCAACCGCCATGAGCATGGGCACCTCGATCCGCGTTGCCGCCGTCGCCGCATCGAAGAGGCTGAGGGTCTTGAGCACGTCCCTGTGCGTTCTCTGGTAGTTCTGAACCGAGTCGCCGCTGCCGACCGTGGGCAGGGTCAGCCAGACCGGCATGTTGCTGAACGTAGGCACGACCAGATGGCCCCGGTCGATGCGCTTGTCGAAGGCGATTGCCAGCGCGCCGATGCCGCCGCCGAAGCTGGTGCCGGCATAGCCGATGCGGTGCGCCAGCCAAGGGTATAGTTGCGTCAGCACAGAGACGGCGAGCCAGGCATCCTCGACGCAGCCACCCAGGATGTAGCGCTCGGGAGTGTCGATATCGTGGAGCACGTGCCATGCGGGGTCGCTCGAAATCGGCGGGCGGCTGCTGCGCGACATCCCGCGAAAACATAGAAAGAGCACCGCCGTGTCCTTGACCGGGATATCGAAGTCCGGCTGGTCCCGCCCGCCATAGCCGTGGCCGACGACGAGCCCGCGGGTGACCGGGCCCCCTCGCGGCAGCAACAGCCAACCGCCGATCCGGAAGCCGCCGGTCGAGGTATAGGTGATGTCATGGACGTGCCAGTTCGCGTCGCTGGACCGGCTGGTGCTGACCTGCGGCTGCGGATCGACGGTCAGGGCCCGGGTATGGCGGAGGCGCCAGAACTCGTCGAAGTGGGGCGGGCCCGGCGGCGGTCGCATCGCGAGCAGCGCATCTAGCCCATACCCGTAGGTCGGATCGAAATCAAAGGGATGGTTGGTCGGAATGCTCATGGCGCCATTGTATCACGGCGCTCGGAGCGCCTTCAGCAGGGCAAGCCGCGCCCCGCGTTTCCTGTTAAACGAGGGGCAGCACCATGATGGCACGGCGAACACCATGAGCGTTTCCGTTACAAGCGAAAGCCTGCTCGGCTGTCACGCGAGCCCGGGGGGTCGGCTCAGACGAAGGGCTCAGGGTCGAGGAAGCGCCGCAAGGTGTTGAGCGTGATCGTGGAGACGTTGTTCTCGTAACCGTTCCAGGGCAGCGACCCGATCCAGGCGATGGAGCCGGTCGCGAACACCGCGCCGCCGGATGGCGTTTCGAAAAAGCTTAGATCGGCCCGTACACGCTCGTTCTGGTCGCCGCCGAGGTTCGGCAGCGTGGCGGTGAACTCCTCGTTGACCAGCAGCATGAGCGGGCTGTGGTCCTCCGAGGATGCGAGGCGCAGGATGTTCGGCGGCGATCCGAGCAGCCGGTTGATGCAGTCGAGTTCGATCCCCGCCGCACCACCGCCGATGAGCCCGAAATCACCGATGACCTCATCCGCAACACCGTTGAAGATAAAGCTGACGCGCGGGTTGTCCGCGTCTGGGGCGCGGCGGTAGTAGGTTGAGACATCAAAGCCCTGGGCGACGAAGCCGATCCCCGCCATGACGTTCGGCGGGCGGCCGCAGCGCCGCCACAACCCGCCATACTCGCCGGAAAACGAATGGTAGTATTCGCCGGGTTCGGCTTCCCAGGAGCGGATTCCGTCTTCCGCGCGACGAACCTCGATGACGCCGGGCAACTCATCGTGAAAGGCGACGCGCCAATACCAGCCGTTGCCGCCCATATACATGAGCCGCCCGCCGCGATCGAGCCACGCCTTCATCGCATCCCACATCGCGGTCGAATGATACTCCGGATGCGAGCCGGTCATGATGACCTGGTAATCCTCGATCAGCGCATAGCCGTCCCGGTGCAGGTCCTCGTCCGTGATGATGTCGTAATCAAACCTGTGATGCGCCAGCCAGCCGAAAAGATGAGTGTCGGCATTATACTGGTAGAGGCTTGAGCCGTCACCGCCGAGCCAGGAGTGGTAGCGCGGCGCGCAGTTGATGTTGGGCCGCAGGCGGCTCGAATAACAGACGCCCGAACCGTCGGCGTGCTTGTCGTACAGCGAGTGGCAGAGTTCGGGATGGTCGTAGAGATAGACGTCCTGGTGGCCGAAATGCAGCAACCGTCCCATCAGCCGCTCCACGCCGCGCACCGTGATGTGCTCGCCGTGATTGGCGTAGGCCATGTAGGAGCAGGTGGGCGCCAGGAAGGCGAGCTTCGGCCGGCTGCCTTTCGCGGCACGCCGGGGAGGGCGGATGAAGAAGGGAATGTAGGTTTCCCGCATCGCCTGCGCGCCGGTCTCGCCGCAGGTCAGATGCAGGGCATAGGCGCCACTTTTCGCGTCCTCGGGCACCGTCCAGACGATGTCGGCGGGCCAGCCGGCGTCATACAGGTCGTCCTCGTGGAAATGCACGGCGGCGTATTCGTGCGGCGCCGCCTGCCAGCTGTGGTGTTCGCCGGTCCAGCGCTGGCCCTTCATCCCCCTTGCGGGCAAGTTGACCAGTCTCCCGTGACGGCGAAACGGGCCTTTGTCGGTGGCCCGCGTCGTGCGGATGCCGTCCGAGAAATCCCAGTAGGCGATGACCCGGCTACCTTGGCTTTGGGTGTCCTCGAAGAAGCCCGGCGCCTCGATCTTACCGTTGAAATGGCCGCCGATGGTGCCGTCCGCCTGAGGTGCGCCGGCCAGATAGAATGGCACTGCAACAGGGCGGGGCGTGAGAGGCAGCGCGTCATCGCGATCGCCGCTGTCACTTACTCCGAAATCGGTCTGCGTTGCGGTCTGACCCAGGTGGAAACGGCCGGCAACGGGATCGACCGTAAGCGTCACGTAGTACCATTTGCGGTCGAGCATCCGGGCACTCAGCGTTTCCCCTCTGACGGAGCCCAATCCATCGCCGACCACCAGCGTCAGCTGTCCATCGTCGATCGCCAGCATGAAGCCGCTTTGGGTTGCAGCGTCCCATTGCGCTGCCAATACCTGACCGGAGCGGGCGAGCAGTGTCGGCCAGATCATGGCACGGAAGGTGAACGCGCTGTCGCCCCCGAGCGCCGGGAAATCCTGCACCACGAGATATGACCCCGCATCGGCGCGGCGCACTCTTCCTTGATACTGGCCGTCGACTGCGCTCGGCAGGTGCGGGAGATCGAGGCCGGGACCGGCCGGATTGATGTCGCCGTTGACGACGCGAACGATCCGGGCGGCGTAGCTGTCGCCTTCCTCGAGCGAGATCTGGAAGGCGATCGGCTCGCCTGGTGCGACGCTGTAGCGGTCGGGGTAGCCGACGATCTTCAGCATTACGCGGGGTCCCTGAGGGGCTGGTTGATATGCTGACCGGTGGCCGCGTGCCAGCGTCGGCGAAAAACCTCCCACTCCGCTTCATCCCGATCCGTGAAGATGGGACTGTCCTCAAACACCAGAGGGTCGCGCCGGTCGGCGGGCATTTCGGCGATCTGCCATTCGGCGAAGGGTTTGCGGCAGAACAGCACGATCTGCCGCCCGGTCGGATCGTAGCGGAGCGTGTTCAACACCCGCATCAGGCCGGGGCTGTGACGCCCGACGGGCTGGCGCCTGAACTCCTCGACGTAGATCCAGTCGGCCTGGGGATCGATGCGGTATGTCATGTCAACAACTCAACCGTGGCCCCGGTGGCGGCCGCCTGCTCGATGGCGGCCAGAATGCGCGTTGCTGCCAGCCCGTCCTCGGCGGTGGCGAGGAGCGGGCCGCCCGACACGACCGCATCGATAAAGCGGGCGATCGCCTCGTAGACAAAGCCGCCGATGCGTCCCGGCCCCGCAGGCACCGAGCCGAACAGGTCCGTCGTGCGGAGGCCGCCGCCGCTGAATTTACGAAAGGCGCCGTTGTCCGCCGTGCTGACCTGGGCGGCGCCCTTCTCGCCCACCAACTCCATGCGGAAGTCGAAGACCATCGGGCTGTCGGGCGGGAGGACCCAGCTGTTCTCGAGTGTCACGACCGCGCCGCTACGCAATTGCAGGATGGCGAGATGAACGTCGGCCGTATCGACGCCAAGGCCTTTGAGGTAGCCGTCCCGCCGCACGGCCTGGACGCGCACGACCTCGTCGCCGGTCACGAAACGCAGGGCATCGACGGCGTGGCTGCCGAGGAACCACAGCGCTGAAGACCGTGATGCCCAGCTCAGCATTTCACGCGGAACGAAGGTGGTGTTGCTGAGGCGCAGGCTGCCGTGGATCACGCGCCCGAGTTCTCCTGACGCGATAGCCTCCCGCAGGGCGGCCACGGGCGGACTGACCCGGTTGTGGAAGTCCAGCATCAGCACGCGGCCACTTTGCTTTGACGCCGCCACGACGCGCTCTGTCTCGGCAAGATCGGTCGCGAGGGGTTTCTCGCTCATCACGTGCTTGCCCGCCGCCAGCGCCGCCAGGATGATCGCGCTATGGGCGAAATCCGGCGTCGCGACGGTCACCGCTTCGATCTCGGGGTTGGCGAGAAGCTCCGTCAGATCTGTATAGGCGTGGCGGGCGCCGAACCGAGCGCGCATGGCCTCCGCCCGGCTTGCGTCGACATCGCAGACGGCAACGAGATCCGCCTCCGGCAGCGTCGACAGCACGCGCGCATGCTGAGCGCCCCACAATCCCGCACCCACCACTGCAAACCCATGCTGTGTCATCGGAGAGGGCTCCTATCCCTTGAGTGAGCCGAAGGTCAGGCCGCGCACGACGTAGCGGCCCATGATCAGAAAGATGAGCATCGGGGGCAACATGGCGGCGACCGCCGCCGCACCGATATCGTTCCAGGTGATACCGGTATTGCCGAAGTAGCCGAGCGTGCCGATCGGCAGCGTGGCCGTGTCCTGGTCGCTGAGCACGAGCGGGAAGGCTGCGTTGTTCCAGGCGAAGACGAAAGCGAACATCGCCGTCACCACCAGCCCAGGTGCTGCCAACGGCAGGGTGATGTGCCAAAGGATCGCGGGCAGCCGCGCGCCATCGAGCGCCGCCGACTGCTCCAGATCGACGGGGATGTCGTCGAAGAAGCTCTTGAGCAGCCAAACCGAGAAGGGCACGACGACGGTCTGCAACACGAGGATCATGGCGAGATAGGTGCCGGTGAGCCCGACGGCGGTGGCGACGATGAAATAGGGGATGAGGAAGGCAACGGGCGGCGCCATCAGCAGGCCGAGATACCAGAGCATGAGGTTCCGGCGCCCACGGAACGTGAAGCGCGAGATGGCATACGCGGCGGGGATCGAAAACGGGAGGTTGAGGGCCACCGCGCCGCCGGCGACGATGACGCTGTTCAGCAACTGCCGCGCATTGGTGCCGGGGTTGATGAAGGTCTCGTAGAAGGCGGTCCACTGCGGCTTGAAGACGAGCGCGGGCGGCTGCGCGAAGGCGGCGTCGGGCGGCTTGATCGCGAGCAGGAAGAACCACAGGATCGGACCGATGAAGATCACCATCAGCAGCAGCAAGGCGAGATAGAGCCAGACCCGGCGCATCAGACGATGTCCCGGAACGCGAAGACCGCGAAGAGGGCGATGAGGATGTTGACGAGGATCACGATCATCCAGGTGCTGGCGCTCGACAACCCGATGTTGAAGTCGACAAGTCCCTGTTGATAGAGGTTGTAGGAGAGCGTGCGTGATGCCGAGCCCGGGCCGCCGCGTGTCAGGACAAGCACCAGATCGAAGAGGTTGAAGATCTGCATCATCCGCAGCGCCGCGACAAAGGCCATCGGCTTGCGGATGAGGGGCAGCGTCATGCGCCACAGGATCGTCCAGCCGCCGGCGCCGTCGATCCGCGCCGCCTCGACGATCTCGTCGGGAACCGAGAGCAGGCCAGCATAAAGCACGATGGCGCAGAAGGGCGTCCATTGCCAGATGTCGGCGAAGAGGATCGCCCACAGCGCCGTCGTCTCGCTGCCGAGCAAGCCTTGCGGTGGGATGGGCAGATGCGCGGTGCGAATGAGCCAGGGGATCAGGCCGCCCTGCGCGTCGTACATGTAGCGGAACAGGAAACCGGTGACGATTGGCGCGATGGTCGTCGGCATGATGAGCAGCGCGCGGCAGACATCGATGCCGACGAGCCGGACCGCAAGCAGATGCGCGATCGCCAAGCCTGCCGCCACCTCGATCGCGGTGCCGATCAACGCGATTTCCAGCGTGTGACGCAGTGCCTCGAAGAAGTCCGACTGCTCGATGGCGGCGCGGTAGTTGCCGAGCCCGATGAAGCCCATGGGCTGCGGGCTCATCTGGAGGTTCCAGAAGTAGAAACTGTTGCGGAGCGAGAAGACGAGCGGGAAGGCGACGAGCACCGTCAGCAAAAGCACCGAAGGCGCAATGAGAAGAAGCGGCAGCATCTGCCGCTTCTTCTTGTACGCCCCGCCAGTGGAGACGGCAGCGGACATCCTCAGGCCAGTGAAGCGATCAGCGCCTTGGTATTGGCGAGTGTGTCGTCATAGGACGGCAGCGCGTAGGGGATCATGTAGTTCCCCGTGAGCACGTTCTGGAACAGGCTGGAGGTCTGCGAGAGCGCGTCGCTGGGGCTCGAGTTGCCAGCGAGAACCCGGTTCAAGTTGAGGCCGTAGATGCCCTCCAGCGTCGTATAAACCGGCGCAGGCGGCCGTACCGCCTTCCCGTTGGCGTCTTTCAGCAGCGCGAGTTGCAGCGATAGATAGGGGTAGAGCTTGGCGAGCGCCGGATCGTTGTAGAGCGAGGTCCGCGAGAAATCCGAGAACTGATGCCCGTATTTGTCGACCTTCGCCATCGCGGTCTGGCCTTTGGCCGACGTCGCCCATTTGATGAACTGCCACGCATTGTCCTGATTTTTGGCAAAGGATGGAATACCGAGGCTCCAGCCGCCGGCGCTGATGACCTGGGGGTGCGCGGGGTCGTGCGGAAGCGTCGCAAAACCGATCTGGTCGCCGACCGGCGAAGGCTTGCCCGTCATGTAGCCGTCGCGCTGGGTGAGGTAAAAGTAGGGGGTCCACCAATAGAACATGCCGATGTCGCCGTGAGCAAACCGCATACCGGCGTCGAACCAGTTGAAGTTGATCGCCTCGGGCGGCGAGAGCTTGTAGAGTTGCTCATACATCGCAAGCGCCGCGACGTTCTCCGGCGTGTCGATGGTGGGCGTGAAATCCCATTTGCCTTCAGGGAACTCCTTGAACCACCGTACCCCCATGCTGGCCGCAAGCTGCGTATACATATGCACGATGGGCTGCGGCTGCGACCCGGCGACGACGGTGCCGAAAAGCTTCTTGCCGCCGACGGTGCTGCCGTTCAGTTTCTTGATCAGCCCGAGGTAGCTGTCCCAGGTGAAGGCGCCTGCATCCGGCATCGTCAGGCCGAGCGAGCTGAATGCATCTTTGCGATACATCACGCCCTGGCCGTAGGCCGCGATCGGCAGCGTCGCGAAATGTCCTCGCCACGTATTGAGCGAGTAAAGAACTTCGGGGATGAAGTCGTTGAGGTCGACGTCCTTGTCGCCCTTGATCATCGCGTCGAGCGGCATGATCCAGTGATTGTCGAGATACTGGCCGGTCCACATCTGATCGACCGTCACCACGTCGGCATCCGGCTTGCGGGCGATCGAGGATGAGACAAGCCGCGCCTGCAATGCATCGTAAGCGAGATTCTCGAGTTCGACCGTGATGCCGGTCTCGGATTCGAATTGCCCGGTCACCTCCCGCAATGAGTAGTAGAAGGGGTCGGCGACGACCAGCACCCGAACCGTCTTCTTGGGGGCCGCAATAGCCGGCCGCGCCAGGGGCGCCGCCGCCAAAGCCGCTCCCAAACCCGCCTTCATGGCCGAACGCCGGGTGATGCCCGCGGAAAATTCTGCCGACATGATGCTTCCTCACCGATTTGAAACGATTGGAGTAGCCGCCGCTCCAGAAAACTCTATGCTGATGGAGTAATGCTCCATGTACGGAGCAGGGTTGTCAACACGACATTCGCGGCATGGGCTAAAAATTGGGAGGAGGGCAAGGTGACGCCGTCGAAAGCCACCCCGCCGATCATTGTGCGCCTGCAGTCCCGGTTTGCGGAACTGCCGCCGGCGCTCGCGCGCGTGGCCAAGCACGTCATCAACTATCCCAGCGAAACGACCATGCTTTCGATCGAGGCGCTCAGCCGGGTGACCGAAAGCGGCCAGGCGAGCATCGTGCGGCTGGTCCACATACTGGGGTTCGAGAGTTTCAGAGCCTTCAAACTGGCGTTGGCCGCGCAATGCGGTGCTTCGGGCGGTAGGGGCGCAGAGGATACAACTGTCGACGAGGTCGACCGGCTCCGGCGCGAGATGTCCGAGAGCCTCGACGGCACCGGAACTCTCCTCGACAGAGCAGCGCTGCAACAGGCAGCCCAGGCGATCGTCCTGTCGCGGCACGTCAACATCTATGGCGGCGGCGTCTCGGCGATGGTGGGCGACATACTTGCCGCGAAGCTGCTTCGGGCAGGGATCTGGGCGCTCTCCTACGGCGACAACAATATTGGGTTGGAGGTTGTGGGGCCGGTCTCGCGGGATGCCGTGGCCATCGCCATTTCAGACACAGGAACGACCGTGGAGACGGTGCGGCTCCTGCGGGCGGCACGGGCTGCCGGCGCGATCACCATCGCGGTCACCAGCGGGCGGTCGAGCCCCGTCGCGGGCCAAGCCGACCTAGTTCTGCTGACGGCGCCGATTGCGCAGCCGCCCTCGCCGGGTTTTGTGACGACGCTCGTGGCCCAGATTTTCGTGGCGCAGGCGCTCGTGGAGGCGGTGGCATCATGGACCGTGCCGGGGATGGCGCCGGGACAGTGATCATCGTGCCGCCTGCTAGGATCACCTTCAGCTCAAACCCGTTAAATAATGGGTAAGATCGGTCGGTTAGCATGGCGGCATGGATCAGTCCCTGGACCCCGACGATGTTGGCCGAGGCGCTCCGCCCGCCGATGTCGCCGACCTGCTCCAGACAGAGGCTTTGATCCGGACCCTGTGCCGCCTGCCGATCGCGTTGGTTGCTGCTCTCGGCGTCGCGTTATCCGTCGGCGCGTTTCTGCTTTGCGCCTCGTGGGAGCACAGGATCGCCGAACTCAATTTCGCCAACAGCGCCCAAGCGCAGGTTTCGCTCATCAACACCGACCTGCAGGACGCCGCAAGCGTGCTGGACATCATCCGCGGCTATTACGAGACGGGCGAGGGTCAGGTCAGCCGCGGTGACTTCCTCCGGATTTCCGGGATCCTGCATGGTCGCTCGGTCGGGCTTCGCGACACTGGATGGGCCCCCCGCATCACCATGGCCCAACGACCGGAGTTCGAGCGCTCGGTCGCCGCATCTGGGTATCCCGGCTTTCAGATCCTCCAACGGGATAAATCGGGTCGCCTCGTTCACGTAGGCCAGCACGCCGTCTATTATCCCATTCTTTACGTAGATCCGACCTTCCGCGAGCCGAAGGTCATGGGGTTCGACCTGATGACCGAACCTACACGGGCGGTTGTCATCGGGCACGCGTTCCAAACGTCTAAGGCCGCTGCGACGCCCGCCATGGCTTTGCTCACCGCGCCGCGGCCTCGAAGCGGCTTCATGAGCTTCGTTCCCGTTTACATCCCAAGTGGCGGCAGCGAAGCCGGACGCATGCCGGCGGGAATGATTTTCGGCGTGTTCGAGATCTCCCCGATGATCGAGGACATCATCGCCGTCAAACTGCGCCTCGCGAACATAGACATCTATGTTTTCGACCCGGCCGGACCGGTGGGCGACCGCCTTATCTACTGGCGATCGGGAAGGTCGCACCAGGGGTCCGCACCAGCGGAGCAGGCTTTGCGCGCCCTGCCGCATTGGGAGGGCAAAGTCTCCATGTTCGATCAGAAATGGGGCGTGCTGGTGCTGCCGGCAGACGGCATGGCGAGCAGCCGAATGACCTGGACCGGAGTTCTGCCGCTTGCTGCCGGCCTGCTCCTCACCGCCATGATCGTCACTTACCTGGTGGTCTCGAGCCGACGCACCACCCAGCTGGAAATTCTGACCACGAGCCTGCGGCGTCAGACCGAGAAAATCGTCTATTTCGCGCGCCATGACAGCCTGACCGAGTTGCCGAACCGCCGCATGTTCTCCGAGGTCTTGCAGCATGATCTCGATCAGGCGGCCGAAACAAAGACAAGCGGCGCTCTGTTCCTGATTGACCTTGATCGTTTCAAGCCAGTGAACGACACGCACGGTCATCTCGCAGGCGACGTTGTACTGCGCGAGGTCGCCAACCGGCTCCGCGCCACCACCCTCAGAAGCGCGACGGTGGCCAGGCTGGGCGGCGACGAATTCGCAGCCATCGTGCGAGGTCATGAAAGCAGCGGCGACCTCGCAAAGCTCGCCCGGCGTATCATCTTCGCTCTCAGCGAGCCTATCCTCGTCGAGGCCGTCGTCGTGCAGATTTCGGCCAGCATCGGCGTCGCGATGTATCCGGCGGATGCGTCGGAGCTCGACGCGCTCGTCCATGCGGCGGATCTCGCGATGTATTCGGCGAAGCGCAAACACGGCGGCGGCTTTGCCTTCTTCGACCTGACGATGGGGATGGAGCTGCGAAGCCGGATGTCGCTCGAAGCCGATCTCCGGCAGGCGATCGCCAATGACGACATAGTGCCTTACTTTCAGCCGCTGGTCCGGCTTGACGATGGATCGGTTGTCGGTGCCGAGATTCTGGCGCGCTGGAATCATCCAGAGCAGGGCGTCATCATGCCGGAAAATTTTATTCCGGTTGCGGAAAGCGCAGGCCTGATGCCGGCGATCACTTACAACCTGCTACGCCGGGCTTGCGTCACGGCCGCCGAGTGGCCGCGGCACATGTTCATTGCGTTGAATATCGCACCCAGCCATCTCAAGGACCGGGCGCTCCCAAGTCAGCTCATTGAGATTCTGAACGAAACGAACTTTCCACCGCATCGGTTGGAGGTCGAGCTGACCGAAGCCGCGTTGATCGCCGAACCTGAGCTGACCAGAAGCAGCCTCGTGGCTTTGCAGAATGCGGGTGTCCGTGTCGCGCTGGATGATTTTGGAACCGGCTATTCCAGCCTCATGCATCTGAACCGGCTGTCTTTCGACGCCATTAAAATCGACGGGGCGATCGTGCGATCGATGCAGGAGGATCCGGCAAGCGCGAAAATCGTCGAAGCGGTCATCGGCTTGAGCAAACATTTCTCGGCGGTGACCACGGCAGAAGCCATCGAGACCGAGGGCGTGGCGCGGCTGCTGAAAATCCTCGGATGCGAGTTCGGCCAGGGGAACCTCTATGGTCCGGCGATGTCTTCGGAAGATATCGTGCAATTCCTGACGAACGACGTCCTTAGGATGGCGCTTCGTGATTAGAACGCGCGCGGGTTCCTTAGAGATCGCGGACAGACAGCGTGTGCGGATGCAGCGCGCGCTCGGCGATGTCACGCAGATGATCGTGGTGAGTGAAAAACAGAACCTGCGTGCGGCGGGCGATTTCGCCCAGGACCTTGAAGCCCGCATGGGCACGCCGGTCGTCGAAGTTGATGAACAGGTCGTCCGCCAGGAATGGCAACGCAATTCCCGCGTCGAGCGACTGTTCCAGCGCCGCCAGCCGCAGCGCGAGGTAAAGCTGGTCCGCCGTGCCGTCGCTCATGCCATCGATGGTGACGACGCTCGCGCCATCCGCCGACAGTCCCACCAGACGCGCGGGCTCGGTCTCCACGTCGATCTGGAGCGCGGAATAGCGGCCTAGCGTGAGGGCGACGAAAATCTCGCTGGCCCGGGCGAGGAGGGGGTTCTGCCGGCGCTCGCGGTAACGCTCGATCGCCCAGCGCAGCATCACCGCCTGGCTGCGTTTGATAAGGTAGGTCTCGGCCTCGGCCGCCATGGCTGCGCGCGCCTGTTCCGCATCGGCGGCGGCGAGTGCCGCATCGGGACCATGGTCGAGAGCCTGAAACCCGCGCCGCGCATCACCGACCCCTTGTGCAGCCGCCGCGATCTCGGCATCCAATCCGGCCAGAAGCCGTTCGAGCCGGTCGGTGTCGGCGGCGAGCCCGTCGGGGTCTACACCCATTGTCTCGGCGAGCAGTTGGTCCAGCGGATGCCCGTCGCCCTCGGCCAGGATCGTCTGTTCGATCCCCGCGATCTCGGCTCGTGCGGCGCGGACCATCTCGGCCTGCGCGATTGCCGCCGCGAGCGCCGTGGCGTCGGTCGTGCCGGCAATCGCCATCAGTGGCGCCAGCTGGGCCTCCGCGACGGTGATGAGAGCGGTGGCCTCCGTCTGCTCATCCAGCCGGCGCCGGAGCATCGCCTGAAGGCCCGTCACCACTTGCGCATCGGCGACGGCCTTCTGAAGCTGGCGGCGCAGCAGGTCGGCCAACTCCTGCGGCGAGGAATCGTCGGCCTCGATCCCACAGGCCTCGGCGAGGCGGCGCGCGTTGACCGCGAAAATCCGCTGGTTCTCGGCAATGCCCTCGATACGGCCGGCCATCTGCCGCGCCTGATCCATGAGACCCCGGAGTTGCTCGAACAAGGGCAGCCGTGTCGCGAGCGTCGTCCAGCCGGTGCCTGGAAGCCCGGCCTCGGCGGTGGCCCGCGTCCAGTCCGTCTGCCAGACCTCCGCACCGGCAAGGAGGTCGTCGATGGTCGCCTGCGCATTCCGCACGGCGGTTTCGGCGGCCTCTGCTTGGGTGCGCAACGTCTCCCGGCGCTTCCCGGCCGTCTCGGCGGCATCGGCCAGGCGCTGCACCGCATCCAGCAGCCGCTCGAGAGACTGGTCATCCCGCGCCTCGCTGGCGTCGGCGAGCACCGAGCGCAGACCACGACGAGCCGCCGCCACCACCACCTCGTCGGCCGAGAGCGCTTGCGCGGCTTCCTCGGCCGCTTCCCCCGCCCGGATTGCTTCCGCGTGATCCGCGCACCATTGGCGGGCGGCGAGCGCCGGGATGGCTGGCAGCCCGCTGCGTGCAAGGCGCGCATGCCAAGCGTCCGCGTCGCTCCGCCGCATGTCCTCCGCCGCCTTCAGCCGCGCCTCCGATTGGGCGATGTTCAGGCTCGCGAGAGCGATCTGGTCGTCGAACGCCATCAGACGCGCCGAGGCCTCGACGGTCGCAAAGCGTGTATCGGCGATGCCGTCCGCCGCCGCCATCGACCGCTCGAAGCTCTCCGCGGTGACGGCTGGTGCCGCGAGGGCCTCGCCGCCCAGCAGGTGAGCCCGCAGCGCCTGCCACAGCGCATCGCGATCGGACCGCGCCGCCTGCACCTGCTCGGCGGAGACGGCACGGCGTTCGGCGGCGAAGCGCGCCCGCTCCAACTCCAGCCGCGCCCGCGTTTCCCTATGCGTCTGGAGGGTGCGCGCCTCCTCGGCCAAACTTTCCGTCGAGCGCCGGCTGGCGAGTTCCGCCGCCTGGATTTCGGTCTCCGAAGGCAGCGCGAGCCCCGCCAGCGCCGCCACGTCACCTGTCCACGGGGCGAGGCGCGCCATGGCGGCGGAGACCGCAGCCGTGGCCCGGCGCAGATCCCGCTGTCGTTCGTCGAGCCGCGCCTCCACCGCGACGGCGCGCTGGCCCTCCCGCAAGGCGGCAGTCGCCTCGGGCGGCCATGTGATCGCGGGCGCCTCGGCCAAGGCAGCGCGAGCCCGGGCCGCTTGCCGTTTCTCCTGCTCCCATGTGCTGCGAATGGCGGCGAGCGTCGTCTCCGTCCGGCTACGGTCGGCGGCAAGGCGCTGCAACTCGCCGAGGGCAATGCGAGACGGGAGATGGTCCGCCGTCGCGAGTCCCACCTCACCCAGCAGACGGGCGATGTCCTCTTCCAGAGCCCGCAATTCGCGCTCGCGGAGCGGCCGATGGTCCGCGCCTTGCGCCGCAGCCCCGGCTTCGGCCACCAGCGCAATGATCGCGTCCTGCCGGTCCATGAGGCCTGCATCCACCGCGAGCCCCGCAAGCTGTTCGCGTAGCCTTGCAGCCTCCGCCGCTGCCGCTTCAAGCCGGGGGGTGGCGGCGGCGATCGCCTGCCGCGCCTGATCATGGATGCGGGCGTGTTCGGCGTCGAAGGCTGGAGGGGCGTGATCCTGGATGGCGGCGAGCAGCGCCGCGCGCCGCTGCACGGGCGCCGCCAGCCGCCGCAACCGCTGGATGCGACGAAGGTCGCCCTGCTGTGCGATGCGCCGTTCCTCGAGTGCCGTCTGCGCCGCCTCGAGCCGGGCAAGCTCATCCCGCGCCGATTTCCATTCCGTTGGGCGAAGCTGGGCGAGCTTGAGCGCCGCCTGTGCCGTTGCGAGGGCGTCCGCCGCCGGGGTGTAGCTGCGCGCCCCCTTGCGCACTGGTCCCCAGATCGCGTCGGCTTCCTTCTCCAATGCGACGAGTAGGCCTTGTACGCCTACAAGGCCCGATCCGGCGGCAAACAGGGCCTCCCCGACATCGTCCCGTGCTGCAAGGATCGCGCGACCCCCGTCGCGGAGGCGGTGATGGTCTAGGCTGTGCGAGGTGCGGAAGGCCGCCGCGGAAAAGCCCTGCAGCATCGTTGTCAGCGGGGACTCGCTAATGGGGGCCTCGGCCTCGTCCAGCAACGTGTCCTTGTTGCCTTTGCGCCGCCGCAGGGTGAGCGTCTGGCCGTCATGCTCCAGGGTAGCGCCAACCCTCAGTAACTGCGCGGCGAAGCGGAAGTCGTACGAGGTCGATCTAGGAAAACCGAACAACAGGTCGTTGGCCGCCGAAAGCGTGGTGGATTTGCCGGCCTCATTGCTGCCGAAGATGAGGTGGAAGTCCTTCTCGCCGCGTGGAAAGTCCAAGTCCGTGTCTGCGAAATGACCGTATCGGTGGAGGCTCAGCCGGCTGAAGCGCATCAGCTTGCGCGGCCCAGCCGGTCGGCAAGGGCCGATCTGGCAACGCCGAGGATGTCTGCCCAATCCCCTTGGGCTGCCGCCTCCAGAAGGCTGCCGCGCTCTGATCCAGGTATCCTGCCGAGAAAGATCGCAAAGTCCTTTTTCAGCGCCGCGATCAGCTCGTCGTCCACGTCGCCGAGCAGGCTGGCGATGTCATCCATGGCGGCGGTCACGGCTGCCGGTTGTGGCGCTTCGATGGCGCTCGTCCGCACCTCGACCTTCTCGATCCAGAGGTCGCCCGCGACTTCGGCGGCGATGCCACGGACATCGTCTCGCAAGCCGGCCGCCACATCCTGCAGCGCGCCATGCAGCGCCGTGCCGCCAGAGACGGTGACGCGCAGCAGCAGCGGACGCTCGTCGGCAAGGGTGTCCCGTGCCTCCCGGATGGCCGCCCGGATGCGGCCATGAAGCTCGGCCACGTCGGCGGTGCCCGTCGCATCGACCGTCACGCGCGCCCATCGCACCACGTCGAGCGGGATGGGCGTCAGCCGGGCGACCTCGCCATCCTCCACGGTGACGTGCACGACGCCCTTCGGCCCCTGCTCGCGGATGTTGCGGCCCTGGATATTGCCGGGAAACACGATGTAGGGCGCGGTTCCGATCACCGCATGGTCATGGACATGGCCGAGCGCCCAGTAGTCGTAGCCCTTGGCCGCCAGTTCCTGCGGCGTGCAGGGCGCGTAGGCGGCATGGGCCGCGTGGCCGCCGAGCGCCGTATGCAGCAGCCCGATGTTGAAGGCGCCGGGGATGGCGGCGGGGTAGCCTGCGGCGAGGTTCTCGAAGACTTCGCGCTCGGCGAAGCTGCGGCCGTGCAGGGCCACGCCGAGGTGCTCGATCCGATGGGTCTGGGCTGAGCGCGTGGCGAAGGTATGGACGTTGGCGATCTTCGGCAGGGCCTTGGTGATGACCGAGGCGGCGTCATGGTTGCCGGCGAGCAGATAGACAGGAATGCCGGCGCGGCCGAGCCTGCCCATGCCAGCGGCGAAGTAGAGTCCCGTGCCCATGTCGCGCCAGTCGCCGTCATAGAGGTCGCCTGAGATCACGAGGAAATCGATGCGGCGGTCGATTGCCGTTTCGATCAGCCGGTCGAAGGCGGCGCGGGTGGCGCCGCGCACCTCGTCCACTGGCACGCCGTCATAGCGGGCAAGGCCGTGCAGCGGCGAATCGAGATGCACGTCGGCGGCGTGGATGAAGGAGAAGCTGCCCAAGGCCCGTGCCGTCCGATCACGATGACATGGGCGGACCCTAGCCTATGCGGCGTGGCGTGTCAGGGCCGGGCAAAGCGGAAACCTCGGCGATGAGCCTGACGATGTCCACCTGCCGGCGCACGCCCAGCCGGCCCGAGATCGACTGCACCTGGGAGCGGACGGTGGCGAGAGCGACGCCGTGCCGGTCCGCGATCTCGGCGGTGGTGAGGCCTGTCGCCATGGCGGCGGCGACGCGCTGTTCCGCGGGGGTAAGGGCGAAGATCGCCTGCAACCGCCGCTGCAGGTCCGGGCGCTCGGCATCCGGGTCGGAAACCCAGGCCCAGGCGCGGCCGCGGCCGGCGCTGCCGAACAGGGTAGCGGCAGCGGATAGTGGGCAGGCGCTGAGTAACCAGTGACCGCGGGCACGGGGAACGCGCATCTCCCCCGCCAGCCCTCGCTCGGTCGTGCAGGCCCGCAGGATGGCGTCCAGCCGGTCGGCGGCGGTGCGGTCGACGGCAGCGAGGCGGCCATGGCTGAGGAGCAGCCCATCCCGGCCAGCAAGTATTGCATGCCCTGATGCGTTGGCATTCAGGATGCGGCCTTGGCCGTCCAGAAGAAACAGACCGGCCGCGATCTGGTCGAGCATGGCGACCGGCCACCCGGGCGCCGGCACAGAGCCGAGATGTTTCGCAAGCCGCACTGCTCGCTGGAGATGCGGGAGGATGCGCTGATAAGATTGCACGACTGTATCTTCAAAGAGGGCGGCGCCAGGGGCACGGAAGAAGGCCAGGAAAGGTCCCGCGCCCGCGGCCGCACCTTCGGGTCGCGAAGATGCAAGACTGGCGGAAAGGATTTGCGCGACGCCGTTGGGAAGGCCCAGGTCGTTGTAGACCTCCGAACCGAGCCATGCCTCTTCGCCGACGAGATCGCGCTCCCGCACGGCGCGGCCCAAAATGGCCGCCGGATTCCGCAGGGCTGCCTGGAGGGTCGGGTCCAATTTGTGGTAGTGAGATGCGTAATCGTTGCAAACCTGCGTCGAAATGCCGTCGAGCGCAAGGAACTCCTGCCCAGCCGGTGAAGGCCGGAACATCCAGAGGGCTTGGGCACCGAACGCGACCTTGAGCCGCGCCGCGACCTCGCCCCAAAGACCGGGTTCGACGACGGTTTCGTAGATCAATCCGACGAGGTCGTCCATGCAACTCCCTGTTGCCGCAGGACATGGCCGCACATTGAACGGGCCGCTTACGTACTAATAACCATTTTTAAACGACTTCATCAATCCCGATGATGCAGTCGTGCCCAGCCCGTATGGGAATCGAGACCTATGCCGCCCGGCCTTCATCGGGCTCTGGTGCCGCAACGCCGCCCGCTCTTTACGGAGAGCGGCGGTTCGGAGCCTGCATCGACACGCTCATCAGCTTCATCTGATGCGGCGGCCTAGGCGGCGCCGCGCTTTTCCTGGGTCTCGGCCGGCGGCAGCGCGCGCCCGATCGAGCCGTAGCTGAAGCCCGCCGCCCGCATCGCCGCGGGGTCGAAGATGTTGCGGAGGTCGACGATCACGCGGCCCCGCATCAGCCCCTTCAGGCGGGCAGGCGCCATGGCGCGAAATATGTTCCACTCGGTGACGACGACCAGCGCGTCGGCGTCCGTTACCGCCTCGATCGCGTCGCCGGCATAGACCACGCCGGGCGGGAGGTGCGGCTTCGCCTGCTCCATGCCCTCGGGGTCGAAGACGCAAACCTCGGCGCCGTCCTCCACCAGCCGGCTGACGATGGGGATGGAAGGCGCGTCCCGCATGTCGTCTGTCTCGGGCTTGAAGGTGAGCCCCCAGATGGCGATGCGCTTGCCGCGTACGGAGCCGCCGCAGGCGAGGACGACCCGCCGCGCCATGATCGACTTGCGGCTGTCGTTCACCGCGACAACCGTCTCCACGAGGCGCTGCGGCGCGCCCGCATCCTGCCCGATACGGGCCATGGCGAGCGTATCCTTGGGGAAGCAGGAGCCGCCGAACCCCGGACCCGCATGCAGGAACTTGCGGCCGATGCGACCGTCGAGCCCCATGCCGCGGGCGAGATCGTGCACGTCCGCGCCCACCCGCTCGCAAAGGTCGGCAACCTCGTTGATGAATGTCACCTTCATCGCCAGGAAGGAGTTGGCGGCGTATTTGGTGAGTTCGGCGGTCTCGATAGAAGTCACGACCATCGGCGTCTCGATGAGGAACAGCGGGCGGTAGAGCGTGCGCAAGACCTCCTCGGCGCGCTCGTTCTCGACGCCGATCACCACGCGGTCGGGCCGCATGAAATCGCTGATGGCGTTGCCCTCGCGCAGGAACTCGGGGTTTGAGGCGATGTCGAAGTCCAGGTCCGGGCGGACCTCGCGCATGATCTCGGCGACACGGCGGCCGGTGCCGACCGGCACGGTCGACTTGGTGACGATGACGGCGTAGCCCTTCAGCCGGCGCGCGATCTGCTCCGCCGCCTGATAGACATAGGTGAGATCGGCATGGCCGTCGCCGCGACGGCTCGGCGTGCCGACCGCGATGAAGACGACCTCGGCGCCGTCCAGTCCCTCGTCCAGGCTGCCTGTGAAGGAGAGGCGGCGGGCAGCGACGTTATCGGTGACGAGCCGGTCGAGGCCGGGTTCGAAAATCGGGATGCGTCCCGCCTGCAGGGCTTCGAGCTTGCGGACATCCACCTCGACCACCACAACCTCCATGCCGAATTCGGCAAAGCAGGCTCCGGACACAAGGCCGACATAGCCGCCGCCGATCATTGTCACTCGCATGGACAGGCTCCTTCAACGCATGAGCGATTCAGCGCCATAACAAAGCGGGCGGGCGAAAAAAAGGCGGCGCACACCCGCGCCCGCGAACGTGACGTGGCGCGACGTGGCGCGGTCACCGATACTGATCGGCGGCGTCGAGATGTTTGCCGACGAAGTGACCGACGGCCGCTTCCAGTTCCATCGCCGGCCTGTTGTAGCCGGCAGCGCGGAGCCGGCTCACGTCGGCCTCCGTGAAGTATTGGTAGCGCGCCCGCATCGCGTCCGGCATCTCGACGAAGCGGATCCGCCGCTCCAGCCCGAGAGTGTCGAAGACTGCTCCGACGAGGTCGAGGAAGCTGCGCGCCTTCCCGGAACCAAGGTTGAGCAGTCCCACGTATGCCGTCTTGTCCAGTAGCCAGAGGACGACGTGGTTGATGTCCGCCACGTAAATGAAGTCGCGCAGCTGCTCGCCATCAGCGAACTCCGGGCGATAGCTTCGGAACAGATCGACGGTCTCGCCGCGCCTGATCGCCCCGAAGTACTTCGAGACGAGGCTCATCATCGAACCCTTGTGATATTCGTTCGGTCCGAAGACGTTGAAGAATTTCAGGCCGACGCATAGCGGCGGCAGCGCCTGGCCGTTCTCCCGCCGCGTCGCCACCACCTGGTCGAAAAGGTGCTTGCTCCAGCCATAGAGGTTGAGCGGCCGCAATGTCTGCAGATGGTTCAGGGTGAGATCGTCGTCGAAACCCTGCTCGCCGCCGCCGTAGGTCGCGGCAGACGAGGCATAGATGAGCTTGACGCCGCGCGCGGTGCACCAGTCCAGCAGCTGCAACGACGCGCGGAAGTTGCTTTCGATGACCTCATCGCCGTCGACGGCGAGGGTCGATGAATTGGCGCCCATATGGACGACCGCCTCGATATCGCGATGTTGATCGAGCCACGCGAGAAGTTCCCGCGGCGGCACGATGTCCTGCAGCGTCCGTTTGCGCAGGTTCTGCCATTTACCCTCGAGGCCGAGCGTGTCGCACACCACGACATCGGTCCTGCCGGCGTCATTGAGCGCGGCCACGATATTGGAGCCGATGAAACCGGCTCCGCCCGTCACGACGATCATCCTCTTGATCCCAGCTCGCTGTTGGCCGTCAGCAATTGATTTGTGAAAGTAATGGATTGGGTCAGGTGATAGAGGCTGCTCGCAGGGGCCGCGTCGCGCGTGAAATCTCCGGCAGCTGTCCGCCGCTCCAGCCACAACCCGGGCGGCGCCGGCAGGATGTAGCTGTCGAGCACCGCGAAGGCGTGCAGAACGCGGTCGGAATTCGCATCGGGGCGCAGAAGCTCCGACTTGAGTCGCTCGGTCTGCGGCCACAGCCTTTGGCCCAAGGCGCGCGGGGTGCCGTCGCTCCACACCTCGTCGCTGAGCGCGCCGGTCTGCGGGTGGACGCCGTGCCGGTCCACGAACCGCGCGAGCTGAAGGCTGGCCGCATCGGCATTCGGCACGCGAGGACGCCCCGCTTCCGCTCGCCGGCGCGCGTGCCAGTCCAGCAGCCAGACCCACTCGCAATGATGCCCAGGCTCGACGACGAAACGTCCCGCCTCCCGGTGCGGCACCAGCGCCTCGTCGAAGTATTCGGGCAGGGCGCCCTCCGCCGGCTGGAACATCCGCGTCAGGAAAAGATCGACCAGCCCATCGGCGCGATCAAGGAAAGGGTCGTCGCCGAACACCTCGGAGGCCGCGAGGCACGCCTCCAGCAGATGCATATGCGGGTTCTGACGGCGCGGCAGGCTGGGCGGCAGGCTCTCGCCGTAACCCCCGGCCTGGTGGGGGAACACGTCGTGCAGGTAGGCGTCCAACGCCCGCGCCTCCGCGGCCAAATCCGGGCTCGGCAGCACCCGCATGGCCGAGGCGAGCGCCAGCAGCACGAAGGCATGGTCATACAGGTCACGCCGGGCGTCGACGACACAGCCGGAAAGGTCGAACCGCCAGCGATAGCCGCCGCCGGGATCGAAGGCATGGCGCCGCAGGTAGTCGAGGCCGAGCATGACCGCCTCGGCGGCGCCCGGCAGCCCGGCGGAGGCAGCCTCGCTGAAGACATAGGTCTGGCGCGTCACGACGCGAAGCCGGCGGAACTCCGCCGCGCAGTCATGCCGGTCGAGCGTCAGGTGCTCGTGGAAGCCGACGGCGCGCCCGGACAGGTCCCGGTCGATGCCGCGCGCGAGCCAGAACGGCCAGGCAACTTCCCGGAGCCACGCGACCGCCCGCGACGACGCCGCGGCGACCTCGGGTGAAAAGACGCTGGGTGCCATGATTTCGATCTAGATCGTCTCCGCCGCCGCCATACGCTTGATCATCAGCGTCGTGCTGGTGTTGGGAAGGTAGTCGATGAGTTCGACCCGCCCGCCATAGGCCTCGACCTCGTCACGGCCCACCACCGTCTCCGGGCGGTAGTCTCCGCCCTTGAACAGCACGTTGGGCCGCAACGCGCGGATGAGTTCGAGCGGCGTGTCCTCGTCGAACAGGATCACCGCATCCACCGCTTCCAGCGCCGCCGCCACGGTCATGCGCGCGACCTCGTTCTGCACCGGGCGGCCTGGACCCTTCAGCCGCTGCACGGAGGCATCCGTGTTCAGCGCCAGCACCAGCCGGTCGACGCGGTTGCGCGCTCCGGTCAGGGTGAAGATGTGGCCGGGATGGAGAAGATCGAAGCAGCCGTTCGTGAAACCGACCGAGAAGCCCTCGCTCTGCCAGGCGCCGACTTGGCGTTGCAGCGCCTCCGTCGCCGAGAACAGCTTGGGCGAGAGCCGGTGTTCCCGCCGGTGCAGCAGCATCTCGGCGAGTTCCTCGGGGTTCGCCGCCGCCGTGCCCTTCTTGGCGACGGCGACGCCCGCGGCCGCGTTGGCGATGCGCGCCGCATCCCTTAGTCCGGCGCCCGCCGCGAGCGCCATGCCGAGGGCCGCCACAAGGGTGTCGCCCGCGCCCGAAACATCGGTGACGCGGCGCGCGACCGTCGGGAAGCAGGCGACGGTGTGTCCGGCCTCCACAAGCTGCACGCCGAACTGGCTGCGCTTGACGACGATGGCCTCGCAGCCGGACAGGGCAGTGAGTTCCGCCGCCGCCTGTTCGATGGCCGCCTCATCCTGCGGCACCGTGCGGCCGAGCGCCGCCGACACCTCATGCAGATTTGGCGCGATGACCGAGACGCCGCGATATCGCCCGAAGTCGCGGCCCTTGGGATCGACCACCACGGGAATGCCGAGAGCCGCCGCCTCCGCCGCGACTGCCGCAATGAGCGGCCGCTGGAGAACACCCTTCATGTAGTCGGACAGGATCACGACATCCGCGTCGGCGACGCTTGCCACGGCTCGCTTCACCAGCTGGCCGAGCACGTCGGCGCCCGCCGGGGTCGTGACCTCCCAGTCCAGCCGCAACAGGTGCGTGTTGAACTGAGGGTTGACGAGGCGGACCTTCAGCGTCGTGGTCCGCTGCGGATCGGACACGAGGTCCGCCGTGATGGCGGGGTAGCGGGCGATCTCCTCGGCGAGTTCGCGCGCGATCGCATCCGTGCCGCAGAGCCCGATGAGCCGGCACCGCGCACCGAGCGCCACGACGTTCACGGCCACGTTGCCGGCGCCGCCCAGCATCTGCTCCTGCCGGTCCGCGGCCAGAACCAGAGACGGCGCCTCGGGCGAGACGCGCTCCGTCCGCCCATAGATGAAGCGATCGAGCATCACGTCGCCGACGACGAGCACGCGCTTCCCGGACATGGCCCGCAGAATGTCGGCAATGGGCGTCGTCATGGGAAAACTGCTCCTCCGTTGGCACCCTGATATGCCGAACGGGTCCAGAATCAAGCGCGATCGAGGCCGCGGACGAAGGCGTGGCGAGGGCTTCGCCTTGACCGCCCTGCCGAGGCTTGCCAGAAGGCCAGTAACCGGAGGGCATGCGCAGGCGTGGCAGCAGACCTCGAAAGTAGTAGGGTTCAAGAGGTGGATGCCGACTATGCAGATAGCTGAGCTGCCGGTATCCGGCCCGGACCTTCTCGATCGCGCTTTTCGCGCTTTGCCGCCCGGCGCCCGCGTCATCGACTACGGCTGCTACAACTGGACGGCCGCCGCCAATGCCGCGAAAGCCGGCCGCGACGACCTCGAGCATATCGGCATCGATCTGCACGCCGAGCCGCCCGGCCGTCCGCGCGGCGCCCGGTTCAGCCTGCTCGCCGCCACCGGAGCGTCCCTGCCCGAGGGCAACGCGGACCTGGTGGTCGCCGCCAACGTGCTGGAGCACTGCATCGACGCGATCGGTGTGTTCGGCACTCTGATCGCCGCGGCAAAACCCGGCGGCCTCGTCTATCTGGAGGCGCCGAGCGAGTTCACCCTGTTCGAGAAAAGCGATCCGGATGTGGAGGGGCAAGGCTATAGCAGCTTCTGGGACGACCCGACCCATGTGCGACCCTGGCCGCCCGCAGCGCTCTACCGGCTCGGGCTTTCCTACGGCGCCCGGCCCGAAGCCTGCCACTACGCCTTCCGGGCCGGGCTTCACAGCGGCATCGCCCTGATCCGCCGTATCGATCCGGGTCCGCCGCGCTACCGCTACGTGTCGTTGACCGACTGCCCGCGCGGCGTGGATGCGGCGCTCGCCCACGTCGGCCGGGCTGCCACCGCGGACTGAGCATGCCTCAGCCAAGACGCCGCGACCTCCTTTCCATGATTGGCGCGGCCGGCGGCGGCTCAGCGCTCTACCTGGCGATGACGGCCATGGGACATGCCCAGGCGTCCGATTATGGCGGCCCGGTCCAGCTCGATGGCCGGCCGTCGAAAGCCTCCGTCCTTATCCTGGGTGCGGGGATCGCGGGCCTCGTCGCCGCTTACGAGCTACGTCGGGCGGGCTATCAAGTGCAGGTCCTGGAGTATAACGACCGCGTCGGCGGCCGGACCTGGACCATCCGCGGCGGCGACACCTACACCGAACTGGGCGGCGCGCGTCAGCAATGTGACTTCGCGGAGGGGCTCTACCTCAACCCGGGTCCCTGGCGCATCCCCTACCATCACCGCGCCTTGCTCGACTACTGCCAGCGGCTTGGCGTGCCGCTGGAGCCCTTCATTCAGGTCAACAACAACGCCTATCTGCACGCGCGCGGCGCATTCGGGGGCCAGCCTCAGCGCTACCGGGCGGTGCAGGCCGATTATAACGGCATGATCTCGGAGCTTCTGGCGAAGGCGGTCAACGCGGACAAGCTCGACCAGCTCGTATCTAAGGACGATGCCGGGGTCCTGCTCGACGCTCTGCAGGATTGGGGCGCGCTCGACGACGACTTCATCTACCGGGCGGGGTATGACGCCAGCGAGCGCCGCGGCTGGACGAAGCCGCCGGGTGGGGGGCTCTCGGCTGAGCCGATCGCCTCGACGCCGCTCAACCGCCAGGACCTGCTGACCTCGCGGCTATGGCGAAGCCTGGGCGTGTCGCTCGACTACGACTACCAGACGACCCTGTTTCAGCCGGTCGGCGGCATGGACCGGATCGCGCAGGCCTTCAATCGTGAGGTGGGCGACCTCGTGCAACTGCGCGCCAAGGTCACCGCCATCCGGCAGGACGACGCGGGCGTCAGCGTCGTGTGGCAGGACACGGCGACGCAGGCGATGCGCCAGACGCGCGCCGACTGGTGCCTGTGCACGATCCCGCTCTCCATCCTGAGCCAGATCGAAATGAACGTCGGTGCCCCGATGGCTGCGGCGATCGGAGCGGTGCCCTATGCGGCGGCCGTCAAGATCGGCCTGCAGTTCCGCCGCCGCTTCTGGGAGAGCGATGAGAGCATCTATGGCGGCATCAGCTTCACCGACTTGCCCATCTCCATGATCGGCTACCCAGCCGCCGGCTACTTTTCGAACGGACCCGGCGTTCTGCTGGGTGCCTACAGTTTCGGCCCCTTCGCCTACGAGTTCACCTCGATGAGCCCGGCAGACCGCATCCGGAAGGCCCTCGAATGTGGCGCGGAGATCCATCCGCAGTACAGGCAGGAGTTTCAATCTGGAATGGCCGTGGCCTGGCACCGGGTGCCGTCCAACCTCGGTTGCTATGGGCAATGGACGGAGGCCGCTCGTGCCGAGCACTACAAGAACCTTTGCGCGATCGACGGCCGGATCGTGCTGGCGGGCGAACATGCCTCCTATATTCCAGCCTGGCAGGAGGGTGCCGTGCTGTCATCGCTCGACGCTATCAAACGTCTGCACGAGCGGGTCATGAAGGCGTGAATCGCCTCGTTTTTCTTTTGGCGCTCGCGATCGGAAGCCCAGCCGCGAGGGCTCAGACCCCGATGACGCCCACGTTTGGGAGCCGTGCGCACTTCACCGAGGAGGGGGGCGCTGCCGTCTACGCCGCTGTATGCGCCGCCTGTCACATGCCGGACGGCCGTGGTGCCAGCGGCGCGGGCAGCTATCCCGCTCTGGCGCGGAACCCGGACCTCGCAACTGCCGCCTATCCCATTGCCGTGGTGCTGCTGGGGCAGAAGGCGATGCCAAGCTTCGCCGAAACTTTGTCCAACCAGCAAATCGCCGAAGTAATCGGCTATTTGAGAACCCATCTCGGAAACAATTATACTGGAGATGTCACCGCCGCCGAGATAGCCGCCGCCCGGGTTTCGAAAAATTGACCGGTGCTGAAGCTTGGTTAATTCGTGCTTCATCGCCACATCTTGGATCGGCTCAAACACGGTGGAACTACTAAATGAAATTGCGCACGATTATCGCTGCTGGCGTGCTGTTACTGGCGCCGTCGGCATTCACGTCGAGCTTTGCCCAGAGTTCGGGTGGTGGCTCGGACGTACCACCGGCAACAACTCGGTCTGCGTTCCCGGGGCCGGCGATCAAGGGCGGCAAGGTCGTCAGCAGCACCACATCGCCCACGAGCGGGACCGGCGGTGGCGGCATGTCCAGCAAAGGCGGCGTGAAGCCTGGCGGACAAGACCGCAAGTCGGCAATTCCGCAAAGCGCCCCGTAAGTTAAGGCTCGGCCGCCGAACCCGAGTGGTTCGGCGGCATCCGTTACACCCAATACCGGTCTTTGATGTTGCAGCGGTTGGAACGGATGTTGACGTTTTGGAAAATTGGCAGCACCGGCAGATCGTGCCGGATGATGGCCTGGATTTTCTGGTAGATCGGCCTACGCTGCGACTGCTCAAGCGTCGCCGCCCCTTGCGTTGGCAGCATGTCGACCTCCGGGTTGCTGTAGACGAAAGTATTCTGGCCCGAGCCACCCCTCATCGGCGTTGATGTGCTGGCGAAATAGCCCGTTGACGATAGGTTGACCATTCATGAAGTCGTTGGTGGAAATCGCAGTATCGTAGTGCGACTATATCAGTGATCACCCCACATCACCGCGGGCGGAAGATTGTCGATCTTCATCTCGATACCGACATCTGCATTAGCTGCTGCGCCTGTTCCCGCAGATGACAATTGTGAGGTGCTGGACCAGCTCATGTCCCGCCTTGCTGAAGGCAGGAAAGTTCTTGTCGCTGATGAGGTCGATGGTGAACTTCACGTCGTCTGCAGTGAACGGTGTGCCGTCGTGCCGGGTCACATCCGGCCGCAGCTTGAGCCGCCAATGCGGCCCGTCCGTGGAAACGCCGCCGTTTTCGGTGCTCGGCACTCGGCCACCAATCCGGGCACGAAATTGCCTTTTGGGTCGACCGACCGAAGCGGGCTGAAGAGGTTCATGTAAACTCCCTCATCCACCTCGATGTGCAGCAGCAGCGGGTTGTATACCGTCGGCTCCTGCGAGATCCCGGCAATGATCGTCCCGCGGGGCTTGTTCGGCGGCGTAGTCTGCGCATGCGCCTGGGGATGAGGCAGGAGTGGCATGGCGCCGGCCCGCGAGCGCGGTGCGTATCAGCCAGCGGCGGGAGAGGCGAAAGTCCGTCATCCTGTGCTCCTGTGGTGAGTTCCGCGTGTAGTCAACTCAGTTAAAGGCCGGCTTCGACGGTGATAGGCGAGCCATCGCTGAACCGGGAGAACCGAAAGGCCGTCGGATCGACAATGGGCGGCGAACCGGTGGCAAGGTCGGCCGCAAGCCGTCCTGCGGCGGGTCCTATGCCGAAGCCATGACCGGAAAAGCCGGTGGCTACGATGAAGCCCGGTAGCGCATCGACACCGCTGATGACCGGGACCGCGTCCGGTGTCACGTCAATCAGCCCGGCCCAATGTTGTTCTATTTTCATTGCCGCGAAGGCGGGGAAGACTTCCGCGATCCGCTTCCGAACCTTCAGGTTGGTGGCGACATCCGGGGTCGGGTCGAGAACACGCGTCTGCTCGAAGGGTGACGTCTCATCAAGCTTCCAACGCTTCGGCATGCGCGCCTCCGTCATGAACCGATCGTCGAGCCGAGGCCGCACCGCTTTCCATTCCGCCCTCAGCGCCGGGATGAACTGGCGCGCAAAACGAAAGGTATCCGGCGTCAGCGGCACGACGTTGCCGTGCCCATTGGCGATGTTGTATCCGCCGTCCAGCCGTCGGCGAAACGCGAACTCCGAGCTCCAGCTTGAGGTTTCGGGCAGCCCGTTGATCGGTGCTGTGCGCATGACCGATGCCAGAACCTTGAGCTGCGGCAACGTCATGCCGAGGCTGCCGCAGAACAGCCGCGACCACGCCCCGCCTGCAAGCACGACAGCGTCGCAATCGATACGCCCGCGCTCCGTCACGACGCCCGAGACGCGCCCGGAGGTCTGCTCCACGCCCCGCACAGCGCAACCCGTCAGAATGACCGCCCCCAATTGCCGCGCAGCAGTGGCGATGGCGGGTGCCGCCTTCTGCGGTTCCGCCCGGCCATCGGTCGGGTTGTACATCGCCCCGCGATAGCGCTTGGTAGAGCCTGGCAGCAGCTCCGCGACTTCGTCCGAGTTCAGCCGCCGTGTGCCGAGTTGATAAGGCTGCGCGCGCCGCAGCCAATCCTCGTGATACGCGTCATCCGCCTCCGTCTGGCTGGTATAGAGAATGCCGCAGGCGCGGAAGCCGGTCTCGGCGCCTATCGTCTTGTTCATCCCTTCCCACATGCGCAAGGCCTCGGCGATGAGCGGGATCTCCCGTTCGTCGCGGCCGGTCTTGCGCACCCAACCCCAGTTGCGGCTGGACTGTTCGCCCGCGATATGGCCCTTCTCGCAGAGGACGACGCTCACCCCTTTCTGGGCAAGCGCGAAGGCTGTGCTGACGCCGACGATGCCGCCGCCGATGACGACCACATCGGCGCGCTTCGGCTGGACGGCATCGGCTTCGACCGGATCGACGACGGGACCCATCCTACAAACTCCCTTCGATGCGGGCGTTGACGCCGATTTCCGGCACACTCGCGGTATTCGGCAGGTCAAGCGCTAGTTGCACGAGGCGCGCCACGTCCTCCGGTTGCGTCATCGCCGCCGGGTCCATGTCGGTGATGGCTCTCGCCTTGTCGGTCGCGACGAAGCCGGGGCAGATCGCGGTGGCGCGGATACCTTGTTCCCAGCCTGCATGGCGCAACGCATGGGTCAGACCGAGGGCCGCGAACTTCGACATGGCGTAGGCGCCGGAGTTGGCCGAGGCGACGCGCTTGCCCGACAACGAGGCAATGACCACGATGCGTCCACGACCGGAGGCTGCAAGACCCTTCCAGGCCGCCTGCGCGAGACGCTGCGGTGCGAAGACATTGACGTTGAACATCGCCGCCATCTCGGCCTCTGTCGCGGTGATAGCCGATTTCGGGAACATAACGCCAGCGTTGCAGATGGAGTTCAGGAGCGCATCGGGCGCTGACGCCAGCGCTGAGGGACGACGCATGCCAAGCGACAGATCCCAGCCCGCCGCCCCGAGATGAGAGGCGATGGCGGCGCCTATGCCCCGGCTGGCGCCGGAAATCGTGCCTACGCGCTTGGGTTGTCCGGTCATGCGTCAAGCGGCTTTCAGTGGGGCGGTGAGGCGCCGAAGCCCGGCGTCGCGGCGGGGTTGCTGTCCGCAGCAAGGTCGTGCAGCGCCGGTTCGGCATCTTGGCCTCCAAGGGCAGGGTTACGTCTGTGGAGTGTAAACAACTGTTGCGTCGCACAACAGTTGGTTGTTAGCTGATGACGGATCACGCGAGACCATCGCGCCGAGACCTTCCCCAGGATGAAAGATCTTCCCATATCGGAGGCTTTGAGCACCATCCGAGCCGACGCGCCGCCGGATACGCGGCCGGTCCCGGTCGACCTCAGCGTGCTTACCGACCTGCTCAGCTTTCACGTCCGGATGTTGTCGCTCGAGGTCAACCGCGCCTACGACAGGGCGTTTGTGGAGACACCGCTGGCGGGCGGCACCGGGAAGCTCACCACCCTCATGCTGATCGCGACCAACCCCGGCATCAGCCAGGGCCAGATCGGCACCGTGTTGAGCAAGGACCGGCCGGCGATGGTCCGGATCATCGACCATCTGGAGAGGGAAGGCCTCGTTGTGAGGACACGCGCGGCGCAGGAGCGGCGGCGTTACGGCCTGTTCCTCACCGCCCCCGGGGCGCGTCAGCATCGCGCGTTACATGCGCATCGCGGTGCGCTACGGACGAAGCGTTCTTCAGCGTGCTGAGCGCAAGCGAGCGCAACAGCCGTGGACGCCTACTGCGTAAGATGCGCGCAGCCTATCAGGCAGAGACGTTGGCGGCCGGGAGCATGGCGATGCAACGCCCGACGCCGCCGGAGTAGGCTGGCACTTCGTTTATGGGGTAACCGCACGCGCCGTCTCAGCCTCCCGCCGGCGCGTGCGGATGCGGCCCCACTGCTGGTCTACCGTCACCCCAACCAGGATAACGCCGCCCATGACAGCGAAATTGAGCGAGGACGGGATCCCAAGCAGGTTGACGAGGTTTTGCAGCTCCTGCAGGAGGACGACGCCGAGCACAACGCCAACAATGGAACCTTCGCCGCCGCGCAACGAGAAACCGCCCAGAACGGCTGCGGCAATGGCGTAGAGTTCATAGAAATTTCCTTGCGACGCGGGTGATATGGACCCGGTGTACATGGCGAAATAGATGGCGGAGGCAACCGTCAGGACCTGACAGATGACGTAGGCCGCGATGACAACGCGATCCGTGCGGATGCCGGAGAAGCGCGCGGCCTCCTCGTTCTTGCCGACCGCGTAGAGGTGCCGTCCGAAGACAGTCCGGTGCAACACCACCCACATGATGACGGCCACAATCATCAGAGCGATAAAGGAGTGCGGCACACCGAACGTCTGCCCAACCGTCAACCAGTTCAGCGCGGGGAAGTTCTGTCCGAAGCCGAAACCCGCCGTGGCGTCCTGCATGTAGAAGCGGGCGATGCCGCGATAGACGAGCAATCCACAGAGCGTCACGATAAACGGCTGCAGTTTGAGTTTTGTGATCAGCAGCCCGTGCGCGAGCCCGATGAGCAGGCCGATGACGACCATCAGCGCTGCGGCCGCCGGCCAGGGAACTCCTTCGTTGGAGATGAGGTCAATGAAAAGCACACCGACGAGCGCGATCACCGAGCCGACCGACAGCTCAATGCCGCCGGTGATGATGGCGAAAGCCTGCCCGATCGCCGAGAGGCCGAACAGCCCGACGAGGTTGGACGTATTGGCGAGATTGACCGGCAGCAGAAAGCGCGGGTTGAGGAAGGCGACGACGGCGCCGACGGCCAGTATCAGAATGAGAAGGCCGAGGTCTTTCTTGTTCATGCTGTTCCTGCCTCGTGAATGGTGCTCTCTGCGCCCGGCCGTTCCGCGCGCTCGACACGCCGGCCCACGGCGAGCTGCAGGATGTTTTCCTCGCTGAACAGGTCTTTCGTCAGAAAGCCGGATATCGCGCCTTCATGCATCACCGCGATACGATCGGAGACGCCGATCACTTCCTCCATGTCGCTGGAAATCATCAGGACTGCGACACCCGACTTGGCGAGCGCGCGCATGAGCCGGTAGATTTCAGCCTTGGCGCCGATGTCGATGCCGCGGGTCGGCTCATCGAGGATCATGACCTTCGGTGTCATCGCAAGCCACTTCGCCAACACGACCTTCTGCTGGTTGCCGCCCGAAAGTAAGCCTGTCAGGGTCATCAGGCTGGCTGCCTTGATGTTGAGATTCTTCTGCTGTGCGCTGGCCGTTTGAGCCTCCAGATCCCGCGACACCATAAAGCCATTCGAATGAGCACCGAGGTTAGGCAGCGATATGTTCTGCTGTATCGGCATGCCAAGCAAAATCCCGGTGCCTTTGCGGTCCTCGGGCACGAGGAAGATGCCCCGCGCCACCGCATCGGCCGTGTCGCGGATCTTCAGGGGCGCGCCGTTGAGCTCGACCTCGCCGCCCAAGGCCGGATCGACCCCGAAGATTACCCGCGCCAGCTCCGTCCGTCCGGCGCCGACGAGCCCCGCGAGGCCCAGTATCTCGCCTGCATGAAGATCGAGATCCACTGCCTGACGGGGGTAGGTGGCCGTCCGCACGGCCTTCAGGCGCAGCACCACAGGTCCGGGAACTGCGGCCTCGGTCGCCTGGACCAGAAGATCGCGCCCGATCATGAGCTTGACCATCCGATCATGGGTGATCTCGCCGCGCGCGAGCGTGCCCGCTAGGGCGCCGTCCCGCAGGGCGATGACACGGTCCGCCGCGCGCTCTACCTCATGCAGGCGATGCGAGATGAAAATCACGCTGATGCCTTGCGCTTTCAACGCCGCGATGACCTCGAGGAGCTTTTCGGTTTCGGCCACGGGCAAGCTCGATGTCGGCTCATCGAGGATCACCAGCCGCGCATCGACCGAAAGCGCCTTCGCGATCTCGACAAGCTGACGCTGTGCGAGGGACAGGTCGGCGACAAGAGTTTCGGCGGGAAAGCTGGCGCCCACGCGCTTGAGAAGGGGCGCTGTCATCGCCCGCTGCCGCTGCCGGTCGACAAGCTGCAGCCAGCCGCCTTTCCGCGGTTCACGCCCGATGTAGACGTTGGCCGCGACGTCGAGGTTCTCGAAGAGATTGAGTTCCTGATGAACGAACGCGATGCCGGCGGCGTTGCTCTCGGCCACCGAGAGCGCCCCGTGGCTCACTCCATCCACGATGATGTCGCCACTATCGGGGGCGATGACGCCACCGAGGAGTTTCATGAGCGTCGACTTCCCGGCGCCGTTTTCGCCGACGATGCCAATCACCTCACCACGCGCAACCGTCATCGAGAAGCCACGCAGGGCGCGAACGCCCACGTAGCTTTTCGAAAGGTCCTTGAGAACGAGGACGGGTTCCGTATCTATGCCGACCGCCGCTGTCGCATTCGAACTAGTCATAGATGTTCCATCATGGGCCGGCCGCCGGCAGCCGCTTGGCGCTGCTGCCGGCTTGGAAGGTCTACTCGCCCGCCATCGCCTTCTGGTCGGCAACGTAGGCGTCGACCGTGTCCTTGTTGACGATTTTGGTCGGGATGATGATGAGGTGGTTCGCCGGGATGCCGGACTTGTCACCCTGCTCGTAGGCGGCCATCAACTTCATTCCTTGATAGGCCCAGAGGAACGGTTGTTGCACCACCGTCGCGGCAATCGTGCCTTCCTTCACGCCACCCAAAGTGACCGGATCGCCGTCAAATCCAACCACGGTGATCTTGCCAAGCTCTCCGGCTTCCTTGAGCGCAGCGTAGATTTGCGGCGTGTTATACGAATAGAACCCCACCATGCAGGTCACGTTCGGATCGGCGACGAGAACGTCGGACACGTTCTCCTTCGCGCGTGTCTGGTCGAGGTCGTCTCCGCGCACATCGACGAGCGTGATCTTCGTCCCGGCGATGCCCTGCTTAAAGCCTTGGATGCGCTCGCGGGCATTGTCAGCGCCCAGAAGGCCAACGAAGCCCATGCATTTGCCGCCGTTCGGCAAAGCGGCTTTCGCGATCTGCGCCGCCTGCAGTCCGGCGGCGACATTGGACGATCCGATATAGGCAATCCGGTTCGTCTGCGGAGCATCGCTGTCGGTCGTGAAAAGCCCGGTCTCGGACGCGATCTTGTTCAGGCCCGTGGTCGATGTCTTGGGATCGACCGCCGAAACCATGATGCCCTTTGCACCGGCGGTCACCAGGTCATCCATCAACTGTTGTTGCGCCGCGACAGTCGCCGCCTGCGGATACTCCAATTCCAGCTTGAAGCCGGGAAGCTCGGCCTGGGCTTTTTTTACCCCCGCAGCCGCAGCCCTCCAGAAGTCTGAGGCGCCGTTCGGGACGAAGACGAGGAGCGGCTTGTCGGCGGCCATCGCCGGCGACAACGCACCCAAAGCCACACCGGCAGCCACCATCAAAGCCAGCTTTGTTCCGGACTTCATGCACGTTCCCCTGTGGCACAATTTAGATTGGCCAATGTTTTTGTAACGAAAGCTACTTGTTCCCGCGAAGGCGACGGGGCCGTCCGCACTTGCAATGGTCGGATTGCGAGCACGTAAAGTTCACAATAATTAAGCCGCCGCAAGTTTGTCAATAATGTCGCGGATGACAAAGCGCCGTAGCGTTTGTGCGAGACGACCAAAAATGTGCTGTTATTGTGCCGGCCTTGGCGACCTCAGCCGGCGCGATCAGGCTGCAATACCCACAGGCTCACCGGGCGCGGGACGCCCGATTTGATCCTGCTGCCGGCCGCGCCTTGGAGCGCTACCCCGTAAAGCGTCAGGCGGGCGGCGGGACCAAGGTTGATGCGTCGTGCAGCCTCGCATCGCCGTTCATGCCCCGCGGCTTGGTCGCCTTGTCCATCAGGTCGAGGAAAGGCTTGACGAGGTCGATCGGCATCGGGAAGACGATCGTCGAATTCTGTTCGGCGCCAATCTCGGACAGTGTCTGCAGATAGCGCAGTTGCATGGCGGCGGGAATGCTGCCGAGGATCTTGGCAGCATTCACAAGCGTCTGCGACGCCTGGAACTCGGCCTCGGCATGGATGATCTTCGCCCGCCGGTCGCGCTCGGCCTCCGCCTGCTTCGCTATCGCCTTCACCATGTTCTCGGACAGCTCGACGGTTCTGATCTCGACGTTGCTGACCTTGATCCCCCAAGCCTGAGTCTGCGTGTCGAGGATGGATTGCACATCCTCGCTGAGCTTCTTACGTTCCGCGAGCATTTCGTCCAGCTCGTGTTGACCGAGCACAGCCCGCAGAGTCGTCTGCGCCAGCATGTTCGTCGCCGGGAAATAGTTCTGCACGCGGATGATGGCGCGTTCCGGGTCCACGACGTTGAAGTAAAGAACCGCGTCTACCTTCATGGAGACGTTGTCGTGCGAGATCACGTCCTGTGTCGGGATTTCGACGACTTGGATGCGCAGGTCAACGCGCACCATCTGTTGAATGAATGGTATCAGGAGGACCAGTCCCGGTCCCTTCACGCCATGGAACCGCCCAAGGGTAAAGACCACCGCGCGTTCATATTCACGCAGCACCTTGACAGTCTTGCCGGCGCAAAAAAGCGCGATGAGCACAATCACATAGGGAATAACGTAGAAAAACAGGTCAGCGGGCAACATGATGTATCCCTTCATGCGCCGGGTGCCATAGCAACCGGAGCGTTGGAAAGGATGTTCTAGGCGCTCCCGCAATGCGGCGGCAGGTTCGGAAAACACTCAGTCGACCGCGTTGCTCCATGGCGCCGCGGAACTGAGCGCCGGCGGGCCGAAAACCTCTGCCAGAGCACGCAGCAGGTCCGGCTCGCAGAACGGCTTTTGCAGAATGACGGCGCCCTCGGGAAATTGGTGGCGTCCCGAACCGGTCATGAAAACATGCCTGGCATCACTGGTCTGGCCTATCGTCCGCATGGCGGACAGGCCATTCCCCTGTCTTAAAGTTATATCCACCATGATGAGATCAGGTCCATGCCGCGCGGCCGCCGCCACGGCGTCGGCTTCCGTCTGCGCCAATCCGCAGACATCATGACCCAGTTCGCCCAGCAACTCGGCAAGAAGTTCGCCGACGAGCAGATCATCTTCCACCAGAAGAACCCTGAGCCTGTTCACAACCCGTGCACGACCCGGCTCGGACAACTCATGTGCAGAAACCTCGGCTGAGCAGACAAGTTACATGTCCTGGAAAAATTAAAATGCGAATGGCGTCCGACACAAGCTTCGGAAAATACGTATATGGCCAGGTCGATGAAGTTTATGTTGTCGCCACGATAACGCTCCGCTCATTACAAAAGCGTGCTAGCTACGCCGCGTAGCGCTTCGTGATCAGGCGCTCGTTGTGGTGGAGAGCTATGCCGAGCCGGAAGAAACAAGTGCGCTCGGCGCAGGACCCGTCGCCGCGCCTCGCCGTGGTCGGCATTGGAGCGTCATCCGGTGGACTGGACGCCGCGGCGAGGCTCCTCGATGCCTTGCCCGCCAAGACAGGGTTTGCCTTGATCCTCGTCCAGCACCTCGATGCTGGCCATGCCAGCATGATGGTGCCGCTGCTCGCGCGCCATACCAGCCTCAGCGTCCTCGAAGCGGCAGAGGGCATGCACATCGCGCCCGAGCACCTCTACATCATCCCGCCCGGCTCCTACCTGTCGGTCGAGGATGGCAGGCTTCGCCTCTCCAAGCCGCCGCCGCGTCATGGCGCGCGCCTGCCTTTCGACTTCCTGCTCAACTCGCTCGCTGCCTGCTATGGCCGGCTGGCCGGTGGCGTTGTCCTATCCGGCACCGGCGCGGACGGCAGCGCCGGGCTGCTCGCCATCAGCGAACAGGGGGGGCTCGTTCTCGCGCAGGAGCCGACGGAGGCCGCGTATGACGGCATGCCGCGCGCCGCCATCGAAACCGGTAGGGTCGATCGCGTCCTGCCGGTCGCCGACATCCCCCAGGCGCTCGTCGCCTTCCGGCCGGGCGCCAAGCCGGCTGCGAAGGCCAAGGCGCCCGCCCGCCCCGCCGCCCCGCCGCCCCCCGCGAGAGCGCCGCCGGACGCCGATGCGAGGGCACCTGTCCTGACGGCCGAGCCGCCGGTCGATATCTGGCTGCCGAAGATCGTCGAGTTCATGCGCACGCAGGCGGCGCAGGACTTCTCGCACTACAAGCCAGGCACTCTACAGCGCCGGGTCGAGCGACGGATCGCGCTGCTCGACATCGCGCCGACCGACGTGGAACGCTACATCGACCTGTTGCGCCGCGACCCGCGGGAGCTCGAGCTGCTCACCAAAGACCTGCTCATCCATGTCACCAGTTTCTTCCGGGATGCGGATGTCTTCGCGGAGCTGGAGCAGACCATCATCCCGGCGCTGGTCGATGACCGCGATCCCGAGGCGCCGATCCGCATCTGGGTGGTCGGCTGCAGCACGGGCGAGGAGGTCTACTCGATCGCGATGCTGTGTCTGGAGCGCCTCGGCACCATCCCGCGCCCGGCCAAGCTGCAAATCTTCGCGTCCGACATCGATGCGGAGGCGGTCGCCGCGGCGCGGGAGGGCCTCTACCCCACCACCATCTCCAGCACAGTTTCCGCGGAACGGCTGCGCCGGTTCTTCGCGCTCGAGGATGGCGGCTACAGAGCACTGGCGGATATTCGCTCCGTCATCGTCTTCGCGGTCCAGGATGTGCTGGCCGACCCGCCGTTCTCGCGGCTGGACCTTCTGTCCTGCCGCAACCTGTTGATCTACCTGCGTCCCGAAGCGCAGGAGAAGGTCATCAATCTCTTCCATTTCGCCCTTTGCCCCGACGGCCTGCTCCTGCTCGGGAGCGCCGAGACGGTAGCCGATGCCGAAGGCCGGTTCGATCTGGTCGCCAAGGACCACCGCATCTACCGGCGCATCGGGCGCGCGGCGTCGCGCGCGGCCCCCGCACCCCGTGCTGAGGCGGCCGGTCTGTCCGGCAGCCGCCGGTTGCCGCCGGGCCGGCTTGCCCGCGAGGGGAACGCCGGCCGGTCGATCAGTCCTGCCGCGCTCGGCGAACTTGGGCGGCAGCTGGTTCTGGACGCCTACGCGCCAGCGTCCGTCCTCATCAACGCCGCCAATGAAATCCTCTTCTCCCTGGGGCCGATCGATCGCTACCTGCGTCTGGCGCCCGGGCACGCGACCCATGACCTTCTGGCAGCCGCCCGCCCGGGCCTCCGGCCAAAACTCGCGACGGCCATCGAGGCGGCGCGGAAGGCCAGCGTGCACACGGAGGCGGCCGGCCGCTTGACCAACGGCCATCACGGCGTCGCTGGCTTCCACCTGGATGTGACGCCCGTGGTGGAAGGGGGCGAGGAACTGCTCCTGGTCTGCATAACCGAGGCGGCGGCGGCGGCCGTCATCCCCGCGCCCGCCAGCCAGCTATCGCAACTCGCCGAACTCGAACGGGAGCTGGAGACGTCGCGGAACGAGCAGCAGGCGACCATGAAGGAGCTGGAGCTGTCCCGGCAGGAGCAGCGGATCGCGACCGAGGAGGCGTTGTCGGTCAACGAGGAATACCAGTCGACGAACGAGGAGCTGCTGACCTCCAAGGAGGAGCTGCAGTCGCTCAACGAGGAACTGACGGCGCTGAACAGTCAGCTGCAGGAGACGCTGGAGCGGCAGCGCACGCTTGGCGACGACCTCCAGAACATCCTCTACAGCACGGATGTCGCCACCTTGTTTCTCGATCTCGACCTTCGCATCCGCTTCTTTACTCCGGCGACGAAGTCGGTCTTCGCGATCATTTCCACCGACATCGGCCGCCCGCTCGCCGATCTCTCGTCCCTCACCCTCAAAGATGGACTGGACGATGACGCACGCGCGGTGCTGGCGGGGCTGCAGCCGCTGGAGCCGCTGGAGCGCGATATCGAGGCCAAAGGCGGCAAATGGTTCCGCCGCCGCATCCTGCCCTATCGTGCCCGCGGCGATCACGTGGAAGGCGTCGTCATCACCTTCACCGATATCACCAGCCGCCGCCACGCGGCCGCGGCTCTGGAGGCCGCGAAGAAGCAGGCCGAGAGCGCGAATGCGGCCAAGTCGCGCTTCCTGGCCTCGGCGAGCCATGATCTCCGCCAGCCGTTGCAGACGCTCGCCCTGTTGCAGGCTTTGCTCGGCAAGGTCGTCGACACCGACAAGGCGCGGAGCCTGGTCACGCGGCTGGACAATACGCTGGGCGCGATCACGTCCATGCTGGACACGCTGCTCGACATCAACGAGATCGAGGCGGGAGTAACGAGCGCGCACATCTCGGACTTTCCCATCAACGGGCTGATCGGCCGCCTGCGGGACGAGTTCGGCTACCATTCCGAGGTCAAGGGGCTGAGGCTGACCATCCTGCCCTGCAGCCTCACGGTGCGCAGCGACCCGCGCCTGCTCGAGCAGATCCTACGCAACCTGCTCTCCAACGCGATCAAGTATACCGAGACCGGCCGCATCCTCATTGGCTGCCGCCGCCGCGGGTCCGTGCTGAGCGTCGAGGTCTGGGATACCGGCATCGGAATCCCTGCCAGTGAGATCAACGGGATCTTCGAAGAATACGGCCAGGTCGGCAATCCGGCGCGGGAGCGCAGATTGGGGTTGGGTCTCGGCCTTGCCATCGTCAAGCGCGTCAGTGAACTGCTCGATCATCCCATCGTCGTCCGGTCCGAGTTCGGCCGCGGATCGCGCTTTGCAATCGAAGTGCCGATCGTCGCGGTGCAGACGGGTGTCGAGACGGGCGTCAAGACTGGTGTCAAGACTGGCGTGGGGACCGATGACGGGGCGGATGCCGAAGCCATGGGCCCGGCGATCCTGGCGCCTGTTTCCAGGACCGCGCGCCGGTCGGCTATTCTGGTGGTGGAGGACGATCCGGATCTCCTCGCCGTGCTGGAGCAGTCGCTCCGGGACGAAGGCCACATCGTCAGCACCGCGGTGGATGGCCCTGCGGCACTCCGCCAAATTGCGCAGTCCACCCCGGAGCTGCTGCTGGCGGATTACAATCTGCCGAATGGGTTGAGCGGGCTTGATCTCGCGGTCGGCTTGAGGGAGGCGGTTGGGCGGCAGGTTCCGGCGATCATCCTGACCGGCGATATTTCGGCCGAGACCAAATCCCTGTTGGCCGCCCAGCATGTGCCTCTGCTCACGAAGCCGGTGCGGCAGCACGATCTCCTTCTGGCCATCGACGAGTTGCTGGCGGCCGAGCCATGGCCGCGAACCCTGGCGCCGGTCGGGGAGCATGGAACCAGCGGACGCCCAACCGTCTTCGTGGTGGACGATGACGCTGACGTTCGCTCGTCGCTGATGGCCGTCCTGGCGGAGGATGGCCTGCAGGCCGAGGCGTATTCGAGTGGCGAGGCCTTCCTGACGGCCTACCACAACGGGGAGGGTTGTCTGCTCGTCGACGCCTACATGCCCGGCATGAGCGGGATCGATCTCCTGGAGCGGCTCCGGAAGGACGGCCACAGCTTGCCCGCCCTCATGATCACCGGGCAGAGCGACGTGCACATGGCGGTCACGGCGATGAAGGCCGGCGCCTTGGATTTCATCGAAAAGCCGGTCGGCCGGGTGGAGCTGCTCGCGAGCGTCACGCGCGCGCTCGCTCAGTCGCATGACACGCAGCAGGTTGTCGCGTGGCGGGCCGAGGCCGCGCGCCGGGTCGGTGAGCTGACGCCACGGCAACACCAGATCATGACCTGTGTGCTGGCCGGGCAGCCGAGCAAGAACATTGCGGCCGACCTCGGTCTCAGCCAGCGGACGGTGGAGAGCCATCGCGCCGCGGTGATGCGGAAGACGGGTGCGACCTCGATGCCGGATCTCGCGCGGCTGGCTCTGGCTGCCACCGCCGAGAACTGAGGAGACCCGCGGGCGCAAATCCTGAAGGATTCAAGGGGCACGTTCATCCGCCGTTACCGGTTTGCGCGGTAGGGCTTCATCCAGCGGATCCGTCACTGGCGTCGGCGATCATGGCCGATCGGGGTGACGCGAACGATGGAAGCATCCGAGACGTGAGACGCATCTATTTCATTTATGGGTTCATCGCGCTCTTCGCAGCTTTCGCCGCCACGGCCATCGAGCTGAACTTCGCCTTGGCCACCAGATCGGCTCAGGATCGTTTCCGCGCCGAGGAACACGCGGCAACTCTCGCCACCGCCGACGCCGCGCAGAGCCAGTTCAGCGCTATCTTCCAGAATCTCCGCACCATCAGCCGTCTGCCGAGCGTCATCAAAATCGATGGCCACGCGACGAACATCAACCAGGACGGCATCACCACCATCCAGGAGATCTACAATAACCTCGCCAGCAACGTCTCCGTGTCCGAGGTCTACGTCATCGGCAAGGATCTGGACGCCGACCATATCGATCCTGTGACGATGGCGCCGCAGACGCCGATCCTGATGCTGGACGACCTTATCTCCAACGATGCCGGCGGCGGCGGCGTCGTCAGGCGGTTCGAGGCCGAGATCTACGAATACCATCTGATGCGCCACCAGATCGAATGGTTCGAGCAGCATACGCCCACGGTCAAGCAGACCAACGGCCTCGACATCCCAATGATTTCCGGTCACCCGGTCATCACCTGCGACAACACGGTCTACAACGTCACCTTGAACAATGCCGATCGCACGGGGATGGTTTTCTCGGTGCCGTTCTTTGGGCCGGATGGCAATTTCAAGGGCATGATCGCCGCGATTGTTCGCCTGAAGGCGCTGCGCGAGGTGCTGCCGGGGAAAAATGTCGCGATGTTCAACCGGCAGTCCGGCACTCTGCTGGTCGCCAAACACGGTGGGCTCGATGCCGAGGCGCTGCACTACGCGACCCAGGCCGAGCCCGACCCGAGGCTGATCTACTCCGAGGCGCTGACACTTTCCGCGCATGATCCGCGTTCGGCCTGGACTCTCTGGACCGGCGCGCCGAACGCCTTGTTCTATGCGCGGCCCGACGTGCACGCCGCCCGCGGTTTCGCGACCGCCGCCTGTGTGGTTCTCGCCGTGCTGGTAGCCATCGCCACCGGCGCTGTCTGGTTCGTCGACCGCAACGCGCGCCTGATTGCCCGGGCGACCAATGCGCTCAACGCACTTGCGCATGGCGACGAGGACACTGTCCTTGCCGGGGCCGACCGGGCTGGCGCCATTGGCGATCTTGGCCGGGCCTTTGACAAGTTCCGTGTATCGCTGAGGGAGAAACGGGAAATCGAGCAATCGGCCGAGGCCGACCGGCGCGCGAGCGACGTGGAGCTCCGCCGTCGTGACGAGGAACGCCGCCAGGCGATGGCCAATCAGAAGGAGGTGGTCGACGCCCTGGCAACGGCATTGATCAATTTTGCCAACGGCGACCTGACCTGGAAGATCACCAAGTGGTTTTCAATAGAATACAAGTCGTTGCGGATGGACTTCAATCAGGCGTCTTCCACGATGGAAGCAACGATGCGCCGCGTGATGACAAGCACACGCAACGTCGATTCGGGAGCGAGCGACATCCAACTCGCCACGTCCGATCTCGCACGCCGCATCGAGCACCAGGCGGCCCAGGTGGAGCAAGCCGCACGGACGCTGGACGGGATTACCGGCACCGTGCGTCAGACCTCGCAAAGCGCCGCCGAGGCCGCGGTGCTCGCGGGCGCCGTACGCGCCGAGGCCACGGCCTCCGGCACCGTTGTCACGGATACGGTGAGCGCCATGCAGGCGCTTGAGGGCTCATCGCGTCAGATCGCCAACATCATCGGCGTGATCGACGAGATCGCGTTTCAGACCAACCTTCTGGCGTTGAACGCGGGGATCGAGGCCGCACGCGCAGGAGATGCCGGGCGGGGGTTTGCAGTTGTCGCGACCGAGGTCCGCGCACTGGCGCAGCGCTCAGCGGACGCGGCGAAGGAAATCAAGGTCATCATCTTGGCCTCCAGCAGTCAGGTCGGCACCGGCGTCAAGCTGGTGCACGAAACCGGGGGCGTGCTGCTGCGCATCACCGAGCAGGTCAGCCGGCTAACCGAGCGGGTGGCGGAGATCGCCGCCTCAGCCAACACGCAGGCCGTGGCGCTAAATCAGGTGAACGGAACGATCAGCGAGATGGAAAAGGTGACGCAGGAGAACGCGCAGATGATCGAGCGTGCCGCTTCGGCGAGCATCATCCTCAGCGACGAGGCGTCGGCTCTCAGCCGGCTGGTCGATGAGTTCAAGATCACCGAGGTCCCGGACGAGCCGTCGCCGGACGCCGCCGCGCCCCCGCGGGCCGGGCGTGCGATGCAGACGGCATAGGAGGAAAAGAATGACGTCGCCATCATCCGTGCTTTGCCCGAGCCGATGTGCAGCTCCGGCCCATCGGGCGACGAGGCGCCGTGGCTGGATAGTTCCGGGGCTTGTCCTGCTGGCCACGCTGTCTCCGGCCTGGGCCGACGGAGCGCCGCCATCGGCCTTCAACCCCGCCACGCTGGAGGCGCAGGCCCAGTCAGGTGACGCGGTCGCCGCCTTCGATCTGGGGACGCTGGAGTATACCGGTCTCGGTGTGGTGCAGGATTATATCGGCGCCGCAGCCTGGCTGAAAAAATCCGCGCTTGCCGGCAATGGGGAAGCGCAATGCGAGCTTGGCTTTCTCTATCAGACGGGCAGCTACGGCCAAGGCCCCCCACCGTCCGACCCGAAGGATGCCGCGCCCTGGTATGTGCAGGCCTCCTCGCAGGGGAATGTTTGCGGCGAATTCGCGCTCGGCGCCCTCTACGCGAGCGGTCAGGGCGTGCCGAAAGACCCGGTGAAGGCCGCTGCCTTGTTCGGCCGCGCGGCGGCGCAGGGCCTCGTGGCGGACCCGTCGGTCATTCCGCTTCAACAACTCCAGCTACGCTTTTACGCCGTTGGTTACCGGCTGACGGGTCAAACGGTTTGGTCCGATACGGTCTCTTTGCCGGCCGGAGGCGGTCAATGAGGCAATGCCCATGCGGGGCCGGCCACAGATCAGCGCTCAGGGCGTGAGTTGTCCTGGCGAGGGTCGGCCGCGCCCACGATCGCGCTGCTGGCGCTGCTGACCGGCGTCACGTCCGTCGCTGCTCTCCTTTGCGGTCCGGTTCCGCTATCGGATTGGCTATCCGACCCGCACGGCAGTCTGGAACTGACGCTCGGCAAAAACCCGGCGCCGGTTGAACTGGTTCGCCCCGATGCGGGTCCGATGTCGCTCTACGCGCAACTCGGCAAGCAGATATTCTTCGACCCCAGCTTCTCCTCGTCGGGGCAGCTGGACTGCTCGTCCTGTCACAGTCCGGACCACTTCTACGCACCGTCCGGCGCGGGCTCGGCGATGAGTGGCGGACCTGCGCTCGCTCGTCAGGGTGCGCGTGCCGTGCCCTCTCTGATGTATTTGCCAGACCCGTCGGTGTTCAGCATCGGTCCCGATCCGGCGGGCGAAGAAGCAGCACCTGTCGCGCTACCGCAACTCGCCGTCGCCGCGCAGGCAGTCCCGCGTGCCACGAAAACCGCGCAGAGCACAGCGCAGAGCGCCGCCAACATCGTGCCCGAGGGCGGGTTGTTCTGGGATGGGCGGGTCAACACGCTGCAGGCGCAGGCGCTCGGTCCGCTTTTCAGCCCGTTCGAGATGGATGGCGGCACGGTTCGCCGCGTTGCCGCCCGTTTGCGGACAGCACCCTATGCGGGCCTGTTCATCAGGATCAACGGGCCGGAGGTTTTCGATAATCCCAGCCTGACGGTCTCGGAAGCCGCCTTCGCTTTGGCGCGCTATCAGGTCGAGGACCCGAGTTTCCATCCCTACACGAGCAAGTACGATGCATGGCTCGAGGGCCACGCCCGGTTGAGCTGGGCCGAGACGCGCGGCTACATGCTGTTCAACGACCCGGCCAAAGGCGATTGCGCGGCATGTCATCTCGACCAGCCATCGCCGGAGGGGCAGCCGCCGCTCTTCACCGACCAGCAGTTCGAGGCCCTGGGTGTGCCGCGCAACCCGGACCTCATCCGCAACCGGGAGCCCGGCTACTTCGATCTCGGCCTGTGCGGGCCGTACCGGACCGATCTTGCGGCGCAGACGCAATATTGCGGCATGTTTCTCACGCCCACTCTGCGCAACACCGCGGCGCGCCGGGCGTTCTTCCATAACGGCGTCTATCACGACCTGCAGCGTGTGCTCGATTTCTATAACTTCCGGGACACCGCGCCGGGCCGCATCTACCCGGTCGGCGATGACGGACAGGTCGCGAAATACGATGATCTTCCCGTCGGCGACCGGGCGAATGTGGACACTGCCGATCCGCCGTTCGACCGCTCGCCGGGCCAGGCGCCTGCACTGACATCCAGTGAGGAGGCGGACATCATCGCCTTCCTGAAAACCCTGACGGATGGCTTCGCGCTCGCACGCTGATCTAGCCGGTCCCCGCGATGTACATGTATGGCCCGAGCGCGGCGTTCGTGCCGTAGGCGATGGCGAGCCGGCCGTCGGACAGGTCGGTCTGGCTGTAGTCGTCCAGCGTGAGGGAAGCGCTCGTGCCCCCGGCCGTCTCGGCATGCAGCGTGAGCCCGGTATAGCCGGAGGCGCCCTGGTCGCTCGCCCAACTCAAGGTCGCGGTCTCGGGGCTGACGCCCCAGAGCGTGACGGCGTCGCCCTTGTGGAAATTGACGACCGTGCTCCAGATGTCCTGATCGGGCGCTGTGGCATCGACGTAGAAGGTGTCGGTGCCATTGCCGCCGGTGAGGAAGTTCGACCCGGCGCCGCCGTTGACCACGTTGGTGCCGCTGGTGACGGTGATGGCGTCGTTGCCGGAGCCGGTGGTGATGAACCAGTCGGGCGTGGTGGCGACGATGTTCAGGCTCTGCGGCGTGATGTTCGCGTAGGTGTTCTCGAGCCCGGCGACGGGGCCGCCATAGGCCGAGCCCGCGGCGGTCACCGCCTCGTTCGTGGAGGTGTTGAAGACGGTGAGCGGCGGGGTCGGCGCCTCATCCTGCGCGACCCACCCCTCGATTTCGCTGACCGCGCTCGTCGTCAGCTGGGCGTTGTATCCGATGCCGTCGTTGGAGGTTGAGACGAGCCCATCGATGACGGGTGCGCCGCCGCTGCCGGGCGTCCAGACCGGGCCGCCGCTGGAGCCGGGGCCGAGGGCCAGACCCTGCAGGATGCTGTAGCCGGCCAACAGGCCGATGTTCTGGGCGGGAGATTCCAGCGCGCCATCTGCGCTCGCGGGGTAGCCGCTGACATAGGCGACGCCGCCGGCGTAGTTCGCGCCGAGGCCGAAGATCGTGGGTCCGGAGAAGGACGTGCCAAGCTTGATGAGTGCAAAGTCGTCCTGCGAGGCCGAGAGGGTTTCCTCGTCGCCGTAATCCGCTACCGAGTTGTAGCTGAAGGTGAGGGCGTAGGCGCTGCCGAAAGGGGCGACGCCCGCGTCGTAGCCGGGCGTCACCTCGACGTTGGTCGCGGTTCCGAGGCCAGCCTCATAGACGACATGCGCGGCCGTCAGCACGAGGTTGGGCGCGATCAGAACGCCGGAGCCCTGAAAGTTCTCACCGCCGATCGTATCGGTAACGTAAACGACGCCATTATAGGGCGCGCTGGATGAGAACGACATCGAGGACGCCTCCATCGAGCAGAACGTCTGTATCCGGCGCTCTCGCTAACATCCCCGCGTTCCATTCACAATCCATGCGGAGCGCCATCACTTTCGGCGGCAGGACCGTTGCCGGCGCCGCTCTGCGCCCCCTAGTGCCAGCCTTCGGTTCATTAAAAGGCGAAAATCAATGAAGGCGCTTGTTTGGCACGGCAAGAACGACATCCGATGTGACACCGTCGACGACCCCAAGATCGAGGACGCGCGCGATGTCATCCTCAAGGTAACGGCCTGCGCGATTTGCGGCTCGGACCTCCATCTGTTCGACGGGCAGATGCCGACCATGAAGAACGGCGACGTGCTCGGTCACGAGTTCATGGGCGAAGTCGTCGAGGCTGGCTCGCCCAGCCACAAGCTGAAGGTCGGCGACAAGGTGGTCGTGCCGTTCAACATCAACTGCGGCGCGTGCGCCCAGTGCCTCAAGGGGAATTGGGCCTGCTGCAGCCGGTCCAACCGCAACGGCGAGATGGCGGCGAAGATGTTCGGCTATCCAACCGCCGGCCTTTTCGGATACTCGCATCTCACCGGCGGCTACTGGGGCGGTCAGGCAGAGTATGTGCGCGTGCCGATGGCGGATGTCGGGCCGATGAAGGTGCCGGAGGGCATGGACGACGAACACGCTCTGTTCCTCTCCGACATCCTTCCCACCGGCTGGCAGGCAGCCGTGCATTGCGATCTCAAGGGCGGCGAGACGGTGGCCATCTGGGGCGCCGGGCCGGTCGGCTTGTTCACGATCAAATCCGCCCAGGTTCTTGGGGCGGAGAAGATCATCGTGATCGAGACGGTGCCGGAGCGCATTGCGCTCGCCCGCCAGGCCGGTGCGACGCACATCATCGACCTCAAGGAGGAGGAGGTGCTCGACCGGATCCGCGAGATCACCAACGGTCTGGGCCCGGATGCCTGCATCGACTGCGTCGGCATGGAGGCATCAGCGGGTCACGGCATGCTCGGCGTTCTTGGCGCGGTCCAGGAGGCGCTCACGTCGACCCAGCGGCCTTATGCGCTTGAGCAGGCGGTGCAGGCCGTGGCTCCCGGCGGCATTGTCTCCGTGCCCGGCGTCTATGGCGGTCCTGTTCCGGTGAACATGGGCGCCATCGTGCAGAAGGGCGTCACGATCCGCTCTGGCCAGACCCATGTGAAACGCTTCCTGGAGCCGCTGACCAAGCTGATCCAGGAAAGCAAGATCGACCCGACCTTCCTTATCACCCACCGCAGCAAGTCGCTGGAGGACGGTCCGGGTCTCTACGAGACCTTCCGCGACAAGGCCGATGGCTGCGTCAAGGTGGTCTTCAACCTGAGCTGAAGCGTAGTGGACGAGTGACTACTTGCGGGCGGTCACATCCCGCCCGCTCTCGTCCTTGAGGACATCGACGACGTAGAACTCGGACACCAGCACCAGCCCCGCCGCTGCCATGGGCGTCGCCATGATGACGCCCATGGGTCCGAACAGCGAGCCGATGAAGGTCATGGACAGGATCAGCAGGGCGGGCGGCAGGCGAACCATGCGGTCCTGCACCAGGGGCGAGACGACGTAACCCTCGACCACATGGCAGATCGCGAAGACGACGGCCGTCAGGATCGTCATATGCAGCCCTTGGCCGAGGGCGATGGCGAGCGCCGGGATGGCAGCCAGGATCGCGCCGAAATAGGGAACGAACGTGAGTATGGCCGCGAGCATGCCGAGGGCCAGCGGCATGGGCATGCCGATCAGAGCCAATCCCACGACGGTCAGCACGCCGACGACGGCCATGTCGATCAATTGGCCGACGAACCACCAGCGCAGCACATGACCGACCTTGTCGAAGACGTCGTGGGTCCGCGCCCGTCTTTCCTTTGGCAATAGCGTGACCAGTCCCTTCAGATAGAGGCCGGGGTTCCCGGCGAAGTAGATCATCGTCACGATCAGCACGAACAGGCCCGCGATGGCTCCGATCGCGGAACTGGCAACCGTCATCGCCGGCGCCGCCAGGCTGCGCGCCGCCACGCTCTCCGATCCCTTGATCTTCTGTATCAGCGTCTGGCCCCACTGCGTCTGGCCATAGCGTGACGCAAGCTGGCCGACTTCATTGGTCAGCGCATTGACCAGATCCTGGCCCTGCCGAACGAGCTCGGGGCCGACCCACATCCAGAAGCCGATGGTGGCCACCAGCACCAGGATCATGATCATCGCCATGGCCCAGCGCGGCGACAGGGGAGAGTGCTTGGCCACCACGTCGGAAGCGCCCCGCAGCGACACGGCGAGAAGCACCGCCAGGAACACCAGCAGAAGCTCGTCATGGAGCAGCCAGATGACCAAACCGGCGACTGCAAGACCGCCGATCCAGACGATGGCGCTCCGGGTCGACGTGCCGGAGCCAGTGACCCGGTCTGCTGTCCCGAACATTCTTTTCATCCTTGTCTTCGGCTAAGATGGCTAGAGATGGGGACGATCCTACGCTTGTCGATTGTGACAGCGGACCGACCTGTTGAACGGACTGTCTCTCTGGAACCGCTCGCCCTCTACATCCACTGGCCGTTCTGCCTCGCGAAGTGCCCGTACTGCGACTTCAACAGCCATGTGCGAGAGGTCGTGCCGCAGGCGCGTTTCCGGGCGGCGCTCCTCCGCGAACTGGAATGGGAGGCGGCGCGGCTTGGGCGCCGGCCGTTGCGTTCGATCTTCTTCGGCGGCGGCACTCCGAGCCTCATGGAACCGGAGACCGTCGGCGCCCTGATATCGCGCGCGCGCGTCCTCTTTGCGCCAGAGGACGACCTCGAAATCACGTTGGAGGCCAATCCGACCAGTATCGAGGCGGGGCGCTTCGCAGGCTATCGCGACGCCGGGGTGAACCGCGTGTCGATCGGTGTGCAGAGCCTCAACGAGCCGGATCTGGCGAGGCTGGGACGGCAGCATTCGGCGGCTCAGGCGGTGGCGGCGCTGGAGATCGGCCGGCGCCTCTTCCCGCGCCTGTCCTTCGACCTCATCTACGCCCGCCCCGGCCAGACGATGGCCGCTTGGCGTGAAGAGCTCGCACGCGCCCTCGACCTCGCGGCCGATCACCTCTCGCTCTACCAGCTCACGATCGAGCCCGGCACGGCTTTCGAGGCGCTGCACCGGCGCGGTGAGCTCGTCCTGCCGGATGAGGATACGGCCGCCGCGCTTTATGAGGCGACGGCGGAGGAAGCCGGGCGTTTCGGGTTGTTGCCTTACGAGGTTTCGAACTATGCCAAGCCGGGTTCGGAGAGCCGTCACAACCTCGCCTACTGGCGCTACGGCGACTATGCCGGCATCGGCCCGGGCGCACACGGACGGTTGAGTTTGGGCGACGGGCTTCTCGCCACCCGGCGGCATCGCGCGCCGGAAATCTGGGCGCAGCGGGTGGAGGCGGCAGGCCACGGCGCCGGCGAGGATGTCGAGGTCACGCGGGAGGAGCGTGCGCGCGAGATGTTGCTGATGGGCCTGCGGCTCTCGGAAGGGATTTCGGCGACGCGTTTCGAACAGCGCACCGGGATGGCGCTCGCCGATGCCATCGAGCCCGACATCCTCGTCCGGGCGATCGAGGCGGGGTATCTGGTCCAGGATACGGACCGCCTGATGGCGACGCGCGAGGGCCGCCTGCGGCTCGATGCGCTGCTCGGAGCGCTCGTCCTCTAACGATCCTACGGCACCACGGCGAAGAACAGGAACACCGCGAAGACGGTCAGGTGAATGGCGCCCTGCAGGATGGAGGTCCGGCCGGTCGCGACCGTCAGCGTACTCAACAGCAGGGTCAGCGACAGCAACACCGTCTCCTTGGAGTCGAGCCCGAGCGTCAGCGGATGCCCGAGCACGACCGACACCCCTGCCACCACCGGGATCGTGAGCCCGATGCTCGCAATCGCCGAGCCGAAGGCGAGGTTGAGGCTCGTCTGCAGCCGGTCGAGGCGTGCCGCCTTCACCGCCGCGAGGCTTTCGGGCAGCAGGACCACGCCGGCTATGATGACGCCGACCACTGCCTTGGGCGCGCCCGATGCGGCGACGCCGGCCTCCACCGCAGGCGACAGCGCCTTCGCGAGACCCACCACCGCGACCAGCGACACGACGAGAAGTGCGGCGGCGACGAGCGCCATTCCTGCCGAGGGCGGCGGCAGGTGATGGTCGTCCTGTTCCACCTCGGCCAGGAAGTAGTCGCGATGCCGGACCGTCTGGACGAACACGAAGACGCCGTAGAGCACCAGCGACACCACGCCGACGAACTCGAGCTGCGATGTGGTGAAGGTCGGTCCGGGCGTCTGCGTATAGTTCGGCAGCACCATCGTCAGCACCGAGAGGGCCGCCAGTACAGCCAGCGCCCCGTTGGCGCCCTGCACCCGGAACTCCTGCTCATGGTGGCGGCTCGCCCCCACCAACACACAGAGGCCGACGACGCCCGTGCACACGATCATCACCGCGGAGAAGACCGTGTCCCGTGCCAGAGCGGCTTTATCCGGGCCGCCGGTGAGCATCACCGAGACGATCAGCGCGACCTCGATCACCGTCACCGCGATCGCCAGCACCAGGGTGCCGAAGGGTTCGCCGACCCGATGGGCTACGACCTCGGCATGGTGGACGGCGGCGAATACGGCTCCTCCGAGGACCAGGGCGAAGACCACGAGCACAGGCCCGCCGATGGGCGTCAGCGCCTTCGCCACAAGCAGCAGCCAGGCCAGCAGCGGGAAGATCCAGCTCCACCAGGGTATTGTCTTCACGCCGTTCCGCTCCCGCACATTCCGTCTTGGAAGCCGGAACCCGCGCCGCGGTCAATGCCGTGCCCGGCAGCCGCATGAGGCCCTAGAGAGGCTGGCGCGCGAACTCCCGCATGAAGACCGCGACCGACCGCTCGATCCGCGCCTGCACCATGGCCTCGGTCGGGGCTTGCCCCAGCTGGAGCAGCAGATGCCAGTGGAAATCGCCGAAGGCGCTGCCGAACAGCATCGCCGCCGCGCCCGGGATGTCGGCGATGTCGAAGACGCCGCGGGAGACCTGCAGGGCCAGCCAGTTCTGCATCGTCCGCTCCACCTGCACGCAGCGGACCTTCATCACGTCGCCGACCTCGGGCGTGCTGGCGATCTCCGCGAGAATGAGGCGGGTCAGCGCAATCTGCTTCGGGGACAGCACGAAGCGAGCCATGTCGAGCAACACGTTGCCGAGCACGACGGCCGGCGGCCGGCCGGTATCCTCCGGCTGTATCCTCAGCACCGCCAGCCGGTTCATCATGAGCGCGTCGAACAGCTCCTTCTTGGAATCGAAGACCTGGTAGATCGTCTTTTTCGACATGCCGGCAGCCTGGGCGATGTCCGCCATCGTCGTCGAAACATACCCCTTTGCGAGAAACACCTGTTCGGCCGCCGACAGTATCGTCTCGCGCCGCTCTGCATCCGAGGCCGCCCCAGCTCGCTCAGGGGGCCGGTCGTGATCGATCCTCATCGCAACCCTGCACCGCCCTCATGTTCTGGCCACCCGCCGGGATAGAAGCGCTTCTTCCCAGAAAAAGAAGTAACAACCTGTGTCAGGGTCCGATCCGCCGGCTGCGCCGCAACTCGCTCGTCACCACCATGGCGCCGCTGGTCAGGATGAGCCCGGCGCCCATGAAGACGCCGGCCGGCGGCACGTCGCCGAAGATGAGGTAGCCGAACACGAAGCTCCAGAGCAGCCCGCTGAACTCCATCGGCGCGACGACGCTGGCCTGGGCCAGCTTGACCCCTTCGATCAGAAGCAGCTGCGCGATCGTGGAGAGGACGCCGAGCCCCAGCATCATGAGCAGGCTGGGGAGGCTCGGCGTTTTCCAGACGAACGGCAGGCTCGCCCCGCAGCCGACCAGGAACAGCACCGCGATGACGAAAACCTGGTCCCAGCCACGCAGTTCTGCCGAGATCTGGCGCATGAGGATCATTGCATAGGCCCAGATGACTGCGGCGGTGCCGACGCAGATCACGGGCAGGAGCGGGCTGCCCCCATGCGGCCGCGCGGCAAGCACCACGCCGACGAAGCCGAGGGCCAGCGCCACCCAGCGGATGGGCGGCACCCGCTCGCCCAGCAGCGGGCCGGCCATGACCGCGATCAGCAAGGGGCTCGCGAAGTAGATTGTGATCATCTGCGCAAGACCGAGGTAACGGCCTGAGGAGTAGTAGAGCAACCAGGCGACGAAGGTCAGCACGGCGCGGCCGAGCAGCTTGCCCCGCATCGGCGAGAATAGCCCACGGGTAACGGTGCTGCGCCCGCCGATGACGAGGCAGAGCGCCAGTGCGGTCAGGCTGCGCATGAAAAGAATTTCTGAGGCCGCGAAGTGCGTGACGAGCAGCTTCACGAGGGCGTCGTGCAGAGCGAAGGTGAAGTAGGCGAGGAGGACCACGAGAAAGCCCGTCGCTGTCGGGCCGAGACCGCTGCGAGCCTGCCACCGCGACACGGTGAAGGACTGGCTTGTCAGACGGCCCACCCGCAGCATCGCGATGTCTCCCTGGCCCCTGCTTTGCACAAAGGTGTGCGGGAGAGGACTATGTCTGTCGCATGGCTGGAAGGTCATTGCAAAGCAGGTGACTTCGGGCTGGGAGCCGCCGCCTACATTTGAGCCGCCGGGCTAGCCCGCCTATGTGATAATGGAGTATCGATGGACGCCACCAGCCGACCGAACTTGCCTTACCAGCCAGCCATTCTGCCCCAGGGGCTGGACAGCCGGTCAGCTGCTGTCCTCCGCGAAATCGTCGAGCAGTATGTGGAGACCGGCGAGCCGGTCGGCAGCCGCACGCTCTCCCGCCGCCTCCCTCTGGCGCTGTCCCCGGCAACGATCCGCAACGTCATGGCCGATCTGACCGAAGCCGGGTTGCTCTACGCGCCGCATACCTCGGCAGGCCGGCTGCCGACGGATCGCGGGCTGCGGCTCTTCGTCGACGGCCTTCTGCAGTTCGGAGATCTGGGCGACGAGGACCGCGAGGCGATCGACGCGGCGCTACTCAGCCACGGCCGCAGCCTGCAGGACACGCTGGCCGAGGCATCGACGATGCTATCGGGCCTCTCTTCGGCCGCAGGTCTGGTTCTGGCGCCCAAGGCGGAGGGCGCGCTCAAGCATATCGAGTTCGTGCCGCTCGCCTCGGGGCGGGCGCTGGTGGTCCTGGTGTCTTCCGAGGGTCAGGTCGAGAACCGCGTCATCGACATTCCGATCGGCGTGCCACCCTCGGCCTTGCAGGAGGCGAGCAACTTCCTGAACGCCCGGCTGCTGGGGCGGACGCTCGCCGAGTTCAGACGCGACATGGTCGAGGAGATCACCCGCGACCGCGACACCCTGGATGAGCTGGCGGCCGGCATCATCGAGGCCGGGCTCGCGACCTGGGGCGGCGAGGGCCGCGGCGGCAACCTCATCGTGCGGGGGCAGGGCCGGCTGCTGGCCGATGTGACGCAGATCGAGAAGCTGGCGTCGATCCAGATGCTCTTCGAGCGGCTGGAGGCGCAGGAAACGATGCTGCGCCTGCTGGAGCTTGCCGAGACCTCCGACGGCGTCCGCATCTTCATCGGGTCCGAGAGCGGCCTTTTCGGGTCGGCGGGCGTTTCGATGATCGTGGCTCCGGCTCGAAACGCCAAGAACCGCATCGTCGGCGCGATTGGCGTCATCGGGCCTACGCGCATCAATTATGGAAGGGTAATCCCGGTCGTCGACTACACGGCGCGGGTTGTAGGCCGTCTTTTAGGGTAGGCTGCCGGCTTCCGACGTATCTGCCGGTTCTTCCGGATGTCTACCGCACTGCATCATTCGATGTTAGAACCGGGTTCCAGTCGATTAGAATTCGACCTCGAGCTCGGTGATCTCTTGCGGCTCTTCCTTTGCAGCTGCGACCCAATCGGCCATGTCGGGCCAAGCCATGATGTCACGGCAATAGCGAGCGGCGCGCTCGTCCAGTTTCACGTCGTACGTTAGGAAGCGTGTCACGACCGGGGCATACATCGCATCAGCGACCGACAACCTTTCTCCGAATAGATACGGCCCTTTCCAAGTCGTTAAGCAGTCGTCCCAGATACTGAGGATGCGGTCAATATCAGCACGCGCGGCCGACCAGATGACGAAGCCCGGCCGGTGCGCGTGCAGGTTCATCGGCAGAGAGGAGCGTAAGGCGGAGAAGCCGGAGTGCATCTCGCCGCAGATGGCGCGGCAGCGGGCCCGGGCTTGGCGGTCCGCGGGGATCATCTGTGCTTCTGGCCTAAGCTCGTTGAGGTATTCGGAAATTGCCAAAGTGTCCCATATGGTAACGCCATCATGGACCAGCGTTGGCACCAGGATCGAAGAGGAACGCAGCAGGAGTTCGGCACGGACTGCCGCATTATCGACCGCCACGAACTCCTCGCGGAACGGCAAGCCTGACAGTCGGGTGATCAACCATCCCCTGAGACACCAGGAGGAATAGTTCTTGCTACTTATGAGAAGCGTGGCCTCGGCCATGAACGGCGTCCTGTATCCGAAAAGCGACGGTGACCCACTGTATCAGAGCCTTGGGCTTGAGCGTAATGGATGGCCCAGTCCAGACGAAAAAAACCGCCAGTCCTTGTTCTACGAGATGGCGCGCCCTGTGGCGGGTCTCCCGTTCTCGGACGTGATGGCGTCGCTCGGCACGCCCATGCTCTACCAGCTCTACCAGGCCCAGGCGGAGATGATGGCCCCGGCCCGCCGCATGGCGCATTTCTTCGACAACGTCCTCGGCCAGCTACAGCCGAATGCGCCGCAGAACAGGCTGTTGCGCGAAGCGTCGGCTGCCATGGAGATGATCTGGCGCACCGCCGTCACGCATGAGCGGCCCGCTTTCGCCATCAAGCCGGTGGTGGTGGGCAACAAGCCGGTGGAGATCGTGGAGGAGGTCGTGCTCGACACACCCTTCTGCTCTTTGGTCCACTTCCGCAAGGAAACCGGTGTTCGGCAGCCGCGGCTTCTGGTGGTGGCGCCGATGTCGGGCCACTTCTCGACGTTGCTCCGGAACACCGTGCAGACGCTGCTTGCCGACCACGATGTCTTCCTGACCGATTGGAAGAACGCGCGTGATGTTCCGCTCGAGGCCGGAGTTTTCGGTTTCGACGACTATACCGATCATGTCATCCACCAGCTGGAAGCCATCGGGCCCGGAAGCCATGTTCTCGCCGTATGCCAGCCAGCGGTCCCGGTCTTGGCGGCTGTTTCCGTCATGGCCCGCGAGGGCAACATCGCGACGCCGCGCAGCATGACGCTGATGGCGGGCCCAATCGACACGCGCATCGCGGCGACCAAGGTGAACCTTCTGGCGCAGCAACGCCCGATCGACTGGTTCGAAAACAACCTGATCGGCGTCGTGCCCTGGCGCTTCAAGGGCGCCAATCGCCGTGTCTATCCCGGATTCATGCAGCTGAGCGCCTTCATCGCGATGAATTTCGAGCGTCACCTCCGGGCTGAGGTTGCCCAGCGCCGCAACATCGTCGCCGGCGATGTTGCCCGGGCCGATCTTCATCGCCGCTTCTACGACGAGTATCTGGCGGTGATGGATTTGCCGGCGGAGTTCTTTCTCGAGACGGTGAAGCGCATCTTCCAGGATCACGATCTCCCGCTCGGCCGCCTGACCCATCGTGGAGAGCGCGTCGACCCCGGTGCCATCACGCGCACGACGATCCTGACGGTCGAGGGCGAGCGGGACGACATCTGCGGCATCGGCCAGACGATGTCGGCGCTCGATCTCTGCACGGGCCTGCCCACGACGATGAAGAACCACCATCTGCAGACGGGCGTCGGCCATTACGGCGTCTTCAGCGGCAGCCAGTGGGCGCGCGAGATCTATCCGAAGGTGCGTGCCGTGATCGAAATGAGCAACTGACCGACGGTCAGTCTTGGTTCTTTGCTTCGCCGGTCAGGATGAGCGCGCGGGCATAAACCTGCCGGCGCGGCAGTCCGGTCTCGGCGGCCACGATCGCGACTGCCTCGCGCAACCGGCTGCGCTCCAGTTCGACCCGTAGCCGGGCGTCGAGGCTCTCGGCATGGTCCTCGCCGACCTGAGGCTGTGCGGCGTCCGGCGGCCCCAGCACCACGGTGATTTCGCCGCGGGGCGGATCGGCGGCGGTGCCTGCGATCAGCGTTGAGAGCGAACCCCGCCGCACCTCCTCGAAGTGCTTCGTAAGTTCCCGGGCGAGGGCGGCCGGACGGTCGCCGAACACCGTCAGCAAATCGCCAAGCATCTCCGCGATCCGATGCGGCGACTCGTACCACACCATCGACGCCGATAGCCCTGCGGCTTCCGCTGCGCGAAGTGACGCGAAGGCGGTCCGCCGCGCCGCGCCGCGTGCCGGCGGGAAACCCAGGAACAGGTATGGGTGGGGCGGCAGGCCGGAGAGGGCCAGCGCGGTCACGGCGGCATTGGGGCCGGGAATGGCGGTGACGACGAGCCCCGCGGCCACGACGGCGCGCACCAGGCGGTAGCCGGGGTCGGACATGAGCGGCGTGCCCGCGTCGCTGACCAAAGCCAGCTTCTGCCCGGATTTGGCCCCCTCCAGCAGCCGGGGGATGCGTTGGTCCTCGTTGTGGTCGTGGAAAGGCTCCAGCCGCGCCTTTATCCCGAGAGCGGAAAGCAGCCGCGCGGTGACCCGGCTATCTTCACAAAGAACGATGTCCGCCAACTTCAGCACGGTGACGGCGCGCGCTGTCATGTCGCCCAGGTTGCCGATCGGCGTGGAAACCAGCACAAGACAGGCTGGCTCACCGCCGAGACGCGGCCAGGTATCGCCGGCCGGGGACGGATTACCCGGCTGATCGAGTTCAGACGGATCGGATTCAGACGGATCACGGTCAGATGGGGGGTCACTACGTGCATCTTGCTCGGGCATCTGCTCTCCTCGCCGCTCTTCTCGGCCTTGCGAGTTGCGCCGAACCTGTCGGTGTCCCAGGCACTCTGCCGTCGGGCAGCGGCGGGCCGCAAGTCTTGGGCGCGCCGGGTGCGCCCTCCGTGCCGCCGCCTGCCGGCAACCGTGTCGCATTGCTCGCGCCCCTGACCGGGGCCTATGCGGCGGCGGCTCCCTCGATCGTCAATGCGGTCAAGCTCGGGTTGGGCGCGGGCGCCACCTCGCTCGACGTGATCGACACCGGCAGCACGGCGCCCGGCGCGGCGGCGGCGGCGAAGCAGGCGGTGGCGGATGGCGCCGGAATCATCATCGGTCCGCTGACCGACACCGAGGCAGCGGCCGTCGCACCGGTCACCATGCCTGCTCATGTCGAGGTGCTGTCCCTGACCTCGGATTCCAGCGAGGCACGTCCGGGGCTGTGGACGCTCGGTATCACGCCCGCGGCACAGGTGCAGGCTCTGGTGCAGGCGGCCAGTACGCAGGGCCACGGGACGATCGCCGCGCTGCTGCCCCAGACGCCGCTCGGCGACGCCATTGGCCGCGCGTTGCAGACCGACGCGGCCTCGGCGACGGTCCAGACCTATGCCGCTGGCAGCTTCTCGTCGATGAACAATGCGTTGCGATCGCTTTCCGATTACGCCGGCCGGCGCGGTCCGATCGACGCCCAGATCAAGCAACTGCGCGGCTCGCACACAGTAGGCGGACGGCAGGAAGCGGCCCGTCTGGAGCGCACGCCGATTCCGCCGCCGCCCTTCACCGCGCTCTTCGTGGGTGAGACGGGCAGCGGCCTTGGGGAACTGGCCAGCCTGATGCCGTATTACGACGTGAACCCAGGCCCCGTTCTCGTGCTTGGGCCGGGCCTGTGGGCCGCCGATCCGGGCGCGGTCAGCGCCGCCGGCTTCAACGGCGCGCTCTATGCGGCACCCGATCCCGCCGCCGCCGCGGGCTTCGTGGCGAGCTACAGCAGCGCCTACGGGGCGCCGCCTTCACCCCTCGCGGCGATCGCCTACGACGCCGGGGCGATCGCCAGAGTCGCGACCGGAACCGGCGTGATCAATCAGGCAGCCCTCACAAACCCATCAGGGTTCGCCGGCGCCGATGGTGTTCTGGTGCTCGATCCGGACGGGAACGTACGCCGCGGACTGGCTGTGTTCCAGGTCGGCGCCGGTGGCGCGCAGATCGTCCAGCCCGCGCCGGCCTCGCTTTCGTCGCCGGGAAGCTGAGGGCAAGCTGAGCGCCTCTCCAGCCAGCCAGCAAAGCGGCGGCCCTGGGGATCCAATTCATGGTCCCGGCATCGGGCGATGGCTGCTGCTTGTCCTGACCGTGCCGGTCGTCGGCGCGTTGGTGCTCGTGGCGGTCGGTGCGGCCCGCGCCGACGCCGTGCTTTGCCTGCTGACGGTCGAGATCCTGGCCGGGCTTGGGCTCGCGCTGATCTGGCGGCAGGACCTCGAACGGCTGCAGCGCTTCGTCGCCGGGTTGCCGACCCTGCCGCCGCTGCTGCCGGAGATCGACCGTGTCGCGGGCAGCCTGGCCCAGACCGCCGAACGAGGGCGCGTCGAGCAGGCCCGTCTCTCTGGCCTGCTGAGGATGGAGGAGGCCATCACCGAGCGCCTGCCCGAGCCGCTCATCCTGGTCAGCGCTGACGGCACCGTGCAGCGTGCGAACGAAGCCGCCCGGCATAGTCTGGGGGAGGATTCCGCCGCTGTGCTGCGCCACCCGCTGTTGCGCGGCGCGATCGACAAGGCCTTGTCGACAGGCGAGGCTCAGGCCGCCGACCTGTTTTTCGCGGCACCCGTCCCGCGCGAGATCCACGCGACCGTGACGCCCATGGATGCCGGGCTTTTCCACGGTCGCCAGGCCTCTGTGCTGCTGGTCGATCACACGCGGGAGCGCGCGGTCGAACGGATGCGCGCCGACTTCGTGGCCAATGCCAGCCATGAGTTGCGCACCCCGCTCGCGAGCCTGATCGGCTTCGTCGAGACGCTGCAGGGTCCTGCCCGCGACGACGGGCCGGCGCGTGAGCGGTTCCTCGAGATCATGGCGCGCGAGGCGTCGCGGATGAACCGCCTCATCGATGACCTCCTCAGCCTGTCCCGCATCGAGATGACGGAACACCAGCCGCCGCAGGGGCGGATCGATTTCTCCCAGCTCGTGCCGCGGACGCTTGCAGGCCTCGAGCAGCGGATCGCCGACCGCCAGGTGCGGCTTGATCTCACCATTTCGGAGCTGCCGCTCATCCCGGGCGATGCCGATCAGATGGCCCAGGTTCTCACGAACCTTCTCGACAACGCGCTGAAGTATGGCCGCGAGCGCGGTTGCATCACGGTGGCCGTCACCGAGGCTGCGGGCGCGCCCTGGCCCAGCCGCCCGGGCGTCGTTCTCACCGTGGGCGATGACGGAGCCGGCATCTCGCGCGCGCACATCCCGCGCCTGACCGAGCGCTTCTATCGCGTCGACAAGGGCCGCTCGCGCGCCATCGGCGGCACCGGGCTCGGCCTCGCGATCGTGAAGCACATCGTCAACCGCCACCGTGGCCAGCTGGTCATCACGAGCGAGGAGGGACAAGGCTCGCGGTTCTGCGTCTGGCTGCCGCGATGACGCCAGCCGGCGACAGGCCGGTCGACCTTCGTCCGCTTATGCGTATCTGGCACCTCGCAATTTCGTGTGTCCGCGACTTGCGCGCGGCTCTCCACAAACCTAATTCTGGGGCCATGAGCGAGACTGAAAACACCATGCCCCACCCCCTCGATCCCCATCCAGGCCAGCCCGATGTATCCGAGGCCGCGGCGGAGCCTGGCTCCGAGGCCGCCTTTGTCGAGCGGCTGGCTCAGCTCGAGGCCGAGCGCGACGAGATGCGCGAGCGCTGGATGCGGTCCGAGGCCGAAATGGCGAACCTCCGCAGCCGCACGAAGCGTGAAGTCGAGGATGCGCGGCTTTATGCCGTGCAGAAGTTTGCCCGGGACGTGGTCGAGGTGGCCGAGAACCTGAAGCGTGGGCTCGACAGCCTTCCGGCTCCCGCCGAAGGCGAGGCCGAGATCATCGGCAAGCTGCGCGAAGGTTTCGAGGGGATCGGTCGCAGCTTTGTCGCGACGCTCGAACGCAACGGCGTTTCCACCGAGGACCCGACCGGGAAGCTCTTCGACCCCAACCTGCATCAGGCGATGGCGGAACAGGACAGCGCCGAACATCCGCCCGGAACGATCCTCCAGGCTTGGACAAATGGCTGGACCCTCAACGGACGGCTTCTTCGTCCGGCGATGGTCGTGGTCGCCAAGGCCCCGCCGGGCACCGGTCACTAACTCGGCGGCGCCTTGTCAGGAACCTTCCGAACGGCAGGCTTGCCCAAAAAATGGGCATGAAACGCTTGTCTTGGACAGGGTCCAAAGCTATCTAGATATAAGTTGTTCCCAAGGGGAGCGCCGGTGCTTCGGGTCGGCAACTCCCGCTTAACAGGAGACTGCGAATGAGCAAGGTCATCGGAATCGACCTCGGCACCACCAATTCCTGCGTTGCGGTCATGGAGGGCAAGGATGTCCACGTGATCGACAACAGCGAAGGTGCTCGGACAACGCCAAGCATGGTGGCGATTACGGAGGGCGGAGAGCGTCTTGTCGGACAGGCTGCAAAGCGGCAGGCCGTCACCAACCCATCGAACACCCTCTACGCCGTGAAGCGGCTTATCGGCCGCCGCTACGACGATCCCCTGGTGGCCAAGGATAAGGGGCTGGTTCCCTACGGCATCGTCCGTGGCGACAATGGCGATGCCTGGGTCGAGGCGCGCGGCGAGAAGTACGCGCCGAGCCAGGTTTCGGCCTTCGTGCTGACCAAGATGAAGGAAACCGCCGAGGCCTATCTCGGCGAGCCGGTGACGCAGGCGGTCATCACGGTGCCCGCATACTTCAATGATGCGCAGCGTCAGGCGACCAAGGATGCGGGCCGCATCGCAGGGCTCGACGTGCTCCGGATCATCAACGAGCCTACGGCGGCGGCGCTCGCCTATGGCCTCGACAAGAAGTCCGCGGGCACCATCGTCGTGTATGACCTTGGCGGCGGCACCTTCGACGTCTCCGTGCTCGAGATCGGCGACGGCGTGTTCGAGGTGAAGAGCACCAACGGCGACACCTTCCTCGGCGGCGAGGACTTCGACATCCGCGTCATCGATTACCTCGCGGAAGAGTTCCGCAAGGATAACGGCATCGACCTGCGGAAGGACAAACTCGCCCTGCAGCGGCTGAAGGAAGCTGCTGAGAAGGCCAAGATCGAACTCTCCTCCGCGAAGGAGACGGAGATCAACCTTCCGTTCATCACCGCCGACGCTTCGGGCCCCAAGCATCTCGTGCTGAAGCTTTCGCGCGCGAAGCTCGAGAACCTCGTCGACGACCTGATCGAGCGGACGCTGGCGCCGTGCCGGGCGGCCATGAAGGATGCCGGCGTCACCGCCGGTGAAGTGGACGAAGTGATCCTGGTCGGCGGCATGACCCGGATGCCGAAGGTCATCGAGATCGTGAAGCAGTTCTTCGGCAAGGAGCCCGCGCGCAACGTCAACCCCGACGAAGTTGTGGCGATCGGCGCCGCGGTTCAGGGCGCGGTGCTGCGTGGCGATGTGAAGGACGTGCTGCTGCTGGACGTGACGCCCCTTTCGCTCGGCATCGAGACGCTGGGCGGCGTGTTCACGCGCCTGATCGATCGCAACACGACGATCCCGACCAAGAAGAGCCAGGTCTTCTCGACCGCCGACGACAACCAGACCGCGGTGACCATCAAGGTCTACCAGGGCGAGCGCGAGATGGCGGCCGACAACAAGATGCTCGGCAACTTCGATCTTGTCGGCATTCCGGCGGCGCCGCGTGGCGTGCCTCAGGTCGAGGTCACGTTCGACATCGACGCCAACGGCATCGTGTCGGTTTCGGCCAAGGACAAGGCGACGAACAAGGAGCAGCAGATCCGCATCCAGGCTTCGGGCGGTCTGTCCGATGCCGACATCAAGCGGATGGTGCAGGAGGCCGAGGCGAATGCGGCGGTCGACAAGGAGCGCCGGGCGTTTGTCGAGGCCCGCAACCAGGCCGAGAGCATGATCCACCAGACGGAGAAGACCATCTCCGAGGGCGGCGACAAGATCTCCGCGCAGGACAAAGGCGAGGCCGAAGCGGCGATCGCCGCTGCGCGCTCCGCCATGGAGGGCAAGGATCTCGCGACCTTGACCAGTGCAACCGAGCGTCTGAGCACGGTCGCCATGCGGATCGGCGAGGCGATGTACAAGGCGCAGGCAGCGGCCGGCGCCGCTCCTGCCGGCGAGGCGCCGACCGGTGGTGCAAGCACCGGTCCCGGTGGCGAGCACGTGGTCGATGCCGAGTTCGAGGAAATCGACGACAAGAAGAAGTCGGCCTGATCCTGATGATTTAGGCTAAGGGCCGGCACGACGGGACGCCTGCGCTTCATTGGAAGGCAGGCGTCTTACTTGCATGGCGTCCGTCTGTGAAAAGCGGCGCCTTTGCAAGGTGAGGGTGCTGCTGGCGCCGAATGAGGGGCTAAGGGCATTCCATGGCGAAGAACGACTATTACGCGACTTTGAGCTGTGCGCGCGACGCCAGCGCCGACGACCTCAAGAAGGCATACCGGAAGCTCGCTATGCAGTTCCATCCGGACCGTAATCCGGGGGACAAGCAGGCCGAGGCGCGCTTCAAGGAGGTCAACGAGGCGTATGAGGTCCTCAAGGACGACCAGAAGCGTGCCGCCTATGACCGCTTCGGCCACGCGGCCTTCGAAGGCGGGGGCGGTGGTCCTGGCGCGGGGGGCTTCGACTTCTCGCAGGCCGGCGGGCTCGGCGACATCTTCGACCAGATGTTCGGTGACTTCATGGGCCGGCGAGGCGGGCCGGGCCAGGGTGGCCGGGCGGCGCGCGTCGGCGGCGACATCCGCGCCAATATCGAGATCGATCTCGGCGAGGCCTTCTTTGGCTCCAAGGTCCAGATCAAGGCTCAGACCCGCGTAAACTGCGAGGCGTGCGAGGGCACCGGCTCGGAGGGCAAGGAGCGCCAGAGCGACACCTGCACGACCTGCGGCGGCATGGGGAAAGTACGGGCGCAGCAAGGCTTCTTCCTCGTCGAGCGGAGCTGCCCGACCTGCGGCGGCACCGGCCGCGTCATTCGCAACCCCTGCCGGGTCTGCCACGGCGCCGCGACGGTCGCTCGCGAGCGCAGCCTGCAGGTTCAGATCCCGGCGGGCGTCGAGGACGGCACACGGATCCGCCTGTCGGGCGAGGGAGAGGCCGCCGGCGCCGGCGGCAGCAACGGCGATCTCTACGTCCACATTACGGTCCGCCCGCACGCGATCTTCCAGCGCGAAGGCGCGAACATACTCTGCCGGGTTCCGCTCCGCATCTCGCAAGCGGCGCTGGGCGGGGAGATCGAGGTGCCGGTCATCGATGGTTCGCGCGCCAAGGTGAAAATCCCCGCGGGGACGCAGAGCGGCGAGCAGTTCCGTCTGCGCGCCAAGGGCTTCTCGGTGCTGCGTAGTGCGGCGAGAGGCGACATGTACATCCAGGTTGCGGTCGAGACGCCGCAATCACTCACACGCCGTCAGCGCGAGTTGATGGAGGAGTTCGAGGAAGAGGCGACCAAGCACTCCAAGGGCAGCCCGGAGGCCGAAGGCTTCTTCGCGCGGGTCAAGGAGTTCTTCGACGGGAAGAGCTGAGCGCTAGCTCAGTTCTCGCTCCGCTCCAGCTTGATCCCTGTCGGTGACGTAAATCGCTCGTCGACCACGTTGCCGGTGTTCCGCACTGCCGCCGGCTCGAAGAGGATGATCTCGGCCTCTTCGTCGGCTGCCGTTCGATGCTCCACCCCACGCGGAACGACGAGGAACTCGCCAGGGCCAAGCTCCACGATCCGGTCCCGGAACTCGATCCGGAACCGTCCGCGCCAGACAAGGAAAAGCTCGTCCTCAACGTCGTGATGGTGCCAGGGGAAAACCCCCTGGACCTTGACCAGCTTGACCTCCTGGCCGTTCAGCTCGGCCACGATTTTGGGGCGCCAGTGCTCGGCGAAGCGGGCGAAGGCCGTCCCGAGGTTGACGGGCTCCACGCTCGGCGCCCCTAGGCCGCCGCGTAGCCGACGATGCCCTTGATCTCGAGGAACTCGTCGAGGCCCCAGACGGACCACTCGCGTCCGTTGCCCGACTGCTTGTAGCCGCCGAATGGCGCCGCGAGGTCGGTCGGCGGCGTATTGATGTAGACCGTGCCCGCCCGCATCTGCGCCGCCACCTGCTGCGCCTTCGCGCGATCACCCGACTGGATGTAGGCGGCGAGCCCGTAGACCGTGTTGTTCGCCTCGGCGATGGCGTCTTGCTCGGTCTCGTAGGGCATGATCGCGACGACGGGCCCGAAGATCTCCTCCTTCGCGATACGCATTTCCGGCGTCACGTTCGCGAAGACCGTCGGGCGCACGTAGTAGCCGCGCGACAGGCCCTCCGGCAGGCCTGGGCCGCCGGTCACCAGATCGGCGCCCTCATCGATGCCCGACTGAATGAGGTTCTGGATCTTGTCGAACTGCAGCTTGCTCACGACCGGGCCGAGGTTCGAGTTCTCGCTGCGCGGGTCGCCCACGATGAAGCCGCCCGCCGCCGTGCGGGCCAGTTCCACCGCCTCGGCATGGCGCGTGCGGGGCACCAGCATGCGGGTCGGCGCGTTGCAGCTCTGGCCGCTGTTGCTGAAGACGTGCGAGATGCCCGCCGGCACCGCCTTCGCGAAATCCGCATCCGGCAGCAGGATGTTCGGAGACTTGCCGCCGAGTTCCTGATGCACGCGCTTGACCGTGTCGGCCGCCGCCTTGGCGACCAGGATGCCGGCGCGGGTCGAGCCGGTGAAGGACATCATGTCCACCTCGGGATGCGCCGACAGCGCCGCGCCGACCGTCGCCCCCTCGCCGTTGACGAGGTTGAAGACGCCCTTCGGCACGCCCGCGGCATGCATGACCTCGGCGAAGATGAGCCCGCTGACGGGCGCGATCTCTGAGGGCTTGAGGACCATGGTGCAGCCGGCGGCCAGCGCCGGACCGACCTTGTTGGTGATCTGGTTGAGCGGCCAGTTCCAGGGCGTGATCATCCCGACGACGCCGATGGGCTCCTTCACGATTTGCGTCGTGCCCTCCATCCACGCGAAGCGGTAGGATTTCAGCACTCTGACCATCTCCTTGAGATGGGCGAGGCCGATCCAGGCCTGGGCGCTGCGAGCGAAGCTCAACGGCGCACCCATCTCCTGGCTGACGGCGGCGGCAATGTCCTTGTAGCGCTTGTCGTATTCGGCAACGACGGCCTCCAGCAGTTCCACGCGCTCGGCGACCGAGGTGCGGGAGAAGCTGTCGAAGGCGGCCCGGGCGGCGCGCACCGCGCGGTCCACATCGGCCGCCGTGCCACCGGAAATCCGGGTGAAAACCTCCTCGGTCGAGGGGTCGATCACGTCGATGGCGTGCGGCACCAGCGGGTCGACCCAGGCGCCGTCGATATAGAACTTCAGATCTTGGCTCATTCGTTTTCTCCTTGGACCGGTGTGGCGATCATCGGCCTCCTCGCTGTCCTCGGCAACTCGAACCTGCGCCATCGGCGCTGGGCAGCGACGCCCGTCTGCGCGACACTCGCCGTCATGCAAGACACCGTCGAGAGCCTCCTGCGCGAGGCCGCATCCTTCATGGGTTCCCGCATCACCGCGAATGGCAGCGTGCGGGAGCAGCACAGCCACGGCGAGGGCTCCTCGCCGCCCGGCCTGCCCGATGCCGTGGCCTTTCCGGAGACCACGGAAGAGGTGTCGCGGCTGGTGGCCCTTTGCCATGAGCGGCGGCTGCCGGTGATCGCCTTCGGTACCGGCACCTCGCTGGAGGGGCATGTCAACGCCATCGCCGGCGGCCTCACGATTGATCTGTCCCGCATGGTGCGGATCATCGAGGTCAACGCCGCCGACATGGACTGCCGCATCGAGGCCGGGGTGACGCGGAGCGTGCTCAACGCCTACCTCCGCGACGAGGGTCTGTTCATGCCGATCGATCCGGGCGCGGACGCGTCCATCGGCGGCATGGCTGCCACCCGAGCCTCGGGGACCAACGCGGTGCGCTACGGCACCATCCGCGACAATGTGCTCGGGCTGACCGTGGTTCTGGCCGATGGTCAGATCATCCAGACGGGCGGGCGCGTGCGGAAGTCCTCCACCGGCTATGACCTGACAAGGCTGTTCATCGGCTCTGAGGGCACGCTCGGCATCATCACCGAAATCCAGTTGCGTCTGCATGGCATCCCGGAGGCGATCTCCGCCGCCACCTGCCAGTTCGCCGACATGGCGAGCGCCGTGCAGACGGTCATCGAGGTTTTGCAGGCGGGCGTGCCGATGGCGCGGATCGAATTGCTCGACGAGGTGCAGGTCGAGGCTTGCGTCGCCTACTCAAAGCTGCCGCATCTGGCGCCGCTGCCGACGTTGTTCTTCGAGTTCCACGGCACGCCGGCGGGCGTCGCGGAGCAGGCCTCCCTGGTGGAGGCGGTGGCGCGCGACAATGGCGCGCAGGGCTTTGCCTGGGCGACCGACCCGGAGGAGCGCGGGCGTCTATGGAAGGCGCGGCATGACGCCTACTGGGCATGCCGGGCCATGCGACCGACCTATGGCGCGCTCATCACCGACACGATCGTGCCGATCTCCCGTCTGGCGGAGGCTGTGTTGGGGGTGAAGGAAGACATCGCCGCGTCGGGCCTGCTGGCGCCGATGGTGGGGCATGTCGGCGACGGCAATTTCCATACGGTCATTCTGGTGCCGCCGGAGCCCGACGGCATGGCGCGCGCCTGGGCGCTGGATCGCGCGATCGTGGCGCGGGGGCTGGCACTGGGCGGGTCGTGCAGCGGCGAGCACGGCGTCGGCGCAGGCAAGCGTGGGTTCATGGAGGCGGAGCACGGCGCGGGGGCTCTGGCGGTGATGCGGTCGTTGAAGACGGCGCTCGATCCGCGCGGGATCCTCAACCCGGGCAAGCTGCTGCCGGAGTAGAATAACCGCGATGCCAGCCTCAGGTTCGTGTCGCGCACTCTACTCGCTGTTGGCGTAGGGCGTCCCGTCCCGCCTTGTATGGCCATCCGGGCTGTCGTCGATGATCATCATGTCGATGTCGGAGTAGTAGCAACCGTCTCCAGGAAGTCGCGTTCCCACCTCCAGGACCAGCGCTTCCGACGTGCTCCGGTTCTGTAGGTGATGCCCGTCGGGCACGCCTGCCTTGAAGCCCGCGGCGTCGCCCGCGCGCAGCGTCTCCTCGCCGGCATCCGTTACCAAAACGACCTCTCCGCTGACGACGTAGAGGAACTCGTCGCTGGCGATCTGCCAGTGTCGCTGACTGGACCAGGTTCCCGGCGGGAGTCGGAGGAGGTTGACGCCGAACTGGCTCAGATCCGCGGCGTCTCCGAGGCGCTTCCGCTCGATGTCGCGGCACGGGGCATTGAAGGGCGGCGGGTAATCGCTGCCGCGCTGCACCTCGATGACGCCGGGGTCGAGTTTTCGGTTCATACGATCAGCTCACCATCTGCTCGAACAGCACGCTAATGCGCCAGGTCATAAAGTCCCCGCAATCGCCACTGCGCGGCCGTTCTCGATCCGGAACACCGGAATGTGCCCAAGCGCTCGAACCAGGCCCGCATCGGGACCAAGCACCGGCTTCCAATCGTGCCCTTCGGTGAGGATCACGCCGACGCCCACCACCTGCGCCCCGGCGCGGCGCACCAGCCGCAGCATCGCGGCGAGACTCGAACCGGTCGATACCACATCATCGACGACGAACACACGGCGTCCCGCCAGCAGCGGCACCGCCCGGCGATCCAGCATCAGCGTCTGTGCGCCGCGCGAGGTTACCGAGGTCACGCTCTCGCGCAAGGCGTCCGTCAGATGGATCTTCGGCGATTTCTGCAACACGACGTAGTCGTCGAGCCCGAGTGCGCGCGACACCTCGATCGCCACCGGGATCCCCAAGGTCGCTGCACCCACCACGATGTCGGGCGACAGAGGCCGCGCCTCCTCGGCCAAGGCCGCGCCCACGCGCTCGCCGAAGCCCACGCCCATGTCGATCACCATGAGCAGCGCGATTGCGATGTCATCGTCGAGCGGCACGATGGGCAGGCGGGTTCCCACCCCACCGATGTCTACCGCATGATGTGTGGGCGCCAAGTTCATCGGTTGCGCATGGCCAGCGCGGCCCAGACCTCGGGCGCACGGGGGATCGGCGCGATCGCGCCATAGCCCGTCGTCGAGATCGCCGCCGCCGCCGCTGCGTAATGAGCGGCATCCTCCGGTGCGTCGCCCGCCAGCAGGCGCGCGATGACCGCGCCGCAGAAGGTGTCGCCGGCGCCGGTCGCATCCACCGGCATCGCCGGGTAGGGCGGGATTTTCTTCCGCCCCTCGGGCGTGCCGAAATAGACGCCCTCGCTGCCCATCTTGAGCAGAACCAGCCCAGGACCCAGGGCGAGGTAGAAATCCAGCACCGCGTCGGGGTCCGTCAGCCCCGTCAGCGCCCGCGCATCGTCCATCCCCGGCATCGCGATATCGGCCTCGCCGATCGCCGCATGGATGATCGCCGCCGCCCGCCGCGGAGACCATAGGGCAGGCCGGTAGTTCGTGTCGTAGGCGGTGGCGACCCCGGCGGCGCGGGCAACGGCGAAGGCATGGAAAACGGCATCCGTCGCGGTGTCGGAAATCGCCTGGCTGATGCCGCTCGCAAACAGCAGCCGCGCGCCGGCAATCGCCGCCTCGGGGATATCCGCGGGCGTCAGCGCGGAGGCCGCCGAGCCGCGCCGGTGATAGTTGAACCGGTGCCCGTCCGCCTCGTGCGTCACGAAGTAGACGCCGGTCGGGTGCTTGTCCGAACGCAGCACATGCGTCGTGTCGACGCCCTCGGCCGCCCACATGGCGAGCAGCGCCTCGCCCGCCGGGTCCTGCCCGATCGCGGAAACGTAGCCGGACTTCGCACCCTGACGGGCAGCGGCCACGGCGACGTTAGAGGTGTCTCCGCCAAAACCCTGTTGGTAGAGCACGCGCCCGTCCGGCAGCGGGGCCTGCTCGTTGAATTCCAGCATCGGCTCTCCGATGCAGAGCAGGTCGGCGGCCATCCCCGCGCTCTCCGGAGCCGTCAGGCGGCCAGGATCTGGCGGGCGACATCCATCACCGCCGCCTGCTCGTTCGCGGCCACCAGAGACTCGTCCACGAGCCTGCCGCCCATGCCGACGAAGGACGCGCCCGCCGCCAGATAGGCCGCGAGGTTGCCGGGATCGACGCCGCCCGTCGGGCAGAAGACCACGTCGGGGAAGACGCTGCGGAGTGCCTTGATATGGGCTGGGCCGCCGGCCGAACTCGCCGGAAACACCTTCACCACCTGAGCCCCGGCACGATGGGCGGCCCGCACCTCGGTGGGGGTGGTCGCGCCCGACATGAGCACCGCGCCGGCCCGCTTGCAGGGGGCCACGAGGTCGGGATCGACCCAGGGCGAGACCAGGAAACGCGCGCCGGCGCGGAGGCAGGTCTCCGCGGTTTCCACATCGGGCACGGTGCCGGCGCCGACCAGCAGCGCGGGATCCGACGACAGATCCCGGATCAGCGCCGGCGCGTCCGGAATGGTCATGGTGATTTCGAAGATGCGGAGGCCCGCGTCATAGAGCCAGCTGATGGCGGTCGCGGCATGGGCGGCGCTCTTCATCCGCACGACAGGCACCACGCGCGCCGCGCGCAACTGGTTGATCAGGGGGTGTTCACGCATGGAGGTCTTCCTCTCGCTCGACGCCGCTCGGCCACTATAGCGGTTTTGGCACGGCAGTGCGTCCCGCCGCCAGAACTGCCGCAATCAGAGCCTCCGCATCCTCCTCGCGGCTGCGGTGGTTGACGAATGCGGCGCGGATGGCGAGGGCACCGCCGATGGTCGTGGTCGAGGGTGCGGCGAGTCCCGCCTCCTGGATGTCGGCGACGATGGCGAGGTTGAGGGCATCGACGGTCTCGGGCGCGTTTCGGTAGCGGAAGCAGACGATGTTGAGCGGCACGGGCGCCAGCAGTTCCAGCTCGGGCTCGGCCTCGATCAGGCCCGCGAGGTAGCGGGCGAGGGCGCAGCTGCGTTCCGCGACCGCGCCCAGCGCCGTCGCCCCGACGCATTGAACGGTGAACCAGACTTTCAACGCGCGGAAGCCTCGGGAGAGATCCGGGCCGAGATCGCACGGCCAGGGCGCGTTGGCGGCCAGGCCCCTGGTGCCGGGGGTGAGGTAGGCGGCCGAGCCGGCGAAGGTCGCCATCTGGTCCGCCTGATCTCGTACCAGGATGCAGCCGGCATCGTAGGGAACCTGCGCCCATTTGTGGAAATCGAAGGCGATGGAGCGGGCGCGCTCCATGCCGGCCACCTTCGGGCGCAGCAGGGGCGAGAGGGCGGCGAGCGCGCCGAAGGCGCCATCGACGTGGAACCAGATGTCCTCGCGCGCCGCGATGTCGGCGATGGCCGTGAGATCGTCGAAGGCGCCGACATCGACCGAACCCGCGGTGCCGACGACGAGGAAGGGCGTGATGCCGGCGGCGCGGTCCGCGGCGATGGCTTGGCTCAGCACCTGCAGGTCCATGCGGTAATCGGCGTCGACCGTGATGCGGCGGAGGGCGGCGCTGCCGATCCCGGCCATGTCCAGCGCATCCGGCACGCAGCGATGCACACCGGTCGATGCGTAGGCCGCGAGCCGCGCCGGGCCGAGGCCATCTGTCCGCACACCGGCGCCGAGAGCCGCGGTGCGCGCCATCAGGACGGCGATGAAATTAGCCATCGAGCTGCCGGTGACAAGCAACCCGCCAGCGGTCGAGGGGAGGCCGAAAGCCTCGGCGGCCCAGCGGATGACCTGCCGCTCGACCTCGATCGGGGCATGGTCTCGGCCACCGAGATTGGCGTTGAGACCGGCTGCCAGCATCTCCGCCAGCATGCCGAGCGGCGTGCCGCCACCATGCACCCAGCCCATGAAGCGCGGATGAGCATTGCCTGTCGAATAAGGCAGGACGGTCTCGCGGAACCGGCCGTAGACCGTGGCAGGGTCGGCGCCCTCGGCGGCCAGAGGCCCGCGCAGGATCGCGCGCGTCGCGTCCGGCAAAGGGCGCCAGACAGGGCCTGACCGCAGATCGCGCAGATGGTCGACCATGTCGTCGAGCATCCGATGCCCAAGGGTGCGGAACGCCTCCCAGTCGCCTGGATCGAGGTCGTCCCGCACAGGGCTCTGCCGCGGATTGTCTGGAGGAAGATCGTTCAACGCGCCGCCCTCGGGTTCAGCGCGTTCAGAAGCCGATGGCCAGCCGCTCCGTCAAGCGGCAGCATCAAGCCTCATCAGCAGCGGCCACCCCAGGCGCCAACCCACTGCTGGTCCCGGTGAAGGCCGCCAAGCTGCAGGCCGCAACGGCCGAAAGCCTCGAACCCGGCGGAGATGGCGTCGGCCGTGAAACTGGTATCGTCAGCGGGAGCGGGCGCCGCGTCTGTCGAAGCCGACGTCCGCCGCCGGAAACCCCAGAAGGACGCCTTCGGCTGGCCCGGTGTCAGGGTCTCGGTTGATGACTTCTGGAACATAATCTCGCTCCCTTCTCGTCGTGATAGCGACTGAATATGGACATATTTGCGCCATAATCGCCATCACCAAAAGGAACTAAGGTGCGAGTTCCCGATCACGAATTGCGACAGAACGAAGTCAGCACCGGGCGCCAGCCGCAGCGTCAGAGGACGATGCGGGCGCCCGAGACCCGCAGAACCACCGTCGTCACGAGCAGCGCGACCACCACGATGGTGAGGAACCAGCGCAGCCACAGGTAGCGCGATGGCATCCAGCCCCGCCGGTGAGCGGTATGCTCGCCGATATTGGTGGCAAGGAAGCCCGCGATCAGAACGCAGAGGGCGATGACCGGCGCCGGCGCGAGGATGGCGATCAACAGCGCCAGCCAGCCGATGAGGGCGGGCAGCACTCCGAGCGCGATACGCGGACGGTGAGCCGGATCGGCGCGCGTCGGCACCGGAGCCAGCCCGGCAAGCGAAGGCGGCGGTTCGTCCAGGGCAAAGCCCCAGTGCACGCCGCCAAGGAAGGACAGAATGACCGCACCATAGGCGATGAGCGCGATGAGAGCGCGCGCATCCGCCGGGTCGCGCCACGCGCAGGCAAGATAAGCGCAGACGATGAATGGTATGAGGCCGAGCAGCCCCAGCAGCAGAACCAGGGGGTCGTTGGCGCGCATTGTGGCGATCCTTCTCGTTATCGTCATCCCGCGCCCGCCTGGACCGCAGGAGAATGTTATAGGAAGCCTGTTGCCCCGAGGCGGGAGCATTCCGCCGGGGCAGGGTAACCAATGCGAGACGAAGCCGCTCTCGCACAAGCGGAGGCATATGACAGGCGTGGGGATCTGGCTGGAGTTCATCGGCATTCTAGTGCTGATCCTGATCAATGGCCTCTTTGCCTGTAGCGAACTGGCCATGATTTCGGCGCGGAGGGCCCGGCTGGCCGTGTTGGAACGCAAAGGCGTGGCCGGCGCAGGGGTCGCGCGCCGTCTGGCTGAAAGCCCCCAGATCTTCCTGCCGACGGTTCAGGTCGGCATCACCATCGTCGGCGTCATCACCGGCATGTTCAGCGGCGAGCGCATCACCGGACAGGTCAGCGAGGCCTTTGCACGCGTGTCGTTCCTGCGTCCCTTCGCGCACAGCCTCGCCTTCGTGGTCACCGTGGTCGTCATCACCTTCCTGACGATGGTGCTGGGCGAGCTGGTGCCCAAGCAGCTGGCGCTTCGCAGGCCGGAAATGGTGGCGGCGCGCGCCGCGCCGATGCTGATCGTGATTGCGCGGATCACGACGCCGGTCATCTGGGTCCTCAGCAAGACCTCAGCGGGAATACTGACGCTGTTCGGGCTGAGCGGCACCCGCCCGAACCACCCGAGCGAAGAGGAGCTGCGGGCGCTGCTCGCGGAAAGCACGCAGACCGGCGTGCTCGACAGTGAAGAAAAGCTCATGATCGAACGGGTTTTGCGTCTGGCCGACAAGCCGGTGCGCGCCATCATGACGCCACGCACCGAGATCGCCTGGCTGGACCGCGCGGCGCCGTCCGAGGATCTCATCGCCAAGATCAAGGACACCCAGCATTCGCGCTTCGTGGTGGGCGACGGCTCCGTCGACAACGTCGTCGGCATCGTCCAGGCCAAGGCGCTGCTCGACCAGCTGCTGGTCACGGGGCGGCTGGCGCTCGACGACGTCGTGCTCCAGCCGATGATCGTGCCGGACGCCATCAGCGCGCTCGACGCCTTCGAGCGGCTGAAGGCCGACGCCAACGGAATGGCGTTCGTCATCGACGAATACGGCAGTTTCGAGGGCCTGATCACGGCGGCGGACATGCTGGAGGCCATCGTCGGCGACACCGACGATACCGTGGCCGAGCACGGCGCAGGCTCACTGGGCGTGCCGCAGGAAAGCAGCTTCGTGGTGGACGGGCTGATGCCCCTCGACGAGCTGATGGAGAAGCTGTCGATCACCAGCGTGCCGGCGCAGGGAACCTACCACACGGCGGCTGGCCTGATCCTGGCGCTGCTGCGGCGGGTGCCGCAAACCGGCGACCGGATCGCCTTCGGCGGCTGGCGATTTGAGGTGTTGGCGATGGATGGGCGACGTGTCGATCGCCTCAGCGCCGAGCGGGAGACGGAGGTGGTGGCGTGAGCGACATGACTGAAGAGCGCGACGTATTCGAAGAGACTGGGTTCCTGGTGCGCGGCGATGGGGTCGGACTGGCCTGGAAGCGGCTGCCAGGGCGCGGCCCGACGCTCGTTTTCCTGCCCGGCTTCCGCAGCGACATGGAGGGCAGCAAAGCGCTGCACTTGGCGCGATTTGCAGCCCTCAGGGGACAGGCGATGCTGCGCCTCGACTACTCCGGCCACGGTTCGAGCGGCGGCCGCTTCGAGGACGGGACGATCGGCCTCTGGTCGGCCGATGCGCTGCAGCTGATCGACGGCCTCACCGAGGGGCCGCTGGTGCTGGTGGGCTCCTCCATGGGCGGGTGGATCGGCCTCAAGCTGGCGCTGGCCCTGCCCGACCGGGTGATGGGCTTCGTCGGTGTCGCAGCCGCGCCCGACTTCACCGAAACCCTTATCTGGCAGACGATGCCCCCATCCGCTCAAGCGGCACTGATGGACAAGGGCGTCATCCAGACCCCGAGCGAGTATGGCGAGCCCCTGCCTGTCACGCGCGCGCTGATCGAGGACGGCCGCCACCATCTGCTTCTAGGCGGACCCATTCCCCTACGCTGCCCGGTCCGGCTTCTGCAGGGCCAGAACGATCCTGACGTGCCGTGGCGAACGGCGCTCACCATCTCCGAACGCATCGAGAGCGACGACGTGCAGGTGATCCTGATCAAGGACGGGGATCACCGGCTGTCGCGCGACAGCGACCTCGCGCTGCTGGAGGATGTGGTCCTGGGTCTACTGCCGGTGTAGGACCACCGTTGGCGAGGCGGCGTTGGCTCCATGGAGCGCGCCTGACGGAGGGCTGGGCATGCGGATAGGTTTCAGAGCAAGGCGCTCCGGTTTGAGGCGGGGCCTCGGGGCCGCGTTCCTGGCGGCGGTTGTGCTGTGTCCGGCGGGAGGCGCCGCCTGGGCGAAGGGCAACTACTACGTCTCGCCCTCCGAGGTAGACCTCGACGATGTCCTGCCGCCGCCGCCGCTGCCGGGCTCGCCCGCGCAGGTCGCCGACATGCAGGCGGTGATGGACGCGCAGAACGCCCGCACCACCCAGGACATCCAGCAGGCGATGGGGGACTTCAAGAAGTCCATCTTCCGCTTCCAGGATGTGCTCGGGCCGAACTTCACGCCCGCGAACCTGCCCTACACCAACGCCTTCTTCCGTCGCATCCTCGGCGACGACGAGAAGATCGTCTCCGACGCCAAGGACTTTTTCGCCCGGCCGCGGCCCTTCATCACCAACGTCGACGTGAACCCCATCCTGCTGCGACCGGGCGGCGGCGGCTATCCGAGCGGGCACGCGACCTTTGCCTACGCCGCAGCCGTCATCATAAGCATGATGGTGCCGGAGAAGCGGATTGCCATCTTCGCCCGCGCCGACGAGTTCGAGCAAATGCGGGTGGTGTCCGGCGAGCACTATCCGACGGACGTGGCAGCCGGGCGTTTGGCGGGCGCCGTGATCGCGAACGCGATGATCCATTCGCCCAAGTTCATGGCGGACTTCGCCATCTCGAAGGCCGAGGTGCGCAAGGCGCTGGGGCTGTCGAATTCTTAGCGGTCGCCGCCGACGTATCCCGTGTCCGTCACCATCGGGCGCTTCATGAGTTCAAAGCCTGAAAGATGCAGATAATCGACGAGGCGCTCGGCGGTGATGCGGGCGAGGGCGTCATCCGTCCGGCGGCGGCCTCTCGTTCCCGGCCAGCTCCGGAGGACATAGGTCATCTGCCGCACGACTTCCTGGTCATCGGCCGGACATAGCGCGCGATCGACCAGCGTGCCGTCCGGGTGGCTCGGCGCGGTCAGCGCGAAATCATCAATGGGCCGGTCGTGCTGACGTCGGTCATGCTCAGCGTAGTCCGACGACAGAAAATCGGGCCGAATACTATCAAGCATGACAGAACCCTCGTTTTGAGAACGAGACCAAACTAGCGAATGGATAGTGAACAAGTCAAGAACAGAACGCGAGGACCTCTCGCCTCTGTGACGTGCGGCTGCGGAAACTACGAGTCTGCGCCTGCGACAACCTCAGCCAGGACGCCGCAGGTGAGGACCGGATGCTTCCGCCGGGAACCAGTGCCGCGCGCAGGTCGCCCCGATCCTCATGCCGGGCGCGGCGCACTTGCTGAGCGACCGCACGTAGACGACATGGCCGTGCGGGTCCGACTGCGCCAGCGGTGGAGGCGGGTCGCCTTCCAGGCTGAAGTCGCGGGCCCAGTCGTCCTCGATCATGAAGGCGCCGGCGCGGGCGACGACCTCCAGCACGGCCATGCGCCGGTCCGCGCCCGCCGACATCGGCGTCTCACGGGGGGAGGCGCTTGTGGAAGCCCGCCGCCGGCCATGGGATTTGGAGACGCCGCCCGATCCTACCCGGCGGCCGCGCGGCTGCTGAACACGTCGCCTTAACGTCGCGATCCATATTGTTGCGGAAGCGGGCACTCCCCGTGTGCTACCTCGCCCCTATATGCGCTGCGGCGATAGCACTTCGGCTTTCGTCACGAGGGACACCCGATGCCGGAAGCGGCCGAGCCGATTACGCTGCCCAGCGGCGCTGGAGTTCCGGCCAGCGAAACCCCCCGGCCCCAGGGACTGCTCATTCTGCTCGTGGCGGTCGTGGTCGTCGCGGCGCTCTACCTCGCCAAGACCGTCCTCATCCCGATCACGCTCGCGGTGCTGCTGAGCTTCGTGCTCGGACCCGTCGTCGCCCTGTTCCGCCGCATCCATCTGCCCAAGGTGCTGGCGGTCCTCCTCGCGGTGCTGCTCGCCCTGACCGTCATCCTGCTCATCGCGACGCTGATCGGCACCCAGATCGCCGACCTCGCCAGCAACCTGCCGCAATACCAGGCGACCGTCATGCAGAAGGTCGACACGGTGCGGAGCTTCGCCACGAGCCGGATGTCGGCGCTGACGGACCAGTTCAGCCATATCCCGACTGTCCAGAGCCATCACCCCGGCGGTCTGGCGACGGCGGCACCTGCCCCCGCGTCCGGACACGTCGCGGGACAGCCGATGCCCGTCACCGTCGAGCAGCCGGCGCCCTCGACGCTGTCGGTCGCCAAAAGTCTCCTCATGCCGGTTCTGGAACCGATCGAGACCATCGGCATCGTGATCGTCTTCGCGATCTTCTTTCTGTTGCAGAAGGAGGACATGCGCGACCGGCTGATCCGGTTGTTCGGCTCAAGCGACCTGCACCGCACGACCCTCGCAATCGACGACGCGGGCAAGCGTCTCTCGCGCTACTTCCTGAGCCAGCTTGCGGTCAACGCCTGTTTCGGCGTCATCATCGGCTCCGGCCTCGCCTTCATCGGCGTGCCAAGCCCCCTGCTCTGGGGCGTGCTCGCGATGCTGCTGCGCTTCGTCCCCTATATCGGTTCGGCAATTTCCTGCCTGCTGCCGGTCGCCCTTGCGGCGGCGGTCGATCCGCATTGGGGCAAGGCGATCCAGGCGCTCGCGCTGTTCGTCGTCGTGGAAGGCATCACCGGACAGGTGGTGGAGCCGATGACCTACGGCAGCACCACCGGATTGTCTCCGGTGGCCGTCCTGGTCGTCGCCGTCTTCTGGAGCTGGCTGTGGGGGCCGATCGGCCTGATCCTCTCGACGCCGCTGACGCTCTGCCTCGTCGTCGTCGGCCGGCACGTCAAGCGCCTCGAGTTCTTCGATGTTCTGCTGGGCGACCGCCCGGCGCTCACCCCGGTGGAGACGTTCTATCAGCGCCTTCTGGCGCATGACCCGGACGAGGTGCAGGAACAGGCCGAGCAGCTTCTGCAGACGCGCTCCTTATCCGCCTACTACGATGGCGTCGCGCGGCGCGCGCTGGAGTTGGCGGCGCAGGACATCCTGCGCGGCGCCTTCTCCTCATCCCAGGTGGCGCGGCTGCGAACCGATCTGGCGACCCTCATCGAGGAACTCGAGGGCTATGACGACATCGACCCGCCGGAGCGGCTGAAGAACCGCGATGTTGTGGTGTCGGGCGTGGAGCGGCCGGGCCGGACGGTGCATAAGCAGCCGGCGCCGGATGTGGCGATCGAGGCCGCCGATACGGAAACCGGCGATGCGACCCCCGAGGTCAGGCCGCTGGTGCTCTGCGTATCGGGCCGCGGGCCTCTCGACGAGGTGCCGTCCGCTATGACCGGGCAACTTCTCCGCAAGCACGGCTTCGATACGCGGATGGCCAAGCACGACGAGACTTCGCGCACCAACATCGCAGCTTTCGACACCGGCGACGCAGCGCTGATCTGCGTGTCCTGCCTCGAGATCCTCGGCCAGCCGCCCTACCTCCGGTATCTCATCCGCCGGCTGCGCCAAAGGCTGCCCGGCGTGCCGATCATCGTCGGGCTGTGGCCCGCTGGCGACCCTGTGCTGCTGGACGAGGATCTGCGCCAGATGATGGGGGCCGACGGCTATGCCGGCTCACTGCGGGACATGGTGATCCAGGCCGTGGAACTGGTGCGGACGGACAACTAGCCGAAGGCGAGGCTGCCGAGGCTGACCCAACCGGCCATGACGAGGAAGCCGCCGGTGGGTGCGACCGCCGGCACCTCGACGCCCGCAAGCGCCAGGCTGTAGACCGCGCCGCAGAACAGCACGGTGCCCAGGGCGAAGGCAGCGCCGGCGATCATGACCCGCCGCGGGCCTGCGCCGATCCGGGCGAGGATGCCGCAGCCGAGCAGGGCCAGCGCGTGCCACATCTGCATCTCGATCGCCGTATGGACGAGGCCGAGCGCCTCGGGCGTGATGCGGCCGGGCAGCGCGTGGGCAGCGAGGGCCGCCATGATGACGCCGACGAGCCCCAGCAGGCTGCCTATTCCAAGCCAAAGACGATCCACGCGCAGTGCTCCTGTTGAACGGGAGTGGCTTGCCGCCATGCCCGCCGCCCGCTATATGCCCGGCCTCGGTCGGAAGCGACCGTGACCCAGGTCAGACGGGACGTAGCACAGCCTGGTAGTGCGCCTGCTTCGGGAGCAGGAGGCCGGAGGTTCGAATCCTCTCGTCCCGACCAAAGCACCTCTTCAGCCACGTGCTTACGGTTCCGTGAGTTTGCGGCTACAATGGATAATGAGCCCTGCCAGCAGGAGGTTATCCATGCCCGCTCTCCACACGCAGATCGCGGACGTGACCGATCGGGTCCGCGACCGCAGCCGTGCCACCCGCGACGCCTACATGACCCGTACGCGGGATGCAGCTGCCGCGTTCCCTGCGCGTTCCGGGCTATCGTGCGCCAACCTCGCCCATGCCTACGCGCCTATGCCGAGCGGCGACAAGCATCGGCTGGCGAGCGGCGCCGCGCCGAATATCGGCATCATCACCTCGTACAACGACATGTTGTCGGCGCATCAGCCCTACGAGCAATTCCCCGAAATCATCCGGCGCGCCGCCCGGCTGGCGGGCGGCCTCGCCCAGGTCGCGGGCGGCGTGCCCGCCATGTGCGACGGCGTCACCCAGGGCAATCCCGGCATGGAGATGTCGCTGTTCTCGCGCGACGTCATCGCCATGAGCACGGCCATCGGTCTTTCGCACAACGTCTATGACGCAGCGCTGATGCTGGGGATCTGCGACAAGATCGTGCCCGGGCTGGTCATCGGGGCGCTGCAGTTCGGCCACCTGCCGACGATCTTCGTGCCGGCGGGGCCGATGACCTCGGGCATCTCGAACTCGGAGAAGGCGAAGGCCCGCCAGCAGTTCGCGCTCGGCGAGGTCGGGCGGGAGGCGCTGCTGGAGGCGGAGATGAAGGCCTACCATGGGCCCGGCACCTGCACCTTCTACGGCACCGCCAACTCCAACCAGATGCTGATGGAGGTCATGGGCCTGCACCTGCCGGGCGCGGCCTTCGTGCACCCCAATACGCCGCTGCGGGAAGCGCTGACCGCGGCCGCCGCCCGCCGCGCGCTGGAGATCACCGCCCGCGGCAACCAGTACACGCCGATCGCCGAGGTGGTCGACGAGCGCGCCATCATCAACGGCATCGTGGCGCTGATGGCGACCGGCGGATCGACCAACCACACGATCCATCTCGTCGCGATGGCGCGGGCCGCCGGCATTCAGATCACCTGGGACGATTTCGACGCCATCTCCGCGGTGACGCCGCTGCTCGCCCGCATCTACCCCAACGGGAAGGCCGACGTGAACCACTTCCATGCCGCCGGCGGCATGGCCTTCCTCATCGGCGAGTTGCTCGATGCGGGCCTGCTGCATGAGGACGTGACAACCGTCGCCGGCCGCGGCCTCAGCGCCTACCGGCAGGAGCCGGCGCTGGAGCATGGCGCGCTCGTCTGGAAGGATGGCGCGTCACGCAGCGGCGACCCGGCCGTGCTGGCGCCGGCGTCGAAGCCCTTCTCGGCCGATGGGGGGCTGCGGCTCATGCGGGGCAACCTCGGGCGAGGCGTCATCAAGATCTCGGCGGTCGCCCCCGAGCACCGGCATGTGCGGGCGCCTGCGATCGTGTTCGACACGCAGGAGGAGTTGGTCGCGGCGCACAAGCGGGGCGAGTTGCAGCGCGACTTCATCGCCGTCGTGCGGCACCAGGGGCCGCGCGCCAACGGGATGCCGGAGTTGCACCGGCTGACGCCCGTGCTGGGCGTGTTGCAGGACCAGGGGTTCCATGTCGGGCTGGTGACGGATGGCCGCATGTCCGGCGCGTCGGGCAAGGTGCCGATGGTGATCCACCTGTCGCCCGAGGTCATGATGGGTGGCCCGGTGGGCCGTGTCCGGGATGGCGATGTCATCACCCTCGACGCCGAGGCCGGCACGCTGGTCGCCGAGGTGGCCGAGGCCGAGTGGGAAGCGCGGGACGTGGCGGTCGATGGCCACGATCCGCTGGCGGATACGCTTGGGCGCGGGTTGTTCGAGGGTCTGCGCGCGAGGGCGTTGACGGCCGAGGAAGGCGCCTGGAGTTTCGCCGCCTAGCGCTACCACCAGGTCGTTGTCTGGAGGCCGTAGTACATGGCCGTCTGGACTATGAGTATCCCGACGTAGAGGCCGGCGACCGAGGCGGCGGCTCGCCACGCGCGCGTGCCCTGGGGCCGCACCAGAAGTTGCAGGCGCGACGTGCCGTGGATGATGACGACGAGGAAAATGGCGACGATCGGCAGATGTCCGACGGCATCGAGAATGCCGAAGCTCGGGATCGCCAGAATGAATATCGACATGAAAATGAAGGCGCCCGGCCTGAGCAGGCTGTGACCGACGAGAAGGTAGAAGGCGAGCGTGAACTCCACGAAGCCCGCTGTCAGGGTCACGAACGGCGCCGGGAACCCCATTGCGACGGACGGGTAGAGTGCGAGCACAATGTCGGTCCAGCCGGGGTAGAGAAACTTCTCGATGGCCGTCCACATCAGGCTGAAGGCTAGGCTGGCCACCAGGATTGGCACGCGCCAGCCGTGCCACGAGGGCCGCTGGCGAAGGTTCGGCAAACTCAGGATCAGATAGGCCGCAAGGCCGAGGAAGAAGACATAGTCGGTCATGTAGAAGAGGCCGTAGCGCACGAGCCCGAAAGCATAGAGTCCGGCGATGCCGAAGCCTGCCAGCGGGCAGGTGCGCCGTAGCACGAGGCAAGCAGCGATCAGGAACTGCACCACGCGGATGACCTGGGTGCCGACGAGAAGATCCGGTGTGATGATCGCGCCGTCTGTCGCCGGACCCCAGGGCACCACGGCCAGGTTCGCGCAGAGGCTGAGCATATAGGCGCCAAGGCCCAGCCGAACCACGATCTCTTCGAGAAAGTCCAGACGGGAACTGCCGGAATCGAGACGGGGCCAGCGCCGGGACAACACGGCATCGATGGCGGTTCCCAACGTCACAAGCGCGAGGAAAGCTACTGCGCGCGTCAGAAACATCGGTGACAATACGGTCGCGAGACTTTTTGGCGGCGCGCGCAGATCGATGACGCCGCAAAACCATTTGACGTGCGCGTGGGCTCCGGTCGGCTCCACGAGTGTTGCGATGGCGACAAGGAGCACGACGAGGACAAGCTGCGGGCGAGCCCGTGTCGCATACATCCGCCAGTCCTTGTTCGTTCCGCAACATACGGCCGGAACGCCCGCGCGGATGCGGCTATGCCAGAGCGTCGAACTCCAGGATGAGCCGGTTGACCGTCTTTGCTGCCTCCATATGCGCCGCATGCCCTGCATCGGGGATGCGGTGCAGGCGGACATTGGGCGGCAGCATGTCGAGACCCTCGGGCGGCAGAACCGCGTCCCGCTCGCCCCATAGGATCTGCACGGGGATGCTCAACGCCGCCAAGGCAGCCCGCGCCGCCGCAGGCCGCGCCCAGACCTCGCCGCCTACAAGGCGCATCGCCTGCCAAGCGGCGTAGATGTGCGGCTCTCTCCGAGACGCAAGCACGCCCTCGATGGTCTGCCGGTTGATCAGGGCCGGATGGTTGAACAGCATCCGGAGCGCATGTTCGGCGCTCGGCTCGTCCTCCATGGCCATATACGCCGGCATGAACCCGATGTTCCGGCCGGAGCCCACGCCCGCCGGCGCGATCAGCGTGAGCGCCCGCACCGCCGCGGGCGTCAGCTCCGCCACCCGCAGCGAGATCGCTCCGCCCATGGAATGGCCGACGAGGTGCACGGGCTCCGGCGTCAGCGCCGCGATCGCCTCGGCGACGATGCCGGCCATACGGTCGAGCCCGCCGATGTCGCGCGCGGGGGAGGCGCCGTGCCCTGGCAGATCGAGCGCATACACCGTAGCGGCCGCGGCGAGCGCGGGCTGGTTCATGGTCCAGGACCGCGCATCGGCGCCGAACCCATGGACGAGCACGATGACCTTCGCGCCGCTGCCGGCGCGTTGGTAGTGGATGGTTTCCCCACCCGCGTCTCCGCCGGGCACCTCAAGCTGGGGCATCGTCGTCCTCATCGGTCTCGATGATCGCGAGGGTCTCGCCCACCGCCGCCATCTCGTCCTCATCGACCAGTATGGTCTTCAGCACCCCCGTTGCCGGGCACTCCAGCTCCATGTCGAGCTTCGGAGTGCTGATGATGGCGATGACCTCGCCCATCGTCACCGCATCGCCCTCCGACTTGACCCAGGTGCGCATCTGGCCTTCGTCGATCTCCACGCCCAGCACCGGCATCACCAGTTCCACGTCGTCCATCCTGCGCCTCCCATAGCCCTACGCGGGCCAGTTCGAGACTACCTCACCCGCGACTGCCCGTCGCCGGTCGCCGGTCGCCGCCGGTCAGTATGGCGGCGCTCTCCGGGCGCGTTGCGACTTGGCGGCCTCCGCCCACCATGCCAAATCCTCCGCGAGATTGTGGAAGGATTTGTCGAGGGCCTCTCCCGCGCTTCCCGTGGGCATGCCCTCGGCATCCAGCGTGGCGGCGATGGGCCCGACGGTCAGCGTCGACGAGATGACCACCATCCCCATCTCGGAGAGCATGCCGTGCCAGACGGCATTGGCCCGCGCGCCCCCCGCGCGCCCTGCGGAATAGCTGGCGATGGCGGCCGGGCGCCAGAACCACTCCTCCAGGAAATGATCGGTGAGGTTCTTGAGGCCGGGCTGCGGACCCCAGTTGTATTCGCCGGTGACGAAGACGAAGGCGTCGGCCATGCGGATTTTCTCCGCCAGGGTCTCCAAAGCGGATGGCGCCTCGCCCTTTGGATATTCCTTGTACATGCGGTCGAGCATCGGCAGGCCGACGGCGCGCGCGTCGATCAGCTCGACATCATTCCCGCGTGCCGCGAGGCCCCGTACGAGATAATCCGCGAGGCGGATCCCCATGCGGTCAAAACGGTAGGAGCCGTAGAGGACGAGGATGCGGTCGCTCATGTTCGTTTCCCTTGAGGACTAGCTTGCCTGGCGGCAGAAGCAGTAGGCCGCATGATCGTCGACGATGCCGACCGCCTGCATCCAGGCATAGACGATGACCGGCCCGACGAACTTGAAGCCGCGCGCCTTGAGCGCCTTCGAGATTTCGTGGGAGAGCGGGCTTTGCGCGGCGAGGGTGACGCCGTCGCCGCGGATGGGCTTGCCGCCGGCCATGCCCCAGACGAAGCCCGAGAACTCTTCGCCCTTGTCCTGCATGGCGAGATAGGCGCGGGCGCCGCCGATCGTCGCCTCGATCTTGGCGCGGGCCCGGATGATGCGCGCGTCGGCCATCAGCCTCGTCACGTCGTCGGGACCATAGGCTGCGACGGCGACGGGATCGAAGTTGCTGAAGGCGGCGCGAAAGCCCTCGCGGCGGAGCAGGATGGTGCGCCAGGAGAGGCCGGCCTGAAAGCCTTCGAGCATCAGCATCTCCCAAAGCGCGCGGCTGTCGCGCTGGGGGCGGCCCCATTCGGCGTCGTGATAGGCGGCCATGATCGGGTCGCCCTCGGCCCAGGAGCAGCGTGGCATCGGTGGCGAGGCGCTGGACATGACCGACGTTAGCCCGAACGCCTTCGCGGCGTCATCCTCGCTGCGCGTTAGCTCCGCATACGCGACAGGAACTGGCACAGCCGGTCGGATTGGGGGCGCTCGAAGACGTCGTCCGGCGTGCCTTCTTCCTCGACTTTGCCTTGATGCAGAAAGACAACCCGGCTTGCCACCTGCCGCGCGAAACTCATCTCATGCGTCACCACCAGCATGGTGCGCCCTTCGCGGGCGAGGTCGCGCATCACGCCCAGAACCTCGCCCACCAGTTCGGGGTCGAGCGCTGAGGTCGGTTCGTCGAAGAGCATGACGCTCGGCTCCATGCAGAGGGCGCGGGCGATGCCGACACGCTGTTGCTGGCCGCCGGAGAGCTGCACCGGATAAACATCCCGTTTCTCGACCAGCCCGACCTTGGCCAGCATGGCCTCGGCACGCTCCGCCGCCTCGCGCCGGGTCAGCCCGAGCACGTGCACCGGGGCCTCCATGAGGTTCTGGATGACCGTCATATGGGCCCAGAGATTGAACTGCTGGAACACCATGCCGAGCTGGCGGCGGACGCGCTCCACCTGCCGGCGATCGGCAGGCTCCTGCGTGCCGTCCCGGCGCTTCCGCATGCGGATGAGTTCTCCCTGAACGCGCACCTCACCGGAGTTCGGCATCTCGAGCAGGTTGATGCAGCGCAGGAAAGTACTTTTCCCCGAGCCGCTGCTGCCGAGGATGGCGATCACGTCGTGCTCGTCCGCCTTAAGGGAGATGCCCTTGAGAACCTCGTGCGGACCGAAGCTTTTGTGCATGTCGTCGACGCGCAGGGCTTCCGTGGTCGTGTTCCGCAACGCGGGTGCCGCTTCGGCCTGGGTCACGCTCATCCAGATGGGTCTCTCATCGAGGTAGCCGGGGATGCTCAAGTGATCGACGGTGGCTACAAGGTCTGTCAAGCTTGGCCTTGGCTGGCAAGGGCCTTGCATCAACCGTGCCGGGCTCGCGCGGGCTCGAGAACAACTCTTAGGGAGACTCCTGCATGAAGAAGCTTTTTGCCGCTGGCGCGCTGGCGGCAACGGTTCTTGGCCTCACCGGCCAAGTGCCCGCACAGGCCAAGGCCTTCACCCAGATCACCTACGGCGTCGACGCCACGTATCCGCCCTTCGAGAGCCTGTCCCCGAGCGGCCAGTTCCAGGGCTTCGACATCGACCTCGGGAAGGCCATCTGTGCCTATCTGAAGGTCAGATGCGTGTTTGTCTCCCAGACCTTCGACAGCATCATTCCGGCGCTGCAGGCGCGGAAGTTCGATGCCATCCTCTCCTCGTTGTCCAAGACCGCCGCGCGGGCCAAGGTCATCGACTTTTCGACCCAGATGTATGACGAGCCGACGAGCCTGATCGCGAAGAAAGGGGCCGGTCTGAAGCCCACGGCCGACAGCCTCAAGGGCAAGACCATCGGCGTCGAGTCTGGCACGGTCCAGGAGTCTTACGCCAACACCTACTGGAAGCCCAACGGCGTCAACATCGTCTCCTATGCCGGACAGGATCAGGTCTATTCCGATCTTCTCGCCGGCCGGCTGGACGCCTCGCTGCAGGATAGCGTCGAGGCCGACTTCGGGTTCCTCAAGACGCCGAAGGGCGCGGGCTACGCCCTCGTCGCCGACATCACCTACGATCCAAAGGATGTCCTGGGATCATACGCCGCCATCGGTGTCCGGAAGGACGAGCCCGAACTGCTCAAGAACATCGACGAGGCGATCGCCGCGATCCACGCGAACGGCACCTACGACAAGCTGCAGAGCAAGTATTTCAACTTCAGCATCTACGAGCCCTCCGCTAATCCGTAAGACCGAGGCCGGCTCCTTTGCATTGGCAATCGCCCGTCAAGCGCCGCGCCGCGCGTGACGGGCGACAGGAAAAGACAGGCTGATGTTCAATCTGCAAGGCTACGGCCCCACGATCCTTGCCGGCACGCTCGCCACCATCGAGCTTTCGATCCTGACCCTGGTGTTATCCTTCGTGCTGGGGCTGATCGGCGCCTCCGCCAAGCTGTCGAGGAATCGCATCGCGCAGGGCATCGCGACGATCTACACCACCATCATCCGCGGCGTGCCAGACCTCGTGCTGATGCTGCTCATCTTCTACAGCCTGCAGATCTGGCTGAACGACCTCACCGACGCCCTCAATCTGCAGCAGTTCAACCTCGACCCGTTCACCAGCGGCGTCATCACGCTCGGCTTCATCTACGGCGCCTACTTCACCGAGACGTTCCGTGGCGCCTTCCTCGCCGTGCCTCGCGGCCAGCTCGAGGCGGCGCGGTCCTTCGGGATGAGGCCGTTCCTCGTTTTCCGCCGCATCCTGTTTCCCCAGATGATGCGCTACGCTCTGCCGGCGCTCGCCAACAACTGGCAGGTCATCCTGAAGGCGACGGCGCTGGTGTCGCTCATCGGGCTCTCCGACATCATCAAGGCGACGCAGGATGCCGGGAAAGGCACCTTCCGCACCTTCTATTTCTCCGTGATCGCCGGCGTCGTCTACCTTGTGCTGACAACGGCATCGAACGGGGTGCTGGTGATGCTGGAGAGGCGCTACGCCATCGGCGTGCGGAGAGCGGCGCTGTGATCGGCATCATCCAGACCTACTGGCGCGCCTACCTCTATTCCGACGGCTACACCATGACCGGCGTCGCGATGACGCTGTGGCTGCTGGTGGCGTCACTCGCCATCGGCTTCTGCATCGCGCTGCCGCTCGCCATCGCCCGCAACTCGCGCAATCCCTTTATCCGCGTCCCAGTCTGGGTTTTTGTCTTCGTCTTCACCGGGACGCCGCTCTTCGTGCAGCTGCTCATCATCTACACCGGCGTCTATAGCCTCAGCATCGTCCAGCACACGTCGTTCCTCAACGAGTTCTTCCGGAAGGGAATCGACTGCACCATCCTGGCGTTCGGCCTGAACACGGCCGCCTACGAAACCGCCATATTCGCGGGTGCAATCCGGGACACCGCATTCGGCGAGGTTGAGGCGGCGCGTTCGCTCGGCATGTCGACCGTCACGCTCTACCGGCGGATCATCATCCCGAGCGCGCTGCGGCGCGCTTTGCCGGCCTACAGCAACGAGGTCATCCTCATGCTGCATTCGACGACGCTCGCCTTCACGGCAACGGTTCCGGATATCCTGAAGATCGCCAACGACGCGAACTCCGCAACGTACGAGTCGTTCTCCGCGTTCGGCTTCGCGGCGATCCTCTACCTGTGCATATCGTTCACGCTGATTTTCATGTTCCGGCGCGCGGAACGCCACTTCCTGGCGTTCCTCAAACCGTGAGGCGCTACGCCCGCAGCAGTTGCTCGGTCAGCGTCGCCCAGTAGGAGGCGCCGACAGGCAGAACATCGTCGTTGAAGTCGTAGCGCGGGTGATGAACGCCGGCATCGTCCGGTCCCCGCCCGCCGCCGAGCAGGATGTAGCTGCCCTGCTTCGCGTTCAACATGTAGGAGAAATCCTCGGCGCCCATCGTAGGCCGCTCCATCGGCACCACGCGGGCCTCGCCTGCGACAGTGGCTGCCGCCTTGTGCGAAAGCTCGGTCGCCTCGGCATCGTTTATGGTCGCCGGATAGGCGCGTTTGAATTCCACCTCCACGGTCGCACCGAAGGCCGCCGCCACACCATTCGCGATGCGGTGCACGCCGGCGTCCAGCAGGTCTCCCACCTCGGGTGAGAACCAGCGCGCGGTGCCCTTCATGATGGCCCGCTCGGGGATCACGTTCTCGGCATTGCCGGCGGAGATGTGGCCGATGGTGACGACGCCGGCCTCCGTCGGCTCCATGCCGCGCGCGACGATCGATTGCAGGGCGGTGACGATATGGGAGGCGACGAGGATCGGGTCGATCCCCTCGTTGGGCTTGGCGCCATGCGCGCCGCGCCCGGTGACGGTGATGGTGATGCGCCCGGTCGCCGCCATGATCGGGCCCGGACGGAAGGTGAAGACGCCGGCGGGGATGTTCGGCCAGTTGTGCATCCCGTAGACCTGCTGCATCGGGAAACGCTCGAACAGGCCTTCCTGCACCATGACCTGCCCGCCGCCGCCACCCTCTTCCGCAGGCTGGAAGATCACATAGACGGTGCCGTCGAAGTTCCGGGTTTCCGCGAGGTAGCGCGCCGCCCCCAGCAGCATGGTGGTGTGGCCGTCATGTCCGCAGGCATGCATGAGGCCGGGTGTCGCCGAGGCGTAGGGCAACCCGGTTTCCTCCAGGATCGGCAGCGCGTCCATGTCGGCGCGCAGGCCGATGGCGCGGCCCGTTTCGCTGTGGCGGCCACGGATGACGCCGACAACGCCGGTCTTGGCAATGCCGGTCACCACCTCGTCGACGCCGAACTCACGCAGCTTGTCGGCAACGAGGGCGCTGGTGCGCGGCAGATCGAACCCGAGTTCCGGATGCGTGTGCAGGTCACGCCGCCACGCGGTCATGTCCTCATGGAAATCGGCGATGCGGTTGATGATCGGCATGAGGATAGCTCCGTCGGTGATGGCCCATCGTGCCGCGCATGGCGCGCTGACGACAACCCCCTACCGGACTGCCGGATGCGTTCCTCCTCTGGTCGCGGGCCGGGGAGGGTAGGCAGCTTCAACGCGGCGGCCTACAGGGCGCTGCCAGTCGCGGTGGTGATGCCTGATTACCCGCCCGGCGAGGTTCGTCCACAGGAAAGCCAAGTCGAGAGGGAACCCATGACCCTGGCGCTTACCCGCCGCTCCTTTGCAGCCGCCGCATCCGGCGCGGCATTCTGCGGCGCCCTTCCGGCCCGTGCCCAAAACGGCGCCACGCCGCAAGCCGCTCAGTCGGATCCTGGGCTGGCGCGGGCGCACGCCGCGATCGGGAACCTCGAAGCCCGACATGGCGGAAGGCTGGGCGTGGTCGCTGTCGATACCGGTTCGGGACGCCGCATCGGCTATCGCGGAGATGAACGTTTCGCCATGTGCAGCACGCACAAGTTCCTGACTGCCGCGGCTGTTCTCGCCACCGTGGATGAGGGGAAGATGACGTTGGACCAGCGCGTTCCCTACACCCGCGCCGATCTTCTGGATTATGCGCCTGTCGCCCGGCAAAACGCCGGCGCCGGCTTCATGACCGTCGCCGCTTTATGTGCCGCGGCCATGGAATGGAGCGATAACACGGCCGAGAACCTTCTGCTCAAGCTGATCGGCGGACCGCCCGGCTGGACCCGATACGCGCGCGCGATCGGCGACACGACTTCCCGCCTCGACCGCTTTGAGCCTGCGCTCAACACCGCAGTTCCGGGCGATCCCCGGGACACCACGACGCCGGAGGCGATGGTCCGCGATCTTCACGTCGTGCTACTGGGCAACGCCTTGACTAAAAGCTCGCGCGGGCGGCTGGAGACCTGGATGCTCGACGGCCGGATAACCGCCAGCCTTCTGCGCGCCGGAGTACCGCCGCACTGGCGCGTTGCCGACAAGTCCGGATCGGGCGAGAACGGCACCCGGAACGACATCGGGATCATTCTGCCGCCCAAGGCGGCCCCGGTGCTCGCCGCCATCTACTACACCCGGTCGACGGAAACCCTGGCTTCACGCGAGAACGTCCTGGCGGATACCGGACGGATCATCGCCCGAACCTTCTCCTGAAGGCAGCGCTCGGCTCGCCACCCAGAGAAGAGCGCCGTCTGGCAATTCGCCGCCTGCGCCCCACCTTCCGGCTGACGATGACCCATCAGAAAGAAAAGGCCGCTGATGACATCCCAAAGAGGCGTCACCGCCGTTAAATCCGCCCAGGTCAGCATGGGAGAAGGAGCCGCCCCCGGAGGGTCCACCCCGGAGGGGACGCGCCCGCGCATCTACATGCTCAACCCCTTGCTCGCCGGGCCGCTCTCCGGCTGGGGCAAGTGGCTGGACCGGGCCGCCGCGCTCGGCTTCACGCATGTGCTCACGGCGCCGCTGTTCGCCGGGCCGTCGCTGCTCCTCCCGGAGGACTTCGACCGCGTGCATCCGGCGCTCGGCTGGTCGGGCTCCGCGGAGAACGCCGTCCGCCAGTTTGCGGCAGACTGCCGCGCCCGGGGGCTGACGCCGCTGCTGGATGTCCACCTTTCGCAGGTCGCGGGAATGGGCAAGCTTGGGCAGGACCATCCGGACCTGTTTCATGCGGGCGAGGCGGGGCGGTCGCTCGACCCACGCCGGTACGGCGCCTCGGCGGACGCCGCTCAGGCGCGCTGGGGCGGGGCCGCCGAGGCGCTTGGCGCCTTCTGGTCGCAATGGCTCGCGGGTTGGCAGAACGCGGGCATCGCCGGGTTCCGGCTGGACCTCCGGGGCATCCCCGTCAAGGCTCTGCCGGGGTTCGTCGGCAACCTTCGCGCCAACATCCAGGCGGCCCTGCTGGGCTGGACGCCTGGACTGACGCATGAGGCGATGGTCTCGCTGGCCGGGCGCGGGCTCGATTACGTCTTCTCCTCGCTGCCCTGGTGGGACTTCCGGAGCGAGTGGCTCTGGGATGAGGCGACGCTGCTGCGGCGCGTGGCGCCGGCCATCGCCGCGGTGGAGGCGCCCTTCGGAGCCCGGCTCGGGGCGACTGTGGGCGATCTCGTCCTGCTGCCCGCGGCCCAGCGCCGTATGCTGGGCTTCGCCGCCGCCTTCGGGGACGGGCTGCTTATGCCGATGGGCTTCGAGGCGAGCGAAACCCGGTCCTGGGATCCGCGCCGGGACAGCCCGGCCGAGTATGACCTCGACCCCTCGCTTGCGGCTCAGATCGAGGCCGCAAACCGCCTGAACAGCGCCGGTCTGCCGCGCATCCTCAGCAGCCCGGATGCGACGGCGCTGGCGTTCGTCCGCAGTGACGCCGATCTTCGCTACGCTGACAAGGCGACGCTCACCGTCGTGAACACGGCCCTGCGGCGTCGGACGACGGTGCCCGTCGGCCCCCTCGTCATTGCCCTCGGCGGACGGTTCGAAGCCGAGAGCCTGGCGCCCGGCGCCGTGCTGACGCTCGAACCCGCGGAACTGCGGCTGGTGGCGTTGCATGGCCACCCGATGCAGGCCCAGGAGCGGCCGCCTCTCGCAAGTTCCGCCAAGCGCGCAGCGGAGGAAGGGCGGCGCATCGGCATCGAGCGGATCACGCCGAGCATCGACGGCGGGCGGTTTCCGGCCAAGCGCGTTGCCGGCGAGGAGGTCACGGTCGAGGCCGATATCCTCTGCGACGGGCATGACCAGCTCGGTGTGGCGCTGCGGTGGCGCCGGGTGGGCGACCACAACTGGCGCGAGACGCGCATGCGTCTGCTCGTCAACGACCGCTGGCATGCGAGCTTTCCGCTGGAGCAGGTCGGCCTCCATGAGTTTGTGGTCGAAGCCTGGCGTGATGCATTTGCAACGTTCCGGGATGAGCTTGGGAAGAAGCACAATGCGGGGGTGGACGTTTCCGTCGAGCTTATCGAAGGCCGCCACCTGATCGACGAGGCCGGGGCGCCGCTCGCGAAGATCGCGCAACAACTGCATGCCGCCGATTTGAGCACGCAGATCGCGCTGCTGCTGTCGGTCGATGTGGCGAACCTCATGATGGCCGCCGATCCTCGCCCCTTCGCGGTGCGCTCCGACGTGATACCCGTCGATGCCGACCGCATCGAGGGCCGTTTCGCCAGCTGGTATGAGATCTTCCCGCGGTCCATGAGCGACGATCCCGACCGGCATGGGACGTTCCGTGACGTGGAAAAGCACCTGCCGCGCATTCGCGACATGGGATTCGACGTGCTGTATTTCCCGCCGATCCACCCGATCGGCCGCAGCAACCGCAAAGGCCGCAACAACGTGCTGAATGCGGCGGAGGGCGATGTCGGCAGCCCCTATGCCATCGGCAGCGATGACGGCGGGCATGACGCCATCCACCCGGAACTGGGGACGCTCGCCGACTTCAAGCACCTGCGGGACGCCGCGGCTGAGCACGGGCTCGAACTGGCGCTCGACTTCGCGATCCAATGCTCGCCCGATCATCCCTGGCTGCGCGAGCATCGTGGCTGGTTCGCCTGGCGGCCGGACGGCTCGATCAAATACGCTGAGAACCCGCCTAAGAAGTATCAGGACATTGTCAATGTCGACTTCTACGCGAAGGGGGCGGTGCCGGATCTTTGGGTGGCGCTCGCCGAGGTCGTGCTGTTCTGGTGCGAGCAGGGCGTGCGCATCTTCCGCGTCGACAATCCGCACACCAAGCCGTTCCCGTTCTGGGAGTGGCTGATCGCAGAGGTGCGGGCGCACTATCCCGGCACGCAGTTCCTGGCCGAGGCCTTCACCCGGCCGAAGATCATGAACCGGCTCGGCAAGGTCGGCTTCACCCAGTCCTACACCTACTTCACCTGGCGCAACACGCGCGCGGAGATGGAAGAGTATCTTACGACGCTGACGCAAGGCCCGGAGGCGGAATTCTTCAGGCCCAACTTCTTCGTCAATACGCCGGACATCAACCCTGTCTTCCTGCAGACGACGGGCCGCGCCGGTCACCTTATCCGCGCGGCGCTGGCGGCAACGCTCTCCGGCCTTTGGGGCGTCTATTCCGGGTTCGAACTCGTCGAGGCGACGCCGCTGCCGGGCCGCGAGGAGTATCTCGATTCGGAAAAATACCAAATCCGCGCCTGGGATTGGGACCGGCCGGGCAACATCGTCAGCGAGATTACCGGCCTCAACCGCATCCGCCGTCAGAACCCTGCGCTGCAGAGCCATCTCGGACTGACCATCCTGCCGTCCGACAACGACCAGGTGATGATCTACGAGAAGGCGACGGCGGACCGCTCGAACGTCGTCATCGTCGCGGTCAATCTCGATCCGCAAGGCGTGCAGGCCGCCAATACGGAGATACCGTTCTATAAGTGGGGCGTGCCCGATAACGGCACTTTGCCTATGGCGGACCTTATCGCAAGGCGTACGCTGGCCTGGACAGGCAAGTGGCAAAGGATCACCCTCGACCCTGTCTTTCCCTATGCGCTGTGGCGCGTTCAGCCGGAGACCAATTGACCGTGGATATGAGCAGCCAGCCTCCTCCCCTGGGAGACGATCCGCTATGGTATAAAGACGCCGTCATCTACCAGCTGCACATCAAGTCGTTCTTCGACGCGGACAATGATGGCGTCGGCGACTTCAAGGGATTGTTGCAGAAGCTCGACTACGTTGCCGAGCTTGGGGTCACTGCCATCTGGCTGTTGCCTTTCTACCCCTCGCCGCGCCGTGACGATGGCTACGACATCGCCGACTACCGCGGCGTACACGCCGATTACGGCACGCTCGAGGATGTGCAGCGCTTCATCGCGGCTGCCCATGACCGCGGTCTTCGCGTCATCACCGAGCTCGTCATCAATCACACGAGCGATCAGCATCCCTGGTTTCAGCGCGCACGTCTCGCACCGAAAGGTTCGCCGGAGCGCGACTTCTACGTCTGGTCCGACGACGACACGAAGTACTCCGGCACGCGCATCATCTTCGTCGATACCGAGAAGAGCAACTGGACCTGGGACGACGTGGCGGGCGCATATTACTGGCACCGCTTCTACTCGCATCAGCCGGATCTGAACTTCGACAATCCGGCGGTCATGGAGGAAGTGCTGGCCGTCATGCGCTTCTGGCTCGACCTCGGCATCGACGGGTTGCGGCTGGACGCGGTGCCTTATCTCGTCGAACGGGAAGGCACCAACAACGAAAACCTCGCCGAGACGCATGCGATCCTGAAGGTCATCCGGGCGGAAATGGATGCGTACGCGCCCGGCAAGATGCTCCTCGCGGAGGCCAATCAGTGGCCGGAGGATGCGCAGGTCTATTTCGGCGACGGCGATGAATGCCACATGTCGTTCCATTTTCCGCTGATGCCGCGGATGTATATGGCAATTGCCCGCGAGGACCGTTTCCCGATCACGGACATCATGCGGCAGACGCCGGATATTCCCGAGAACTGCCAATGGGCGATTTTCCTGCGCAACCATGACGAGCTTACGCTTGAAATGGTCACCGATAGCGAGCGGGATTACCTGTGGGAGACCTACGCGCGTGACCGCCGGGCGCGCATCAACCTCGGCATCCGCCGGCGATTGGCGCCGCTGCTGGAGCGCGACCGCCGCCGGATCGAGCTCATGAACGGCCTGTTGCTGTCGATGCCCGGCACGCCGGTCATCTATTACGGCGACGAAATCGGCATGGGTGACAACATCCATCTCGGCGACCGTGATGGTGTGCGGACGCCGATGCAGTGGTCGTATGACCGCAATGGCGGCTTCTCCCGCGCCGACCCCGCCTCGCTGGTGCTGCCGGTCGTCATGGACCCGCTCTATGGGTTCCAGGCGCTGAACGTGGAGGCGCAGGAGAGCGATCGGTATTCGCTGCTCAACTGGATGCGGCGCATGCTGGCCGTGCGGAAGAGCCACCCGGCTTTCGGCCGTGGCTCGCTGCGGTTCCTCTACCCCGGTAACCGCAAGGTGTTCGCGTATCTTCGCGAGTTGACCGGCGAGAAGGCGGAAACCGTGCTTTGCGTGTGCAATCTATCCCGCACGGCGCAGGCGGTGGAACTCGATCTCTCCGCTTACATCGGCCGCGTGCCCGTGGACATAGTCGGCGGGTCCGTGTTCCCGCCGGTTGGACAGTTGACCTATCTCCTGACCCTGCCGCCTTACGGGTCATTCTGGTTTTTGCTCGCACAGGAGGCTGAGTTGCCGACATGGCATACGCCGGCGCCGGAAGCGCTGCCCGAGTTCTCGACGATTGTCGTCCGTAACGGCGCTCTGGAAGCGGTGACGGGACCCTCCGGACGCCGCATCCTCGAAGGTGAGGCGCTCCCGGCCTACATCCCGAAGAGGCGCTGGTTCGGCTCCAAGGGGCAGGCGATCGACGGCGTCTCCGTCGCCTATGCGGTGCCGTTGCCGGGTGCGCCGGACGTGCTGATCGCCGAGGTCGAGACCCGCCAGGGAGGTCAGACGGACCGCTACGCGCTCCCTCTCGCGATCGCCTGGGACAGCGACAATCCTCTGCCGTTGGCGCAACAACTGGCGCTCGCGCGCGTTCGCCTCATCCGTCGCGTCGGCCTCATCACCGACGCGTTCGCGGTGGACGAGTTCGCCCATGCGGTATTGGCGAACCTCCTCGCCAGCCGTACAATTCCCTTGCCGCAGGGCGAGCTGCGCTTCCAGCCGACGTCGATTGCCGCCACGATGGAGATGCCGGAGCAACCTGAGATCCGGCGCTTCTCGGCCGAGCAGTCGAACAGCTCGCTGGTCATGGGCGATCTCGCGGTCATCAAGATCGTGCGTCATGTCACGCCGGGCATCCATCCCGAAGGAGAGATGACCCGGTTCCTCACCGAGAAGGGCTTCGGCAACACGGCCGCGCTCTTGGGCGAGGTGGTGCGGGTCGACCCCGACGGCACGCCCAACACGCTCATGCTGGTGCAGCATTTCGTCCGCAACCAGGGCGATGCCTGGACCTGGACGCTCGACTTCCTCGCCCGCGCGGTGGAGGAGCTGGCGGTCACCGGCCAGCAGGAGCGCGCGGAACACGATCAGTTCGCGACCTATACGGAGTTCGCGACCGCGCTCGGCCGCCGTCTTGGCGAGCTCCACGCGGTGCTGGCGCAGCCGACGGACAATCCGGACTTTTCGCCGGAGGTTGTCGAACCGGCGACCGCGGAGGAATGGGCGGAATCCGCAATCGAACAGATCCGGCTGGCCTTCGGCTTGCTCGAGGATCGCCGCGAATGGCCGGATGCAGAATCCGAGACGCTGGCGAAATCGCTGCTGCGGCAGGGCGACGCGCTGGAGCGCGCAGTGCGCGAGCTGGCGCAAGAGGGCATCGGGAGCCTCCGCACACGCATTCACGGCGACTTCCACCTCGGCCAGGTGCTGGTGGTGCAGAACGATGCCTACATCATCGATTTCGAGGGCGAGCCCGCGCGTCCGCTGCATCAGCGGCGGATGAAGTCGTCGGGCCTCAGGGATGTGGCGGGCGTGCTCCGCAGCTTCGACTACGCAACCGCGGCGGCGGCGGCGGCGCCTGGAACCAGCGCGCTTTCCCCGCAAGCGGCGGAGCGGCATGGCGTGCTGCTCGAACAGTTCCGCGAGCAGGCCGGACGGGTTTTCCTCGGGGCATACCGCGAAACGCTCGAGAGCGCGGTGAACCCCTGGGTGCAGGCAGCGGCCGAGACGCCGCTGCTGGATCTCTTCCTGATCGAGAAGGCGGCGTACGAGGTTCGCTATGAGGTCGCCAACCGTCCGGCCTGGCTGAGGATCCCGCTGCGTGGATTGGCGGACATCGCGACGCGTGTTCTGGCGACAGGGGAAGTAGTATGAGCGACGTTCTGTCCCGGACCGGACTGCCTGATTTCGGCGCTGTCGACGCCATCATCCATGCGCGGCACGGCGACCCCTTCGCGATCCTGGGGCCGCACGAGGGTCCGGGCGGGTGCATGGTTCGCACCTTCCAGCCCGGGGCCACTGCCGTGGAGGTCATCGCGGCCGACACGGACCGCGTGCTCGGCACGCTCGACAGCATCGACCCGGCGGGCTTCTGGAGCGGCACGATGCCCGCGTTGGTGCCCTACCGGCTGCGTATCAGCGCCCGCGACGAGGTCCGCATCACCGAGGACCCGTATGCATTCGGGCCGTCGCTCGGCGAAGTCGACATCTATCTGCTCGCCGAGGGCCGTCACCGTGAAATCGGGCGGACGCTGGGCGCGCACCTCACCACGCAGAACGGCGTCGCCGGCACCCGCTTCGCAGTCTGGGCGCCGAACGCGCGGCGCGTCTCCGTCGTGGGCAGTTTCAACCGCTGGGACGGGCGCTGCCACCCCATGCGGCACCATCCGGCCTCCGGCATCTGGGAGATGTTCGTTCCGCGCCTCGGCGCCGGCACGCTCTACAAGTATGAGATCCTGGGGCCCGACGGCTATGTTCTGCCGCTGAAGGCCGATCCGGTTGCGTCCGCGGCGCAGAAGCCGCCCGAAACCGCCTCCATCGTCGTCGACGACCGCTTCCGCTGGACCGATCACGCCTGGGTCGAGGGACGCCGCATCCCCTCCGGCAAGACGAACGCGCCGATCTCGATCTACGAGGTCCATGCCGGCTCGTGGTTGCCGGAAAGCGGCGATACCGGCGACGTCTGGACGCAGCTTGCCGAAAAGCTGGTGCCCTACGTGAAGGGCATGGGGTTCACTCATGTCGAGTTCATGCCGATCATGGAGCATCCGTTCGGCGGCAGCTGGGGTTACCAGCCCCTCGGCCAGTACGCGCCGAGTGCGCGGCTCGGCTCGCCAGAGAACTTCGCCCGTCTCGTCGACCGCTGCCATCAGGCGGGCCTCGGCGTCATCCTCGACTGGGTGCCGGCGCATTTCCCGGGCGACGCGCACGGATTGTTCCAGTTCGACGGCACGCCCCTGTACGAACATGCGGATCCGCGTGAAGGGTTCCACCAGGACTGGAACACCTACATCTATAACCTCGGACGCAACGAGGTGCGTGGCTTCCTCATCGGCAGCGCGCTGCACTGGCTCGAGCACTACCACGTCGATGCCTTGCGGGTGGATGCCGTCGCCTCGATGCTCTACCGCGATTACAGCCGCAAGCAGGGCGAGTGGGTGCCGAACGTCTACGGCGGCCGCGAGAACCTTGAATCCGTGTCGTTTCTCCGCGAACTCGCCGAGGTCGTCGGCCAGCGCTGCCCAGGTGCGCTGCTGATCGCGGAGGAGAGCACGGCCTGGCCCGGCGTCAGCCGCCCTGTCAGCGAGGGTGGTCTGGGGTTCGACTACAAGTGGAATATGGGCTGGATGCACGACACCCTGCATTACATGCAGGAGGAGACCATCAACCGCCGCTGGCATCATGACAGCATGACCTTCGGGCTGGTCTATGCCTTCTCCGAGAAGTTCGTCCTACCGCTCTCCCACGACGAGGTGGTGTATGGGAAAGGCTCGTTGATCGGGAAGATGCCAGGCGATCACTGGCAGAAGTTCGCCAACCTGCGCGCCTATTACGGCTTCATGTGGACCCATCCCGGCAAGAAGCTGATCTTCATGGGCGGCGACATAGCGCAGGACCGCGAGTGGAACCATGATCGTCCGCTCGACTGGTGGCTGCTGGACCGGCCGGAGAATGTCGGGGTGCAGGCCGTGCTGCGCGACCTCAACCGCGTCTATCAGGATCATCCCGCGCTGCACCGGCATGATTGCGACGATAGCGGTTTCCGCTGGATCGTCGGCGGCGATCGGGAGCAGAGCGTCTTCGCCTACCTGCGCTTCGGCGATCCGGGTGACAAGCCGGTCCTCGTGGTCTGCAATTTCACGCCGGTGCCTCGTGTCGGCTACCGGCTCGGTGTGCCGCAGGCGGGTGCGTGGCGCGAGATCATGAACACCGACGCCGGCATCTATGGCGGCTCGAACCTCGGCAACGGCGGCGGGGTTACAGCCGAGGATGAGCCCTGGGGCGAGTTTCCGGCCAGCGTCTCGCTGACCTTGCCGCCGCTGGCGACCGTCATCTTCGAAGCGCCCTGACATGGCGGAAGAGGACGAGCGGTTCATGCGCCGCGCGATTGCCATTGCGCGCGAGGCGGGGCAGGGGGACGGCGCAGTGCCGATCGGCTGCGTCATCGTGCGGGACGGCGAAATCATCGGCGAAGGCGCCAATGAGGTCGCCATCGACAACGACCCGACGGCGCATGCGGAGATCGTCGCCATCCGCCGGGCGACCAAGCGCGTTGGACCCGACCTGCGCGGGGCGACGCTCTACTCCACGCTCCAGCCCTGCGGAATGTGCAGCATGGCCTCGATCTGGTCCCACGTCTCGCGGGTCGTCTACAGCGCCGAGCGCGGGCAGGTGAACAGCATGTATTTCGAGGACCGGCACTTCGACACGATGGACTTCATCCGCGACGCCTTCCGCGACGACATGAGCTTCACCGGCGGCGTGCTGTCGGAGGAGAGCGTCGGGCTATACTACAAGCCCGGTGAAGAGGTACCGGCGGAGGAGCAAGGCAACAAGTGACCATGCCCAAGGTTAACCGCGTTCTGGAGACGTCGCTCTACGTCGCCGACCTCGATCTTTCCCAGGCGTTCTATGAGCGCGTTTTCGGCTTCGGGGTGATGCTCCGCGACCATCGGATGTGCGCGCTCGACGTGCCGGGGCGGCAGGCGTTGCTGCTGTTCAAGCTTGGCGCGTCGGTGACGCCCAGCGAAACGCCCTATGGCCTCATTCCGCCGCATGACGGCCACGGACGGCAGCACCTTTGCTTCTCTATCGACAGCGCGGATCTCGACGAGTGGCAGGCCCATCTCGAGGCCGTGGGCGTCGCGATCGAAAGCCGGCTGGAATGGGCGACAGGCGGTTCGAGCCTGTATTTTCGCGATCCCGACGACCATTCGATCGAGGTCGGCACCGCGGGACTTTGGCCGAACGATCCCGGACGCTGAGCTTTACCGCCGCCCGACCGATTATGATCGGGTTGAGTTTATCGTTTCGATAGCATTTTGAATGGCGAGATGGTCGCCGGGTCCAGCGCCGGGAATCTTCCTTCCTGCCTAGGCTCGCACTTCCCAGCCTTGGACATCCCAACCGACAGGCGTTGCATATTTGATGCGGCAAAAGTCTGGAGTTGGGCCGCTCTATGCGCTTGCTCGACAAAATGACATGCGTTGTCAAAAATTTTAATGCTGCGGATGCGAAGGCAGAATTGGAGCGGTCCGACGCTACCGGGCGCGAGTCGGACCCGAGCCCCAACGAAAGCCTCGCGAACAGCTAAATTATCGTAACGATACAAAATAGTTCTGTATCCGCAGTAAAGCCCTACTTGGGGCTTGCAATCACTGGCCTCCACATATTAGAGCGAAGAAACAACATGTTTGGGAAAGCGTGCGATGAGTAAGGCTTTTCTTGCCTCGGTTCTTCAGGATTCTCTTGATTGCACTGGCGTCGGTGCGAATCGCGCCGCCGCGGCGGTGATCGACGCAATTGTCCATGAGCTAAAGACGACCGGCGGTTTTACACTCTCGTCTTTCGGCACGTTCACCGTGAAAAAGACCAAGGCCCGCAAAGCGCTCAATCCCCGCACGGGCGAGCCCGTCAAGGTCAAGGCGGGCAAGACAGTCCGCTTCAAGGCCAGCCCGTCGCTCAAGAAAGAGGTCTGACGGCGACGCCTGCCTCTCGCGGGGCTTCCCGCGGTCGCTTGCCGGGCGTCGCGCGCCTCTGATACCGTTGCCGATCGTCGGCGCTCGTCGCCATGCGATAGAGCGTTAGAGGAGGGTGGCATCGGAATGGCTAAGCCGCTTGGAGCTTGGGGCGAGGCGGAATCGTCCTCGCCGCTGAACGAACTGGCGGCGGTCCTGCCGCCCGACATCCTCCTGACCGAGCCCGCCGACATGGAGCGGTTCGGGCGCGACTGGATGGGCGACTACCATACGCGCCCCTTCGCGGTCGCACGTCCACGCAATGCGGCGGGCGTGTCGCTCGTCGTCCGAGAGTGTCATCGCCTGCATATTCCGCTCGTGCCGCAGGGCGGGTTGACCGGCCTTGTCGGCGGTGGGGTGCCTACCGACGGCCGCGAACTCGTGCTGAGCCTCGAGCGCATGAACAAGGTGCGCAGCATCGACGTGATCGACTTCGCCATGGTGGTCGAGGCAGGTTGCGTGCTCGAGGAGGCGAAGCGTGCGGCCGACGCGGCAGGCTGCCTGTTGCCGATCTCTTTCGGGGCACAGGGAAGCTGCCGGATCGGCGGCAACGTCGCGACCAACGCCGGCGGCTTCAACGTTCTGCGCTACGGCATGACGCGCGATCTCGTTCTCGGGCTGGAGGTCGTTCTGGCGGACGGCCGCATCTGGAACGGGCTCAAGGTTTTGCGGAAGGATAACCGCGGCTACGACCTCAAGCAGATGTTCATCGGCAGCGAGGGCACGCTTGGCGTCATCACCGCCGCGGCGCTGAAACTCTTTCCGAAGCCCGTGCAGGTGGAGACGGCGTTCATCGGCCTTCGCACGGTCGAAGACGCAATGGCGCTCTACGCCCATATGCGGCATGCCTGCAGCGATCTCGCCACCGCCTTCGAATTGCTGATGCGCGCGCCGGTCGAGGTGTCGCTCGCGGCCGATCCAACGCTCGTCGATCCGCTGTCCGAACCTTACCCGGTCTATGTGCTGTGCGAACTGTCCTGCGGCGGCGGGATCGATCTGCGCGGCGTGCTGGAAGCGGCGCTCACGACCACCGAGGACCTTGTCGCGGATGCGGTCGTTGCGACGAGCGGCGAGCAGGCCAGCCGGCTTTGGCGGCTGCGGGAAACGATGGTGGAGCGACAGGGTAGGGGCGAGCGTTACTTCCGCACCGACATCTCGCTCCCGATTTCGCAGATCCCCGCCTTCGTCGGGCAGGTGACACCGCTCCTGGCCGCGCGCGTGCCCTCAGGCGACGTCATGCTGTATGGGCACGTCGGCGACGGCAATCTGCACCTCAACGTCATCCCGCCAACCGGCATCGGCGCCGAAGCGCGGGAAGCGTTGTTTCATGAGGCCGAGGCGACGATCTTCGGCGTCCTCGACCAGTTCGGCGGCAGCATCAGCGCCGAGCACGGCATCGGGCGGCTCAAACGCAGTGCGTTTCTTGACCGGATCGATGCGGTGTCGCTCGATCTTGCGACGCGGATGAAGCAGGCTCTCGACCCTGACGGTATCCTGAGCATGGGACGCATCCTGGACCTGTAGGACGATCAAGCCTCCTGCAGAGCAACCTGCCGGAGCGCCTGCTCGAAGACCTCGATCGGCTGCCCGCCGGAGATGAGATAGCGCCCGTCGATCACGACGGCCGGCACCGCGTTGATGCCTCGGGACCGCCAGAGGTCCTCGGCGTCCCGCACCTCCTCGGCATAACGGCCGGAGGCCAGTACCTCGCGCGCGGCGGTGCCATCGAGGCCCGATATCTCCGCGGCGGCAACCAGCACCTCGTGGTCGGCAACGTTCTGCCCCGCGGTGAAATAGGCGTCGAACAGGGCGTGCTTCAGCTTGGACTGCCGCCCTTCAAGCTCCGCCCAATGCAGCAACCGGTGCGCATCGAAGGTATTGTAGATGCGGCTCTGGTCGGACATCGCCATGGTGAAGCCGAGGCCCGCCGCGCGCTCCCGGATGATCTGGCGGTTGGCAGCCGACTGCGCCGGGGTGGAGCCGTATTTGTGCGTGATATGCTCGACGAGGTTCTGCCCTTCGGGCGGCATGTCGGGGTTCAGTTCGAACGGCTGAAAGCTGATGTCGGCGTTCACCGTATCGGCTGTCCGCGCGAGCGCTTCCTCCAAGGCACGCAGGCCGATGATGCACCAGGGGCAGGAGACATCCGACACGAAGTCGATCGTCAGTGTGCGAGCCATCGTCATATCCTTTGTGTAGCCGTGAACTTCATGTGGGAGAGGCGGGGCGCAGATGCCAGCCGAGCCGGTCCGAATGCTCGCGCGTGCGTAGTTTCCGAAGCTGTCTCGGGCGCGGGCCGCGGCTCATCATGATGGCGCACGATCGACATGTGCGTTCATGATCACTGGCCGAGGATACACGCTGTGACAACGACTGCGACGACCGCCGAAGGCACAGGACTTGCCGATGGCCGGGCGGGACTTTCAAAATCGGGCCGTCGGACGCTCGACAGCCTGTATGCGCATCCGCTGGCGCGCAATCTGGAATGGACCGACGTCATGGCGCTGTTCCGCGAGGCCGGGAGCGTCGAGCGCAAGGCGAATGACGAGACGGTCCTGCAGCTTGGCGGCGAGCAGCAGATGCTCCGGCGGCCGCACAGCAAAGATCTCACGCTGGACGAGGTGATGGAGATCCGCCACTTCCTGACCAGAGTGGGGATGTCGCCGCAGCGGGCTGCCACCGCCGACAACTTCCTGGTGACGATCGATCACCACGAGGCTCATGTCTATCACCTCGACCTGAGTGCGTCCGACCCGGCGAACAACGTCATAAAGCCCGCCGATCCGCATCATTTCCTGCACCATCTGACCCACAAGGATCAGACGCGGGAGCGCGGCCAGCGGGCGGCGGAGGACGCCACCTACTACGAACGAATCGCGCAGGCGGTGGCTGGAGCGGTGCCGCACGGCAAGATCGTCGTGATCGGGCACGGCGAGGGGCATAGCGATGCAGGCCACCACCTTATCGCCTGGATCAAGCTTCATCATGCCGAGGTCGCCCGGCATGTGATCGGCGAGGTGACTGCCGATCTCTCCAGCGCGACGCCACCCCAGCTTCTGAATATCGCGCGGGAGGCAATTGCGGCCAAGCCGGAATGAGGCGGTCCGCGCGAGCGACGCGGCTCGCGTCGGGGCGTTCAGGGCTTTTATAACGTGCCGTACGGCCGATATGAGCTGTCTCATGACCACGGAGCACTAACATGAAAATCGGCATTATTGGCGCCGGCCAGATCGGTGGAGCGCTCGCTCACCGTCTCACGGCCCTGCACCACGAGGTTCTCATATCGAACTCGCGAGGGCCTGACACGCTTCGAGACCTCGCGGCGGAGACGGGCGCAAAAGCGGTTCAACCCGCCGACGCGGTTCGCGGCGTGGATCTCATCGTGCTGACGATCCCCATGAATAAGGTTGCGTCTCTCCCCAAGAGCCTGTTCGCGGACGTTCCGGCCTCCGTGCCCGTCATCGACACCAACAACTACTATCCGCGCGAGCGCGACGGGCGCATCGAGGAGATCGAGTCTGGTCAGGTCGAGAGCCGCTGGGTTGAAAAGCAGATCGGCCACCCGGTCATCAAGGCGTTCAACAACATCTACGCCAAGCACCTGCTCGAAAACGGCAAGCCGAAAGGCACCTCCGGCCGCATCGCGCTTCCGGTGTCCGGGGACGACGCCGCGGCCAAGGCGAAGGTCATGGCGCTGATCGATGAGCTGGGCTTCGATCCGGTCGACAATGGGGGCCTGGATCACTCGTGGCGTCAGCAGCCCGGGTCGCCGGTCTACGTCAAGGACCACGACCTTGCGGGTGTGCGCGAAGCATTGGCCGCGGCGAAGCAGGAGCGGACGCCGCAGTGGAGCGGAACGGCCGCAAGCCCGGGCACGTTCGAGAAGCCGGCGTAACGCTGGCGTAAGGAGCCGCCAGACGCTTCCGGTGCAGCGAATTGCACGGTAACCCCGTCGAGCGGCTCCAGTCGGTCGCTGTCGTGGTGGCGGCCGCTGCGGTGGCATTCCTCGTGCTGCAGGATGCATTCGAGGTAATGCTGCTACCGCGCCGGGTACAGCGGCGCGCCCGCTTCGCGGTCGTCTATTTCCGCACGATGTGGCGCGGCTTCTCCACTCTCGCGACGAGCCTCAAGCCGCGCCGGGGACGTGAAGCGGTGCTGAGCCACTTCGGGGCTTTGGCGATGCTGGGTCTGTTCGCCTCCTGGGCCGCTGGACTGATCCTGAGTTTCGGGGTTCTCGATTGGGCGCTCGAGCCGGCGGCCAAGGCGTCCGCGCACGAGCGCTCCCTGCTCGACCAGATCTACATGAGCGGCGCCACTTTCTTCACATTGGGCTACGGCGATGTCGTCCCCCATACCGGCGTCACCCGGCTGCTGGCGGTGTTGGAGGCCGGCGTCGGCCTCGGGTTCATCGCCCTGGTCATCGGCTATCTGCCGCTCATCCACCAGTTGTTCTCGGCGAGGGAGGTGCTCGTCATCCAGCTCGACAGCCGGGCCGGGTCTCCCCCGACGGCGGCCGGACTGCTGGGCAGGCACGCCAACAATCTGGATGAGCTGGATGACTTTCTAAGGTCGTGGGAGGTGTGGGGCGCTCAGCTTCTTGAAGGACACCTCTCGTATCCAATGCTCGCTTATTATAGGTCGCAGCACGACAACCAGTCATGGCTGGCGGCGCTCACCGCCGTCACCGACTGCTGCGCCTTGATTATCGTGGGCGTCGATGGCGCCAAGGTGTTTCAGGCCCGGATGACGTTCGAGGTGATGCGTCAGGTGGCTGTGGAAATGGCCCGGTCCTTCCGGATCGCTCCCTCCCGCTACACCGGCGGAGACCGGTTGCCGGTGGAAGCCTCTGTGCGCCTGCAGGCAGCCCTGACGGAGGACGGTATCGAACTCGCCGCGGGAGGGCAGGCGTTTGAAGCACTTCGTGCTTTGAGGTCGACCTACGAGCCTCTTCTCGACGGGCTCGCGCAATACCTCATGCTGACGCTCCCGGACTGGATACCTGATGACGAGGCGGCCGACCATTGGACGCGCGGCCACCGCGGCCTGATGGCGGCGCGAGTGCTCGAACAACTAACGAAGATGCCGAACGGCTACCTCGCGGGAAGCGCAGCCGGGCAGGTGAAGCCATGGCGCCGCCTCCGCGCGTGGCTTCGTCAGGAATAAGGCGAAGGCGCTCGGCGGCCGCGAGTATCAAGCGCGGTCGGCCCAAGTCGTAACCAGCCATTGTTCGAGAGCCGCTCCGCGCAGAGCCCCGAGATCATGCGGCAGACCTCCTTTCAAACCCCCCGGACGGCCACCGTGCAGCGGGCCTGGATCGCGCGCCTGAGACAGACTGAGCCTCAAACGACCCCAATCGGGCCAGGGCATTGCCGCTAATTTCAAACTGGTATAATGACATCATCAGTCCGCGGACCGGGGGCTTGTGCGGTCAAGCGGTCCGAGGCGCGCGGCTGCCCGAGGAGACGTGATTACGATGGCGGCGATACGGCTGACCTATCGCATCGAGACCGGCGGCGACATCAGCCGGTTGGCCGAAAAGATCGCGAGTGACCAGTCAACAGGCACCTTTGTCGCCGTGCCTGGAGAGACAGCCGATCTGAAGGCCCGTTGTGCCGCGCGCGTCGCCGACATCCGGATGCTGGAGCCGCATGATGGCCCGGCCTTTCCACAGAACCGAGTTGAGGGCGGCGTCTATGCCCGGGCGGATGTCGACATCGACTTCCCCATGGAGGTGATCGGCACCGACATCGCGGCGCTGGTGACGATTGCCTTCGGCGGCGTGTTTTCGGTGCGCGGCCTGTCCGGCGTGCGCATCGTCGGCTTGAGCCTGCCGCCGGAGTTTATCCGGGCGCATCCGGGGCCGGCATTCGGCATCGCGGGCAGTCGCCGGCTAACCGGCGTCTACGGTCGTCCACTCATCGGCAGCATCATCAAGCCTAATCTGGGTCTCGCGCCATCCGAGGTTGCGGACGTCACCCGGGAGCTGGTGGAGGCAGGGGTCGACTTCATCAAGGACGACGAGAAGATGATGAACCCCCGCTATGCCCCATTGGCCGACCGGGTGCGCGCGGTGATGCCGGTGATCCTCGATCACGAGCAGAAGACGGGCCGGAAAGTCATGTACGCCTTCGGCATCGGGAGTGCTGACCTCGACACGATGCTGCGCCATCACGACATCGTCGCCGATGCGGGCGGCAACGCCGCCGTGATCCCGATCAACTCCATCGGCTACGGCGGGATGTCCTATCTCCGCAAACGGTCGCGCCTGGTGCTGCATGCACATCGCACGGGCTGGGACATGTTGACGCGCCATCCGGATCTTGGGCTCGACTTCAGCGTCTATCAGACGCTCTGGCGGCTGCTCGGCGTCGACCAGTTCCAGGTCAACGGCATCGGCGCCAAGTATTGGGAGCCCGACGACAGCTTCGTCCGCTCCTTCCATGACTGCATGACGCCGCTGCTCGACGAAAGCGACCGCGCCTTGCCGGTGATCGGCTCCGGGCAATGGGGCGGGCAGGCACCCGAGACGTTTGCCCGCAACGGCGGGTCGGTTGATCTGCTCTATCTTGGTGGTGGCGGCATCATGGGGCATCCGGGCGGCCCAGGCGCCGGCGTCCGCGCCATCACCCAGGCCTGGGAAGCGGCCGTGGCTGGCATCGCGCTCGAGGAACACGCGCGTGACCATCGTGAGCTTGCACAATCTATCGAGGCTTTTGGGAGATCGGGCTCGCCATGACCGGGCTGCCGGCCGGACCGCTCATCGCCTGGTATGGCGACGACTTCACGGGGTCGGCTGCCACGATGGAGGCGCTGACCTTCGCCGGCCTGCCGGCGGTGCTGTTCTTCGACATCCCTCGCCCGGAGCAACTGGCCCGTTTCCCGGGCATGCGCGGGATCGGGATTGCCGGGGTTGCACGGTCGAAATCGCCGGCGTGGATGCGGGATCATCTGCCGCCGATCTTCGCTGAGCTTCGCGCCAGCGGCGCCCCGCTCATCCACTACAAAATCTGCTCAACCTTCGATTCCTCACCGGCCGTGGGCTCCATTGGCGCGGCGATCGACATCGGCATGGAGGCGTTCGGCAACGGCTGGGTCCCTCTTGTCACGGCGGCGCCTGCCATTCATCGCTACCAGGCCTTTGGGAACCTCTTCGCCACTGTCGCCGGGACCGGCCATCGTCTCGATCGCCATCCGACGATGAGCCGGCATCCGGTGACGCCGATGCATGAGGCCGATCTCGGCCGCCACTTGGCGACGCAAACCACGCTGCCGTCCGGCGTCGTCGATTTTGTCGCCATGAAGGGTGGACGGGCTGACGACGTGATCGCGCAGCTGCGAGACAGCGGCGCGCGCATTCTTTCGCTCGATATCGTGGATCAGGAGACGCTGGCCGAAGCAGGCCGGCTGGTCTGGCAGCATCGCGATCCGGTGCAGTTCGTTGTCGGCTCACAGGGGGTCGACTACGCGTTGATCGCGTATTGGCAGTCATGTGGGCTCATTCCGGCGGGCGAGAAACTGACGACGGCCAGCCGCGCCCCTCATGTCGTGGCCGTATCCGGATCCTGCTCTCCGGTGACGGCGGAGCAGATCGCCTGGGCGGAAGCTCATGGCTTCGAGGGCATCCGGCTCGATCCCGCGGCCGCGGTCGACGAGCGGCGATGGGCGGCGGAGTTGGAGGCAGGAACCGCGCGCGCGTTGCGGGTGCTGTCGGATGGCCAGGATCCGGTGATCTACACTGCCCGGGGGCCGGATGACCCGTCGGTGCCGGCATTGCGTCAAGCGGTGGAGACGGCGGGCGTTTCGGCGGATGACGTGAACGACCGCATCGGGGACGGCCTCGGCCGCCTGCTCGACGGCGTCATGCGCAGCGCGGGCCTTGACCGCGGCATCATCGCCGGCGGTGACACGTCAAGCCATGCGGCACTCGCCCTGGGTGTCTATGCGCTCACGGCGCTGGCGGCGACGGTGCCGGGGGCGGCACTTTGCAAGGCGCACTCGGACGATCCGGCGCATCGCAATCTCGAACTGGCCCTCAAGGGTGGGCAGATGGGGACGCCGGACTACTTCGGGCGGATCAAGGCCGGCGGCCACCCGATTTCAGCAACCGCTTGAACGAAGGATGATGAGATGACCAAAATTGCTCTGCTCGGCGCAGGTGGAAAGATGGGCGTTCGCCTCTCCACTAATCTGCAAGGTTCGCGTTTCAGCGTCGATCATGTCGAGGTGTCGGAGGCCGGGCGCGAGCGGCTGCGGAACGCAACCGGCGCAGAATGCGTCGGGTTGGACAAGGCTTTGGGCCAGGCGGATGTCGTGCTCATGGCAGTGCCCGACCGGCTGATCGGAAAGATCGCGCATGAGATCATCGGGAAGGTCCGCCCCAACACGGCGCTGATCGTGCTTGACGCAGCCGCGCCATTCGCGGGCGAGATGCCGGACCGGAAGGATGTGACGTTCTTCGTCACCCATCCCTGCCATCCGCCGATCTTCAATGACGAGACCGACCCCGTGGCGAAGAACGACTTCTTCGGCGGCATTCACGCCAAGCAGCACATCGTTTGCGCCCTCATGCAGGGTCCGGAGGAGCACTATGCCCTCTGCGAGGAAATCGCCCGCGAGATCTACAAGCCGGTGATGCGCGCGCATCGCTGCACGGTTGAGGACATAGCGATCTTGGAGCCCGCCCTGTCCGAGACGGTCGGCATCACCCTCTGTCTCGCGATGCGGGAGGCAGTGGATGACGTGGTGCGCCGTGGGGTGCCGCGGCAGGCGGCGATGGATTTCATGCTGGGCCACATCAACATCGGCCTCTCGATTGCCTTTGAGGCTTTCCCGGAAGGAAAGTTCTCCGATGGCGCGCTCTATGCGATCGCACAGGCGAAGCCGCAGATTTTCCGCGAGGGCTGGCTCGACCGCGTCTTCAACAAGGATGCGGTGCTGAAGTCGGTTCAGGAAATCTGCAACGCCTGAAACCGAACCAGTGACGTCCCGGGGGGCATGATGATGGCGCAAACCAAGTTGCGTATGGCGGTGATCGGGTGCGGCTTCTTTGCCCAGAACCATCTCAACGCATGGGGCATGATCCCCGAGGTCGAGCTTGTCGCCGTCTGCGACCGCGACCCGGAGAAGGCGGAGGCCGCTCGTGCGCGGTTCCATGCTGGCCGCGCCTACACCGGCGCCGAAGCCATGTTTCAGGCCGAGAGACTGGACTTCGTCGATATCGTGACGACCATGGAAACCCATCGACCGCTCGTCGCTCTCGCGGCTCAACACGGCGTGCACGTCATCGTCCAGAAACCATTGGCGCCAAGCTGGGAAGATTGTGTTGCCATCGTCGAGACCTGTCGCGTGGCAGGGCTTCGTCTGATGGTGCACGAAAACTTTCGTTTTCAGACGCCGATCCTGGCAGTACGCAAGGCAGTGGCAGAGGGGCGGATCGGCACGCCGCACTTCGCGCAGCTCTCCTTTCGGAGCGGTTACGACGTCTACGCTGGCCAGCCTTATCTTGCCACGGAAAAGCGGTTCATCCTGATCGATCTCGGCATCCACATCCTCGATGTGTGCCGCGCGATCATGGGCGAGGCGCGGACGCTCTACTCCGTCACACAGCGGATCAATCCCGCGATTGTCGGAGAGGATGTGGCAACCACCGTCATCCGCCATGAGAACGGAGGCACCAGCATCGTCGATTGCAGCTACTCGAGCCAGCGGCTGCCGGAGCTGTTTCCCCAAACCATCCTGCGTATCGAGGGCGAGCGCGGCACCATCGAACTTCTCGAGGACTACTGCCTGCGCATCACCTCCAATGGAGCAGTGGAGGAACGGTCAGCCGAACCGGATGCGCCAAGCTGGACGGCCAAGCCTTGGCATGTCGTGCAGGAGAGCGTGCTCAACCTGCAGCGCCAGTGGGTGAGTGCCTGGCTCGACGGCACGGAGCCGGAGACATCGGGCGCCGACAACCTGCTCACCTATTCCCTCGTCATGGCCGCGTATGAATCCGCGGAGCGGAATGCCGTGGTCGTGCCCTGGAGAGGCTGATGCCGCGACCCGACAAGGCTGGAGCTTCCGGGCCGGAGCGCCGGCGCGAGGTCATCCCAATACGCAAGATCGTTCGTCGCAAACTCTCCGACGAGGTCTTCGATCGCCTGCTGCGCGAGATCGAGACAGGCGGGTATGCGCCGGACTCGCATCTACCTTCGGAGCGGGAGTTGATGGCCGCCTATGGCGTCGGGCGCCCAGCGATCCGCGAGGCCATGCAGCGGCTCGAAAAGCTTGGCCTTATCGTCATCGCGCATGGGGAGCGGGCGCGGGTCACGCAACCGACTGTCGCCGATGTGATCGGCCAGATCGAGCATGCCGCTCGGCACATTCTGGCGACGCAGCCGCAATCCCTGGCGCAATTGCAGGACGCCCGGATCTTCTTTGAAATCGGCATGGTGCGTGAAGCCGCACGCGTGGCGGCGCCAGCGGACATCGATCGGCTCGAGCGCGCATTGAGCCGCCAGACCTCCTATCTGAATGAAGATTCGGCACGTTTTGTTGCCGCGGATATGGAGTTTCACACGATGATCGCATCGATCACCGGCAACGCCGTGTTGGAGGCCGTGAGCCGTGCGATGCTGCACTGGCTGAGCATGTTTCATGCGAGCCTGCTGCTCTGGAAAGGCCATGAGACCGTCACGCTCGAGGAGCACAGGATCATCCTCGACGCGATCATCGCGCATGACGAAGACAGTGCCGCTGACGCGATGCGGATGCACCTGCAGCGCAGCCGCCGGCTGTTCCTGTCGGGGAATGCCCTGAAGAGGGCGTAGATTGCGTTGACCGTCTCAGACGCGTCATGGCATCGTCGAGTGTAAGCGCGAACCAAATCGCGCAAATCTGGTGTTGCGCTGCAATACGGACGCGCACGAGGAAACGAAGCCATGGATCTTGGATTATCAGGCAAGCAGATCGTCATCAGCGCGGGTGCCGGCGATACAGGCCGGGTCAAGGCCGAACGCTTGCCAGGCGAGGGGGCGCCCGATGTAATCCTGACGCAGAGGAATGACCTGACGGGAGAGGCGAATGGTTGAGAAGATTGCGGTCATCGGTAGCGGCCTCATCGGCCGGGCGTGGAGCATCAGCTTTGCGCGGGCGGGCTACGATGTCGCGCTCTATGATGCGAAGCCGGATGCGGCGGAGGCCGCGCTTGCGTTCGTTGATACTGTACTTGCCGATCTGCAAGGCAACGGCCTTCTCGCGGGTCACACGCCGGAGCAGGTCAGGCGGCGTATCACCCCGGCCGATGATCTTCGCTCGGCGCTAGACGGCGCGTCGCATGTACAGGAGAATACACCCGAGCGGATCGACATGAAGATCGCCGTGTTCCGGGAACTCGATGCGCTGGCGGGGCCGGATACGGTGCTCGCCAGCTCAACCTCGGCCCTGCTCCCGTCGGCCTTCACCGAGACGCTGGCAGGCCGGCATCGGTGTCTTGTCATTCACCCGATCAACCCGCCCTATCTCGTGCCGGCGGTCGAGGTCGTGCCTTCGCCCTGGACGGCGCCCGAGGTCGTGGAACGCGCGGCACAGATCATGCGCGGGGCAGGACAGACGCCGATCGTCATGAAGCGCGAACTCGATGGCTTCGTGATGAATCGCCTGCAGGGGGCGCTGTTGCAGGAGGCGTTTCGCCTCGTGGCGGATGGTTATGCCAGTGTGGAAGATGTGGACATCGGTATTCGCGACGGTCTCGGGTTGCGTTGGGCCTTTATGGGTCCTTTCGAAACCATAGAGCTGAATGCGCCTGGTGGCGTCGCGGACTACATCGCGCGTTTCGATGGGATGTACAAAAACCTCTGGAAGAGCCAGCAGCGCGCCGTGGATTGGATGGAGGCAAGTGACGCCATCGAGGCGGAGCGTCGGGTCGCGCTTCCAGCAGAGGGTCTTCATGAGCGCGCCACGTGGCGGGACCGCCGGTTGATGGCGCTGCTGGCTCACAAGCGCGCCGCCGCCAACGATATCGATTGAAAGGACAAGTTCCATGGCGACACCCAGAAAAGTCATCGTGACATGTGCGGTCACCGGCGCCATCCACACGCCGTCGATGTCGCCTCATCTTCCGGTGACGGCTGACGAAATTGCCGAGGCGGCGATCGGCGCCGCGGAGGCGGGTGCCGCCGTGTTGCATCTTCATGCCCGCGACCCTGAAACCGGCCGCCCGGATCAGCGGCCCGAGGCCTTCGCGCCTTTCCTGTCGCGCATCAAGCAATCGACGAACGCCGTGTTGAACCTGACCAGTGGCGGCAGTCCGTTCATGGGCATCGAGGAGCGCATCCGTCCCTCCACGACGTTCAAGCCCGAGGTCGCCTCGCTCAACATGGGATCGATGAACTTTGGATTGTTCCCGATGCTCGACCGCTTCAAGGACTTCAAGCATCCATGGGAGCGGGAGTTTCTCGAGAACAGCCGCGACCTGATCTTCCGGAACACGTTCAAGGACATCGAGTTCGCGCTCAACGCCATGAGCGGCAACGGCACGAAATTCGAGTTCGAATGTTACGATGTCGGCCACCTCTACAACCTTGCCCATATGCTCGACCGCAAGCTGGTGACGCCGCCGCTATTCGTGCAGACGGTCTTCGGGATTCTGGGCGGCATTGGCCCGCACCCGGAGGATGTGCTGCACATGCGCCGCACGGCGGACCGGCTACTTGGGGACGCCTATCAGTGGTCGGTGCTGGGTGCCGGGCGCAACCAGATGCCCATCGCGGCGATGGCGGCGGCAATGGGATCGCATGTGCGCGTGGGGCTGGAGGACAGCCTCTGGATTGGGCCAGGCAAATTCGCGGAGAGCAACGCGGCGCAGGTACGCAAGGTGCGCCAGATTCTCGAAGGCCTGGGGCTTGAATTGGCAAGCCCGGATGAGGCGAGGGCTCTGCTTGCGCTCAAGGGCGGGGATCAGGTGGGGTTCTGACCGGAATGCGGGTCATCCTGGAAGATGTCGGGCTGGAAACGGAGAACACGGAGTTCTGGATCGCGCCGACCGCCACGGTCATCGGGCGCGTGAGGCTGGGTGCGGACGCATCGGTATGGTGGGGCGCGGTGCTGCGCGGCGACAACGAGTGGATCACCATCGGCCGGGGCAGCAATGTGCAGGACAATGCCGTCCTGCATACGGACCCCGGGTTTCCGCTTGAGGTGGGCGACAACGTGACTGTCGGCCATCAGGCGATGCTGCACGGATGCACGATCGGCGAGGGCTCTCTGATCGGTATCGGCGCGGTTGTGTTGAACGGCGCGCGGATCGGACGGAATTGTCTTGTCGGCGCGATGGCGTTCATCGGCGAGGGGAAGGAGATTCCGGATAATTCGCTGGTCAAGGGCATTCCGGGAAAGGTCGTCGGCGACCTAGCCGCGGAACAGGCGGCCCGCATGCATGCCGGCACGGCGCATTATGTCCGCAACTGGCGCCGCTACCGCGACCACAGCCGTATCGAACCGGAAAATCTCTAGCGGCAGACGAGATCCACGTAGAGCGTCGTTGTCCAGCCGTAATCGTGGATGACCTGTCGAAACGGATTGCTCGGGTTGCAGCTGCCTTTGCGGAGCAGTCGTGGCGGCTCCACCATGCGCCGGTCGTCGAAATACTCGAAGAATGTGCCGTAAATCCCGCAGTTCCGCTCGATTTCCCGGCGGGTGGCGTCGTCCAGCATCCGCGCCAACGCTGAGAAATGATCGCCGTGCGCGGCGTAGCGTTCCAGGCCGCGGGCGATCAGCCAGTTGACGTTCACCCAGGTCGGGCCTCGCCACATATCCTTCGCGTAGTGCGCCGTATCGCGCGCGGCGATGGAGGGCACCGGAAACGCGGTGCCGAACGTTTCTGGGTCGCGCAGATGACGCACGAGCGCCGCCGCACGCTCTGGTGTCGCAGCCCCACAGATGAGGGGGAGGAACCCGGCGCTGGAGAGCACCGGCGACAATACACCGGCCGCCGCATCAAGGTCGCAGTAGAACTGGTGTTCCTCGGACCACAGATGCTGGTTGATCAGGCGGCAAAGGCGTTCGTGCCTCTGCCGCCATAGCGCGACATCCTCGATGTAGCCGAGTGCGCCGGCAAAGCTCGCCAGGGTCTCGCACTCCAACGCGAGGTAGGCGTTGAAGTCGACGGCCGCCAACTGTGTCGGATAATGAAAATCGAACCTCGGCGAGTTGTCCATGCCACTCTCGCCGCTGCGCGAGGCCGGGTCGCCCTCGATGAGCCAGTCGACAAGACCATCGCCATCCCGATCGCGATTGACCAGGTCCCACTCGACGTAAGCGCGAAGCTTCGCGTAGTGGCGCCGCAGCAAGCCGTTGTCTGGCGCAGCATCGTTCACGAGCCTGATGCCGTAGGCGAGAAGCGGCGGCTGCGTAATGATGGACGGTCCTTGGGTAGGGGATAGCTGGTGCGAAACGAAGCCGTCGGCCCTCTGCCCATCGAAAACCGCGTCGATCATTTCGGCGGCCAGAGCCGGGTCGACATGACGCCAGCCGATCGCATGAAATACAGTGTCCCAGAGCCACATATCCCTGTGGGGCCAGCGGTCGGGCGTGCTCCACCGGTGCCGGATTGCGCCTTCGGGCGAACAGACCTGCCCCTTCATCACGGAGAGCGCCCGGAACATCGTGCGCTGCGTCTCGCCATCGGACCGGCCGAGCTGCGGCTGGCCCAGGACCCAACCGCTGCGTGCAGCGAAGGCTGCACCGAAATCGGCATCCAGAAGTGACGGATCGAAATGGGAGGCGGATCCGATAAGACAGCGTCCTTCCCGCGAGACGCATCGCACCGTCTCGCTCCCGCCGAAGAGCAACGGGGACCCCACGATCAGAAGATGATGCGCGTCCAGCAGGCAGCCGCTCGTGCGACCGCTTGCCGAGCGGAACGAAAAGAAGTCGCTGGCGACGATGATGTCCGTCTCCGGCGGCTCGCCGAAGGTGATGGGGGCGGTATCGGGCCGGACCACTTCAAGCCCCGCGGGATGCTCCGTTGTCCGGATGACCAGTCCAGCCACGTAATCCGTCGGCCCGTCCACGGCCGAGAACGCGATCAGCTGTCCGCGGTGCCAGTTCGAAACGGCGAAAGCGGAAAGCTGCCGGATGACGTCACACTCATCCATCCGAACGGCTCCCCAATGCGCGGACATCGCCGAAACGCCTGACGAGCGGCCTGGCCCGCACGCCCGCCGGGCGCTCGATGAAAACACGTCCTCCCGCGATATCCTGCAGCCAGGCGGCCGGCCGTAGATCGGGGCGCATGCACTCGACGCGGAACCGCCTCACATCAAGCCCTTTCACATGCCGGGCGAACAGCCCGCAGGCTGGCAGATCGACGCCGAAGCTTTCAGGATCGGGGTAGGACGCGACCGCCTCGGGCGGCACAATCGCCGCCATCTTCGCGCCGCAGCCGCCCTTCAACCTCAAACGGATATCGCGCATCTCGACATCCTCGATCCGGTGGCCGGGAATGCCGCTCACGATGATCGGCATCGAAGAGTATCGTTGCTCGCAATCGACATCGCGGATGCTGACGCCGCGGAGCTTGCCCGGAACGGCGCCGGACGGACCGTTCAGCCTCGCGCCCAGCCGGATGTAGATCGGCGCGTGACGAACGTCGCGCATGGTCAGGCCCTGGATCCGGACATCCTCCAGAATGCCGCCGTCGACCGTCTCCAGCGCCAGGCCGCGACAGCTTTGCAACACGTTGTTCGTCATGACGATCTTGCGGAAACCGCCGTTCGACTCCGTGCCGAGTTTGATGCGGCCGGTGCGGTGGGTGACGTTCGCATGCGCCGGATTTCCCAACGGCCGGTAACTACCGTCCAGCGTCGAACCGAGTTCGTAATCGCCGGTCACCCAGCAATCGGCGATCAGGACATCTTCGGTGACCACTGGGCGGCCAAGCGCATAGGTGCTCTTGAGGCAGATGCCGTCATCGTTCGGGGAGTTGATCCGGCAGCGGACAACCCGCACGTCACGGCAACAATCGAAGTTCAGGCCGTCCCGGTTGGTGTCGATCCTCAGGCCTTCAGCTGTAATTCCGATGGTGCCGGTCGCCAAGACAGCGAAGTGTCCCGCCTGCAGGATCGAGAAATCCTTGAGGACGACGTTTCGGCACCCGAGAAGCGCGATCGCCTTGTTGCCGATGCCAGGCTGCATGGCAGGCGGACGCCCAGGCTCGAAATCGCCATTGACCAGTCCTCTGCCCCAGATCAGGCCCTGGCCCTCGATGGCGATGTCGTGCAGGTCGATCCCCGAGATCAGGCTGTTGCGCCAATGGCTGTGGCCGAAGTCCTGATAGGGAAACTGTGCCGCGATGCTGTCCTCCGGCAGGTCGTAGCCGCCCCTGTCACTGGCGTCCGCCGCGAGGATGACGGCATCGCGGTCGAGATGGAGCCTGACGCGGCTCCGCAGCCGGATCGAATAGCTGGCGTATCGCCCCGCCGGAAACAGCACCGTTCCGCCGCCGGCACGGCTGGCCGCCTCGATGGCGCGGTTGATCGCCCCGCTGTCGATCGTGCGGCCGTCGCCCACGGCGCCGAAGGCGCGGACATCGAACGGGCGGTCGCGCGAAACAGGGCCGTGCCGCCGCGTCGTATCTGCATCGTCAAGGCAGGTCATTTCGGCCTTTATCTCAGAGACTGGCGCCTCCGCCTCGTATAGAAGGTGGAGACCGGGGCAGACAGTGCCATTGCCTCGCCTCACGGCTGAGGGTTCCAGTGTGCTGAAGATCGCTGACCGAGATTGAGCGCCGCCTCTCCCTCCCGTTCCGCTGCCATCGGCCTCAGCGCCCTCAACTTCTTCGTGGCGGCCGTTCAGACAGGATTTGGACCCTTCCTGCCGGTCTACCTGACACGGTCGGGTTGGACACAGGGCGAGGTGGGTCTCGCGCTCAGCCTGGGCGCGATAGCGAGCGTGGCGAGCCAGGTGCCGGGCGGATTTCTCGTCGATCGTGTGCATCAGAAACGGCTCGTCTGCGCCGCCAGCCTGGGCGCGCTCGGGATGAGCGCTCTGGTTATGGCTCTATGGCCAAGCCGCGGCTCCGTCTGGAGCGCAGAGGTTCTGTATGGCTTCGGAGCCGCGGTCCTCAGCATGAGCGTGGTGGCGCTCACTCTCAATCTCTGGGGCCATGCGGCCTTCGGTGAACGGGTCGGCACCAATCATCGCTACGCCTCGCTGGGCAACGCGGCCGCCGCGGGCCTCTTCGGCGTTGTTGTCTACATGATGTCCCATCAGGCGGTGTTCTTCCTCGGCGCCGCGATGACCGTGCCGGCGCTCGCCTCCCTGTTGCTCCTGAAGCCCCACCCGGAGGACGCTCCGGTCGACCATCCCGCTCGCCTGCCGCCAGCAGATCGCTCAGTGCCTCTATGGGTTGTGTTCTTCGATCTGCACTTGCACACGTTCGCGTTGTGCGTTGCCCTGTTCACGCTCGCCAATGCGGCGATGCTGCCGGTCGCCCTGAATGCGCTGGCGGCTCGTCACAGGGATGCCGGGTTCGCGACAACAGGGTCGATCGTTTCGCTCCAGGTCGTGGTCGTGCTGTTCGCGCCCTGGCTAGGGCGGGCTGCCGAGCGTTGGGGGCGGCGGCCCGTGCTTCTGGTGGGCTTTGCCGCGTTGCCGCTGCGCGGCCTGCTGCTGGCCGTCCTGCCGGGCGTGTTTCCCTTGATCGGGATCGAACTGCTGGATGGCGTCAGCGCGGCCGTCATCGGGGTGATGATCCCGCTGACGGCGGCTGACCTCACGCGGAAGACCGGATACCTCAACCTTGCCATCGGCTCCTTCGGCCTCTCGGCGAGCCTCGGCGCCACCTTCAGCACGGCGCTCGCCGGCTGGATCGCCGACCGCTTCGGCCTGCAAACGGCCTTCCTCGCGCTGAGCGCCGCCGGGGTCGCGGCACTCCTCGTCGTGCTTCTCGCAATGCCGGAAACCCGGCCAACGACGGTCAATCCGGAACTGAAACCGCACGCTCGCCCGGCGTAACCCCCGCCTCAGCGAAACCAGCCCCCTCAGCGAAATCTATTCGGCCGGAAGCCCTCCAGCAACGGATGCGGTTCGCCTGTCATTACCTCCATCGCCAGCAACTCGCCTGCGATGAGCCCGAGCGTGGCGCCGCTATGGCTGAACGCCACATGGTAGCCCGCGATGCCGTCGATCTGCCCCAGAACCGGCTCGCCGCCGCCGGGGATCGGCTTCGGACCCATCCCGTAGCCGTCCAGTTCAAGCGCCGGATGACCGGCGAGCACCGCCGAAGCCTCGCGCAGCAGGCCCTGTATTGTGCTGTCCCTGACCTCGAAGTCGCCGTCGCCGTGGATGACCACCTCCCGCTCGGACCAGCCGGAATCGAGCACGAGGGCGCCGTCGGGCGTCGGGCGCACCGCCACGCGCGGCGTGTTCAGCACGGCGCGCAGCCCGGTCGCGACCGGCTTCGTCTTGACCAGCACCGAGATCGGGGTCTCATCGGGAACATGGTGTCCGGCCTCCGCCAACATGCGCGGCACGGCGGGGCCGGTCGCCAGCACGACCGCATCGGCCGCGAGGCGGGTCCCGTCCGCCAGCACGACCCCGCGCACCCGTGACGCCGCGAGATCGACCGAGGCGCGTCCGGCCTCGCTCATCAACCGGCCGCCGAGCAACGCCAATTCACGCAGCAGAACCGCGATCAGCGACGGCAGATCGACCCAGCCTTCGCCCGGATTGAAGATCGCGCCCTGCGGCGTGACGGCGCGCGAGGCGATGCCAGGGGTCACGTCCGCGACCTCGTCCGCCGCCAGCAGGCGCGCGTCGTAGCCGATGGCGCGTTCATGGGCGAAGGTGGCGGCGATCCCGTTCGCGGCCTCGTCCGCGTCCCAGGTCAGGCCGCCGTCGAAGCGCAGCCAGGTGGCTCCGGGATAGGCCGCCGACAACGTCCGGTAGCGGTCGATGCCGATCATCCTCAGGCGATGATAGGCCTCCGAGCGAGCGCCCGCCGAGTTGAGCCAGGAGAGCGAGCGGCCGGAGGCGCCGTTCGCGGGCGACCCATCGGTGATGAGCGTCACCGAAGCGCCTTCCCGGGCGAGATGGACGGCGGTGGAGACGCCGAAGATGCCGCCGCCGATGACGACGGCTTCCGGCTGACGGGATGTCACGCGTGCTTCTCCTCAAGCTGGACGGGCGAATGGAGAAAGCAGGCCACCGCCGACTTCTCCCTGACCTCCACCAACGCGGGCGGCGCTTCGTCGCAGATGGCCATGCGGTGTGGGCAGCGGCCTCGGAACGGACAAAGATCGTTCGCATCCAGAGGGCTCGCCGCCTCGCCCTCGACCGCACCCAGCGCCGAGACGCGCATGCGGCGCGGGTCGGGCACCGGGATCGCGCTCAGCAGCGCCTGCGTGTAAGGGTGCAGAGGCGCGCGGTAGAGAGCGTCTGAAGGCCCGATCTCGACGATGCGGCCGAGATACATGACGGCGATGCGGTCCGCGATCCGCTTCACCACGCTGAGGTCGTGCGAGATGAACAGGTAGCCGAGGCCGAAGCGTTGCTGCAGGTCGAGGATGAGCCGCAGGATCTGAGCGCGGATGGAGACATCGAGCGCTGAGACCGCCTCGTCGAATACGATCGCGGCAGGCCGCAGAATAAGCGCGCGGGCGATGGCGATGCGCTGGCACTGGCCGCCCGAGAACTCATGCGGATAGCGTTGGGCGTGCTCGCGCCGCAGCCCGACCAGTTCGATCAACTCATGGGCGGCGTCGCGCCGCTCCCGCTCGGTGCCGATCCCCTGCAGCCGCATCGGCTCGCTGATGTTGGTGCCAACCGTCATGCGCGGATTGAGCGAGGACAACGCATCCTGGAAGACGATCTGCACCTGCTGGCGCATGCGCCGCACCTTGTCGGGGGCAGCGCCTGTAAAGGAGCGCCCGGCGAAATGCACCGTCCCCTCGTCGGGTTCGATGAGCCGCAGCACGAGCCGTGCCAGGGTCGACTTGCCGCAGCCGCTCTCGCCCACCAGGCCGAGCGTCTCTCCCGGCGCAATCGAGAAGCTGACATCGCTGACAGCCCGCAAGACCTTGCCGCCACGGCCCGCGAAGGTCTTGCGCAGCCCCTGTGCCTCGAGCACCGCCTCAGCCATCGGTGTCTCCCTGGGCGACGAAGCACGCCACGTCCTGCAGCGGCGACATCGGCAGCAGCGGCGGGTCCAGCCGCCGGCATTTGTCGATCACCGCCGGGCAGCGCGGCGCGAACTGGCAGCCCGTCGGCCGGTGGCGCAGATCGGGCGGCGCGCCGGCAATGGGCTCCAGCGGCGAGGCGCGATCGTCGTCGAGGCTGATGGCGCAAGCGAGCAAAGCGCGCGTGTAGGGGTGCAACGGATTGTGGAACAGGCTGTCGACATCGGCGCGCTCGACCACGCGGCCTGCATACATGACGACGACCTCGTCCGCGAGGGCCGCGACCACGCCGAGGTCATGGGTGATCATGAGCAGGGACAGGCCCATCGCGGTTTGCAAGTCGTGCAGCAGGCGCAGGATCTTGGCCTGCACGGTCACATCCAGCGCCGTTGTCGGCTCATCGGCAATGATGATGTCCGGGCCACAGGCGATCGCCATGGCAATCAGCACGCGCTGACGCATGCCGCCGCTGAAATGGTGCGGGTAGTCGCGCGCCCGGGCCGCCGCATCGGGCACGCCGACGCGGGCGAGAAGTTCCACCGCGCGGCGGTTCGCCTCCGCCACCGGCAGGCTTTCATGCGCCAGCAGCGTCTCGGCGATCTGCGTGCCGATGCGGAGGCTGGGGTTGAGCGAACTCAGCGGGTCCTGGAACACCATGCCGATGCGCGCGCCCCGGACTTTCTGCATCGCCCGCTCGTCCAGCTGGCGGAGGTCCTGGGTGCCGTAGCGTATCGCCCCGCCGGTGATGCGGCCCGGCGGCTCGATGAGCTGCAGCAGGGAGAGCGCCGTCACCGTCTTGCCCGAGCCGGATTCGCCGACGATCGCGGTCGTGCGCCCGCGCCGCAGTTTGAAGCTGACGCGGTCAACGACGCGGATCGCCTGACGGCCGACGGCGAAGTCGGTGCAGAGGTCCTCGACCTCCAGCACGGTATCGAGCGATGGCGTCATCGCCGCGCCGACCGCGGATCGAGCGCATCGCGCAGCCCGTCGCCGATGAAGTTGAAGGCCAGCGAGACGACGACGATGACAATGCCCGGGATCAACGTGACCATCGGCGCGGTCGCCAGCACCTCGCGGCCCTCGGAGACCATCGAGCCCCAATCCGCTGTCGGCGGCTGCACGCCGAGCCCGAGGAAGCTGAGGCCGGAACCGACGACGATCATCAGTCCGATCAGCGTGGTGGCGTAGACGAGCAGGGGCGGCAGCACGTTCGGCGTGATGTAGCGGGCGAGCAGCGCGGTGCGCGAGGCGCCGGCGGCACGCGCTGCCTCGATGAACGGCATGGCGACCACGGAGAGCGTCGCCGTCCGGGCGAGGCGTCCGACATAGGGGATCAGCACCACGGCGATGGCGATGATCTCGGTCGAGAGGCCGGGCGTCAACACGCCGGCGATGGCGATGGCGAGCAGCACCATCGGGAAGGCGAACAGCACGTCGAGCGTCCGCATGATGAGCGCGTCGACGATCCCGCCGGCATAGCCCGCGATGAGGCCGAGCAGCAGCCCGATCGCACTCGCGATGACCACAGGCACGAGACCGACGAGCAGCGAAATCCGGCCGCCCCAGAGCAGGCGGGACAGCATGTCTCGCCCCTGTTCATCGGTGCCGAGGATATGGCCGGCGGTGAAGGGTGGGGCGAACCGCAACTGGTCGCTGGCGACGTTCGGGTTGTAGGGGCTGATCCAGGGCGCGAGCAGCGTCGCCGCAAAGACGAGCAGCAGGAAAATCGCGGCCACGAGCGCCGCCCGGTCCCGCGCGAAGGCCGCCAGCCGCCATCGGCGTGTCTGCACAACGGGTGTATCGACGGTGCCCAGTTCGGCGGCGATGGCGGCGGCCGGTGGCTCGGAAAGGTCAGCGGCCACGATCAGGATTCCTGCAGCCGCGGGTCGATGAGCACGTTGACCAGATCGACCAGGATGTTCACCAGCACGAAGGTCAGCGCGATGAGCATCGTCGCCGCCTGCACGACCGGCATGTCCCGCGCCGTGATCGAGCTGTAGAGAAGCGAGCCGAGGCCCGGCCACGCGAAGACGACCTCGGAGAACAGCGCGCCGCCGAGCAGATAGCCGAGCTGGAGCCCGGTGATGGTCATGATCGGCGGCAGCGCGTTGAGCACGACGTGACGGCGCATGAGGTCGCGCCGCCGCAGCCCCTTGGCGCGCGCCACCAGAACATGCGGGCGCCCGAGACTTTCGAGGATGCTCGACCGCACCATGCGCGCGATGATCGCGGCGGGGGCGAGGGCGGTGGTGACTGCCGGCAATACCAGATGATGCAATGTGTCGATGACGCCGCCGTCACCGGCCATGTCGATCATGCCGGAGACCGGCAGCCAGTTGAGCTTCAGCGCGAACAGCAGCACGAGCAGCAGGCCAAGCCAGAACGGAGGTGTGCTGCCGAAGATCAGGGTCACCGTCATCATGCCGCGATCGAACCAACTTCGCGCGTGAAGGGCGGCGAACAGCCCGGCGCTGTAGCCGATGAGGATCGCCAGGAACAGGCTCGCGACCGTCAGGATGATGGTGTTGACGAAGCGCGGCAGGATGAGATCGGTCACCGGCAGCGAGGTGGCGATCGACGTGCCGAGATCCCCCTCCGCGGTCCGTTCCAGCCAGCGGCCGTATTGAACCGGCAATGGCTGGTCGAGGCCCAGCGTATGGCGCAACGCGACGCGGTCCTGCTCCGTTGCCTGCGGCCCGAGCAGCACCGTCGTCACATCGCCCGGTGCGAGATGCATGAGCAGGAAAATGACGACGGAGACGCCGAACAGCACCGGCACGATGGCGGCGAGCCGCCTGCCGAGATAGCCGCGAAGCACGTTCAGTTGTCGACTGAGACGGTGGAGAGGTCGAACCAATCCTCCGGCGGGTTGACGAAGCCATGCACCTTCGGCGAGAGGATGACCGGGTCCAGATCGTCGACGGTCGGCACGTAATCGGCGTCGTTCATGATCATGCGGTTGGCCTGCTGGTAGAGCGACTTCGCAGCGCCTTCGTCCTTTGTCACCAGCGCCTTGTTGAGCAGGGCATCGACCTTCGGGTTGCAGTAGTAGCCGGAATTCTCGCCATTCGGCGCGACGCTGCCGCACTCGACGACGATGTCGACCCAGGCCGGGGTCGACATGCCCCAGCCGATCTCGTCCATGCCGACGTCGTTGGTCATGCCTTTCGCCCACAGACCGAGATACGTCACCCACTCGTACTTCCGGAGCTGCACGTTGATGCCGATCTTCTGGAGGTCGCGCTGGATCCAGGTTTCGACCAGTTCGCCGGTGCCATACTGGGGAAGTTCGAACACGGTGGTGAATCCGTTCGGGTAGCCAGCCTCGGCCAGCAGCTTCTTGGCGCCTGCGGGATCGTAAGCGTAGCTCTTGAAGCTGGGGTCGTAGGCGTAGGTTCCCGGCGAGAGCATGCCGTATTCCGGGCGGCCGGTCTTGCGGTAGATGTCCTGCGCGATACCGGCGCGATCGATCGCCATGTTGACCGCCTGCCGCACCCGCGCATCCTGGAACGGCTTCGAATGCATGTTGAGGTAGAGAAAGTTGATGTACGGCGCGTTGGCGTTGGTCGTGAGGGTGAAGCCGGCCTTCACGAGGCTCTGGATGTCGTCCCAGGGCGGTGTCGAGATCATCTGAACTTCGCCGCTCTGAAGGGCGTTCACGCGGGTTGCGGGGTCCTCGAGCGGCAGGAAGACGACGCGGTCGAGCTTCGCTGGCGTGCCCCAATAGTTCGGGTTGCGCTTCAGCACGGTACGCACGCCCTGGGTGCGCGAGACGAACATGAACGGCCCCGTGCCGACAGGGTGCAAGGCGACGCCCGCGTTGCCGTACTTCTTGACCGAGGCAGGGCTGATCATCAGCGGCTGGCCGTAGCTCTGCAGCCCTTGCCGCAGCCACTCGTAATCAGGCGCGGTCAGGGTGATGCGCACCGTCATCGGGTCGAGAACGTCGACTGCCTTGATCCACTTGGTGTAGGCGGCGACGAAGGAGGCGGTCTTCGGGTAGTAGTCCGGAGATGTCTTGTCCCAGAAACGATCGAAATTGAATTTCACCGCGGCTGCGTCGAATGGCGTGCCGTCCTGGAACTTGACGCCGGGTCTCAGCTTGAAGGTGTATTGCAGGCCGTCGGGCGACACGGTCCAGGATTCCGCAAGCGCGGGCACGATCGGCGGCGTCGGCACATTGGCCTTCGTGAGGTCTTCCTTCACCAGACCTTCGAAGATCTGGTAGGTGACCTGATAGGTGCCCCATCCGCCTGTCGCCTGCGGGTCGAGGATGTCGGTATCCGCCGGCATGCCCCAGATGAGCGTGCCCGCCGCCTGCGCAGAGGCGGCCGATGCCGCGAGCCCGATTATGGCCGCGCCCGACGTGGCCAGCAGGCTTGCCCAGAACGATGTGTCGCGCGCCATTCTTGCCGTCTCCATTAGGTGTGGTTTCTCGCCGCCGGTCAGCGCGCTGTGATTGCGCTAACAGATGCGACAACGGACTGCAAATCCCGCGCCGGGCGCAGGGCGTTCACCAGAACGTGAGAATCCGCGCGAGTTCGGCGCTATGGCGGATGCGCCGATCGTTGACAGGGCTACGCCGCTGCGACGAGTTTGGCTGCCATTGCACCCGATGGCGGGTCGCCCTGCCGGACATGCCTGTTTCGGCGGCAGGCCGATGCGCCGCGGCACGACGAAGAGAACGGACAAGCCATGACGATCCTGATCGACACAGCCATCCCCCGCACGCTCGACGCGCTGGTGGCGGAGCTTTCTGCCGCCGGACCCGGTCGGCCGGTCGAGGCCTGGGTGTTCGAGGATGCCGCGGCACGCCGAGAGGCCGAGGCGCGTCTGGCGGCGGCGTCCGTCACCGCCACGATCAGAAGCGCCTACAAGCCTCTGCTCTGCTTTTTTCTGGAGGAGGTGGATCGCGCCGCGTTGCGGCAGGTGACGATCCGCTACCCGCGTCACCCCGAGGCCCAGGCCGGGCGATTTCTGGCGGAGGCCTACCCGCTGGCCGCGCTTCTCGGCGATGCGGACGTCTCCTTCGAGCCGGGCGACGCCTCGCTGACCTATGAGGTCGCGCTGACCACCCATGACGGGACAATTGCCTATCATTCCGTATTTGCACCTAACGCGGTGCGTGACGGCGTGCTCACAAGTTGCGGCTGGCGGCGCGGTCTGGGTGAGCCGGGAGCCGCGATCCCGACGGAGTTCGAGACGCTGTTCATCACCGCGATCGACACCGTGCGGGCGCAAGGCTGGTCCGGGCGTATCGGCGCCTTCGACCGGCTGACGGTCGCCGTGGAGATGCCGGGCGCCGATCAGGAGATCGGCTGGGGCGACGAGGTCATCAGCTTCCGCGAGGCCATGCACGAAGATCTCTTCTTCACTCTGCGCGAGATGCTGATGCCTGACGCGGCGACGCACCGCATCGCGCGGCCAGGCCAGATCGTTCCCGACATCCGCACGAGCCAGGGGCCGGCGCGGTTGCGGATCGCCGGCACCATGTTCGGCGAGGCGGACGAGACGGCCAGCGCCACGCTCGAGTTGGAGAGCGCCGATCGCCCTCTCGGCATGGCGCAGATCCGCGCGGAGTTGGCGGCGTTGGGTGGCCAGCCCTTTTCAATACGCTCGCATGAAGGGCGGGAGGTTGCCGGCCTCTACAAGCCGGGTCCGGGACCTGCCGTCCTCATCACGGCCGGTCAGCATGCGAACGAAACCTCAGGCGTCGTCGGTGGCCTCAGGGCCGTGCAGGTGCTGATGCGAGATCCTGACTCGCACTTCGCCTATGTCCCGGTCGAGAATGTCGACGGCTACGAGCTGCATCAGCGCCTGATCGCCCGGAACCCGCGCCACATGCACCATGCGGCCCGGTTCACCGCGCTCGGTGACGACGTATCTCCCGGGCTGGCCGATCCGGATGACGAGCGGCGGGCGCGTTACGAGGGCATCGCGCGCTCAGGGGCGAAGTTGCATGTCAACCTGCACGGCTATCCCGCGCATGAGTGGACAAGGCCTCTCTCCGGCTATCTGCCTCGCGGTTTCGAGGCCTGGTCCATGCCCAAGGGCTTCTTTCTGATCTTCATCTATCAGCAGGGATGGAGTGACCTTGCACATGCCATGCTCACGGATGTCTCGTCGCGTCTGGCCGAGGATCGCGAACTCATCGCCTTCAACGCGCGGCAGATGGATGCGGTGCGGGCGCATTCGACCGATCCCGACTTCGGTGTGATGCACGGCATTCCCTACTACCTGTCGGAAGCGGCGACCTATGCGACGCCGCTGACTGTGATCACCGAGGCGCCGGACGAGACCATCTACGGACCCGCCTTCGTCCTGCAGCAGGAGACGCAGATGCGCGCGGCGCTCGCCTGCGTCGAGGCCTATCGTCGCCTCAGCTGACTGACGCCAGCAACGGAAACGGCGCCAGAGGCACGCAGCCGTTCTCGGTCAGATGCAGCATCCACTCGGTTCTCGCGCCGCCGATCGCCGGATCATAGGCGCCCGGTTCCACCATCAGAACCATGCCGGCGCGCAGCACCGTGGTCTCCCCGTCGCAGAGGCGCGGATGCTCGTGCACAGCGGTGCCGATGCTGTGCCCGGTGTGATGCGGATAATCGAAGCCCGACGCCTGCACCGTGCCGCGGATCATGCGATGCGCGGCCTCCGCCGTCATCCCCGGCCGAAGCTCGGCGATTGCGTGCTCAAGGGCATGATGCGCCACCTCGAACAGCCGCGCCTGCGCCTCCGAGGGCGGCCCGAGCACGACTGTCGCGCAGCTATCTCCCCAATAGCCTTCGACCCGTGGGCCGAGGTCGGAGATGACGGCGTCGCCGCTCTGGATGACGCGCGAATTGGGCCAGCCGCCGATGGCCGCCGTGCGCTCGCGGCCCGAGATGAGATCGCCGCCGACAGCAATCCGGGCGCCGGCGGCGTCCTCCATGGCGCTGCGGATTTCGGAGAACAGCCGGAGTTCGGTGATGCCAGGATGCAGCGCCTCCATCATGCGCCTTTGGCCGATCCCGGCGACTTCCGCGCAACGATGCAGGGCGGCCACCTCGGCCTCCGTCTTGGTCATGCGCTGGCGGCGAAGGGCCGCTGTCAGGTCGGCCGGCGCGGCCTGCATCCGGCTGTCGGCAAGGGCGGGATGCGTCGCCCGCTCGATCGCGATGCGGCCGCCGACGCCCAACTGCCGCAGGAGATCGCCAAGCGCCGCATCGTAGGCCGCGCGCGCCGGCAGCGCCTGGCTCGGCCCATAGCCGTCGTAGCGGAGGACGATGCCCTCGCGGGGTTGGCTGGCCTCGTAGGCCGGTGCGAGCAGCCCTGCCGCGCCATCCCGGCCGATGACGGCGAGCGCGAGCCCCGCCGCGAAAGGCGAGACGCCGATCTCGGCCGATGGCGCGTAGCCGAGCGCATAGGCGATGCTGTCGGCGCCGCTGAGGATGGCCCAGTCGGCATCGCATTCGTGCATCGCGGCGATCGTCCGCTGCAGGCGCTCGTCCATGTCGTTTCCCTCAGTGTCAGCCGGTCGCGCGGGCCGCCGTCGACCAGTAGTGCTGGCCGTAATGCATGCGGCATGCCTGATGCAACGCCTCCTCGCTCACGTCCCCGCCCGCGAAGCGCGCCGGGAGCAGCGGCGCGATAGCCTCCGCCGCAGCGGGGTCGGCGATGACATCGCAAAGCGCCTCGGCGAAGGACAGGGCGGTCGAGAGCCCGCCGACATTGCAGCCGCCGATGACGAAGAAACCCTCGGCGCCGGGCACAGGGCCGATGAGATGCTCGTCATCCAGCGTCATCGTCGGCATGCCGCCGCGCGCCCGTGCGCCCTCAAGATCGCCGAATACGGGGAACTCCAGCCGCACCGCCGCCGCGAGGTCTTCGAGCACGCCCCTGTCGAGCGGCATGTCGGCGACATCCGCGGGCACATCCGGCAGCAGCAGCGGCTCGCTCTCGTAGCCGCCGAGCATGAGGCCGCCGTCGCAGGGCCGGACATAGACGTTGGCGTCGAGCACCCGCGTGATCGGAGAACCGGGACGGACCTCGGGCAGGGGCCGTGTCACGAGCAGCTGGTGCCGGACCGCGATCATCGGCAGCTTCACCATCCGGGCGAGCCCGCGTGCCCAGGCACCGGCCGCGTCGACGACGATGGCAGCGGCGATCATGCCGCGCGTGGTCCGCACGCCGGTGACGCGGCCGCCCTCCAGCACGATCTCCCCGACCGTCGTATCGGGCATAAGTTCGGCGCCGAGACCGGCCGCCGCCTGCGCCACGCCGCTCGTGAACAAGGCGGGGTCGAGATACACGTCATCCGGATAGTAGCCGATGGCGGCGGCATGCTCGGCATGAAGCTGCGGCATCAGCGCCGTCGCCTCCTGCGCGTCGATCATCCGCGCCGTCACGCCATAGGCCGTGGCCTTCTCCATCTCCGCCCCGATCTGAGCTGCGAGAGCGGCGCTGCGAGCCACCTTCAGGCTGCCGCTGTGATGGAGGCCGATGGGGATGCCCGTCTCGGCCTCGAACGCCGTCAGCAACTCGACGCCGCGCACCGCAAGGCGGGTCATGAGAGCGCTTGGCCGCAGGACGGCGGAGAGGCCGGCGGCGCGCGGCGAGGTCTGGCTGGCGATCGCGTGGCGGTCGATGAGGAGCGTCCGGTAGCCCATCCGGCAGAGTTGGTAGGCAACGCTGCCGCCGAGAGCGCCCGAACCGATCACCACAGCATCCGGTGCTTTTGTCATCGCATCGTTCTTTCTTCTGGCGCAAATCGCCGCTTGACTAATCGTCCTATGATAGGATCACTAGCGTCAACGGTCGAGGGGGTGCGATGTCGGGGTTACTGTCGGACAAGATCGTTGTGGTCACGGGCGGTGGCTCGGGCATTGGCGCGGCTGGCGCCAGGCTTGCCGCCAAGGACGGCGCGCGGGTGGTGGTCGCGGACCTCGCGGCGGATGCCGCCGAACGTGTCGCACAATCCTGTGGCGGCGAGGCTTTGACCGTCGACGTGCGGGACAGTGCGTCCGTGCAGGCTCTGGTCGCCGCCGTCGTGGCGCGGCACGGTCGCATTGACGGCCTGTTCCACACCGCGATGTCGGTGCCGCTGGTCAACAAGCATGACCGCCGTGTCACCGAACTCCCCGAGGAGATCTGGGAGTCTATCATTTCGCTCGTGCTGACCGGCACTTTCCATGTCTGCAAGTATTTCGGGCAGCAGATGCTGAAGCAGAAGAGCGGCAGCATCGTTCTGACCGCGACCTCGGACGCGCTGCTTGGGCAAGCTGGCTTGGATGCGTACACGGCGGCCAAGGGCGGGGTCGTCTCGATGACGCGCTCGATGGCGGCGGGCCTCTCGCCCGAGGGCGTGCGGGTCAATTCCATCTGCCCCGGCTTCGTCGACACGCCGCATCAGCGCGAATTCCTCGAGAAGCCGGAGATGCGGCACCGCATCGAGCAGATGCACCTCATGCCGATCATGGAAGCGGATGACGTAGCTGAGTTCGCGATCTTTCTGATGTCGGATCGCGCACGCTACCAGACCGGCGGCATCTACGCCTGCGACGGCGGCTACAGTGCGTTCAAGGGACGGCTCGACGTGGTCGAGGTGTTCGATCGTGCTGAAGGCTGAAGCACCGCGCACGATCTTTCGTCAGGTGGTCGACACGCTGGGGGCCGCCGTGCTGCGCGGCGATTACGGCGACGGGCCGCTGCCGGTCGAGGCGGAACTTGCCGGCTCTCTCGGCGTCGGACGCAATCTGCTGCGTGAGGCGATCAAGGTGCTGGCGAGCAAAGGTTTAGTGGCGGTCGGTCCCAAGATCGGCACGCGGGCGCTGCCGCGATCGCAATGGAACATGCTCGACCCGGATGTGCTGCTCTGGCTCAGCGAAACCGATGGTGCGATGGAGCATTCCTTCGACCTCGTGGAGTTCCGTCTGATCGTGGAGCCTCGGGCGGCCCATCTTGCGGCGCTGCGTGCGACGGAGGCTGAACGCCAGCACATCACGGCGTCCTATCAGGCCTATGAGGAGTGTCTGACGCGGCCGGAGTTGGTCGTCGATCGCGATCTCGTCTTCCATCAGGCGATCCACACGGCTTCGCACAACGCGCTGCTGGCCAGCATCGGCTGGCGTCTGGGCACGATGATGCGTCGGCAGGTGCTGACGACCACGGATTATCCCGGCGCCTTCGAACGTGGACTTCCGCTGCACAAGGAACTCGCGGACGCGATTGCGGCTCGCGACGCCCCCTGGGCGGAGGATGTGGCTTTCCGGCTTGTCGTGATGCCCTATGAGGATCTCGCAGGTCGTCTGGACGTGCCGATGTCTGAGCGCCTCGGCGGGGAGGATGGACGGATGCGCCGCTCCGCACCGAGGCGAGCCGATGCCAAGGCAAGACTCTCTCATGCCCACTCAACCTGAAGGAGCCAAGATGCACAGGATCTCGACGAAGGCTACCCACGCGCCGTACCGGCGACTGCGCGGCATGCTGCTGGGAGCGGCGATAGGCGCGGCGGCTTTCCTCGGCGGCGCCGGTCACAGCGCGTGGGCGCAAACCGCCTCGGCCACCAGCGGCAAGATCACCTACTGGTTCTGGGGCGAGAGCGACATTCCCGGCATCGACAACTGGCTGACAGGCCGTGTCGCCGCCTATGAGAAGCTGCATTCCGATGTGAAGATCAACATCGTTCCGCAATCCTCGGACACGTTGATAGGCGCGTTCCGCCTGGCCGCCCAGAGCAAGTCGGGGCCGGATTTGGACACGCAGTGGGCAACCTTGCCGACGCTGACGCCGTACTGGAACGGTTCAGCCGTGGCGATCTCGGATTACGTGCCGTCCAGCGAGACTTCGAATTGGGTCGACACCAGCGAGAACACCGTCGGCGGCAAGATCGTGGCAGCGCCCATCTACCTCATCGGCGTTCCCCTCGTCTGGAACAAGACGCTGTTCAAGCAGGCGGGCCTCGACCCGGACAAGGCTCCGGCGACGTGGAGCGACTTCCTCGCCGATTGCGCGGCGTTGAAGGCGCATGGCATCACGCCGTTGGGCATGGGCAACAGCGACGGTTACTTCGGCGCCTGGATGTTCGCGATCTATGCGAGGCAGGAGCTGAACTCGCTCGACGACCTCAAGTCCGACATCGCCGGAACCAACGGCCACAGCCTGGCGGATCTCGATACCCTGCTCGGCAAGATGTACGGCATGATGCAGGACCTGATGGCCAAGGGCTATCTCAACACCGATGTCGCCTCGCTCAATCTCAACCAGGGCTGGCAGCTGTTTCCGCAGAAGAAGGCCGCCATGTCCTTCACCACGGACGGCAACGTGCTGACCTGGGAGAAGGCGATCGGCGTCGACAACATCGGCGTCGCCATGCCGCCGGTCTGGGGCTCGGGCAAGCTCAACAACACCTATGACGTGACCCAATCCTCCGACGAGTTCATCACCGGCTGGTCGAAGAACAAGGCAGCCGATGCGGCCTTCCTGACCTGGCTGCACACGCCGGAGAACCTGACCTCGCTCTTCACCGTGACCGGCGCCTTTCCGGCGGACAAGCGCTTCGACACGTCGGCGATCAAGGACCCCTTGGCGCGCGAGATGTTCCACCTCGACACCTCGAACCCGTCGATCTGGCTGGAGAACTATCTGCCGCCGGAAGTGGACAACAATGCCGACATCCCTGCCGGGCAGGTCATCACCTCCAAATCCGGCGGCCCGGACAAGGCGGTCGCGATCTGGAACCGGGTGATCAAGCAATGGCGTCTGCAGCAGATCCCCGAGTTCATGCAGTTCAAGAAGTGGGCGTCGAATGGCTGAGGTTGCGGGCCCGCCTCTAGGGTCCTCGGTTCTAGGGTCCCCGGCTCCACGGCCGGGGACGCCGCGCCTGTCGCAAGGCATCCGGCGCCTCTGGCCATACGGCTTCGTGGCGCCGGCGGTCGTGGCGCTCGCCGCCGCGTTCCTCTACCCGCTGGTCGCGGTGATCCGGTTCAGCTTCTACTCCGGGTCGCTCGGCAACCTCGTCTATGTCGGCACCGCGAATTACGAGGGGATTTGGCAGGACCCGGTCTTCATCGGGTCGCTGCTCAACAACATCAAGCTTCTCGGCACCGTGCCGGTCATGACGGTGCTGGCGCTCGTCATCGCCCTCATCCTCAACGCGCAGTTGCGCGGCTGGCGGCAATACCGCGCCATCGTCTTCCTGCCGTACATCCTGCCGGCGACCGCCATCGGCCTCACCTTCAGCTTCCTGCTGCAGGAAAACGGGGTTCTGAACACCCAGCTGCGGAGTTGGCATCTCGGCGCGCTCGCGCAGGACTGGCTGGGATCGGCGACCCATGTCGTGCCCACCATCGGCAGCGTCATCATCTGGCAGCAGCTGGGCTTCGGCGTGGTCGTCTTTGCCGCCGCGCTGCTCGCCGTGCCGCAGGAACTCATCGAGGCGGCGCGCATCGACGGCGCCACCGGCTGGCAGATCCAGTGGTCGATCCTGCTGCCGCAGATCCGCCGCGTCATCGAGTTCTTCGTCATCGTCGAGGCGATCACGGTCCTCTCCGCGATATTCACATATGTTTATGTCTTGACGAAGGGTGGCCCCGCCGACTCATCGAGCGTCATGGAATACTACATCTTCGACAATGGTTTCGATAACGGTGCGATTGGGGTGGCGTCGGCGGCGGTCGTGGTGCTGCTGTTGCTCGCCAGCATTCTGATCGTGATCTATCTGCGGCTGCGAGCGCGGGCCGCGGAGCCGGGACGATGAAGAGGCTTTCCCGCGCCACGGGCCAGCAGATCCTGTTGATCGCGCTGAGCCTGGTATCGCTCTACCCGCTCTGGTTCATCGTCCAGACGGCTTTGAAGACGCCGCAGGCCTATACGCTCGACCCGACCGGGCTGCCCGGCGCGCCGACGCTGCAGAATTTCCTGGATGTCTTCCGGGTCATGCCATTCGGCCGCTGGACGCTGAACAGCGCCCTGGTCGCGGTCGTGTCGGTGGCCCTGGCGACGCTCATTGCCCTGTTCGCGGCCTATGCGGTGGCCTTCGGCCGTTTCGTCGGGCAACGCGCCTTCTTCAACATCAACATCGCGCTGATGGCCCTGCCGCCGGTGGCGCTGGTGGTGCCGCTGTTCACGCTCATGGTGCAGGCGGGCCTCATCAATACGCTGCCCTCGGTGATGCTCGTCTACACCGGGCTCATGGTGCCCTTCTCGGTGTTCTTCCTGGTCAACTTCTTCCGCGAATTGCCGCAGGAACTCATCGAGGCGGCGACCATCGACGGCGCTTCGCACACGCGCATACTGCTCCGCATCGTCATGCCGCTATCGGTGGCGACCACGTTCACCCTCGTCATCGTCAACACCATCTGGGTCTGGAATGAACTGCTTTTCGCGCTCGTGTTCCTGCAGGACAATGACCAGCGCACGGTGATGTCGGGGCTCACCTTGTTCCAGGGCCGTTTCGCCACCAACGAGCCGCTGATGATGGCGGGTGCGTTCCTCTCCATTCTGCCGCTTCTGGTGCTGTATCTCGCGAGCCAGAAGTTCTTCATCCGCGGCATGACCGCCGGGATCGGCAAGTAGGCGTTAGCGTGCGCGGCCGCCTCGCCGGACGGACACCAGTTCGGCCAGAATGGAGAGCGCGATCTCGGGCGCGGTGACGGCGGCGATGGGCAGCCCCACCGGCCCACGGATGCGGGCCATGCTGTCAGGCGTATGGCCAAGCTCGGTAAGGCGCTCCAGCCGCGCCGCGTGGGACCGCCGCGAGCCGAGTGCCCCGATATAGAAAGCGGGCGACCGCAACGCACGGTCGAGCGCCGGGTCGTCCAGCTTCGGGTCGTGAGTGAGCGCCACGACGGCGCTGCGGGCGTCGAGCTGCGCCATGTCGAGCGCCTCGTCGGGCCACTCCGCCATGAGTTCGATACCCGGGAAGCGCTCCTCTGTCGCCAAAGCGGGACGCGGATCGATCACGATCGTGCCCATTCCGAGAGGTGCGGCGAGCCTCACCAGGGCCTGCGAGATATGCACGGCGCCGATGAGAAACAGCCGCAGGGGCAGGTTGTGGACGTGGAGGAACCAGCGTTCGCCCTCGATCTCGGCGGCCGTGCTGGTATCGGCGGCGAGCGCCCGCGCAGCCGCCTCATTGAGTGCGGCGGGGGCCGCATCGCTTGGCAGGATCATCTGCACGCCGCCGGTGAGGCGGGTCGCCAGCACCACGGGGTGCTTGTCGTTCCGAGCGCGAATGAGCGCCGTCCTGATGTCCGGAGTCACTCGACCTCTTCCACGAAGACCTGCAACTGTCCGCCGCAGGCAAGACCCACCTCCCAGGCGCGCTCGGAGGAGATGCCGTAGTCGAGCAGTTGGGTCCGCTGGTCGGCCAGCGTCTCCATCGCGGCGGCGGTCACCGCGCTTTCCACGCAGCCGCCGCTGACCGAGCCGACGATGCGGCCCGAGCGCGTCACCGCCATCTGGCTGCCAACGGGGCGCGGCGAGCTGCCCCAGGTGGCGACGACGGTCGCCAGCGCCACCTGCTCCCCGGCCTCGCGCCACGCCTGCACCTGGCCGAGAATATCCTCGGCATCCTGCGTCATGTCATCCATTGCCATTGCCCTCTGCCGGCAGCGCCTGCTTCAGCGCCTGCCCCAATGCCTTCCATGGCAGCGTCGCGCACCCGATACGCGACGGCGTGTCATGCAGAGGTGCAAATAGGGAGAGCGGCGCCATTCGGCTATCCCACGACGCGGGCTCGCCCGACCGCAACGCCCGTTCGAAGTCGTCGGCGACGGTCAGCGCCTCGGCCGTCGTCATACCGGGCGCCAACTCGGCCATGAAATCCGAGGACGCCATGCAGATCGTGCAGGCCCGCGCCTCGTAGCCGATCGCGGCGATCGTGCCGGTTGTGTCACAGGTCAGGCGCACGGTGACGCGGTCGCCGCAAAGCGGATTGACCTCCCGCACCTCGGTGTCGAAAGGCTCCAGCCTGTGCTGGTGCCGCGGATGCCGCGCGCGATCCAGGATCGTCCGGTTGTAGATGTCTTCCAGCTCGTGCGCGCTCATTCAGCCAACCGTCTCCGCGTCGCCAAGATGCCTACGGCTTCCCGGGTGGCGACCACGGCATCATCGCCCGCCACCGGCGCCATGTCGACATCGTCGCAGATGCGGGCTGAGGCGATCATGATGCGATCCCGAGGCGCGCCTGCATCATCGCGTAGTCGGCGGGGGTGTCGCAGTCCTGCGTGAAGGCGTCGTCCGCCATCTCGATCAGGGCGACCTGCTCCGGGTAGGCCTCGATGAGGCGCCGGTCGCCGACCTTCATCGTGCCCGTCCCGATTGCCGCGATGTGGCGCGCGGCGAAAAGCACAGGGTTGCCGCGCTCGCCGCCGCTGGTCGGCACCAGGATGGAGCGCCCGTCAGGTGCATTCCGGTAGGCCTCGATCAACCGCCCGAGCGCGCCGGGCGTCAGCAAGGGCTGGTCGCCGAGCACGATCATGACGGCGTCGCAAGAAACAGTCAGCGCCCTCATCCCGGCGACGACGGAGCCCGGCTGACCGTCGGCGAAGGCCGGGTTATGGACGCAGCGCACGGGCAGCCCGTCGAGCGCCGCCACGACGGCCTCCGCATTGAAGCCGGTAACGACGACCACCTCGGCGGGATCGACCCCCAGCACCGAGCGCACCACGCGCCGCAGCATCGGCTCGCCCCCGACATCGAGAAGCAGCTTATGTGGGCCACCCATCCGCGAGGAGAGACCCGCTGCCAGCACGACGGCGGAGACAGCCGTCACGGCGCCTCCGGTGCGGTGCGGCCTGTCATGGAGACAGCCGCCCGCGCGCCATGGGTCCGGAGGTCCCCATAGGCCGCCGTCACGGCCGCGACGAACCGCCCGTCCGCCGGCAGGTCCGCTCCGAAAATCTGCTCGAGCGCCAGCACCGCGCGAACCCGAGCCTCCGGGTCCTCCGGCCAGTCCGCCTGCACGGCGCGCAACCTGTCGGCCAGGGGGTCGCGGACGTCGATCGGTTCACCCTGTTCATCGACGCCGCTCGTGTAGCTCACCCAGCCGGCGATCACGAGCGCCAGGCAGGGCAGGGGCGCGTCCCTCGCCAGCCGTTCGCGTATGGTGCCGAGCAGCCGCTGCGGCAGCTTCTGCGAGCCGTCCATGGCGATCTGCCAGGTGCGATGGCGGATCGCGGGGTTCCTGAACCGCGCCTCCAACGCCGCGACATAGTCCAGCAGGGTCGTTCCGGGCGGCGGCGGCACGACGGGCACGATCTCGTCCCGCCACAGGCGCTCGACGAAGCCCGCATAGCCGGGATCGGCCATCGTCTCGGCGATCGTCTCATAGCCGCCGAGATAGCCGAGATAGGCGAGCGCCGAATGTGCCCCGTTGAGCAGCCGCAACTTCATATGTTCGAACGGCTCGACCTCGGCGACGAACTGCGCGCCGCCAGCCTCCCAGCGCGGGCGGGCGTCATCGACGAAGCGGTCCTCGATCACCCATTGGCGGAAGGGCTCGTGGATGACCGGCGCCGCATCCGCGTATCCGGTCAGCGCCTCCACCTCCGCCACGTCGGCGGGCGTCGTGGCGGGAACGATGCGGTCCACCATCGAACACGGGAAACGCGCCTCGGTGGCAATCCAGGCGGCGAGTTCAGGGTCGCGTTGCGCGGCGAAGGCCTCCACCAGCCGGGCGACGAGGCGGCCGTTCGCCGGCAGGTTGTCGCAGCAGAGCACGGTGAAGGGCCGCAACCCCGCCGCCCGCCGGCGCCGAAGCGCCTCCACCAGGAAGCCGATGGCGCCGCGCGGCGTCTGCGGGTGGGCGAGGTCGTGTTCGATGGTCGGGTGGGCGAGGTTGAGACGCCCTGTCGCCGGATCGTGGCAGTAGCCTTTCTCCGTGATGGTCAGCGTGACGATGCGCGTGCCCTCGGCGCTCATGGCGGCCAGCACCGCCTCCGGGTCCTCGGGCGCCACCAGAACGCCGGTGAGGCAGGTGACGATGCGGGTTGTCGCACCCTCCGGCCCCCGCTCGACCGCCGTGTAGAGGCAATCCTGGGGAACCAGCAGATCCCGCTGGTCCGGCCGCTGCAGGCTGACGCCGAGGATGCCCCAACCGGCATCGGACGTGTCCTCGGTGTAGAGCGCGAGATGCGCGCGCGCGAAGGCGCCGAGGCCGAGATGCACTAGTCCCGTCCGCCAGGCCGGCATCTCGTCTGTCCGTGATAGCTGCATGCTGCCGCGCTCCGCTTTTGTCACAGCGTTTGGCCTGGGCGTGGATCGGCATCAAGCCGTGCTGTAGGATCGGCGCTGGAAAAAGCAGGGAGACCCAAGATGGCGATGTTCGTGGCGATGAACCGCTTTCGCGTGATCAAGACCGAGGCCGACGCGTTCGAGGAACGCTGGATCGGGCGCGACAGCCAGCTGCACAAGGTGCCGGGCTTCGTGAGCTTCAACCTCCTGCGCGGGCCGGAACGCGAGGACCACGTTCTCTACGCGTCCCACACCATCTGGCAGTCGCCCGCCGAGTTCGAGGCGTGGACGCGCTCGGAGGCGTTTCGCACCGCCCATGCGGGAGCCGGCGGTTCCAAGCCGCTGACGCTCGGGCATCCGGAGTTCGAGGGGTTCGAGGCGGTTGGCGGCGCGGAACGAGGCGAGCAGTCTGCCTGACCTCGGCAGCGCCCTTCTGACGTTAATCCGCGGCGCCGATCCGACGGATGCGCAGGAAGGCACGATGCAGCGGTCCCGTGACCAGCGGGATCGCCAGCGCACCATACCAGACGTATTGCGCGACCCAAGGCCGGAACAGGCCGATCACGAACCCGGTCCCGAGCATGATCACCGCGACGAGGGAGGGCACGATCGCTTGCCATACCGCGAACCGCCGGTGGACGTCGATCCATAGGGCCAGATTGACGGCGGCAAGCAGCGTCACATGCGCACCGTAAATGGCCACGGGTGCAGCGGCCACCTGATGCCTCGCGAAAATCCCGGTCGAGATCGGCAGCAACATGATCAGGAAGAGAAAGCCGAGGTGCATCGCCGTCTGCCGTGGCGACAGCCCGTCGATCATGGACAGCCGGCGTTGTTGTGACAGCCAGTAGATCGAAGCGACGGCAAAGCTCAGCACGACCGCGCTCATGGGCTCCGCCAGCGCACTCAACAATACGCGGGTGGAGCCGGCAAGCTGCTCCGCCTGCGGGACAAGAGTTGTCGCGAGCAGCGTCATCGCAACGCCGAACATCGTGTCGCTGAGGCCGGAAAGCCGGTCGGACGAGAGCGCGGGTAGGCCGCGGCTGTCTTTCGCCCGAGGAGCGCGGTGTGGGTCACGCGGCGCCAGGACGTGAGGCGGCTCGGCCATGACGTATCTCATCCTCGTTCAGGCGGCGCATCGGCCCCGTCGGGCTCTCTGCTTCCCATGGCGCTGCTACCTTGCGCAAACTTGACCGGCTGCCCGGAACATGTGGAGGGTGATCCCAGCGTGTGCGCGTGAGGACCCATGGCCTTCCTGAAGGAAACCGAACCGGCGCGCGGCGTCCCGCTGCCGGTCGTGCCGAAGGTCAGCCGTGTCGTCGCCGGCAATCCCAGTCAGATGACCTATCATGGCACCAACACCTGGCTGGTCGATGACGATGACGAGGGCGGCATCACCGTCATCGATCCTGGCCCCGATGACGCGCGCCATGTCGCGGCAGTCGTAGCGGCGGGACAGGGACGCATCCGGCGTATTCTCGTGAGCCATAGCCATGCCGATCACGTCGGCGCCGCCGCCGCGCTGCAGGCGGCGACCGGCGCGCCCACGTACGGCTGGACGCCGGGCGCCTCCGGCACCTTTGCGCCCGATCATCGGCTTGGTGACGGGGACGAGGTCGCCGGGTTCAGCGCCCTGTTCACGCCGGGCCACGCCGCCGACCATCTTTGTTTCGAGTGGCGTGACGGCATCGTCTTCACCGCGGATCACGTCATGGGCTGGGCGAGCAGCATCGTGAGCCCGCCCAAAGGCGACATGCGGGCTTACATGACGAGCCTGCGCCTCATGCTCATGCGCCCGCACCGGCTCTATCTCTGCGGTCATGGCCCGGCCGTGCCGGATCCGCACGGCCACGTCCGCGCTCTCCTCGCGAACCGGATCCGGCGCGAGCGGGCGGTCGCCGCTGCGGTTGCGAAGGCGCCGACCGACACCTTCACGCTCATGGACAGGCTGTATGCAAAACTCGACCCGGTCCTGCGCCGTGCCGCCGAGCGCAACGTTCTGGCCCACCTCGTCAAGATGAAGGCCGACGGCCTTGTTGTTCAGGACGGCGACCTCTGGCGCTGGGCGCAGCGCGACGGCTCCGCCTCAAACACCTAGCCTGAGCGGCGGACCTACCAGACCTTGGACTTGCGGCAATTGGTGTCGAGCCATTTGCCGAGATCGGTGCCTCCGACGGGGTGTCCCGGAGTGATCGCATGGCCGGGCGATACCGATACGGTGCCGGAAGACGAGGTGATCTGAAGCTCATCCTTCGGAAACCACGTGTCGTTCGAACGATGATGGTGAAAGTCTCCGCAGGTCGCCGCATGCGGGTATGGAAGCTGCGCCATCACCTGAGCGCGCGCAGGCGCGGCAAAGGCCGCGAGCGAGAGCACAGCAGCGGCCGACCAGCTCAAAACGGATGACATGGTATCACCTCTTGTCGTTGATATTGGGCGATCATTCCAGCTTTAGCCGAGGCACGCAACGATATTCAAACTCGTTGCGTGCCGGTCGCTAGTCTCGGCGCAAGCCCCAACGAGCGTTCAATCGGCCAGTTGCGCCAGCATTTTCTGCATCAGAACGAGATCGAGCCAACGGTCGAACTTGCGCCCGACCTCGGCGAGGCGGCCGGCGACGGTGAAGCCGAACTGTTCGTGGAGCGCGATCGAAATCTCGTTGTCGGCGGAGATCACACCCATCATGACGTGCATGCCCGCCTCCGTGGCGTGCTCGATCAGGCCCGCGAGCAGCAAGCGCCCGACGCCCCGTCTCCTGAACGCCGCATCCACGTAGATCGAGTGCTCGACGGTCAGCCGGTACCCGTCCCACGCGCGGAAACTGCCGTAGCTGCCGAAGCCCGCGACATCGCCGCCGATCACGCCGACCAGCACCGGCAACCCTGCCGCCTGCCGCTCGGCCAGCCACTGACGCCGCGCCTCCAGCGTCGTCGGGTGGACGTTCCAGCTCGACGTCGTATTCAGGATCGCATCATTGGTGATGGCGAGGATCGCGGGCAGATCCGCTTCGGTCGCGTTCCGGATGTCCATGTCTCGCCTCTCTTTCCTGATCCAAACCTGAATACGGCGGTGCCTGACTGCCGGAGATCAGCCATTCCGACAACCAGCGCGCAGCCGGCCCCAGAAGATGATCGCGGAGGTGGATCAGGCACATCGACAATTCGACGCCGTCCGGGGATCGGCCCCATTCCTCGGGTTCGATCCGGCGGAGACGCCCGGCATCGAGATCCGCCTGCACCATGTGCAGTGGCATGCCGCCCCAGCCGAGGCCCCCCAGCAGCATGGCATGTTTGGCCCCGAGATCGCCCAGCCGCCAGTTGCGGCGGGAGAGCACGCCGTTGTCCCGCTTGTCGGTGCGGCCGGAGTGATCCGTCAGAACGAGTTGCACATGTTGCTGCAACTCGTCGGTCGAGATGGGGCGATGGAGCGCCGACAGCGGATGGCAGGGGGCCGCAACCGCCACCATCCTGACCGTTTCGATCGGGTGCGATCTCAGGTCGAGGCCCTGGATGGCGAAGGTCAACGCGATCCCGAAGGTGCAGGTGCCGTCCAGCACGAGGTTCACGGTCGACCCCAGGGATGCGCCGTAGATCCGCGTCGGCACCGTGGGATACCGCTCCCGGAACACGCGCAACGCATCGACGATGCGCGGCATCGGGAACATGGCGTCGACGACGAGCGTGAGTTCCGGCTCCAGCCCCTGGGTGATGCCGTGGGCCTGATCCGCGAAGTCCTCGACCTCGCCGATGATACGGATGGCGCGCGGCAGCAGAGCGGCGCCGGCCTCGGTGAGCACTGGCCGGTAGCCGGACCGGTCGAACAGGAGGACGCCAAGCTGGTCCTCGAGCCTCTGAATGGCATAGGTCACCGCCGATTGCGCGCGGTTCATGCGCCGGGCGGCGCCGGAAAAGCTGCCCTCGTCCGCGACGGAGGTGAAGACCAGGAACTGGTCGAGCGTGAGGCCGTTCGGGTTCATCGCGAGAAACTCTATCTGATCTCACGATGGTGTTCGACGTTTTTTAACGGGTTTCTTCGTTCGCTTTACCGTTCTACTTCACGGCATCCACGAACCAGGGACGGTCCATGACCCATATCCTTCTGATCCAGAGCAGCTCGAACCTTGCCAGCTCCGTCAGCCGCGATCTTTCGGAAACCTATGTGAACGACTACAAGGCGACCCACCCGGACACGACCGTCACGGAGCGCGACCTGGTCTCGTCCCCCATTCCGCACCTCGGCGTCGATCTTCTCGGCGGCTTTTTCGGCAAGCCCGAGGCTCTGACCGAAGCGCAGAAGGCGGCGCTCGCCCTGTCGAACACGCTGGTGGACGAGATGATGGCGGCCTCGCTCATCGTGATCGGCGTGCCGATGTATAACTTCAGCATCCCGTCGGCGCTGAAGGCGTGGATCGACCACGTTGTCCGCGCCGGCCGGACATTCCATTACACGGCGGAAGGTCCCAGCGGCCTGGTCACCGGCAAGAAGGCTGTGCTGTTCCTCGCCGCCGGCGGCGTCTACTCGAACGGTCCCTACAAGCCGTACGACTTCCAGGAGACTTACCTCCGCGCGATCCTGGGCTTCATCGGCATCACCGACGTGACCGTCATTCGCGCCGAAGGCCTGGCACTGGGCGAAGAGTCTGCCGCCAAGGCAAAGGCCGATGCCCATGCCCGGACAGCGGCGCTCGCCGTTTAACTGAACGCCCCTCTACCGACGCTCACACAACAGGATGCTTTTCATGATCCGTTCAATATACTTGGGCGCGACTGTCGCCGCCGGACTGCTCGCCGCCGCGTTGGCGCCGGCTTCCGCCCAGGTTTCCACCACACTGGCATCGAAGGTGCCGGGCGGCACCTACAACGTCGAGCCCACCCACACGCGCATCGTGTTCGACGTATCTCACATGGGTTTCACCACGTGGTATGGCAACTTCACCGGCGCCAGCGGCACGCTCACCTTCGACCCGAAGGCGCTCACGACGAGCGCGCTCTCCATCAGCTTCCCGACCGACAGCATCTCGACCACGAACGCAAAGCTCGATGGCGAGCTGAAGGGCGCCATGTGGTTCAACGCCGCGACCTACCCGACGATCACCTTCAAATCGACCAAAATCGTGTTGCTTGGGCACAACAGGGGCGAGATCATGGGTGATCTCACTTTCCACGGCGTCACGCATCCGGTGACCCTGGTCGCGCATTTCAACGGCGGCGGCGTGAACCCGCTCGACAAGAAATACACGATCGGCTTCGATGCCACGGGCTCGCTGTCCCGCGCCGACTGGGGCGTGAAGACCTATGAGCCGCTGATCGGCGACAAGGTGGGTCTGATGCTGAGCGGCGCCTTCGAGCAGGCGAACTAGGCCGGCCGGACCAGCAGGGGGTAAGGCGATGTCCGCTTACGGGTATGCCGAGAGGCCGGCGCGTTACACGGCCATCGCCATCCTGCTGCATTGGCTGATCGCGGCGGGCATCGCGGCGCTCATCGTGATCGGGTTGGTCATGACGCAGCTCAGCGCCCGGCTGCCGCAGATGGAAGTGTTCAAGCTCTACCAGCTGCACAAGTCGATCGGCATCACGGTGCTGCTGCTCGCCGTGCTGCGCCTGGCGTGGCGCCTGAGCCATCGTCCGCCGCCGTTGCCGCGCGAGCTGCCGGCGGCGGAGAAGGGCGCCGCTCATGGGCTGCACTGGCTGCTTTATGTGTTCATGATCGGCATGCCGCTCGTCGGCTGGGCGGTTGTCTCGTCATCGCCGTTCAACCTGCCGACGGTTCTCTATGGGCTTGTGCCCTGGCCCGACCTGCCGATCCTGCCGACGCTCGCCGACAAGGCCGCGGTGAGCCATGTGCTGGCGTGGGTTCATGCCTACGGCGCCTGGATCTTGATCGCACTCCTGGCCGTTCATATCGGTGCCGGGCTGCGTCATCATTTCATCAAGCGCGATGGCATCCTGGGGCGCATGATCCCGGGCCTTCGCCTTTAAGCGGCAAAAGTTTTTTGGTTCTTTTTTTCAAAAAAGAACGAGCGCTTCTTTTTTATGACTGCGCCTGGGAGCCTATCATGACGCTTCGTTATTTCATTGTTGGCGCGGCCATGCTTGCGGGTATGTCCGCATCCGCTGAGGCCGCGACCTGGACCATCGACACGGCCAGAAGCCATCTGGGATTTACCGGAAGCGAGAACGGCTCGGCCTTCAGCGGCCGCTTCGGCAAGTTCTCCGGCGCCATCGTATTCGACCCGGCCGCGCCGGCTGCGGGCCATGCGGATGTGACGATCGGGATGGGCAGTGCGACGACCGGCGATCAGCAGAAGGATGGCGCGTTGCCGGACTCCGACTGGTTCGCGACCGGCAAGTATCCGCAGGCGCACTTTGTCGCGACCACCTTCAAGGCGACCGGCGGCGGGGCGTATGAGGCGGTGGGGACGCTGACCATTCGCGGGGTCACCAAGCCGGTCAGGCTGCCATTCACGCTCGCGATCACGGGCGACACGGCGAAGGCGAACGGCACGGTGCAGCTCATCCGCACCGATTACGGCGTCGGCCAAGGCGCCTGGAGCACGGCGCAGTATGTGGCGCTTCAGGTTTCGGTGTCCTTCGACATCATCGCGAAGAAGACGGGGCCATGAGCACGCTCCCCACCTATTTCGCGCCGCATGGCGGCGGCCCGTGCTTCTTCATGGACCCGCCGATGGGGCCGCCCGGCACCTGGGACCGGATGGCGGCGTTCCTTCGCAGTCTGCCCGCCGATGTGGGGGAGACGCCTCGCGCCATCCTGGCGGTGACCGGCCATTGGGAGACGGATGACCTGCGGGTCACGGCAGGCTCCAACCCGCCGCTCCTCTACGACTATCACGGCTTCCCGGAGAGCACCTATCACCTGAAGTATCCCGCGCCCGGCTCTCCGGCGCTGGCCGCAGAGGTGGCGGCGCTGCTGCGGGCCGCAGGGTTTCCGACCACCGAGGACGCCGAGCGCGGCTTCGACCACGGGGTCTTCATCCCCTTCATGGTGGCCTTCCCCGATGCGAAGATTCCGGTCGTGGAGCTTTCGGTGCGGCGCGATCTCGACCCGGCGGCGCATATCGCGATCGGGCGCGCCCTGGCCCCGTTGCGGGAGGATGGCGTGCTCATCCTCGCCACCGGCATGAGCTACCACAACCTCCGCGGCTTTTTCTCGGACGACCCGCGCGCGACCGCGGCCTCCGAGGCATTCGACGGCTGGCTCACGGAGGCGGTTTGCGAACCTGACCCTGCCGAGCGCGACCAGGCTCTGATCGCCTGGGAGAGTGCGCCCGCCGCTCGTCTGTGCCACCCGCAGGAGGAGCACCTCATTCCGCTGATGGTGGCGGCGGGCGCGGCGGGCGCGGATCCGGCCCGCCACGTCTACGCCGACCGCGTGCTTGGCAAGGCGCTCTCCGGTTTCCGCTTCGGCTAGGGTTGGTTCTCCACCCGGATGGCTGCATGAACGGCGGCGCCCCCGGCATCGAGCACCGTCACCCGATAGAAGCCCGGCCCCGGCGGGGTCCACTCCGTGTCGCGCAGCGGCGGCAGCGACGGGACCGGCGCGCCATCGACCAGGAAGCTCAGCGGGCGCGCGCCGCCCATCGCGCGGAGGTCGAGCGACCCCATGCCCGCGATCACCGCGCCCTGAGGCGGAAACAGCAGCCGCAAGGGATCGGCATCCGGCGCGACGCGCAGCGAGAGTGGTTGTAGCGTCGCGGTCGTGGTCTCGCGGCTGGCCACTGGCGCCGGGGGCAGCAGCCCGAAGACCCCGGCGAGCACCGGCAAGGCGTGATCCGAGGCCGAGCCGCCATCCATCGCCGTGCCGTCCGGCCGCCCCACCCAGACGCCGACGACATGCGCGCGGTCGAACCCCATCGCCCAGTTGTCACGGTCGCCCCAACTGGTGCCGGTCTTCCACGCGATGCCCTCGGCGGGTCCGCCACCCGGCAGCGGCCGGGTCAGGATCGCGGCGATGGTCTGCGCCGCTTCCGGGGTCAGCATGGGCAAGCCCGAGTTGGAAGGCCCCGGCTGCAGCGTGACCGGCACGACGCGGCCGTCGGTCGCCAATCCCGCATAGAGCGCCATCAGGCCGCGCAGCGTCTGCCCGCCACCGCCGAGGATGATGGGAAGCGACGGCTCCGCCCCCGGTGGCAGGCGCAACGGTTCCCCCGCCGCCGCCAGCGCCGCCGCGAAACGCAGCGCCCCGTAGCGGGCCAGCAACCCCACCGCCGGCAGGTTGAGCGATCGCTGCAACGCCTCCGTGGCGGTGACGCGGCCGGCAAAGCGGTTGGTGAAGTCCTCCGGCGTGTAGCCGCCGAAGTTCTCCGGCCCGTCCGCGAGCAGGGTGTCGGGACCCGCCAGACCATCCGAGAAGGCGAGGCCGTAGAGGAAGGGTTTCAGCGCGGAACCGGGGCTCCGCAAGGCGCGGGTGAGGTCGACGGAACCGGCACGCGCGCCGTCACCCCAGTCGCCCGCCCAGACCGCACGCACATGGCGGCTCGGCAGGTCGGCGATCATGACCGCCAGCGCCACATGCGGCGGCAACCTGCCAAGCGTCCCGCGGGCGAGCGCCGTCAAAGCCGACTGCGTTCCGGCGTCGAGCGTGGTGGCGAAGACCGGCGGATGATGGATGCCGGCGAGAAGCTGCGGCACGACGCGCGGCATTGGCAGGCGTGCGGTTGGCACCGGCTCGGCCAGCGCCGCCTCGGTTTCGGCGGGCGTCAGCAGCCCGCGCTGCTCGGCGAGGCGCAGGATGCGGTCGCGCACCCGGCGAGCGGCGGCCGGGTGGCGGTCGGGGCGCAGCGCCTCCGGGCGGCGCGGGAGGGCGACGAGCAACGCTGACGCGGCCGCGTCCAGCTCACCGGGCGGCTTGCCGAAATAGGCCCATGAGGCGGCCTCGACGCCGACGAGGTTGCCGCCGAAGGGCGCCAGCGACAGCCACAGCCCCAGGATGCGATCCGGTGGCAGACGGCTCCAGAGGTCGACCGCGCGCGCGGCCTCCAGCGCCTTGGCCGGAAGGCTGCGTGGTCGCGGATCGAGCAGCTTGGCGACCTGCATCGTGAGCGTCGAGCCGCCCGAGACGACATGACCTGACCGCGCCCATTGCGCCGCCGCGCGCAGGATGGCGGGCGGGTCGATGCCGGGGTCGCGCCCGAAACGCTGGTCCTCGACCGCCACCAGCAGCTGTGTGAGCAGGTGCGACACCTCGGCCGGGTTGGTCTGGAACCGCCAGACGCCGCCCGGCGCGGGGGCGAGACCCAGCAGAGCGCCCGAACGATCCCGGATCTCGGTGCCCCAGGCATCGGCACGCGGCATGGGCGCCGGATCAAGGCGGCCCACCAGCCATAATGCGGCGGCCAATCCCGCCCCCGCGCCACCAAGCAGGGCAATGGCGTGCAGCAGCCTCACGGAGCGGCGGGCGGCAGTACCGTGATCCGCACGGTGTTCTGCCGGGCGAAGATGGCCGGGCGATACATGTCGGCGAGCAGCATCCCGGGATATTCGAAGGTTCCCGGGGTCACGGCCCGCAGCATCACAGCCAGCCGGAACGGCTGGCCCGCGGCGAGGGTCATCGCCGCGGCGTAGCGGTCATCGGCCGCCGCCTGTGAGTCGGGCGTCGAGAGCGTGCCGAGCCAGTCCATCCCCGGCACCGCGCCGCCGGGGAACCGGCCCGCGACCTCCCATCCGGCGGGCAGACCCGCGATGAGCATCGCCTGATGATCCTGCCCGTCGGTTGCCTGACCATCGATCACCAGGAGGAACACGGTGTTCTGCGCCAGCTTGTCGGGATTGATCGCGGTCCCGTCGAGCCCGAAGAACTGCCGCTTCACCAGCATGCCGGCTTTGGCGGCCGCGGGAGGCGTCAGCGGCACGCCCTGCACCGTGAGGCTGCCCGGCAGCGGGCTCGTCCCGGGATTGGCGAAGGTCGTCATGCCGGTGATGGGTAGCGAAACAATCTGCGCTGGGCCGAGCGTCCGGCCATTCGCCACCACGGAAACCGGCTGCGCGCTGGCGCCGAGTGCGGCGGCGGCGGCTCCGCCCCAGGCCTGCTCCTGGGTGTTCAGCGAATCGGGGTTGAGGTTGGCGCCCGGCAGCGCCGCCCGGATGGCCGGCAACCGGTTCGGCAGAAGCCCGCTCTCCTGCACCAGCACGGCTGTCGCGAACTGGTCCCGCAAGGCTGAGCCGTAGTCGGGATACCAGTCCTGCCGCCCGGGGTTGCGCAGCACATCGGTGAAGGCCACGCGCGCGCGGTCGGCCTCCCCCAGCCGCGCCAGAGCGCCAGCGATCTGCGCCCGGGCGAGAGGGGTCGGCTCGCTCCCGAGAGCCGCCACCCGGATGGCGCCCGCCGGGGCCTCGCCCGCCAGCGCCAGCACATAAAGAGCATAGGCCTGCGCCGCGCGATCGCTCGGGCTCTGCGGCGGCGTCGCAACCTCGGTGCCGAGCCAGCCCAGAGCACTCGAGATCGCACTCGGCGGGATCGCCGCGCCGGCATCGCGTGCACGCAGCAGGAAGTCGGTGGCATAGGCGGTCAGCCAGGGCTGCGCGTCATCGGTCGCGGACCACAACCCGAAGGCGCCGTCGTAGCGCTGCCGGTCCAGCACCGCCTCGGTCACCGTCTCCAGCTGACCGGCGCGATCGGCGCCCGCCCCCTGGCGCAGCATCGCGAGCGGCAGGCCGCGACTGGTCAACTGCTCGAGGCAGTCGAGAGGGTAGGCCGCCAGGGCTCGCACCAGCGCCGCCGCATCGTAACGGACGCCGAGGCCGAAGCTGGCGCTGGCCGTCCAGGTGCCGGGAACGAAGGCGCTGGTGTCCGGCCCGACCGATTGGCTGCCGCCCGCCGCGATCGTCAGCGGCGTCACCTGGGCGACGGGAGGCCGTGCCGGATGCACCGAAATCACCGCCGTGTGCATGGCCTGGAAGCCGCCGGGTCCGTCGACCGTGAAGCTCAGCCGGCCCAGCCCCGCACTGTTCGCCGCCAGCTGGACCGGCACGACGAGCCGCGCCTGAGGCGCCAGCGTCACTGTGCCGGGAGCGCCACCGTCGAGAGCGATCGCGCCGGAAGCCGTCAGATGGAGCGAGACGACACCCGCCGGGAGTTCGAGGTTCTGCAGCAGGATGCCGACCTGCGCCTGATCGCCCGGCGCCAGGAAGCGCGGCAGCAGCGGCTCGGCGATCAGCGGATCGCGCACCGTGATGTCCTTCGCGGCGGAGCCCGTCTTTGCTCCATCCCAGCCGACCGCCATCAGCCGCAACTCGCCGTCGAAATCGGGGAGCGGCACGGGCACGCGCGCGATGCCGTCCGGCCCGGCCTGAACGGGACCCGCGAAGAGCGAGACGATGGTCTGCGGAATAGGACCGGTCGCGCCTTGAGAGCCGGCGCCCGCCCCCTGGCGCAGGACGGTATTGGCGGCGCCCGCCGGGGTCAGCAGCCGCGCCCAGTCGTCATGGATGCCGACGCCGAGCACCCGCTGCCCGAAGTAGTGGCCGAGCGGATCGGGCGTCTGGAACTGCGTCAGCCCGAGAATGCCCTCATCGACGGTCGCCAGCGTCACCCAGGCGCCGGGCGCCGTATGCACCTGCACTGTGGCGGTGGTTCGCGGCCGGTCGAGCGGTGCGGCGTCGATGCTGAGCGGCAGGGTCCGCGGAGCGGGATCGAGCGCCACCCAGGTCAGCCCGATGGCACGCTCCGGCGCTGTCTTGCCGTCGGCGCCTCCTGGGCGGAAGACATGCACGCCGATGTAGGCGCCCGGACCCCAGTCAGCGCCGACCGGCACCGTCACGTCGAAGGCCGGCGTCGTCGGCGTGAGATCGATGAGGCGCTTCACCCGGTCGGTCATGACGAGCACGGTCGCCGGGCCGGCATAGGGCGCCTCGACATGGATCGTGGCGGTGTCGCCCGGCTGGTAGGTCTTGTGGTCGGCGCGGACGGAGACGCGCGCGGGCACATCCGGATTATCGCCGACCGCCCAGCCCGAATAGAAGATCACCGAACTGGCGGCGAGCCCGCCGCTGGCCTGCAGCACCTGCAGCCGGTAGCGCCCGAACGGCAGGGCGCGGCCAAAGGTGAAGGGCGCATCGGCGGCTGGCAGCGTCACGTCCCGGCTATCCACCGGCTCGTCGTGCCACACGGTCTCGTAGCTCGCCTGCCCGTTGTTCACCACCAGCCGCCAATCCGGCTCTTGCCTCACCAGCCGGATCTGCACCGGCATGGCGACCCGCTGCCCGCCCGGACTGACGGCGACGATGCGGAAGCCAGCCTGCGCGCCCTCGTTCACGGTATCGTCCGAGAAGTCCTCGCCGATGCCGATGAGAGGTGCTGCGGGCCGCACCGGAATGGTCGTGTCCGCCTCCACGCCGCGTCCCGCCGGATCGTTCACGGTCGCAGACAGCTGCACCTGCAGCGCGCCGCTGGTGTCGGGCAGCGCCGAGAGATCGACCGGCAGCACGGTCTGCCCCTGGTCATCGGTATCGGCGAGATCGACCTGGCTCTGCTTGGCGGAGAAGTTCTCCTCGGCCAGCCCGAAGCGGTAGCTGGCGAAGTTGGCGAAGGGTGTGGGGTTGAGCGCGAACGTCACGCTCCCGGTGCCGGAGAGGCCGGAGCCTGGAGCGCCGTAGAGGAAGCGCGCGGCGACCGGCAGGTTCGTCACCGCTCCGGGTTCGAGGATGCGCGGCGCGTTGGGGAAGGTGACCGCGAGGCGCGGCGGCACGAAGGCGTCGACGGTGAAGGTCTGGCTGGTGATCGCCGGGCTGTTCGGGTCGGTCTGCAGCGCGATGGTCCAGGTGCCGAGCGGCGCGCCGCTGGAGAGGGTCACGTCGGCATGAACGGAATCGTCCGCGGCTCGCGGCGGCACGGTGTCCTGGTAGACGCGGCCGTCGGCGCGCGTGACGACGAGGTGCAGCGGCAGATCGACGGGCGCCCCGGAGGCGTCCCGGATCAAGGCCATGACGTGCACGGTCTCGCCCGGACGGTAGATGCCGCGGTCCGTCCAGATGAAGGGGTCGACCGGTCCGGGTTGCGGCGCGCCCGCCACGCCGCGGTCGGAGAGGTCGAAATCCGGCGAGGTGAGGCCGAGCCGGGTGAAGTCGCCATCCTTGCCACGAATATGCAGGGCCACCGGCGCCAGCCCGTTCTGCCCGGCGAGCAGAGGCTGCGCGAAGTGCGCCACGCCGTCGGCATTGGTGGTGTCGGTGCCGAGGATCTCGTTATCCGTAGCAATGAGGTCGATGGTGGCCCCGGTGACGGGCAGGCCGCTCGCGTAGCTCCGCACCTGGATCGTGTCGCCATCAGTCCCGTGCCAGACGGTGGGGGCGAGGTCGGTGCGCAGGATCATCTGCACGGCGCCGGGCGCGCTGCCGTCGGCGAAGGGCGTGCCGTCGCCCGGTGCCACGACGAGCGCGTAGAGCCCCGCCTGCGTCATCACCGGCGGCAGCGGCAGGACCACATGCTCCAGCGCATTGCGGGTGAAGCCCGGCACGGCGGCACTGCCGGTCCAGATCACCTTGCCCTGGTTCTGGGCGAGGTTGGTCCCGGCATCGCTGTCGAGGAGCTGCCCGGGCGGGTAGTTCTGCATGACGGCGACGAGGTTGCGCTCGGCGATGCGGACCAGCGTGAGCTTCACCGCCGACAGGTTTACGGTTTCCAGCGCGACGGTGGCGTCGGCTCCGCGCGGCTGGATGTAGCGTCCGTTATCGAAGACGAGGCGCGGCTGGCGGTCCGGCATCGCCACCGGCACCACCAGATCCTGGTGGAGCGAAATCCCGCTGTCTCCCGGCATGCCGTGCGCCAGCGTCACCGTCGTCGTCGCACCGGCGGGCAGGCCGCTGATGCAAATCTGATGGGATTCCAAGGTGACCGCCGCATCTTTTAGTGGCGGCGCCAGCTTGACCCAATCGCCGGGGTGGAAATCCGGCGCGCTGCTGGGGTTGCCGAGGAAGCCGATGCAGGCGCGCGCCGGAAAGGCTTCGGCATCGGTCGAGAGGCGACGGAAGGCGAGGCCGACCTGCTGCTGCGCCCGAACCGCCGCCTGTTGCGCGGTGGCGTTCCCCGGCTCCCGGCGAGCGATGGCCTGCAGGACCTCAAGCTCCGGCACCGGCTGCTTGAGGGCCAGCAGCGCCTGATCCATGACCGTCAGCGCCGAGACCTGATCCTGGGCGGCGGTGCCGCTGCTCTGGTCGATCATGGTGAAAGCCATCCAGCCGGCCTGGAGAGCCCGTTGCGGACGCGGCGGAGACACGCCCATTTCGGCCTGGGCAAGCGCGAGCCAGTTCTGCCAGGTCGCCTGATCGCCTTCGGCGCCGACCAGCTTTTCCAGCGCGGGCAGGGCTTCCGCCATGTTGCCGCTCTGCATCGCGGTGCTGGCGGCGTCGCTTGCCTGTTGCTTCTGGTCGTCCGTGGCGCCGGCTGGGAAAGCCTTGCCGAGCATGGCCGCGAAGGCACTGGCGTCGTTTTGCAGGCCGGGGAGCGAAATCTCGCTTGCCGCATCGCCCTGCGCCAGGGCCGGCGCAATGCCGAGCATGGCGCAAGTACAGAGCGCGTAGGTCAGCCGCCGCACGAGCCGTCTCATCGGTCTCTTCCCCTAGTCGGGTTCGGGCAGACCCATGCGGCGCGCCGCGACTGCCACACAGCGCTCGAAGATTTCGAGTGAATTGAAGGGACGGTCGATGCCGTCCTCGGGCAGCACCATCGGGTGGCCGCCGCCCGCGAGCACAGCCCCCGGGATCATCAGATTATCGGGCAGCCCGAAATGCTCGACCGTAAGGTCCGGCAGCGGATCGGGAATGGCAGCGACATGCGCCTGGCTGCGCTCCCGAAACGGCGTGGCGCTATTGGAGTAGCCGAAGATCGGGCGGCCCCGGCCGAGGAACCAGCCGAGTTCCACCAGCGTCCCAGAATCCGCCGAAGCGCTGCGGAACGGCGTGAGGTTGGCGATGATGATGTCCGCCGCCTCCATCATCGCCACGTCCTTCTGGAAGATGGCGAGGCCGGCTTCGCTCTCGTGCATCTGGGCGAGGGCCGCGATGTCCTCGTTGAGCGGCGGCTGTCCGGTCAGGCCATAGCGGGCGCAGATCGCCACCTTGCGGCGTGCGTGTTCCCGCGCATCGGGGAGGAAGACATCGGGGCCGGCGAGATAGACTGTGACCATGCCCCGACGATGCCCTTACAGTCCCTGGCGGGCAATCAGCCCTTCCGGTTGGCGACGAGGTCTTCCACCACCGCAGGGTCGGCGAGCGTCGAGGTATCGCCCAGGCTGTCGATCTCGTTCGCGGCGATCTTCCGCAGAATCCGCCGCATGATCTTGCCGCTGCGCGTCTTCGGCAACCCCGGCGCCCACTGGATCACGTCCGGCACCGCGATCGGCCCGATATCCTTACGCACCCACGCCGACAGCTCCTTGAGAAGCGCGTCGCTCGGCTCGATGCCGCGCTTGAGCGTCACGTAGGCGTAGATGCCCTGGCCCTTCACGTCGTGCGGGAAGCCGACCACCGCGGATTCCGCGACATGTTGGTGCCCGTCCAGCGCGCTCTCGACCTCGGCGGTGCCCATGCGATGGCCGGAGACGTTGATCACGTCGTCGACGCGCCCGGTGATCCAGTAGTAGCCGTCGGCATCGCGGCGGGCTCCGTCGCCGGTGAAATAGAGGCCTGGATAGGTGCTGAAATAGGTCTTGATGAAACGATCGTGGTCGCCGAACACGGTCCGCATCTGCCCCGGCCAGCTGTCGGCGATGCAGAGGTAGCCATCCGCCGCACCCTCCAGCGGCGCACCCTGGGCGTCCACCAGCAGCGGCTTCACCCCAGGCATCGGCAGCGTGGCCGATCCCGGCTTCAGCGGGCTCATGCCCGGCACCGGGCTGATCAGGATGCCGCCGGTCTCGGTCTGCCACCAGCTGTCGACGATCGGGCAGCGGCTGTCGCCGACGACGGCATGGTACCAGTGCCACGCCTCGGGGTTGATCGGCTCGCCGACGCTGCCGAGCACCCGCAGGCTCGTGCGCGCGCTCCGCCTCACCGGCTCGTCGCCGTCCCGCATGAGGGCGCGAATGGCGGTCGGCGCCGTGTAGAAGATTTCGACCTTGTGCTTGTCCACGACCTCCCAGAGCCGTCCGCTGTCCGGGTAGGTCGGCACGCCCTCGAACATCACCGTCGTCGCGCCGTTCGCGAGCGGGCCATAGACGATGTAGGTGTGCCCGGTGACCCAGCCGACATCGGCGGTGCACCAGAAGATTTCGCCCGGCCGGTAGTCGAAGACCAGCTCGTGGGTCAGGCTCGCCCAGACCATGTAGCCGCCGGTCGTGTGCAGCACGCCCTTGGGGCTGCCCGTGCTGCCGGAGGTGTAAAGGATGAACAGCGGGTCCTCGGCGCCCATCTCCTCGGGCGGGCAGTCCTCGGAGGCCGCCGCCATCAGCGCGGCATAGTCATGGTCTCGGCCCTCAACCATCGGCACTTTGGCGCCCGTCACCGGCACCACCACGACCGACTTCACGTCCGGGCACTTGGTCAGCGCCTCATCCGTGTTCGCCTTCAGCGGCACGCGCCGGCCACCACGGCGGCCCTCGTCCGCAGTGATGACGACGCTCGACTTGCAGTCGATGATGCGGCCGGACAGGCTCTGCGGCGAGAAGCCGCCGAACACCACCGAGTGGATCGCGCCGATGCGGGCGCAGGCCAGCATGGCGACCGCCGCCTCGATCACCATCGGCAGGTAGATCGTGACCCGGTCGCCCTTCTTGACCCCGAGGCCCTTCAGCACGTTGGCGAGGCGGCAGACCCGGGCGTGCAGGGCGCGGTATGTGATGGATTCCGAGGTATCGGGCTCGTCGCCCTCCCAGATGATGGCGACCTGGTCGGGGCGCGTGGCGAGGTGGCGGTCCAGACAGGAGACGCTGGCGTTCAGCGTGCCGTCCTCGAACCACTTGATCGAGACATCGCCCTCGAAGCTGGTGTTCTTGATCTTGGTGGGCTCGCGGACCCAGGCGACCCGCGCCAGCGCCTGGTCTTTCCAGAACCCGTCCGGATCGGTCGCCGCGGCCTCGCGCATCAGGGCGATGCGTTCGGCGCTCTCGGCCAGACGGGGCGAGGAGGGATGAGCGGAAAAGCCAGCATGATCGTCGGGCATCGGGGTTTCCTCCGTCATTCAGGGGCGTCTGCCGCGCCCGTGGGTGTCCGGTTTCTGGCGGCCGGTTGGACAGGAAAATCCGAGGCTCCAGCCCGCCTGTCAAATCCTTTTCCGGACCCCGCTGCCCCGCCTAAGTCGCAAACGCCAATTGATCGAAACGATTGACAGCAGCCAAAATCGCGAGGCGCTGTGCGACCTCCCGAGGTTCGCAACAAAAAGGTCTGAGCAGCCCGGCTGCTTAGATGTGCCCGCTATGGGCGAAGCCGCGCACGGCCGAGACAAGCGCCGAAAAGGCTTCCGCGATCCGCTCGCTCGTCGCTCGGCCGCGCAGATAGCCGTGAACGAGGCCGTGGCCGGGGTGGAGGATGACAGCGACGCCCGAAGCCTCCAGCGCCGCCGCATAGTCATGGGCATCCTGTGCGAGAGGGTCGATGTCGGCGGCGAACACCGCCGCTGGCGGCAGGCCCGTGAAATCATCGAGGGCGAGCGGCGCCAGCTCGGGGTCCGTCGTCGGTTCCGGCTCATCTCCGGTGTAGGCTCGCCAATAGCCGGCGAGGCTCGCCGCCGGCAGGAGCGGGGCATCGGCTTTCGGACCGCCGACGGCGCGTTCCACATCCGGATGCAGCATCGGATAGATCAGCACCTGCGCCCACGGCATCGGCTTGCCGAGCCGCCGGAGACGCAGACAGAGAGCGACCGCCAGCGTCGCTCCCGCGCTGTCGCCAGCGAGGATCACCGCCTGATGGCTGTCCAGCAGGTCGTCGTAGGCGGCCTCGGCATCGTCGAGCGCGTCCGGGTAGCGATGCTCGGGCGAGAGGCGATAGTCGAGCGCGACGACCGCGACCTCGGCGCCTGCCGCGAGATCGGCGCAGATGCTGTCATGGCTATCGAGCCCGCCGACGATGAAGCCGCCGCCGTGGAAATAGAGCACGACGCGGCCCGGGATCGCGTCGGGCGTCGCGAAGCTGCGGACGCGGAGCGTGCGCTCGGGGTTCCGGGCATGCAGCACGCCGTCCCGCGCGCGAAGGCCCGGCGGGTGCGCCAGTGCGAAGCCCGCGCACATGCGGTCGTAGGCCGCGCGCACCTCCGGCAGTGGTGCGTCCGGCCCCAGCCCCTCGTTGAAGTTTTCGGTCCGGCGAACAAAGTCGCGGACCTGGCTGTCGAGATCGAACCCGCTCATCGCTTCATCCTTGTCGATCTGGGTCGATCTGGGTCGATCTGGGTCAGTCCGGGGTCGCGCCGCTCCCGGTCTGGATCTTGTAGGCCATTCCGGCTTCGACCTCGTCGATCGCCTGCTGCGTGTATTTCAGAGCGGCGGCGATATGGCCCGACTTGTCCGGTGTCGCCTGCCCAAGGTCCGAAGCGGCGATGTTCAGCGAGGCGAGGGCAGAGTTCATGTGCCCCTGGTGATGCAGCGCGCAGCCCGCCAGCGCACCACCGCCGAGGAAGGCGGCGATCACCGCCGCACGCTTGCGGTTCAGCAGGCTCATGGCGCGACTGCCCGGATCTCGGCTTCCGCCTGAGCGATCAGCGCCATCGCCTTCTGCGGATGGCCGCCCTTGTTGCCGGTGGTCTGAGAGAGGTAGCCATTGGCATCGCTCAGCGCCGCGAGCGCCCCGGCGAGATGCGGTTCTTCGGCGACCGCCGTCATGGCAAGGCCGCCGGCCGCGAATGCGACCACCATCGTCAACCCAAACCGCCTGATGCCGGCCATCGTCCACCCCGCTTGAAATCGCCCGGCGAGGATAGCCGCAACACGGCCCGATGTCATAGCAAACCAATAGGTTAGGCGAGCGCCCGTGCTGCCGTCGCACGCTCCCGGATGGCGCGCGCCATCGACGCGATCCCGTTGCCGCGATTGGTCGACAACGCTTCGATCAGCCCGAGGTCTTTCAGAAAAACCGGATCGGTCGCGAGGATTTCCTCTGCCGTGCGGCCCGAGTAGACGCGGAGAAGCAGGGCCACGAGGCCCGAGACGATCGCCGCATCCGAGGCGCCCGCGAAGAACAGGGCGCCGTCGCGCGGCTCGGCTTCCATCCAGACCCGGCTCTGGCAGCCCGGAATGCGATGCGCGTCGTTGGCCCAGCCGTCGGGGAAGGGCGGCAGCTTCCGGCCCAGCTCGATGATGTAGCCATAGCGATCCATCCAGTCGTCGAACACGGCCAGCTCGTCCGCGATGGCGGCGACGGCTTCGGCAGCCGTCGCCTCCTCGGGTGTCACGAACGGCGAACCGGCCATTACAACACCGCCTTCACAAGATGAACCGGCTGAGGTCGCCCTTGGCAGCCAGCGGGGCGACCCGCTCGCGCACATCCGAAGCGTCGACGGTCACCGTCTCGCCCGGGCGGTCGGAGGCCGAGAAGCTGATATCCTCCAGCAGCTTCTCCAGCACGGTCGCCAGGCGGCGGGCGCCGATATTCTCCACCCGCTCGTTGATGTCGGCGGCCAGCTGCGCCACCGCGTCGATCGCCGCCTCGGTGAACTCGAGCGACAGCTTCTCGGTGTCCATCAGCGCCACATACTGCTTGAGCAGGCTGTGCTCGGGCTCGGTGAGGATGCGGCGCAGATCGTCGCGCGACAGCGGCGCGAGTTCCACCCGGATCGGCAGGCGGCCCTGCAGCTCCGGCAACAGGTCCGAGGGCTTCGAGACATGGAAGGCGCCGGAGGCGATGAACAGGATGTGGTCGGTCTTCACCGAGCCGTGCTTGGTCGTGACCGTCGTGCCTTCGATGAGCGGCAGCAGGTCGCGCTGCACGCCTTCGCGGCTGACATCGGCGCCGCGGAAACCGCCCTCCGACCGCGCGCAAATCTTGTCGATCTCGTCGAGGAAGACGATGCCGTTGTTCTCGGCGTGACGCACCGCGTCCTTGGTGAGTTGGTCGCTGTCGAGCAGCTTGTCGGCCTCCTCGCGCTCGAGGGCGCGGCGGGCGACGGCGACCGTCATCTTCTTCGCCTGCGCCTGGCGGCCGAACATGCCCTTCATCATGTCGCCGAGGTTGATCGCCTGGCCCGGCTGGATGTCCATCTGCCCGATCGCCTGCGCCGGCGCCTCGGAAATGGCAAGCTCGACCTCCTTCTCCTCGAACTCGCCGTTCCGCAACATGCGGCGGAACTTCGAGCGGGTGTCGGCGGCCGCGCCTTCACCGACGAGCGCGGTGATGATCCGCTCCTCGGCGTTGAGTTCGGCCTTCGCCTGCACATCCTTGCGGCTGGTCTCGCGCAGCATGGTGATGCTGACCTCGACGAGGTCGCGCACGATGCTCTCCACGTCGCGGCCGACATAGCCGACCTCGGTGAACTTCGTCGCCTCGACCTTGAGAAAAGGCGCCTGGGCGAGACGGGCGAGGCGGCGTGCGATCTCGGTCTTGCCGCAGCCGGTCGGTCCGATCATGAGGATGTTCTTCGGCACCACCTCCTCGCGCATGCCTTCCGGCACCTGCTGGCGCCGCCAGCGGTTGCGCATCGCGATGGCGACGGCGCGCTTCGCATCGGCCTGTCCGACGATGAAGCGATCGAGTTCGGAGACGATCTCCCGGGGGGAGTAGGTAGGGGCTTCCATTGCAGTGTTCCTAGCGCCGAGACCGGCCCCGCTGGGCAGCGACCGGTGGCGGCCTGATAAAGAGGTGTCAGTCCTGTGACGCCCTTAAAAGATAGGGGTCAGATGACCTCGACCACAAGGCTGTGGTTCGTATAGACGCATATGTCGCCGGCGATCTTCATCGAGCGGCGGGCGATCTCCTCGGCGGAGAGGTCGGGCACGCTCATCAGGGCGCGCGCGGCCGCCAGAGCGTAGTTGCCGCCGGAGCCGATGGCGATGATGCCGTCCTCGGGCTCCAGCACGTCGCCGTTGCCGGTGAGGGTGAAGGAGTGGTCGCGGTCGGCGACCGTCATCATGGCTTCGAGGCGGCGGAGGTAGCGGTCGGTGCGCCAGTCCTTCGCCAATTCGACGCAGGCGCGTTCGAGCTGGTTCGGGAAGCGTTCGAGCTTGGCCTCGAGCCGTTCGAGCAACGTGAACGCGTCGGCCGTGGCGCCGGCAAAGCCCGCGATGACCTCGCCGTTGCCGATGCGGCGGACCTTCCGCGCATTGCCCTTGATGACGGTCTGGCCAAGCGTGACCTGACCGTCGCCGGCCATGGCGACGTGTTCGCCGCGCCGGACGCAGAGAATGGTTGTGCCGTGCCAACCGATGGGATCGTGCGGCGATGGGGATGTGTTGAACATGCCCCCGGAGATGGTCGCCCACACGTTTTCGTGCAAGACGGAGATGAAGAACCCGCCATGCCCGCGGTGCATGAGCGTGGTCGCCCGGGTTAACTCCGCCGCCCGAACAGGGTTTCGATTTCGGCGCGGCTGAGCTTGAGGAAGGTCGGCCGCCCGTGGCTGCAGGTCGCCGCGCGCGGCACCTGCTCCATCTGGCGCAACAGCGCGTTCATCTCTGCCGGGTTCAGCCGCCGCCCGGCGCGGATGCTGCCGTGACAGGCCATGCGCGCGATCACGGCGTCGAGCCGCACGGCCAGGGCCGTGGTCTCTTCGGTATCGGCAAGTTCATCGGCGATGTCCGCCAGCAGCGGGCGCGGATCGGCCGCTCCGAGCACCGCCGGCAGAGCGCGGACCATGATCGCGCCCGATCCGAACGGCTCGATCTCCAGCCCCATCCGCGCCAGGGAGGGTGCGGCATCCGCCAGCCGGGCGGCGTCGGCCGGCGCCAGATCGACCACCACCGGCAGCAGCAGGGGTTGCGTCGCCGTGCCGGTGGCGCCGAGAAGCTGTGCGCGGAGCGCCTCGTGCGTCAGCCGCTCATGCGCCGCATGCTGATCGACCAGGATGAGCGTGCCGTCGCCCGCGACCGCGATGATGTAGGTGTCGAGCACCTGCGCCACCGCCGCCCCCAACGGGTGACCCGCTGCCGCCGGCTCGGCGTTCGCCGCCGGGGACCGCGCCAGGGGTGCAGCGGCCAGCGCCAGCTGCCCCTCGGCGAGCAGGCTCGGCAGTGCGCCAGCACCATATGGCGGTTCGGCCGGCAACTGCCCATCATACGCCGGAGCCTGGTGGGCAGGACCATGATAGGCGGGAGCGGGCGGCCCGTCGGTTCGCGCATAGGCGCTGGGGACGCCTGCCCGGCCACGCAGGGCGGCGCGCGGCTGAAACTGAAGCACCGCCGGCCGCGCCAGCGCATGTCGCAGTGCCGATATCATCAGTCCGCGGATGCGCTCGGGGTCGCGGAAGCGCAGCTCGGTCTTGGCCGGGTGCACGTTCACATCCACCGCCCGGTGCGGCAGGTCGAGCCAGAGCCCGGCGACCGGAAAGCGCCCGCGCGGAATGACCTCCTGGTAGGCGACGCGCAGCGCCGTCCTCAGCAGCGGGTCTGTCACCGGGCGGCCGTTCACCACCAGGAACTGCGCCGCCCCGGTCGCCCGATGGGTCGCCGCGGCTCCGGCGAAACCCGAAAGCCTGACCTCCTCCCGCTCGGCCGCAACCTCGACCAGGGCGGACGCGTCCTCAGCGCCGAGGAGGGCCGCCAGCCGGCCGCGCGGGTCGGTAGCGGGAAGGTCGAGGATCAGCTTCTCCTCATGCTCCAGCCGGAACGCCACCTCGGGCGCCGCGAGCGCCAGCCGGCGGATGACCGCCTCGGCGTGATCGGCCTCCACCCGCGGGCTGCGCAGGAAGGCCCGGCGCGCGGGCGTGGCGAAGAACAGGTCCGTCACCACGACGCGGGTGCCGGGCATGCCGGCCGCCGGCGTCACCTCCGCCACGACGCCACCCTCGACGCGGATGGTGAACGCAGTGTCCGCGCCGGCGGGCCGGCTCGTGACGGCAAGGCGGGCAGCGGCGCCGATCGAGGGCAGCGCCTCGCCCCGGAAGCCCAGCGTGGTGATGTGGACGAGATCGCCGGCCTCGGTGAGCTTGCTCGTCGCGTGGCGCTGGATGGCGAGCGGCAGCGCGTCAGGGGCCATGCCGCAGCCGTCGTCCGAAACCTCGATCCGGCGGATGCCGCCCTCCAGGAGCGAGACGGCGATGCGGCGCGCGCCCGCGTCCAGAGCGTTTTCCACCAGCTCCTTCACGGCCGCGGCTGGCCGCTCCACCACCTCGCCTGCGGCGATGCGGTCCACGACATGACCCGGGAGGAGGCGAATCGTCGGCATCTCGCCAAGGTGGCACAGGCGCACGGCGGACTCCATGAGCGTTGCCCGGATGCTGCACGCGCGGAGCGGCGGCGCGCTCATCAAGCGCCCGCTTCCTCAAGCGCCCGCTTCCTCAAGCGCCCGCTTCCTCAACCATCGGTGACCGGGACGGCGGGATCGGGTCTCTGTCCTCCCCGCGCAGGTGACGGGCCTTGCCCCTTAAGCTCCGCGCTGCCGTTCCGGTCATCTCGCTTTAACTTTTTGGTGCCAAATTGCGGCCATGCCTCTTGCGGACGTCTTCACTGCAACCGGTCATGACAGGCAGGGGCGCCCAGGTGTGTCGATAACGCAACCATTTCGGCGGGATGACCATCGCAATGCGAGAAGCGTGACGCCTGCGTGACGGGCGGCACCCAAAACGAGTTCTTCCTTGGGCAGCAGCCGATTGTTGGTCGCAAGCGCGAGCTTGTGGCTTACGAACTCCTGTTCCGTTCAAGCCGCGTCGACCGGACTTTGGTCATCGACGATGTCTACGCGACCGCCAGCGTGATCAAGAACGCCTTCAGCGGCCTCGGCATCGACACGGCGCTCGGCAAACGAATGGGCTTCATCAACTTCGACGAACGCCTGCTGATGAGCGACGTGATCGAGGCGATGCCGAAGAACCGCGTCGTGCTGGAGATTCTCGAGCACGTGCCGATGACGCCGCGGGTTGTCGACCGGTGCCAGCTGCTGCGGACAGCCGGCTATACCCTCGCTCTCGACGACGTCGTGCGGCTCACCGACGGGCTGAAGGCCGTGATGCCTTACATCAGCTTCGTCAAGGTGGACGTTTCGGTTCTGAAGGAGCCGCAGATCACCAGCCTCGTGCACGAACTAAAAGGCTACGGCGTCAAATTGCTGGCCGAGAAGGTCGAGACGGCCGAGCAGTTCGAGTTTTGCCACGCAATGGCGTTCGATCTTTTCCAGGGGTATTTCCTGGCGCGGCCGACGATCATCACCGGTAAGTCGGTGCAGCCGTCCACGCTGCAACTGCTCAAGATTTTCCGGCTCATCGACACGAATGCCGAAACGGGCGAGTTGGAGAAGGCTCTACGACAAGCCCCCGACCTCACGGTCCGGCTCCTCAGGGTCGCCAATTCCGTCGCGATGCAGCGACCCCACAAGATCTACAGCCTCCAGAACGCGATCCTTGTTCTCGGGCAGAAACAGATCGCGCGGATTGTGCAGATCATGCTGTTCGCGCAGCAGTGGGACGCCGATCTCAACACGGATCCCCTGGTGCAGACTGCCGCCGTTCGGGGACGGCTCATGGAAGAGATTGCGGATTCGCTGGGCCTGTCGAAGGTGCGGGATCGCGCTTTCCTGGTGGGTGTTCTCAGCCTCGCAGACTCCCTCTTCGGGCAGTCGCTGTTCGATATTCTGGATATCCTCAATCTGGACACTGCGCTGCATGAAGCGCTGCTGCATCGTCGCGGGCATCTGGGCGCGCTGCTCAACTTGGTCGAGGCGAGCGAGAACGCCGACAGCCGCACTTTCATCTCGGTCGCCAGGGAGCTTGGCCTCAGCGACATGGACGACTTCAACCGGTGGCAGGTGGACGCGTTGCGCTGGGCGGGCAGCCTTTAGGGCCTGTTTAATAATGCTACTGCTCTGGCTATCCAACGCGAACTCAGTGTTTGCTAGCCCCGTGCGTAGTGGCTTAGGTCAGCGGTATGCACGGCTAATGCGTCCCTGATCATTCGATGATTGTAGTTCGAACAATCTAGATGCGTCGCGATGCTGAATTTGGTTGGCGATCGTTGCAGCACACCTTTGGATGGCCCGTCGGAACCGATGCCTGCACGGTGAACGATCCACTCGATATCGTTCGCCTCGTTCGCAAGATAGTCCATCACAGCCTCATTGTCCTGATGCTGACCATTGAAGCCGCGCGCGAGGGTGTTCCGGATGACCCAGAAGAAGGGCGAAAGCCGCCCGCCGTATGGACGGCTCAACCCTCCGGCCTGATAGAGAAAACGCGTCACGCCTTGCCTTCGCATCGACGGTACGAGCCGCTTCACGAAGGCCGTGTTGATCTTCGAGTCTTTCTGGAGGCTCTTGTCTCCAAGCATCGAAACGACGAAATCCACGCCCGCCACCAGTTCATCGGTGTCGATCATGTCCGTGATCGAGCCTTGCCTTACGTCGAGGTTTTCGGTTCCGGGCGGCAGCCTCCCCGGCGATCGAACCAGCGCTCTCACCCTATGTCCGTCTGCAAGGGCTTGAGCAACGAAATGCTTGCCCGTTCCCCCCGTCGCGCCGAGCACAAGGAACGTCGATCGCCGAGCCATCCTGATAACCCTTAACCGCCGAGACGGCGGGCTCCAGGTGGCTCCCAGGCCCGCCGCGCGTTTCAGCCCTCGCCGCGCAGCATCTTGAACCGCGCCATCAGCTGCGTGGTCGAGACGTCATGCTGACCTGCGGGCGCGCCCGGCTCCAGCGACGGGATGATCGCCTGCGCCAGCTTCTTGCCGAGCTCGACGCCCCACTGGTCGAAGCTGTTGATGCCCCAGATCGCGCCCTGCACGGCCACCTTGTGCTCATACAGAACGATCAGCCGGCCCAGCCCGTAGGCATCCAGCTTCTTGCAGAGGATGGTCGTGCTCGGCCGCTGCCCGGTGAAGACCCGGTGCGGGCCGACGCGCGCGATCGTCTCGGCATCCGCGCCCGCCTTCTGCATCTCCTCCGTCACCTCTTCGAGGCTCTTGCCGGCCAGCAGGGCCTCCGCCTGGGCGAAGACGTTGGCGGCGAGAATGCGATGCGCCTCCGGCCGGTCATGATCCGGCTCGGCGGGGAGGATGAAATCGACCGGCACCAAAGCCGGCCCCTGATGCACCAGCTGCATGAAGCTGTGCTGCGCATCCGTGCCGGGTTCGCCGAACACCACCGGACAGGTCTGATGCGTCACCCGGTCCCCGGCGAGCCGGGTCGACTTGCCGTTGCTCTCCATCTCGAGCTGCTGGAGATAGGCCGGGAAGCGCGCCAGCCGCGCGTCGTAGGCCAGGATGCAGAGCGTCGCCGCGCCCAGAATGTCGATGTTCCAGATGCCCGTCAGCGCCAGCAGAGCCGGCAGGTTGCGCTCGAGCGGCGTGTGGCGGAAATGATCGTCCATAGCCCGGCCGCCGGCGAGAAACTGCTCGAACTGCTCCCAGCCGGCAGCGAGTGCCACCGACAGTCCGATCGAAGACCACACCGAGTAGCGGCCGCCAACCCAGTCTCTGAAGCCGAAAACGCGATCCTCGCGGATGCCGAACTTCGCTGTCTCCTTGAGGTTGGTGGAGAGGGCGGCGAAATGGTGATGCACCGCATCCTCGCCCAACGCCGCCGAGAGCCAGTCGCGGGCCGCGTGGCCGTTGGTCATGGTCTCCAGCGTTGTGAAGGTCTTGCTGGCGACCAGCACCAGGGTCCGTGCCGGGTCCAGCTCGCGCGCGAACTGCGCGAAGGCGTGGCCGTCCACATTCGAGAGGAAATGCGGCTCGATCTTCGCGCCATGGACCCAGGTCAGCGCCATCGAGACCATGCGGGGACCGAGATCGGAGCCGCCGATGCCGATGTTGAGCACGTCGGTGAAGGGCTTGCCGTCGGCGGCCACGATCGAGCCGTCATGCACACCGCGGACGAAAGCCTCCATCCGCTGCCGCTCATGCGCGGCGACCTTAGAGGCGTCCTCGAACCCGCCCTCGGGCAGCACGGCGCGGTAGCCGGCATCGGGCAGGCTCCGCAGCGCCATGTGCATGGCCGACCGGTGCTCGGTCATGTTCACCGGCTCGCCGGCGAACAGCCGTTCGATGAAGTCCTCGACCTTCGCGGCACGGGCGAGTTCAAACAGCCCCTCCAGCGCGGCCGGGCTGATCGAGGTCTTGGAGAAGTCCAGGAACAGATCGTCGAAGCTCGCGGAGAACTTCTCCGCCCGCTGCGGGTCGGCCTCGAACAGCGGGGTGATCAGCCGGCCTTCGGGGGCGGCGGCGAGGGCCGCGAGCTTGTCCCAGGCCGGCTGGGTGGCGGAGGCGGGAAGCGGTGCGGCGTCGGGCATGGCGGTCTCTCCTTCGGGCTTTACGATCTCGATGGGGCGAGCAGCGTGCGGACATGGGCCGCGGCGGAGGCCGCGAGCGCGTCGAGATCATACCCGCCTTCGAGCAGGGAGACGATTCTGCCCTGCGTGTGCCGGTCGGCGGCGTCCATGATCGCGCCGGTGATCCAGGCGAAATCGGCGGCATTCAGCTCCAGCTGGGCGAGGGGGTCGTCGCGATGGGCGTCGAAGCCGGCGGAGACGATGATGCAGTCGGGGTCGAAGGCATCGAGCGCGGGCAGGATGCGGCCCGTCCAGGCGGCTTCGAACGCGGCCCGCCCGCTATAGGCGGCCAGCGGCGCGTTGACGATCTGCCCGGCGACGCCGGTTTCGCTCAAGCCGCCGGTGCCCGGGTAGAAGGGGTATTGGTGGCTGGAGCCGAAGAAGAAGTCGGCATCGTCCCAGGCGACCGCCTGCGTGCCGTTGCCGTGGTGGACATCGAAGTCCAGCACGGCCACGCGCTGCCGTCCCCAGGCGGCCCGCGCATGATGCGCGGCGATCGCCGCATTGGAGAAGAGGCAGAAGCCCATCGACCGGTCGGGCTCGGCGTGGTGCCCGGGCGGACGGGTGGCGACGAAGGCCGCCCGCACCCGGCCCGACTGCACCGCATCAACGCCCGCGATGGCGCCGCCCGCGCCGCGCAACGCGGCCTCGGCACTGCCGGTGCTCATCACCGTATCGGGGTCGAGCCGCACGAGCTGTCCCGGCGCCGGGCGCGTGTTCAGCACGCTGTCGATATAGCGCTTTGGATGCACCCGCCCGAGCTGCTCCCGCGTCGCGACTGGGGCCTCCTCGCGGATGAGGCCGTCGAACTCCGCGGCGGCCAGCGCCGCCGTCACGGCGCGGAGACGGCCGATGCGCTCGGGGTGGCCAGGGCCGGTCTCATGCTCAAGGCCAGCCGGATGGGTGAGGAGAAGAACCGACATACCCTAGATCGTCTTCAGCATGCCGCCATCGGCGAAGAAGGCGGAGCCGACGCAATAGCTCGCCCGGTCCGAGCATAGGAACACGAAGAGGTTGGCGATTTCGGCCGCCGAGGCGAAGCGGCGGATCGGCGCGAGTTCGTCGGCCACGGATTGCAGATGCGCCTCCCAATCGCCGCCGGTATCGGCGGTCAGTTCCTTCGCGGTCTTCACCCAGTCCGGCGTGAGCACCAGCCCGGGGTTGACCGTGTTGACGCGGATATTGTCGCGCACGACCTCATTGGCGAGATTTTTCGAGAACATGACCAGGGCCGCTTTGGTGACATTGTATATCGGTTCGTAGCCGAGCGGCTGGCTGGCGCAGATGGACGCGTTGTGGAGGATGACGCCGCCACCCCGGCGCTTCATGCCCGGCACCAGCCCGCGCGCGAGCCGCACCGCCGCCATAACGTGCAGCTCCCAGTAGAAGTCCCACTTGCTGTCGGGCGCTTCCATGATGGTCTCGTTGCTGCCGGTGCCGGCGTTGTTGATCAGGATATCGGCGCCGCCGAACTTGGCCTCCGCCGCGTCGATGATGGCCTGGGCCGCCTCGGGCGTCGCGACATCGCCCGCCACCGTCTCCACACGCACGCCGAAGGCTGAGGCGACGCGCGCCGCCTCGCGGGTGAGGCGCGCGCCATCCCGGGCGGACAGCAGCAGGTCGACGCCCTCGGCCGCGAGCCCTTCGGCGATGGCGAGTCCAATGCCGACACTGCCGCCGGTGATGACGGCGACCTTGCCCTTCAACCCGAGTTCCATCTTGTCCCGTTTCCTTATTCTGATTGGACGGAGGGTTCAGTCCCCTGGGCGGCGCCGGATCGTAAAGCTGTAGACGCCGGCCTCCTCGCTCCAGGAGACGAGGACGTGTCCGGTCTCCCGGCAATAGATTTTGAAATCCCCGACCGATGCCGCGTCCGTCGCCAGCACGCGCAGCCGCTCGCCCGCTTCCATGCCGCGCAGGGCCCTGTTGGCGCGGAGCACGGGCAGGGGGCAGGCCAGATGCTTGAGGTCGAGCACGGTTTCGCTCATCGGCTCATCCTGGCCCCGGCCTCCATCAGGATCAAGCCACCCGTTCCGGAAGACTGCGGTGCTGCGTAGACGGTGTGGCATTGGGCTTCGCGATCCGGTATCTGGCCCGTCCAAGACATTCAGGAGAGGACCCGGACATGACCGGAGCCGAGATCGAGCGCGTACAGACCTACCTTCGCCGCCTCCTGGGCAATGACCGGCTCACGGTCGTGCCCCCGGTGAAGCCGGGCTTCCCGATCGAGGTCGCGGTGGGCGAGGAAACCATCGGCACCTTGGACAAGGACACCGACGAGGGCGAGATTTCCTACGCGGTGACGCTCACAATTCTGGACGAGGATCTGCCGCCTCTGCCCAAGGCAGCGGCCAAGCCTGCCAAGGCCGCCACTCGCCGCGCTTGAGGCACGGGATCGACCGGGGCATCAGGCAAAGAAGAACGCGGTGCCCAGCAGGCAATAGACCCCCACCAGAAGCACACCCTCGAACCACGTCGTCTCGCCATCTCCGGTGATGGCGTTGACGATGAAGGCGGTTCCGGCGATCGCAAAGAGGTCGAGCGGATTTTTGAAGACGAGCGTCATGGGCGCGCCGATCAGCCATGAGATGATCACGAGCAGAGGCGCGACCACCAGGGCGACCTGGATGGCCGAGCCGATGCAGATGCTCATCACCAGCCCCAGCCGCCCCTGGCGGGCAAACCAGATGGCAGAGACGAGGTCGGCGACGTTGCCGACAAGCGCCAGCACGATCACGCCGAGGAAGGTCGCGGACAGGTGCAGCGTGCGGGCCGCGTCTGTGAGCGCGTCCGAGATCAGGTCGCTCTCCCAGGCGGCGACCGCCGTTGTGGCGGCCAGCACCGCCAGGCACCGCCACAGCGGCCAGGCCTGCGCCGTCTCCGCGCTCTCCGGCTCGCCGGCCGCGAAGACATCGCGGTGCGTGACCAGCGTGTAGACGAGGTTGCCGAGGTAGAGCAGCAGAAGCACGGCCGAGACGATGAGGCTGAGCGTCTCCTCGCTGGCGGCGACATGCCCGGCGCGGACCACCTGTCGTGCCGTGAGGTCGAACACGGCGGGCAGCAGCAGGGCGATGACCACCAGGATCAGCAGGCTGGAGAGCAGGCCGGCGCGTTCGCGCTTGAAGGTCTGGTGCTCGCGGCCGGCGCCGCCGGCGATGACGGCCAGCCCGAGGCCGAGCAGGCTGGTGCCGATGATCGATCCGGTGATCTGCGCATGCACCACGTCCACCGCGCCACGCGCCAGAACGAAAAGCGCGAGCAGCAACTCGGCGAGGCTGCCGAGGCTCACCGAGAGGAGCCCGCCGAGTGCCGCGCCGGTGTGGCGGGCGAGTTGCTCGGTGGCGCGCCTGATCCAGTCCGCCAGAACGCCGACGCCGAGAATGCCGGTCAGGAAGACCCAGATGGGCGGCAGGCCGAGCGCGTGCAGGATGGGCCCCACGGGGATGATCGCCAGCAGGGACCAGCGAAGCATGGGCGAAATAACTCCTCGGTGTTTGAAAGACGGCCACGGCGCAACCCGGCCGTTCCGAGATGAGCTTGCCCTCCAAGAGGGCAAGATCACGCTGTCGCTCGCTCCGCGCACGCCAATGGCACTGGCCGCACGGGCTCAAATTGCCTAACACCCGAGATTCACAGCGGATACCGGATCGGATCGGCCTTGAACGCCCGCCTCAAAAAACTTCTGGCCGCCTTCAGCGACACCTTCTGGGTCGTTCCGGGTCTGTTGGTTCTCGGCGGCATCGCCTTGGCCCTGATCCTGGTTCAGCTCGACCGCAGCGGCGTCATCTCGAAGGCGATGATCCAAAGCGCGTGGCTCTACAGCGGCGGGGCGACCGGCGCCCGCACCCTTCTGGGCTCGGTCGCCTCCTCCACCATCAGCACCGCCGGCACGATCTTCTCCATCACCATCGCCGCACTCTCTCTGGCGGCGGGGCAGATGGGGCCGCGCCTGCTGCGGAACTTCACCCGGGACCGCGGCAACCAGGTCACGCTCGGCATCTTCCTCGGCACCTTCACCTATACCCTGATGGTGCTGCGCACGGTGCGGACCCGCAGCGAGGGGGAGTTCGTCCCGCACCTCTCCCTCACCGTCGACATCGTGCTGGCCTTCTGTTGCGTCGCCACCCTGGTCTACTTCGTCGGCCACATGGCCGGCCGCATCAATGTCGATACGGTCGTCGACCTGGTGAGTGACGATGTGCGCCGCGCCATTGCGAGGCTGACCTTCGATGAGCCGCAGCCCGAGCCGCCGCCGCTCCAGGTTTGGCGCGACGGCATCACCGTCACCGATCCCCGGCGAGGCTACCTCCAGCAGCTTGATACCGCGGGGCTCGCCGACTGGGCGGCGGAGCAGAACACGCGGCTGCGGCTTCTGGTGCGTCCGGGCGATTACGTTTTTCCGGGCGCGCCCATCGCCGTGATGCTGTCGGAGGTGGAGGGCGCGGCGGCAGCCATCAGCAAGGCAACCGCGGTCAGCGAACACCGCGCAAGCTCAGCCGATCTCGAATTCTCGGTGCGTCAGCTCGTCGAGGTCGCGGTCCGGGCCCTGTCGCCCGGCATCAACGATCCGCACACCGCCATGAGCGTGCTCGACCGTCTCGGTGCCGCGCTCTGCGATCTTGCCGCGCGTCACCTGTCGCTGGGGGTCACGCTGAGCGGCGGTCAGCCGGCTCTGGTGGTGCCGGCCATCGACTACGGCGGCCTCACGGACGCCATGTTCCACATGATCCGGCAGAATGCGGCGGGCTCGGCCGCGGTTCTGATCCGCCAGATCGAGGTGCTGACTGCCGCCGTCGCCTGCGAACGCACACCCGCCCGGCAGGCTGAACTGCAGCGCCATGCGGACCTCGTGCTGGGCGACGCCGAGCGGGATGTCTCGACCCCCGACGATCTCGAGGATATCCGCAAGCGTCACGCGCGCTTCGATACCGTTCGCCTGCATGGTCCGGTCGTGGGGCTTTGCGACATTGACGGATGACCCGGCGCAGGCCGTCATCAGACCGTCATTGGTGCCGACGGACAGCGCCCGGTAACGCTCTAGCGGTTGCGCCTGGAGAATTCGATGCGGTTTTGGCTGGCCTTGACGGCGCTGCTGCTCCTGAGCGTCCAGGCTGTCCCGGCATCGGCCGGCGTGCTGGACCGCATCCGGGCCGAGGGCGTCCTGCATTGCGGCGGCACGGTCCGTCCCGGCCTCGCCTTTCCGGGTCCGGATGGCAGGCTCGCAGGGCTCGAGGTCGATCTCTGCCGGGCGGTTGCGACCGCCGTGCTCGGCCCGTCGGCCCGCGTCGACTTCCACGCCTATCTTCTGCCCGCAAGCTACGCCCCCCTGCGCCAGGGCCGGGACGAGCTGTCCTTCCTCACGCAGTCCGAGATCGTCGACGCTGACCTCATAGGGGCCGTGCTGCCGGGGCCGCCCGTCTTCTTCGAATCTGACGCTGTCCTGGTGCCGGCGGCCTCGCCAGCCCAGCGCGTCGCCGACCTCGCGGGCCAGAACGTTTGCGCGGAGCCCGGAACCGGCGCCGAGCGCAGCATCGCTCCCTGGTTCGCCGCGCGGCATCTGGCGCTGCGCTATTTCCCGTTCCAGGAGTCGGACGAGGAACTCGACGCCTATTACGCCGGGCATTGCAGCGCGATGGTGAACGAGATCACCAGCGTCGCGGCCATCCGGGTCGAAGCGGCAGACGATGGCCATCCGAGCCGCCTGCTGCCCGACCCGCTCGCGGCCTACCCCATCGTGGCGGTCACGGGCCTCGGGGACCCGCGCTGGTCGGCGCTCGTTGGCTGGATCGTGCCGGCGGTGATGCGCCCGCAACCGGCCGCGGATTCGGTCGCGACCACCTTCGGGCTCGCGCCCGATTGGCAGGCGGCCCTGAGCCACGGCGTGGGCGACTACGACGCGATCTTCCGCCGCAACCTCGGCAGCGACAGCAGGCTCGACCTGCCGCCGGGGCTCAATACACTCTGGAGCGAGGGCGGCTTGTTCTGCCCGCCGTATTCCGAGTGAATGCTGAACCGCACAGCGAGGACCACGATGAAAGCCATCCTGAGAACTTGCTCGGCCTTGCTTGCGGCAGCGGCGCTGCTGCAGCCTCCCGTCGCCTTCGCGCAGATGGCGTCCGGGCCCATTCTCAACCCGCAGCCCGACGCCGCCGGTGATGTGGCGAAGGTTTTCGTCGCACCCTCCGGCGACCCGGAACTGCCCGAGGCGCAGATGGTCCAGCTGCTGCGCGCCCATGTGAAATACGTCTTCGTGCTGTTCCAGGAGAACCGCTCGTTCGACAGCTACTTCGGCAGCTTCCGCGGCGCCAACGGGCTGTTCTCGGATGGCGCCAAGCCGCGCCCTCCCGCCGCCACGCTCGGCTTCAACCAGCCGATCCTCGACACCGACGGCACATCGAGTAGTGTCCAGCCGTTCCGCATCGGCCCCGATCAGCACGCCGCCGATACGGATGACGTGGATCACAGCCACGTCCGCATGGCCGCGAAAATGGATCTCGTCGGCCTCGACTCCAAGATGGACAGGTTCGCCCTCATCGAGGAGAAAAAATACACGCCCGCCGGCTCCAACCATCCACCACTCAAGGCCAGGCAGATGGGCGAGCTGACCATGGCCTACGAGGACTGCGACACCGTCCCCTTCCTCTGGGACTATGCCAACCGCTTCGTGCTGTTCGACAACATCTTCCAGACGACCATCGGGCCGTCGACGCCGAACGCCATCGCCATGATCTCGGGTCAGGTCGGTGAGACGCAATGGGTGAAGCATCCGGCGGCCTCGCAGGCCGGGCCGACCAAGGTGCCGCTGCTGACCGACAACATCGCCTTCTGGGGCTCCAAGCTCGACAAAACCACAGGCCCGCAGCGGCAGCCCGCCAACCTTGTCGGCGAGAAGTCCGGCAAGAACGGCAGCAACGTCGCCAAGAACCTCACCTTCGCGAGCCTGCCGCTGACGTTGGCGGGCCAATCCGTCAGCGATGTCACCGCAAAGGATCTCGCGGCCAAAACCGATCTTGCCGACGTGCAGAAGGACATTCCCTTCATCGCGCATGACGGGCAGGTGGCGATGAACTGGGGCTGGTATCAGGAAGGCTACGACCGCGAGCCGAACGAGCCCGCCACCGCGCCCGCTGACGGCTCGCATGACAGCTATATCGGCCACCACAACGGCCCGCAGTATTTCGGCTATATCAGCAACAATCCGCTGATGACCGATCATGAGCACGGGCTCGGCGATTTCTTTGCCGACATGGCCGCGCAACGCCTGCCATCGTCCGGCGTCTTCTACGTGCGCGGCGGGTATGATGCCATCAACGGCATGAAGCCCGCCTTCAACGACGGCACCCCCGACGCGAAGGCGGTGCAGGCGTTGTTCCAGGGCGACGACGACCACCCCGGCTACTCGGATGCCGGGATCAGCGAGGCGCTCGTCGCGCGTGAGGTCGACGCCATCGCGCGCAGCCCATACTGGAAGAATAGCGCCATCATCATCACCTATGACGAGTCCGAAGGCGATTACGATCATGTGCCGCCGCGCATTCTGTCCTTCGACCCGAACGGCCTGCCGCTCAGCCGCGGACCGCGCATTCCGCTGATCCTCATCTCGCCTTACGCGCGCGCCCATGTGGTTTCGCACGAGGAGGGCGACCACAACTCGGTCATCAAGCTCCTCGACGCGATCTACAACATTCCGCCGCTCGCCGATCTTCCGGACGAGTTGCAGGCGCGGCTGGATGGCGAGGACCCGAATTTCAACGGGCCGCAGGGCTTCAAGCAGACCAACCTCGGTCCACATGATGACCGCACAGCAGGGACGGGCAATTTATTCTCGGCGTTCGACCCGGAGCGGCTGGAAGGCAAGGCCGCTCCCTTGCCGGCGAGCTATGCCGAAATTCCCGATGCCGTGGTCAACGCTCTGCCGCCTTATGGGGGCCAGGGATGCCACGCCATCGGAGTGACCACGGAGGACCGCGTGCAGAACCTCGTCAACCACATCCCGGCGGACTTCAACCCGCGCCCGCTGAGCAACCCGAGCCCGGCGGAGCCGTAGGATGGTGCTGATCAACCAGGGCGAGTATCAGGACCCCTGGCGGGGCGATGGCGAGATGAGCGAGACGCCGTGGATTCACCCCGCGGCGATCCTGCGCAACACCGAGGTCGGCGCCTGGACGGCGATCGGCCCGCGGTGCGAAATCTTCGACAGTGTGATCGGCGACTGGACCTATCTTGTCAAAGACTCTCAGGTGTTCAACACGGAATTCGGGAAGTTCGGCAACGTCGCTTCCAATGTGCGGATCAACCCGACCAATCACCCGTTCTGGCGCGCGACGCTGCACCATTTCACCTATCGCAGCCGCTCGCACCGGATGGGCGTGGAGGATGACGCCGAGGTCTTCGAATGGCGCCGCCAGGCCCGGGTGAAGATCGGGCACGATGTCTGGATCGGCCATGGCGCGATCCTGCTGCCGGGTGTGTCCGTGGGGTTGGGTGGCGCAATTGGCGCGGGTGCCGTGGTGACGAAGGATGTCGCGCCTTATACGATTGTGGCAGGCAATCCGGCACGGCCCATCCGGCGGCGTGTGACGGAGGAGGTGGAGGCCGCAATGCGCCGCATCGCCTGGTGGGACTGGACGCATGAGCAGCTGACGGCGGCGCTGATGGATTTTCGCCATCTGGATGCGGCGGCCTTCGCGGCAAAGTACGATCCCGGAAGCTGATCGGGCCAAACCGCCGGAGGTCCTCGCAAAAGGCTGGGCTAAGGTCGGACGGCTGCAAAACATCGGTCATGGGCATCGCCTTCGAGTTCATGACGGTGGGCGCGAAGTCGGGATCAACAGTCGTTGCCGGGATCGTCACGCTGCTGGCGCTGGTCGTGTTCATCGGATGCTTCGCGTTCTCGTTGGGACCTGTCGTCTGGACGGTCATCAACGAGATTTTCCCCGGCCATATTCGCGGGCTTGCTGTTGCGGTGGCGACCGCGGTCAATTGGGCGGCGGCATTTCTGGTCAGCCAGGTGTTCCTCTCCCTCATCAACATGATCGGGAACGTGCCGGAGACGAAAGGACGGTCGCTTGAGCAGATCCAGCAACTTTGGAAAGTTAAGGACGCGTGACGTCTTTGTGGGTAGCGCCGCGAAGGTCTCCTACGACCCACATCATTGACCTCATGGCGGTGTTCTCCCGCATGGCGATCCGGGTCTGTTTCAGGCCATAGCCAGCGTGTTCCCCGCCGGTCGCGAAGATGCTGGAGCACCGCGGCCTCGATCAGCACGGGCAAAGCGGCGACGACGTCGAGGACCTTCACGGGGCATCTGTCAGCCGGTCCCGAATACCATACGGTCTGGCGGCAGGGGGATAAACGAGGACGAAAGGCGCGACCGGCCCCGGCTGGCATGACAGAACCGGGCGGGTCCAGAAACAGACATCGGGTGCCCGGTGCTTGAAAGGGATCCAACTCTGCTCGGCGCAGGATCGCAGACTGAAGCCGGGAGGAATAGCCGCGCTGTTCTTTGCGGCGACGATGGCATCGGGCTCAACATGTCCAGATTGGCCGGCGGCTATCGTCTCACCGGTGAACCGTGTCTTTCCGCCGAACACCGGCAGGATAGGAAGGAAGCCTCGATCCCAGGTCTGAATGCTGACGACGCAAGGATGCCCGGCTGCCAAGCTGGAGTAGAGTCTCGAAGCATTATCCTGCCATGGCACCATCATATAGAGCAGGGGGCTCATGTAGGGGCCGCTCAGACTCCCACCGAGGAGGAGAGCGATCCGCAATTCTGATTTGTTCGCGCAAACGCGGGCCAGCCCGACGCCGGCCAGAGGGATGACTAAGGCTGTCGCGGGAAATATGAAGCGCAGTTCTTTATGGGCAACGAGAGAATGCACGGCGATGGTTGCCAGCGCAGCCAGCCCTGCAACAGGCAATTTTCGGACGCCAAGCCACGCGAAGTAGCCGATAAAAATTCCACCCCAGAGCCAGTCGTAGAGCAAGTTCAACAGATAGTAGGTCGGTGGTGCGGAATCGAAGTAGTGGCTGGCGACGCCGAGGACGATGTTCAGGTAGATATTCATCCAGAAGCTGCGGAACATCGCGCCCCAGGTGAACCAATCGAGCACGCCAGCGCACAGTACCGGAACGGCCGCGACCGGCAGTGCAAGCAACCATCGTTTGATGTTTCGGCCACAGAGGAAAACGCCGGCGACAGCAATCGCCGGTGCCAATTGTTCTCGCAAGGTGAATGTCATCCCCAGCAAGAACGCGGCCTGCATGACATGTCGCAGGTTGGGTTGTCCGCGACTTGCCTCCACCAGGTAGATCGCAGGCACCAGCAGGTCTGCTGACAGCGCCTCTTCCAGGGGATGCGGTGCCATAAGCCACAAATCCGGCCAGACGGCGGTGAGCAAGCCGGCGGTCCAGGCGCCTCTGGTGCCATAGAAGCGTTCGCCCCACTTCGTCGCACACCAGACGATCGGCAGTGAGGCGATGCAGAGCATGAGCCTGATCAGCATCAGGCCGGCAGCAGGCGCTTGGACAAACAGGTGCGCCAGTGCCATCGGTGCCGCGAGCAGTAACGGTATCAGCCAGGACCGTAAGCCGACCTGATATTCCCAAGGCACAACGCCTTGTCCGAAAACCAGTCGATGCGCCTGCTCGATGTACTGAAATATTTCGTCGGGCGCGTAGTAGTTCGGAAAGGCGAAAGCGATGAACAGCCTTATGGCGAGCGCCGTGCCGAGGCTTATCGTCAGTGGGGTCGCCAGGGATTTCGATGTGGCCTCGGGAGACGCGGCGCTAAACATTCTCGGCCGTCCATAGCTCGAACGGCAGCAACACCTGCTGGAACGGCGGGGGCGCTTCGTCTGTCGCCGTCACCATCGCGCCCACGGCCGCCGCCGCCATGGCACGCCTTGGATGCGATAACACCAGCCTGATCGTGCCATCGATCAAAGCCGCGCGCGTATCGTCCGTCAGGTCGCGCCCGATCGTCACCAGGCGGTCGGCAGCGCCCGCATCGGCTATCGCCTGCACCACGCCCTCGATGCCGCCGCCCGCCACCCACAGCGCCGCCAGATCGGGCGTGCGCCGGATGAGGTCGAGCGTGTGCTCGTAGGCATAGCCGGGATCCTCGAACGTGGTGACAGCCTCCATCACCCCGAACCCGGGTGCATGTTCGCGCATGTAGGAGCGAAAGCTCATCTCGGCGACGTCCTGGCAAAGGTAGCGGTGACTGCCGACGAGGATGGCGACGCGACCGTCCGGGCGGGCCATGTTCGCGACGGCCCAGGCGGCCGTCCGCCCCACCTTCCAGTTGTCGAGTCCAACGTAACCCGCGCGCGTCGGGGCCGTGAGATCCGAGATGAGTGTGATCGCCGGCACGCCCCGCTCGTGCGCCTGCCCGATCGCCTGCGAGATGCGTGGGTGGTCCGCCGCCACCACGCCGATCGCATCCACTACCTTGGCCATCGCCGCGATGCGGTCGGCGACGAAGGCGGGCGTGAGGTCCGCCAGGAACTCGACGCGGAACCGCCCGCGGATCGTGGGTGCGGCCTCCACCTCGAGTTTGAGAGCCTCAGCCACCCCGCGGTAGAAGGCGCCCTTTTCGCGCTGCAGGATGAAGCCGAAGGTCCGTGAGGGTTTCTCTTCGGTCAGGCGCTGGCGAATGGCCTGCTCGGCACGGAAACCGATCGCCCGCGCGGTCGCCAGCACCTTCTCGGCGCGGTCCGGACGTACCGGGTCGCGCCCGTTGAGGACGCGATCCACAGTGGAGACGCTGACACCCGCCGCGCGGGCCAGATCGGCAATGGTCGGTCGCTTCATGCTCTGCCGGATGAGAGAATCTTTCAGTCATCCTAGCGCTCATGCTGAGGGTTTGAGAGATAATTCTCTCATTTATTGAAGCTGCCGGCCGCGCCGCCGTAAGTTGCGCCAACAGCAAAGGGAAAAACCGATGGCCTGGAAGACCTATGGGCTGGGCGGAGGTGGGGCCGACGGCGCCGCCCATCTGGACAGCGACACCTTGGAGAGCCAGGTCGAGCAGGAGTGGTTCTCCTGCACGATCGACCGCAAGACGCTGAAGCAACTCACCCGCCGCTCGGATGGCCCGCCGTTGCGGCATTTCGGGTTGTGGCTCGGCCTCCTGCTTCTCTCAGGGGTGGCAGGCTTTCTGTCCTGGGGCACCTGGTGGTGCGTGCTCCCTTTCGGCGTCTATGGCGTGCTCTACTCCGCCGCCGACCATCGAGCGCACGAGCTTTCCCACGGCACGCCGTTCAAGACGCGCTGGATCAACGAGGCGCTTTATCAACTCGCGGCCTTCATGACGTTGCACGAAGGCACCTACTGGCGCTGGAGCCATTCCCGCCACCACACTCACACGATCATCGTCGGCCGCGATCCGGAGATTGCCGTGCAGAGGCCGCCCGGAATCGCGGCGCTCATGCTCGATCTTTTCTTCATCAAGTCCGGCGTGAAGATGATCGGCCTGATCCTGCGCAATGCGACCGGCAATCTGAATGCCGATGGCCGCCACTTCATCCCTGAGATGGAGAAGTCCAAGGTCGTGTGGTCGTCGCGGATCTACGTCGCCATCTTCGCGGCCACCATCGCCGCCTGCATCCTCACCCGCAGCATACTGCCGGCGATGTTCATCGTACTGCCGCGCTTCTACGGCGGCCCGCTGTCCCAGGTGTTCAATATCACCCAGCACACGGGTCTCGACGAGGACGTGTACGACCATCGTCTCAACACGCGCACCGTGCTGATGAACCCCGTCTTCGACTTCCTCTACATGAACATGAACTACCACATCGAGCACCACATGTTCCCGATGGTGCCATTCTACGCGCTGCCCAAGCTTCATGAGCTCATCCGCGATCAATGCCCGGAGCCTTACCCGGATCTGCGCGCGGCCTATGCCGAGATCATTCCGGCTTTGCTGCATCAAAGGCGGGACCCGTCCTGGTTCGTCGTGCGGCAACTGCCCGGCACCGCGACCACCGACACCGTGCTCGTCCACCCGATCGCCGCCGAATAACGCTGACGCAACTGCGAGCAATTTCCATTATCTCGAGCCGGAAGCGGCTCGAAGATGGAAAAACTCAACCGATCCGGATAAAAAAATGGAATTCCCGGTCGATTAAGGCCAGAATCCGATTTACACCGCCTGACCGCTATGGCCTTATCCAACCGCTATCGCGGCAATAAGAAAGAAGCGCCAGGGGGGGCACCGACAGCGAAGATGCGCGCCGGCAGGGCAGGTTTTTTCGCCGCTGTTCGCGCAGTCAACAATAACGATCGTCGGCTACAAGCAATCGTCCAAATGAAAATGCATTGCGATCTGCGCCGTCTGGCGCGAGGGAAAGAAAAAGACATGAAATCGATGACCAAGACGTCCTTCTTCACCATGGCAGCGGGCGCGGCACTTGCCTGCGCGACGTTCCTGACGCCAGTCCGCAGCTTTGCCCAATCGAACGAGCATTATACCTTCGCGATGATCACGCACGGCCAGCCGGGCGACACCTTCTGGGACATCATCCGCAAAGGCGCCAACGAAGCCGCAAAGAAGGACAATGTGAAGCTGCTCTATCTTGCCAACCCGACGGCTTCGGGTGAGGCGCAGCTCATCACCAACGTCACCGCCCAGCATGTCGACGGCATTGCGCTCACGCTCGCCTTCCCGGATGCCGAAGAGACGACGCTCAAGAACGCGCTGGCCGCCAACATTCCGGTGGTCGGCTTCAATGCCGGTGGTGACGCGTGGAAGCAGGCGGGGCTGATGGCCTACGTCGGGCAGGCCGAGACCATTGCCGGTGCGGCCGTCGGTGATCTCCTCAACAAGGATGGCGCCAAGAGCGTTGTCTGCGTCGATCAGCAGCAGGGCGCGGTGCAGCTCGAAGCTCGTTGCGACGGCATCAAGAGCACCTTCAAGGGCGCCTACACCATTCTTTATGTGCCGGGCTACGATATGGCGAGCGCCCAGTCCCGCATCGAGGCGAAGCTTCAGCAGGACAAGAATGTCGATTACGTGGTCACGCTCGGCGCGCCCTTCGCGCCCACGGCGATCATGGCCGCCAGCATGGCCAGCAGCCAGGCAAAGGTCGGCACCTTCGATCTCACGCCGCGCGCTGTCACGTTGATCCAGCAGGGCAAGCTGCAATGGGCCGTCGATCAGCAGCCTTATGTCGAGGGCTACGAAGCCGTCGATCTACTGTGGCTCTACAAGCACAATGGCGATGTTGTCGGCGGCGGCCAGCCGGTGCTGACGGGGCCGGCTTTCGTCAACAGCTCGAACATCGCGGTTGTCGCCAAGTTCGCAAAGATGGGAACGCGATAAGCGCGAAGCAGCACTTCAGCTGATCCGGCCGGCAGCGGCCGAAGGGGGGTAACGTGACCGTCGTCACAGAAAGAGTCGAACCGCGTGTCATGCGCCGTCAACTGGTGCATCAGCCGCTTTGGAAGAAAGTGCTCAAGCGTCCCGAGGTGGGCGCGCTTGGCGGCGTGATTCTCGTCTTCGCCTTCTTCTATGTCATGGCGCCACCCTTCCGGCAGCTGTCGGCGCTGACGACGGTGCTCTATCAGGCGTCCACGCTCGGCATTCCGGCCGTGGCGGTCGCCATGCTCATGATCGGCGGCGAGTTCGACCTCAGCGCGGGCGTCGCCGTCGTCTCGTCCTCGCTCGCGGCCTCGATGGCGGCGACCGAGATCTTCGGCAACATCTGGCTCGGCATCATCTTCGCGTTGTTCTTCTCCCTGGGCATCGGCGCGCTGAACGGCTACCTGCTCGTGAAGACCAAGCTGCACAGCTTCCTGGTGACGCTGTCGACCTTCCTCATGCTGCAGGGGCTGAACATCGCCGTCACCAAACTCGTCACCGGCAATGTGGCGACGGAGGACATCAGCGGAATGCCGGGGTTCAATCTGGCGCAGAGCATCTTCGCGTCGAGCTTCAAGGTCGGCCAGGTCAACTTCAGCATCGCCATCGTCTACTGGATCATCTTTGCGCTGATCGCGACCTGGGTTCTGTTGCGGACGCGCGTCGGCAACTGGATCTTCGCGGTCGGCGGCCAGGGTGACAGCGCACGCGCCGTCGGTATCCCGGTGAAGAAGGTCAAGATCGGCCTGTTCATGACGGTCGGCTTCTCGTGCTGGTTCCTCGGAATGCACATGCTGTTCGCCTACGACACGGTGCAATCCGGCGCGGGCATCGGCAACGAGCTGCTCTACATCGCCTCCGCCGTGGTCGGTGGTTGCCTGCTCACCGGCGGCTACGGTTCGGCGGCAGGGTCGGCGCTCGGGGCGTTCATCTTCGGCATGACGACCGAGGGCGTCATCTACGCCGACTGGGATCCTGACTGGTTCATGTTCTTCGTGGGCGCCATGCTGCTGCTCGCGACTGTCTTCAACGGCTGGATCCGGGTCCGCGCCAGCAGCGGAAGGAAGTGATATGGACATGTCCGCGAATCCCATCATCCAGCTCACCAATGTCGGCAAAAGCTATGGCAACATCAGCGCTCTCCGTGATGTCAGCCTGACCGTCCGTCAGGGCGAGGTCACCTGCATCCTGGGCGACAACGGCGCCGGCAAGTCGACGCTCATCAGCATCATCGCCGGGCTCATCACCCATGACACCGGCACCTACGCGGTGGACGGAAAGGCGATGCACTTCAATTCGCCCCGTCAGGCGCTCGATCTCGGCATCTCGGCCGTCTACCAGACGCTCGCGCTGGTCCCGTTGCTCTCGGTCTGGCGCAACTTCTATCTCGGCTCCGAGTTGATGACCGGCATCCCACCGTTCAGGCGCCTCGACGTGAAGAAGATGCAGGCGACGGCCGCCGACGAACTCTCACGCATGGGGATCAACATCCCCGACCTGGAGCAGCCGATCGGTACGCTCTCGGGTGGTCAGCGGCAGGTGGTGGCGATCGCGCGCGCCGTGCATTTCGGAGCCCGCGTGCTCATCCTCGATGAGCCGACGGCGGCGCTGGGCGTCACCCAATCCGGCATCGTGCTGCGCTTCATTGCGACGGCGGCACGCGACCAGGGCGTCGGCGTCATCTTCATCACCCACAACCCGCACCACGCTTACATGGTCGGCGACCACTTCATGGTGCTGTCGCGTGGGGAAGTCGAAACCGATACGGCCCGGGCCAATCTCAGCCTTGAAGATCTCATGTTCCACATGGCGGGAGGCGCCGGGCTGAATGCTTTGCAGCATGAGCTGAACCGGAACGAAGTACGCGTTTCCTGAAGGAACAATCGGATGCCAGAGCAACCGCAATACGGGATCGCGCTGTTCGGCGCGGGCCGCATCGGCCACGTCCATGCGCGCAGCATTGCCGCTCATCCAGCCACACGGCTCGTCTATGTGGTCGACCCGGTGCCCGGTCCGGCGCGGGCGCTCGCCGAGAGCTACAGCGCGGCGCATGTCGATGAGGCGACGGCGCTGGCCGATCCCGCGATCGCGGCGATCGTCATCGGGTCCGCCACCAGCACCCACGCGGACCTCGTCGAGAAGGGGCTGAAGGCCGGCAAGGCCGTGTTCTGTGAAAAGCCGATCGATCTGTCCATCGAGCGGGTCAACGCATGTCTCGCGGCTGTGCTCGATTGCAAGTCGCCTCTGTTCGTCGCCTTCAACCGGCGCTTCGACCCTGCCATCGCCGAGATGAAGCGGCGGATCGTGGCGGGTGACATCGGCGCGCTGGAACTGGTGACTGTTATCTCGAAGGACCCCGGTGCGCTCCCGCTTGAATATCTTTCGGTCTCGGGCGGCATGTTTCGCGATATGACGATCCACGACTTCGACATGGCACGCTTCATTCTCGGCGAGGAGCCGGTAACGGTGACGGCGACCGCCTCGGCGCTCACTGATCCAGACATCGCCTCCATCGGCGACATCGATACGGCATCTGTGACGCTGCAATGCGCGAGCGGCCGGATCGCGGTCATCACCAACAGTCGTCGCGCGAGCTATGGCTATGACCAGCGGGTCGAGGCGCACGGGGCGCTCGGAACACTCCGCACCGAGAATATACCGATCAACAATCTCGTGCAGGAGCGAGAGGACGGCGTGCGGCGCGAGAAGCCGCTGTTCTTCTTCCTCGAGCGCTATGCGCAATCCTACCGCAACGAGTGGGACCATTTCGTGCGTGTTCTGCAGGGCGAGGAAGCGCCCAACCCAACTGGCGAGGATGGACGCCGCGCCCTGCTGCTGGCGGAGGCCGCCTATCGCTCGATCGAGACCGGACAGCGCGTGAGCGTCGCGCCATGAAGATCGGCATCGTGTCAGACTCGCTCGGCCATCTCGGCTTCGAGGAGATGCTGGATACGGCCGCCGGCCTCGGCATCCAGGGTATCGAGGTCAACGCCTGCAACTGGACGACGGCGCCGCATCTCGATCTGCCGAAGCTCCGCTCCGATGAGGGCGCCCGTCGCGCCTACCGAAGAGCCTTCGAGACGCGCGGGCTCGAACTCATCGCGCTCAACGCCAACGGCAACCAGCTGCACCCGACCGAGGGCGAGCGCCAATCGGCAGACCTGCACGAGACGATCGTGCTCGCGGGCGAGCTTGGCATCGACAAGGTCGTGCTCATGTCGGGCCTGCCCGCAGGCGGTCCCGAGGATCGGACGCCGAATTGGGTTGTGTCTTCATGGCCGCCTGAGACCCAACGCATCCTTGAATGGCAGTGGGAGGAGAAGCTGCTGCCCTATTGGCACGAACTCGCGGGTTTCGCGCGGGAGAACGGCGTGACCAAGCTCTGTGTCGAGATCCACGGCAATCAGCTCGTCTACAACGTGCCCGCTCTGCTGCGCCTCCGGGCTGAGATCGGCCCCGTTGTCGGCGCCAATCTCGATCCCAGCCACCTGCTCTGGATGGGCGCGGACCCCATCGCCGCGGTCGATGCGTTGGGCAACGCCATCCTGCATTGCCACGCGAAGGACACCTTCCTGAACAAGCCGCAACAGGCGTTGACCAGTCTGTTGGAGAACGGCTCGCTCACCGATATTGCTGGCCGGGCCTGGAGCTACATCACACTCGGCTATGGGCATGACGAGGCCTGGTGGCGGGCGTTCTGCTACCGGCTGCGTATGGTCGGCTACGACGGTTGGCTCTCGATCGAGCATGAGGACATCATGCTTTCTCGCATCGAGGGGGCGCGCCGCTCGGTGGAACTGCTGCGAGCGGTGGCTCCGGTCGAGGCGAGCGACTACGTGCTGCAGGACTTCTAGGCTCAGGCCCCGGCCATACCGTCGATCTGCGGGATCGGCCCGCGGGTCACGTCCAGCCTGCCCGCCGGTTGCGCGGGCATCGTTACAGCCTGTCCGCTCGCTGCCGACTGATAGATGGCGTCGATGATCCGCAGATCCTGAATGCCTTCCTCGCCCGGGGTCAGAGGCGTCACGTTGTTGCGGATCGACCAGGCAAAGGCGTCCATCTCGCGCGCGAACTGATCGACCGGCGCCATGTCAACGGAGTTCGTACTGTTCGCCTGACCCATCTTGCGCCCGATCTGCATCTGCAGGCCGGTGTAGGCGAAGGCGGGGCTCATGTGGAACCAGGCGGCCTCGTTCTGCACTCGGATGTGGTTGCTCTGGTGGAAGGAGTAGCCTGACGCGCAGTTTGCCACGGTGCCTGACGGGAAGCGCAGGGTGAACATCGCGATGTCCTCGACCTCTTTAAAGCGCGGATCGCCCTTCGGCTGCGTCGTGCGCGCCGTGATCTCGATCGGCTCTTCGCCGGTGATGTAGCGGGTGGCGTTGAGGCAATAGACGCCCACATCCACCAGGCTGCCGCCGCCCGACCAGGCCTTCTTCTGCCGCCACTGACCGTTGCCAAGATCGTTCTGCCCGTTGACCGCATCGATCAGACGGATGCCGCCATTCGCCTGGGTGCGCGCCAGCTTGATGAGCATCCGCTGATGCGGCTCATACTGCATGCGATAGGCGATCATGAGTTTGCGCTTGGCCTGATTGCAGGCGTCGATCATCCGCTGTGCATCGGCGACGCTGGTCGCCATCGGCTTTTCGCAAAGCACATGCTTGCCCGCCGCCGCGGCGCGCACCGTGTATTCCATGTGCATGGAGTTCGGCAGCACGATGTAGATGATGTCGACGTCCGGATTATCTTTCAGCTTGTCGAAGTTCGCGTAGTCGTAGAGGTGGGTGTCGGGGATGCCGTACTGCGCGCCGACAGCGCGGGCCTTGTCGCTCTCGCCGCTCACCAGCGCCGTCACCTTCACCGATTTTGCGCGGCCGAAACCCGGCAGAATCTGGTTGAGCGCGAGATGCCCGAGGCCGACCACCGCGACGCCCAGCCGCTTGTTCAGCGGATCGGAATTCATTGTCGGCGGGTCGAGATCGGTCGCGGTATCGTGCAGCGGGGGCAGAGACACGCGATCGCCGGAGACGGTCCCGAACAGCGCCGCGGGTTCATCCGGCGGAAGAGTATCGGCGTGCGCGTTGCCGCCGGTCAGTGCGGCGATGCCTGCAACGGCCGAGCCGAGAAGTGTGTTGCGCCGCGATACATCGGCCATCCGACCATCCTTTCCTGAACGGCGAGGGGTCTCGCCGCGCAGGAAGTTGGGAGGCGCTCCAGTCGGTTCAATGCAACTCGCAGATGAGGAGTCCGCGAGAGCCGGTCAGATCTTGTCCTTCGCCAGCATCATGTGAACGCCCTTGTTGCCGTCCACCGTCTGCGTCACGCGCAGATCCCCTGCCAGCGAGCACAGCATATAGGCTTGGTTGCGGGAGAGGTTCGTGCGGCTGCAGACGTGATCGACCATCTCCCGCACCGCCTGCTTGGCGGCGTCATCGAGATCCTCGTCGATGCCGATCGAGATGAGGTGGGTCGGGCTCTCCGCGAATGGCCGGAGCAGATGCAGGTCGTGGCGGACGGTCAGGCGGAAAGTGCCGGTGAGGCCGGTCTCCAGCGCCGTGATGCAGACCTCGCCGTCGCCCTGCACGCCGTGTCCGTCGCCGGCCATGAACAGCGCGCCTTCGTTGAACACCGGCAGGTAGAGCGTCGTCCCCGGCTTCAGTTCCTTGTTGTCCATGTTGCCGCCGAAGGCGCGCGGCTGAATGGAACTGCACGGCCCCCAGGCGGCAGGGGGCGCCACCGCCATGATGCCGAAGAACGGGTCGAGGGGCAGTTCCAGGCCCCAGGGCAGCATCGTCACGCCGCGCGCCGCATCGATCGGCGGGTGGATCGTCTCGTAGTCGGTGAACTCCTCGGGCAGGGTGCCGAGCAGCGGCAGGATGCTGACGAAGCCGAAATCCATCCACGGCTTCGCCTCAAGGATGTCGACCTGCAGCGTGTCGCCGACCTTCGCGCCGGTCACGAAGACCGGGCCGCACATGAAGTGCCCGCCCTCGCGCGGGTGGGCGGCGAGACCCTCCCGCCAGATCTTGGGCACGCGCGCGGCGTCGGGCGGCAGGGAGCCGAGGCCGCCTGCGGGCAGCGAGGAGAGCGTCACCGTATCGCCCGAGGCGACGGTCAGCACCGGCGGCAGGGTCGCATCCAGAATGCCGCGGACCATAGTGTCCGGCGTGAAGGGGATTTCGTGGTGCTGCGCCATACGGGCCTCTTTCGCTGTTGTGTCTGCGTCTCATCGAAGCCCGCGCGGGCTGTCAGCGCAACTGCCTTGACGCTGCCACCCAGGCGTCTTATCTCCTGCAAATGCGAGGCGTTCGCAACATCTGGCTCTAGGAACTTCGTTCATGGTTTGTCGCTTCCGTCATCTGCTCGGCCTTGCTGTGGGCGGGATGGTCATGCTGCCGCTCGCCGAGGTTCAGGCGGCCGAGGGGTTTCTGCCGGCGCTTCATCATCATGTGACGCTCGGCTCCATGGTGCCCGACAACGGCGACCAGAACCCCTATGCCATCGTCGTAGCGCCGGTCTCGATCGGCTCCATCCAGAAGAACGACGTGCTCGTCGACAACTTCAACAACGCGGGCAACCTGCAGGGCACCGGCACGACGATCGTCGACTACCATCCCGCGACCAAGGCCCTGTCCGTGTTCGCGACGATCCCGAAGACTCTGGCCGGTTGCCCGGGCGGCGTCGGGCTGAGCACGGCCATGACGATGCTGAAGAGCGGCTGGGTCATCGTCGGCAGCGCGCCGAGCACGGACGGCACGATGAATACGCGGGGGAACGGCTGCCTCGTCGTGCTCAACAACCAGGGCCACATCGCAGGCACGATCGCGGGGCAAAACATCAACATGCCGTGGGGCAACATGGCGACCGAGGACGATGGCGGCACCGCCACGCTCTTCGTGAGCAACGCCGGTTTCGGGGTGGGTTCGCCCGATGGCCAGCCGCCGGTCGTGAAGCAGGCGACGGTCCTCCGCATTGATCTCACAATTCCGGACGGTAGGCCGCCGCATGTCGCGAGCGAGACCATCGTCGCACAGGGCTTCGGCGCCCAGGCCGACAAGGGCGCGTTCCTGATCGGCCCGACCGGGCTGGCCCTCGGCGCGAATGGCACGCTCTACGTGTCCGACGCGATCGGCAACCGTATCGTGGCGATCGACAACGCAACCAAGCGCGCCGATAGCGCCGGCACCGGCCGGACTGTCACGGCGGATGGGTCGCTGCAGCACCCCCTCGCGATGGCGGTTGCGCCCGGCGGCGATCTGCTGGTCACCAACGGGCTCAACGGGCAGGTGATCGAGGTCGATCCGAAGACTGGCAAGCAAGTCGCCGTGCAGTGGGCCGATCCCGACAAGGCCCAGAGCCCGCCGGGCAGCGGCGACCTCTTCGGCATCGCCATGACGCCTCAGGGTGACGGCTTCTATTACGTCGAGGACGAGAACAACACGCTGGTGATCGCACGATGAGTTGTCCCTTCTCCGGCTCCCGGCGCGGCATGTTGGCCGCGGCAGGCGGCTTGCTCGCCGCGACGACGATGCGCGCCTCGGCGCAGACCCCTCCCGCCATCGGCCAGTCCGCCGGCTCGTCCGGCAGCCGTGCCGTGGAGCCCTTCTACGGGCCCAACCAGGCCGGGATCGCGACCGCGCAGCAGACGCATTGCTACGTGATGGCGCTCGATCTGGTGACCGCCAGGCGGGCGGATGTGGTGGCGCTGCTGAAGTCCTGGACAGCAGCCGCGGCACGCATGACGGCGGGACAGACGGCGGAACCGCTCGGCCGAGACCTCTCGGTACCGGCAACCGACGGCGGCTCGGCGCTCGACCTGCCGGCGTCGCGCCTGACCCTGACCTTCGGCTTCGGGCCCGGCCTTTTTGTGCAGAACGGCGCCGACCGCTACGGGCTGGCGGCGCGGCGGCCTGCGGCGCTCGTCGACATGCCGCGCTTCAACGGCGACCAGCTCGACCCCAGGCGGACCGGCGGCGACCTCGTGGTGCAGGCCTGCGCGGATGATCCGCAGGTCGCCTTTCACGCCGTCCGCGAGTTGGTGCGGCTTTCATACGGCAACGCTCAGCCACGCTGGGCCCAGAGCGGGTTCCTGGCCGATGCACCCTCGGGCGAGACTCCGCGCAACCTCATGGGGTTCAAGGACGGCACCCAGAACCCCGGCCTCAACGGCAGCGGCACGCCGGACATGCCCGCTCGTTTCGGCGATGTCGTCTGGGCCGGAGCCGAAGGCCCGGACTGGATGCGCGGCGGCAGCTATATGGTGGCACGCCGCATCCGCATTTCCCTCGAGCATTGGGACCGGACAGAGGTCGATTTTCAGGAGCAGGTGATCGGGCGTCACAAGATGTCCGGCGCGCCGCTGGGCAAGTCCGGCGAGTTCGAGCCGCTCGGACTGGACCGCGTCGACAGCGACGGCAACCCGGTGATTCCCCAGAACGCGCATGTGCGTCTGGGCGCGGCGGCGGCCAATGGAGGCGCCGAGATGTTGCGGCGCGCCTACTCCTATAACGACGGTCTGAGTTTCACCGCCGAGCGCTGGCCGCCGTGGCGGCAGGGTATGATGTATGATGCGGGGCTCATGTTCCTGGCCTACCAGAGCGATCCCCGCACCGGGTTCATCCGGGTCTTCGAGCCTATGTCGAAGCTCGATGCGCTCAACCAGTTCGTGACCCACACCGGCAGCGGCCTGTTCGCGTGCCCGCCGGGTGTTCTGAGCGGCCAGTACATCGGTCAACGTCTGTTCGAAGCGTAGATCGTCACCCACTGACGTTATAACGCCAGTGCAAAGATCGCGGCTCCGTGATTGAAAGAAGATCGCATTTTGTGAAACGACCCTGTTAAGCTTATCGTTTAGCGAGCGGGACTGCGGCATAGAACCAAAGCTCGGACGCCAGCCTTATCAGGGAGTTCAAGAGATGACTGTCGAGAAGATCCTCAAGGGAAAGAATAGCGTCGTCGCGACGGTCGCGGCCGATCTGCCACTCTCGGATGTGTGCGCACTTTTGACGGAGCGTCGCATTGGTGCGGTTCCCGTAATGGACGGTTCCACCCTCGTCGGGATCATCAGCGAGCGTGACGTGGTCCATGTTCTGGCCTCGCACGGTGCCGCCGCGCTTGAACTCAAGGTTGGCGATGCGATGACCCGCAACGTAAAAACGACGACGCTGCACACCACGGTCGTGCAGGCGATGGCCGCGATGACGGCAGGCCGGTTCCGGCATCTGCCCGTGGTGGAAGCCGGGCGGCTGATCGGCATCATCAGCATCGGTGACGTGGTCAAGGCGCGGCTCGACGAGCAGCAGTATGAGGTGGAGAACTTGCGCTCCTACGTCGTCGGCGCCGCCTGACTTGTCGAGAATGCCACTGCTCCGGTCATCCAACGCGGCTTTCTGCGCTTCCGGTGCTCGTTGGCCAAGCTGGACCGCGCCTTAAGCGCTCTGACCCGGCGCAGCGCATTCCTGAACAGTCGTTTGAGGCCGCAAAAGTTTTCGGTTCTTTTTCCCAAAAGAACCGCCTGCTTCCGTTTAAAACGCAGCGATGCCCGTGATCGCGCGGCCAAGTATCAGCGCATGAATGTCGTGCGTGCCCTCGTATGTGTTGACGCTTTCGAGGTTCGCCGCGTGGCGCATGACGTGGAACTCGGCGGATATACCGTTCCCGCCGTGCATGTCGCGGCTGGCGCGGGCGATCTCCAGGGCCTTGCCGCAGTTGTTTCGCTTAATAATTGAGATTGCCTCGGGTGCGAGGCGCCCGTCCTCGAACATGCGCCCGATACGCAGCGCCGCCTGAAGTCCGAGCGCGATTTCGGTTTCCATATCGGCAAGTTTCTTCTGCACCAGCTGCGTGGCCGCCAGCGGCCGGCCGAACTGCTTTCGGTCGAGCGCGTATTGGCGGGCGGCGGCGAAGCAGAACTCGGCGGCTCCCATCACGCCCCAGGAGATGCCGTACCGGGCGCGGTTGAGGCAGCCGAACGGGCCTTTGATGCCGGAGACGCCGGGCAGCAGGTTTTCCTCCGGCACGATGACGCCGTCCATGACGATCTCGCCGGTCACGGAGGCGCGCAGGCTGAGCTTGTTGCCGATCTTGGGCGTGGAGAGCCCGGCCATGCCGCGTTCGAGGATGAAGCCGCGCACGGCGCCGTCTTGGGCGTCGGATTTGGCCCACACCACCATCACGTCGGCGATCGGGCTGTTGCTGATCCACATTTTGGCGCCCGAAAGTCGATACCCGTCGCTGATCTTCTCGGCGCGCGTCCGCATGCCGCCGGGATCGGAGCCCGCATCGGGTTCCGTCAGCCCAAAGCAGCCGATCAGTTCGCCGGTCGCGAGGCGCGGCAGGTATTTCGCCCTCTGCTCCGGCGAGCCATAGGCGTGGATGGGATACATGACGAGCGAGGACTGCACGCTCATGGCGGAGCGGTAGCCGCTGTCGACCCGTTCCACTTCGCGCGCCACGAGGCCATAGGCGACGTAGCCGAGGCCGGCGCCGCCGTATTCCACCGGGATCGTCGGGCCGAGCAGCCCGAGCGCGCCCATCTCCTCCATTAAGCCGCGGTTGAAGGTCTCGGTCATATAGGCGTCCGTGATGCCTGGCTGCAGCCGCGCCTGGGCGAAGTCACGTGCCGTGTCGCGGACCATGCGCTCCTCCTCGGAGAGCTGGTCGTCGAGCAGGAATGGGTCCGCCCAATCGAACGAGGGCTTGGCGATTGAGGGCTTGGGCAGGCGCACGTCGTCCATGGCCAGGATCTCCTTGGTCATCAGATCGTAGTGATGACGACCCTCGGCGGCAACGATCGAAGCCTTTCCGCTGGCACGGCCCGTGCTAGGTTGTTTTTTGCAAGTGCGAAGGGATCAGGCGAGCGTGACCGCTTACGACTTCCTCGTCATCGGCAGCGGGCCCTCGGGGCGCCGCGCCGCCGTCCAGGCTGCAAAGCTCGGCAACTCCGTTCTCGTCATCGAGAAGGGCCGGCGGGTCGGCGGCGTCTCCGTCCATACGGGCACCATCCCGTCCAAGACGATGCGCGAAACCGTGCTGAACCTCACCGGCTACCGGGAACGCGGCTTCTATGGCCGCGCCTACCGGGTGAAGAAGGATATCGGCGCCAGCGACATCATGTCCCGGCTGCACAAGACGCTCGACCACGAGGTCGATATCCTCGAGCACCAGTTCGCCCGCAACTCGGTCCGCACGATATCCGGCACGGCGCGGTTCCTCGGTCCGCACCTCGTGGAGGTCACCTCGGAGTCCGGCGAGGTCACACGGGTCGAGGGCGACAAGATCCTCATCGCCGTCGGCACGCGGCCCTACCGCCCGCCCGAGATCCCGTTCGACGGCGTGCGTGTGCTCGACAGCGACGAGATCGTCGATCTCAAGGAGCTGCCGCGCAGCCTGACGGTGATCGGCGCCGGTGTGATCGGCGTCGAATACGCCACCATCTTCAGCGCGCTGGATGTCGCGGTGTCGCTGGTCGAGCCGCGGGACAGCTTCCTCGACTTCATCGACCAGGAGATCATCGAGGACTTCACCCACCAGCTGCGGGATCGCGGCATGACGATCCGGCTCGGCTCGAAGGTCGCCTCCATCGAGATGGAGGGCGGCTGGCCGACGACGGTCCTGGAGAGCGGCCGGCGCGTCCGCAGCCAGATGCTGCTTTATTGCGCGGGCCGGGTCGGTGCGACGGAATCGCTCAACCTCGAAGCCTGCGGTCTGGCCGTCGATCATCGCGGCCGTCTTAAGGTCAACCCGCAGACCCTGCAGACCGAGGTGCCGCATATCTACGCGGCGGGCGACGCGATCGGTTTCCCGAGCCTCGCCTCGACCTCGATGGAGCAGGGGCGCATTGCCGCCTGCCACGCCTTCCACATGCCGATGCCGCCGGCGCCCGAGTTCTTCCCCTATGGCATCTACGCCGTGCCGGAAATCTCGACGGTCGGCATGAGCGAGGAGGAGGTGCGGCGTCGCGGCATTCCGTATGAATGCGGCGTCGCCCGCTTCCGGGAAACCTCGCGCGGCCACATCATGGGGCTGGAGACGGGGATGATGAAGATGATCTTCTCCATCCGCACGCACCGGCTGCTCGGCGTCCATATCGTGGGCGAGGGCGCGACCGAACTCATCCACATCGGGCAGGCCGTGCTGAACCTGAAAGGCAAGCTCGAATATTTCATCGAGAACACCTTCAACTACCCGACCCTGGCGGAGGCCTACAAGATCGCCGCGCTCGACGCCTACAACCGTCTACCTCGCGGCGCCGCTCCGCCAGTGGCTCCAGTCGCACAGGCTGAGACCGCGGCGGATTAAATGGCGCAAAAGCATCGTGTTCGCGTGAGAGACATTTGAAAATCTCACTGGCGAACCCTCATAGGTTCAGCGCAACGCGAGGATCTGCATGCCGCCCGGCCACCGACACTTCCACCTCGACCCGCTGGGCGGCGCCGCGGGCGACATGTTCGTGGCCTGTCTGCTCGACGCCTACCCGACATTGCGCGCGGGCGCGCTCGCTGCCGCCCGCGCCGCTGCAGACGCCGAGTGCGAGCTTGCGGCCCATCGTGACCATGTTCTGACCGGCAGCCGCTTCCGTGTGAGCGAGGACCACCACCATCCTCATGAGCCGCACGGTCACGCTCACGATCCTGGGCATGGGCATGGGCATCACCACGACCACGGTCACTCGGACCATGGGCATGGGCACGGGCATGGGCATGGGCACGAGCATGGCCACCTGAGCTGGGCCGGCATCCGGGCCAATCTAGAGGGCTCGTCCCTCACCCCCGGCGTCCGCGAGCATGCCGTCGGCATCTTCTCGATCCTCGCGCAGGCTGAGGCGCGCGTTCATGGCGTGCCCATCGGCGACGTGACCTTTCACGAGGTCGGCGCAAAGGACTCCATTGCCGACATCGTCGCGGCGGCCTGGCTCATCGATGCGCTTTCGCCCGCAACATGGAGCGTCGGCCCGTTGCCGCTCGGCGGCGGTTCGGTTCGGACCGCTCACGGCGTCATGCCCGTGCCGGCTCCCGCGACGACGCTGCTGATGGAGGGGTTCGCCACCCTGGATGACGGCATCGGCGGCGAGCGCGTCACGCCGACCGGTGCGGCGATCCTGCGTTACCTGAAGCCGGTCGCCCGGCCACGCGAACCCGGAGTGCTGTGGCGGACCGGCATCGGTTTCGGCACCCGCGCTCTGCCCGGCACGAGCAACGTCCTGCGGCTGCTGGCCTTCGCGCCGCAGGAAGAGGCGTCGGTCGCCATTCCCCACCGCGAACTGGCGGTGATCACCTTCGAGGTCGACGACCAGACGCCCGAGGACATGGCGATCGCGCTCGAGCGTCTGCGCGCGCTGCCCGGCGTCCATGACGTGTTGCAGATGGCGGCCTGGGGCAAGAAGGGCCGCATGGCCACCCATCTCCAGCTGCTGGCTCAGCCCGAGGCGCTGGAGGATGCGGTCGAGGCCTGTTTTCGCGAGACTACCACCATCGGCCTGCGCACCCACTTGGTGCAAGCACGTGCACTGACCCGCCGGATGCATTCCGTGCTGGTCGACGGCCAGCCCTTGCGGGTGAAGAGCGTTGCCCGTCCCGGCGGCCGCAGCGGCAAGACCGAAGCCGACGATCTGGTTTCGGCCGAAAGTCAGGCGGCGCGGATGGCTCTCCGCGTGCGGGCGCAGAGGATGGTGGAGGAAGATGATGCTTGACGCTATGAACGGCGGGCTGGCCGCCGGAAAGGAAGCGCTCGTCCAGGCGGCGCGTGACCGCCTGCGCTGCATCCTGGCCAAGCTCGACCGTGCCGCGGTCGCAGTCAGCGGTGGCGTCGACAGTCTCACGCTCGCCGCCACAGCTTCCGACGTGATGGGCATGCGCGTGATCATGCACCACGCAACATCGCCGGCCGTTCCGGGCGAGGCGACCGAACGGGTCCGCCAACTCGCCCGCGCGCGGGGCTGGGCGCTCGACATCTTCGACGCAGGCGAGTTCCTCGACGAGCGCTACCGGGCAAACCCGGTCAACCGGTGCTTCTTCTGCAAGACGAACCTCTATGGGGCGATCGCCGGCCGCACCGGGTCCGTGATCCTGTCGGGCACCAACATGGACGACCTCGGCGATTACCGTCCCGGCCTGGAGGCCGCGAAGGCTCACGGCGTTCGCCATCCCTTCGTGGAGGCCGGCATCGACAAGTCGATGGTGCGGGCTCTCGCGGCTGACCTTGGACTGGGCGATGTCGCGGAACTTCCCTCCGCTCCCTGCCTGTCGAGCCGCGTCGAGACCGGCATCGCCATCGAGGCCCCCGTGCTCAGGATGATCGAGGAAGCCGAGATCCTCCTGCGCGACACCCTGGCGCCCCACACGGTCCGTTGCCGTGTCCGCAGGGCGGGGATCGTGGCGGAACTCGATCCGGCTACCCTCGAAGCGCTCACCGATCCGCTTCAGGAAAGTCTGACCCGATCGCTCGTGGCGCTCGCCGAGAAGCATGGCGTCGGGCCGCGCCCGGTCGCCTTCGCGCCGTACCGGACCGGCAGCGCCTTCCTGCGGACCGGGGCATGACGCCCCCGGATTTCCTGCTCGACACCCGGCGGGACGAGCGTCTCCGGCTCAGCGAGGCGATCTTCTGCGCCGGCAAGTCCCCCGCCCAGATCGGGGCCATCGTCGCCCATGCCGAGGAGCGCGGCCTCAGCTTGCTGCTCACCCGGCTCGACGAAGCGCGGTTCGCTGGCCTGCCACCGCATCAGCGGGAGGTGCTCGACTACGATTCGTTATCCGCCACCGCCATCTGGGGGCAACCGCATCCCATCGACGCGAAGACGCGCGTCGCGATCGTCACCGCCGGCACCTCGGACGTGCCGGTGGCGCGCGAAGCGGCGCGGACGCTGCTTTTCGAGGGCTTCGGCAGCGAGGAGATCGTCGATGTCGGCGTCGCCGGGCTATGGCGGCTGCTGCGGCGGGTCGACGAGTTGCGGACGTTCCCGGTGGTGATCGTGGCCGCAGGCATGGATGCCGCCTTGCCGAGCGTGATCGGCGGGCTGATCGGCGGGCTGATCATCGCGGTGCCGACCTCGGTCGGCTACGGCGTCGCCGCCGGAGGGCAGACGGCCCTCAACGCAATCCTGGCCAGCTGCGCCCCGGGGATCGTCACGGTCAACATCGACAACGGCTATGGGGCGGCCTGCGCGGCGATGCGTGCGCTCGGCGGCCGGACCACCAAGGGAGAAGATCATGGAACGTCGTGACCTGCTGAAGGCGACTGCCCTCGGCGCCGCCTCCGCCTCGGTCCCTGCGCTGGCGGCGGCGCAGACGGTGATCTCGCCCGCGGAACCCTCGCCGGGCAACTGGCCGCCGCCCGCCACCATCGACGAAGGCGGAATGAAATACCGCATCCTCGGCGCCACCGGGCAACGTGTCTCCATCGTCGGGATGGGCGGATTTCATCTCGCCAAGCCCGAGCCCAACGGCCCGACGACCGAGGACGCCATCCGCATCGTCCGCACCGGCATCGACAACGGCATCAACTTCTGCGACTGCGCCTGGGACTACAACGGCGGCGAGAGCGAGATCCGCCTCGGCAAGGCGTTGCGGGACGGCTATCGCCAGAAGGCCTTCCTGATGACGAAGATCGACGGCCGCACGGCGGCGTCGGCGACGGCCCAGCTCGAGACGTCGCTCAGGCGGCTGCAGACCGATCATCTCGACCTGCTGCAGTTCCACGAGATCATCCGCTGGGACGATCCCGACCGCATCTTCGCGGACGGCGGCGCACTGGAGGCGATGCTGAAGGCGCAGCAGCAGGGCAAGTTCAAATACATCGGCTTCACCGGCCACAAGAGCCCGAAGATCCACCTTAAGATGTTCCAGATGGCCGCGCAGCACCATTTCCACTTCGACACGGTGCAGATGCCGGTCAATGTCATGGACAGTCACTTCGACAGCTTCCAGCAGATGATTTTCCCCATCGCGCAGGCTCAGAGGACCGCCGTTCTGGCGATGAAGACCTTCGGCGACACCTTCATCTATGACGCCCATGTGGCCCCGCCGGCCGAGCTTCTGCATTACGGCATGAGCCAGCCGGTGGCGGTCGTCATCACCGGTTGCGACAAGATGCCGATCCTCCAGCAGGCGCTGGAGGCCGCGCGCACCTATCAGCCTATGTCGGCCGCCGACCAGCAGGCGCTGCTCGCCAAGACCGCCGAGATCGGCAAATCCGGCAGCACCGAGAAGTACAAGGTCAGCCACCACTTCGACTCGACGATGCAGCATCCCGGCTACCTGACCCAGACCTGATCCAAGCGCCGCCTGATCGGCATGGGACACTCGAAACCTCGGGCCTCCATCGGGCGGCGCGTCCTCGTGCCGCTCGAAGCGCTGAACTTCTTCATGTCGGACATGCAGGCCGGCATCGGTCCGTTTCTCGGCGTCTTCCTGCTGGCGCATCATTGGCAGAGCGGTCCCATCGGCACCGTGATGACGCTCGGCGGGGTCGCGGGGATGCTCATGACCGCGCCCTTCGGGGCTCTAGTCGACGCGACGAAGCGAAAGCGCTCCTACGTCGCCATCCCGGGCGCCTGCGCGGTCCTCGCCTCGCTGCTCATCCTGGTGTCCCAGAACTTCTGGGTCATCGCGCTCTCTCAGGTCGCCACCGCCATCGCGGGCGCCGCCATCGGGCCGGCCGTGGCAGGCATGACGCTCGGCATCGTCCGGCAAACCGGGTTTCCGCGTCAGAACGGGCGTAACCAGGCGTTCAACCATGCCGGGAACATGGCCGGCGCCGCTTTGTCCGGCTATCTCGGCTGGCGTTTCGGCTTCGCGTGGGTGTTCTGGCTCGCCGTGGCATTCGCGGTGCTGTCGATCATCTCCGTGTTCCTGATCCCACGCGCGGCGATCGACGACGATGCGGCGCGCGGCATGAAGGAGGGCGGCGACGGCACGGAGAAGGCGAGCGGCTTCCGTGTCCTGCTCCGGAACCGTCCGCTTCTGATCCTCGCTGCCGCGCTCGCCTGTTTCCACCTCGGCAACGGCGCGCTCCTGCCGCTCTATGGCCTCGCGGTCGTGTCGGCTCATCCCGGCAACCCGACCATCTTCGTCGCCGAGACGATCGCGGTGGCCCAGGCGGTGATGGTTCTCGCCTCCATCGTCGCCACGCGGATGGCGTCGAGCCAGGGCTACTGGTGGATCATGCTCATCACCTTCATCGCGCTGCCGATCCGTGGGCTGCTGGCGTCTTTCCTGATCGTCGACTGGGGCGTCTTTCCGGTCCAGGCGCTCGATGGCGTCGGCGCGGGGCTTCAGAGCGTGGCCGTGCCCGGCCTCGTGGCGCGTCTGTTGAACGGGACCGGCCGCGTGAACGTCGGCCAGGGCGCGGTCATGACCGTGCAGGGACTGGGCGCGTCGCTCAGCCCGGCCCTTGGCGGCTGGATCGCCGAGGACCTCGGCTACCGCGTGACCTTCATCATCCTGGGCTCATTCGCGCTCGTCTCGCTCACCATCTGGCTCGTCACCGCGAACTGGCTGAAGCCCGCCTGTGCCGAAACCCGGTCCGAGCAACGGGCGGCTGTCGCATGACGTTCACACGACGCCCTGCACCAGCGGGGCGTGGCGGTCCACCAGGACGGCGCTCGCCTCGTTGAGGCCGATGACCTCCACCGCCATGCCGTGCCGGCGCATCTTGGTCACCACCGCCTCCAGCGCGCCGACCGCCGTGATGTCCCACAGATGGGCGCCCCCGAGGTCGATCCGCACGTGCGCCGCCCTGTCCCGCAGGTCGAAGCGATCGGCGAATTCATCGGCGCTGGCGAAGAAGATCTGGCCGCTCACCGTATAGATCCGCGTGTCGGAGGGTGCGTCGTAGCCGACCCGCACGTCCATCAGCCGCATGACCTTGAAGGCGAAGAACACGCCGCTGAGGAGCACGCCGACGGCGACCCCGACAGCCAGATCGGAAGTCACGACCGTCACCGCGACGGTCGCCAGCATCACGACGCTCGACACCTTTGGATGGCGCACGATGTCGCGGATCGAGCCCCAGGAGAAGGTGCTGATCGAGACCATGATCATGATGGCGACCAGCGCCGCGACCGGCACGCGCGCCACCCAGGGCCGCAGGACGACGATGAGGACGAGCAGAAACAATCCGGCGACGAAGGTGGAGAGCCGCCCGCGCCCGCCATAGCGGACATTGCCCACCGTCTGGCCGATCATGCCGCAGCCGGCGATGCCGCCGAACAGCCCGGCGGCGACGTTGGCGATGCCGAGCCCCCAGCATTCCCGCGCCTTGGCGCTGGTGGTCTCGGTCAGCTCGTCCACCACGCTCGCCGTCATCATGGATTCGAGCAGTCCGACGACCGCCATGGCCAGCGCATAGGGCGCCACGATCCCGAGCGTCGCCAGCGTCATCGGCACGTGCGGGATGACCAGCGCCGGCAGGGAGTGCGGCAGCCGCCCGAGGTCGACGACCGTACGCAGCGGCATGGGCAGCGCGACGCTGATCGCCGTCAGCACGAGGATGCAAATGAGGGGCGAGGGGATCGCCGTCGTCAGCCGGGGCACGAGGTAGATCACGGCAAGACCGAGCGCGATCATCGGGTATGTCTGCCACGGCACGTGCAGCATCTGCGGCAGCTGGGCGGAGAAGATGAGGATGGCGAGCGCGTTGACAAAGCCGGTGCGGACGGAGCGGGAGACGAAGCGCATCAGCACGTCGAGCCGCAGCAGCCCGAAGGCGATCTGGAACAGCCCGGCGAGCAGCGTCGCCAGCAGGAGGTATTGCAGTCCGTGGCCATGCACGAGGGCGGCTGCCACGAGCGCCACCGAACCGGCGGCGCCGGAGATCATCGCCGGGCGTCCGCCGGTGAAGGCGATGACGATGCCGATGATGAAGGAGGCAAAGAGCCCCACCTCCGGGTCGACGCCCGCCACGAACGAGAAGGCGATGACTTCGGGGATGAGGGCGAAGGTCCCGACCATTCCGGCGAGGATGTCGCGCTTCACGTCGCCGAGGCTGGTGCCCCATTCGGCGCGGTAGCGCGAAAGCTGATGAGAGGTCATGGGTGCAAGTCCGCGATCGGCATGGCGCGGCAGCGCGGGAGGCGGCGGCTGCCGGTGTCTGCTTGCGTTGTCCGGCGGATTGGCGGCCGGAAGAGCCACCCGGGGTCGCACCGGGTCCAGGACGGATGACCGAGACCTAGCCTAGCCTCTGCCGCAGTGCAACATGCTCACGGCCGGCGACGGAGCAACGTTCAACCGCGTTGAGCCGCCACCATGAATGCCGGCGCCGCGCGGCTGACCATGTCATCGGACGCCGTGAGGGAAATGCGGAAATAGGCGGGCGCGTTCATGATGCTGCCCGGCATGACGAAAACGTCGTGATCCGCGAGCGTGTTCCACATGCGCTCCGGATCGCCCTCGGGCCACTTGATCCAGAGATAGAACGTGCCCTCCGGCGGCAGCACCGTGTAGCCGGCCTCCGACAGGTTGGCCGTCAACATGTCGCGGCGGCGGGCGAGGGCAAGCTGGTCGATGGAGAGCTTCTCGAGATCGGGCAGCGCGTGTTGCATCAGGGCGTTGGGGAAGCACCAGCCGAGAGCCATCTGCGCGGAGAACATAGCCTCGCGAAACGCGCGGCGGTCGGCCTCGGGCATCAGCGGCGAGGCGGCAAGGTAGCCGAGCCGCTGACCGGGCGCGAGGAGAACCTTGCCGTAGCTGTAGGCGATCATCGTCCAGGGGTAGAAGCTGGCCGGGCTGTCGAACTTTCTGTCATCAAAACGAAGTCGCCGGTAAGGCTCATCCGACAACAGATAGATGCGATGGCCGATGCGGGCGGATGCGCGGTCAAGCACCTCCGCGAGCGCGCGGAGCATGGCGGCCGGATAGATCCGTCCTGTCGGGTTGTGCGGCGTGTTGACGATGACGAGGCGCGTCCGCGGGCCGATCGCCGCATCGATGGCGGCAAGATCGAGATCGAAGGCGGGGGCCTTCAGTGCCACCTTGCGTGGCACGGTGTCGGCTGCGAGCAGGATGGGCTGGTAGCAGAACCATGCAGGTTCCGAGTAGATGGCCTCGTCGCCCGCGTCGAGAATGAGCCGGACGGCCAGCATGATCGCACCGAAGCCGCCCGTCGTGAGCGCGATATCGCCGGGTTCGAACGCAAGGCCCAGTTCCTCGCTCAGGCGTTCGGCCACCACGCGCTGTGGCGCTGCCTCGCTGGTTTTGTAGGCGAACCAATTCTTGTCTTGCGGCACGGCCTGCTCGCGGAGGACCGTGACGATGCCGTGCAACGGCATCTCCTGCGGGTTGCCGAAGGTGAAGTCGGAGATGCCCGGCGTCAGCCGCCGCTCCCCGTAGCGGGATGAGAAGTAGAAGTCCTTGACGCCAGCGAAGGCGTCGTCGGCGGCTTTCACTCGGTTCGAAACGGACATCTTTCGTATCCTTGATGAACAGGGCTGGCCTTAGTCCGTCATAGTAACAATTTCCGGAAAGGTTGGCGAGAGCCGGCCGCCCTGGCGCAGGGGCTCTATCCGGCGGGCGAGGCCCGTCGCATCGTCCGTCTCGACGAACACGCCCGAGATCGTGACGTCGCCCTCAGCCGGGGTCAGGCGCTCGCCCGGCATCTTGCGCCAGAAGCGCTCGGCGGCGGGGCCCTTCGTCATGCCGATGACGCTGTCATAGGCGCCGCACATGCCGGCATCCGTCATGTAGCCGGTGCCGTTTTCAAGGATTTGATGGTCGGCCGTCGGCACATGCGTATGCGTGCCGACGACCAGAGATAGCCGGCCATCGAAGACATGGGCGAAAGCCTCTTTTTCGCTGGTCGCCTCGGCGTGGAAGTCGGCCACCGCCGCGGCCAAGTTCTGGCCCAGCTTGTGACGCGTCAGCACATCCTCGGTGGCGCGGAAGGGGCAATCGAGCGCGTCCATGAACAGCCGGCCCATGGCGTTGATGACCATCGCCCGCCGCCCGTCCGCGAGCGTCAGGATCACGCTGCCGGCGCCCGGCGTGCCGGGGGGAAAGTTGATCGGGCGCAGCACGCGCTTCTCGGTCGCGATGAAGGGGATGATCTCGCGGCGATCCCAGGAATGGTTGCCCAGTGTGATGACATCGGTTCCGGCTTCGAAAAGAGCGCGGGCCATCTCCGGCGACAGCCCGAAGCCGTGCGAGGCGTTCTCGCCGTTGACGATGACGAGGTCGAGGCGCAGCCGGCGCCGGAAGTCGGGCAGGGCGGCGGCGACGGCATCGCGGCCGCCACGTCCGATGACGTCGCCGAGGAACAGAATGCGCATGGCGCTCCAATCAGGGGAAGTGTCTGAGCCCGGCCTCGGTCACGACCGCGTGCAGCCTTTGGTCGTACGATCCCACCGGAACGCTGTCGAGTTCCTGGTCGGCAAAGGCGCAGCCGACGCGGATCGCGTCCGGCAGAGCGGCCAGTGTCCGGTCGTAGAAGCCGCCGCCGTAGCCCAGGCGATGGCCCTGGCCGTCGAAGGCCAGCAGCGGGATGAGCAGCACGTCCGGTGTCAGTTCCTCGCCCGCGGGATGGCTGGTGCCGAAGCGGCCCGGCAGCAGGGGCTCGCCCGGCTTCCAGGCGCGGAACACGAGCGCCTCGCCACGCCGGCCGGTCACCGGCAGACCAAGCGGATGTCCCCGCTCATGCAGCGCCGCGAGCAGTGGCCGGATGTCGATTTCGTGCTGGATGGGCCAGAAGCCGGCGACGACCGCGCCACGCGGGAGGATGCCGCCTTCGAGCAGATGGCCGATCAGCCTGATACCAAGGCCGGGGTCCTGACCCGTTCGGCGAGCGACGGCGGCTTTGCGGGCCGTCGATTTCGCTTCGTCGATCGACACGGGAAGAGTAAGTGGAGCCGCCATGGCCGGTGGCGCTTTCATCCTCCCAAGGCCTGCTTGTGCAGGTGGGCACCAGATACATTGACCAAGATCAAAGCAGAGCCAGTTCCCTAGGGAGAACATTATTGGCCCTGGGGATGTTTTGCCTGTCGAACCGGGCAGCTCCACAGCAACGTCTACGCGCGTTCGAGGGCTTCCGCAATCTCTTCCGCCTTGACAGCGAGGCGCCTCACCGCTGCGTCGAAAGCGGGGTCGGGCGCCGCCGTCTGCCGCCCGGCATGCAGCGCGGCTTCCTTGTCATGCAGCTCGTCAGCAAGAAGCAGGGCCGCCAGCATGAGCAGGCGCGCCTCGCCGGTCTGGCCGAGCGTCTTGATGCTGTCGATACGGCTCTGCACCGCCTCGCCCATCGCTTTCAGATGGGGTTCCTGCCCATCCTCACAGCCGACAAGGTAGGAGTAGCCGTTAATCCTCAACGTGACCTGTGCCACGGCCATCTCCTTTCGGGCTGCTGATGGGGTGGGAGTGCTCTACCGCCGGCGCTGCCGTCCAGGCCAGCCTCACGGCTGCCGCTCTATCCCAAGAGCATTGCGCAACCCACCGATGAGATCATCGAGTTTTGTCACGATTTCGTGATGAGCGGGTTCGCCTTCGCCTTCTCGGGCAGGATCGTCCGTGGCCGGGTTCTGGAGAGAGAAGCTCGGGCGAGGTCTTGCGATCTGAGCGGCAATCCTGTTCAGAGCCGCCTCCAGACGGCGCAGAGCCGCGCTGGTGTCCTCGTGTTCCGCCATGAGCCTCTAGTGTACTGTGTCTTAACCTTATGTAAATCATCAGCACAGGTCGGCGGTGCAACGTCAAGGATTTCGCGATGATCCCGCCCGCCGTCGTTATCCACAGCATCGCCGACGCCCGTCGTGCTCTTGCGCCAGGGCTGCCGGTGACGCTGGTTTCGGCGCCTGGAGCCGCCCTCTATGCCGGAGCCGGCTGGTGGACCGCGATGATGTCCGCCGCCCGGGCGGAGCATCCTGCGCGGCCTTTTGAGGACATTCTCGATTGTGGCGATGCGCCGGGCCGCGCTGCCGAGGCGCTGCGTGCCGGCCAGCGCCACCTCGTGCTGCGCGGCGTATCCCCCGCCATCTACGAGCGCGTCCGTTTGATGGCCGAGGCGCTGGGCGCCGTGCTGCGGCCCGACATGCCCGAGGCGCTCGACCTCGCGCGCCCTGACGCCCGGCGGCGGCTGCCGGATTGGCTGGCGGCCCAAGGTGACAATGAATGCGGCTTTCGCTAGTGCTCGCCGGCGATGGACCCCTGTCGCCTCTACCTCGTCACGCCGCCGCGGCTCGACCCCACGGTCTTTCGGGACCAGCTGGCCGCCGCCCTCGATGCGGGCGATGTCGGGGCCGTGCAGCTGCGCCTCAAGGATGCCGACGAGGATGCGCTAAGACGCGCCATCGAGGTGTTGCGGCCGGTGGCGCAGTCCCGCGACGTGGCCTTCCTGCTGAACGACCGGCCCGATCTCGCTCGTGCCTTGGGTTGCGACGGCGCCCATGTCGGACAGGAGGATATGCCGGCGCGCGAGGCGCGGCGCATCCTGGGTCCGGATCTGACGCTCGGCGTCTCCTGCCATGGCAGCCGCGAACTCGCGATGAACGCCGGCGAGGATGGCGCCGATTATGTCGCTTTCGGCGCCTTCTTCCCCACGGGCACGAAAGCGGATGCTCCGGTCGAGGCGGAGCCCGAACTTCTCGGCTGGTGGTCCGAGATCATGGAACTGCCGGCGGTTGCGATCGGCGGCATCACGGCCATGAACTGTGCGCCGCTGGTGCAGGCGGGGGCGGATTTCCTGGCGGTCGTCAGCGCCGTCTGGAACCACCCGCAAGGCCCCGCCGAGGGCGTGCGAGCGATGAACGCGGCCATCGCCGCCGCACGCCAGACATAAGCATATCTTTATGAATAGTCCCTGCTGATGGCTCCGCTGACGGCGCTCGCCATGCCCGTACTTCGCCGCCTGGAGGCAGAGCGCGCGCACCGGCTCGCAATGATCGCCATGCGCCTCGGGCTGGCGGCGGAAAACCCGGCGGCCGACCCGCCCGTGCTCGCGACGACCGTGGCGGGCCTCGCCTTCACCAACCCCGTCGGGCTGGCGGCGGGCTTCGACAAGGACGCGGTCGCCTTGCGGGCGCTCATGCGGATGGGCTTCGGCTTCGTCGAGGCCGGTACCGTCACCCCGCGCCCCCAGGCCGGCAATCCGCGCCCGCGCCTGTTCCGCCTCGCCGAGGACGGCGCCGTCATCAACCGCATGGGCTTCAACAACGCCGGCGTCACGGCCTTCGCGGCAAGGCTCGCAATGTTGCGGCGGAACGTGCCCGTCGGCGCCAACATCGGCGTCAACAAGGAGGGTGCGGAGCCTGAGCGCGACTATCCGGACCTGCTCCGCATCGTGGCCCCGCTGGCGGATTACGTGACGGTCAACGTCTCCTCGCCGAACACGCCCGGCCTCCGGGATCTGCAGAGCGAAGCCCGCCTCGCGGCGATCCTCTCGGCCATGCGCGCCGCCGTGCCCGACGCGCCGCCGATCTTCGTGAAGGTGGCGCCGGACCTTTCGGTCGCGGGACTGGAGGCGGTGGTCGAAACCGCCGTCGCCCACGGCATCGCCGGGCTCATCCTCACCAATACGACGATCTCGCGCCCGCCCGGCCTGCGCGGCGCGGCGGCCACCGAAACCGGCGGCCTCTCGGGCAGGCCGCTGTTCGACCTCTCGACCGCCATGCTGGCCCGCGCCTTCCTGATGGCCAAAGGCCGGCTCGTGCTGATCGGCGTCGGCGGCGTCGGGACGGGCGCGGACGCCTTGGCCAAGATAAAAGCGGGTGCCGATCTCGTGCAGGTCTATACCGCCTTCACCTATGGCGGCCCGCAGGTGGTCGCCCGCATCAAGCGCGACCTCGCGGGCGCGTTGAAGGCGGCGGGGGTCGTGCGGCTCGCCGATCTGGTGGGCGCCGAGGCTGTATCGATGGCGAGAGGGGTGTGACCATGCGGCATCTGGATGGATTAGCCCCGCTCGCGGGTCATTATGACGGGTTTATTCTCGATCTTTGGGGCGTCGTGCATGACGGGGTGAAGCTCTACCCCAAGGCCCGGCAGACCATCGTCCGGCTGCGCGAGCGTGGCAAACGCATCGTCATGCTCTCCAACGCGCCGCGCCGGGCGGCGATGGCGGCGGCGGGGCTGACGCGGCTCGGCATCGAGCCCGAACTCTACGACGGCGTCATGACCAGCGGCGAGAGTGTCTGGCAGGCGCTGCTGACCCGGGACGATCCATGGTTCGCGGGACTTGGCCGGCGCGCCTTCTTCATGGGGCCGGGCCGCGACCTCCCCCTGCTGGAGGGGCTGGACATCGAAGTGGCGGTCACCCCGGCCGAGGCCGACTTCGTGCTGAACGTCGGCGCCGACGAGGCGATCACCGACCGCGAGGTGGGTCCGCACATCCCGGCGCTGGAGGCCTGCCTCGCCGCCCGCCTGCCGATGGTCTGCGCCAACCCCGACATCATCATCGTGCGCGACGGCCAGCAGATCCTGTGTGCCGGAGCGCTGGCTCAGACCTATGCCGAGATGGGCGGCGAGTTCCGCCAGCGCGGCAAGCCGGATGCGGCCGTCTATGGCCCGACGCTCGCCATGCTGGACCTGCCGCCCGGCCGCGTGCTGGCGGTGGGCGATGCGCTGCGCACGGATATCGCGGGCGCCTCCGGCGTCGGCATCGACGCCTGCTGGGTGCTGGATGGCATCCACGACCTTCTCGGCAAGCCGGCAGAGGCAGAGGCAGAAGCAGCGGCGGCGGGTCTTGCCCCCATCGCGACCATCCCTAACTTCGCGTGGTGATGAGACGCTATCTGATCCTCGCGGCACTATTCGGGGGCTTCGCGAGCCCTGCTCTGGCACGCGCGCCCTATCCGCAGCCGCCGAGCGTCGTCTTCGGCGACCTCTATCGCGCGGTCGAACTGGCGCAGATCTTCCCTGACCAGAAGACCTTCGCGGACGCGATCCCGACCGCGCCCCCCGCCACCATCCTGAAGGACTACGCGGCGCAGAAGGGGCAGCCCGGCTTCAGCCTGCGCAACTTCGTCACCGCCCATTTTCAGGAGCCGGTGCTCAAGACCGTCTCCTACGACCGCCGGCCCGGCGAAACGGTGAACGAATACATCGAGGATCTGTGGAAGGTCCTGCTGCGTCAGCCCGACGAAATCGAGGCCTACTCATCGCTGCTGCCCTTGCCCGCGCCCTACATCGTGCCGGGCGGACGCTTCAGCGAAATCTACTACTGGGACACCTACTTCACGATGCTCGGGTTGGAGCAGGACGGAAAGACCAAGCTCGCCGACGACATGGTGCGCAACATCGCCTCGTTGATCGACCGTTACGGCCACATGCCGAACGGCAACCGCAGCTACTACCTCAGCCGGTCGCAGCCGCCGTTCTTCTCCTGCATGGTCGATCTCATCGCGAAACGGGACGGCCCCGGCGTCTACAAGACCTACCTGCCGGCGATGCGCGCCGAATACGACTTCTGGATGCAGGGCGCGAGCAGCCTCAAGCCGGGTGAGGCGCATCGCCATGTGGTGAGGCTCGCCGACGGCACGTGGCTCAACCGCTTCTGGGACGACCGCGACACGCCGCGCGACGAGTCCTACCTTGAGGACGTGGACACGGCGAAGCTCGCGCACCGCCCGGCGCCGCAGCTCTATCGCGACCTCCGCGCCGGTGCGGAATCTGGCTGGGACTACAGCTCGCGCTGGCTTGCGGACGGCCACACCCTCACGACAATCGACACGACGTCGATCCTCCCCGTGGACCTCAACAGCGAGATGTTCCACATGGAGAGCGACCTCGCCTATGCCTATCGCCTCGCCGGGAACACGACGGAGGCAAAGCTGTTCGCGCAGCGTGCGGCGACCCGCGAGGCCGCCATCCGGCGCCTGATGTGGGATGCCAAGGCGGGCGACTTCACCGACTACAACTGGGAAACGCGGCAGCAGACGCACGTGGTTTCGGCGGCGATGGTCGTGCCGCTGTTCTTCCACGTTGCCACGGTTGCCGAAGCGCAGGCGGTGGCGGGTGCGGTGCAGGCGCACCTGCTCGAACCGGGCGGCATCCGCACCACCGAGACCGATACCGGTCAGCAATGGGATGCGCCGAACGGCTGGGCGCCGTTGCAGTGGATGGCGGTGGAGGGCTTCGCCCGTTACGGCGACACGCTCGCGAAGACCATCGCGGGGCGCTGGGAGGCGCGCGTCGATACGGCCTTCGCGCGCGACGGCGTTCTCGTCGAAAAATACAACGTCGAGACGCCGCCGGGCGGCGCCGCGACAGGCCACGGCGGTGAGTATGCGCTGCAGATCGGCTTCGGCTGGACAAACGGGGTGCAGGCGGCGATGACTGCGGCCTACCCTGAAACGAAGGGAGCGACCGCTCCCTCCCCCTGATAAAGGCTTTCATGCAGCGTGCGATGACCGCCTGGCAAACCGCCGCCGGACGGCTTCCCGTCACGCTCTGGCTCCTGGCCGCCGTGCTGCTGGCGCAGTTTGCCGCAGCGCTCTCCGTGCCGCTCATCCATCGGAACGGCAGCATGAGCATCACGGCGCTACGCATGGCGTGGGCTGCCGGCTTCCTCCTGGTCGTGGCGCGGCCACGCCTCTTGCCACTCGATGCCCGACGCCTGATGGCAGCCGGCATTCTCGGCCTGACCACCGCCGCAATGGCCTTTTTCTTCTTCGCGGCGGTTGCACGCATTCCCGTCGGGACCGCGGTCTCCATCGAGTTCCTCGGGCCGCTCACGCTGGCGCTCGCCGGCTCGCGCCGCGCGCGGGATGTCGTCTGGGCTCTGCTCGCGGCGCTCGGCGTCTGGCTCCTCACTCACGGAGTCGGCGGGGCGGTCGATTTAGTGGGTTGTGGCTTCGCTGGCGGCTCCGCCGTGTGCTGGGCTTGCTACATCCTGCTGACGCGACGTGTCGGCCGGGTCTTCACCGGCGTGCAGGGCCTGACCTTCTCGCTGTGCGTTGCCGCGCTTGTCGGGTTGCCGCTCGGCATCCTGCCGCACTGGCACAGCATCGGACTGGTGCCGGTCCTGCTCATGGCCCTCATCGCCCTGCTGTCGCCCGTCGGCGTCTATTCGCTTGAGATGGCTTGCCTGCGCCGGATGGAGCCGCGCCGCTTCGGCATCCTCATGAGCCTGGAACCCGCGGCGGCGGCCCTCATGGGATTCCTGGTTCTAGGCCAGCGGCTGAGCCTCACCCAGTTGCTCGGCATGGGCTGCGTGACGCTGGCGAGCCTCGGCACTGTGGCCGCCTCGCCGAAAAAGACGTAGACCGGCTCGCCCCTTTACGGAGACAACGCGCATGCCCGTGACCGGCCTCGACCCCTATGACGACCAGAACATCTTCGCCCGGATCCTGCGCGGGGAGATCCCCAACAGGACCGTGTACGAGGACGAGTTCGCGCTCGCTTTCCATGACATCGCACCACAAGCCCCGGTGCATGTGCTGGTTATCCCCAAAGGTCCGTATGTATCGGCGGTGGATTTCGCCGCACGTGCGCCCGATGGCGAGATCGCCGGGTTCTGGCGCGCGGTCGGCCGGGTCGCCGGCATTCTCGGCCTGGAGCAGGAGGGTTATCGGCTGCTCAGTAACCACGGCATCCATGCCGGACAGGAAGTGCCGCATTTCCACGTTCATGTCTTCGGCGGCGGCCCGCTCGGCCGGATGATCCAGGCGGCGTGACGCGTGCTCGCAGGCTGCGCTCGTCTAGCCGGCCCGGATTCCTGCGCGTTCATCCTGCGTTAACAGGCACGAGGTTACGTGACCCCTTGAGGTCACTCTCGGACGAGTGGTCACCGCCGACTATTCAGGAACGTGGTCGCCATGCTCAGCCTTCACCGCGCTTTGCTACCCAAGGCCAAGCGCGTTCTGAATGCGCTGGATCGGTCGCTCGCGATTATCGAGTTCAACCCCCAGGGTAGAATACTCGCGGCCAATCACGAGTTCTGCCAGTTGATGGGCTATGACGCCGCCGAACTTCTGGGCAAGCATCACAGCATCTTCGTCGATCCTGCCTACGCGGCGTCGGCAGCCTACAAGGCGTTCTGGGCCAAGCTCGGTCGCGGCGAGTTCGACCGCCAGGAGTATCCGCGCCTCACGAAAAGCGGGCGGCAGGTCTGGATCCAGGCGTCCTACAATCCGATCCTGAACGGGGCCGGCAAAGTCGTCAGCATCGTGAAGGTCGCCAGTGACACGACGGCGGCACGGCTGCGGAACATCACGTTCGAAGCGAAACTAGCGGCCATCTCCCGCGTTCAGGGCATGATCGAGTTCAAGCCCACGGGCGAGATCATCGATGCCAACGAAAACCTCCTCGCCTCGCTGGGTTATCGCCTCGATGAAGTTGCGGGCAAGCATCATCGCATGCTTGTGGAGCCCGCATACGCCGCAAGTGCCGAATACCAGGAGTTCTGGCGCAAGCTGAACGCGGGTCAGTTTATCGCCGGCGAGTTCAGGCGGCTCGGCAAGAACGGTCAGGCAGTTTGGATCCAGGCCTCCTACAACCCGATCTTCGACCTGAACAACAAGGTCACGTCGATCCTGAAGTTTGCCACCAACATCACGGGGCGCGTGCAGGCCGTGGCGGAGGTCGCCGCCGGCATGGCCGAGCTTGCACAGAACAACCTGCAGTTCCGCTTGTCCCAGGCGTTCGAGCCCGCCTTCGAACCGGTGAGGGCGGACTACAACACCTCGCTTGCATGTCTGGAGATGACAATCGCACGGGTGGCTGCCAGTTCCGAGATGATACAGGCCAGGGTCGCCGAAATCGTGGCTTCGACAGATGACATGGCGCGATGCATCGAGGAACAGACCGAGGGCCTGCAGGAGACCGCGGCCGCGCTGGACGAAATCACGATGACCGTCAAGCAGGGCGTGGAGGGTGCGTTCGATGCCGCGCTCGCGGCCTCCGGCGCCCGCTCGGGCACCGCACGGTCGAGCCAAGTGATGAGCCTGGCTGCAACCGTGATGACGGAGATCAACGAGAGCTCCAAAAAGATTACGCAGATCATCGGCGTAATGGATGAAATCGCTTTCCAGACCAATCTGCTGGCGCTGAACGCCGGGGTCGAGGCTGCTCGTGCCGGCGACTCTGGGCGTGGTTTCGCCGTCGTGGCGCAGGAGGTGAGGGCGCTCGCGCAACGGTCGGCCGAGGCCGCCAAAGAAATCAAGTCTCTCATCTCCTCCAGCTCCGAAGAGGTGAAGCGTGGCGTCGAGCTGGTCAATGAAACCGCGGGGGCGCTGACGGGCGTGACCGAGCAGGTCGCGCGGATCGATGCCCTGCTCTCCCAGATGGCGAGTGCCGCGAAGCAGCAGGCGATTGGCCTGGTCGAGGTCAACAAAGCTGTGAACCGCATGGACCTGGAGCAGAACGCGGGAATGATCAAGGAAGCGAGCCGCGCAGCCGCCACGCTCAAGGTCGAGGCGGTCGAAATGGCCGGCCTGATCGGTCAATTCCGCATTGAGCGCGCAAGCCGGGCGCCGTCGTCCGGAGCGCGCCCAGCGGCGGTCGCGCACGGTGGCCAGCCCAGGTCCCGCCCGCGGGCGATGGCGCTGCCTGACTGACGTCCGGAACGTTGAGCAGACCCTGCGGACCGGCTGGGGCCTGATGGCAGTGGCTTTAGAACAGACAGGAATGCCGCGATGGATCCGCAGGAAGAAGCAAAAAGACTTCAGCGTCTTCATGCCATGGGGATGTTGAACACGCCGGAGGATCGATTGTTTCGGGGCTTCGCCGAAGACGCACTCGCCTTGCTGCCCGGCACCTCGATCGCGGCCGTGACGCTCGTCGATGCCGAGCGCCAGTGGTTCAAGGCAATCATCGGGCTGGATATGAAGGAGACGCCTCGCAGCGTCTCCTTCTGCTCGCACACCATCGAAACAAACGGCGTGCTTGTGGTGGAGGATGCGACGCGCGACAGCCGGTTTGTCGCCAACCCTCTTGTCACGTCAGCGCCCGCTATCCGCTTCTACGCGGGCATCAAGCTGACGAGCGGTGTCGGCGCCCTCTGTGTGATCGGCCGGCAGCCGCGCCGTGCGACGGAGGCGGAAATCGCCAAGCTGGTCAAGCTCGCGCAATACGTCGACATCCAGTTGCTCGCGCATGGCACGCAGTTCAACCTGCCCGACGCTTCCCCAAGGGCCCCGGCGGCTTAAGGCGTTTCCCACCCGCCGGTCTCGGCCGAGCGGAACACGGCGTCGATGACGCGCATGTTGGCGATGGCGTCCTCCAGCGGGAACTCCAGCGGCGCCTCGCCGAGGATGGCGCGCGACACCGCGTCCCCCTGCTCGGTGTATTGATCCGTCACCGCGAAATCCTCGGGCGTTGCACCCGAGCCGTCCAGCGCCTCGCCGTCGTCGATGAGGATGCGGCAGGGCGCGTCGGGCGGCGCGTTGAAGGGGATGATCACCTCGATCCGCGCCTTCGTGCCCATGATCGTCACGCGCTGATGCGGCGCCAACTGCGTCGAGCAGGTGAAGGTGAGGTGCCCGTCCGGGAATTGCAGCACGGCGCTGGTGAGGCGGTCGGTGCCCATGGTGGGGTCGCGCTCGATGAGGCTCGATACCCGCAGCGGCTCGGCTCCGAAGACGTAGCGCGCGGTGGCGATGGCGTAGCAGCCGATGTCCATCAGGCCGCCTCCGCCGATCGACGGGTCGTTGCGGATGTTGGTGGGATCGTCGAGGAAATACGTGAATGCGGTCTGAATGGCGCCGACACGGCCGAGCCGCCCTTCCTGCGCCAGTTGACGCACGCGATGCCACCAGGGGGTGTAGCGGACCATGAAGGCCTCGGCGACGATGAGGCCGCTGCGGTCGCGCGCCGCCAGCAGCGTGCGGGCCTCCTCGGCATTCAGCGCGACCGGCTTCTCGCACAGCACATGCTTGCCGGCTTCGAGCGCGCGGATGCTCCACGGCACATGCAGGTGGTTGGGCAACGGGTTGTAGATGGCGTGGATGTCGGGGTCTGCGAGCAGCGCCTCGTAGCTGCCATAGGCGCGGGGGATGCCGAGGCTCTGGGCGGCCGCCTCCGCCGTCGCCTGATCCCGGGACGCGATGCCGAGCACGCGGCTCACCTGGCCCTTCTGCATGCCGGGGATGACCTTCTCCCGGCCGATCTTCGCCGTGCTGAGCACGCCCCAGTTCACTGTCTGCGCCATGATGATCTCCCCTGTCCGCGGCAGTCTCCGCCTGGCACCTGACGTCGCCGCTCCCGAGCGTTGCGCAAGGGGTTCGCACCGCTAGACGCCAAGCGCTGCCGCACGCCGCCGAGGCAATCCTGTCGCTGGTGCCTCTCGACCCCGTCGTGTCGGCCCCGGTGTTTCGTACGAAGCGTCATCAGAGCCGACCTTCGAAAGTGCCAATCGATGAGGTCGTTTGACAAATTACGTCGCGAAAAATAGTATTTTGGAAGAATTGCACGTCTAATGATGGGTATATAGCCACACCGTGTGGCAGGAGTCTCCCCACCGATGTCGAGAATTGGCGAGCACGAGATCGACCCGCATCCCCATGGCGCATGGCGCGCGTTTGTGGCCGGGTGTGTAGCGGCCGGCCTGCTGCTGCTCAGCCTGGTCGTCGGCGCTCATGCCGAGACACCTCTGACCATCGCCGGCACGCCCGGCCCCATGGCCGAGGTGCTGCAACACGCGGCCAGCCTCGCGGCCAAGCAGGGACTGACGGTGAAGGTCATCATCTTCTCGGACTGGGTGACGCCCAACGTTGCGGTGAACGAGGGATCGGTCGAGGCCAACCTATACGAGCACAAGCCATTCCTGGCGGTTGCGATCAAGCAGCGCGGCTTCAACCTGGTGCCGGTCGCGCCTGCCGTCGTCATGCCGATGGGGCTGTTCTCCCACAAGATCACCAACCTCGACCAGCTTCGGAACGGCGATCAGGTGGCGGTGGCGAATGACCCGGTCAACCGCGCTCGTGGCCTGCAGCTTTACGCGAAGGCCGGGCTCATCACCCTGAAGCCGGGCGTGGGCGACGCCGCGACGATCACCGACATCACCTCCAACCCGAAGAATTTGAACTTCATCGAGCTGCCCGCCCCGCAGCTGGCGCGCGCGCTGGATGACGTGAGGGTCGCGCAGGTGAGCTACACCTTCCTCATCGCCTCGGGTGGCGATCCCAAGACGGTGCTCATCGAAGACGGCGCCAACAACCCGCACTACGCCCTCCAGTTCGTGAGCCGCCCGCAGGATGCGAACGACCCGAAGCTGCTGAAGTTCATCAAAATCTTCCAGTCGCCCGATGAGCGCGCCTTCATCCTGAAGCGCTACCAGGGCGCGATCGCGCCGGCCTGGTAAGCGGGCAAGGTGAGCGAGCCTGGTGAGCGAGATGGACCATAGCCTGTCCGAGCCGTCGGGCTTCGAATGGCCCGGCGCGCCGGCGGCCCCGTTGCTGCGCGTGACCGGCGTTACCCGCCGCTTCGGCGCCACCATCGCGCTCGACGACGTGTCCTTCACGCTCGACCGCGGGCAGGTGCTCGGCATCATTGGGCGATCGGGCGCAGGCAAGTCGACGCTCATCCGCTGCCTGAACGGGCTAGAGCGTCCTGATGGCGGAGGGGTTGAGATCGACGGGCGGGACATCACCGTCCTCTCCGAGCGCCAGCTCCAGCGCGAGCGCCAGCGGATCGGCATGATCTTTCAGCACTTCAACCTGCTGTCCTCGCGCACCGTCGCCGAGAACGTGGCGCTGCCGCTCAAGCTCGCTGGGGTGAAGCGCGCCGAGCGACGCCGGCGGGCGGCTGAGCTGCTCGATCTGGTCGGTCTTGCTGACAAGGCGGATGTCTATCCGGCGACGCTCTCCGGCGGGCAGAAGCAGCGCGTGGGGATAGCCCGGGCGCTCGCAAACGAACCCGCGCTGCTGCTCTGCGACGAGGCGACCTCGGCGCTCGACCCCGAAACGACGCTGTCGATCCTGGCGTTGTTGCAGCGGATCAACCGGACGCTCGGCCTCACCATCGTGCTCATCACCCACGAGATGAACGTGGCGCGGCGCATCGCCGACCGGGTGCTCGTCATGGCGCTTGGCCGCGTGGTGGAGGAAGGGCCGGTGCGGGACGTGCTGGTCGATCCGCAGGCCGAGGAGACGCGCATCCTGCTGCGCGCGGCGGCCCTCGGCTTCACAGACGGCGAGGGCATCTGATGCCGATATCCTGGAACGATCTGCGGACCGCGCTGGAGCAGACCCTGGTCATGGTCGGCGGTGCGGGAGCAATCGGCTTCGTCTGCGGCCTGCCGCTCGCGCTGTTGCTGGTCGCGACCGCCCGCGGCGGCATCCTGCCAAACGCCGGTGTCAACCGGCTGGTGGGCACGCTCGTCAACGGCGTCCGCTCGGTGCCGTTCATCATCCTGCTGGTGGCGCTTATCCCGATCACGCGCTTCATCGTCGGCACCTCCATCGGAACCGAGGCGGCCATCGTGCCGCTCGCCATCGGTGCGACACCCTATTTCGCGCGCATCGCCGAGGTCTCGCTCCGCGAGGTCGATGGTGGCTTGGTGGAAGCGGTGCGGGCGATGGGCGGCAGCCGGCTCGCCATCATGCGCGAGGTACTCATCCCCGAGGCGCTGCCGGGCATCGTCGCCGGTTTCGTGGTGACGCTGGTCACGCTCATCGGATCGTCGGCGATGGCGGGTGTCGTGGGCGCCGGGGGCTTGGGCGACCTCGCCATCCGCTACGGCTATGACGAGTTCGACACCTGGGTCATCGTCGTCGTCGTCGCGGTGCTCATCGTTCTGGTCTGTGGCGTGCAGTTCCTGGGTGATAGGCTGGCCGCGCGTTTCGACCACCGCTGAAGGATGCCCCCGATGAACGATGTGGAGCCCCGCCCCGCGCCGCCTTTGCCATTGCCGGAAAGCCGTCCGCCGCTGCTCGCCACCTCGGCGGAGGCGATAGCGGTTGCGCATGAATTCGCCCGATCCATTGCAGACGGCGCGGCCGAGCGGGACCGCGACCGCATCCTGCCGATCCCGGAGATCGAACGGTTCTCGGCGACGGGCCTGTGGGGCATCCTCGTTCCGCGCGAGTATGGCGGGCCGGGCCTGCCGATCACGACGCTGTCCGAGGTCATGCGCATCGTCTCGGCGGCGGACCCTTCGATCGGGCAGATACCGCAGAACCACTACGCCTTTCTCAACTTCCTGCGTGCCGAGCGGGACGAACCGAAGAAGCGTTACTTCTACGGGAAGGTTCTCGATGGCTACCGCCTCGGCAATGCGCTGGTGGAGATGGGCACCAAGACCGCGGCGGACTGGAAGACCGTGATCCGCGCGGAGGGCGACGAGTTCGTCATTCAGGGCGCGAAGTTCTACTGCACGGGCGCATTGTTCGCGCATTACATCCCGGTGGTCGCACGGACCGAGGCGGGCGAGGTGTTGCGCGCGATGGTGCCGCGCGACACTCCGGGCGTGACCGTCATCGATGACTGGTCGGGTTTCGGGCAGCGCACGACGGCGAGCGGGACCGTGCGGTTCGAGCATGTGCGGGTGCCGGCTTCGCACGTCATCGGTCTTGGCGGATTGCGGGAAAAACCCATCGTCTATGGCCCGATTTCGCAGATCATGCAGGCGGCGATCGACGCCGGCATCGCGGCGGGCGCCTTCGCGGACACGCTGGATTTCGTGCGGCGTCGCGCGCGGCCGTGGATCGACAGCGGACGCGACCGCGCCGCCGATGATCCGTTCACGGTCTCGCAGGTCGGCGACACGCGGATCAGGCTGCGCGCCGCGGAGCTGGTGCTGGAGTATGCCGGGCGCGTCATCGACGAAGTGCTTGAGGACGAAACCGCAGAGGGCATCGCGCGCGCCTCCATTGCGGTGGCCGAAGCCAAGGTGCTGACAACGGAGGTCGCTTTGCATGCCACGAGCAATCTGTTCGAGCTTGCCGGCACGAGTTCGACGTTGCGGAAGTACAACTACGACCGCCATTGGCGGAACGCGCGGGTTCATACGCTGCATGATCCGGTGCGCTGGAAGTATTTCTCCATCGGCGACTACGAGCTGAACGGCACTCTTCCGCCGGTTCATTCCTGGATCTGAGTTCGAGATTTCATGACACAGCCGATCCTGCTGAACGCTTTCGTGATGAACACGCTCGTGCATCAGTCGCCCGGGTTGTGGCGTCATCCCCGCGACCGCGTGACCGAGTTCAACCGGCTGCCGCTCTGGCTCGATCTGGCGCGGCTGCTGGAGCGCGGCTTGTTCGACGGCGTGTTCCTGGCCGATGTGCTCGGCCCGTATGATGTGTATGGCGGCAACGCGCGGGGCGCGATTGCAACCGGCGCGCAACTGCCGACCAACGATCCGCTGCTCCTCGTGCCTGCCATGGCGGCGGTGACGCGCAATCTCGGCTTCGGCGTTACCGTCTCGCTGAGCTACGAGCACCCCTACCTCATGGCGCGGCGGTTCTCGACGCTCGATCACCTGACCGACGGGCGGATCGGCTGGAACATCGTCACCAGCTATCTCGACAGCGCGGCGCGCGCGATGGGCCAGACACGGCAGCGCGGCCATGACGACCGCTACGCCGTGGCCGAGGACTACATGGCGGCGATCTACAAGTTGTGGGAGCAGAGCTGGGAGGATGGCGCGGTGCTCGCCGACCGCGCGCGCGGCCTCTACGCCGATCCCGACCGGGTGCACGTCATCCGCCACGAGAGCGAGCATATCTCGATGGAGGCGCTGCATCTTTCCTCGCCGTCGCCGCAGCGGACGCCGGTGCTGTATCAGGCGGGCAGTTCGCCGACGGGGCAGGCCTTTGCCGCGCGGCATGCCGAATGCGTGTTCGTGTCCGGGCCGTCGGCGGCGGTGATAGCACCTCGGGTCGCGCGGCTGCGTCAGGCGCTGGTGGCGGCTGGCCGGGGGCCGGACAGCGTCAAGGTGTTCGCCCTCGTCACCGCCATCGTCGCGCCGACGGCGGCCGAGGCCCGCGACAAGTTCGCCGAGTATCGCAGCTACGTCGATCACGAGGGTGCGCTGGTGCTCATGGGCGGCTGGCTGGGCGTGGATTTCGCGGGTTACGACCTCGACCAGAAGATCCGGTTCATCGAGAACGATGCCGGGCGTGCGGCGATGGAGAACTTCACGCGGGGCGATCCGGGGCGCGACTGGACGGTGCGCGAGGCGGCGGAGCACGTCGCGATCGGCGGCGCGGGACCCGTGTTCACCGGGTCGGCAGGTGAGGTCGCTGAGGCGATGGCGGCGTGGCGCGAGCAGACCGGCGTCGACGGCTTCAACCTCGCCTACGCCGTCATGCCCGAGAGCTTCGAGGATGCCGTCGATCTGCTGGTTCCGGAATGGCAGGCGCGCGGCCTCTACAAGACGGCCTATGCGCCGGGCACGCTGCGGGAGAAGCTGTTCGGCGAGGGACCGCGGCTTCGCGAGCCGCATCCGGCGGCGGGTTTCCGGATGTCGCAATCGGGCTGAGGGCCCGTCGCGTCCAGGCCAGTGTTTCATCGCTGGTCGCTTCACGTCATCGCTCGCCGGAAGGGGAGTTGCGCCGGGCTGTCCGCGGCCTATAGGACGTCCTCCGCGACGAGCCGTGCCCTTTTACGTGTCTGGAGGCCTGATGAAGATCCTGGTGCCTGTGAAGCGGGTGGTCGATTACAACGTCCGCGTGCGCGTGAAGGCCGATGGCTCCGGCGTCGAACTTGCGAACGTGAAGATGTCGATGAACCCGTTCGACGAGATCGCCATCGAGGAGGCGCTGCGTCTGCGTGAGGCCGGGAAGGCGACCGAGGTCGTCGCTGTCTCGATCGGGCCGGTGCAGGCGCAGGAGACGGTGCGGACGGCGCTCGCGATGGGCGCCGACCGGGGCATCGTCGTGGAAGTGGCCGAAGCGGTCGAGCCGCTGACCGTCGCCAAGATCCTCAAGGCGGTCGTGGCGGAGGAGCAGCCCGGGCTGGTGATCCTCGGCAAGCAGGCGATCGACGACGATTGCGGGCAGACGGGCCAGATGCTGGCGGCGTTGCTCGGCTGGGGCCAGGGCACCTACGCCTCCAAGGTCGAGATCGGCGACGGCACGGTGAACGTGACCCGCGAGGTCGATGGCGGGTCGCAGACGGTCGCGCTGAAGCTGCCGGCGATCGTGACGACCGACCTGCGGCTGAACGAGCCGCGCTACGCCAGCCTGCCGAACATCATGAAGGCGAAGAAGAAGCCGATCGCGATGAAGAAGATCGCCGAGTACGGCATCGATCCCGCGCCGCGCCTGAAGGTGCTCAAGACGGTCGAGCCTGCGGGGCGCAAGGCCGGGGTCCGCGTGGGCTCGGTCGCGGAGCTGGTCGCCAAGCTGCGCGACGAAGCCGGCGTGATCTGACGCGCGGGGCTGGCGGGCGGCCGCGCGAAAAAAGATAGCAAGGAATAGAGACATGAAGACGCTCGTTCTGGCCGATCACGAAAACGGCGCGCTCAAGGAAACCACGGGCCGCGCCGTCTCGGCGGCCATGGCGCTCGGCGGCGAGATCGACGTGCTGGTGGCCGGCGAGGGTTGCCGCGCGGTCGCGGAGGCCGCGGCGCAACTGGCCGGCGTGTCGAAGGTGCTGCTGGCCGAGGACGCCTCGCTGGGCCATCTGCTGGCCGAACCCGTGGCGGCGCTCATCCTGAGCCTCGCGCCCGGCTATGACGTGATGGCGGCGCCGGCGACGGCGGCAGGCAAGAACGTGATGCCCCGCGTGGCGGCGCTGCTCGACGTGATGCAGGTGTCGGACGTGATGCGCGTGCTGGGGCCGGACACCTTCGAGCGGCCGATCTATGCCGGCAATGCGATCCAGACGGTGCAGGCGACGGACGCCAAGAAGGTGTTGACGATCCGCACCTCGACCTTCCCGCCGGCAGCGCTGGGTGGCTCGGCGGCAATCGAGACAGTGGCGGCAGCGGGCAATCCGGCGCTGTCGGGTTTTGTCGGCGAGAGCCTGTCGCGATCCGAGCGGCCGGAGTTGCCGTCGGCGAAGATCATCGTCTCGGGCGGCCGGGCGCTAGGCTCTTCCGAGAAGTTCCAGGAGCTTATCCTGCCGGTGGCGGACAAGCTGGGCGCGGCGATCGGCGCCTCGCGCGCGGCGGTGGATGCGGGCTACGCGCCGAATGACCAGCAGGTCGGGCAGACGGGCAAGGTGGTGGCGCCGGATCTCTACATCGCCGTGGGGATTTCCGGCGCGATCCAGCATCTGGCGGGCATGAAGGACAGCAAGATCATCGTCGCCATCAACAAGGATGGCGAGGCGCCGATCTTCCAGGTGGCCGATTACGGGCTGGTGGGCGATCTGTTCACGCTGCTGCCGGAGCTCGAGAAGGCGCTCTAGCGTCAGCTTCAGCGCCTCAGCCGGGCGACGGCGGCGGGGCGGCGATACTCCCAGCCCTTGCGCTCCAGCTCCGGCGCGTCGTGACAGTCCTCCGGATAGCCGAGGCAGAAATAGCCGATAAACAGCCACCCGTCAGGCACATCCAACGCGGCCGTCACCGCCTCGGGGTCGAGGATGGACACCCAACCGAGCCCCAGCCCCTCGGCGCGCGCGGCAAGCCATAGGGTATGCACCGCCATGACCGCCGAGTAGGCCGTCGTCTGCGGCATCGTCTTCCGGCCCAGGCCGTGTCCCTGCTGCGGGTCGCTTTCCGCGAAGACCGCGAGATGGCATGGTGCCTGGTCCAGCCCCGCCAGCTTCAGCCGCGCATAGAGGCCGGCCTGGTTCCCCGGCTGGCTTGCGAGAGCCTCGGCATTGCAGCGCTCGAAGCTGGCCCTGACGGCGGCGCGCCGTGCCGCATCCTCCACGGTCACGAAGCGCCAGGGCTGGCTGAGACCCACGGAGGGAGCCAGACAGGCGATCTCCAGCAAGGCGTCGAGCAAGGCCATGGGCACCGGGTCGCGCCGGAAGTGGCGCACGTCCCGCCGCCACTGGAACAGCGCCAGCAGTTCGCCGCGGAACTCCTCGTCGAAGAGCGGTGCGGACCGGATGCAATTGTCTGCCCCTGCCATTCGTGGCGCCTGTCGCTTCCAAGGCTGCTTGCCCAAAAGGAGAAGCACGGGCGACAGCCGCTGTCACCACCCAGGATGGCGCATGGCAGTTCGGCAGTCACAAGAAGAGATGAATGTCTGCCTTACGTCGAAACCGAAAATTAAGTGAAACATACTAGTTTGGGAACTAGCCGACAGCGGCAGTTAGGACCCTCGTATGCTCACATTGCTGCCTTCCGAAACGAAGCTTGCACCGGAAACCGCTGGCGATGACGTGCTGGCGACTGCAATCTCTCGATCGGAGGCGACGGCCACGCATGCTCCGGACGGATCTATCGGTTCGGCAACCGAGAGTTTGCTGGCAGAGGTGACCGAGCGCCAGCGCGTGGAGGCCGCTCTCGCCGGGCAGATAGCGGCCATCGACACCACGCATGCAGTCATCGAGTTCGGCCTCGACGGCACCATCCTCAGCGCGAACGAGAGCTTTCTGGCGGCGCTCGGTTATGAGCTGGAGGAGCTGCAGGGCAAGCATCACAGGATTCTGGTGGACCCCTCGTACCGGAACAGCCCCGGCTACCAGCAGTTCTGGGAGAGCCTGGGCGAGGGCGACTACCAGGGCGGCGAGTACAGGCGCATCGGCAAGACCGGCGGCGAGGTCTGGCTGCAGGCGACATACATCCCGGTGTTCGGCAAGGACGGCCGCGCCTACAAGATCATCAAACTTGCAACCGACATCACGGCACAGAAACGCAAGCCCTCCGGATATTCCGGTGTCGCGCGGTCGCCGGCGGGGCCGGCAGCGGAGACGGCCGGCGCTGATCCGGCGCACTCGGGTCCCGGCGCGCATGCGGCGCACTGGGGTCCCGGCGCGCATCCGGCGCTTCTGGACGCGCCGCCCGACGCAAGGTTGCGGCTGTTCGAGGGCGTTGTCATCCAGTCGAGCGCGGGCGTCATGATCACGGATGCAGGGCATCTGGATCCGGCCGGTCCGAGGATCGTCTACACAAACCCGGCCTTCACCGCCATGACCGGCTATGGCGCCGAGGAAGTCGTCGGCAAGACGCCGCTTATTCTTCAAGGCCCGCGTACCGGACCGGAGGTGACGGACCGGATCCGGAGCGCTCTCTCCTCCTGGAAACCGGTGCTTGTGGACATCCTGCACTACCGCAAGGACGCCACGCCCTTCTGGGTGGAACTCAGCATATCGCCGATCTGCAACGAGAACGGCCGCTACACGCACTGGCTTTTCGCGCAGCGGGATATTGCCGAGCGCAAGCTGCTCTCCGAGGCGCTGATGGCGCAGAACGAACTGTTGGAAGTGACGCTCAAGTCCATCGGCGACGCCGTCATCTGCACCGACTTGCAGGGCAACGTCACCTTCTCGAACATCGTCGCGGAGAAACTGCTCGGCGCCGCGGCGGGACCGCCGACCGTCGAGATCCTGCGCATGATCGATGCCTGCAGGAACGGCCCGCAATCCCCTGCGGCCGCGGGCAGCGGGGACACGCCCATCCTGCCGCCGGATTACACGCTGACGCGCAGCGACGGTTGCAAGATCGCGGTGGAAGGCTGCGTGACGCCGATCTTTGGCCGGGCGAGCGACGAGGCCGGCAAGGTGATCGTGTTCCGGGATGTCACCGTCGCCCGGGCAGTCGCGCACCAGACCAAGCACGCGGCCTATCACGACGCGCTGACCGGGCTGCCGAACCGGCTGCTGCTGTCAGACCGGATCGAGCAGGCGGTCGCCCTCGCCAAGCGGCATCAGAAACCGATCGCGGTGCTGTTTCTGGATCTGGACGGTTTCAAACACATCAACGACACGCTGGGGCACGCGATCGGCGACAAGCTCTTGCAGTCCGTCGGCAACCGGCTGGTGAGTTGCGTGCGGCTGTCCGATACCGTGAGCCGGCAGGGCGGCGACGAGTTCGTCATCCTGGTGTCCGATATGAGCGAACCGCCCGACGCCGCGATCGCCGCGCGGCGATTCCTCCAGGTGCTCGGCGAACCTCATTCGCTGGACGGGCACGAACTGCAGATCACGGCGAGCATCGGCATCAGCGTGTTTCCGGATGATGGCCTCGATGCGCCGGCGCTGATCAAGGCCGCCGACACCGCGATGTACAAGGTGAAGGCGAGTGGCCGGCACGGCTACCAGTTCTTCGAGGCCGCCATGAGGGCCGGCGCGGTGGAGCGGGAATATCTGGAGGAAGGTCTTCACCACGCCATCGAGAACAGGGAGTTCGCCCTGCACTACCAGCCGAAGATCGACATCAGGACGGGCGCCTTGACCGGCGCCGAGGCGTTGATCCGCTGGACGCATCCGACGCGCGGAGCAATACCGCCGGGCGTGTTCATACCTGTCGCCGAGACCTGCGGCCTTATCTCCAAGCTCGGTGCCTGGGCGCTGCGCGAGGCGTGCGAGCAGGGGCGGCGATGGACCGAGGCGGGGCTGCCGGCGATCACGCTCGCCGTCAACGTCTCCCCCATCGAGTTCGAGAAGCGCGACTTTCTTCAGGGCGTGCTCAATGTGCTCGACGAGACCGGCTACGACCCCAAAAATCTCGAACTCGAAATGACGGAGGGCGTGCTGATGAAACGGGCGGCCTCGACGGATGCGATGCTGAAGGGACTGAAGGACACGGGCTTGCGGCTGGCGCTCGACGATTTCGGAACCGGCTACTCGAGCCTGAGCTACCTGACCAAGTTCCCGATCGACACGATCAAGATCGACCAGTCGTTCGTCCGCCAGATCAGCACCGACCCGACCGAGACGGCCATCGTGACCGCCGTCATCAGCATGGCGCACAGCCTCAATCTCATGGTTGTGGCCGAAGGCGTCGAGACGCGGGAGGAACTGGACTTTCTGTCGAACCTCGGTTGCGACGAGGCACAAGGCTATTATTTCAGCCGCCCCGTTCCGGCGGCGGCGTTCATGCCGCTCCTCCAAAAGGCCGCGAGCAATCACCGGCCAGTGTAGTCGATGGCCTGGACGGCGGGACCGTCCAGAGCCGGGTCAGGAGCGGGCGAAGCGTTTGAACCAGCCGAGCCCGTCGACCGTCTTCCCCGCCGGCCGATACTCGCATCCGACGTACCCACCGTAGCCGAGCCGGTCCAGCTCGGCGAAGATGAACTCGGCGTCGAGTTCGCCGCTGTCGGGCTCATGCCGGTCCGGCACTCCGGCGATCTGCACGTGGCCAATGAGCGGCATCATCTCCCGCAGACCCATCACCACGTCGCCGTGCAGGATCTGGCGATGGTAGATGTCGAACTGCAGCTGCAGGTTGGGCAGGCCGAGCGAGCGGATCAGCTCGGCCGAGAATTTGAAGTCGTTGAGGAAGTAGCCCGGCATGTCGCGCCCGTTGATGGGCTCCAGCACCAGGGTGATGCCCTCGCGCTCCAACCGCTCGGCAGTCGCCGCAACCGCCGAGCGGTAAGCGGTCTGCGCCGCGGCATCCCGACGGTCGGCATTACCGGCCATGAGGTGGAGCGTCGGGCAGCCGGTGGCGGCGGCATAGGGGAGGGCGGCCTCGACCGCCTGCGCGACGGCGGCGGCCCGATCGGGCAAGGCGGCCATGCCGCGCTCGCCTGCTGCCCAATCTCCCGGAGGGAGGTTGAACAGAGCCTGGGAGAGACCCGCGCCCCGCAGCGCGGCGCCGACGGCATCGGCCGCGTGATCGTACGGGAACAGATACTCGACCGCCTCGAAGCCGGCGTCGGACGCGGCGGCGAAGCGGTCCAGGAAGGGCCACTCGGTGAACATCATCGTGAGGTTGGCGGCGAAACGCGGCATCGGCGACGGCCTCGTAAGGTGAGTGCGTTAGACCTTCTCGACCTGGCTGTATTCCAGGTCGACCGGCGTGGAACGGCCGAAGATGGAGACGCTGACCTTCACGCGGCCCTTCTCCTCGTCGACTTCCTCCACCGTGCCGTTGAAGCTGGTGAAGGGGCCATCCGCCACGCGCACCTGCTCGCCGACCTCGTACAGGACGGAGGGACGCGGACGCTCCACCCCTTCCTGGGTCTGCTTCATGATGCGGTCGGCCTCGGCATCCGTGATCGGGCTCGGCTTGTTGCGGCTGCCCAGGAAGCCGGTGACCTTCGGCGTATCTTTGACGAGATGCCAGGCCTCGTCGGTCAGCTCCATCTTCACCAGCACGTAGCCCGGGAAGAACTTCCGCTCGGAGTTGACCTTCTGGCCGCGGCGGACTTCCACCACCTCCTCGGCCGGCACCAGGATCTCATCGAAGTGATCGGCAAGCCCCTTCTGGGCCGCCTGTTCCTTGATCTGCTGGCCGATCTTCTTCTCGAAGCCGGAGTAGACGTGAACGACATACCATCTCTTCGCCATGACCAGCCCTCCTCAGGTGCCGCTGCTGAACAGGGTGCGCACACCGAGGCCGATGAGCTGGTCGGCCGCAAAGAAGAAGAAGGACGCGATCACGGCCATGCCGATCACCATCGCTGTCGTCACCAGTGTCTCCCTGCGGGAAGGCCAGGTGACCTTCGAGACCTCGCTCCGCACGTCGCGCAGGAATCCTGCCGGATCGAAATTCACGATTGAAACGCCTGCCGGGAAATCGTCTTCAACGCACACCTAACCCTGAAACAACATCGCCGGCCGGACGAATGCCGTCCCGGCCGGAGCAAAAAGCCGATTGGCAGGGGCGGAGGGGGTCGAACCCACAGCCTCCGGTTTTGGAGACCGGCGCTCTAGCCAATTGAGCTACACCCCTGCAGCGTCAGCGAGAGACGCTAGACACATTTTGCGGCGCCGCCTGTCAAGTCCCCGGCGCCGTTCCGTTCCACAAAGACCGGGGACGCAGGCGCACAAAGAGCCGGAATGTTATGCGGGCATAGGCGCTGCAATGACGAAACGTCCAGATGACGCTCTCTTCATGAACTCGAATGCAGCGCAAGCAACCGTGCAATCTATGTAAAGCCCATCGGATGATCGTCAGGCGCTGATGGCAGCGTCAAATTCCGGAACCTCTAACATAGGAGCCCTTCGCCATGAACCGCCGCTTCCGCCTCACCTCGACGCTGGCCGTGGCCTTGCTTGCCGGCACCGCCCTCGGCGGATTTGCCGTGGCCAATCCCAGCTTCGCGGACGCTGCTCCCGCCGCCAACGATGTGAGCCAGCTGCCCGCCGGGGTCTCATCGCAGGTCCTCCCGGATTTCACCGAACTCGCGGCCCGGGTGAAGCCGGCGGTGGTCACGATCCTGTCCGACCTGGCGCCCGGCGCCGCGGTTGACGACGGCAGCGACAATGGTGGGCAGCAGCAGGGCGACAATGGGCCCGGTCCTCAGGGCGGCGGCGGCCAGGGTCCGCAGGCGCAGAACGGCATGCCGTTCCCGCTGCCGTTCCCCTTCAACATGATGCCCGGCGCGCCCGGCATGCAGATGGCCCCGCAGCATCCCGAGCAGGTCGAGGCCGCGGGTTCCGGCTTCATCATCAACAGCAACGGCACCATCGTCACCAACAACCACGTTGTGGAGGGGGCGAAGACCATCACCGTGACCCTGGCCGACGGCAGCCGCCTGCCGGCGACCGTGATCGGCCGCGACCCGAGCACCGACATCGCCGTGCTGCGCGTCCACGCCAAGCAGCCGCTGCCCTATCTCGACCTCGGCAACTCCGGGAAGGTGCAGACCGGCCAGTGGGTCGTCGCCATGGGCAACCCCTTCGGCCTCGGCGGCACGGTGACGGCGGGCATCGTCTCGGCCGAGGGCCGCGACATCGGCGACGGGCCCTACGACAGCTTCCTGCAGATCGACGCGCCCATCAACAAGGGCAACTCCGGCGGCCCACTGTTCGATCAGGCCGGGCAGGTCATCGGCATGAACACCGCCATCCTGTCGCCCTCGGGCGGCAGCATCGGCATCGGCTTCGCGATCCCGTCCAACACGATCAAGTCGATCGTCGGGCAGATCCTGAAGAACGGTCATGTGACGCGCGGCTTCCTCGGCGTCGAGGCGCAGACCGTCGACGCGCCGATGGCGCAGGCGCTGCACCTGCCCGGCAATGGCCAGGGCGCTCTGAACGGCGCGCTCATCGCCCAGGTGGAGCCGAACAGCCCCGCCGAGAAGGCCGGCCTCAAGGCGGGCGACGTGATCGAGAAGGTCAACAACGACGTGATCCACACGCCGCGCGACCTCGCGGTGACGATCGCCGGCATCTCCCCGGGCGACCAGGCGACGCTCGACATCGTACGCAACGGCAATGAACAGGCGGTGCCGGTTCAGATCGCCCAGCTCAAGGCGCAGGTGGCAAGCAACAGCCAGCAGAACCAGCCGAACGCCAACCAGGGTGGCGTGGGCCTCGCCCTGGCGCCGCTGACGCCCGACCTCCGCAGCCAGCTCGGCGTGCCCGACGGCACCGATGGCGCCGTCGTCGCCGATGTCCGGCCGAACTCGCCCGCCGATCAGGCGGGGATCGAGCAGGGCGATGTCGTGCTGGGCGTGAACAGCACCAGCATCGGCTCGCCGAACCAGGCGGCCTCGGCCATCCACAAGGCACTGCACGACAACAGCGGCGCCGTGGCGCTGCGCATCCTGCGCCAGGGCCAGCCGATCTTCGTGGCCATCACGCCGGATAAGACGTCTGGCTGAAGCGTCGCCTCGGCAAGACTACCGAACCCCCGCCCGGACCCTGTCCCGGCGGGGGTTCCTTTTTGCATCGGGCCGCGCCCCGGTTCATTATGGGCCGAAGCAGAGGGAGAAACGTTATGAAAGCCATGGTTCTCGAGGAAGTCCGCCGCGCCCAGCTGCGCGACATCGAGGTGCCGACGGAAGCCGGCCCCGGCGAGGTGAAGATCGCCATGAAGGCCGTCGGCATCTGCGGCAGCGACCTGCATTTCTACCTCCACGGCCATATCGGACCCTTCTGGGTGAAGGAGCCCATGATCCTCGGCCATGAGGGCGCCGGGGAGATCGCGGCGGTCGGCGAGGGCGTCACCAACCTCAAGGTCGGCGACCGCGTCTGCATGGAGCCGGGTATCCCGGACTGGACCTCCCGCGCCTCGCAGCTCGGCCTCTACAACCTCGACCCCGCCGTGCGCTTCTGGGCGACGCCGCCCGTGCACGGCTGTCTGGTACCGGAGATCGTCCACCCCGCCAACCTCACCTTCAAGCTGCCCGATGGCGTGAGCTTCCAGGAAGGCGCGTTTGTCGAGCCGCTCGCCGTCGGCATGCAGGCGGTGACCAAGGCGCGCGTGCTGCCCGGCCAGATCGCCGTGGTGCTGGGCGCGGGGACGATCGGCATGATGGTGGCGCTGGCCGCCCTCGCCGCCGGCGTCTCCAAGGTCATCATGACCGACGTGCAGCAGGAGAAGCTCAAGATCGCCGGCGGCTACGAGGGCATCATCCCGGTGAACGTCAGCGAGGAGAAGGCGGTCGATCGCGTGAAGGCTCTGACCGGCGGCTGGGGCGCCGACATCGTGTTCGAGGCGAGCGGCAGCCCGCGCGCCTTTTCCGGTATTTTCGATCTCGTCTGCCCCGGTGGCGTCGTCGTGCTGGTGGGCATGCCGCCCGCCGCAGTGGAGTTCGACGTGGTCAGCGCGCAGATCAAGGAGGCGCGCATCGAGACCGTGTTCCGCTATGCCAACGCCTATCCGCGCACCATCGCGCTGCTGGCCTCGGGTAAGATCGACGTGAAGCCGCTGATCTCCCGCACCTTCCCGTTCGAACAGTCGGTCGAGGCGTTCGAGTTCGCGGCCCAGGGCTCGCCAGAGGTCGTCAAAACCCAGATCGTCTTCTGAGGGCGCACAGCATGAGCGTCGCCGAGCGGTTTTCGTTGCATGGCAAGAAGGCGCTGGTGACCGGCGCCTCCAAGGGCATCGGGACCGAGCTTTGCCGCGTGTTGAGCGATGCGGGGGCGGATATCGTGGCCGTCGCGCGGGACGAGGGCGGTCTTGCCGAGGCGCGCGCCGCGGTCGAGGCCCATGGCCGCCGGTGCCTCACGCTTCCCGCCGACCTGAGCCAGCCAGACGCGCCGGAGCGTGCGGGCCGGGAGGCTCTGGCCGCCTGGGGGACGATCGACATCCTCGTCAACAACGCGGGCGTCAGCGTGCCCAAGTTGCTGGTCGATCAGACGATCGCGGAGTGGGACCTCATCCAGGCCGTCAACCTGCGCGCGCCCTGGCTGCTGGCGCGAACCCTGGCGCCTGCGATGATGGGCCAGAGGGCGGGGAAGATCGTCAACGTGAGTTCGCAGACAAGCTCCGTGGCGCTGATCGAGCACGGAGCCTATGCGGCGTCGAAGAATGGGCTCAACGGGCTGACCAAGGTGATGACGGCCGAATGGGCCGGTTTCAACATCCAGTGCAACGCCGTCTGCCCGACGGTCACGATGACCCCGATGGGCACGCAGGTCTGGGGCGATCCGGCCAAGCTGGGGCCGATGGTCGCCAAGATCCCGGCCGGGCGCGTGGCCCAGCCGGTGGAGGTGTGTGACGTGATCCTGTTCCTCTGCGCCACAGCCTCCGACATGATCAACGGCCAGGAAATCTTCGTCGACGGCGGCTACACAGCGCTTTAGGGCTGCTCCGTGTTCAGCGGGTGAGTTCGTACAGGGCCACCGCCGCCGCCGCCGATACGTTGAGGCTCTCCATGAGACCGGCCATGGGGAGCTTCGCCAGCTCGTCGCAGGACTCGCGGGTGAGGCGGCGGAGGCCGCTGCCCTCGCCGCCGAGCACGAGGGCGACCCGGCGCTCCTTGAAGGCCATGCCGTCGAGGTTGCCCGTTGCCTCGGCGTCCAAACCGACGATCCACAGGTTGGCGGCCTTCAGCATGACGATGGTGCGGGCCAGATTGACCGCGCGTAGCAGCGGCACCGTCTCCAGCGCGCCCGAGGCGGCCTTGGCGAGGGAGCCGGTCTCCTCCGGCGCATGGCGTTCCTGCACGATGACGGCGGCCACCCCAAAGGCGGCGGCCGAGCGCAGGATGGCGCCGATGTTGCGGGGGTCCGTGACCTGATCGAGGATCAGGATCGGGCCGGGCCGCTCCAGCGCTGTCGCCAGCACAGTCTGAGGCAGGAGGTCGGCGAGCAGCGCCGCGCCCTGATGCACGGCGTCGCGGCCAAGAAGCAGGTCGATGCGGGCGCGGTCCACCGTCTCGGGCGTGAGCGCCCAGGGCTGTGGCAGGCGCGCTGAGAGGGCGGCGGACCCTTCCTCGGTGACGACAAGGCGGCGCAGGCGCCGTGCCGGGTTCGAGAGCGCCGCCTGCACGGCGTGCAACCCGTAGAGCCAGACCGTGCCGCGTGGGGCCGCGGCGGCCTGAGAGCCGCCCGAGCCCCGGTGGGCGCGCTCGCCGGACTCCCTTACGGCAGGCTCGCGATCCCGCGTCAGACTTTCACGGGCACGGTCTTGCGCCTGGGCGGGTGGACGCTGGGAACTGCGCTCGATCTGCAGCGTCCGCACCGGACGCGCCTCATCCGAACGAGCCCCATCTGAACGAGCCCCATCCGACCGGGACTGGGCCGGCCGAGACTGGGCCGGCCGCGCCCCATCTGGCCGCGCCTCGTTGCGGTCAGGCCGGAAGCGGGCTGGACCACCGGCTGACCGCCCAGGATTGGCATGGGCCGGTCGTGCTTGGGCAGACTGGGAGTGGGGCTTGCCGCCGCCAAAGCGGGGCTTCTCGGCGCCGGCGGCATAGCTGGTGCGAGACTGACCTTTGCCTGTCTCCCGCGCGCCACCACGTTCCTCGGGCGCGGACCGGCCGCCGTTACCCGTGGCTGTAGAGGGGCCGTGCGGACGGCTGGGCTTATACGGGGGCTTCGCCCCAGCGGGCGCACCGCGCGAACGGTCGGGTCGGGGCGGTTTCATAACGCATCCTGTCGGGGGAGAAGGGTTGGGCGGAGAATTCTTTGGGCGCGCCAGCCATAGCCTTCGTTGACAACGGGAGGCAAATGAGGGAAGTCCGCTTCCCGCGTCGGAGGGGTGCCCGAGTGGCTAAAGGGGACGGACTGTAAATCCGTTGGCGCACGCCTACGTTGGTTCAAATCCAACCCCCTCCACCAATTCCTCGGCTGCCGGTGCACATCAACACGAACCCGCGACTTTTCCTGCCTTATCAGGCATAGCGCTCGTTTAGCCGCTCGGCACCGCCATCTACCGCACGGTCGCGTTTCGATGGCGGTAGACATCTCCATGAACCGGCAAATCATCAGGAGGAGCGTCTAATGGGTCTTCTAGAGACTGTCGTCGGTGATCTCATGCAAAATTCCGGCGGCTCGTCGCCGATGGGCGGAGTGCTGACAAGCCTGCTCGGTGGCCAGGCGGGAGGTGCCGGTCAGCAAGGGATGTCAGGGCAAGGCCAAGGCCAAGGCGCTGGCATGGGAACGGGTCTGGCCGGAGGCGGCCTCGGCGGAATTCTGTCCGCATTCGAACAGGCGGGCCTCGGACACATCGCTCAGTCGTGGGTGGGCAACGGGCCCAATCAGCCGGTGTCGCCTGACCAACTGCAAAACGTGCTTGGTCAGGACAAGGTGCAATCCATGGCGTCTCAGGCGGGAATGGAGCCGAACGACTTCCTGGGCCAACTGGCGCAACATCTGCCCAACGCCGTTCACGGCATGACGCCCAATGGGCAGCTTCCCGAAGGCACCGTCTCCGTATAAGCGGTGGCTCCCCAACCATCGGGTCCGGTTGGCCGATGGTTGGGTCGAGAAGATAACGTGGGCTCTAGTAGTGGAACTCCGGGTCGGAGGTCAGAGAAGCCTTCGTCGCGCCCGGCAATACAAGGCTGTACTCGTGAGAAGCGGGGCTTGAAGGTGTGCCGGCAGCGCCGCCCGGGGCCGTGCTGCCAGGGCCAGGGCCGGTGCCGGAGGTGCCGCCTAGGCCGCTTGCTGACGCTGACGCAGGCGGCGTGCCGGTTTCAGTGCCGGGCGTTCCAGATCCGGTAGTGCCGGCGGCACCAGCCCCGTTGACGGCCCCCGCCTGAGCCGTCGTGGAGGGGGATGCCGGTGTCTGCGTAGCCTGTTTGGAGCCGCTATCGGGGTTGGAGAGGCTCGGCGCGAACTTGATGTTCTTGAAAGGGACCTCGACGAGCTTGCTGCCGACGCCGAGGAAGCCGCCGACGGAAAGGACAGCGTTCTGTGTGGTGCCGTCCGAGGAAAGCAGCAGATCGCTTATGGTGCCGATGCTGTTGCCCTGGTCATTGTAGACTGTCGCGCCGACGAGGCCACTGGCGCGCCAGTCCCCGTGCGTTTGCGTGAGCGTGCCGGTGGGCGCCTTGTCTCCGAGCTTGAGCGTGCTGGAAGTGTTGCTCTGCGCCAATGCCGGCACGGTGTGGAATGCTGCAGCCCCGAGCGCTAAGCCAACGCTCAGGGCGAGACATGTGCGGACTTCAACCATGTGTGTGTTCCTACTTGCTTGGGTGCCGTGCACCAGCAAGCATCTTTGGTCGCGGTGGTCTGGCCGCAAGTATTGCTAACGCTGGCGTGCGGCGCTGCCGGCAGCCGTCAACGTTGCCTCCGCAATTAATCGCAGTCTGGTTGGCTCAGCGGATGATCGAAAAGATTATCCAGGCCCAGGCAGGGACTGCCACGGCGACGCCGATGATCGCTCCGCGAAAGAACGACGACCCTTGCTCGGCCGGAGCCTCGCTTTGCGTCACCCGCGGCAGTTCTTCCAGGGTTCTGACAGCGCTTCCACTGTCCAGGTAGCTAAGACTGTTGCTGTTCATCGGGTGCGCTCCGCTGCGCGAAGTGTCTAGTGAAGCCGTTAAACGACCAACTCAATACCGATAGGATGGAGCCGAGCCTTGACTGCAAATGTTCAAGCTGGCTGCAAATGTGTTTAGCTGCCAGAGCAAACGATGCAGGACCAAAATTGATGACCCACATTCAGCTCGCGGGTGGGTCGGCGGCAAGCCCCATTTGAGGTGTAACGAACCGTCCAAAATTCATCACAAGGATGGACTTGCCGGGCAGGGAGGGTCCGGTGCCGGTCCCGGAGCGCCTCAAGATGAGCCGAGGCTACCCAAGCGTACGAACTGCGTACGCCTCTTCCCGGCTAGGTTCCCTTGGCCAACGGGGTCGCCTGATGCGGCCTCACCAGCCGCGACGGTCGCGCGAGCGCCCCCAGACGAACAGAACCGCAATCACGACGACGCCGAGGACGATCGCCTGTGGCAGCGTGAGGTCGCGCATCAACCGAAAGATCACGCTGTAGATGAGTGCATGGATGACCGACGACACCAGCATGTGCGAGATCCAGTCGGACCAGCCGCCGCCGTAGCCGTAATGATAAGCCAAGGGGGTCATCGGGTTCATGAGTAGCTAGACAATCGTGTAGCCGCCGTCGATGACAAGGTTCTCGCCGTTGATGAGGCCAGCCGCACCACTCACCAGGTAGAGCACTGCGTGGGCGATCTCCTCCACCTCACCGAAACGCCCGGTGGGGATCTTGGCGCGGAAGGCATCGCCGCGAGCGCCAGACCAGACCTCGCGCCCCATCGCCGTGTTGACCACCGTCGGCGAGATCGTATTGCTGGTGATGCCGTGCGGGCCCCATTCCATTGCCAGAACCTTCGACATGCCGATGATGCCGGCCTTGCTCGCCGTATAGGCGATGTGCCCCTCGAGCGCCACGAGCGCCGCCTGCGATGCAAGGCTGACGATGCGGCCATAGCGGCGGCTGATCATGTGTCGCCCGACCGCCTGACTGAACAGGAAGGCCGCGCGGATATTGATGGCGAACGTTGCGTCCCAGGCCGAGACCGTGAATTCAGCCGCGGGCATGACGGGCGCGATGCCGACGTTGTTGACGAGAATATCGATCCGGCCGGTCTTGCCGAGGATGGCCTCGGCACCGGCGTTGACGGCCGTGTCGTCGCGGACATCGAGGCCCATGCCGAAACTGCCGTTCCCGAGCGCTGCGGCGATCTCGTCCACTTTAGGGTTCTGGTCGACGATGACGATGCGCGCGCCCTGTTCGGCGAGCAGCGTGCCGATGGCGAGGCCGATGCCTTGCGCGCCGCCGGTGATGAGGGCGACCTGCCCGGTCAGGTCATAGGCCTTCGCCAATGCCGTCGTCATGGATGTTAACTCCCCTAAGCCGCGATATACGCGGCGTTTCTACCGGGGGTCTCGCGGTTTGACGAGATGGCCGAAACCGGGAGGCGGCCTGCTCAGGGCAAGCCGCCCTCTGTTCAGGCGACGCGGCGCTCCGCGACCGGTGCTGCCGGCAGGCCGATGCTCGGGCCATGGCCGCGGAAGTTGCGCAGCCACCAGGCCCAATCGGGCGGCGCCAGGTGGAACGGGTCCTCATGGCCGAGTTCGCGCGCGGCCCAGATCGGCCAGTGCGGGTTGGCGAGCGCCGGCCGGCCGAGGAAGACCAGATCGATCAACTCCTCTCGGATGACGCGGTCGGCGTTCTGCGGCACGCCGAGGTTCCAGCTGGTGCCGACGGGGATGCCGACTTCGCGGCGAACACGGTTGGTGCGCTCGATCATGAAGCCCACCTCGTTCAATGGCGGATTGATCATCTCGTCGGTGTTGAAGCCGAGCGACAGGTCCGCGAAGTCGAGCCCGTGTTCCTTCATCATCCTGATGGCGATGATGGAATCCTCGAACTGCGTCCCCTTCGGGTTGAGGTCGTCGGAGCCGAGACGCATCGTCAACGGGTACTTCTCGGGCCAGACCGCGCGCACCGCATCGAGCGCTTCGAGGTGGAAGCGCGCACGGTTCTCGACGCTGCCGCCGTATTCGTCGGTGCGCTGGTTGGCGAGCGGCGAGAAGAAACTCGCGCCGAGATAGCCGTGCGCATAGTGCATTTCCAGCCACTTGTAGCCGGCATCCAGCGCGCGCCGGGCTGCATCGGCATAGGACTTGTGGATGTCCTTGATCTTTTCCCGCGTGAGCTGTTCCACCGGGTAGATGTGACCGCCGCCGCCGTAGGGGATGGCCGAGGGCGCGACGCAGGTCCAGCCATCGGGATGTTCGGGCGGCAGCTGCTTCCAGGTGCCCTCGTCATTGGTGGCTTTGTGGGGCGGGACCTCGCTGCCTTTGCGCCCGGTATGGCCAAGTTGTATGGCGGGCACCGCGCCCATGCGCTCGACTATCCTGCAGACGCGCGCGTGGCCTTCGATCTGGTCGTCGTTCCAGATGCCGGCGCAGGATGTCGTTGTGCGGCCATCCGGCGTGATCGCCATCTGCTCGCCGAAGATGAGCGCGAAACCACCGGCGGCGCGCGCGCCGAGGTAGCTCACATGGTAGTCGTCGAGCTTGCCGTCGACGGAGTTGTACATCGTCATGGGCGACATCACGGTGCGGTTGCGCAGCGTCACGTCCTTGAGCTTGTAGGGGCTGAACAGATCGGGCATCGAAATTTTCCTTGTGAGATGGTTTTAGTAGATGTCGCGTTTGTACCGGCCCTGGCGCGCCAGGGAGACGATCCAGTCCTTTGCCTGGGTCTCGGTCAGGCCGCCTTCGGTCACCGCCATCTTCCGTAGCGTTGCGTCCACATCGCGCGCCATGCGTGTGGCGTCGCCGCAGACGAAGAAATGAGCGCCGTCCTGGAACCAGCGCCAAAGCTCCGCCGCATTCTCCCGCATGCGATCCTGCACGTAGATTTTCGTTGCCTGGTCACGCGAGAAGGCGGTGTCGAGCCGCGTCAGCGTGCCGTCGGCGAGCCAGGCCTGCATCTCGTCGCGGAACAGGAAATCATGCTCCGCCGTCTGCTCGCCGAAGAAAAGCCAGGCGGGTCCTTTCACGCCGCGCGCCTCGCGCTCCTGCAGAAACGCGCGGAAGGGCGCAATGCCGGTGCCGGGACCGCACATGATGACCGGTGTTTTTGGGTCCTCCGGCAGACGGAAGTGACTGGTCTGAATGCTGGCCTCTACGGGGCCAAAACTCAGCGCATCGAAACCGAGAAAGCCGCTCGCGACGCCACGACGGCGCCGTCCACGCACCTCGCCGGAGACGACGGAGACGCAAAGATGCACCTCGCTCGGGTGCAGCGCCTGCGAGGAGGCGATCGAGTAGAGGCGTGGCTTCAGCGGCGGCAGCGACCTCATCAACTCGCCGAGCGACGGCCGCGCGGAGGGAAAAGCCTCGAGCAGATCGAGCAGGTCGGGGTCGGTGGGTTCGCCCTCGCCGCCATCGGCCAGCCGACGCAGCGCCTCAGCATGGCGCGGGTTCTTCGCCGCCATCGCCAGAAGATCGAGCGTGCGGTCATGCGGCCGCGCGATATCGACATGACGGGTCAAAGCCTCCGCGAGCGGGCGCGTCACGCCATCCGGGCCGGCGACAGGCGTCGTGGCCTCGGCATCCAGCGCCGCGACGCAGGCAGCCACCAACTCGGCATCGTTTGCCGGGAGCAACGACAGCGAGTCGCCCGGTTCGTAGGTCAGACCGCTTTCGGCGAGGTCGATCACCACGTGCCGCACATCCTTGGCGGAGGCGGCGCCGCTGAGGCGCTCCGAGCCGCGCACATGCACGAGCTTCGCCCACTTCGGCGGCGGGACAGCAACCACCGGCGCTGCCGGCGCGGGCGCCTCGGCGGTGGCTTCGCTGCGGATGGTCCTCAGCATCTTCGCCGTTGGCTTACCGCCCGGCACGCAGAGCGAAAGCGAATCTTCGCGGCCCTCGGCGATGGCCTCGGCGTAGGTCTGGCAGAGGTAGCCGCACTGCCCGCAATCGAGTTGCGCCATCGCCGCCATCATCCGGCGCTTCAGCGGCTTGCCCTCGGCCAGCGCCAGCCGCTCCGGCATTTCGAGCGCGGGATCGTGCCAAGGAAAGTCCTCCTCGGGTTCCGGCTCGGCCTGCGGCGCCGCGAAGGACATCGCGCCCGAGCCGGCCATACCGGAAGGGCCGAAGATCCCGGCGAAGAAGCCGTTCAGCCAGGCGCGCTGCTCGGCGTTGAAAGGGGCATCCTCCGGGATCATCGGAATATGCGGCGACATCCCGTTCATGCTGCGTCCTCAATCCTGGCTGTGCTGATCTGGGCCAACGCCTCGTCGCTGTGCCGCGCGGACCACGCCTGGAAGCCTTCGCCGTCTGCGCGCTCCGTCATCCAGGCGCGCAGCAGCGCCAGAACGCGCGGCGGCAACTCAACCGCCGCGATGGCGGGCACGATGAGCCGCCCGATCGCCTGATCCGGTCCCGCGCCCCCGCCGACATGCAGGTCGTAGCCTTCGACGGTGTCCTCGCCCCGGTCCACCTTCGCGCCGAGCAGGCCGATGTCGGCGATGTAGTGCTGCGCACAGGAGTTGTGGCAGCCGGTGAGGTGAATGTTGATCGGTCGATCGACGGCGATCCGATCCTCCAGCCAGTCCACGAGGTCCGCACCATGCCGCTTGGTGTTGGAGGCCGCAAACCGGCATCCGGCGTTGCCGGTGCAGGCGACCAGACCACTCCGCAACGCCGATGCGCTGACGCCGAGACCGAGCGCCTCGATGGCGGCCACCGCTTCCGCGACGCGCGCCTCGGGCACATCGCTGATGAGAAGGTTCTGCCAGACGGTGAGGCGGATCGTGCCGGAACCGAAGCGTTGCGCGATCTCCGCGAGGTCGCGCACGCGCGCGCTGGTCAGCCGCCCGACAGGGCAGACGATGCCGATGTAGTGCAGGCCGTCCTGCTTCTGCGGATGCACGCCGATATGGCCATGCCGCTGCTGCGGGCGCGGTGGGGCCAACGCCTCATCGGGAACGCGGGTGAGCGTGCGGCCGAGCACCTTCTCGGTCTCGGCGAGAAAGCGGTCGAAGCCCCATGCGTCGAGCACGTATTTCAGCCGGGCCTTGGCGCGATTTGTGCGGTCGCCATTGTCGATGAAGACGCGGAGGATCGCATAGCAGACGGCGTTCGCGTCCTCCGGCTTGACGATGACGCCGGTGGGGCGGGCGAAGTCGCGGTGGCCGGTGATGCCGCCGAGCGCCAGCCGGTAGTAGACGCCCGGCGCTACGCCGAAGCCCTCGCCAACCTCGACCGCCGTGAAGGCGATGTCGTTGGTGTCTTCAAGAACCGGAATTGCGCCGCCGCCGTCGAAGGCGATGTTGAACTTGCGCGGCAGGCCGTAAAGCTCGCGGTGATGCAGGATGAAATGATGCAACGACCGCGCATGCGGGCGCGTGTCGAGCAGCTCCTGGCGGTCGATGCCGGCGGTCGGACTGCCGGTGATGTTGCGTATGTTGTCGGCACCCGACCCACGGGCGGTGATGCCCAGTTCCGTGAGGCGCATCAGCACCTCGATGGGTTTGCCCGCCGGGATTTCGCGAAGTTGCAGATTTGCGCGCGTGGTGACATCGGCATAGCCGCCGGCGCAGTCGTCGGCGAGATCCGCAATGCCGGCGAACTGATGCGCGGAGAGGATGCCGCCGGGAATGCGCAGACGGCACATATACGCGTTCTGGTTGGGGGCGACGTAGAACAGACCTTCGTATTTCGTCAGGAAGACATCCGTCCCCTTGGGGAAAACTCCGGCCTCCGCCTGGCTTACGATGGTGTCCCAGCGGTCGAGCGGGCGGTTCTTGCGTTTCGCCTGTTCCTCGGCCGTGAGCTTGCCGCCGCCGGCGAGTGCCTTGTCCTGGGCAAGCAGTTCCAGATCGCTGGTGGCGGGCTCGGCGGACGGTGACTTCGCACCCAGGGGCCCGTAGCCGCTGCTGCGCGCGGTGACGCCGGCCATGAAGCCTTTCAGGTAGTTCTGCTGGTCGGGGGCGAAACCGGTCATGTTGTCAGGTCCACAGGCTCAGGCGGGTTCGTGCACATCGCGCAGAAGCTCCGCGATTTCGGGAATGCAGGACCGGCAGTTGGTGCCGGCCCGGGTTGTCAGACCAACCGCTTCGGTCGTGCCCAGCCGCTCGGTCGCGATGGATCGTCGCAGCGAGGCGCGGGTGACGCCGAAGCAGGCGCAGAGCACGTCGCCGCCGGCAGCCGCACCCGACGGCGGCCGGTCGCCCAGGAGGGACAGCCGCGAGGTCAGCGGCACAACCGATCCCAGCAACCCGGCCAGCCAGTCCGTGGGCGGCAGGTCCGCACGCTCGGGTGCGACGGCGAGGTAGCCGACGAGGCGGCCATCGAGCAGAGCCGCGAGGCGCAGCACGCCAAGAGTGTCATCGGCCATGCTGATCGTCTCGGAGCCCAGCGGCAGCGGCAACATCGCGCCCGGGTCCGGCGGCAAAGGGTCGAGCCCCGTCAGCCGGGTCAGCCAACCGTGAGCCACAGGCACGCGCGACCAATGCGCCTCAGGCGAAGGCGGCACATCGGCCCCGGTCAGCATCACGCCATGCCAATGGGCGAGCAGCGGCGTGATGGCAGCCCGCGTCGCCTTCAGGTCCGGCTGGCCCGAGTAGGGGTCGTTCTCGGGCGTCACGAGGGTGCCGACCGCACCCGAAGCCGCGAAAGCCTCGGTCCAGTGCATCGGCACGAACACGTCCCGCGTGCGCTGGCCGGGGTCGATCGCGATGGGGAGCACCATGCGGCCATGCGCCGTCTCGATCTCGACCGGATCGCCGGCATGCAGCCGCATCGCCCGCGCGTCGCCCGGGTTGATCGAGACGGCGGCGGCCGGCGTGTGAGCCATGAGCTTCGGCACGAGGCCGGTGCGCGTCATGGTGTGCCACTGGTCGCGCAGCCGGCCGGTGTTGAGGGTGAAACCCGGATTGACCTCTGCCAAGGGGACCGGAACGGCGACGATGCGCGCGCGCGCGTCCGGCGTCGGGAAGCGGCCATCGCCAAACAGCCGCCCAGCCCCGGAGGTCGCGCCGAGCGGGTAGGGCCAGCGCGTCGGCTCCATCGCGTCATAGGCGTCGGCATCCAAGCCCGCGAGGCCACCGATGTCGAAGAGGCGTGATCCGTCGTTCTCGAAGGCCGAGAGAGCGGCGTGTTCGGCGAACACCTCGGCCGAACTCCTCCAGGCGAAGGCTTCTCCGAACCCCAGCCGCTGGGCGAGCCCGGCGAACAGCCGCCAGTCGGCGCGCGCCTCGCCGGGCGGCTCGCGGAAGCGGCGCTGGCGAGAGATGCAGCGCTCGGAATTGGTGACGGTGCCATCCTTCTCGCCCCAGCCCTCGGCGGGCAGCACGACATGGGCAAGACGCGTCGTATCCGTCTCCCAGCAGTCGGAGACGACGACGAAGGGGCACTGTGCAAGCGCCTCCCGCACAGCGCCCGCGCGCGGCATGGAGACAGCCGGGTTGGTGGCAGCGATCCAGATCGCGCGGATGCGGCCATCGGCCACGGCCTCGAACAGCTCCACCGCCTTGAGGCCGGGCTTCTCGGCCACGCGCGGCACACCCCAGAAGCGGGCGACGCGGTCCCGGTCGGCGGGTGTAAATTCCATGTGCGCGGCGAGCAGGTTGGTGAGGCCGCCGACCTCCCGCCCGCCCATCGCGTTGGGCTGGCCGGTAAGCGAGAACGGCCCCATGCCCGGCCGTCCGATCCGCCCGGTGGCGAGATGGACGTTGAGGATCGCCCCCACCTTGTCGGTGCCGTGCTTCGACTGGTTCACGCCCTGGGAGAACAGGGTCACGGTGCGCTCGGTCTCGACGAACCAGCCGTAGAACCGGGCGATGTCGGGCGCGGGCAGTTCGGTGGCCGCGGCGACGGCCGCGATGCTGCCGGCACCGTCGCGCGCCATCGCCAGCGCCTCATCCAGCCCGCCGGTGTGGCGCCCGACCCAGTCCAGGTCGATTGCGCCCCGCTCGTCGAGATGCACGAGCAGGCCGGCAAACAGCGCGATGTCGCTGCCGGGCGCGAGGGGCAGGAACAGATCCGCCTGATCCGCCGTCGCCGTGCGGCGCGGGTCGATCGCCACCAGCCGCGTGCCCCGCACAGCGCGCGCCGCGAGTAGCCGTTGATGCAGCACCGGATGACACCAGGCGGCGTTGCTGCCGACCATCACCGCGAGGTCCGTCTCGTCGAGATCGGCATAGACGCCCGGCACGATGTCCGCGCCGAAGCCGCGCTTATGCCCGGCGACGGTCGAGGCCATGCAGAGGCGCGAGTTCGTGTCCATGTTGGCGACGCCAAGGAAGCCTTTCATGAGCTTGTTGGCGACGTAGTAGTCCTCGGTGAGGAACTGGCCGGAGCCGTAGAAGGCGACGCTCTCCGGCCCGTGCTCGGCGATGGTGGCGGCAAAGCGCGCGGCCACAACGTCAAGCGCGGCATCGACACCCATTGCCGCCCCGTGCACGCGCGCTGTCAGCAGACGGTCGCGGTCGGCCAGCGTCTCCGCCAGCGCCGCGCCCTTCGAGCAGATGCGCCCGAGGTTCGCCGGGTGCACCGGATCGGGCTTGACGGCGCCGGCGCCCGTCACGATGCCGCAGCCGACGCCGCAGTACGGGCAGGTTGTCTGCACGCCCCGCTTCAAAGCTGCGCCATTCCGGCCTCGGCCTGGTTTGGCCGCCAGCGGATGCTGAACTGGGAGATGCCCGCGAAGGCTATCAGGGCGATGCCGGCGAAGATGAGGAAGCCGGTTTGGTAGGAGCCGGTGTACTGCTTGCAGAGGCCGAGGCTGGTGGCGAGATAGAAGCCGCCGATGCCGCCGGCCATGCCGACGAGGCCGGTCATGATGCCGATCTCCGCGCCGAAGCGCTGCGGCACCAGTTGGAAAACGGCGCCGTTGCCGAGGCCGAGCGACAGCATCCCGATGGCGAAGACCGGCAGGGCCAGGAAGACCGAGGGCAGGCCGATGCTCACCACCACCAGGGCGGTCGCCGCCACGAGGTAGACGATGGAGAGCGTCCGCACGCCGCCGATGCGGTCAGCGACGGCGCCCCCGAGCGGCCGCACCAGGGAGCCGAGGAACACGACCGCTGCCGTGGCGTAGCCCGCATGGACCGGCGAGAGATGATACTGGGTGTGAAAGTAGATGCTGAGGTAGGAGGCGAGGCCGACGAAGCCGCCGAAGGTGACGGCGTAGAACCCCATCAGGCACCAGGTGTCGCCGATGCCCAGCATCCGGATGTAGTGCGAGAAGGGGCGCGGCGGCGGGCAGGTGGGGCTGTCCTTGGCCAGCACGGTGAAGATGACGAGCGTCACCGTCAGCATGGCGGCGGCGATGCCGAAGACGTTGGTCCAGCCGAAGGCGACCGCGAGGCTTGGAGCGAACAGCGCGGCCAACACAGTGCCGGAGTTGCCGGCCCCTGCGATGCCCAGCGCCGTGCCCTGATGCTCGGACGGATACCAGCGGGAGGCGAGCGGCAGCGCGATGGCGAAGGCAGCGCCCGCGACGCCGAGGAACAAGGCCAGAGCAAGGACCTGATGGTAGCTGTGGATGCCGAAGAACCAGGCAGCGGCGAGGGCCAGGATGACGACGATCTGCATGGCGATGCCGACGCGGCGGGGCCTGAACTGATCGACCAGGAAGCCGTTCAGCACCCGCAGGAGGGCACCGGAGAGTACGGGCACGGCGACCATGAAGCCGAGTTGAGCCGGCTTCAGATGCAGCGTGTGTCCGATCTGGACGCCCAGCGGTCCGAGCAGCACCCAGACCATGAACGACATGTCGAAGTAGAGGAAGGCGCTGAATAGCGTCGGCAGATGACCGACATCGCGAAAACGCGTCTGCATAGTTTCGAGGCTCCAGGCGGCAACCGCCCTCGGACCGTCATTGGCCCGCGCACTCAATCGGAACCGGGTTGCCCCTTATCCGCACCGGACGACGCTGCCACTCTGCAGCGAAACCGACGGATGCCTCCCGGCACCGCGTACATCAGACAGTGCAAACTGCGTGCCAGCGCATCGATGGCGCCCCATCCACGATCGCGCCGGCTGTGTTGCCTGCCGATTAGGCGGGTGCCCGCAAAACAGGCGTGGTCAGGAAGGCAGCGTCATCTGCGGCTGGGTCAGGACGGAGAGGCCGAGATCCGACGCGGCCTCATCATGGAGCGTGGGCCGGTAGAGGTCGGGCAGCGCACCGTCAATCCAGCCCCAGCGTCGCATCTGCTCGCCGAACCACGCCCCGTGCGATGGGTAGGGAACACTCGCAGCCCCCGAGAAGCCTGGACGATCCGGCCCCGCCAGCGCCTGAAGCGTCGCGTCCTCGGGCAAGGCAAGACCATCCGCCCTGGCCAGTGCGGCCACGAGCCGCGCGTCACTCCCCGGATCATCGCACGGACGTCCGGCGCGCAGCAGCGCACGCACCAGCGCGCGGAGGGCGGCGGGATCGTCCTCGGCCACGGCCGCATCGACGGCCAATGCCTTCTCGGGATGCGCGGGCCAGATCTCGGTAGTGCCGATGAGGCGCATGCCCGCGCCGCTCGCCTGCGCCACCGCCCCCCAGGGTGCGCCTGCACAGAAGCCGTCGATCGTGCCGGCCGCCAGCGCATCGGCCGTTGCCTCCGGCGGCAGGGTGATGATCTCGACATCGCGGTCGGGGTCGATCCCGCCCGCCGCCAGCCAATAGCGCAGCAGCAGGTTGTGGGTGGAGTAGCCATGCACGACGGCCAGCCGCGGCGGCGGGATCTCGGAAAGAACCGCCTTCAGGCGCCGCGCCCGGCCGAGCGCGCTCCCAGTGATCCCGACGCGCACGGCGAGGTCTGGCGAAACCGTCAACGCATTGCCGCCCGTGCTGAGGCCCATAGGCAGGATCAGCCGACGCCGCGCGCCACGAAGGCCAGCAGCGATGGCGATCGCGAGCGGCGGCAGGATGACGGCGGCATCCAGCGCGCCGTAGCTGAGCTTGTCGGCGATGTTGGCCCAGGAAGGTTCCACGGAGAGCGCAACGCTCAGTCCCTCTGCCGCGAACAGGCCCTCGGCCGCCGCCATCACGACCGGCGCGCTATCCACCAGCCGCAGCAGCCCCAGCCGCAGGTCCCGGCTCATGCTCTCAATTCTCCGCCGTCGCCATGATCTGCGCCGCCACCTCGACGATGCGCTTCTGGCTCTCCATGGCGCGCCTGCGCAACCGGCGATAGGCGTCGGGCTCCGACAGGCCGTGGCGGCGCATCAGCACCGTTTTCGCACGCGCGACGAGGGCCCGTTCCTCCAGCTGCTCCTCGGCGCGCCGCAAGTCCGCTTCCATCTGGCGATAGCGGTCGAACAGGGCGACGGCCACCCGGATGACCACCTTCACGTCGGGCAGGGACGCGCCGACGACGTTGTAGGAGGAGACACCAGCGGCGATCGCGTCGTGCATGAATGCGGGGTCATCGTCATCCACGAACAGCACGACCGGCAGCGGGGCGTGCGCCCGCAGCGCCCGCAAAGCCTCGAGCCCGTCACGGTCTGGCCGGCCCATGTCGACAAGCACGAGATCGGCGCCGGCGCGGCGGACACCCTCCAGAAGGCTTTCCCTCGGGCCGATACGAGCGACCTGTGCCGCGCCACTCAACGCCGCCGCAACCAGTCCTGCCCGTTCGGCGTCATTATCCGCGAGCAGAACCTTCACGAAGGTGCAAAATCCTTGGTCACCACAGGCGGCCTCTCCGCCGAGTGCCGCTTATGTGGGCATGACCTCAGCCCATAGACAAGGATCTTGTGCAGCGCATCATGCGGTCATGGAACCGTTCGACAGCGTCGATACCTTCGATCTCAGGCTGTTGATGAGCGGCATCGCGTTGCCGGCGGTGACAAGGGACGCGAAATCCGACCGCTGCACGGCCACGCGGCTGATGGTGCCATCCAGCAGCACGTCCACGGCCTTCCAGCCGGCATCCTCGTCCCGCATCACGTAATCGATCCGCAGCGGGTCCCGTCCATGTTTGGTGATGGTGGTGGTGACCACGCGCTCGCTGCCGACAGGGCGGGTTGTCGGATCCACGGCAATGACGCGATCCTTGGCCGACCGGAAGCTCGCCACATAGTTGGCGATCGTGTAGCTGCGGAAGACCTGGAACAGGGTTTGCTGCTGCGCCGGCGGCAGGGTGCTCCAGAATGCGCCGACCGAGATGCGCAGGATGCCCGAGAGGTCGAAGGCAGCGTCCACGGCCGGCGCCAGCATCTGGTAACGCTGCCGGAATGGCAGGCTGTGGCCGGTCTTCATTGCCTGGAGTAGGCTGCTGTAGAACTGCGTGACCGGGACGGTCGCCGGATCTGCCGCGTTTTGCGCCGCCGCCTGGCGGGCGGTCAGAAGGAGGGGGAGGCTCATCGCGATTAGCTGTCTTCTGGACGCTGGCACCGTGTTTCTCCCTGCCATTGTTGACGCGGTATAACGCGTGTAGGGGTCGCGTGGGGACCTGTAGATGGCGGAAGATGCCGTTTTTTCCAACTGTGCCAGTCTTGCCGGCGCGCTCCGGACCCGCCCCGTGTTCATTTCCGGCCAGGCGCGTGGGCCTGCGGGGGTCCACCCCGGTTTGCGCCGTTGAGGTTGCGCGATGATCGCTCAGGCTAACGTGACGCTGCCGCCTCTCCTGCTCGCGACGCTGCTGCTGGTGTCTGCTGCGATCGTGGTGAGGTTGCGCCCGCGCTGGCCGCTCTCCGTTCAACTCGCCACCCGCGTCGTCGTCTTCGCGCTGCTGACGATCCTGGTGCAGAGGCTGCTCGGGTCGCCGCTATCACCCCATTACAGCGCGATCTCCGCCGGGCGCGATGTCTGGGAGCATCTGATCGAAGCCGGGTGGTGGCTTCTGGTGGCGCGCGTGGGCGTCACCCTGGTCAGGCTGTTCGTCGTCCTCGAGCATCGTCCGCGCGAGACGCAGATCGTGTCAGACCTCATGGCCGGCGGCATCTACCTTGCGACGCTGCTCGCCATCGTGAACTTCGTCTTCTCGGTGCCGATCGCCGGCCTGCTCGCGACCTCCGGCGTCATCGCGATCGTCCTCGGTCTCGCGCTCCAGAACACCCTGGCGGATGTCTTCTCCGGCGTCGCCGTCGGCATCGAGAGGCCGTACAAGGCTGGCGACCTCATCTGGGTCGAGGGAGACATCCAGGGTCACGTCGTGGAGGTGACATGGCGCTCGACGCACATCGCCACCTTCCAGAGCACCATCGCAATCGTGCCGAACAGCGTTATGGCGAAGGCGCGGCTGGTCAACCGCAGCCGGCCCGACCCGACGCGAGGCGACACGATCGCGATAAAGCTGGATGCCGCGGTCGCGCCGGAGCGATGCGTCGCTGCCCTGGATGCGGCCGTGCGCGCGTCGATGGTGCCGCTTGCGGCGCCTGCGCCATCCGTCTCCTTCAACGGCCTGCAAGGCGACGGTGCCGCCTATGAGATCGCCTATTCGGTCGCCTCAAGCGCGCTGCTGGACAAGGCCCGGACAGAGGTGCTCGGGCAGATCCACCGCCATTTGCGCCATGCGGGCATAGCGCTGGCGGTAGCCGGCGTCGCCAGCCCGGCCCTGGTGCGAATTCCGATGCCGGTGGACATGCTGGAGCAGTCCGACCTGTTCGGCATGCTGAACGCCGACGAGCGCCAGTCGCTGGCCGCGCGCTTCGAAGAGGTCCGCATGGAGCCGGGGGTCGCTCTGTTCCATGAAGGCGACGTGCCGAATTACTTATTTCTGATGGCGAGCGGCGTCGTCGAGATCACCAAGACCGGGCCCTCTGGTCCACACGTCATCCATCGCATGAGCCCCGGCGAAAGCCTCGGTGCGGTCGGTCTCATCACGGGCACGGCCTATGCGGCGACCGCGAGGGCGCTGACGCCGGTGAAGGTCTTCAGGATGGACAAGGCGTCGGTTGCCGCCGCTATCGTAACCACGCCCAGTCTTGCAGCCGGGCTGGAGGCGCTGGCCGAGCAGGGCCGCACGGCGCTGGCCCGGGACGCGGCCGCCGCCGACCAGCGGCAGCATCCGGTTCCGCCGGAGGAACTCCGCTCCAGGCTACGCAGCTTCCTCAGGGTTTTGACGGCGGACTGATGCGCGGCGCCGGGCGATAGCCGGGCGGATAGCGGCGCGGGCCCGGCTTCGGCACGAAGTGAGCGCGGCTATCCAGGGCCAACACGGCCAGACCGCCGGCTATGGCCAGGGCACCCGGGAGGAGCAGGCTGAACAGAAAACGCCGGCGCGGCATCGGTGAGCGGCGCGGCGGCTCCGGAATGGGCTCGAGGAAGGGCCGCGCGCTGCCGAGGCCCATCATCATATGTCCTCTGGTCCTTGCGGCCTTCCTGTTCACTGGCACGTTTGTCCCCGCGACATTGGCGCCTTGAGGAATACCGGCGCTCCTGAGGGGGCGCCGGTGTGCCTCTCCACGCTCTGCGGTATGCGCCGGCTACGGCACCGGACGAAGCAGGGGCTCGCGGGCCCAGATCCGCCCGGTCGCGGCGATCTCCGCGAAGCCCGATGCAGCAGCGGGCTCCAGCCCGACGACGCCCTGATCCTGCCCGACGCCGGCCGCCTGAAGCAGCGGCAGCGCTCCCGGCGTATGGCCGATTACCTTCAGGTGCGAATAAGCGTCCATCACCCACTGCAATGCCGCAGGCTGCTTCGATAGGCGCTGTGCCGCGTCGGGGGTCACGATGACAGCCACGGCATCGAACAACACCGACGATCCGCCGGCCAGCTGGTAGTAGTTGGCAGGCGGCAAACCAGAGAGCGCAGCCGTTGCGGTGCCAACGCGGGGCGCCACAAGCGCAAGCTGTCCACCGTTTTTCTGAATGGCCGTCTGCAGGGCCTCGACCAGCGATATGTCGCTGCCCTCGTCGATCAGGATGCCGACCCGGCAGCCGTCCAGACTCTTTGGCGCCTTGGCCAGAAGGCTGAGTGCCGGAGAGACCGGCAGGTCGGTACGCGTTGGCCGGGCCGCCGCCGCGGGCGACACGCTCTCCATCTCAAGGCCGCGGGCGATGCGGTCGGAAAGGTCCTGCCGGATGTTTGCCAGCTGCGCCAGCATGGCCTGCCGGATCTCGACCGTCTCGACCTTGCTTAGCTCGAACACCAGCGCCGCAACGATATGATCCTGCTCCGGCTTGGTCTGGCTGTCGAAGAACTGGCGGGCCTGGCTGAAATGATCGGCGAAGGTCTCGGACCGATGGCGAACCTTCGGGCCCTCCACCGGCTGCGGAAAGCTATGATAACCGGTCTTGGGGTTCTCCCGAGGCGTGTTCACTCCGAGGCTGTTGGGCTCGTAGTTTACCCGTCCCGCCGGAACCTGCATCTGCATGTGGCCGTCGCGCTGGAAGTTGGCCATGGGGCAGCGCGGCTGGTTGATCGGGATCTGGTTGAAGTTGGGGCCGCCGAGACGCGTAAGCTGCGTATCGAAGTAGGAGAAGTTGCGGCCCTGCAGCAACGGGTCGTCGCTGAAATCGATGCCGGGCACGATGTTTGCGGTGCAGAACGCGACCTGCTCGGTCTCCGCGAAGAAGTTCTTCACGTTCTGGTCAAGAACCATGCGTCCGACCGGCCGGAGCGGCACCAACTCCTCCGGGATCAGCTTCGTCGCGTCGAGGATATCGAACGGGAACTTGTCGGCGAAGTCTTGATCGAACATTTGGACCGACAGCTCCCACTCGGGGAAGTCGCCGCTCTCGATGGCGTTCCAGAGATCGCGGCGATGGAAATCCGGATCGGCGCCGTTGATCTTCAGCGCCTCGTCCCAGATCACCGACCGCGACCCGATCTTCGGGCGCCAGTGGAACTTCACGAAGGTGGATTGGCCGCTCGCGTTGACGAGGCGGTAGGTGTGGACGCCGAACCCCTCCATCATGCGCATCGACCGCGGGATGCCGCGATCCGACATCACCCACATCATCATGTGCATCGCCTCGGGGGTCAGCGAGATGAAGTCGTAGAATGTGTCGTGCGCCGACTGCGCCTGCGGAAATCCGCGGTCCGGCTCCTGCTTCACCGAGTGGATGAGGTCCGGGAACTTGATGGCGTCCTGAATGAAGAACACCGGGATGTTGTTGCCGACGAGGTCCCAGTTGCCTTCCTCGGTATAGAACTTGACGGCGAAGCCGCGCACATCGCGGGCGAGATCGCCTGAGCCCTTGTTGCCAGCCACCGTGGAGAAGCGGGCGAACACCGGAACCCTCGACCCGGCGCGCTGGAACAGATCGGCGCGGCTGTGGTCGGCGAGCGGGTTCGTCACTTCGAAGTAGCCATGCGCGGCATAGCCGCGGGCGTGAACGACGCGCTCCGGGATGCGCTCGTGGTCGAAATGCATGATCTTCTCACGCAGGACGAAGTCTTCGAGGAGGGCCGGTCCGCGCGCTCCCGCCGTCAGCGAGTTCTGAGCGTCGGCGATAACCACGCCTGAATTCGTCGTGAGGTCGGGGTGGGAGCCTCCGGCGACCTGATGCACCTCCGCCGGCGCGGTTGCAGCGGCCGCCGCATGGCTGGCCTTGTCTCGACGCGAGACAGTCATCTCGAACCTCCGTCCTTGTTACTGACCGCCTCGATATGAGCCGCGCCCGGGCGCTTTCAATTCGAAGTTTCGCGGCTGGCAGCGGCGTGCCTTGGCCGGAGACCGATCTGCCCCCGGAGGCCGGGACAGATCGGGGACCTCTCAGCGCGTCTTCAGACCTCGCAGCTTGGTCATTTGCGTCTTGAGGGACTGCGCCACCTGAAAGCCGGTGGAGGTACGGCTCACGAGATAGCGTGGCCGGAGGGTGCCGCCGAAACCGGTCAGGAGCATGTGGTTCGTCCGGCTGTCGACGCCGTCCAGGTCGAAGATCCTGCCGGCCGCCGCCGCATCCTGGATGGCCGTCCAGATCAGCAGGCTGATCGCGCCGTTGCCGGAATCCGGCGCCCTGGTCGACATGAGGTAGTATTCCGCCTCATCGTCCCAGGCCGTGAAGATGGCGGCTTGCGGGGAGCCCGTCGCATCGCTGGCCACCAGGATGCGGCCGCGTCCGTGCTCCAGGCAGGCCGCGACCATGTTCGTCCGGATCCGCAGGTCATAGTGGTTCCGGATGCCGCGCTGCCGCAGGTTCTCCTGGTAGAACTCGAAGAACAGCGCAGGATCGTCGATGGCCTGCGGGATGAGGCTTTCCTGCGCGCGACGGATCACGTTGCGCGTCTTGTCCCGCATCTCGCGCCACAGGCGGTCGGGCGTGCTGGGTTGAATCTCGACCGTGAAACGAACGCCGGTGGAGAAGCCGGCGGCCTCGAAGGCCAGCGTCTCCGTCTCGCGCCGATGCAGCGCGAACCAGGTGTGCCCAGCCTGCGGGAGTTGGGCGATGAGCGCGCTGCTGATCGTGAACCGGCGAAGGGAGCGGCCGCGCTCGCCTGACGGCACGTCGGCGGACAGCGACGGGCCCAGCACATGGGTCATCGTCGGCATCACCAGCGCCGTCTGCCACCCGATCTTGCGCTGGCGGAGGTAGGGCAGGCGCCCGATGACCACATTGTCTGCGGTATAGACCGCCTCCTCGTAGGCGCCGTCGCTTGCGGCGGAGAGCCACCAGGGCTCATGAAAGATCGTCGCCACCGGAAATTTGGGCGCAGGCGAGCGGGCGGGCTTGGCCGGTGCATCGCCCCGGGCAGACTGCGGGCGGGCGCCGGCCCGCTTGCGGTCCGTCGGTTTCGCGTTGGAATCCTCTACCTCGGCATCGGGCAGAGGCGACAGACTGGCCATTGACGACTCACCATCAGCTCTTGAGTAGATGTGCAAAAGAGCTTCGAGCGGGCCGCGCGGCAATTAGACAAATAGCAGTAGCGGAGACGCGCTCTACTGCACGCAAAGGCCTGCTTTACGGCTGTGACTGGCTCTGGAATCGCCGGGCGGTCGCCGATGCTTCAGGAGAACGGCCGCCGATCGGGCCGGAGGCGCCATTCCATTGCCCGGCGCATTGGCGTATGGCGGGCTTCCTCCGGGCGCGGGAACGCGGTGCGCGACCGGGCGGCATAGCCGTCTCTATCGCCGCCAGAGGAGGGCCGCGTTGGTATCTGTTGCTTCTATTGTCTCGAGCGACGCCATCGACAACACGGCGCACATCGTGCAGGTCGCCCTCACGCCAATCTTTCTATTGACCGGCGCGGCCACATTGCTTGGCGTGTTCAACACCCGCCTGGCCTACGTGTCGGATCATGCCGAGCATACGGAGGAACTGCTCAGGGCGGCCGAAGATGATGAGGACCGCAGCCGGCTCGTGGCTCATCAGGCTCGGCTGAGGCACCGTCTTCAGGCGCTGGACGCGGCCATGGCGCTGACGGCGCTGGGTGGCGCTGCGACCTGCGGCACCGTCTGCATCCTGTTTCTGGGCGGCGTGCAGAACAAGGGCGTGGCTTCCTGGCTGGTGATCTCCTTCGGCTTCGCGCTGCTTTGCGTCGTTGGCGGCTTGGCGGCCTTCCTCGTCGACACTCTGCTGGCCTGGCATGGCATCAGGCAGGACGGCCCGATGCCGCGACCCAAGTGAACACTCTGGAAGCGGCTGCCAGCTCGCCCATATTGCGTCCATGCGCTGCCTACTGCTCATGACGCTACTCGCCCTGTCGGGCTGCTCGATCCTTGCGGCACCCTGCCGGATCACCTCGGCGGCGGTAGGCTCGGTGCCAGTCGTGGGCGGCGCGGCGGCCACGCCTACGAACGCCTGTGGCAACGTGATCGATCCCTGACGGCGGGCGAGGCTAGTTAGCGTCAGGCGTGACCGGGACCGCGGCGCTCAACCCCCAGCCTAGGCGGAGCAAATCGCCTTCCGCCGGCAGCCCATCCGCACCCCGGATCGCCAGGCTCACTTCCAGCGCCGGATGAACGGGCGTCTCCACCACCAGTTGCATGACGGTGCCGGCATAGAGGGCCGTGGTGATGCGCCCGGTGACCACATTCGCCGCGTCCTCGTGATCGTTCAGGACCATGATCTTGTTCGGGCGGAGCGCCAGGACGACGGTCTCGCCCACCACGGGAATCCAGCCGGGCGCGAGCGCCTGATGCAAGGGCGCTCCCTGGCACTCCAGCGTCACCGCGTTGCCCGTCGCCGTCACCCGCGCCTCGAGGAAATTGCTGCGGCCGAGAAAGCCCGCGACGAAACGCGAGCCGGGACGCTCGAACAGCTCCGCCGGCGAGCCCATCTGCATCAGCCGTCCGCCGCGCATGATGGCGATGCGGTCGGACATGGTGATCGCCTCCTCCTGGTCATGCGTGACGTTGACGAAGGTGGTCCCGATCCGCGCGTGCAGGCGCTTGAGTTCGATCTGCAGCTCCGTCCGCAGGCTTTTGTCGAGCGCCGAAAGCGGTTCGTCGAGCAGGAGCAGGTTGGGGCGGAACACCAGCGCCCGGGCCAGCGCCACGCGCTGCTGCTGGCCGCCCGAAAGCTGCGCCGGCCGGCGGTCTTCGAGATGCCCGAGTTGCACGAGTTCGAGCGTCTCCCGCACGCGCCTCTCCCGCTCCGCTTTCGGCACGCGGCGGACCTTCAGCGGGTAGGCGACGTTCTCCGCCACCGTCATGTGCGGAAAGAGGGCATAGCCCTGGAACACGACGCCGAACTCCCGCGCCTCGGGCGGCAGCGCGGTGATCGGCCGGCCGTCGAGCAGGATCTCGCCAGAGGTCGGCTGGACGAAACCGGCAATCGCCATGAGCACCGTCGTCTTGCCCGAACCCGACGGGCCGAGCAGCGTCAGAAACTCGCCCGCCGCGACGTCGAGCGAGAGGTCGTCGATCGCGACCGTCCCCTGGTAGCGCTTGGTGAGGCCGCGCAGGCCGAGGGCGTGCGCGGTCATGTCTTCTCGGGCGTGGGGGCGGTGCCGCGGAGATCGCGCCACAGGAGTGCCGCCGCGACGACGACCGTGACCAGCATCATCATGGCCGAGACGGCGGCGACGGCGGGGTCGAGATTGTCATGGATCTCCTCGAAGATCATGCGGGGCAGGGTGAAGATGTGCCGGGCGGTGACGAACATCGTCACCACGATCTCGTCCCAGGAGGTGATGAAGGCAAATACCGCGCCGGCCATGATGCCGGGCCGCGCGGCGGGCACCAGGATCGCCCAGGCGGTGCGGAAAGCGCCGGCGCCGAGCGTTCGGCTCGCCTGCTCGATGCGGCGGTCGGTATTGGCGAGGGACGCGGTCACGGTCAGGAACACGAAGGGCGTCGCCAGGATGGTGTGCGCGATGACGATGCCGAGCCAGCTGTCGAAGATGCCGAAATCGACCCAGACGCGATACATGCCGAGCGCCGACACCACCGACGGCACGATGAGTGGCAGCAGCACGAGGATGCGCAAAGCGGGAATGACCCAATGCCCGGCCATCCTCCACGCGGTGATGGCGGTCGCGGTGCCGATGGCGACCGCCGCGATCATGGTGAGCGTCGCGATCACCACGCTCTGGCCGATCGCGGACAGCCAGTCGGCGGAGGCGAAGACGGCGGCGTAATGACTGAAGGAGATGCCGCCCGAGGGCAGCGAGATCCAGCGGTTCGGCGTGACGGAGACCGGGAACACCACGAGCATCGGCGCTGCCAGGAATACCAGCACCAGCCAGGCGAGGATGCGAAACGGGAGCGTGGTCCAGTCGACGCGCCTCATGACGGCAGGATCCGGCGCGTGCCGAGCAAGCGGCCGGCAATCCCCAGAACCAGGAACGTCAGCACCAGCAGCACCACCGCCTGAGCGGCGGCAAAGCCCCAACGCAATTCTTCCAGCACGGTCACGCTCACATATTCGGCGAGCATGACGACGCGGCCGCCGCCAAGGATCGACGGCGTGATGAAGAAGCCGAGGCTGAAGACGAACACGATGACCGCCGCCGCCGCGATGCCCGGCAGCGTCAGCGGCACGAAGATGGAGAGGAAGGTCCGGACGCGCCCGGCGCCCAGGCTGTGGCTCGCGCGGATCAGCGCAGGGTCGATCGCCTGCATGGCGGCGATCAGCGGCAGCACAGCATAGGGCAGCAGATAATGCACCATGCCGATCAATACGCCGGTCTCGTTGCGCACCAAGGCGAGCGGCTGAGAGATCAACCCCACGGCGCGCAGCGTGTTGTTCACCACGCCGTTGTCGTCGAGCAGAATGAGCCACGCGAAAGCGCGCACGAGCACCGAAATCCACAACGTCAGCAGGACCAGCGCCAGCATGATGCGGCGACGCCGGGGCGGCGCATGAACCATGACGCAGGCGAGAAGATAGGCGACGGAGACGGAAATGACCGTCGTGATGGCGCAGATGCGGAAGGTGTTGAACATCACCCGCCGCGGCCCGTGGTAGATGACAAGGCGCTCGAAGTTGCCGATGCCGACCTCAGGGTCGGTGACGCTCAGCAACAACACCCGCACGAGCGGATATAGGTAGAACACACCGAGAAGGATCACGACCGGCACCAGCAACAGCCAATACCGGTCGAGCTTCAGCACGGACCTCAAAGCGAACTAGCCGGACATCGCATCCAGCCATTGCCCGACCGCATCGTCGTAGTGCTTCGCGTACCACTCCTCGTCGCGGTTGATCTGTAAACCGATGTTGGCCGGGCTGCTGGGGTCCATAGCCGCCAAATCGCCCGTCGCCATCTTGGATGCGGCAGGGTTTGCCGGCCCGTTGCCGAGCAGCTTCAGCAGAACCAGCTGCCGCGCCGGATCCTGGCAGGAGGCGATGAACTTGTTTGAAGCCGCCGGGTCCTTCACGCCCTTGGGGATTGTCATGGCGCCCGGAGTGCGAATGCCCTGGTTGAAGGTGTAGTCGACGCGCCCCTTGGTGTCGCGCTTGAGCACGCTTGCCCGGGTGTTCCAGATGCAGGCCATGGTGACCTCGCTGTCCATGAACATCTGCTGGGACGACGCGCCCGAATCCCAGAGGATCAGGTTGTCGCCGAGCGTCTTCGCCTTCTTGATGATGCGGTCCATGTCCATCGGGTAGAGCTTGTCGGGCGCCACACCGTCGGCGAGCAGGATCGGCTCGCCGGTACCCATGAAATACTTCCAGGTCGAACGCTTGCCTGGATACTTCTGGAGGTCGAAGAAATCCGCCCAGGTCGGCACGCCCTTCACTTTGGTCGTGTCGTAGGCAAGGACGTAGCTGTAGACGTAGTCGCTGACGCCCCACTTCCAGGCGAAGTTCGGCCACACCTTTGCCTTGTCGACGATGGTGTAGTCGATGGGGTCGAGGAAACCGGCGTCGCCCAGCTGGATGCCGTAATAGCCGTCGCCGTCCGACACGTCCCAGATGACGTTGTTCGCCTGCACCTGCTGCTTGATGTTGCTCGGCAGCGGACCGGAGCCGTCGAGATGCACCTTGATGCCCGTGTCCTTGGTGAAGGGATCGCCCCAGGCCGTGGCCCAGGCCGCCAGCGCATCGCCACCGAAGTTGGCGACCGTGATCTCCTTCGTGTCGGCAAAGGCGGCGCGGCTACCGGCGACTGTCGCGGCACCGGCGCCGAGGCCGAGCGCGCCTATCAGCCGGACGAAATCGCGGCGCCCGAGGCGGCCCGCCGCCATCTCCTGCTGCGCGAGTAGGGCGAGATCCTGTCCAAAGCTTGGACGTTGCAGGCTCATGCGGCGAGATCCTTTATTCGGTTTCGAGGGCGGACCAGAGGCGGCGGGCGTGGGCCTTCAAGATGAGCGCCTCCTCCCACCGGTCGGACAGCTCGCACCCGTCAGGGCCGGTCATTGCGTATTCATGCGGACCCAGTTCGCAGAGAAAGTTGAGAACGCCCGTTGTGGAACCGCAAGAACCGTGCCGCCGCCACTGGCGAAAGCCCGCCTCCCACCACGCCAGGAAAACGCCCAGCCACTTCGCGTATTGCGGGAAGCCGAAGGGCACCTGGATCTGCTGGCGCGAGGCGATGCGCCCCTGAAACGAGCCGGAGCGTGCCAAAAGACGAGCAACATGCCCCTCGGTCCGCGCATCCGGCGGGCAGTCGAACTCGCGCCCGACCACGTAGTGCGAGAGATCGGCGGAGATCACCATCTCCGGCACGGCGTCGAGCAGTTGCAACGTCGCGAACATGTCGTTGGTGATGCTGTTGCGATGCGTCTCGAACTGCAGCGAAACGCCCGCGGCCTCTGCCATCTCCATCCAGCGGCGCGCGACAGGCACCGTCGCCTCCACATTCAGCGGCATGACCTGCCCGATGAGGTTGACGTGGCGAGCGTCGAGACGGCGGGCGAGGTCGAGCACCGGACCGAGGCCGTCCATGGTCTTGACGAAGGCGGTGACGAGGCACCCCAGATTATAGCGCTGCAACAGCGGCCCGAGCGCCTGCGCCTCCTCCAGCGGGGTCACGCCGAGGTCGATGCCGACGCCGTCGTAGCCGGCTGCGGCGATCATCTCGAAGCTCTCTTCAACCGGACGTTCGGGCACTCCCGGCCGCCGCTGCTGCATGGCCCAAAGGGCCTGGAAAACCTCAAGCTTCAAGCGGGCACTTCCATGCGGTCGCCGTCCCGCAGCAGGGTCGTCGCGATCTCGACCTGTGCGCCGATGTAGCCGGCACCGGGCAGCGGCTCGCCGAGCCGCGTCTGGATTTCGCGGTTGAGTTCCGGCAGCGCGAAGAAGGGGATGCCGGGGAAGGTGTGATGCGCGGTGTGGTAGGACATGTTCCACACCAGCCAGCGCACCAGCCACGGCCCGCGCAGCGTGCGCGTGTTGCGCAGCGTGTCCTGCTCATGCGTGAGGCATGTGTGCTCGCCGGTGTTCTGCAGGTTGTGCACCCACTTGAACAGCATCATCGGCGCGAGCCAGAAGATGACCGCTGCCCAGCTATGGAGGGCGAGCGACGCGGCGAGGATCGCGCCGTAGCCCGCCAGATGCCACCGCGCCTCGAGCATGACCTCGTGGCGCTGCTCTGGGGTGAGGTAGCTCAACGAGTAGGCCGGCAGCCGGCCGGTGGCGATCCGCGCGGTGTTGCGCGCGCGGGCGTACCAGTAGGTGATGCCGACGATGTAGAGCGCGTAGGAGGTCGGCGTGTAGGCCCCGCGCGACAGCAGTTCGGGGTCGCGAGCCGGGTCCTGCGTGTTGCGATGATGGGCAAAGTGGAAGTAGCGGTCCCAGCGCGCCGGGTAGATCGAGAGGAAGCCGATCGCGGCGCCCACCCAGTCGTTCAGCCAGCGTGCGCGGAAGGCGGTGCGGTGACTGGTCTCGTGCTGGCCGGCGTAGAGGCAGTTGAGCAGGATACCGAGCGCCGCAAACGGGAGAAGCGCCCAGAGGCGCGGCATGAGCATTTCTATCAGCACGATGCAGAGCGCGATTGCCAACAGTTGGCTGCCGAGCTGGACCAGCCCCCGCAGATCCGACCGCGTGCTGAGCGACTTGAGCACGGGCGCCGGCACCACTTTGGCGCCCCGCGCCGAAGTCCAGTCCTGCATCCGCCCATCCCCCACCAGATCAGGAGGCTATAGCGCATCGCTTTGCCGTGATGGTTAGCGAATGGGCGAACTGAACTTCAGCCGGCGGCTGTTGGCCTCATTTCGGGCAACTCGCCTGTTTCCGCAGCATAGGCCGCCACCAGCATCGCCTTGAACTCCTCGGCAATGAGTCCGGGAGGCGTCGCACGCCGCGTCATCACGTGGAAAATGTTGGTGAGGTGCAGCCGCTCCGGGTTGAGCGCGCGCATCTGGCCCTCGCGCACCCAGGGCGCGGCATAGTCGGGGGGTAGAAATCCGAGGAACGCGCCGCTCAGCAACAGGATGGCGCGGGCGTCGATGCTTCCGGCATGAGCGGAAAACCGCAGATGTTCACGCCAGACCGGCCAGAGCGGGCCGGTCGCGCCGGCCGAAACCTCCACCACCCGGCATGCGCCGATCACCTCGGGCGTCAGCCGGTCCGCCGGCACCTCGAACAGCGGGTGCCGCGCGCCGCAAAACAGATGCAGCGTCTCCTGGAACAGCGGCACGAGGTCGAGCGCGGGCACCAGCCGGGGCAGCACGGAGACGCCGATGGCGGCACGGCCATCCAGCACCGCCTGCTCCACCTCGCTGGCGGGTGCGGAGGCGACCTGGATGAAAACGTCCGGGTGCCTATGGGCGAAGTCACCCAGCACATGAACAAGTGGGCTTTCACCATAGGTCACGATGTTGTCGGTGACGTGTAGCGTCAGCGTGCCCGAGAGATGGCCGCGCGCCAGGTTCACCTGGTCGCGGAAGCTGTCGAGGTCGGCGAGCAGACGGAGCGTTGCGTCCCGCACCTGGACGCCTTCGGCCGTGAGCGCAAAGCCCCCGCGTCCGCGCTGGCAGAGCGTGAGGCCCAGCCGCGTCTCTAATGCCGACACGTCGGCGCTGATCGCGGACTTGCTCTTGCCGAGGGTCACTTCGGCGGCGGTAAAGCCGCCTTTCTCAGCGACGGTATTGAAGACGCGCAGCAGGCGGAGGTCCGTTTCGCCAAGCTGGCCCTGGAAGACGGTCGACATGGCCGGCTGTCCCCGCGGTTTGACACCGCGGAGACCTTAGCCGCGTTCCTGTCAGGTGAGCACCTTGCTCTTGGACTCGATGGCTTCCATGAGCTCGTGCCAGGACTTGACGAAGCCCTTCGCGCCCTCGGACTGCAGCGTGTGCGAGAGTTCGGTGAGGTCGATGCCGGCATCCTGATGCGCCTTGAGCACCTTGGAGAAGTCGCCGCCGTGGCGCGGGATCACCTCGCCTACCTCGCCGTGATCGGCGAAGGCCAGCAGCGTGCCCTCGGGCATCGTGTTCACCGTGTTCGGCGCGGCCAGACCCTTGATGTAGAGGATGTCGGACGCCGCCTTGTCCTTGGTGCCGGTGCTGGCGAACAGCAGACGCTGCGGCCGCGCGCCGAGGTTCTGCAGGCGCTGGAAGCGGTCGCTCTCGAGCACGTCGCGGTAGGCTGCGTAAGCCTGCTGGCCGACGGCGAGGCCCAGCGTGTTCTTGATCTCGGCCGGCACCTTGTCCGCCACCGGCGTGTCCCAGCGGCTGATGAAGAGCGAGGCGACGGAGCGCACGTCGGTGGACTTGCCTTCGGCCGCGCGGCGCTCGAGGCCCTTCATGTACGCCTCGGCGGCGGCGATGTACTGGTCGGTCGAGAAGAGCAGCGTCACGTTGACCGGGACGCCGGCGTAGATCGCCTCTTCGATTGCCGGCAGACCTTCTGTGGTGCCGGGAATCTTGATGAAGAGATTGGGCACCCCGGCCTCGGCGTGCAGCTCCTGGGCCTGCTTCACGGTTGCCTGGGTGTCGTAGGCGAACAGCGGCGAGACCTCCAGCGAGACGAAGCCGTCCACCGTCCCGGTGCTCTCGTAGACCGGCAGGAACAGCTCGGCGGCGCGGGAAAGATCCTGGATGGCGAGTTTGAAGAAAAGCTTCTCGCCTTTGTGGCCCTGGTCGAGCTGGCGGAGGATCTCTTCGTCGTACCACTTACTCTTGGAGATTGCGTTGTCGAAGATGGTCGGATTCGACGTGAGGCCGGTCACCGACTTGGTCTCGATGTAGCCCTTCAGCGTGCCGCTATCGAGAAGGTCGCGCGTGATGTTGTCCAGCCACAGGCTCTGGCCCAGCTTGTTGAGTTCGCGGGGTGCGGTCGATGCCATGGATCGGGTCCTTATATTGTTTGCCGAAATTCGGCGCGGCACGTAATTCTTGGCCGTAGTATAGCAGCTTTCCGCCTAGTTTGGTTCTGCCTGCTCCAGCCCGTAGATTGCGGCACCAAGCAGCGCCGCGTTGATCATGATGATGTGAACGGGAACGGCACGAAGCATGTTCGCGAACCTGCCCTTCGCGGCGAACGCCTGCATGAAGGCGCCGTCCTGCAGTTGCGGCACGAGCCTTGGCGGCATGCCGCCCGCGAGATAAATGCCGCCGGTCGCCATCACTTTCAATGCCAGATTGCCGGCCTCGGCCCCCCAGACATCGATGACGATACGCAGCGTCTCGGCCGCCAGGGGGTTGTTGTCGGCATCCTTGAGCGCCGCGTCGATAATCAGCGGCGTCCGGTCATGCACCGCATGCAGTGCGGCCCCGAAGGCGGGCGGTTCGGACGCCGGGTCGCGCGAGCGCACATAGTCATAGACGTTGGGCACGCCCGAGCCCGCGCAGACACGCTCGTAGGCTGCGTGCCGGAAGCGGTCGGTCAGGAATGCCCAGAGCCCGGCCTGCACCTGATTGGTGGGAGCGAAATCGGTGTGCCCGCCCTCGGACTCGCAGGCGACGTAGCGCTCACCGGCCCAGATCATGAAGGCCTCGCCGAGGCCGGTGCCCGGCGCCAGTACGGCGATGGCCGCATGCTGGACGGCGCGTCCGGCGTTGATGACGGCCGTCTCCTCCGGCAGGAGATGGGGCACGCCGTGGGCAATCGCCTTGAGATCGTTGAGCAGGCTCACCTTTCGCAGCTTGAGGTCGCGCGCCAGAGCCTTTTCGTCGAGGTTCCAGGGAAGATTGGTCAGATGGGCATGCCCGTCGATCACCGGGCCGGCCACATCGAAGCAGGCCGAAGTGACGGCCGCGCCCTCGGCATGGGTTTCCATGAAGCTCTCGACGATGGGCTGAAGCCCCGGGAAGTCCTGACTGGCGTAGTCTTGCTCGGCCAGGAGCTTGCGCGGTCCCTCGTCGGGCGAGATCAAAGCGAGGCGTGTTTTCGTCCCACCGACATCACCGGCTATGAGCATCAGGCAGTTTCCTTCCGAAAGCGAAGCGAGCGCCCGCGCCCTGGCGATGAACCCAACTCAGCCGCGGGACGACAATAGCGGGACGAGGGCCAAGGTCAAACCAGCGTGATGCCGTCATAGCGAAGTGGCCAAGCACGGGATATCCCGCGCCGCAGACCGTTCATCGAGATGTCAAGGAGACGCTGGCACGCGCCTGCGGGATCTTTCTAGCGCTTGCCGTTCGGGGAGCCGCGCAGCGTCTCGGCGCCGCTCATGATCGAGGAGGCGCGCAGCAGCATGGCGGCGAGCGACGCCTGAGAGCCGAGGCCGGTCTGCTGCAACAGCTTTTTCAGCCGGGTGCGAACCGTGCCGATTGGCAGATTCTCGGCGGTCGCGAAGTCGGCCAGGCTCTGCCCGAGCGCCAGGCTCTCCGCGAGTGCGGCGTTCTGAGGGGAAAACCCGAAGGCTGCCCGCGACCAGTTGGTGTCCAGCAGAAGCGGCGCCCGCAATTCGGTGATGCAGACGACCACGAGCGCTTCGCCGGGTACCGCTGCGATGCGCATGAGCGCGCTCGCCTCTTCCTGTCGCGTGAGGAACCGTATGAGTTCGGGTCCGCCGCCGGCCGCCACGCGGCTGACGGCCTCGGCCATGGCGGCGGCATCGGCCGCCCGCCGGATCACGAGCCGGTTCTGATGGCGCCGGAAGGCCCGCGAAACGCGCAGCAGTTGCTGGCCCGCCTCATTGCTCTCCACGATGTCACTGTTGGGGTGCAGAATGAACACGGCGCTCGACAGCATGTTGAGCGCTACTTGCGCCGCCCCCATGCTTGAACGAGCGGCCTGCCTATCCGAAGAAGGTCCCGGCGTTGAGGCAGCCTCCGGCCCTGCTATCCGAACGGTGAGTATCTTAGCCTCCAGACCTTAAGAGCAATCGATTAGCCTCAGCCGAACGGGCTATACTTCTTTAGATGTAGAGCAATACGTCTTTTAACTAACAGCAAAATGCGTCCTGGTCATACTGATTTCACTTGAAGTGCTTTTACAGACAGCGGAATGGCCGAAAAGTGGCGTCTTGAATGACCTCGACAGAACTACTGCCGCATTGACGCCCATTTGCTCATTCCGCATATCCGAGCGGCGCGATAGGCATCCCTGCCGGCTACATTAGTCGCTATACAACCTGCCGCGCCAGTTGGCGCATACTAGACGCAACCGCACGTGCCGCGAGCCCGCCAAGGGCACAGCAACGACGTAACGCGTCCTTTTTGGTCCAGCCGGTCCCAACCCCGACCGGCGTCCTTAAGGGAAACGGGTATGTTTTCTGTTACGCACGCTGCGATGCCCCTTCATCGCATCATCGTTTGACGATCCTGCCGGCGCCGTAGCGTCGGCCTGATCGCCGTCATTTGGGTCCGTCGGCGGGTCGATCCCGTTGCCGGTCCTGGTCCATGCGCGAACTTCGCATGTTCAAGACGTCACATCCGCGGCCAGCCGCGGGTGATACGAGGATTGCCCGATGAGCCATCTCCGCTCCCGCGCCGCCGTCTCGCCGTTCCGCCGCACGATCGGCGATGCGCCCACGCGTCTGCCGACAGTCGATGAAGCCGTCTCGGCTGCCCAGCCGGCCGAGCCGATGCACTGCCTGCGCCCCGCCGTCATCACGGAAACGGCGGCGCGCTTCGTGCAAAGCTTCCACGGTGACGTCCTGTATGCCGTGAAGTGCAACCCGGAGCCCGCCGTGCTGCGCGCCATGTGGGACGGCGGGGTGCGTCACTTCGACTGCGCTTCGGCGGGCGAGGTGTCGCTGGTGCGACAGATGTTCCCCGAGGCCGAAATCCACTTCATGCATCCCGTGAAGTCGCGCCCGGCGATCCGCGAAGCCTATTGGCGGCATGACGTGCGGGACTTCGTGTTCGACAGCGCCAGCGAACTCGCCAAGATCATGGATGAGACGGGCGACAAGACGAACGGCAACGAGAATGGGCGCGCCGACGATCTTGGCCTCGTCGTCCGGCTGGCGCTCCCGGCGGGCGGAGCGGTCTACGATCTTTCGGGCAAGTTCGGCGCTCCTGTCGAGGAAGCGGCGGAGTTGTTGCGGGCGGCTCGTCCGCTTGCGCGCCGGCTCGGCCTCTCCTTCCACGTCGGCTCGCAGTGCATGGACCCGCTCGCCTATCGCCGCGCCCTCGTGCTGGCAGGCGAGGCCATCCGCCGTGCGGGCGTCACCATCGACATCGTCGACATCGGCGGCGGGTTTCCGGTCAGCTACCCGGATCTCGAGCCGCCGCCGCTCGGCGCTTACTTCGCCGAGATCGAAGGGGCCTTCGAGGCGCTGGGACTTGCCCAGGCCCGCCTTTGGGCCGAGCCCGGCCGCGCATTGGTCGCCGCCGGAGCGTCTGTCGTGGTCCAGGTGCAGCTTCGGCGCGGCGACACGCTGTATGTTAACGACGGCGTCTATGGGAGCCTGTCGGATGCCGGCACGCCTGCCTTCCGGTTTCCGGCGCGGCTTATCGGCGCTCGCCCAGCGGACGTGGAGGGAGACATGCGGCCGTTCGCGTTCTATGGCCCGACCTGCGACAGTGCCGACTACATGAAGGGACCGTTCTGGCTGCCCGACACGATCGAGGAAGGCGACTGGATCGAGATCGGCCAGCTGGGGGCCTACGGCGCCTGCCTTCGCACTGCCTTCAACGGGTTCGACCGTGCCCAGCTCGTCGAGGTGCGGGATGCGCCGATGCTTCGTACGCCGGGCCATGAGCTGCTCGGGCATGAGCCGCTCGGGCATGAGCCGCTGGTTCATGCAGCTGCGGCGAATGAGGTTGTGGCGCAGGAGCCGGCCATTCTCGCCGCCTGAGTCTCTGGCTTAACTAGCGTCTTCGTTCGCCGGATCGACTGAACGCCGCCCGAGGCCCGGGCGGCGGTTCCTCTCATCGCTCTATCCGTGGAGTCTTTATCCGTGAAGCACGTCACCTTCTCTGGCCGACTGGTCATGGTCGGCTGCGGCAGCATCGGCCAAGGTGTTCTGCCGCTCATCCTGCGCCATATCGATCTCGCGCCGTCGCGGATCACGATCGTCAACTCGGACGATCGCGGCCGCGCTGTCGCCGAAGCCATGGGCGTCGCCTACCGCGTGTCGCCGCTGACGCGGGAGAACTTCCGCGAGGTGCTCGCGCCGCTGCTGGGCGCGGGCGATTTCCTCCTCAACCTGTCCGTCGACGTTTCCTCGGTGGCGCTGATCGGCTTCTGCCGGGAGGTGGGCGCGCTCTATCTCGACACCTGCGTCGAGCCGTGGGCCGGCGGCTATACGGACCCGTCGCTCTCCGCCTCGCAGCGCTCCAACTACGGGCTCCGGGAATCGGCGCTTGCCCTGGCCGATCAGCCGGGGGCGCCGACGGCGCTCATCACGCATGGTGCCAATCCCGGCCTCGTTTCGCATTTCGTAAAGCAGGCGCTGCTGAACCTCGCGGCCGACACCGGGCTGGCGGTGTCGGTGCCGACGACGCGGGCGGAGTGGGGCGCGCTGGCGCAGAGGCTTTCGGTGAAGGTCATCCACATCGCGGAGCGCGACACGCAGCTCGCCAACATCCCGAAGCAGCGGGACGAGTTCGTCAACACCTGGTCGGTGGATGGCTTTGTCGGCGAAGGCTGCCAGCCGGCGGAACTCGGTTGGGGCACGCACGAGACGGTCTGGCCCGCGGATGCGCGGCGGCATGAGTTCGGCTCGGGCGCCGCGATCTACCTGGAGCGGCCGGGCGCCTCGACCCGCGTTCGCACCTGGACGCCGCTGGAGGGACCCTTCCACGGCTTCCTGATCACGCATAACGAGTCCATCTCGATCGCCGATTACTACACGGTGAAGGAACACGGCACGGTCGCCTACCGGCCTACGGTTCACTACGCCTATCATCCGGCGGATGACGCGGTGCTCTCGATCCACGAACTGGCGGGCAAGAACTGGGAGATGCAGAGCCGCACCCGGTTGATGATGAGCGAGATCGTATCGGGGATGGACGAACTCGGCGTGCTGCTGATGGGTCACGAGCGCGGTGCCTACTGGTATGGCTCGCGGCTGACGATCGAGGAGGCACGGGTGCTTGCGCCCCACAACAACGCGACGAGCCTGCAGGTGACGGCGGCAGTGCTGGCGGGGGTGATCTGGGCAATGGAGAACCCGGCGCGCGGCATCATCGAGCCCGACGGGATCGACCACGAGCGCATCCTCGAGATCACCGGGCCTTATCTGGGCGAGGTCGTTGGGGTCTACTCGGACTGGACGCCGCTGCAGGACCGCGGGCGGTTGTTTCCGGAGCCAGTGAATGCGAGCGAGCCGTGGCTCTTCGGCAATTTCCGGGTGACGTGAGGCCCTCTGTAGTTGCGTTTGCGCGAGGGCTATGGTCCAAACGCTTCGTTGGGCGGGCGTAGCATAGTGGTAATGCTCTAGCCTTCCAAGCTAGCTAGGAGGGTTCGATTCCCTTCGCCCGCTCCAGACTGCTCAGCCCTTGAGGACGGGGTTTTGTCTGACCCAGTCGATGAACATTTCCTCTGACAACGCTACCCATAGCTATTTCCGCATCACGAGCAGGCAGTAGCGCATGGACCGCGTGCGATAGGCCAGCAGCAGCCGCCCCAAGGTCAGCGCGAACACGCGGTTCTTGGCGGACCGCTCCATCAGGAACCGCCGATACCGCGTCTCCGTCGCCACCTTCCCGGCGACACGCCGCAGGCAAACGGACCAGGTCCGCCGCACCCGGTCGCTGATGTCCGACACAAGCTCCACCCGGAAGCCTGCCGCCTCCGCCATCGCCCGATAGTCGGCTTCGTCGCCCATGCCCGGCAGCCGGCCCTCGCGGCAGATCGGCTCGAGCAGATGCCGCACCTCCCAACCCCGGGGCGCGCTCCGCGACAGCCAGACATAGACGCCGAAAATTCCGCCCGGCCGAAGCACCCGGAATGCCTCGTTGAAGAACCGTTGCTTGTCCGGCATGTGCTCCGAACTCTCGATCGCATAGGCGCGGTCGAAGCCGTCATCGGGCAGGCCGTTCGCCAGCCAGTCCCGCACGAGGACCTTCACGCGTCCACCGGCAGCCGGCTTCGACGCGGCGTAACCCGCCTGCGCGGCCGATACCGTCAGGCCGGTGACATCGACACCCCTCGACGCGGCGAGGCGGCGGGCCGTTTCGCCGTAGCCGCAACCGATATCGACCACGGCAAGCCCCGGCCGCAGGTCGAGCCGGTCCGCCAGCAGATCGACCAGCGCCTCGGCCGCCTCGGCCGGCGTCTCGCGCCCCGTCGTCCAGTATCCGTGATGCAGGTGGTCGCCCCAGATCTCCCGGTAGAAGACATCCAGCTCGTCGTAATGTGCGGCGACGGCGGCCGTCGTCTGAGGGATCCTTGGCTGGATCATGAGGGTCTGTGCACATCGGACTGGCGCAGGTGGCTCACGCAGAGCCGGAACATGGGATGCCAGCGGATGTCCGCTCTCACGCCCGCCAGCGCCGTCAGCCGCTCCCAGTCTTGGCGGCGGAAGCCGCGCGCGATGGAGATGGTGCCGTCGTAACGGACGATCGGATGCCAGCCCATCAGCCGCGCCAGCAAGCGGAAGCCGTAGTAGGGAACGGCGTGGCGATGCAGATCGGCCACGAACCAGCCCCAGGCGGCGTTCCGCTCCAGCCAGGCGAGGAAGGCGACCACTTGGAGATCATCGAGATGATGGCTGAACTGCGAACTTACGATGAAGTCGGGCGGCGACTCCGGCCGGTATTTGAACACATCCCCGATCCGCCAGTTGATCGCCATCTCTGGCGGGGTCGCCAGCGCGGCGGCCACCGCACTCCGGGGGTTGAGGTCGATCCCCTCCAGCTTTGCGCTGATGCCGCGCTTCACGCTCCAGCGATGGATGGCGCGGAGCAGATCGCCATGGCCGCAGGCCACGTCGAGGATCGAGATCGGCGCCCCCGGCCGCAAGGAGGCCGTCGCCTCGTCCAGCCAGCGCAAGGTCGGGCGATGGGTGAAGGTGATCCGGTTGACCGTCTCCAGGTCTGCCAGGCAGCGCGCATAATCCTCCGGGCTCGTCGTCGTCTCGTCCATAAACTCCGGAGCCGAGCTTCGGCGGGACAGGTCCATCGGCTTACCGTCTCACGCGCGAAGGTTCACAGGCTCCCGCCGCGGCGGCCGATCGTGGCGCCGAGGCGCAGCCGCAGCGCCTGCAGCTTGATGAAGCCTTGCGCGTCGGCCTGATTGTAGGCGCCTTCGTCGTCCTCGAAGGTCACCACTTTGGTCGAGTAGAGACTGTGCGGGCTCTCCCGCCCGATGACCGTCACATTGCCCTTGTAGAGCTTCAGCCGCACGCGGCCCGTCACGGAATGCTGGCTCGTGTCGATCAGCGCCTGCAGCATCCGCCGCTCCGGGCTGAACCAGAAGCCGTTGTAGATCAGCTCCGCATAGCGCGGCATGAGGCTGTCCTTGAGATGTGCCGCCTCGCGGTCGAGCGTGATGCTCTCGATCCCCCGGTGCGCCGCGAGCAGGATCGTGCCGCCCGGCGTCTCGTAGATGCCGCGCGACTTCATGCCGACGAAGCGGTTCTCCACGAGGTCGAGCCGCCCGATGCCGTTGGCGCGGCCGAGGGCATTGAGCCTGGTGAGCAGGGAGGCGGGCGACAACGCCTCGCCGTCGATCGCGACCGCATCGCCCTGCGCGAAGTCCATGCTGATGATGGTGGCGCGGTCGGGCGCATCCTCCGGCCGGATGGTCCGCTGGTAGACGATTTCGTCCGCCTCGATGGCGGGGTCTTCAAGGATCTTGCCCTCGGACGAGGAGTGCAGAAGGTTGGCGTCGACCGAGAACGGGGCCTCGCCGCGCTTGTCCTTCGTCACGGGGATTTGGTTCTGTTCGGCGAACTCGATGAGCTTGGTGCGGCTGGTGAGGTCCCATTCACGCCAAGGAGCAATCACCGTTACATCAGGCTTGAGCGCGTAATAGGCGATCTCGAAGCGGACCTGATCGTTGCCCTTGCCCGTCGCGCCGTGCGCCACGGCATCCGCGCCGACCTCCTCGGCGATCTCGATCTGGCGCTGCGCGATGAGCGGCCGGGCGATGGAGGTGCCGAGCAGATACTGGCCCTCGTAGAGCGCGTTGGCGCGGAACATCGGGAAGACGAAGTCGCGCACGAAGGTCTCGCGCAGGTCGTCGACGAAGATCTGCTTGATTCCCATCATTTCGGCCTTGCGGCGGGCCGGTTCCAGCTCCTCGCCCTGACCGAGATCCGCCGTGAAGGTCACGACCTCGCAGCCGTAGGTGGTCTGCAGCCAGCGGAGGATGACGCTGGTGTCGAGACCCCCGGAATAGGCAAGAACGACTTTCTTCACGCTTCTGAGGGCCACGGGCGGTCTCCGGTCTCTGTCTTGTCTCTGACGCATAAGGTCGGGTCAGTGTGGCGGCAAGCGCCTGCACAAGAATAGGAATGGGCGATATGGAGGGGCATGCGCAAACGGCGATACTACCGGCGAACCATCGCCGTCCTCATCCTGTCGATGATCGTCCTGGCCGGGGGCTGGACCGCGATCTGGTATGTCGCCGCGGGTCGCGTTGCTGACCATGTTCTCGCCTGGGAACGGCAGCAGCGCGCCGATGGCTGGTCCATAACGCATGGGCCGCCGCAGCGCAGCGGCTGGCCGATGGCGGCGGGTGTTACCCTGCCGGGAATACGCGTCGCCGGCGGAGCCCAGTACTTGCCCGGCGGCATTGCCTGGCAGGCGGACGCCCTGACGCTCGCGGTCGACATCCGGCATCCAAACAAGCTTTTCTGGGGCGTGACCGGCCGCCAGACGCTGAGGGCCGGCGCTGGATCGGCGATCCCCTTCCAGGCGACGACCTTCGCCGGACAGGTGGCGCTGGCGCCCGACGAGCCTTCACGTCTTTTCCAGCTTCACGCCACCGGCCTGATCGCTGCCGTCACGGCCTTGGGTGGGACGCCGCAGCCGTTTACGGTCGCCACGCTGGACGCCGCGGAAACGGACGATACCAACGCCGATGCGGCGGGCAACGCCTTGGTGGTCGCGGCTACGATGACTGGCGTGGGGCTGCCGCCGCATCTCCTCCCGGGGCTCGGCGGCAGCCTACGGAGCTTGTCCTTCGATGCCGCAGTCTCCGGGCCGGTGCCGGCTCAAGGTTCAGCACCGGCGCCCCCTGCCTTGGCAACCGAGGCCTTGGCCACCGCCTGGCGGAACGCGGGGGGCACCGTGGGGCTCCGCGCACTCCATCTGGCGGATGGGCCGCTGACCGTGGACGGGCAGGGGCGCTTCGAGCTCGACGCGTTCCTCAGGCCGCAAGGCTCGGTCGCCCTTCATCTCGCCGGGGTGAACGAGACGGTGGACAGGCTCGCCGAGACTGGCACGCTCACCCGGCCCGAGGCGACGGCGATCCGCGCCGTGCTCGGGCTGATGATGCGGCCGGCGGGTGTGGACACGCTCGATGCGCCGCTGAACCTGCGCGACGGCATCCTGGCGGCGGGGACTATTCCCTTGTTCCGGCTGCCGCTTTAGGGAGCCGTTTCCCGGTGGATGGCGAAACGTCCCCGGGCTGCTTAATTGAGAGCGTCATGAGCGAAACACCCATCTTCCTGGATACCGGCCGCCCCCCAGTCCCCGACATCGTCGTGCCGCGTGGGGTCACCCCCTTCTTCATGCCGGGCCGGCCGGTGCGCGGGCGGCTGCTGCGGCTGGGGCCGCTCGCCGACGCCCTGCTCACCCGGCACGAGAACCACGACGCCGTCACCCGCCTGGCCGGCAAGGCGCTGGCGCTGACGGCGGCGCTCGCGACCGCCCTCAAGTTCAAGGGCACGTTCAGCATCCAGGCCAAGGGCGACGGGCCGGTGAACCTGCTGCTCGCCGATTGCACCGACCAAGGTACGCTGCGGGGCTATGCACGCGCCGATGCGGAGAAGCTGGAGCAACTGCTCGCGGGCGCGGATGCGCCGACGGATGCGGATCTGCTTGGGCACGGCTATCTCGCCTTCACCGTGGACCAGGGGCCGGAAACGGAGCGCCACCAGGGCATTGTCAGCATCGAGGGCCCCTCGATGAACGAGATGGCGCTGCATTATTTCGAGACCAGCGAGCAGTTGCAATGCACGCTGCATCTCGCCTGCGCGCGGACCGCCGCCGGCTGGCGGGCAGCCGGACTTATTCTGGAGCGCATCGCCATCGGCGGCGAGGCCAACCTCGCGATGACCGAGGCCGAGCAGGAAGAGAGCTGGCGCGCCGCCACGCTGCTCGCCGCCACCATCACCGACGACGAACTGCTGGACGATGCGCTGGCGCCCGAGCGCCTGCTCTACCGGCTGTTCCATACCGAAGGCGTGGCGGTGGACCGGCCGCGGGCGCTCGCTTATGGCTGCCGGTGCTCGCGAGCCAAGCTCGCCGGGATTCTCGAAGGATTCACGCCGGCTGAACTGGACGAAATGAGCACGGGACACGACATCGTTATGACGTGCGAGTTTTGCAATTTCGACTTCCGGTTCCCGCGGGTGGATTTGCGCGGGCAACCGGACCCTGCGGGCCTGTCATAGGTTAGGAGAAGACCAAGGTGAGACGCTCCCTCTTCCGCTACACGCTGCTTGGCGCCTGTCTATCGGCGCCGTTTCTGCTGGCCGGCTGCAGCAGCGATGAGGGCGTGCCACAGATTTTCCCGCCTCTGCGCTACACTTATCTGGCTCCGATCTCGCTGAACGTGTCCTCGATCAAGACCGTCGTGGCGTATGCGCCCAGCCAGGACGGCACCAACCTCGATGCAGAGAGCCCGGAACCCCCGATCCAGGCCGTGCAGCAGATGCTGCAGGACCGGCTGACTGCCGCCGGGAGCAATGGGACCGCGACCGTCACCATCAACACGGCATCGCTCAACCGGGTCAACGACACGGTCGTCGGCAACGTCTCGGTGCAGGTCGCGGTGACCTCGGCGGACGGGAGGCGCGCCGGTTACACCGAGGCCAGCGTCACCCGCACCCGCACGCTGCCGGACGATACCAGCTACGACGCCATGCGGGCGTTCCTCTACACGATGACCTCGGATCTGGTGAACGCCGAGAACGTCGAACTCGAGTATCAAATTCGGCAGCACCTCGCCGGGTGGCTGGTCGGCGGTGTTTCGCCGATCGGGGGCCCGGCTGCACCGACGCCGGTCGAGGCCGAACCGTTGGCCGGGCCCGGCTCTCCTGCCGTGGGCGCTGCTCCAGGGACGGGCGCACCAATGCCTCTCGGGGCGCCGACGCCGCTGGGCGAACCCACTCCGGCTTCGATGCCGGCCCCTTATCCCGCCCCATATCCGGCTCCGTCTTACCCCCCGGCCGTGCCTTCCGCGGGGATCACGCCGATGCCGATGACCTCGCCCGCCGGCCAGCCTCAGCCAGGCTATCCCCAGACGAGCTATCCCCAGACGAGCTACCCCCAGACGAGCTACCCTCAGACGAGCTACCCCCAAGCTGGCACTCCCCCGACCGCTTACCCCCAGCAGGGTTACCCGCAACCGGGCCAGCCGCAGCAGGATGACGCCGCGCCCACGATGCCGAGCAGCGACCTGGGTCTGCCTCAGGGAAATCCTGTGCCGCTGACGCCGCCCGCGCCCGCTGTCGCTCCGGCGCCCGAGCCCTCTGCCGCTCCGTCCCCGGCCGAGCAACTGGTGCCGTCTCAGCCGCCGTCACTCGCCGCACCGGCGCCATCCGCCCCGACACCGACACCGACACCGACACCGGCACCTGCGCCGCGCGCCAACTCGTCGACGCTGCCGCCTCTGCCGCCGACGATCACTCCGTAGAGGATTTTACCCAAGCTACTGCAGGCCGGTGGCCGGCTGGCCTGCTACTGCAGGCCGGTGACTGTCTCCGGCTGAAGGCTTCGCGTCACGCGTCCGAAGACGAGGCACGCGGTCAGCAGAAGCAGGATGCCGCCGGCCAGGAAGACGCCGACGACGCCACTGAAGCCGAACACCAACCCGCCCAAAGCAGCGCCCGATGCGATGGACAGCTGGATCGCCGCGACCAGAATCCCGCCCCCACTTTCTGTTTCGTCAGGCACGGCGCGCGCCATCCAGGTCGACCAGCCAACCGGCATCGCTCCGAACGCCATTCCCCAGAGCGCCACGAGAAGCGCATGCACCGGCAGCCCAACGTGCAGAACAGCGAGAACCACGCCTGCCGCACCGATAACAACCGGCGCGAAAGTCAGCGTGAGGCGCAGGCTGCGCTCCAACAGGACCCCGGCGAGCAGCGTGCCGACAAAATTCGCCAGACCGAACCCCAGCAGCATCAGGGCGATGCCGCTCGTTCCGACCCCTGCGACGTCCTCCAAAAACGGCCGCACGTAGGTAAACAGCGCGAAGTGCCCGCCAAAGACGAGCACGCAGCACAGCATGCCAAGCCTGACGCCCGGCCGCAGCAAGACCTCCACCAGCGTGGTCAGCCGCGAGACGTGACGGGACGCGAGGCTCGGCAGGAACGCCATCTGGCAGAGGAGCGTCACCACCCCGATGAGGGTCGCCAACAGGAAGACGCTGCGCCACCCCCAAAGCCCGCCGATGTAGCTGCCGAGCGGCACCGCGACGATCGTCGCGACCGAGACGCCGCTGAACAGGATGGATAGCGCCCGCGGCACCATGGGCGTCGGCACGAGACGTATGGCGACGGCCATCGCCATGCTCCAGAACCCGCCAAGCCCGACGCCGAGCAAGACGCGCCCGAGCAGCAGCAGCAAGAAGTCCGGTGCCGCCGCAACCAGCAGGTTCGACAGGATGAGAAGGACCGAGAAGCCCATCATGACGATCCGACGATCCAGCCCACGAGTGACGACAGCGGCCAGAAGGGCTGAGACCAGCGCCACCAGGGCGGTTGCCGTGACCGCCTGGCCTGCCAAAGCCTCCGAGATGCCGAGGCCGGACGCCATGGGGGTCAGCAGGCTGGCGGGAAGGAACTCGGCCGTCACCAGCCCGAAGACGCCGAGCGTCAGAGAAAAGACAGCAGGCCAGGAGGCCCGTTCAGGCACCTCCGCCGCCCAGCTCCGGTCCGCGTAGTCGCTCATCAAGGTCCTCGTTCGATCTGTTGTCCGCTAGATAGACTGGGACGGCCGGACGATCCATGATAGCAAGTCCGCTTCTGTTGATCGAAAGTCCATAGAATGGCCTCGGCAGGTGCCATCCCGCCCCCGCTTGACCTGATGAGCGAGTTACTGCTCGGCATGCGCCTGCGCGGCGTCCAATACAGGCGTATCGAAGTCGCTCCGCCCTTTGGTGTCGGTTTCGACGGTGGGCCGGACCGCGCCCATCTGCACGTGGTCGTGGCGGGCACCGTCTTTCTTCGTGGCGAGACGGGAGCGATATCCACCCTGGCTGCCGGCACGGCCGTTTTCCTGCCGCATGGTGGCAAGCACCAGCTATTATCCGCCGTTGATCTGCCTTGCCGCGACATCACCAGCTTCACGGGCGAGCCGGTCTGCGATGCTCTGTCCGACATCAAGGACTGCGCCGGAAGACCCGACTGTCCGGAAAACACCGTCATCTTCAGCAGCTGCATGGAGTTCGATCTGGGGGGCATGCAGCGCCTCGTGCGCCTGATGCCGGAAGCCATGATCGCGGGCACGCTGTCCGAGCGTCATCCAGAGGTCCTGCCGATCCTGAAGGCGATGGAGAACGAGGTCTGCGGCCGCCGCGTGGGCTTCGCGGGCATTCTGGGACGGCTCGCCGATGTCTTGTCCGCCATCATCGTGCGCGGCTGGATCGAATGCGGATGCGATGGCGCCTCGGGGGTGGTGGACGCCTTGCGCGATCCGCGCCTTGTCGGCGCACTCGCCGCGCTGCATCGCGATCCCGGACGAAACTGGACGGTCGCCGATCTGGCGGCCGAAACCGGCACCTCACGCTCCGTGTTCGCGGAACGCTTTCATGCCATCACCGGCGTCACCCCGTTGCGCTACGCCGCGGAATTGCGGATGAGGCTCGCGACGCAATGGATCGGGAGCGACAAGCTGCCAATCGACGCAGCCGCTGAACGCCTGGGATACGCCTCCCAGGCGGCCTTCAGCCGCGCCTTCAAGCGTGTCACGGGGCACTCGCCCGGAACCTCGCGGCCCTCGCAGGGTTCCGCGCCGTAATCAGCTGGCGGTGCCGCCGACGGTGAGCCCCATCATCTTCATGTGCGGCTGCCCCACGCCGACCGGCACGCCCTGGCCTTGCTTGCCGCAGGTGCCGATGCCGGGATCGAGCGCCAGATCATTTCCGACCATGGTCACCTTCGTCAGCGCATCAGGCCCGTTGCCGATGAGCGTCGCGCCCTTCACCGGGGCGCCCAGCTTGCCGTCCTCGATGAGATAGGCCTCGCTCGCCGAGAAGACGAACTTGCCGGAGGTGATGTCGACCTGCCCGCCGCCGAAATTCACCGCGTAGAGGCCGCGCTTGACCGAGCGGATCATCTCCTCGGGCGTGTGGCCGCCGTTCAGCATGATGGTGTTGGTCATGCGCGGCATCGGCGCGTGAGCATAGGATTGCCGCCGGCCGTTGCCGGTGGCGCGCATGCCCATCAGCCGCGCGTTCATCCGGTCCTGGATGTAGCCGACGAGAATGCCGTCCTCGATCATCACCGTGCGGCTGGTGGGAGTTCCCTCGTCGTCGACGGTGAGGCTGCCGCGCCGGTCGGGCAGGGTGCCGTCGTCCACGACCGTCACGCCGGGGCTCGCGATCCGCTGGCCGAGCAGCCCCGAGAAGGCCGAGGTCTTCTTGCGGTTGAAATCACCTTCGAGCCCGTGGCCGATCGCCTCATGCAGCAGGATGCCGGGCCAGCCCGAGCCGAGCACAACCTCCATCTCGCCCGCCGGAGCGGCAACGCTTTCGAGGTTCAGGAGCGCCTGACGCAACGCCTCGTCGGCGGCACCCCGCCAGACCGCCGGGTCCATCACGTGGCTGTAGCTGAAACGCCCGCCGGTGCCGTGGCCGCCCGTCTCGCGCCGCCCATTCTGCTCGACCACGACCGAGACGTTGAGGCGCACGAGGGGCCGGAGGTCGGCGACGCGGCTGCCGTCGGCGCGCAGAATCTGCACCGCCTGCCACTCGCCGTACATCGAGGCCATCACCTGGGTGACACGGGAATCCTTGGCGCGGGCGTAGGCGTCGATCTCGGATAGCAGCCCGGCACGCACGGCGAACTCGCTGCCGCGCAAGGGGTTCTCGTCACTGTAGAGGCGCTGATTGGTCGCCTGCGGCGCCGCGGCGAAAGTGCCTGCATGGCCGGTGCGGACCGCACGCACGCTGTCCGCCGCGCGGGTCAGCGCGTCGTGCGAGATTTCGCCGGCATGGGCGTAGCCGGTGGCCTCGCCGGCCACCGCCCGCAGCCCGAACCCGAGGGAGGTGTCGGAACTCGCCGTGCGGATGCGCCCGTCTTCCAGCGAAAGGGCTTCGCTTTCCCGGTATTCGAGAAACAGCTCGCCGTCATCGGCGCCGGTCAGCGTTTCCGAGACGATGTGCTCGGCTGCTGCGCGATCGAGCAACGAGCCACCCTGGCTCCCCGCTTGACCAAAGAACAAACCATCGGTGGTTTCGAGTGGTGTGGCGGACGGCATCATGGCGATGACCTTATGTCTGAGCGTGAGCGCGGGCTCCGCGAAGGCTATGGAGCGCGATTAGGCCGGCGCTGAGCAGAAGAACCGCGACGACCTGGTGCAGGGTCGCAAGATCGACCGGCACCACCAGCAACAATGTGGCGACGCCGAGCACGTATTGCACCACTACAACGACCCCGAGCGCAAGCATCGCATCACGGGGCCCTTGTGGCAGTCTCAGCTGGCGGCTGGAGCCCCACAGAACGGCGGCCAAGGTTGTGACAGCCGTCGCGGTGGCAAGCAGACGGTGGTCGAACTGGATGGCAGCCAGCGTGTGGAACCAGTTCATCCAGAAGGGGTGCAGAGCGTCGTAACCACGGGGGATGATCCGGCCACCCATGAGCGGGAAGCTGTTGAAGACGTAGCCGGCGCGGCTGCCGGCGGTGAACCCGCCTGCGATGATGGTGAGAGCCGTCAGCACGACCACCGCGATCACCAGCCGGCGCAGGCCGACGCTGCCCGGGACGGCAGGCGGGTAAGGCACCCACTCGGTCATCGCGACCCAGAGGATGGCGGCGTAGAGCACCAGGGCGACCACAAGATGCGCGACAAGCCGCAACGTCTGCACATGGTCGCTGTCCGGGAAGAAGCCCGACGACACCATGAACCAGCCGACGAACCCCTGGACGCCCCCGAGGCAGAAGATGACGATCAGCCCCGGCAACAGCTTGCGGCGGATCTGCCCTCTCACGGCAAAATAGATCAGCGGGAGGAGGAAGGCGATGCCGGTCAGCCGGCCCCAGAAGCGGTGGATCCATTCCAGCCAGAAGATGTGCTGGAAGCTGGTCAGGTCGAACCCCAGCGGCTGCATTTTGTACTGGGGGATCGTCTTGTAGATCGCGAAGAGGCGCTCCCACTCGGCGGAGGAAAGCGGCGGCACGATGCCGCTGATGGGCTGCCAATCCATGATGGAAAGACCCGAGCCGGTCAGCCGGGTCGCGCCCCCCAGGCCTATCATGACCAGCAGCATGACGCAGATTGTAAAGAGCCAAATTGCGACGGCGCGCCGCGCGCCGATAGATGGCACGCCCGTCGAGCGGCCATGAGCGATCACGAGGTCGAAGGGCATGGAACCTCTGGAGAGGGTTGCGATGCCCCTATCTAGGCGCGCGACGGGCTTCGCGCCTCCCAAAAATAATGAGCAAAACGTAAGACGCAGATCGCAACATGTGTGCGCGCGCAATCTTGAAGAGACGCGCCGGCCTCCGGGAGGGGCCGGAGCAGCCTATGAGCAACGTCCTAATGCAGCGCCAGGCTATGCGCGACGTGCCGCCACTGCGGCGGGGCGATCAGCTTTCCGGCGGTGCCGACGCGGACGGAGTGCAGCTTGCCCTCCAACTCGCGCGACCAAAACTCCAGGAACTTCTTCAGGCTCGGATAATCCGGCGCCCGATCCATATCTTGCCAGATGTAGCTCTGTAGGACCGCGGGGTGGTCAGGCAGCCGATAGAGGATCTCGGCAGTGGTGAGGCGGTAGTCACGAAGCTGGAGAGCCAGGCTCATTCTGTCGTCCTTGCTGCTAATCTATGGTGGGATCCGTCAAATCACCTTTAGCGGTCATTCAGTGCCCTCGGCCGTCTGGCGCGGCTGGACCCAGGGATGTCAGCAAGATGACAAACATCGCCGCAAAGAAGCAAGAAGAATCGAATGAGATCAAACGCTTAGCACTCGTCACCAGGGAGTGCTGCCTAAGTCGTTGACATCCTGGAAACCTTTGACTAGACCGCTGGCACTCTCACGAAGAGAGTGCCAACCGTGCTTGCCGGTGCCGCAGTTCAAGGGCCGCCCGCACGGCGCAGAAGGTCAACATAAGCATTCAGGAGCGATCCGAATGAAGTTCCGTCCCCTGCACGACCGCGTCGTCGTTCGCCGCCTCACCGCGGAAGAGAAGACTGCCGGCGGCATCATCATCCCCGACACTGCCAAGGAAAAGCCCATGGAGGGCGAGATCGTGGCCGTGGGCCCGGGCGCGCGTAACGAGCGCGGCGAGATCGTCGCCCTCGACGTGGTCGCCGGCGACCGCATTCTGTTCGGCAAGTGGTCGGGCACCGAGGTCAAGATCGACGGCGAGGAGCTGTTGATCATGAAGGAGTCTGACATCATGGGCATCATTGCCGGCGGTGTTGAGGCGAAGAAGGCGGCCTGAGCGGCGCTCTCTTCACCGGCTTAATCCGCAATCAGCATAAGGATAAAACTCCATGGCAGCGAAAGACGTTCGCTTTTCCACCGACGCCCGGGCCCGCCTGCTTCGCGGCGTCGACATTCTCGCCGACGCGGTGAAGGTGACGCTGGGCCCCAAGGGCCGCAACGTCGTCCTCGACAAGAGCTTCGGCGCCCCGCGCATCACCAAGGACGGTGTGACGGTCGCGAAGGAAATCGAGCTTGCCGACAAGTTCGAGAACATGGGCGCGCAGATGGTGCGCGAAGTCGCCAGCAAGACGAACGACCTGGCAGGCGACGGCACGACGACCGCAACTGTTCTGGCTCAGGCCATCGTGCGTGAGGGCCTGAAGGCCGTCGCCGCGGGCATGAACCCGATGGACCTTAAGCGCGGCATCGACAAGGCGGTGGCGCTGGTCGTGACCGAACTCAGCACGCGCTCGCGCAAGATCACTACGCCCTTCGAGACCGCTCAGGTCGGCACCATCTCCGCCAACGGCGAGGCCGACATCGGCCAAAAGATTTCGGAAGCGATGCAGAAGGTCGGCAACGAGGGTGTCATCACCGTCGAAGAGAGCAAGGGCATCGAAACCGAACTCGACGTTGTCGAGGGCATGCAGTTCGACCGCGGCTACGTCTCTCCGTACTTCATTACCAATCCGGAGAAGATGGTCGCCGACCTCGACAGCCCGTACATCCTCATCCACGAGAAGAAGCTCTCCGGCCTGCAGCCGATGCTGCCGCTGCTGGAAGCCGTTGTGCAGTCCGGCAAGCCGCTGCTCATCATCGCCGAGGATGTCGAGGGTGAGGCGCTGGCCACGCTCGTCGTCAACAAGCTGCGTGGCGGCCTGAAGATCGCGGCCGTGAAGGCTCCGGGCTTCGGCGATCGCCGCAAGGCCATGCTGGAAGACATCGCGATCCTGACCGGCGGCCAGGTGATCAGCGAAGATCTCGGCATCAAGCTCGAGACCGTGACGCTCGCCATGCTCGGCCGGGCCAAGAAGGTCCTGATCGAGAAAGAGAACACAACGATCGTGGAAGGCGTCGGCAAGAAAGAGGACATCGCCGGTCGCTGCGCCCAGATCCGGGCTCAGATCGAGGAGACGACCTCCGACTACGACCGCGAGAAGCTGCAGGAGCGGCTGGCGAAGCTTGCCGGCGGCGTCGCTGTCATTCGCGTCGGCGGCTCGACCGAAGTCGAGGTGAAGGAGCGCAAGGATCGCGTCGACGACGCGCTGCATGCGACCCGCGCCGCGGTCGAGGAAGGCATCGTGCCGGGCGGCGGCGTGGCGCTGACGCGCGCGTCGGTGATCCTGCACGGCCTCAAGGGTGACAACTCCGACCAGACCTTCGGCATCGAGATCGTCCGCAAGGCGATCCAGACGCCGCTGCGCCAGATCGCGGAGAATGCCGGCGCCGATGGTGCTGTCATTGCCGGCAAGGTGCTGGAGCGGGATGAATACAACTGGGGTTATGACGCCCAGACGGGCGACTTCAAGGACCTGGTTGCAGCCGGCATCATCGACCCGACAAAGGTCGTGCGTACGGCGCTGCAGGATGCGTCGTCCGTTGCGGGTTTGCTCGTGACGACCGAGGCGATGGTTGCCGAGCGTCCCGAGAAGAAGGCCCCGCCGATGCCCGGCGGTGGCGGCGGCATGGGCGGCATGGGCGACATGGACTTCTAAGTCGTCTGTCGGCGATTGGTCAGGCGGGACAGGCCGGGAAAAGGCTTGCTCCGCCGAGGCCGGTTCCTATTGTGATTTCGGAACGAGGGGCGGGTTTTACCCGCCCCTTTTTCTATGCGTTGTTGGTGCGTCCATTGCGATTGACAACCCCTACTGTTTTCTGCATGGCTAATGCGCGTTCGAAGTCTGGCCGGCCTTGTTGCGCCTCTGTCTGACGGCGTCGCCAATGCTCCCGGGCCTGATTGGTGCGGCGCGCGGTTTACTCGAGACGGAGTGGATACAGCTATGGCGATCGGCACTGTGAAGTGGTTCAACACCACGAAGGGCTTTGGGTTCATCATGCCACAGGATGGCGGCAAGGACGTATTCGTCCACATAACCGCTGTTCAGGCAGCAGGCCTCCGAGGCCTGAACGAGGGCCAGAAGGTCAGCTACGAAGTGGCAATGGAACGTGGCAAGGCTGCCGCGACAAACCTCAAGGCCATCTGATCAATCCGACCCTGCTCACGTCCCGCATTTCCGAGGGATAGCGACGGGAGCTGAGACCGCGTTGCAAGTAGAAGACCTAAGGCGCGCCGTCTCGGCGCGCCTTATCGTTGCCGGTATGTGAAGCCCCGGCTCACTTCACGAGGCGCAGGCGCGGACGGCGCGATGCGGACACGCTGCGGTAGATCGAAAGATAGTCCTCGGCCATCCGGCGCGCAGTGAAACGTTCTTCGAACATCGCGCGCACACCTGCACGAGGGATTGTGGGCAGGCGCCGAACGGCGGCGACCGCGCTCATTTCATCCTCGACGATGAAGCCGGTAACGCCATCATCGATGATTTCCGGCACGGAGCCATGGTTGTAGGCGATCACGGGCGTGCCGCAGGCCATGGCTTCGATCATGACCAACCCAAACGGTTCGGGCCAGTCGATCGGCATCAGGAGGGCGCGGGCGCCGCTGAGGAACGCCGGTTTCTGCTGCTCGTTGATCTCTCCAACCAGTTCGACACCGCCGTCGGCAATCATCGGTTTGATAACGGTCTCAAAATATTCTGCGTCGACACGGTCGATTTTAGCCGCGATCTTCAGGGGGATGCCGGCAGCGCGCGCGATGCGGATGGCGCGGTCCGGGCGCTTCTCGGGGCAGATGCGTCCCAGGAAGGCAAGGTAGGAGGGCGTCGCGGCCTGCGGCGTAAGAAGTTCGGCCGGCAATCCGTGTAGCACCGTGCCCACGTAGTGCGCCTCCTTGAGGGGACGGCGTTGCGCTTCAGAAATCGAGACGATGTTCATTGGTGGCAGCGCGGCATAGACAGGACGCAGTTCCGGCAGGTCAAGCCGGCCGTGCAGCGTGGTCACGAACGGGATGTTGTGGCGCGCGAACAGGGACGCCGGCCAGTAATCGAGGTGGAAATGCAGCACGTCGAATTCGTCGGCCCGCTGTCGCACGCGCTCCAGCAGAAGGGCGAGCGGCGCCGACCAGTCCCTGATCGTCGTGTCGAGGCGCAGCGCCTGCGGCCAAACTGCATCGAGTTCCGCCGAGGTCACGGAATCGCCGCTGGCGAACAGCGTAACCTCATGGCCGAGCGCCACCAGTTCTTCTGTCAGATACGAAACGACACGCTCGGTTCCACCATAGAACTTGGGGGGGACCGCCTCAGCTAGCGGCGCAATCTGCGCAATGCGCATTCTTCTCTCTCCTGCGTTAAGCGGGTATCTGCTTTGTTGAGGTAACAGATAAGAGAAGATCCTGGCCTTGCTGAGGCAAAGGGGTGCCGCGCTTGCGGCAGAACAAGGCGTAATGTTCAAGCCATTGAATCAACAGAGGTTCTTGACGGTAACATTATTGTGCGATGCAGCAAGTCACAAAAAAACCCGCCGGTGACGGCGGGTTTTCAACTTGTCGGACGTTTGTGTGGCAGGGCTTAGAAGCCCTCGCGCTCCAGACGCTTACGCTCCATCTTGCGAGCCCGGCGCACGGCTTCGGCGGCTTCCCGCGCGCGGCGCTCCGACGGCTTTTCAAAATGGCGACGCAGCTTCATTTCACGGAAGATCCCTTCCCGCTGCATCTTCTTCTTAAGCGCCTTGAGCGCCTGATCAACATTGTTGTCACGAACGAGAACCTGCACTTGGCCGCCTGCTCCATCTCTCTGGATTACATATAAGGTGGACTAGCGTCTGCTGACGCATGCCCCAGATCAGGGCGGCGCTATAACATGATCACCTGTTTGCTCCAACCGCTTTCCGCCACACCGTTCCGGGAGCCTCCCCTTGGCCATTCTCAAGATCGCCCGCATGGGCCACCCCGTTCTTCTCGAACAAGCGGCACCTGTGCCCGATCCGTCCAGTCCCGAGATCCAGCGCCTCATCGACGACATGATCGAGACCATGATCGATGCCGGCGGCGTTGGGCTCGCGGCACCGCAAGTACATGTTCCGCTTCGTCTTTTTGTCTTTCATCTACCCGCGGCCAAGGTCGCGCAGGCGGATCCGGAAAGTGCCGAGCCCGAGGTGTCGCCGCACGCGGTCATCAACCCGACGATTGTCCCGCTCGGGGAGGAGCAGCGGCTGAGTTGGGAGGGATGTCTTTCAATTCCCGGCCTTCGCGCGGCCGTGCCTCGCTTCGCGCACATCCGCTATGCTGGGCTCGGGCGTGATGGCAGCGCGATGGAACGCGAGGCGGCGGGGCTGCATGCCGTCATCGTGCAGCACGAATATGACCACCTCGATGGTATACTCTATCCAATGCGCATGAGCGATTTCTCCAAGATGGGCTTCACCGAGGAACTCTCCAGGTTCCAGCCGTCTCTCCCGGCTGTGGGTGCGCGAGCATGAACAACGTCGATCCGGACCAGTCGGCTGCCCTCGATGTCATGTTGCCGTTGGTGCCGCTCTACGGCTGGACGCCCCGTGCGCTGGCCGAGGCCCTGAAGCAGGCCGGGGCAGACCCCTCGGAGGCCGACTGGCGGTTTCCGGGCGGTGCGCCGGAGATGATCGAAGGCTTTCTGGCCCTATCTCTCGAGCGAGCGGTTCTCAGGGCGGAACCGGAGATGGCGGGGGAGATGCGGCTCGGCAAACGTGTCCGCAGCCTCGTGGCGGCGCTGCTGGCCGAGCTTGCTCTGCATAAGGAGGCGACGCGGCGTGCCCTGTCCTGGCTCATCCTGCCGCGGCAGGCGGCGCTGAGCGCCCGGCTCATGGCGACGTTGGTGGACGGCCTTTGGCATGCAGCCGGCGATCAGTCCTCTGACTTCAACTGGTACACGAAGCGCGCGACCTTGGCCGCCATCATGCTGCCGACGCTGCTCTTCTGGCTGAACGACATGGACTTCGACAATGAAGCGACGCTGGCCTTTTTCGACCGCCGGCTTGCGGGTCTGGCTCTCGTCGGCCGGGCGAAGGCGCGGATGAAAACGCTGTGCCAAGGCATCATCGGTCCTCGTTCGGGCCGGGCCGCCGCCTGAGCGGTCGCATACAACCCCGTGCCCCGCGTCCGCATCCACCACACGACGGAGTATCAGTACGCTGAACCGGTTCGGCTGACCGAGCACCGGCTGATGATGCGTCCGCGCGACAGCCACGACCTCCGGCTCCTGGAGGCGACACTCTGGATCACGCCGCCGGGGGCGCGCACCCGATGGGCACACGATGTCTTCGGCAATTCCGTTTGCTTCCTCGACTGGCGCGGCGCCAGTGCGAAGACGCTCCGCATCGTCTCCGAACTCGACCTGCAGCATTACCCGGTGCTGGCCGACCTGCCGATCGACCCTTCGGCACAGACGTATCCGTTCCGCTATGCCGGCGACGAGTATCCCGACCTCAGCCGGCTCATCGAACCACACCATCCGGACCCCGACCGCCAAGTCGAGGGCTGGGCGCGGCGCTTCCTCAAGCCCACCGGCAACACGCCAACCCGCGAGTTGCTGATCGCCATGACCGAGGCGATCAAGTCCGACTTCATCTACGAGGCGCGGGAGAGCAAGGGCACGCACGCGCCCCTGCATACGCTCGCGCACCGCCGTGGCGCCTGCCGGGACTTCGCGGTGCTCATGATGGAAGCGGCCCGGTCTCTCGGCTTCGCTGCCCGTTTCGTCTCGGGATACCTCTATGACGAGGCGCTGGTCGACAGTGTCGATGCCATGGTCGGCGGCGGCTCCACTCACGCCTGGTGCGCCATCTATCTCCCGGGAGCGGGGTGGGTGGAATACGACCCCACCAACGGCCTCATCGCCGGGCGCAACCTGATCCGGGTGTCGATGGCGCGCGAACCGCATCAGGCGACCCCGCTCTCGGGCGGCTATATCGGCCGGGCCCAGGATTTCCGGTCCATGCGGGTGGAGGTCGAGGTCACGGTAGGCGATCCACCGACCCCGGAGGAGCAGGCGCAGCGAACGGCTCAGCGGCAGGCAAGGGCGAAAGAGGCCGCGGAAAGCGCCAAATCCGCCCGGGTTGCCGAAAGGATTCCGAGCGAGGCGATGGTTGTGCCGGAGGCGCCGGAAGACCCGCTGGATGTGGTGGCGGAACGTCCTCTCCCGGAGCCCACGGAGCGCGAGATCGATCTCACGACCTCTTGAGGTCATGCCGCGTCGTTCCTAACTTTTGCGGTGTATCATGGTTCTGCCGCCTCATGAGGGGCAGTCTCATGCCGGTCGCCTGACTGAAAGGGACGAATATGGACATCGAGAAGTTTACCGAGCGGTCGCGCGGCTTCCTGCAGGCCGCCCAAACCATTGCGATCCGCGAGTTTCACCAGCGGATTACGCCTGAACATCTGCTGAAGGCTCTGCTGGACGACCCGGAAGGTGCCGCGTCGGGCCTGATCCGGGCCGCCGGCGGCGACCCGACGATCGCGCAGCGTACGGTCGACGCCGAGATCGCGCGCCAGCCCAAGGTTCAAGGAACCGGCGCGGGGCAACCCCAAATCACGCCTGATCTCGTGCGGGTTTTGGATGCGGCGCAGACAGCGGCAACCAAGGCTGGCGACGAATTTGTCGCTCAGGATCGCCTGCTCGTGGCGATTGCGGGCGGCGATGGTCCGGCTGCGCGCGCCCTGCGGGAGGCTGGAACGCCGGCCCAGGCGCTCGACCGTGCGGTCACGGACATGCGCAAAGGCCGTAAGGTCACCAGCCAAGCGGCGGAATCCAATTTCGACGCGCTGAAGAAATACGCCCGCGACGTGACGGAACTGGCGCGCAACGGCAAGCTCGACCCGGTCATTGGCCGTGACGAGGAGATCCGGCGCACTATCCAGGTGCTGGC